>NZ_NERV01000003.1 GCF_003063315.1 Limnohabitans sp. T6-5
TCAGAAACAGGCTTTCGGTGAAGGTGTCAGCGCCGCGCATAGTTGTCTGCTTTTGTGATGCGGGTATTTTCTACGGCGAAGCTGAAGGGAGGCTTTCGTCAAGGGGGGTATTTCAGCAGCCTGCTAGACCGTTAACATGGATGGATGAGCTTTACACCGGACCCTCTTCCACCCCTGACCCGCCGTGCCTGGAACCGTGCCGCCCTGGCTTTGGCGATCTCACCTTGGTTGGCGCCCGGCGCGCAGGCCCAGGCGGTCAGCAGCTCGGCCGAGGCAGCCAAAGGCGCATACAAAGGCCCCGCCTGGCAGATCAATCCCTTCAGTCTGGGCGTGGCCAGCGGCCAGCCGCAGCCGGGCAGTGTGGTGTTGTGGACGCGCCTTCGCATCACTGAGGCTGATGCGGCCCTCAAGGCGCAGACGATCAGCGTGGTGTGTGAGGTGTTTGCCGATCCCGCCTTGCGCCAGCCGGTGCGCCAATGGCGTGTACAGACCGACGCCACCCGCGCCCACAGCGTGCATGTGATCGCCCAGGACTTGCAGCCGGGTCGGCATTATTGGTACCGCTTTGTGAGCGGCAATGCCATCAGTCCTGTAGGCCATGCCCGCACCAGTCCGGGTGTGAACGACGCGGTGGACCGTTTGCGCATCGCTTTGGCGTCTTGCCAGCATTACGAGCAGGGCTTTTATGTGGCGCATCGCGAGATGGCTCAGCGCGAGCTGGATCTGGTGCTGTTTGTGGGCGACTACATCTACGAAAGCTCCAACCCGCAGCACATGCTGCGCAAGCATCAAGGCGGCGTGCCCAGGCAGCTGGACGAGTACCGCGAGCGCCATGCGCAGTACAAAACCGATGCCGATTTGCAGGCCTGCCACGCGGCGCACAGCTGGGTCATTACCTGGGATGACCATGAAGTGGTCAACGATTACGCCAACGACCTGGACCGCGACTACACCGATCCACAGGTGTTTTTGCGCCGCAGGGCAGCGGCATATCAGGCTTACTTTGAGCACATGCCGGTGCGCCTGGGGCCAGACCCGGCCAACGCCAGCCAGATGCGCATCCACGACCGCATGGCCTGGGGGCGCCTGGCGGATCTGTGGACGCTCGACTGCCGCCAGTACCGCGATCACCAGGCCTGCCCGGACCCCAACCGGGGCGGCGGCCGTGTGGTGATGGGTTGCGAGGCGTTGGCTGACACCTCGCGCACCATGCTGGGCAAGGCGCAAGAGCAATGGTTCACCGAAGGCCTGACCAGCAGCACCAAGCGCTGGAAGCTGGTGGCGCAGTCCACGCAAATGAGTTCGAGCGGGGTCAACTCGCCTTTGGGCCGCAGCGCCTTCACCGACGGCTGGGACGGCTATCCCCAAGCCAGAGCGCGTCTGCTCCACACCATCGCTCAGGCACGTCTGCAAAACGTCCTGGTGCTGGGGGGTGATGTGCACATGAACGTGGCCGCCCAGCTGCGCGTGCATCCCAACGACGAGCGCTCGCCCGTGGTGGCCAGCGAATTGGTGAGCACCTCCATCACCTCGCGGGGGCTGGGTGAAAAACTGCTGGCGCAAATCCGGGACAGCAATCCCGACATCCTGCATGCGCGGGCTGATGAACGGGGCTATACCCTGATCGATGTGAAACCCGAAGGTGTCAGCGCCCATTTCAGAACCACACCCTACCCGGCGCAGGCCGACGGAGTGTTCAAGACGCAAGCGCAGTTTCATGTGCAGTCAGGGGTGGCGGGGCTGCTGCCGGGTTGAGTTTGGGTGTGCCACAAAGTTACTAAAGAGTCACGATTTAGCCTGCAGCGCTAAAATGAAATAATGAACACTGAAGTCACCAAACCGCCCAAGAAGTCTTTCAAAGTCCAGATGCTGGCGGCCCGTGAAACGGCGATCATCGAATCGGTCAATCGCCTGCTTGCCGAAAAAGGCTTTGATGCCATGACCGTGGACGAGGTGGCCGCCGAAGTGGGCATCGCCAAGGCCAGTCTTTACAAGCATTTTCCGAGCAAGGAAGAACTCGCCTGTGCTGCCATGGTCACCGCCATGCGCCGCGCTCAGGAGTTCATTGCGCAACTGCCCGCAGACCAAAAACCCCTGGACCAACTCAAGGCCGTCACGCGCTGGACCATGACGCTCAAGTTGCAAGGCCAGATGCCTTCGCTGCCCAGCCAGAACTCCAGCCTGCGCGCCACCTTGATGGGCAGCAAGGACTACATGGACGGCCTCATGGAAGTCAGCGACACGCTGGGTGGCTGGATTGAGCAAGCCCAGGCCCAAGGCGCCATCAACCAGGCCCTGCCTGCCGTGGCGGTGCTCTACACCTTGTTTGCCCGCGCGTGTGACCCGGTGCTCGAATTTCTCAAAATGGGTGAGCAACACAGCGATGACCAAATCCTGGACATGGTGATGAGCACCTGCTTTGACGGCCTGAACGCCCGCTGAGCCCTGGCCCGGCATGGGGCCTGTGCCAACGCACCCATGTCGGACTCTGCGAGTACCGACCTACAACGCAGCCCCTGTAGGTCGGCGGTCGAAGACCCCGACAAATGCTTGCCTGCCAACAGCATATGAGGTGGTGGCGTCGGTGAACAGGCAGCGTCGGACTCTGCGAGTACCGACCTACAACGCAGCCCCTGTAGGTCGGCGGTCGAAGACCCCGACATCTGCACGCCAACAGGTCACGCCCATCGCCAGCGGCCTGTTCAAGCCTGCGGTTGGTAAAAATTCACCGGCAAACCAGGCACGTCCACACGCATTGCAAAAATGCAGCCCGCCAAGGGATAGCGTTGGAGTTCCGCTTCGCTGCGGCCCTGCCTGGAGCTGGTGATGAACAGGGTTTGGAGGTCTTCACCGCCAAAACACGGCATGGTGGGGCAGGGCACGGGCGTTTCGACCACGGCCAGCACTTCGCCTTGCGGTGACAGGCGCACCAGGCGTTGGCCTTCGTACTGGGCTGACCAGTAAGCCCCTTGGGCGTCCACCGTGGCGCCATCCGGGCGACCGCCGTAAGCCGGGCCATCCGGCTGTCCCCAGGTCCAGCCTGCGGGCTTGGGGGCGAATTGGTGAAACAGCCGTTCATGCGACAAGGTGCCCAAGGTCGGGTCAAAATCCCAAGCGCGCACGCGGTGCGATGCGGTGTCTGCCCAATACAGGGTGCGTGCGTCCGGGGACCAGGCCAGGCCGTTGGCGGTGGTGGCGCCGTGGGCCATGTCGGACAAGTCATGCCCTTGCAGTGCATACAGGACGCCCAGGGCCTGGTCGCGTGGCTCGTACAGGCTGCCTGCCCACAGGCGCCCTTGGGGATCACATTTGCCGTCGTTGAAACGCAGGCGTTGCGTGTCATACGGTGCGGCTGCCAGCTTCTGCAAGAGGCCACCCCATTCACGCGCCAGATAAATGCCATCACGCAAGGCCATGACGAGGCCGCCGCCGTGTACGGGGGCGATGCATCCGGGCTCTTGGCTCAGGGGCCAATAGTCCACCGGGCCTTGCGCCTGTTGGTCATGAACCGACACCCGCGCCAGGCGACGGCCGGGAATATCGACCCAATACAGGCGTTGCTCGTGGGGGTGCCAGAACGGTGATTCGCTCAAGCCATCGGGTTGAGTAGTGAGGGCTTGCCAATGCAGGGCCGGGGTGGATGACATGGTGTGGGCGAACTTGGGTCAGGACTTTGACAGAGGGTGCCCATTGTGCCCCTCGATCCATCACCCGCTGACAGACGCTGGCAGGACGTAACCCAAAAGAACTTGCGAAAACAAAGATTCAGCGACTGGAAAATATGCAAACTGTTGCATAGGAAAAAAAACCCACACAAGTGTCTCATTTTGAAAAAATTGATCCCTCGAAACGCTTGTATCAGGGTTTGCATGGGTGGAATTCAGCGCGTTTTGATTCAAGGTAGCGGATGTTCATAACAACACCGCTTTGAGGAGACCTTGATGAGCGTGAATTTCCAAGTCAATGGCAAGCCTGCACAGGCCAACGCCGAAACCGACACCCCACTGTTGTGGGTGCTGCGCGATGAGCTGGGCATGACCGGCACCAAATTTGGTTGTGGTGCCGCGTTGTGCGGTGCCTGCACCGTGCACGTCAATGGTGAAGCTGTGCGCTCATGCCAAACGCCTTTGAGCACGGTCGCTGGCAAAAAAGTCGCCACCGTCGAAGGTCTGTCCAAGAACAACACCCATCCTCTGCAAGTGGCCTGGATCAAGCACGATGTGCCCCAGTGCGGCTATTGCCAGTCCGGTCAGCTCATGAGTGCTGCTGCTTTGCTGGCCAAAAACAAAAACCCCAGCGACACCGACATTGACAACGCGATGAGCGGCAACATCTGCCGTTGCGGCACTTATCCCCGTATCCGGGCGGCCATCAAAGATGCCGCAGCCACGATGCGCAACGCCTGAAAAGCCGGAGACTTCACATGATCGATACACAAACTTCACGCCGTTCGTTCCTGAAAGCCGGTGCTGCTGCTTCTGGCGGCCTGCTGATGGCTTTGCACCTGCCGGGCACACTGGGCCAGGCCATGGCCGCTGGCACCGTGAGCACCCCCAACGCCTGGGTGCATATTTCAGACGACAACAACATCACCATCCTGAGCGCCCACTCCGAAATGGGCCAGGGCGTCTACACCTCCATGCCCATGCTGGTGGCTGAAGAGCTCAACGTGGACATGAACCAGATCAAGGTCACGGACGCCCCTCCCGGTGCGGTGTATGTGAACGCTTTGCTGGGTGCCCAGATCACCGGGGGTTCGACCTCGGTGCGTGGCAGCTGGGAAAAGCTGCGCGTGGCAGGCGCCCAAGTGCGCGAGATGCTGATTTCGGCCGCCGCTGCACAGTGGAACGTAGACCGCAGCCAGCTCAAGGCTGACAAAGGCATGGTGCTCGGCCCCAATGGCAAGAAAGCGACTTATGGCTCCTTGGCCGCAGCCGCTTCCAAACTGCCCGTGCCTGAGAAGCCAGCCCTCAAAGACCCCAAAGACTTCCGCATTGTCGGCAAGCGCACCAAGCGTCTGGACACCCCCGCCAAAACCAACGGCACAGCCGAATTCGGTATTGACGTCAAGGTGCCTGGCATGGTCTACGCCACAGTGCTGCAGTGCCCGGTGATTGGCGGCAAGGTCAAGAGCTTTGACGGTGCACAGGCCAAAGGCATGCCCGGCGTGCAGGCTGTGGTGCAGATCAGCGACGGCGTGGCCGTGGTGGCCGACTCCTGGTGGCGCGCCAAGAAAGCCATGGAAACCGTCAAGGTGCAGTGGGACGAAGGTGCGGGTGCCGCATTGAGCACAGCCTCCGTCATCGACGGCACACGCCAGGCGGCCAAGTCCGGCAAAGTCCTCGAGATCACCAAGCCGCAAGGCGATGTGGCCGCCGCCCTCAAAGGTGCCGCCAAAGTGATGGAAGCCGAATACGTGACGCCCATGCAGTCGCACTCCCCTCTGGAGCCGATGAACTTCACGGCCCATGTGCAAGGCGACAAGGTCCTGCTGATTGGCCCGACCCAGTTCCAGCAAGGTGCCCAAGGCGCTGTGGCGGCTGCCCTGAAGGTCAAGCCCGAAGACATCACCCTGAAAACCACCTACCTGGGTGGCGGCTTCGGTCGTCGTCTGGAGCTGGACTTCGTCGTGCAGGCGGCCGAAATCTCCAAAGCTGTGGGCAAGCCCGTCAAGCTGCTGTGGACACGCGAAGAAGACATGATGCATGACTACTACCGTCCTGCCGGTGTCAACCAGCTCAAGGCCGGTCTGGACGCCAACGGCATGCCCGTGGGCCTGCACTTCAAGGTGGCTTCGCAGTCGGTCACGCAACGTGCCTTCGGCCTGCCCAAGGACACGCTGGACCCCTTCATGGCCGAAGCCGCTGTCACTGGCTACAACATCCCCAACACCCAGCACGACCTGGTGATTCACGACACCGGTGTTCGCGTCGGTTACTGGCGCGCCGTGAGCCACAGCATGAACGCTTTCGCCAACGAAAGCTTCGTCGACGAGCTGGCCAAAGCCGCAGGTCAAGACCCTTATGCCTACCGCATGAAGATGCTGTCTGGCAAACCGCGTTATGCCAACGTGCTGAAACTGGCCGCTGAAAAAGCTGGCTGGGGCAAGCCACTGCCCAAAGGCCATGCCCACGGCATCGCCCTGATGGAAGGCTATGACAGCTACCTGGCCGAAGTCGCCGAAGTCAGCCTGAACAAGGATGGCAGCGTGCGCGTGCACAAGGTCACCGTGGCCGCTGACGTGGGCCACATGGTCAACCCCGACACCGTGGAAGCCCAGTTGCAGTCCAGCATCGTGTTTGGCGTGGGGGCGGTGCTCAAGCACCAGATCACCATGGCCAATGGCCGTGTGCAAGAGACCAACTACAACAGCTACGAGCCTGTGCGCATGTACGAGTCGCCCCAGATCGACATCGTGTTGGTCAAGAGCACCGAAAAGCCCGGCGGCATCGGCGAGCCCGGCACGGCTGTGGCGGCACCTGCCATTGCCAACGCGGTGGCGGCCTTGACAGGCAAACGCGTTCGCAGTCTGCCCATCACGGCCGACGCATTGCGCACCGCCTGAGCCCACGGAGCGTCGGATGGAAAGTCTGGATTTACGCGTTTTGTCCGACGTGCTGGCCTGGAGACAGGCCAGCCACCGTGTGACCCTGGTCACCGTGGTGGAAACCTGGGGCAGTGCCCCCAGGCCCCCCGGTGCCCTGCTGGCCGTGCGTGATGACGGTGTGGTCAGTGGCTCGGTTTCTGGCGGTTGTGTGGAAGACGATCTGATCGCCCGCATCAAAGCCGGTGAGTACGAGCATCTGACACACCCGTCCATGGTCGCCTACGGCGTGACCAAAGAAGAAGCCTCGCGTTTTGGCCTGCCTTGTGGCGGCACCTTGCGCCTGGTGCAAGAACCTGTGCAGGACACAGGCTGGATTGAAGAAATTTTGAAGCGCACCAGCGCCCACCAGCTGGTGGCACGCACGGTCTCGCTCAAAGACGGCTCGGTGACGCTGAGTGATGCACGCCGCAGCGACGCCCTGGCGTTTGACGGCATCACCTTGACCACTCTGTTTGGCCCTCGCTGGCGCTTGCTGCTCATTGGCGCAGGGCAACTCAGCCAGGCCGTGGCGCAGATGGCCCAGGCGCTCGACTTTGAAGTGCTGGTCTGCGATCCGCGTGAAGAATACGCCGCCAGTTTGCAAATGCAGGGTGTGACCCGCGTCATGGGCATGCCCGACGACGTGGTGGCCGCCATTGAACCCGATGCGCACACCGCCGTGATTGCCCTCACGCACGACCCCAAACTCGACGACATGGCTTTGCTCGAGGCCCTCAACTCGCAGGCGTTTTACGTCGGGGCTCTGGGTTCGCGACGCAACCAAGCCACCCGCAAACAGCGTCTGGCCGAGCATTTTGGCCTGACCGAAGAAGCCCTGGCGCGCTTGCATGGCCCCGTGGGCTTGAGCCTGGGTGCCAAAACCCCGGCCGAAATCGCCATCTCCATCGTGGCCGAAATCGTGCTGGTCAAAAACAGCGCCATGCCAAGCAGCGGCGAAGCCGTCGCCCTGAGCAGCCTGGACATCGGCGATTCCCGCATCACCGCTTGCGCCATCTCCTGACCGCGCTCGCCATATACAAGTCGGACTCTTCGCGTGCCGACCCACGGGCAGAGTCCTTTTGGGTTTTGTAGGTCGGTGGTCGAATACTCCGACACTGCTGGCGCACCTGCCCAGCCCATTCAAGACTTGTCGCTGAACAAAGCTGTCGGGCTCTTCGCGTGCCGACCCAAGGGCAGGGGCCATTTTGGGTTTTGTAGGTCGGTGGTCGAAGACCCCGACACTGCTGGCGCGCCTGCCCAGCCCATTCAAGCCTTGTCGCTGAACAAAGCTGTCGGGCTCTTCGCGTGCCGACCCACGGGCAGGGGCCATTTTGGGTTTTGTAGGTCGGTGGTCGAAGACCCCGACACTGCTGGCGCGCCTGCCCAGCCCATTCAAGCCTTGTCGCTGAACAAAGCTGTCGGGCTCTTCGCGTGCCGACCCAAGGGCAGGGGCCATTTTGGGTTTTGTAGGTCGGTGGTCGAAGACCCCGACACTGCTGGCGCGCCTGCCCAGCCCATTCAAGCCTTGTCGCTGAACAAAGCTGTCGGGCTCTTCGCGTGCCGACCCACGGGCAGGGGCCATTTTGGGTTTTGTAGGTCGGTGGTCGAAGACCCCGACACTGCTGGCGCGCCTGCCCAGCCCATTCAAGCCTTGTCGCTGAACAAAGCTGTCGGGCTCTTCGCGTGCCGACCCACGGGCAGGGGCAGTTTTGGGTTTTGTAGGTCGGTGGTCGAAGACCCCGACACTGCTGGCGCGCCTGTCCAGCCCATTCAAGCCTAGTCGCTGAACAAAGCTGTCGGGCTCTTCGCGTGCCGACCCACGGGCAGGGGCAGTTTTGGGTTTTGTAGGTCGGTGGTCGAAGACTCCGACACTGCAGGCGCACCTGCCCAGCCCATTCAAGCCTTGTCGCTGAACAAAGCTGTCGGGCTCTTCGCGTGCCGACCTACGAGGTTGCGGCGTGGGCTGTCGTGGCTTGGTGGACGATTTTGCGGGCCATGCTCCAGCGGTGGACTTCGCTGGGGCCGTCGTAGATGCGGAAGGCGCGCATGTCCATGAAGATGCGCATCACGGGGGTGTCGGCCGTGACGCCCTGGCCGCCCAAAATCTGCACGCAGCGGTCGACCACGCGCCATTCGGCTTCGGAGCAGGCGACCTTGGCGCGGCTGGATTCGAAGTTGCATTTTTGCCCCTGATCGAGCAGCCAGGCGGTGTGCCAGATGTGCAGGCGGGCGGTGTGCAGATCGATGTCGTTGTCGGCCAGCATGAAGCCCACACCTTCGTGCTCGGCCAGGGGTTTGCCAAAGGCATGGCGGCGGCTGGCGTAGTCCAATGCAATGTCGTGCGCCCGGCGGGCCTGGCCCAGCCAACGCATGCAGTGCGTCAAGCGAGCAGGCGCCAGGCGCACTTGGGCGTATCGAAAGCCTTTGCCGACCTCGCCCAGCACGTCGGTCGCCGGGATGCGCAAGTTGTCAAAGCACAGCACACCGTGTCCGCCGGTGAAGCAGTTGTCCATGGCGTCCATGTTGCGCTCCAGACGGATTTCAGGCCGGTTCATGTCGGTCAGGAACATGGTGGCCGAGCCGTCTTCCATGCGGGCCATGACGATGGCGTAGTCGGCCCCGTCAGCGCCGGTGATGAACCACTTGCGGCCGTTGATGAGGTAATCGTCGCCATCGCGCACCGCGGTGGTCTTGAGCATGGAGGGGTCTGCGCCCGCGCCCGGATCGGGTTCGGTCATGGCAAAGCATGAACGCGTCTGGCCCGTCGTCTGGGGGCGCAACCAGCGCTCTTTTTGTGCGTGTGTCGCCACCTCTTCCATGAGGTGGATGTTGCCTTCGTCCGGGGCGTGGATGTTGAGCGCCGTGGGCCCCAGATTGGAGTAACCGGCCTCTTCAAACACCACCGCCTTGGCGATGTGGCTCAGGCCCAGGCCCCCCATCTCGACCGATGCGTGCGGGGTGAGCAAACCCGCTGCGCGGGCGCGTTCGATCAGCTCGCGGCGCAAATCTTCTGACGGGCCATGCGCGCCGTGCCGGGGATCACCTTCGAGCGGAATCACCTGCTCGGCGATGAATTGGCGGGTGCGTTCACGCAGCGCCTGCAAGTCGGGTGAGATGTCAAAGTTCATGTGTCCATTCCATGGGGTGTGTGCCGCTGGGCGTGCCTTGCCATCCGCCAAGGCCCAGTGCTTGCTTGCAGTGTGAGAGCTTTGGTCTGCTTGAACCTGTCAGCCGGGTGACTCCCTGTCCCGCAGGGGTCATCACACACCGCAAACCCCGACCCCAACCTTGTCGCGCAGTCGACAGTTGCTGCACCGCAGCTCAGGGAATGCCCTAGATCCGAAGGGTGGGCATTGCCCTACATTGAATTTCAAGTCAATTCAGTTACCCACGAGTAACGGTTGTTTTGAAAAGAGATTTGATGGTGTCCACGCCGACAAAAACTGCTGCCAAAACCTCCGGTAAAGGAACTACCGGTTCGGTCGCCTCACCCTGGGCAGCTCGGCAGGAGCGGGAGCAACAGCACCAGACCAAGAAGGAAGCAGTGCTCTTGGCGGCAGCGCGCCTGTTCACACGCAAGGGTTTTCAGGGCACCTCGCTCGACGACATTGCGCAAAGTCTGGGCGTGACCAAGCCCACGCTGTACTACTACATCGACAACAAGGAGCAAATCCTGTTTGAGTGTGTGGAGCGTGAACTGGCCATGTTCCGAAACGGCTTGCAGGCGCTGCAAGCGCAAGGGCACAGCGGGCGCGAACGTCTGCGCCTGGCCATGCAGCTGTACGCCAGCGTGGTCACCGGTGACTTTGGCTTGTGCGTGAGCCGGGTGGGTGAAGACCCCTTGCCCGAAGTACGGCGCCACGAACTGCGCAACCTCAAGGCCCAGGTGGATGCAGACTTTCGCGCCCTGATCGCGCAGGGCATGTCCGAGGGCTGGATCATGGCGGGCGACCCGGGGGTGGGGGCGTTTTCGGTGGTCGGGGCCATCGGCGGTATCGGGCGCTGGTACCGGCCCGAAGCGCATTCTGAAAAAAGCCTGCAAGACGCGGTCACCCATTGCATTGAGATGCTCATGCGCGGTGTGCTGAGCGCACCGCACGACCAACACACCACCGCCAACCTGGCAGGAGATGCCTTGAAAACCGCCATCCGCCGCGAAAGCCATTTCGACCACCGCATCGTGCGCTGCTATGCCGAGCGCCCCGCCACGCTGGCGCAGATGCTGGGCAGCGCAGCGCGACAGTTTCCGCAAGGCGCGGCCATGGTGTGTGGCGATCTGCGCCTGAGCTGGCATGAGCTGCACCACGCAGCCTGCAAATGCGCAGGCGGTCTGGCCCAGCGCGGCGTGGTGGCGGGCGACCGCGTGGCCCTGCACCTGGGCAATGGCAGCGAATTTGTGATTGCCGCCCTGGCGTGCGCCTGGCTGGGTGCGGTGCTGGTGCCCGTGAGCTCCAGAGCGCGTGGCGTGGAGCTGGCGTTTGCGCTGAATAACTCCGAAGCCAAGGCGCTCATTTGCGGCGCCGAGTTGGCCGACCTGCAACCTGCGCCCGAGCAACTGCCGCATTTGACGTGCCGCATTGTGACGGGCACGTCAACGCGTGAAGGCTTCGAAACATTTGCCGCGCTCATGATGGCGCCGCCCCTGAACACGGCGCATGAGGGCGCTGAGGACGACTTGGCCGTGCTGCTCTACACCTCGGGCACCACGGGCCGCCCCAAGGGCGCCATGATCAGCCACCTGAACATCGTGCATTCGGTGATGCACTACGCGCAATTGATGAGCCTGAGCGCGCAAGACCGCACCGCGGTGGCCGTGCCCCTGAGCCATGTGACCGGTCTGGTGGCCCAGCTTTATGCCATGCTGCACTGCGGCGGCTGCATTGTGGTGATGCCGCAGTTCAAGGCGGCCGATTTCATCCGGCTGGCGGGCGCTGAAAAAATCACCCACACCATCATGGTCCCGGCCATGTACAACCTGTGCCTGCTCTTGCCCGACCTGCAAGAGCATGACCTGAGCCACTGGCGCATCGGTGCCTACGGCGGAGCGTCCATGCCGACCGCCACCATCGATGGCCTGGCCGTCAAGCTGCCCGGCTTGGAGCTGATGAATGCCTACGGTGCCACCGAAACCTGCTCCCCCGCCACCATCATGCCGCCCGGCCAGACCGCTGCGCACCGCGACAGCGTGGGCCAGGTGGTGCCCTGCGGTGAGATTTGCGTGGTGGACGAGCAGGGCAAGGAATTGCCGCGAGGCGGCGTGGGCGAAATCTGGATCGCAGGGCCCATGGTGGTCAGCGGCTACTGGCACAACCCAGAGGCCACCGCCAGCGAGTTCACCAGCGGTTTCTGGCATTCGGGCGACATCGGCAGCATGGATGCCGAAGGCTTTGTGCGCGTTCTGGACCGCAAGAAAGACGTGATCATCCGGGGTGGCTACAAGGTGTATTGCGCCTCGGTGGAAAACGTCTTGTGTGAACACCCCCAGGTGCTGGAAGCCGCGCTGGTGGGCGTGCCCTGCGCCGTGCTGGGCGAGCGCGTGCATGCCTTTGTGTGCGTGCGTGAACTCAATGACCAAACCCAGGCCAGCGCCTTGCAAGCGTATTGCACCCCGCTGCTGGCCGACTACGCCGTGCCCGAGACCTGGACCATCGGCACCGAGCCGCTGCCGCGCAACCTCAACGGCAAGATCGTCAAACGCGAACTGCGGCAGTCCCTGCAAGCAGCCCTTATCTGAGTGAGATGTTCATGATCAAGTTACGCGCCACACAGCAGACCATTGTCTTCGCCATCTTTGTGGTGATGTTCATCGCCCTGGCGGCCTTTTTGCCGGGCTTTGCACAGGTGGACAACCTGCTGACCTTGCTGCAAAACGTCGCCATTCTGGGCATTTTGGGACTGGGCATGGCGGTGGTGGTGATCGGGCGAGGCATCGACATTTCGATGATCGCGGCCATGGCGGTGCCTTCGGGTTTTTTGTTGCAACTGGTGCAAAACGGTTACGGCATCGGCCCGGCTGTGGGCGTGGCGCTGTGCCTGTCGCTGGCCTTTGGCCTGCTCAACGGCTGGTTGATCGCCTATGCCGAAGTGCCCTCGCTGTTCACCACGCTGGCCTCGGGGCTGTTTTTGGCGGGGCTGGGCCAGGCCTTCATTTTTCAGCTCGAAGTCGTGCAGTGGCCAGAGACCCTGGACGCGCTGGTCTGGATAGGCCGGGGCGCGGTGCTGGGCATTCCCACGCCGGTGATCATGTTTGGTTTGGCGGCCACATTGCTGTCGCTGTTTTTGGGGCGCATGCGGGCCGGCAGCTTCATTTACGCCATGGGCGACAACCCGCTGACCGCTCGCGCCACCGGCTTGCCCACACGGCCCATCATGGTGTTGCAGTTTGTGCTGGCCGCGCTGGTGGGCCTGTTTGCGGGGCTGGTCATGTCGGCCTCGGTCAACAGCATGCCCACGCGCATCTTCAACTCGACCATGGTCTACGACGTGGTGCTGGTGGTGGTGCTGGGTGGCATTGGCTTGGCGGGCGGCCGGGGCGGGGTGGTCAACGTGATCATCGGCACGCTGCTGATCGGCACCATGCTCAACGGCATGACGATCATGGACATCTCTTATTCCGTGCAAAACATTGTCAAAGGGGTGGTGCTGCTGGCCGCCATCCTGATCGATTCGATTTTGAACCCCCGCAACGAAGAGACCGCACAGCAAGGGGACATCTGAGCACAGCCAGACGCCCGGCTTGTTGGGGCGTCAACCACTTTTAACCACCAGGAGACAGGCAATGAGGATTTTTCAAAAACTGAGCACCGCCGCAGCCGTTGTGACGCTGGGCCTTTGCGCGGCCACATCCGCCATGGCGCAAGGCAAAGGACTCGACGAGCCCTTTCGCGACGGCTATAAAAAAGCCCTTGCAGGCAAGACCGTGGGTTTCATTCCCGTGGCCTTTGGCTTTGACCTGGCCATTGGCTGGCACGCAGGCCTGAAAAAGGAACTCGAAGCCGCTGGCATGAAGGTGGTGGTGCGTGACCCCAACTGGAACACCAACGCGGGCGCCCAGGCCTTCACCGCGCTGATTGCCGAAAAGCCCGCCGTCATCGTGATCCACAACCCCGATGTGCAGACCTACGCCAAGCTGATCAAGAAGGCCGAAGACGAAGGCATTTACGTGGTGCAGATCAACATGCGCTCGGCCCAGCCTTCCACCGCCTTTGTGGGCGCTGACTGGGTGGACATTGGCGAACGCAACGCCGACGCTGTGGTGCAAGCTTGCAAGGGCAAGAGCAACAAGATCGCCATCGTGCAAGGCGCACCGACGGCCGCCACGAGCGCTTACACGCTCAAGGGCGTAGAAAACGTCTTGGCCAAGCACCCCGAAATCAAGGTCGTGTCCAACCAGGCCGCCGATTGGGACGCTGCCAAAGCCAAGGCGCTGACCCAGACGGTGCTGAAGCAAAACCCAGACCTGTGCGGCATCATCGGCTTTTGGGACGGCATGGACATCGGCACCGCAGCGGCGGTCAAGGAAGCAGGCCTGACCGGTAAGGTCTACTTGGCCACTTCGGGTGGCGGTGAACAAAAAGGCGCTTGCGACATGGTCAAGTCCGGTGCGTTTGACCTGGACATCAGCTACGACGTGCCCACCCAAGCCAGCAACATGGCGGCCATGATCAAGTGGTTGGTGCAAGGCGGCGTCAAGCCCGGTGCAGCCAAACAAAACATCTACACCACGCTGATCCCGATCACCAAGCAAAACGCGTCTGCTGAAGGCACTTGCTGGAAGCTGGCCGCATCCAAGTAAGCGGGCCTTCGACGCCTCAAGGCGGCAAGGCGGGTGGCATGGCCCGCCCCCCTTGCCGCCATGAGAGCTTGTTTTGTACACCCCCACACACCCTGGTTTGCACATGACTGAAACCCTGACCCGACTGCGCTACACATATTGGCCCGATCACTGGGTGGGCGAGATCCTGTCCAAGCGCTGGACGGAAACCGCTGTGCCGGTGCTGCTGCTGGTGATGGTGGTCTTTTTTTCGGGCCAACTGGTGCCCAACTTCTACAGCGCCACCATGCTGGCCGACACCTTGCGGCAAGCCGGAGAGATTGGCTTCATCGTGCTGGGCATGGCGCTGGTGATGATCGTCGGCGGCATCGACCTGTCGGTGGGCTCCATGTTTGCGCTGACCAATTTTTGCGCCCTGATGCTGATGCATGTGCTCAAGTGGCCGGTGGCCCTGGCCGTGCCGGGCACGCTGCTGTTTGGCGCCTTGCTGGGGGCCGTCAATGGGGTGTTGATCGGTTATTTGCGCCTGCGCGCCTTTTTGACCACGCTGATCACCCTGATCATTTTTCGCTCGCTCTATGAAATCCTGAGCCTGCAGTATTCGACCGCCATTGCCGGCAGCATCCCCGATTCCGAGGTGTGGGACTTTCTGGGCAATGGCACGTTTTTGGGCCTGCCCACCGTGGCCTGGGCCTATGCGCTTGCCGCCATCGGCGGGCATGTGATGCTCACGCGCCTTCGTGTGGGTTGGCACATCATGGCCATTGGCGGCTCGCGCCGCTCGGCCTACAACAGCGGCATTGCCGTGCGCCGCACCGTGGCCCTGAGCTATGTGGCCAGCGGCATGCTGACGGCGGTGGGCGGCTGCTTTTTTGCATCGCGCCTGGCCACGGCGGGTGCCGACATTGGCGTGGGCATGGAGGTGCTGGTGCTCACCGCGGCTGTGCTGGGCGGCATCAGCCTGGGCGGCGGCCGGGGCTCGGTGACCAAGGCCCTGGTGGGCACCTTGGTGGTGCTGCTCATCACCAACGGCCTGACTTCGATGTCGGTCTCCGGGGGGCTGACGCGCATGGTGCTGGCGGGCATCCTGATTGCGGCGGCCGTCATCGATGTGCGCTGGCTCAAGAACCGCCACCGCATCATCAGCAAGGTGTATGTGAGCCCGGCCTACCAGGCCCTGGCGCCCGCGCCGGTGTGCACGGCCGAGGGCGAGGGCAAAGACAGCGGCCCCTGGACCCTGAACAACAAACTGCGTGCGGTCGAGACGATTGGCCTGGGCCGCATCGAAGCACCCGAAGACGTGATCTTGGACCGCGAGAACAACCTGTACGCAGGCTCGCGCCATGGCGATGTGATGCGCTTTTTTGCCCCCGACTACCAGCGCATGGAAGTCTTTGCGCACATCGGCGGCCAGCCGCTGGGCATGGCCTTTGACCGGCAGGACAACCTGGTCGTCTGTGTAGGCGGCATGGGCCTGTACCGCATCACGCCCGAGCGCGAAGTGCAGCGCGTGACCGACGAGACCAACCGCAGCTGGAGTTCGATCAACGACGACAGCCGACTGCGCCTGGCCGACGACCTGGACATCGCTGACGATGGCCGCATCTTCTTCAGCGAAGCCACCGTGCGCTATGAGATGCACGAGTGGGCCGTGGACGGCCTGGAAGCACGCGGCAATGGCCGTATCGTCTGCTACGACCCGCGCGACAACAGCACCAAAACCGTGTTGCGCGGCCTGCGTTTTCCGAACGGCATCTGCATCGCCAGCGACGGCCAGTCGATCTTGTTTGCCGAAACCTGGGGCTGCTGCATCAAGCGCTTCTGGTTCGATGGCCCCAAGAAGGACCAGGTCGAGATGGTGGTCGACAACCTGCCGGGCTACCCCGACAACATCAACCTGGCCTCGGACGGCCACTACTGGCTGGCCCTGGTGGGCATGCGCGGCCCGGCCTACGACCTGGCGCTGCGCATGCCGGGCTTCCGCCAGCGCATGGCCAAGCGCGTGCCGTTTGACGAGTGGCTGTTCCCCAACATCAACACCGGCTGCGTGCTCAAGTTTTCTGAAAAAGGCGAGATCCTGGAAACGCTGTGGGACCTGGGCGGCGTGAACCACCCCATGATCACCTCCATGCGCGAGCACCAGGGCCATCTGTATTTGGGCGGCATCTCCAACAACCGCATTGGCCGCTACAAGCTCGACAACGCCGATCCGAATTTTTCTCAATACGGCCAACGCTGGGGAGCACGCTGATGCTGACAAGTTTGCGCAATTGGAGTGACCGACTGCTGGGACGCGGCAGTGCCGCCATCACCGTGCCGGTCATGGACGGGGCACTCAAGCCCAACCGCCAGCTCGACGACGCCACCGTGGTGGCCGAGATCGCAGGCATTGACGACCTGGCCTGTGATGGTCAGCAGCTGTGGATCAGCGCCGGGGCGCGTTTGCTGCGCCTGCAAGAGGGTCAACCCGTGCTGGTGCGTGAGTTCAACGAAAACATCACCGCTCTGGCCGCACAAGCCAATGGCACCCTGGCCGTGGCCCTGGGCGGCACGCAAGTGCAAGTGCTGCACACACAGGCCGACGGCAGCCTGCGCGATGGGCCTGCGCTGCAGAGCCTGCAGGGCCAGCCTTTGCACAGCGTCAATGCGCTGGCGTTTGAGGCCGACGGCGCGGTGTTGCTCAGCGACGGCTCACAGCGGCGCAGCACTGACCAGTGGTGCCATGACCTGATGGAACTGGGCCACAGCGGCCGCGTGGCGCGCTGGCAGCCCGCCACGGGTGCGGTGCAGAGTCTGGCCAGCGGCTTGCACCATGCTTTTGGCGTGCTGTCGCTGGGTGGGCAGGCCCTGTACAGCGAGAGCTGGAAGCACCGCGTCACCCCGGCCTCGGGTGCTGGCAAGGGCAAGGGTGCGCTGGTGGCCGAATTGCCCGGCTACCCCTCGCGCATGAGCGCAGCGGCGGGCGGCGGTTTTTGGCTGAGCTGCTTTGTCTGCCGCTCGCAGCTGGTGGAGTTTGTGCTGCGTGAGCCCGCTTACCGCAAGCGCATGCTGCAAGAGATTGACCCGCGTTACTGGATCGCCCCGGCCCTGTCGTCTGGCCACAGCTTTCTGGAACCTTTGCAAGGTGCGGGCGTCAAGCAAATGGGCATGCTCAAACCTTGGGCGCCACCGCGCTCTTATGGCCTGGTGCTGCGGGTTGCGGCAGATGGCCGGATCCTGTCGTCTTTGCACAGCCAGGTGGATGGACGCCACCACGGCGTGACGGCCGTGGTCGAGTGGGGCGGCGCTTTGTGGGTGGCCTCCAAAGGTGCGGGCCGACTTTTGCGGATCGATCTGAACAAGGCGGAGGCCCGGACATGACACACCCTGCAAACCCAACACCCATCGCCTCTACCGAGGTGGTGCTGGAGCTGCGCCAGGCGACCAAGCGCTACAGCGGCGTGCCGGCCATTGAAAACGTCGATTTTTCTCTGCGTCGGGGTGAAATCCATGCGCTGCTGGGCGAAAACGGCGCGGGCAAATCCACGCTGACCAAGGTCATGGCCGGGGTGGTGCCCCTGAGCTCGGGCCAGATGCTGGTGCACGGCCAAGAGGTGCAGCTGTCCACGCCCTTGCAGGCGCTGGAGCACGGCATTGCCATGGTGTTCCAGGAGACCAGCCTGGTACCCACCATGACGGTGGCGCAGAACCTGTTTCTGGGCCAGGAGCAGTTCTTCAACCGCTTGCGCGGGGTCTACATTTCGGCGCAGCAGTTTTTGCAGTCGCTCAACTTTGACGTGGACCCGACCGCCACCGTGAGCTTGCTGGGCGCGGCCAAAAAACAGATGGTGGAGATCGCCCGTGCGGTGCTGCACCAGGCCAGCGTGATCATTTTTGACGAGCCCACGGCCAGCCTGACACCCGAGGAAAAGAAGTACTTTTTTGACCTCGTGTTCAAGCTCAAGGAACGCGGGGTGTCCATCATCTTCATCTCGCACGCCCTGGAAGAGGCCCTGCAGCTGGCCGACCGCATCACCGTGCTGCGCGATGGCCAGCACATCGTGACGGACGACAAAAGCAACTTTGACCGCAACCGCATCGTGCAGGCCATGGTGGGGCGCGATTTGTCGCAAACCCTCTACGGCCAGAAGAAAACCACCGTGCGCCCCCAAGGCGAATGCATGCTGTCGGTGCGCAACCTGCGCATGGCGTCGATGGTGAAAAACAACTCGCTGTCGGTGTTTGCAGGGCAAATCACCGGCGTTTTCGGGCTGGTCGGTGCGGGGCGCACCGAAACCTTCAAAGTGGTGGCTGGGCTCATCAAGCGCGACTTCTTTCATGGCGGCGAGGTGCTGCTGCGCGGCCAACCCGTGCGCTACCGGGTGCCGCGCCAGGCCGTGCATGACGGCATCGCCTACATCACCGAAGACCGCAAGGTCGAAGGCTTTTTTGAAACCATGTCGATCGCCAAAAACATCTACATGGGCCTGCTGGGCAAGTCCAAAAACGTGTTCGGCGCCATCTCTTCGGCCAAAGCGGGGGCCATTGGCGAGCACTGGAGCCGCCTGCTCAATGTGCGGGCCATCAGCAAGGATGTGAAGGTGATCGAGCTGTCGGGCGGCAACCAGCAAAAGGTGGTGATCGCCAAGTCCCTGGTGCAAGACCCGGACGTGATCATTTTTGACGAACCCACACGCGGGGTGGATGTCGGGGCGATTGCCGAGATCCATGCCGAAATCAACCGTCTGGCCGATGCGGGCAAGGCGGTGGTGGTGATTTCGTCTTACCTGCCCGAGGTGATGTCCCTGTCTGACCGCATCCTGGTGGCCAAGCAGGGCAAGGTGGTGGTTGAGTTC
This sequence comes from Limnohabitans sp. T6-5, assembly GCF_003063315.1. Lineage (GTDB taxonomy): Bacteria > Pseudomonadota > Gammaproteobacteria > Burkholderiales > Burkholderiaceae_C > Limnohabitans_A. The sequence goes on from NZ_NERV01000003.1 coordinate 19,196, forward strand.
TCGGCCACCGATGCCACCCAAGAGGGGATCATGTACGCGGCCATTCACTGACAGGCGCGTGCCCTCAAACTGTCCGGTTCTGTGACATGGCGCCCGCGTGGGCGCCCTGCGTAAGAAAAACCACTCTTTGGCTCTCTTAAAATAGCGCCTCATCTGCCTCGATTGAGACCGCAGAAGCCCCAGTGAGCGTCAAAACCTACTCGTTTTCGACCTCCGCATCATCCTCGACCAAAAGTGAGACCCCCATGGCTGCTGACAAATCCAAGATCATTTACACCCTGACCGACGAGGCGCCCTTGCTGGCCACGGCCTCGTTTTTGCCGATCATCCGCACGTTTGCGGCGCCTGCCGGCATCGAAGTGGCCGAGAGCGACATCTCTGTGGCGGCCCGTATTTTGGGTGAGTTTTCGGATTTGTTGCCCGCTGAGCAGCGCGTGACCAACAACCTGGCCGAACTGGGCAAACTGACCCTGAACCCCTCGGCCAACATCATCAAGCTGCCCAACATCAGCGCTTCGGTGGGCCAACTGGTCGCCGCGATCAAGGAGTTGCAGTCCAAAGGCTACGCTCTGCCCGACTACCCCGAAAACCCCACAACGGAAGAAGAAAAGGCCCTCAAGGCCCGTTATTCCAAGTGCACCGGCTCGGCCGTGAACCCCGTGCTGCGCGAAGGCAACTCGGACCGCCGTGCCCCCCGCGCCGTGAAAGAGTTCGCCCGAAAGAACCCCCACAGCATGGCCGAATGGAGCCAGGCCTCGCGTTCGCACGTCTCGCACATGCACAGCGGCGACTTCTACCACGGTGAAAAGTCCATGACCCTGGACCGCGCCCGTGACGTGAAGATGGAGCTGATCACCAAGAGCGGCAAGGCCATCATCCTCAAACCCAAAGTCTCCCTGCTTGACCGTGAAGTCATCGACAGCATGTTCATGAGCAAAAAGGCTTTGTGCGAGTTCTACGAAAAAGAAATCGAAGACGCCCGCAAAACCGGCGTAATGTTCTCGCTGCACGTCAAGGCGACCATGATGAAGGTTTCGCACCCCATCGTGTTCGGTCACTGTGTGAAGATTTTCTACAAGGAAGCCTTTGAAAAGCACGACGCCCTGTTCAAGGAACTGGGCGTGAACGTGAACAACGGCATGGCCGATCTGTACAACAAAATCGCCACCTTGCCCCAGTCCAAGCAAGACGAAATCAAGCGTGACCTGCACGCCTGCCACGAGCACCGCCCTGAGCTGGCCATGGTCGATTCAGCCAAAGGCATCACCAACTTCCACTCGCCCAACGACGTGATCGTGGACGCCTCCATGCCCGCCATGATCCGCAACGGCGGCAAGATGTGGGACGCCAACGGCCGCTTGAAAGACGTCAAGGCCGTGATGCCCGAGTCGACCTTTGCCCGCATTTACCAGGAGATGATCAACTTCTGCAAATGGCATGGCGCATTCGACCCCAAGACCATGGGCACCGTGCCCAACGTCGGCCTGATGGCCCAGCAAGCCGAAGAATACGGCTCGCATGACAAGACCTTCGAGATCCCCGAAGACGGCGTGGCCAACATCACCGACCTGAACACCGGCGAAGTGCTGCTCTCCGAAAACGTGGAAGCGGGCGACATCTGGCGCATGTGCCAGGTCAAGGACGCAGCGATTCGTGACTGGGTCAAGCTGGCCGTCACGCGAGCGCGCAACTCCGGCATGCCCGTGGTGTTCTGGCTCGACCAGTACCGCCCCCACGAAGCCCAGTTGATCACCAAGGTCAAGATGTACCTGCACGAGCACAACACCGCCGGTCTGGACATCCAGATCATGAGCCAGGTGCGTGCGATGCGTTACACCCTGGAGCGTGTGGTGCGCGGTCTGGACACCATCAGCGCCACCGGCAACATCCTGCGCGACTACCTGACCGACCTGTTCCCGATCATGGAACTGGGCACCTCGGCCAAGATGCTGTCGGTCGTTCCTTTGATGGCGGGCGGCGGCATGTACGAAACCGGTGCAGGCGGCTCGGCCCCCAAGCATGTGCAGCAGTTGGTCGAAGAAAACCACCTGCGCTGGGACTCGCTGGGCGAATTCCTGGCGCTGGCCGTGTCGCTGGAAGACCTGGGTCTGAAAACCGGCAACACCAAGGCCAAGGTCCTGTCTGCCACGCTGGATGCCGCCACCGGCAAACTGCTGGACAACAACAAGAACCCTTCGCCCAAGACCGGCCTGCTGGACAACCGTGGCAGCCAGTTCTACCTGGCCATGTACTGGGCTCAGGAATTGGCTGCGCAAACCGAAGACAAGGAACTGGCCGCCCAATTCGCGCCTTTGGCCAAAGCTTTGACCGACAACGAGACGAAGATCGTGGAAGAGCTGAACGCCGTGCAGGGCAAGCCTGTGGACATTGGCGGCTATTACATGCCCGACCAGGCCAAACTGGCCGCCATCATGCGCCCCAGCGCGACCTTCAACGCCGCCTTGGCCAGCGTCAAGGCCTGATCCACGCCTGACATCACGGCGCCCTGCGCGCCAGGTGATCCCCAGCCCCCGCAAGCAGCCATGTTTGCGGGGGCTTTTTTTGTCTTGGTCGTTGACCACCGCCCCCCACCCGCAGGTCGGTACTCGCAGAATCCGACAATGGCCCTCCTGCAGGGCGTCCTGAATTACCCCAAAGGTTTGTATATGCCGTGAAATCGGCTAAAAAGGGTTTTCATCCGAACCATCCAATCGTCCCCCGACACCCGAGAGCTATATGACCCCAGATTGTTTTGACTACATCATCGTGGGCGCAGGCTCAGCCGGTTGCGTGCTCGCTGCACGTCTGAGTGAAGACCCGAACGTGCAGGTGGCCCTGCTCGAAGCCGGGCCAGAGGACACCAGCGCGCTGATCCACTGCCCGGCCGGGATTGCCGCCATGCCGCTGGTTCGCAGTGTGTCGCAAGCCCTTGAAACCGTGCCCCAGCCCGGCCTGCTTGGGCGCAAGGGCTACCAGCCGCGGGGGCGCACTCTGGGCGGCTCCAGTTCGACCAACGCCATGATCTACATTCGCGGCCAGCATGCCGATTACGACCAGTGGGCCGCAATGGGCAACCCGGGCTGGGCCTGGCAGGATGTGTTGCCCTACTTTCTCAAAGCCGAACACAACGAACGCCTGCACAACGCATGGCATGGCCAAAACGGGCCTTTGAATGTGGCCGATCTGCAAAGCCCGAATGTGTTTTCGCACCGTTTTGTGCAAGCCGGTGAACAAGCCGGTTTGGCACGCAACGAGGACTTCAATGGCGCCAGCCAGGAAGGCGTAGGCCTATACCAGGTGACGCACAAAAACGGCGAGCGTTTCAGCGCCGCCAAGGCATACCTGACACCCCAGCGCCATCGCCCGAATTTGCATGTGCTGACGGGCGTGACGGCCGATCACCTGGTGCTCGAAGGCGGTGTGGCCCGTCAGGTGCTGGTGCGCCAGGGCGGCACGCAACGCAGTTTGTCGGCGCGACGCGAGATCATCCTCAGTGGCGGTGCCTTCCAATCGCCCGCCTTGCTGATGCGTTCGGGCATTGGGCCTGGCGCACACCTGCAAGCCATGGGCATTGAGACCCTGTGCGATTTGCCCGGCGTGGGCCAGAACCTGCACGACCACCCCGATGTGGTGCTGGTTGCCCAGGCACCGTACACCGAACTGTTTGGTGTCTCGCCCAAGGGGGCGTGGCGGATTCTTCAGGGCATGTGGCACTGGCGCCAGCATCGCCGGGGCATGCTGACCACCAACTTTGCCGAGGCCGGGGGCTTTTTCAAGACCTCACCCGAGCTGGCCCAGCCCAACATTCAACTGCACTTTGTGGTCGGCAAACTGGTCAACCACGGCCGCACGCCCAGCATGGGCCATGGTTATTCATTGCATGTGTGCCTGTTGCAACCCCAAAGCCGTGGCCATGTGCGCCTGGCCAGCACCGATGCCATGACGCCACCGCTGATTGACCCAGGGTTTTTGACACACGAAGCCGACATGGCCCAGATGATCGAGGGGGTGCGTCAAGCACGGCGCATTCTGAACCAACCAGCGCTCAGCGCTTATGGCCGGGAAGCGGCCGCATCAGCCAAAGCACAAACCGATGCCGAGCTGGCCACTTGGATTCGCCAGCACGCCGACACCATCTACCACCCCGTGGGCACCTGCCGCATGGGCTGCGACGAGATGGCGGTGGTGGACTCCACCTTGAAAGTGCGTGGCGTGGCCGGGCTGCGGGTGGTGGACGCGTCGGTCATGCCGCGTGTGGTCAGCGGCAACACCAACGCCCCCACGATCATGCTGGCCGAAAAAGCCGCCGAGCTGATCCGCGCAGCAGCCCGCTGAGCTGTGAGCCCCCCATCCATGTCGGACTCTTCGAGTGCCGACCTACGGGGATGGGTTGACGGGACTCGATGACCCCGGCTGCTGATTTGCAAAGCACACGCTGACCTTCAGGCCCCGCGCCCCCTCGGCCTGCGCCAGCCGGAATGTGGCGCCCAGAATGCGGGCATATTCAGCGACGATGGCCAGGCCCAGGCCCGAGCCTTGTTTGAGGGCTTCCCCGGCGCTGCCTTGCGCCCAGCGACTGAGCAGCCGCTCACGCTGGACATCGGAAATGCCAGGCCCGTTGTCAATGACGGAAAGGCACACCTCGCCTTGCCCGGCATCACGAACAATTTCAACCGTCACATGGCGCGGCTCGCCTTCCGAGGGCAGGCCATAGCGCAGCGCGTTGTCAATCAGGTTGTCCAGCACCCCTTCGAGCAAGGCGCGCTGCGCCAGCACCTGCACCGGCACATCCAGCCCCCGGGCACCCAGATCAACCCCCAGACCATCGGCCCGGTGCAGATGCCGCATCAGGCTGTCGCGCACCACATCGTCGAGCGACAGGGGGTGCAACGGCAGCACCTGCATGGCCTCTTGCGCCAGCGCCAGCGCCAGCAACTGGTCAATCAAATGGCTGGCACGGGCCTGACTTTGGACAATGCTGTGCAGTTGTTCACGCCAGATGTGGGGCTCGGCATGGGCCAGGCCATATTCGGCCAAGGCGCGTATGCCGGCCAGTGGTGTGCGCAGTTCGTGGGCCACATTGCCTGCAAATTCTTTTTGCCCGCGCACGCTTTGCCCGATGCGCAAGAGCAGTGCGTTGACCGCTTCGCCCAGACGCTGCACTTCGCTGGTCCGGCGCGAGACCGTCACCGGCGTCAAATCGCGGGCATCACGCTGGGCCACGGCGTTTTCCAGGTCCATCAGGGGTTGCACGTCTTTCTGGATCATGCGCCGCAACCACCAGGCCAGGCCGAGCAGCAGCAACACTTGGGGCGCCAGCGACACCACGAGCAAGCGTTCAAACAAACGGCCCTGGCTGTGCGTGGTCTGGGCCACCACCACATTGAAGGCCGCAGGCTTTTGTCGGGGCAGCTGCACCGCTCGCAGCATCTGATTTTGAAACGCGACTTCTGTGAAAAACGGCGCGGCCCCCTCACTCACCGACGGCAATGGCAAACCCGCATGCCCTGCCAAGAGTCGGCCATCGTCCAAGTACACAGCGAAGTAAAGGCTTTCATTCTGGTCAAAGAGCAAGGTGCTCATTTCTGTCGCGGTCAGGCCCAAGGTCAAGCCACCATCTTCGGCATGGCGCACATGGCTGGCCACCGCGTAGGCGTCATCGAGCAAGGCGCGGTCCAGTGCCTGCTGCGTGAAATAACGCGCCACGCCAAACGCCAGCACCGTGCCCAGCAACCACGTCAGCGCCAAAGGCCAGATGACATGCCAGAGCAAGCGCGAACGCAGGGCGCGGACGGGTGCTTTCACGGGCGCTCTTCTTCCATGAGGTAACCCAAGCCACGCAAAGTGCGGATGGTGGCGCCGGACTGCGCCAGCTTTTTGCGCAAACGCGAGATGAAGGCCTCCAACGCGTTGTCGGCCAGGGCTTCTTCAAAGTCCGACAGTTTGTTGGACAAGTCCTTTTTGCTGACGGTGTGCCCGGGCGGGGTCATCAACTCCCACAGCACCTCCAGCTCACGAGCGGGCAGAACCAGCTCCTGGCCGTGGATCAAGACGCGGCGGGCTTTGCGGTCGAGCACCAGCTGGCCCAGCTGCGTCAGGTCTTCGGCGCCCTGACTGCGGCGCACCAGGGCGCGCAATCGGGCCTCGACCTCGGCCAGCTCAAAGGGCTTGCCCAGGTAATCGTCCGCCCCGGCGTCCAGCCCGGCAATGCGTTCGTCGGTGCGGTTGCGGGCCGTGAGCACCAGCACGGGGGTTTTGTCGCCCTTGGCACGGCGCTCGCGCAGCAGGTTCAAGCCACTGGTCATGCCCGCGTCGGCGCGGTGGTTTTGCGGCAAATTCAAATCGAGCAAAACCGCGTCATAGGGCTGAACCCGCCACAGGTGGCAAGCGCTGTCATAGTCTCCAGCGCCATCGACCCGATGACCGGCATCGTTCAGGCTGCGCAGCATGACCCCTTGCAGCACCGGATCGTCTTCTACCAACAGTATGCGCATCTGCCCACAAGCTCCAAATTGATATTAAAGTTATATTTTTACCAACACAGCTGACAAGTCAGGTCTTGGTCAGGCCGCATCCCCGATAAATGAGGCATGAGCATACGACACTTGTTTTTTTCAGGCCCTCTGGCCGGGCTGGCTTGCAGTCTTTGGGCGGTCACCGCCTGGGCCGCCGATGGACCTGCCGTGCCCCCTCAGGCCGCTTTGCCCGGCGCCCCAGTTGCCTTGACGGCCAGCGCATCCGCCAGTTTGAGTCTGGCGCAAGTTCTGCAAGCGGCCCAGCGCAACCCCGACGTGATGGCCGCACAGCGCGCCTTGCAGGCGGCACAAGCCGATGTGCTGACCGCTGACCGGGCGCCCGCACCCACACTGTCGGCGGGGGTGTCTTCGATTGATCTGCAAAACGGGGTGGGTGGCGGATCGTTCTGGACACAGAAAAAACTGGACAAATCGCTGGGCCTGGACTGGACCTGGGAGCGCGGCAACAAACGCGCCCTGCGCACCGAACTGGCCGAACGCTTGGTCAAAGCCGTGCAAGCCGACGGACAAGACGCCTTGGTGTTGCAGCAAATCGGGGCGCAAGCCGCTTTTTATGACCTGCTGGCCACGCAAGAACGCTTGCAAACCGTGCAGGCCATGGCCCAGAGCGCCGCCCAACTGGCCCAAAGCGCCGACCACCGACTCAAAGCGGGTGACTTGTCGGCCCAAGACGCGGCCCGCACCCGCATCGAAGCCGATCGCGCCCGCGCCGACGTGCACAACGCGGCCCTTGAACACCAACTGGCCACACAAGCGCTCAGCCTGCGGACCGGTCTGAGCGTGCCGACCGGTGGTTGGCAAGCCCAAGGCGACTGGCCGATCGCGCTCGCGCAAAGCGTGCCAGACGAGCAGGTGATCGACGCCCTGGTCGAGCAACGCCCGGACGTGATCGCCGCCCGTGCCCGGGTAGAAGCGGCACACACAGCGGTGCAGGCGGCACAGGCGCTGCGCCAGGGGGACCCCAGCGTGGGCACCACGTTTGACCACTACCCCGGCACCTCCACGCGCTTGCTGGCGTTTCGCATTTCGGTGCCTCTGACCGGTGGCCAACGCTTTGACGGTGAAATCGGCCGCGCTCTGGCGCAAGAAGAACAAAGCCGCGATCTGCTGCAAAAGACCCTGCTGCAAGCCCGTGCCGAGCTGCGCACCCAAGTGCAAGCCTGGCAAGCCAGCGCCGAGCGCCTGAAGATTTACGACGAAGCCATCTTGCCGCAAGCCAGCCGTGTGGCGGCCCAGGCCGAGACCGCCTACAGCAAGGGCGGTTTGACGCTGACCGATTTGCTGGATGCGCGCCGCACCCTGAAAACCACCCAGCTCGAAGCCCTGGCCGTGCGCAGCGAACACGCCAAGGCATTGGGCACCTGGCTGTTGCGCCAATCGGCACAAGCCCCACGCTGAGCTTTTTGAACACTTATTGAGCGAGAGAATTTCCGTGAAATCTTTGCACCTTTCCCTGACCGCCATCGGCCTGGCCGCACTCACCTTGCTGAGCGCTTGCCAGGACAAACCTGAACCTGTGGCGGGCGTGCCCACCCCCATCATCCAGAACAACCAGCTGCGCTACCCGGCAGGTCACCCCCAGCTGCCGCTGTTGGTGACCACGAAAGCTGTGACCGCCAAGAGCATCGCGGTCGAGCTGCCCGCCCGCATCGTCTGGAACGAAGAAAAAACCCAACGCATTTACGCCGCCTTTGCCGGGCGCGTGTCGCGCATCAGTGCCGATGTGGGCCAATCGGTGAGCGCCGGTCAGGTGCTGGCGCAACTGGCATCGCCCGAGTTTGGCGCCGCCCAGGCCGACACCTCTCGCGCCCAAGCCGACGCCACGCTGGCCAGCCAGGCCCTGAAACGCCAGCGCGAGTTGTTTGAAGCCGGTGTCGTGGCCCGCAAAGACCTGGAGCAAGCCGAGGCCGAAGCCAGCCGTGCCCAGGCCGAAGTGGCGCGTGCTCAGGCCCGCACCAGCCTGTATGGCAGCAGCACCGGGGTGAACATGCAACTGGGCCTGCGCAGCGAGATTTCTGGCGTGGTGGTCGAGCGCAACCTGAACCCCGGCCAGGAAGTGCGCCCGGATGCCAGCACAGCCCCCATGTTCGTGGTGTCTGACCCCAGCACCCTGTGGGTGCAAATTGACGCTCAGGAAGCCGATGTGGCCGATTTGCGCCCGGGCGCCAAGGTGAACCTGGTGCTGCCCTCACTGGCCGGGCAAAGTTTTGAAGCCACCATCAAAGCCGTCACCGACCAGATTGACCCAGCCACCCGCACCATCAAAATCCGCGCTGCGGTGGCCAACCCCAAGCGTTTGCTTAAAAGCGAAATGCTGGCCAAGGTGCGCTATGCGCGCCAGGTCGGCCCCGGCGTCGAGGTGCCTGCCACAGCGGTCTTCCTGCGCGGCAACCAGCACTATGTGTTTGTGCAAAGCGAGGCGGGCATGTTCGCACCGCGTGATGTGAAGGTCTCTTTTGAAGGCCCCAAAACCGTGTTGATTGGCGAAGGCCTCAAGGAAGGCGAGCAAGTGGTCAGCCAAAACGGTCTGCTGCTGGCGCGTGAATTGCGCTTGGCCCAGGAAGCCGCCCACACCACAGAGCACGCCAAGCCATGAAAAAACTCATCCATTACGCGCTGAACCAGCCGCTGTTCATCGTGCTGGGCACGCTGCTGTTTGTCATGGCGGGCGTGATCGCTTTCAAAAACCTGTCGGTCGAAGCCTTTCCGGACGTGACCGACACCCAGGTGACGGTGATCGCGCTGTACCCGGGGCGGGCCGCCGAAGAGGTGGAAAAGCAGGTCACGCTGCCCATCGAGGTGGCGCTGGCCGGGCTGCCCAACTCGATCCGGGTGTTCTCGCACACCCAGTTTGGTTTGTCGTTCACCGTGGTCACTTACAACGACAACGCGGATGTGAACATCGTCCGCCAACAAGTCAATGAACGTTTGCGCGGCGTTGATCTGCCCCCCGGCGTAGAAGCCAACATTGCCCCCAACGCCACGCCTGTGGGTGAAGTCATGCGCTACCGCCTGCGCGGCGATGGCCAGACCACGACCGAGCTGCGCACCCTGCAAGACTGGGTGGTGGAGCGCGGTCTGCGCCAAGTGCCCGGTGTGGCCGATGTGGTGGCCATGGGCGGCTTCATCAAACAATACGAAGTGCAGCCCGACCTGGAAAAACTGCGCGCCCACAAGTTGACCTTCCAGAACCTGCTCGATGCGCTGGGCCGAGGCAACTCCAACGCGGGCGGCAGCTATGTCGCCCAGGGCTTGCAACAGTTCGCCATCCGCGGCATCGGCTTGCTGCGTTCACCCGAAGAAATTGGCCAGGTGGTGGTCGCCACGCGCAACGCCACACCAATTCTGGTGCGCGATATCGCGACCGTGAAGATCGGCGCGGTGCCTCGCCTGGGCACCGTGGGCCAAGACCTGGACAACGACATCGTGACCGGCATCGTGGTCATGCGCAAAGGCGAAAACCCCAGCGTCGTGCTCAAGGGCGTCAAGGACAAGCTCAAGGAACTCAACGAACGCGGGCTGCCCAAAGGCGTGCAGGTGGTGCCCTTTTATGACCGCACCTGGTTGATGGACAAAACTTTGACGACGGTGTTCAAGAACCTGGTCGAAGGCGCGCTGCTGGTGTCGCTGGTGCTCTACATCTTCTTGTCCAACCTGCGCGCCAGCCTGGCGGTGGTGGCGGTGATTCCCTTGGCCTTGTTGTCCACCTTTTTGGGCCTGAAGATCATGGGCATCCCGGCGAACTTGCTGAGCCTGGGCGCGATGGACTTCGGCATCATCGTGGACGGTGCGGTGATCGTGATCGAAAACATCATGCACCGCCTGGCCGAGCGCGGTGAAGGCATGAACGACAAGGAACGCAAGGCCGTGATCACCGAGGCCACCAACGAAGTGGGCAGGCCCACGGTGTTCTCGATGCTGATCATCATTGCGGCGCACATCCCGATCTTTGCCTTGCAGCGTCATGAAGGCCGCATCTTCCAGCCCATGGCCCTGTCGGTCACGGCGGCGCTGATCGGCTCGCTGATCTTCTCACTCACCTTGGTGCCTTTGCTGGGCTACTGGATGCTGCGCAAAAAGCTGCCGCATCACGACAACCGCGTGGTGGCCAAAGCCAAGCAAATTTACGTCCCGGCGCTGGACTGGGCGCTGAGCCACCGCCGCAAGGTGGTGGGCATTGCCATTGGCTGCTTTGCCTTGGCCATGGTGGCCGCCTCACGCCTGGGTTCGGAATTTTTGCCGGAACTCAATGAAGGCACGATCTGGGTCAACGTGCGATTGCCCGCCAGTGTGGCCAACGAAGAGGCCACGCGCATCCTGAGCCAGATCCGCAAAACCTTGCACAGCGTGCCCGAAGTGCGCACCACGGTGTCCAAGGCCGGTCAGCCCGAAGACGGCACCGACCCCAAAACCATCAGCATGGCCGAGATTTTTGTGGATTTGAAACCCGCTGAAGAATGGCGCAAGGGCCTGACCCGCGAGCAGCTGATTGAAGAGATGGACCACGCCGTCTCAGCCCTGCCGGGCATGGAGCCGACGTTCTCGCAGCCCATTCGGGACAACGTGCTCGAATCGATTTCGCAGATCGACGGCCAGATCGTCATCAAGATCGCAGGCGATGACCTGGTGGTGCTCAAGGAAACGGCTGAGGCCATCGAGCGTGAAATCAAACAGGTCAAGGGCGTGAGCCGGGCCGAAATCGACCGCCAGGGCGAATTGCCGCAGCTGCTGATCAACATCCAGCGCGAGCAAGCCGCTCGCTACGGCCTGAACGTGGGCGATGTGCAAGACGTGATCGAAGCTGCGCTGGCAGGCAAGGGCGCCACCACACTGTGGGACGGCGAGCGCCGCTTTGATGTGGCCGTGCGCCTGCCCCAGGAGCGGCGCAACATCTCGGAGCTGTCAGCCATTCCCATCCCCACGCCCGATGGCGGTTACGTCAGTCTGGGCGCAGTCAGCAAGATCGAGCAGACCAGCGGCGCCATGAACATCGCCCGCGAGTCGGGCCGCCGCACCATGGCCATTGGCATCTTCATCAAGGGCCGTGACATGGGCTCGGTGGTGGGCGACATGAAAAAGCGCGTCGACGCCAACGTCAAGATTCCCGCCAATTACACCGTCAACTGGTCGGGCGAATTTGAAAACCAGGAACGCGCCATGCAGCGCCTGTCGGTGGTGGTGCCGATCTCGCTGCTGCTGATCTTTGTGTTGCTGTTTGACGCCTTCAGTTCCTTCAAGAGCGCAGCGCTGATTTTGATGAACGTGCCCCTGGCCCTGATTGGCGGCTTCATTGCACTGTGGGTGTTCAACATCCCACTGTCGGTGTCGGCGGCCATCGGTTTCATTGCGCTGTCGGGTCAGGCCGTGCTCAACGGCGTGGTGATGCTGTCGGTGTTCCAGCAACTGCGCAACGCCGGTTACAACGTGATCGATGCGGTGAAAGAGGGCGCCAAACAGCGCTTGCGCACCGTGCTGATGACGGCCATGCTGGCGGCTTTGGGTTTGCTGCCCATGGCCATGAGCCACGACATCGGCTCTGAAACCCAGCGGCCTTTGGCGATTGTGGTGATTGGTGGACTGATCACGGCCACGCTGCTGACTTTGGTGGTCTTGCCTGTGCTGTATGCTTCTTGGTTCTCCAAAAACACCCCACCCACTGAGGCCTGATGAACGCTTGGCAAGACTGCTGGACAGCACTGAAAAACCACCCCCGTGAACGTGCCAAGCTGCTGCTGGGGCGGGTTTTCTATGCCACCAGCACCCGCCGCTGGCTGGATTTCGTGCGTGGCCACGAGGTGCTGTGGTCGCAGGTGCCAGACTTCCCGAAGCTGCTGACGCGCATTTACCGCCCTTACGGACTTCGCACCTTGAGCTGCTCTCAACGCGTGCAGATGATGGTCCGGCACTATGAAGTGGTCAGACAACAGGGCCTTGAATCCTTGCTGGTGCGTTCTGCTGCGCAAGCCTTGCTCTTGTGTGAAGTGCCCACCAAGTCGGAAGACAAGGCGCGATTGTTTTTGCAGTCCCTGCGTGACGGCCACCGCGAAGGCGAGATGAGCCTGCAGCTGTACCTGGGTGATCGGTTTTTGTATTCGCTGACTTTTGCGCTGGCGGGCGAGCCTCTCCAACCGGACATGCTCATCACGCGCCTGCAAAGCAACAACACGGACGAGGCCAAAGACCTGATCCGCACAGCCACCAAGAGCTTTCACGGTTACCGGCCTTCGGTCTTGCTGCTGCAAGCAGCGCGCCAATTTGCCCAGCTGTGCGGTTGCCAGCGGGTTTTGCTGGTGCCCAACCGGCAACGCGTGGCCCTCAACCCGGTGCGCCGCCTGAAGATCAAGACCGATCTGGAAGGCCTGTGGCGCGATCTGGGTGCCGAGCCGCAAGCCAACGGTCTGTTTGAAGTCAGTGCGCAGGTGGTCTTGCCCCAGGATTTCAGCGATGTGGCCTCCAACAAGCGCGCCGAGGCCAAACGCAAAGCCGCCTTGGCCGCTGATCTGCTGCAAGCGCTCTCGGCCAGCATGGCACAGCGGAGCTGAATCGCCTGCCCAGTTTTTTGCGGGTGGGCAGTATTCGCAGGTCGGCGGCTTCAGCCCCGACATGGGTCTGTGCTGAGCACACAACGTCGGAGCTGAAGCTGCCGACCTGCGAGCTTATTGGCCGGTCGGCGACTTGTGGCCAAACCACAGTGGCAAGCAATCAACCCAAACCAATGGGCGATGGGGCCCGGCTCACAATCATGCTGAAGAGTTTTTCGTATTCCTGCGCTGGTGGGTAATGGCCGGTGAGGGGATCGGCGTTGGCGGCAAATGCCGCATCCAGGGCCTGCCACTCATCGTCTGTGAGGCAATGCTCAGCCTCGGGCAGGATGATGGATTCTTCCAGGTGCATGTGTTCCACATAGAAGGCCATGTAGGTCTTGAACGCATCTTCAAATGCCTGACGGCGGCTTGCGCCCAGCAGCTCCCATGACAGAAGCAAGTGCTGCAAATCGCGGGCGGCTTTTTCACTGTACATGTGGTCTCTTTCCAATTTGTCGATGGCGCCCATGACTTTGGGTACGGCTTTGGCCACTTTGGGAAAGAGCAAATTTGATTCTTTGGGATGGTGCAGACGCTCTGGAAATTCGTCGATGTAGAACAGCATCGCACGCAAGACATCAAAAAAATTGCGGCGGTCTTCGCTCGGGCCTCTTTCGATCATCATGCGCATGGACTGCAGCATGGCCGCCAAAGACGCGTGTTCGTCACGAATGATTTGCAGGCTGCTGTGCTTTTTCATGGGGCTTCTCCTTTTTGTGTTCTTGTCAGTTTGAACACTTTTGCCCCCAAACGTCATGACGCATGTCAAGAAAATGGGATGCTTTTCAGCGGCTCCTCAGCTTTTGGGTTTCCAGCGTTTGAGCAACAAGGCATTGCTCATCACACTGACCGAACTCAGGGCCATGGCTCCTCCGGCGATCACCGGATTGAGGTATCCCATGGCCGCCAAGGGGATGCCGGCCACGTTGTAGGCAAAGGCCCAAAACAGGTTTTGCCGGATCTTGGCCACGGTGCGTGCCGATATATCGAGCGCTGCGCCCACCAGCGCCACATCGCCGCGCATGAGGGTGATGCCTGCCGCGTGCATGGCCACATCGGTGCCGTTGCCCATGGCCAGGCCCACATCGGCTGCGGCGAGCGCTGGGGCATCATTGACGCCATCACCCACCATGGCCACGATGCGGCCGCCTTCGCGCAGCTTTTGCACTTGTGCTGATTTGTCGCCGGGTAAAACTTCAGCCAGCACTTCACCGTCTTCAGGGCGCAAACCCAGGCGCCGCGCCATGCTTTCAGCTGCGGCCTGGTTGTCGCCCGAAATCATGACCAGTTTCAGGCCCCGATCGCGCAGTGCGGCCAATGCCTGCGCAGCCCCTGGTTTGGGTTCATCGCCAAATGCCAGCAAGAGCAGGCCTTGCACGCCCGTTGCGGTGCGTTCGGCCAGGGCCGACACGGTCACCCCTTCGGCTTGCAACAGTTTCAAATCATGGTCCCAAATGGTCATGTCCATGCCTTCTTGCTGCAACCAACGCAAACTGCCCAGCATCAGCGCGTGCCCATCGACCGTGGCCTGCACGCCTTTGCCGGGCACAGCGGTCATGTTCTGGGCAGTGCCCGGGCTCAAGCCTTGCGCTTTGGCTGCCGACAGCACGGCACGGGCCAAGGGGTGTTCGCTGCCACTTTGCACGGCAGCGGCCCAAGCCAGTGCGGTCTTGGCGTTATGCCCGGGCGCAGGCAAACATTGCATCAATTGAGGTTGCCCCATGGTGAGGGTGCCGGTTTTGTCAAACGCCACGGTTTGCACTTTGTGCGCGATTTCCAGCGCCTGTGCGTCCTTGATCAAAATGCCATGTTTGGCCGCCACCCCTGTGCCGGCCATGATGGCCACCGGTGTGGCCAAGCCCAATGCGCAAGGACAGGCGATGACCAACACAGCCACTGCATGGATCAAGGCGGTCTCAAAAGAGGCGCCCTTGAACATCCAGACTGCCAGGGTGATGAACGCGACCAACAAGACCACGGGTACAAAAACCTCGGCAACTTTGTCCACCAGACGCTGTATGGGTGCTTTGGCCGCTTGCGCGTCTTCCACCAGACGGATGATGCGCGAGAGCACTGTCTCATGACCCACGGCACTGATCCGCATCAAGACCCGGCCATCGCCATTGATGGAGCCACCCGTGAGCTGTGCGCCCAAGGCTTTGGACACCGGCAGGGGCTCACCCGTCAACATCGCTTCGTCCACCTGGGTCTGGCCTTCGACCAATTCTCCATCGAGCGGAACACGCTCTCCGGGACGCACCACAATCAGATCGCCCACCAGAATTTCATCCACAGGCACATCGACTTCGCCGTCTTCACTGATCCAGTGCGCCTTGTCCGGGCGCAAGGCATGCAAGGCGCGAATGGCCTCGGTGGTTTGACGTTTGGCACGCGCTTCCAGCCATTTGCCCAGCATGACCAAGGTGATGACCATGGCCGAGCCTTCAAAATACAGATGCGGCGCATGTCCGGGATGCGCAGTCAGCCAGAGCCAAACCGAGAGCAACCATCCGGCTGTGGTGCCCAATGCAACCAACAGGTCCATGTTGCCAGTGAGCGCCTTGAGGGCATGCCATCCGGCTTTGTAAAAGCGCGCGCCCAATATGAACTGCACCGGTGTGGCCAATGCAAACTGCAGCCAGGACGGCAGCATCCAGTGCTTCCCCCACAAGTCCCCCAACATGGGCAATACCAAAGGGATCGACAACATCAGCCCGATGGCCACCGGTGCAAAGCCCGCCCATGGGGAATCATGGGCTGCGATGTCTGCTGCTTGCGGGCTGAGCGGCTCGTAACCCGCATCACGTATGGCTCTGCGCAGGCGCGCGTCGGTCACATCGCCAGTCTGAACCGCAATGCGTGCAGATTCGGTGGCCAGGTTCACCGTGGCAGAGGTCACACCCGGCACTTTGTTGAGCGCTTTTTCTACCCTTGAAACACACGAAGCACAGGTCATGCCCCCAATACCGATGTCGATGGTTTGGGGTTCACTATTGATGTGTGTCATGTTCAAACCGCCTTTTTGATCTATGCTTTCAATATACCCATGAGGGTTTATTTGAAATGCATATCATGAACCAAATTTTCACCGTTGAGGGCATGACTTGTGGACACTGCGAAAAGGCCGTGACCAAAGCCTTGTTGGCCCTGGATGCTCAAGCCCAAGTGACGATTGATCGTCCCCACAACACGGTTCAGGTCCATTCTGAAAAACCTCGCGAAGCTTTGGCGCAAGCCATTGCCCAAGAAGGTTACCGCGTCGCTGTTTGATTTTTTTTTCACTTCAAAGGAATCGTCATGAACCAAAACATTGGTGGTATTGAGCGCATTGTTCGCGTGCTGGTAGGCCTGGTGATGGTGGGCTTGACTTTGGCAGGCCAGATTGGTGTCTGGGGCTGGTTGGGTCTGGTGCCCATGGCCACCGGTTTGATCGGCTGGTGCCCACCCTACAGCCTGATCGGCATCAACACCTGCAAAACCAAAAAAACTTGAATTGGCGGATGCTCATTCATCCACAGCGGTGGAACAGCGAAGCCGGGCTTTGAAAATAAGGACTTCCCGGACTGGGGCGTGATGCAGTGTTGAGATCACGCTGCATGCATTCACTGATCTTTACAAATCAGAGCTTGCGCAGCATATCCCGGACACATGGCAGCGGCACACTGACGCCATCCCATCATTGAAAGGATGTTTCCCATGAAATCGATTCGCCACGCACTCATCACCGGCAGCTTGCTGGCCAGCTTGTCTGGTCTGGCCTTGGCCCAGAACGCTCCCCCTCGTGCTCCTGATACCCGGGTGCCACAAGCCGAACGCATAGAAAAAATGCATCAATACATGAGCGAACGGCAAGCCAGACAGCTCGCAGAACTCAAAAGCAAATTGAAGCTCGAACCCAGCCAGGAAGGGGCATGGACTGCGTTTGCTCAATCCATGCAACTACCCGCACTGCCCTTCTTTTGGCCAGACCCAGCAGCTTTGGAAAAACTCACCACACCAGAACGCCTGGACCAAATGCAGGCGCACAAAGCACAACGTGATGCCTTGATGCAAAAACATGTGGATGCCACCAAGGTTTTCTATGCGGCACTGAACGCTGATCAGAAGAAAACCTTTGACACCGAAACCGCCCAGGCCATGACGCACCTGTATGGCGTCATGCCTCACGGCGGTGGTCGCTTCGGTCCACGTTGAGCGAATGCTGACCGGCATGTAACGCATGCTCTCTGTACGAGGCTACCTTCACAAGTAGCCTTTTTTGATTCATTTTCAAGAATTGACCCACATCAAATCGCACCCCACAGCGGATGGTTAAGCTTGAGAAATGAGCTCACACACCCCACCCCATTCCACTCAGACACGGTCTGAACCTTTTTTACCTCCCATCTTGCCCATCGCCATGGATCAGCCCATGCAATGGCTGGCCCTGGGCTTCAAAGACTTGGCGCGTGCACCTTTTTTGAGCTTGATGCATGGGCTGTTTTTGGCCATTTTTGGTGGTTTCATCACCTTGCTGGCCCATGACCAATTTTGGTTGCTGGCCGGTTATTTGTCCGGTTTTCTGGTGATAGCGCCTGTTCTGGCCACCAGCTTGTACGCCATGAGCCGCGCCATGGAACGTGGTGAAACCGTCAATTTTGATTTACTGGTTCAAACCTGGACACAGTGGCAATTGAGGTTGCGCCACCAACCAGACAGTTACTGGAGCCTGATCCGCTTCGGACTTCTTTTGGGCATGGCAGCGACGGGCTGGGTCATCACCTCGGCAGCCCTGATCACCTTGATGGCGCCCGCCCCCATTCATACCCCTGTTGATTTCATCCGTCTGGTGGTTCTGAGCCCGGACAACCCCTTGTTTGAAATTTGGTTGGGCCTGGGTGGAATGATGGCAGCTCCTGTGTTTGCTTCAAGTGTGGTGTCCATGCCTTTGCTGCTTGACCGAAAGGTCACGGTGTTGCAGGCGGTTTTGACCAGTTGGAAAGCGGTGTTGACTCACCCAATTCCCATGGCACTTTGGGCTTTTTTGATCATCGGGTTTTCCATTCTGGGCATTTTTTCGCTTTTTCTGGGTCTGATCCTGATCGTGCCCATGCTCGGCCATGGAAGCTGGCATGCGTATCGCCATTTGGTCGATGTGTCTGATCTGGAAGAACGCATGACAGGACAAGGTGAACAGTGATGTTTGGTTTCACCGAAGAACAATTCGCCTGGTTTGGCCTGACTGTGGGCGTTGGCGCTTTCATGCTCTACATGCTGTTCATCATTGGCCAACTGGCCTGGGAGTCGAAAGCTGGAAAATTTGGCACCTTTGTAATTTTTTTGGGCTTGGCATTTGGCATGCTCGGCTTCGTGGCCAAAGTCGTCATTCAATGGGTGATTGGGCGCTGATCGCCTGTTACCCACAACCCTGTGGATAAAAAAAGAGCAAGTGTGCAGTTATCCACAGCCCGGGGTCCATCGCTGAAGTTGTTCATATTTCGAAGACACGCCAAAAGCAGGGACACCCACATGTTTGCCGTTGCGCTAAGTGGTTGTCAGAACGAAAAAAAAATGCCTTGTCCACAACCAAGCGCTGCCCTTATCTACTACTGCTATTTTGATATTTAAAACTATAGAGAAATAACAAATAACAACTGCGCTGTTAAGATTTGCACCTTTCCACCGTTCACGGCACCATGGCCATCGTTTCAGAAGCCCCTTTTTCTCACTGTTACGACATCAAAAGCGCTGATTTGCCATTGGTGGCGTTGTTGCTCAAAACCACCCACATCCAAAGCGTGTCGGCTGCGTTAACACAGCAATTAGCGGACAGTCCTGATTTTTTTGATCAAGAACCTTTGGTCATTGACGTTAGTGCTTTAAGTTCGAATTCCGCTGATGCTCCTTTGGACTTGGAAGAGCTGGTTTTGGTTCTCCGTCAACATGGCTTGATCCCTTTGGCCATCAAAGGGGCCCAGGAGACGCTGTTGGCCTCTGCGGCAGGTCTGGGCTTGGTCAATGCTTCAGATGCCCGTATACGGCGTCCTGTGCCTGTTGCTGAACCTGTTGCGCCACCACAGCCTGTGCTTGCACCACCGCCAGCACCTGTGGCCTTAGGTGCCATGGTGATAGACAAGCCTTTGAGATCCGGTCAGCAGGTTTATGCCAAAGGCCGGGATTTGGTCGTTTTAGCGGTTGTCAATCCAGGGGCTGAAGTCATTGCCGATGGCAACATCCATATTTATGGCGCTTTGCGCGGCAAAGCCATTGCCGGTGCCCGTGGCAATGTGAATGCCCGCATTTTTGCGCAGTCCATGGAACCTGAATTGGTCTCTATTGCAGGGGTGTACCGCACCAGTGAAAATCCACTGGCCAAGAACGTGCTGTCCATGCCTGCGCAGGTTTGCCTGCAATCAGGGCCGGAGGGTGACAAGTTGTTGATCACACCTTTGAAACCCTGAAAATTGAGATCTTGTTTTTTATTTTGTCCAAGAAAGAATCCCCCATGGCAAAAATCGTCGTTGTGACTTCCGGCAAAGGTGGCGTTGGCAAAACCACGACCAGTGCCAGTTTCGCTACAGGCCTGGCCCTCAAAGGCTTTAAAACAGCGGTCATCGATTTTGATGTGGGCTTGCGCAATCTGGACCTGATCATGGGTTGTGAGCGCCGTGTGGTCTATGACTTCATCAACGTGATCCAGGGCGAGGCCAACCTGAACCAGGCCTTGATCAAGGACAAGCAGTGCGAAAACCTTTATGTTTTGGCTGCGTCACAAACCCGTGACAAGGATGCCCTGACTCAAGAAGGTGTTGAGAAGGTGCTCAATGACCTGAGCACCATGGGTTTTGAATACATCGTGTGCGATTCGCCTGCCGGCATTGAAACCGGCGCCCTGATGGCGATGCATTTTGCGGACGAAGCGCTGGTGGTGACCAACCCTGAAGTGTCTTCCGTGCGCGACTCTGACCGCATTTTGGGCATGTTGGGCAGCAAGACCAAGCGCGCCATTGAAGGTCTGGAGCCGATCAAAGAGCATTTGCTGATCACGCGCTACAACCCTCATCGCGTGGAAGATGGTCAGATGCTGTCTTTGCAGGACATCCAGGACATCTTGCGCATCAAGCTGCTGGGTGTCATTCCTGAAAGCGACAAGGTGTTGCAGGCTTCCAATCAGGGCACTCCTGCCATTCACATGGCCAACACCGATGTGTCGGAAGCCTACAAGGATGTGATCGATCGATTTTTGGGTGAAGATAAACCCATGCGGTTCATTGATGCGGAAAAAGCGGGCTTCTTCAAACGTCTGTTTGGGGGTTAAATCATGTCTTTCCTTTCCTTCTTCGCAGGCGAAAAGAAGCAAACGGCCAGCGTTGCCAAAGAGCGCTTGCAGATCATCCTGGCGCATGAGCGCAGCGGTCGCAACGCGGCGGAGCCTGACTATTTGCCTGATTTGCAGCGTGAGTTGGTGGCTGTGATCAGCAAATACATCAAGATCAATCTGGAAGACATCAAGGTCAATCTGGAGCGCCAAGACAACCTGGAAGTTCTGGAAGTGAAGATTGAATTACCTGACGCACGCTGATTTTTTTCAGCCCGATGCTCATAAAAAAAAGCCATCCTTTCGGATGGCTTTTTTGCACCTTGGTATTCGCAGAGTCCGACAATTTGCTGTCTTCAAACCACTTTCAGTGAGGCCCACAAGGCTCGGGCTGCTTTCAGGTTGCGTTCCTTGACGTGGCCATATCCCTTGATGTTTTCAGGCACGCGTGCCACAGCCAGGGCATGAGCATGCTTGTCGTTGTTCAGGTCGGTGAGCAGGCTTTCGATGTGCTGTTGGTATTCACTGATCAAGGCACGTTCTGTGCGCCGCTCTGCGGTGTAGCCAAACACATCGAATGACGTTCCGCGCAGGACTTTGAGCGGAGCGAGCATCTTGAAGCCGGTTTGCATGGTCGGGCCGAACTTTTGTTTGATCAATTCACCTTTGTCATTGCGTTTGGCCAGAAGAGGAGGCGCCAGGTGGTAGTGGACTTTGTAGTCCCCTTCAAAGCTGTCTGCAATGCGTTCCAGAAATGCTGTTTGGGTATGCAAACGGGCCACTTCGTATTCATCTTTGTAAGCCATCAAGGTGTACAGATGTCGGGCCACAGTTTCACTCAAAATGGTTTTGCCCAAAGGCGTTTCAGCCATTTTGACGCGTTCGACGAAGACGCGATAGCGTTCGGCGTAAGCAGCATTTTGGTAGTGCGTTAAACGCGTGATGCGGTTGACCATGATGTCTTCAAGGCTCTCGCGCTTTTTAAAGCTGATGACCTGTGCCGGTTGCACATGCTGCATGAGTGTGTCCAGATGGTGCGCCGCGTGGCGCCCCCATTCAAACGCGGTCAGGTTGTTTTGAATCGCCACTTCATTGAGTTCGATGGCGCGCACCAGGGATTCATGATGCAAGGGAATCCAGCCCTTTTGCCAGGCATAGCCCAGGATCATGGGGTTCACATAAATGGTGTCACCCATCAGTTCTTTGGCCAACAAGTCGGCATTGAAGCTGCCCACCCCTTTTGCGCCCACTTGTTGGATGATTTCAGCGATGCATTGTTCAGCCGGGTTTTGCCAGTTGCTGTTTTTCACAAATGCAGCTGTGGGGGTGCTGCTGCTGTTGAGAGCCACATGGGTGCGGCCTGCGCGCATGCGCAGCAAGGTTTCCTTGGATGCAGAGACGATCGGGTCGCATCCCAAAATCAGATCGGCTGCCGCCATGCTGACACGCGTAGTGCGGATGTCACTTTGTGAATCGGCGACCAAAATGTGACTCCAGGTGGCACCCCCTTTTTGGGCGAGGCCAGCTGCATCTTGCGTGACGATGCCTTTGCCTTCCATGTGCGCCGCCATGCCCAGCAATTGACCAATGGTGATCACGCCTGTGCCCCCGACACCGGCGACTACCATGCCCCATGGATGGGGGGTGTCGGGCAATGTCGGTTCAGGCAAGGAGCCCAGGTCAGCGGGCGTGAAGGTGTGGGTGGTGGTGGTCGATTTCTTTTTGAATTGACCACCTTCCACGGTGACAAAGCTTGGACAAAAGCCCTTGAGGCAGCTGGTGTCCTTGTTGCAGGTACTTTGGTTGATGGTGCGCTTGCGGCCCAAATCGGTTTCGAGCGGTTCGACCGACAGACAGTTTGACTGCACGCCGCAATCGCCACAGCCTTCGCAGACTTCTTCGTTGATCATCACGCGGACAGCCGGGTCGACCATCGTGCCGCGTTTGCGACGACGGCGTTTTTCGGTGGCGCAGGTCTGGTCGTAAATGATGATGGTGGTGCCCTGGATCTCGCGCATCTCGCGCTGGATGCGGTCGAGTTCGTCGCGGTGGAACACGCGTACGCCTTCAGCCAAAGTGACGCCCTGGTATTTGTCAGGTTCGTCGGTCACCACCACGATGCGCTGGGCACCTTCGGCCCGCATGCTTTGTGCAATTTGCACCACGCTGTGGCCTTCTGCCCGTTCACCCACGGGTTGGCCACCGGTCATGGCCACGGCGTCGTTGTAAAGAATTTTGTAGGTGATGTTCACACCAGATGCCACGCTTTGGCGAATGGCGAGCAAACCGCTGTGGAAGTATGTGCCGTCACCGATGTTGGCGAACACATGCTTTTCGTTGCTGAAGGGCTGCTGACCTGTCCATGGCACACCTTCGCCTCCCATTTGGGTGAAGCCCACGGTGCTGCGGTCCATCCAGATGCTCATGAAATGGCAGCCAATGCCGGCCATCGCGCGTGAGCCTTCTGGGACTTTGGTGGACGTGTTGTGTGGACAGCCTGAGCAGAACCATGGTTGACGTTCGGAATCGGCACCCAAGTTGAGTGTCTGCATGGTTTTTTCCTTGGCATCCAGCACGGCCAGATGCGCGTCCATGTGCGCCGTGGTGTCGCTGTCCAGCCCCAGTTTTTTCAACCGCTTGGCGATGGCACGGGCAATGATGGCGGGCGTCAAATCGGCATTGGCGCGCAGCAAGGTGCGTTCAGTCGGGTTGGGAATCGACCATTCACCACCGGAAACATCACCTTCGCTTTCATCAAATTTGCCCAGAATGTTCGGGCGCACGTCATCACGCCAGTTGTAGAGCTCTTCCTTGAGCTGGTATTCGATGAGTTGGCGCTTTTCTTCCACCACCAAAATTTCGCGCAAACCGGTGGCGAATTCGCGTGTGGTTTGGGCTTCGAGCGGCCACACCACATTCACCTTGTGCAGACGGATGCCCAGTTGGCGGCAGCGCTCGTCATCCAGTCCCAGGTCCAGCAGGGCTTGTCGCGTGTCGTTGTAGGCTTTGCCACTGGCGATCAGGCCAAAGCGGTCATGCGGGCCTTCAATGACATTGTGGTTGAGCTTGTTCGCCCGGATGTAGGCCAGCGCTGCATACCATTTGTAGTCAAACAGGCGGGCTTCTTGTTCCAGTGCGTTGTCGGGCCAGCGGATGTGCAGGCCACCGGGCGGCATCTCGAATTCAGGCAACACGATCTGCACACGCTCGGGGTCAATGTGCGCGGTGGCGCTGGATTCGACAATTTCCTGGATGGTTTTCATGCCCGCCCAGATGCCCGCAAAACGACTCATGGCCAGAGCGTGTACGCCCTGATCGAGGATGTCTTGCACGCTGGTCGGGAAAAAGACAGGCAGGCCGCAGGCCTTGAAAATGTGGTCACTTTGGTGGGCGACGGTAGAGCTCTTGGCCACATGGTCATCGCCTGCCACCGCCAGCACGCCCCCCCAGGGTGTGGTGCCAGCCATGTTGGCGTGTTTGAACACGTCAGAACAACGGTCTACACCCGGCCCCTTGCCGTACCAAATGCCAAACACACCATCAAAGCGGTTGGAGCCTGCCGGGGCAAAGCCCAGCTGCTGCGTACCCCACAGAGCGGTGGCAGCCAGCTCTTCGTTCACACCCGGCTGAAAAACAATGTTTTGTGCTTTCAGGTGCTCTTTGGCTTTCCATAAGGATTGGTCATAGTTGCCCAGAGGGGAGCCCCGGTAGCCGCTGATGAATCCTGCGGTGTTTTTGCCTTGCAAGGCGTCACGTTGGCGTTGCAGCATGGGCAGTTTGACCAGGGCCTGGACGCCGCTCATGAACGCACGGCCCACGTCGAGGCTGTATTTGTCGTCCAATGTCACTGTTTCCAAAGCCTGGCGAATCGAATCGGGCAAGGGGGCGTTCATGGTGTGTCCTGCAAATGAAACTTGTTGAACAGTGTAGGCCGATGCCGTTGACAGATGCTTGCTTTATGTGACAGGATTTGCCCTATGATTTGAAAGAATCTTGCTGAGAAATGAGTATTTTGGAAACATTGGATAAATTTGACTGGGCCATATTGAACGAACTGCAAAAAGACGGTCGTTTGACCAATGCCGAATTGGCGCAGCGCGTTGGTTTGTCGGCCGCCCCTTGCTGGCGGCGCGTGCGCGCTTTGGAAGAGTCGGGTGTCATCAAAGGCTACCGCGCCGAGATTGACCGGCACAAGGTGGGCCTCGATGTGTTTGCCTTTGTGCGCCTGGATGCTGAGCGCAACCGGGGCGATGTGACGCGTCAACTGGAAGAGGCGATCCTCAAAATTCCGGAAGTGATCTCTTGCCATTACATCAGCGGCACAGGCACGTTTGAGCTGCAGGTGGTGTGTCGTGATCTCAATGCATTCAGTGTATTTGCTCGCGATGTGCTGTTGAACTTGCCCAATGTCAAAGACCTGCACACCAGCTTTTCGCTGGGCGAGGTCAAGGCCGCTGGGGCCTTGCCCTTGCAAACGCTCCAATGAACTTCAGGGGTACAAGCCCCGCAGTTCACGGGCCTGCAGTATGCGGGTGCAGCCCACGATGAAGGTGGCTGTGCGCAAGCTGATGTGGTGTTCGTCAGCCACATGCCAGATGCCGGCAAAGGCCTCACGCATGATGCGCACCAGTCGGTTGTTGATGTCGTCTTCGCTCCAGAAGAAGCTGGAAAAATCCTGCACCCATTCGAAGTAACTCACCGTCACGCCACCTGCGTTGGCAATCACGTCGGGCACAACCAGGATGCCTCGTTCATGCAGGATGTCGTCAGCCTCAGGCGTGGTGGGCCCGTTGGCTCCTTCAATCACCATGCGTGCCTGGATTTGATCGGCATTCTCAGCAGTGATTTGTTGTTCCAGTGCCGCTGGAATCAGGATGTCGCAAGGCACTGCCCAGAACTGCGCATCGGGCATCACCTCAGCCTGCTCGAAGCCTTGGACGCTGCCATGCTGCGCCACATGCTGGAGCAGGGCAGGCACGTCCAGACCCGCCTCGTTGTAAATCGTGCCGCCATGGTCTTGCACCGCCACCACCCGGGCACCGGTCTGTGCAAACAGCTTGGCAGCAATGCCGCCCACATTGCCAAAGCCTTGCACGGCCACCCGTGCATGTGAAATGTCCAGTCCGATGTGCCGAGCCGCTTCCTGCGCCACGGTGAACACGCCACGACCTGTGGCTTCTCGGCGGCCGAGGGACCCGCCCAGCGCTATGGGTTTGCCCGTGACCACACCCGATGCTGTCCCGCCAATGTTCATGGAGTAGGTGTCCATCATCCAGGCCATGGTCTGCTCATTGGTGTTCACGTCGGGCGCCGGAATGTCTTTGGTCGGGCCGATGATGATGCCGATTTCACTGGTGTAGCGGCGGGTCAGGCGTTCGAGTTCACCGCGTGACAGGGTTTTGGGGTCGACACGAATGCCCCCTTTGGCACCACCAAAAGGCAGGTTCACGGCAGCGTTCTTGACCGACATCCAGGCTGCCAAAGCCATGACTTCAGACAACGTCACATCTTGGTGAAAACGCACGCCACCTTTGCCAGGGCCACGGCTGGTGTTGTGCTGCACGCGGTAGCCTTCAAAGTGGGCCATGGTGCCGTTGTCCAGCTCAATGGGCACATCCACGATCAGGGTCCGTTTGGGGCGTTTGAGCGTCTCGACCCAGCGTGACAAGTTGCCCAGGTACGGGGTGACCCGGTCAACTTGTTGCAGGTAAATGCCCCACGGACCCAAGTGTTGGGCATCGAGATAAGAGGGCAATGTGTAGTGGCTGAAGGTCGTCTGACCTGAGGATGTGCTGGACATGGGTTCCTTTCTTGAAGCGCTGAAAATGTTGCAGGGTGTCTGGAATCTTAGGTAGCCCATGATGCGCTGTCCAAGGCCGCTTGGCTGTTAGCTCATGCGCTTTGTGCATGACTTGGCGATGGGGCATGTTTTTGGTTCTTGTCCTGTTTTTGGCCCGTCATTGGACCCTGCCTGTAAAATCAGCACCTTCAGCCGACCCCGTGGCAGGGCGGCCCATGGCGCAGGCGGCGCCTATTTTTTGGCCTTTTTTACGAGGCAGACTTTTCATGCTTTACCCTCAAGAATTCGACGTGATCGTGGTCGGTGGTGGCCACGCCGGGACCGAAGCGGCACTGGCGTCAGCCCGCATGGGCTGCAAGACACTTTTGCTCAGCCACAACATCGAGACCCTGGGGCAGATGAGTTGCAATCCTTCCATTGGGGGCATTGGCAAGGGTCACCTGGTCAAGGAAGTCGACGCTTTGGGCGGTGCCATGGCACTGGCCACGGACGAAGGGGGCATTCAGTTCCGCATTCTCAACAGTTCCAAAGGCCCGGCCGTGCGCGCCACCCGCGCCCAGGCCGACCGTATTCTGTACAAGGCTGCCATTCGCCGGATGCTGGAGAACCAGCCCAATTTGTGGCTGTTTCAGCAGGCGGTGGATGACCTGATGGTCGAAGGCGATCGGGTGGTTGGCGCTGTCACACAGGTGGGCATTCGTTTCCGTTCGCGCACCGTGGTGCTGACCGCCGGAACGTTTTTGGACGGCAAGATCCATGTGGGTTTGCAAAACTATGCCGCTGGTCGTGCGGGCGATCCGCCAGCGGTGAGTTTGTCGGCGCGCCTGAAAGAACTCAAGTTGCCCCAAGGTCGATTGAAAACCGGCACGCCTCCGCGACTGGACGGCCGCACCATCGATTTTTCCAAGTGTTCCGAGCAGCCTGGAGATGGCATGCCCGGCGGCATGAACCCCGAAGGAGGGGTGCCTGTGTTCAGCTTCATGGGCAAGGCTGAGATGCACCCACAGCAAATGCCTTGCTGGATCACGCACACCAACGAGCGCACACACGACATCATCCGTTCCGGCTTTGACCGCAGCCCCATGTTCACTGGCAAGATTGAGGGCGTCGGTCCTCGTTATTGCCCGAGTGTGGAAGACAAGATCAATCGCTTTGCCGACAAAGACAGCCACCAGATTTTTCTGGAGCCTGAGGGCCTGACCACGCACGAGTATTACCCCAACGGCATCTCAACCAGTCTGCCGTTTGACATTCAGTACGACTTGGTGCGCTCGATGAAAGGGCTGGAGAACTGCCACATCCTGCGCCCCGGCTATGCCATTGAATACGACTACTTTGACCCCCGTGCGCTGAAAAACAGCTTTGAAACGCGCCAGATCAATGGCTTGTTTTTTGCCGGCCAAATCAATGGCACGACCGGCTATGAAGAGGCCGCTGCCCAGGGTTTGTTTGCGGGCATCAACGCTGCACTGCAGTGCCGGGGTGATGCGCCTTGGACACCCGCGCGCGATCAGGCGTATCTGGGTGTGTTGGTGGATGACCTGGTGACGCAAGGCGTGACTGAGCCCTACCGCATGTTTACCAGCCGGGCGGAGTTCCGCTTGCAATTGCGTGAGGACAATGCAGATGCCCGTCTGACGGAAGTGGGTCGTCAAATGGGGTTGGTGGACGATGTGCGTTGGGATGCTTTCAGCCGCAAACGCGATGCTGTTTCACGTGAAACAGAGCGCTTGAAAGCGACTTGGGTGAACCCTCGTAACCTGCCTTCCGAAGAATCTGTTCGGGTTTTGGGTAAAGCCATTGAGCATGAACACAATCTGTTTGACTTGTTGCGCAGACCCAATGTGTCGTATGACGGTTTGATGGGCATGGACGGTGGTCGTCATGCTTCGCCCGATGTTTCACGTGAAACGCTGGGCGATTTGAGTGCCACGGTGATCGAGCAGGTCGAGATCGCTGCCAAGTATTCGGGTTATATCGATCGGCAAAAAGGTGAAGTGGAGCGGGCTGCTTTTTACGAACACCTGCGCTTGCCTGAAAGTCTGGATTACATGCAGGTCTCCGCCTTGTCGATTGAGGCCCGCCAGAAGCTGGCCAAACATCGCCCTGAAACCCTGGGTCAAGCCTCACGCATTTCGGGCATCACGCCAGCCAGCGTGTCCTTGCTCTTGATTCACCTGAAGAAGGGTGGGTTCAAAGGTTTCATGAACCCCGTGGAAGAAAGCCAAAACGCATGACTGAGACTTTGGCTCAAGGCTTGAGCACTGGCGCGCAGACGCTGGGTTTGCAGTTGTCTCCAGAACAGCAGCAGCGTTTGCTGGACTACATGGGCCTGATTCAGAAGTGGAACAAGGTCTACAACCTCACGGCCTTGCGTGACCCCGCTGACATGCTGACACATCATCTGCTGGACAGTCTGACGGCCCTTGCCCCTTTGGCCCGCTACACCCAGGGCCAGTCCATGCGGGTGCTGGATGTCGGTTCAGGTGGTGGTTTGCCCGGCGTGGTTCTGGCCATTTGCATGCCCGAGTTGAATGTAACCTGCGTGGATACGGTGGCCAAAAAAGCGGCATTTGTGCAGCAAGTGGCCGTGAGCCTGAAGCTCCCCAATTTGAAGGGTTTGCACGCCCGGGTGGAGTCACTGACCGATCCGTACCAGGTCATTTGCTCTCGTGCCTTTGCCTCGTTGCCAGACTTTGTGACATGGTCACGCTCGGCTTTGGCAGAAGGGGGTGTGTGGATGGCCATGAAGGGCAAACACCCTCAAGATGAAATCGATGCTTTGCCTGCAGACGTGAAAGTGTTTCACGTGGAACCATTGACAGTGCCGGGCCTGGATGTAGATCGGTGCATGGTCTGGATGAAACCCGATCTCTTGCCTCAATCTTGAGGACGGCTGATACCGCTCGTCAGAGGGCACTTTGTTTCACGTGAAACAGAGCTTGGTGAAATCGAGAAAAATCCATCACGTACACTCGCAGCATCCCCCACAAGGAGTTCCATGTTTGGTATCTCGGATTTCGGCGCCTTTGCAATGGCCTTTGTTTTGCTTCTGTTTCTGCCTGGGCCTGGTAATTTGGCCTTGATCAGTTCGGCCAGCAAAGGTGGCTTGGCGGGGGGCTTGGCTTCAGTTTTGGGCTTGTTGGTTGGCGATCAGATTTTGCTGTGGCTGACGGTGGCAGGCATGGCGGCCATTCTGCAGTCATTTCCGACACTGTTTCTGATCATTCAGTGGGCGGGCGCTGCGTATCTGGCCTGGTTGGGCTTCAAGATGTTGACTGCCAAAGCAGGGGAGGGTCACCACATCGAGATCACGCCCGGGCATTATTTTCGTGAAACCATGACCATCACCTTGCTCAACCCCAAGGCGATCCTGTTTTATCTGGCTTTTTTCCCTCAATTCATTGATCCGGTGCATCACCAAGGGTGGATCACTTTTGCGGTGATGGCCTTGACCATTGCCGCGCTGGGTTTCATGTATTGTTTGGGTGTGGTGCTGGTCACGCATTTCATGGCTGAACGCTTGCGAGCCAAGCCGGTGGTTTCGGGCTTGTTGCAAAAACTGGCGGGCGTTTGCTTGATCGGTTTTAGTCTTAAGCTGGCACTCATGGAATGAATGGTGGACTGTGAGGTCCATAGGGGTCTAGAAAGGTACGCATGTTTTTTGGCATATCGGATTACGGGGCGTTTGTAGCTGCCATTGTCTTGTTCCTGGCCATTCCCGGCCCGGGCAATCTGGCGCTCATCACGTCCACCGGCAAAGGGGGCATCCGTGGCGGTCTGGCGGCCACGCTGGGTGTCATGGCGGGTGACCAGGTACTCATGTGGGCTGCGGTGGCCGGCGTGGCCACGGTGCTGGCAGCTTATCCGGCAGCGTTTCATGCGGTGCAATGGCTGGGTGCGGTGTATCTGGCTTGGTTGGGCTGGAAAATGCTGAGCGCTCAACCCGGTGACGCGCCGGTGCTGAACATTCGCCCCCACCACTATTTTCAGCAAGCCGTGGCCATCACCTTGCTGAACCCGAAGGCCATTGTTTTTTACATGGCTTTTTTCCCCTTGTTTGTGGACCCCAAGCACCACCTGGGCTTGATCAGTTTTGCCGTCATGGCAGCGACCATCGCCGGATTGACCTTTCTTTACGGCTTGGGCATGACGCTGTTGACGCACCATTTGGCAGCGCGCATGCGGGCCAACCCGCGTATTGGCCGTTGGCTGGAAAAGCTGGCTGGCATATTTCTCATTGGCTTTGGCGTCAAGCTGGCCATTTCCAAATAACTGAACCGGACGAGTCACCATGGCCAAAATTTTCTGTATTGCCAACCAAAAGGGGGGTGTTGGCAAAACGACCACCTCGGTCAATCTGGCCGCAGGCCTGGCCAAGGTCGGGCAGCGTGTCTTGTTGGTCGATCTGGATCCGCAGGGCAATGCCACCATGGGCTCAGGCATCGACAAGCGTCAACAGACTTTGAGCGTTTATGACGTCTTGCTGGAGTCAGCTTCGGTCAACGAGGCGGCCGTGATGGCTGACAAATGTGCTTACCACGTGCTGTGTGCCAACCGTGAACTGGCCGGCGCCGAGGTGGAGCTGGTTCAATTGGAGCGCCGCGACCAACGCCTGAAAACAGCCTTGGCTGCAGTCGATGCCCAGTACGACTTTGTCCTGATTGATTGCCCGCCGTCCCTGTCCATGCTGACCTTGAACGGTTTGTGCGCCGCCCATGGGGTGATCGTGCCCATGCAGTGCGAGTACTTTGCGCTCGAAGGCCTCACGGATTTGGTCAACACCATCAAACAGGTGCACGCCAACATGAACCGGGATTTGAAGATCATCGGGCTGCTGCGCGTGATGTTCGATCCGCGCATCACCTTGCAGATGCAAGTGAGCGATCAGCTCAAGGCGCATTTTGGCGACAAGGTGTTTGACTCTGTCATCCCACGCAACGTGCGCTTGGCCGAAGCCCCCAGCTATGGTTTGCCAGGCGTGATTTTTGATGCCGCCGCACGGGGCAGCCAGGCCTATGTGGAGTTCGCGCAAGAGCTGGTCCGACGTGCCCCCACGCTTTGAGCGGCGCGTTCCTGAACATCCGATGACCACCGTTTTGATATTGCCCGGCTGGCAAGGCAGCGGCCCCGACCATTGGCAAATGCATTGGGTGCGCGAACATGGCTACACCGAGGTGGTGCAAAACGATTGGTTGCGCCCCCGTCGCGGGGACTGGCTGGCCCGCCTGGATGAATTGGTGATCGATGCACCCGGCCCCGTGGTGCTGGTGGCCCACAGCTTGGGGTGCATTCTGGTCGCGGCCTGGGCGGCTTTTTCAGGCCACACCCAGCGTGTGCGCGGTGCCTTGCTGGTGGCGCCCGGGGACACCGAAGCGCCCGAGCTGCAAGAGCGTCTGCCCGGTTGGGCGCCCATAGTCCGCCAGCCCTTGCCCTTTGCCAGCTTGGTGGTGGGCAGCCAAAACGACCCGTATTGCCGTGCCGAGCGTGCCCAAACCCTGGCCCGTGACTGGGGTGCCCAGTGGGTCGATGCGGGGCAGGCCGGGCACATCAACGCAGATTCATCGCTGGGCGATTGGCCAACCGGCCATGCGCTCTTGCAAACACTCATGAAGGAATGACCATGGTCACTAAAAAACCCAAAGGCCTTGGCCGAGGACTCGAAGCCCTGTTGGGCCCCAAAGTGGAAGATGCGCCAGCAGCGGGCAGCGCCGAAAGTGGCGTGCCCAGTCAGCTCAAACTCGACCAGATGGTCGCAGGCATGTACCAGCCGCGCACCCGCATGGATGAGGGCGCTTTGTACGAGCTGGCCGAGTCCATCAAGGCCCAGGGCATCATGCAGCCGATTTTGGTGCGCCAACTCAGCGATGGCCTCAATGCGGGCAAATACGAAATCATCGCGGGCGAACGCCGTTTCCGGGCGTCCAAACTGGCCGGGCTGGACAGCGTGCCGGTGCTGGTGCGCGATGTGCCCAACGAAGCCGCAGCGGCCATGGCGTTGATCGAGAACATCCAGCGCGAAGACCTCAACCCCTTGGAAGAAGCCCAGGGCCTGCAACGCCTGATCAAGGAATTCGGCCTGACGCACGAGACCGCGGCGCAGGCTGTGGGCCGCTCGCGCAGCGCCGCCAGCAACTTGCTGCGCTTGCTCAATCTGGCCGATCCGGTGCAAACCATGCTGATGGCTGGTGACCTGGACATGGGCCATGCCCGCGCCTTGCTTTCATTGGACAAAGCTGCACAGATCACGGCGGCCAACCAGATTTCTGCCAAGAAACTGTCGGTGCGCGAAGCGGAAAGCCTGTCCAAAAAACTGGGCGCCGAGTTCAATCTGGTACCGCAAAAGCCCAAGAAAGAAAAATCGCGCGACATCAAGCGCGTCGAAGAAGAACTGTCCGATCTGCTGATGGCGCAAGTGGAAGTACGCATCAAAAAACGCGTCAAGCGCCTGGGCAAGATCGAAGAGATGGGTGAGCTGTCCATTCAGTTTGGTTCGCTGGACGAGCTCAATGGACTGATCGACAAGCTGCGTGGGTAAGCGCCCAAGCTGAATGTTCAATAAAGTGGTTTTAACGCGCACCGGGGACCCGGGTTTGAGGGCAGACGCGAAGTTGTCCAAGCGCAAACTATTGGCCATCTACCTGCTGGCCGTGGGCTTGTCCTCGCTGTTTTTTTACCTCATTCCACCGGGTTACTACAACCGCAACGCCAACCTGGCGGTCAGCATCGTCATGGTGGTCCTGATGTTGTTTGCTGGCCAGCGCAAGCTGTATGCCTACCTGGTGCATCTGGCCTCTTTGGTCAGCTTGTTGTTGATCATCTACATCGCCAGCCATTCGGGCGGCGTGAACTCCACAGCGATTGTCTGGCTCAATGTGCTGGCCTTGCCTGTGTTGCTGCTCTTGGGGCCACGAGCCACGATCCTCTGGATTGCCATGATTTTGGCCACCATCCTGGGGCTGTTCATGGCCACGATGTCGGGATGGGTGGACAGTCATGCCCAGATCACACAGCAAGCCGTGCCTTGGGCTGTGATGAACCACATGCTGGCCATTGGCAATTTGATGCTGGGTGTGCGCTTGTATGACCATTTGCATGAACAACAATTGAAACAGCTGCATCTGCGCAACGAAGAACTCAAGGCCACCCACAATGCCTTGCTGCAAGCACAAGCGCACAAGGACGAATTTGTGGCGGCGGTCGGCCATGAACTGCGCACGCCGATGAACGCCATCCTGGGCTTCAATGGGGTGCTGCGTCAGGAACTGGCAGATCAGCCCGAACAGGTGGAGGTGGTGGACCATATCCGCCGCTCGACTGCGCATTTGCTTCAAGTGGTCAATGACATTCTGGATTTTTCGCAGCTGCAGGCAGGCAAACTGATGTTGCACACTGTCGACTTTGACTTGGCCGACTTGATGCAAGAGGCGCTTGAGGGGCACCAGCAAAAGGCGCATGAAAAAGGCCTCGTCTGGAGCGGCTACCTTGACCCCGAGCTGCCCCGCCGCGTGCATGCTGACCGGCAACGTTTACTACAAATCCTGCGCAACTTGCTCGACAACGCCCTCAAGTTCACAGCCAGGGGTTCGGTCCAGCTGCGCCTGCTGGCCCAGGACGATCAATTCAGATGCGAAGTCTGCGACACCGGGCGTGGCATTCCCCCTTCGCAGCAAGCGCTCATTTTCAGGCGCTTTGAACATGCCGATGTGCAGACCACCCGCGCTTATGGGGGCACCGGCTTGGGCTTGTCGATCAGTGAAAAACTGGTGGCCTTGCAAGGAGGCCAGATGGGCGTGACGAGTCAGCCCGAGCAAGGCGCCACATTCTGGTTTCAGGTGCCTTTGCAAACTGCACAGACCCAGCAAAAGCCATCTCTGCAAGCCTTGGCCAATCTGGAAGACGAAGCCCTGCGCATTTTGGTGGTTGACGACAACAACATGAACTTGATGGTGGCCCGCTTGCAGCTGCAAAAATGCTGGCCCAAAGCCCACATTGTGACCGCCGAAAACGCTGCTCTGGCCCTGCAACTGCTTGATGAACAAGGGTTTGATGTGGCCTTGGTCGACATGATCATGCCCGACATGGACGGCATGGCACTGACCCAACAGATCCGCACACAGTTTCCGGCCATTGCCGCCCACATGCCCATCTTGGCCCTGACCGCCAACACCAACCCGGTGGACAGGCAACGTTGCCTGGATGCGGGTATGGACGATGTGCTGGCCAAGCCCATGGATTTGATGGCCCTGATGCACAGCGTCAGCTTGCACATCGCGCGGGTCAGAGGTTGACGCCATGAGATTTCAAAACCTGGCCCCCAGGGTCTTCGAGCGCATCATGGCGCGTCTGCCCGAGGCCTATCGGCACGGCAAGATGCCTTATGTGTTTTTATTTGTGATGCTGGTTGTCTCGGTGCTGCTGCTGTATGTGGCCATCAGCCCTTACCAGAACGCCACGCCGATGTTCCTGTCGATGGCGGTGCTGCTGTTGTTCCTACTCACACTCATTCAATTTGGCATGCCCTTGGCTTGGGGCGTACACATCGGCACCAGTGCAGGTGCGTTGGTCCTGCTCTACGCCGTGTGGAGCGCAGGCGGGGTGTTCTCGCCCCGTTTGGCATGGTTGATGATTTTGCCCTTGACCCCGTTTTATGTGATCAGCCGCAAGGCCGGCACCTTTTGGCTGGTGGTCGTCTGGCTTTTGCAGCTGGGCATGGCGGTCTGCAATTACTACGGACTGCTGCCCGAATTCGAACAGGGCCTGCTGCATGCTCCGTCATCGTGGGTGACCTTCACACTGGTCACGGGCGTTCTGATCATCGTGCCCATGATTTACGAGCGCTTGCACTTGAAGGCGCTGGAAAAAAGTTTGCGCTACCAGCACGAACTGGTGGCCAAACGCCAAGAGCTGGAACACACCCTGCAAATGCGTGAACACTTCATCGCCACCGTCAGCCATGAGCTGCGCACGCCGATGAACGCCATTTTGGGCTTCAACAGCTTGCTGCTGGCGCGCGTGAAGGACAAGCCCGAAGCCCTCAAGGTGCTCAACCACACGCGCCAATCGGCCGACCACCTGATGACGGTGATCAACGACATCCTGGACTACTCACAACTGCAAGCCGGTCAGCTGGTGATACAGCCCGAGACCTTCGAGCTGCGCAGTGTGGCTGAGCACGCCTTTGAGCTGTTCAGGCCCCGCGTCAAAAGCATGAAGTTGGACTACCGCATCGAGATGGACGACGACTTGCCCCAGTGGGTGCACACCGACCGTCACCGCCTGATGCAAGTGCTGGTCAACCTGCTGGGCAACGCGCTCAAATTCACGCACCAAGGCTCGGTGGTCTTGAAGCTCCTGTGGGACAAGCCTGGCGTGGTTTTTGCAGTGCAAGACACAGGCATAGGCATTGCCAAAGAGCGGCAAGCACAGATTTTCAAACGCTTCAGTCAGGCCGAGGGTGACATCCAGTCGCGCTACGGTGGCAATGGTCTGGGGCTGGCCATCTCGCAAAAACTGGCGCAGCTGCTGGGTGGGGACATTGGTTTTGAGAGCGAGCCTGGGCGGGGTTCGCGCTTTTGGTTGCGCCTGCCCTTGCAAGCGGCCCAGCCGCCGGTGCAAAAACCGGACTTGTTGAAAACCGCTGTCCAGACCCACCAGCAGCCCTGGTGTTTCCTGATCGTTGACGACCACCCCATCAACCGTTTGCTGGTCAAACAAGTGCTGCAAAACGCATGGCCACACAGCGATATTCTGGAAGCGATGAACGGTCAAAATGCGCTGGACATGCTGCGAGATCATCCGGTCAACCTGGTCCTGATGGACATGGTCATGCCGGTGATGGACGGCATTGTGGCCACCCGCACCTTGCGCGACGCGTTCAGCGCACCCCAAAACGCACTGCCTGTTCTGGGCCTGACGGCCAACGTCAATCCCATGGACCTGGAGCGATTCAAAGCCTCTGGTTTGAGCGACGTCATGCTCAAACCGTTTGAGCCCACTGTGCTGTGTCACAAGATCGACCAATTGCTGAGCACATCATGAACTGGGCCACGCGGTAGTCATCTCCTGACTTTTGAGGAGGGGGCAAACCCGGTTGGGAACTGCGTGAGATCGTTATCTAATCCACAACCAGCTTAAAAGCACAAGGCAAAGGGCATGTACCTGAGTGGAAAACAAACGACCTTGTTGGGTCAGATCATGCAGACGTTGGCCGAGCCCCATGAAGAAACCGAAATCCGGGAGATCATGGGTGACTTGGTCATGCAGCTGCTCGGGGCCCAGTATTACGCCAGCTTTGTCTGGCAGCCGGGCAGCCAGAGTTTTGCCCAGCCCATCCAGATCAACATGGACCCGATGAATCTGCGGGCGTATGAAAGTTATTACCAGTTCCACGACCCGATCACCCCGCTCATGCAGCGCTACCAGGTGGCCGTGCGCGCCACCGACGTGCTCGCGATCGACGAGCTGAAGAAAACCGAATTTTTCAACGACTTCCTGAACAAGGACGGTCTGTACTGGGGCGTGAACCTGTACGCCTGGCACCAGGGCCAGAACCTGGGCGACATGCGCATCTGGCGTGACAAGCGCCGGGACAACTTCACGCCCGACGAGATGCGTTTACTGGACATGCTGCAGCCGGCCTTTGTGACGGCGCTGGCCCGTGCGCAAAGGTCCAGCCAGCCCGAGGCGTTGACGCTGAACACCTTGTCGCAACGCTTGACCACCCGCGAGCAGGACACCGCCCGCCTGGTGATGCTGGGCATGACCGACAAGGAAATTGCCCGGGCGCTGACCATTTCCCCCACCACCGTGCGCACCCACCTGGAAAACGCCTTTCGCAAAGTCGGCGTGAGCAACCGGGCAGCACTGGTGCACAAACTCAGGCCCTGAGGCTTGTGAAGGCATCCTGAAGATCAAGGATGGTGGTTCCCAAGCCATGTCTCCTAGCATCGAGTGAACGCTCATTCAGGCGTTTCAACCCGAAAAGGAGACATCCATGCCTACCAACACATCACGTCGAAATTTCTTTAAAAACACTGGCGCCGTATCGGCCGCCGCCATGCTGGGCGGCGTCAGCATGACGGCGTCCGGAGGCAATGCCCGCGCCGTTGCGCTGACTGCAAGCGAACAACTGGCCTTGACCGCCACGCAAGCACTTGAAGCCATGAAGGCCGACAACATGACGGCCACAAGCTACGTCACCACCCTGATCGCCCGCGCCAAATCCTTGTCAGACCTCAACGCTTTGATCACCCTCGACGAAGCTGGCGCCCTGGCGGCCGCCAAGCAAGTCGATGCCGACCGCGCCGCAGGCAAGGCACTGGGCGCACTGGCGGGCTTGCCGATGCTGGTCAAAGACAACATCAACACCAAAGGCCTGAAGACCACGGGTGGCACCTCGTCGCTGCGCAACTTTCAGCCGACAAAAAACGCGCCCTCGGTGCAAAAACTGCTCGACGCAGGCGCCATCATCCTGGGCAAATCCAACCTGCACGAGTGGGCTTTCGGCATCACCAGCACCAACTTCACGCTGGGCATTGACCCCATCACCAAAGAAGCCAGCCGTCCTTGCAAAAACCCCTATGACACCAGCCGCATCCCGGGCGGTTCGTCGGGCGGCAACGGCGCGGCCATCGCGGCGCGGATAGCGCCAGTGGGCCTGGGCACCGACACGGGCGGCTCCACCCGCGTGCCTGCCTCGTTTTGCGGTATTGCAGGCTTTCGGCCATCGGTGGGCGACGGCGCAGGCCAAGGCCGCCGCTATCCCGACACCGCCACCGATGCCTTGCCGATCAGCACCACACGCGACACCGTCGGCCCCATGGGTCGCACCGTGGCAGACGTGGCCTTGCTCGACGCCGTCATCACGGGCGGTGCGGTGCCCACCGCCAAAGCGCTCAAGGGCTTGAAGATTGGCCTGCCTGCGGCCTTTTGGTCCGGGCTCGACGACAGCGTCAAGCCTGTGGCCGAAGCCGCCAAGAAAAAGCTGGCCGATGCGGGTGTGGTGTTTGTCGATGCCGATCTGGCGGGCATCATGGCAATCAATGGAGAGATGTCGTTTCCGATTGCCCTGCACGAACCCGTGCATGCCATTCCCGCATATCTGGCGGCCAATAACGCGCCTGTCAAAACCGTCAAGGAAGTGGCGGATCAACTTGCCAGCCCAGATGTGGCGGGTGCCTTTGGCGCCATTCAAGGCCCCTTCAGTGAAGCCGCTTTCCACGATGCGTATTTGGGCATCATGGCCACCAAACGCCCAGCCCTGCAAAAACTCTACAAAGACTATTTCGCAGCGCAAGGTGTGGAGTGCGTGCTGTTCCCAACGACCCTCTTGGCCGCGCCCAAGATCGACGCCGCCAATGGCTCCAAAAACCTCAGCTACACCGTCGGCGGTGTGGTGCAAAAAGACAAAGACACCTTTGGCACTTGCATCCGCAACACCGACCCCTGCACCAATGCCGGCATCCCCAGCGTGTCGATTCCGGCAGGTTTGACGGCAGGCGGCTTGCCGGTGGGCATGCAAATTGACGGCCCCTTGGGCTCGGACAGCAATCTGCTGGCCATTGGCATGGGCATTGAGGCTGTTTGGGGCTCGGTCAAGGCACCGGCGATCTGACTTTGTCATGTAGCTTGCCCTGCAAGCGATGGGGGGCCATAAGCCCCCTGTAGCCAGCAGGTCCAGCACCCACAATGGCACGGCTCCCGTAGGTCGGCACTCGCAGAGTCCGACGTTTGATCGCCTCGGCGCAGACCTCATGTGCGGGCTTGAGCGCTATCCTGATTCAACTTTTGAGTGCTCCAGCAGGCCCATGTCGGGGTCTTCGACCACCGACCTACGAAAACCCACAGGCCTTGCCCCGTAGGTCGGCACTCGCAGAGTCCGACGTTTGCTGGCTTGGGAGCAGATCCTGATTCAACTTTTGTGGGCTTTACCAGGCCCATGTCGGGGTCTTCGACCACCGACCTACGAAAACCCACAGGCTTTGTCCTGTAGGTCGGTACTCGAAGAGTCCGACATTTGCTGGCTTGGGAGCAGATCCTGATTCATCTTTTGCGGACTCCAGCAGGCCCAAGTCGGGGTCTTCGACCACCGACCTACGAAAACCCACAGGCCTTGCCCTGTAGGTCGGTACTCGAAGAGTCCGACATTTGCTGGCTTGGGAGCAGATCCTGATTCATCTTTTGCGGGCTTTACCAGGCCCATGTCGGGGTCTTCGACCACCGACCTACGAAAACCCACAGGCCTTGCCCTGTAGGTCGGTACTCGAAGAGTCCGACATTTGCTGGCTTGGGAGCAGATCCTGATTCATCTTTTGCGGACTCCAGCAGGCCCAAGTCGGGGTCTTCGACCACCGACCTACGAAAACCCACAGGCCTTGCCCTGTAGGTCGGTACTCGAAGAGTCCGACATTTGCCCGCCTCGGCGCAGATCCTGATTCATCTTTTGCGGGCTTTACCAGGCCCATGTCGGGGTCTTCGACCACCAACCTACGAAAACCCACAGGCCTTGCCCTGTAGGTCGGTACTCGAAGAGTCCGACATTTGCTGGCTTGGGAGCAGATCCTGATTCATCTTTTGCGGACTCCAGCAGGCCCAAGTCGGGGTCTTCGACCACCGACCTACGAAAACCCACAGGCCTTGCCCTGTAGGTCGGTACTCGAAGAGTCCGACATTTGCTGGCTTGGGCGCAGGCCCCATATCAGGGCTCAAGCCGGCGACCTGGTTATCGGATGGCTGCTTTCAACTGTTCGGAGCAACAAGCACCGAAGTCGACAATCACATCGAGAAAATCTTCCCCGGATTCATGATGTTGTGCGGGTCCAGCGCCCGCTTGATGGTGCGCATCATGTCCACTGCGCCTTCGCCGGTTTCGGTGCGCAAGAAGTCCATCTTGTGCAGGCCAATGCCGTGCTCACCGGTGCAGGTGCCACCCAAGCGCAGGGCACGGCTGACCAGTTGCTGGTTCAGCGCTTCGGCGGTTTCGCATTCTTGCGGGTTGTTCGGGTCGATCAAATAGCCAAAGTGGAAATTCCCGTCGCCCACATGGCCCACCAAAAAGTAAGGGATGCCGCTGGCATCGGTCTCGGTCACTGAATCCAGCAGGCAATCGGCCAGGCGGCTGATGGGCACGCAAGTGTCGGTGCTGATGGCACGGCAGCCGGGGCGGCTTTGTACGGCGGCAAAGTAGGCGTTGTGCCTGGCCGTCCACAGGCGGGTGCGTTCTTCGGGTGTGGTGGCCCATTCAAAGGCGTTGCCACCAAATTCGCTGGCGATTTCTTGCACCGTCTCGGCCTGTTCTTTCACGCCCGCAGGCGAGCCGTGGAACTCCATCAAGAGCAAAGCTTCTTCGCGCAGGCCCAGCTTGGCGTAGGCATTGACCATGCGCACGGTGTTGTGGTCGATCAGCTCCACGCGGGCAATCGGCACGCCCAGCTGGATGGTCTGGATCACGGTGCGCACAGCGGCCTCGATGCTCGGGAACGAGCAGATCGCGGCCGAGATGGCTTCGGGCAGGGGGTACAGGCGCACGGTGATTTCGGTCATCACGCCCAGCGTGCCTTCGCTGCCCACCATCAGGCGGGTCAGGTCGTAGCCGGCGCTGGACTTCTTGGCGCGGGTGCCAGTGCGGATCACTTCGCCCGACGAGGTCACCACTTCGAGCGCCAGCACGTTCTCGCGCATGGTGCCGTAGCGCACGGCGTTGGTGCCGCTGGCGCGGGTGGCGCTCATGCCGCCAATGGTCGCGTCCGCGCCGGGGTCGATTGGGAAGAACAAGCCGGTTGACTTGATCTCTTCGTTGAGCTGCTTGCGCGTGACGCCCGGCTGCACCGTCACCGTCAGGTCTTCGGCGTTGATGGCCAGTACCTTGTTCATGCGCATCAGGTCAATGCTGATGCCGCCTTGCACCGCCAGCAAGTGTCCTTCGAGCGAAGAGCCCACGCCAAAGGGGATGACCGGCACTTTGTATTCAGCGCACAGCTTGACCGCGTCGGCAACGTCCTGGGTGTTTTCGGCAAACACCACGGCTGCTGGGGGAGGCACATGGGTGAAGGCCGACTCGTCGCGGCCATGCTGTTCGCGCACAACCAGGGCGGTGGAACAGTTATCGCCAAAGCGGGCCTTGAGGGCCGTCAAAAAGGCTTCGGGCACAGCGCGTTGCGCAACTTCGGGGGCTAAGTGGGCGGTGGCGGTGGGGGCGTTCATGGGGCAATCCTCTTCGGATGATCGTCAATGTTCTGGGGGATCAGATGTCCCAGAGTTTAAGAGGCTTGCCAAAACAAGGTGTCACGCAGGTGAGCGGCCCGGGTACTTGGGTGTTGGACGTGCCGGGTTGGCGCTACCGGTGCTGAATGTGTTCAGCGGGGAGCGGCACCGAAGATGTTCAGCTCCAAGAGTTCCATCTCAGCACGGCGGTAGCGGGCCTTG
Source organism: Limnohabitans sp. T6-5 (assembly GCF_003063315.1). GTDB lineage: Bacteria > Pseudomonadota > Gammaproteobacteria > Burkholderiales > Burkholderiaceae_C > Limnohabitans_A. The sequence continues at coordinate 60,839 of NZ_NERV01000003.1, forward strand.
CTGGCTTTTTGCAGCAATTCACGGGCTTTGGCTTGGTCCGGGTTGACCCCGTCTCCCGCACGGTACATCGTGGCCAGCTCAAATTGAGCGATCGGGAAACCTTGATCGGCGGCCTTTTGAAACCAGTGCAAGGCCTTGGATTTGTCGCTGACCAGCGGCACGGATGCATCGCTGGCTGCATCACGCCATGGCGCAGCGCCATGCAGGTGCAGGCGACCCAATAGTGTCATGGCCACCACATTGCCGCCTTCGGCTTGTTGCTGCCATTTGGGCATGTCTGTGGCGCCCAAGTCATCGATCAGCTGGTCCATGTGTGCCTGCAGTTTGCCCAGCTCATGCGCTTGCATGCCCAAAAACCAGAGTGTGGGCAAGGTGGCTTCAGCGGGGAATGCTGCGCGCTGTGGGCCTTGCACGCTGCTGCCGACCCCTGAGCGCAAACTTTGACCCGCCGTGATGCGGGTGCCTTCAGGCGGAATCAAGAAATAGGCGTCCGTCAGGGAGGTTTCGAACCAGGGAATCTGATCGTCCCGGGTGGCATTGCGCACCAGGGTGTTCACTTTTTTGAAAATGTCTTCCAGAGTCAGCCCCGGGTCCAGCAGGGTTTTGGCCAAGGTGGCGGTGTAGGTGCTGTTGGCGCCCACGCCATCGGCGGCCAGCTGACCGGGTTGCGTGGAATAGGCCAGCAACGTGCCGCGTGGCGCCAGCACCCGGGCCAGGCCCATGGGGCCATTGCTGCGGTAACGGACGGGCGGTGGCGGCTGAAACGGGTTGTCGCGACAGGCATCCAAAATCACGATGTTCACGGCGGACGCCGCGGAAGACACCTCATCCAGCAAGCGCCGCAAGGGGTAGGCGCGCAGCTGCACGTTTTGTTCGCTGCTCAGCTGAATGTCCACCGGCATCAGGTAGCTGGCGCCATTGATTTGCAAACCATGTCCGGCATAAAACACCAAGGAAGTGGCCCCGGCAGGCAAGGCGGCTGCAAAGGCTGATACACGCTGGCTCATGTCAGCGCGCGACAAATTCAGGTGTGTTTGCACCTCGAAGCCGAGTTTGAGCAATGTTTCGCTCATCAGGCGCGCATCTTGGGTGGGGTTTTTCAGTGCGCGGTTGGCGCCTGCGTATTGGCCATTGCCGATGACCAAGGCGAACTTGCGTGTCTGATTGCGCTGGGTTTCGGGCGGTCGGGATTCGGACGTTTGGGCCAGCAGGGGCGGGGCCAGCAGGGCGCTCAGCCAGCACAGTGCCACAAAGGCCAGCCGCATTACCGGGGACATGCAGCGGCTGCGCGATCCACATCCACAGGGATGGCTTGCTCCACCCATGGGCTGTTGCGCAGCAAGGCCAGTGTTTCTGGCGTGGACGAACCCGCAGAGCCACGCACCCAGATTTCGCCATCTTGATTGGGGCCGCTGATCAGCTGCAATTGCAGCGTGCGCAGCATTTGCACCACATGGACCCACTGCACCTGAGGCGACAAGGCAATGCGAATGCCGAGAGCCTGTATGCAATTGACCTGCTCACCCCGGAAACGCTCCAGGCCTTGACTTGTTGAGCCGCCTTGAGGGGACAACAGCCCCATGCCCGTGACCAGTAACCCACCCAGTACAACGCCAGCCACCGCACTGATCCACGGCCCGGCCAGCACATCGCGCGCACCCTGGGGGGTTTGAGCTTGGGCTTGGGGCGCAACAGGCGCTTTGTGCCAGTTCAGTTCGCGGTACAGCCGCGCCAGGCGCACGGACTCGGGAATGTTCGAGCGCAAGCGTTGACTGTGCAGGCGCTCTTGGTGGGCTTGCTCAATGTCGGCACGCTTGTGAGGATGCTGGGCCAAATGGCTGTCCATCCAGCTGCGCTCTTGGGCGGCCAAGGTGCCGTTGACATAAAACGGCACATTCTCGTCAAACCGAAGTTCATCTGTTTGTGGCTCGTTCATGACTGGGGTCCTTGGTTAAATTTCTGGATGCATTGGCGCAAAAACTTTCTGGCGTTGTGCAGCCGTGACTTCACCGTGCCGATGGCGCACTGCTGAATGACGGCAATCTCATCCATGCTGGCATCCTTTGAATAGGCCCAATAAATCGCCTCTTTTTGCAGGTCCGGCAACTGCTCGCGGCAGTGTGACAAGGCCTCGCCGTCTTCGATGTTTATGGCTTGTGTCGGCGTATCGCCCGCAGGGTCTGGCCAATCGCAGACTTCCAGATCCTCCATGGACTCGGTGCGAATGCGCCTGCCCTGCTTGCGCATGCGGTCATAAACCTTGTGTTTGGCAATGCTCAACAACCAGCTCGTAAACGATGAGTCGCCCTTGAAGGCCAATGGGTTCTTGCCCAGCGCAAAAAAAACATCGTTGACGATCTCATCCGCATCTTCGCGATCGGCGCGCATGTGCATGACAAAACGAAACACATCGTCGTGGTAGGACTGGTAGATGCGCTCAAACGCTTGCGGATTTTTGGGACTGATTTGGGCCAACAGGTGTTTCAGGGTGGATTCAGGCAAGTGGCTCATGGCAGAAGGCAAAAGTCAGGGCCTGCGAATTCTAGAAGAGTTTTAAAAAAGTGAACCTTAGGCACTCATTGCGGACACTAAAAGATGTCGCAAACATTGATTAAAGGAGTCGACATGCAATTCTCTAAAACGCTGATCGCGCTGGGCCTTGTGGCGGGCTTGGCTGTGGCACAAGCGCAGACCACCCTGACATCCCCCCTGGTGGAAGGCCAATGCAGCAACGGTGCTGTTTACAAATTGCAGACCTATCAACAACACCATGCGGGGCAACAGGTCAAGGGCTATGCCTACGAAGGGCCCTTGGGGCAAGGCACCGTGTTGTCCACCGTGCCCCTGGACCAGGCCCAGCGCCTGGTCTGCAAGGAGCCGGGCGTGGGTCGGTGGTTGCCTGACGATGGGGATGATCAGTGAGTACCACCCTCGCACGCAACAGCGGGTGCGGGGCGATTTTAGCGGTCATTGCGCATTGAAGTACGATCAAAGTAATCTTTAAGTAATATTAAAGAATGACTATCGAAACACGGTCCGGTCAGCCAAAACGTGGTTCGTATCTTCCCCGCAATGCCCGCTATTCATGACATCAAAGCTCAACACATGGTTTAAAAACCTGACTTGTGAATTCCAAAAACTGACCGTCATCAGGTTTTTCATGGGCCACTGGGCTGCCGCAGCCTTCAGTGCCGCCATGACCATCGTTCTGGAGCATCTGGGCTATTTGCAGTTGTTCACCAAATTGTCCTGGTTGGTCTTGTTCAGTTTGCCTACGACGGGGGCGCAAACGCCTGTGAGTTTTCAGTCAGGCATGCCTGCCGTTGTACTGATCCAGGAAGCCGACTTTGTCACCCGGTATGGCGAGAAAACACCACTGGACCGGTGTGTACTGGCGGGCGATATCCAAAGGGTTTTGGCCAAATCACCCCAAAGACTGGCGGTTGATTTTGACCTGTCGCCCATGATGGGCAACAACGCGATGGATGTGCAGTGCCAAGCACGCCTGGACAGTTTGCTCGATGAAAACAGTGAACGATTGATTGCGCTGGTGCCTTTTGCCACCAGCAACCCGGCCTTGCGAGAGAAAAAGCATGCGTGGATGAACGCTCGATGCCAAGCCGGATTGGCGTTTGCAGATGGCCGACTCGATGCTGCCATGGGCATCGTCACAGAACACGATGTCGGTGAGGGGGATGATTTGAAAGCCCGGATCGCTGAGCAAATGCGCGAGGGTCCCTCAGCCTACATTTGCACGCAGGTTCAATCTGCCAGCACGCCAGAAGCCAATCCCTGGCTGAATGAACAGCGCAGCACATCGGATGCAGCCATCCACCATGAAAGCGCCCCCCTTCATTTCCGCAGCGCCATCCACCAATTGGCCGTGATCCCACTGGACGGCGACACATTTGAAAGGCTTCCTTCGTTGCAGGACAGCCCGGTTTTGCTGGGAGGGGATTGGGGCCGTGATGACAGTTTCCTGACGGGCATTGGCGAACAAGCCGGGGCTGTGGTGCACGGGGTGCGAATCGTGAACTTGAAAGAGCCTGTCAAGGCGCCGTCACCTTTGTTTGCGTTTCTGCTGGACATGGGGATCGCCATGGGATTTGCCTGGCTGGTCAATTACTTTTGGTCGACCTATGTGGATTGGCGAAAACTCGATCACCACTTTCATGGGAATGGCCACAAGGTTGCTTTGGGTGCCTTGATCCTGGTCTTGTTTGTGGTGGCCTACCTGGGCTTGACGCTGTTCTTTATATTTTCAGCGCATTACTTGCTTGAAACCCAGGGGCTGGTGATCGCGCCCATTTTGATTGCGGTGTCCATGCTGTTGGATGGTTTTGTGTCGGGGCCTGTCGAAAAGCTCAATGAGTTGCTTGAAGAAGAATCAGAGAACGCCTGGCGGCACAGGTCTTTGGACCTTGAAGAAGCTTTGCCCGAAGAAATCACGCGGGTGATGAACAACATTCTGTGCATGTTGGGCATGGGTGTGTGGGTGGTGCTTCTGGCCTGGTTTTGGGGGGCGCAAGCGCTGACCCATTTGTCTGGTTTGATCTTCGAGAGTTTGATGATCATTTTTTACCTGGCGTTGCTGGTGCAAGTCTTCGCCTATGTCTACCAACCTCAATTGCGCCTGAAAGATGCGCAGGGCAGGGCAGGCCACAAGAACCCCCACCCAAGTCATGCCGATACGCAAGACGCGAATGAAAAGTCGGGCACACACAGCCACGCATCCAAAGCGGGCCGAATTTTCGGGCGTCCGAAAAAAATGAAGGATTTGATGGCCATCGGCAAAGTGTTTTCAGTCTTGAAAACCTGCGCCTTCTGGGCGGTGTTGGTCGCAGCGACGTATTTGCAGACGTTCGGGCATTGATCCGCAGAAAGCGCTTGAAGTGAAGAAAAGAAGATCCACGAGGAACAAAACATGAGACAAAGTCAAACCCTGGCAGCCCTGCGCAAGCTGGCGATTGCGTCCTGGGTGTGCGCCCTGCACATCGACGTATCGGCGCAATCGGCGCAATCGGCGCAAGACTGCCAACTGCGATTGCCCCCCGATGCGGCGACCAGCAGTCTGGCCAAGGATATGGCCAAGACAAACCCCTGCACGCTGGTGCCTGGCCTGAAAGCCCAGTCTCTTGATGAGGTGTGGAAAGCCTTCATGAAGCATGGCAAAACGGGCGGCAAGCGCTTTGATGATCCACCGCGTGGCATCCCGTCAGGTGTGGTGATGGTTCGGGCGGAAGGGCTCACATTTGATCTGCAGGACAAAGTGGCAGAGGGCTTGATCAGCCTGAACATTTTTGCAGGATCGACCAAGGTGGTGGATCTGAGAAAACCTGGCGCCAAAGTGGTGATACCGGCTGAGAAATTCCAAGCAGGCGTGAGCTACAAGTGGCAGCTGCTGACTGGCCGCGACGATTACTGGGGCCGCATGAAAGTGCTGGACGCAGAAAGCCAGGACACCTTGCAGCAAAGGTTGGCGGCGCTGGCAAAAGCCGACGTGAGTCCTGAAATCAGAAACATCTATACAGCCGCAATTTATGACGAGGCTGATCTGATCTTCGACCGTGATCGCATTTTTTCTGACATGAACAAGGAGAAGTGATCATGAAGTCCATGTCAAACCAGCTCGTGAAATATGGCAGCTACAACACGGCGACTTTTGGTGTCAAGCGCTTGACGCGCCTGAGCATGCTCATGCTGTGCATCGGCGCCGCAGGCTTGGGCTCTGGCACCTATGCGCAGGACCCAGCGGCGGAGCCTGCCAAGGAGGCGCTGTCCTCAGAATCCGTTCAAAAAGCAGTGGGATCGGCCCTTTCCTCCATCGGTAATTTCTTCAAGAAAGCCGTGAACGCGCCGGAAAAGGCCGCGGAGCCGAACGATGAAGTCAACAACGACAGTGGTAAAGCCGCCACCAGTTCGACGGGACTCAACATCATTGACATCACCCAGATCAGCTCGGTTTCCAGCAGCGTGTTGGACCCTCTGTGCAACGAACCCGTGCAGCCGTTTGGCATCACTGATAACGCCGCATCTTTGCTGATGTTGGCTGGGAAGATGAAATTGCAGGGTTCTTTGAGCATGCTGACGCCGGGCGGAGGCGGTGCCCCTCAGTACAAGCCCGCCGATGTGATCAAGATGGCAGCGCGCAACCTGAACTGGTTGCCCCAAGAGTTGGAGATGAAGCTGGGCGAAACGCTGTTGCAAGATACCGACATTCTGGATGAGCGCAGAAACAAGGCGTCTGAGCGCATCTATCGCAAGGCCCGCACCGTCATGGACGATCTGGTGAAGTTGCTGCCACAACCCTTGCCTTACAACTTCAAAATTCTGGTGAGCAAAGCCAGCCATCGCAGTGCCTCTGCTTTGCCAGGGGGCATCATCGTGGCCGACCGGGATCTTTTTGAAGATGACGCCGACTTGGACTATGCGTATTTCGTGATCGGTCACGAGATTTCCCATGTCCTTCAACGTCATCAAACACGCGCCTATCAAGCCCGGCTGGTCGACGGCATAGACACGATTGAAAACCTCAGCAAATTCATCGCCTCCAATCAGCAGTCCTCACCGGGTTCCATCCTCGCTTTTGGCACCTCCTTGAAAAAGCTGGTGGTGGATTTTTCTGAACAACAAGAGCTGCAGGCCGACAGCTGCTCCATCCGCTGGATGAGCCAACGCTTGGCAGACCCCAAAAAGCTGCAAAGCAAGATGCAACGCATCACGCAGCAAATTGCCCCGGTCGGAAAAGTCACCCCAAACAACCTGAGCGGTCAAAACGTGATCGATGTGCTCAAGCAGCTCGGCGACGGCGTGTATGAACGCCACCCCAGCGGCAATCAAAGAAGAGAAAACATCTTGAACACGCTGCAGACGGTCATTGCAGGGCAGTGAGTGTTGAATATAAATTCAAAGGAATTTGAATTTACATATTCACAAAGTGCTTTTGATTGTTTAAAGGTAAATTTTCAATTTGATTTAATTAATTTGGTTTTTTAAAATGAAAGGGGTTGGTTATGAAAGAGATCGAAGGTCATATTTCTTTGTTGGGTAACGCTGTAGTATCTCCAAAAGGAATTACGACTTACAGTGTGATTAAAATAGATGAAAAAATAATTCAAAAAGTAAGAATACCCACTTCGTTGGATTCCTTTTTGATAGTTGGCGAGCGCGTAACAATTTATATGCGCAAATCTTTGATTTTGGGTGTCAAAAGAGAAGATGGTGTTTTGTATTGCTATTCTTCAAAAATATTTTTGGCTATTATTTTGATTTTGCTGGGCATTCCTTTGATTCCATTTTTCGGAATCGGAATTTTATTTGTATGGATGGGGTGGGGGGAGTATTTAAATCACAAAATCATCAAGGAGCTTGAAAATAAAGGAGCAATTCCAATAAATATGTAGCGCAAGAAAATAAGAAACTCCAGATGCCTCAGCAATTTATTTGCTGAGGCATCCTTCATCAGTGTCAATTGCTACCGTTCTTGTTGCAAACGCGGATGCGCCCATCCCACTCCATCACCACCAAGGTCGCAGACAGCGGCAACACCAGCGAATAGTCCGACACGGGATCGGTGGTGGCGCCGCCAGCGGCAAAGCCCGCCCATGGGAACCAGGTGTTGTCGGTGTGGTTGATGTTGTTGTATTTCACTTTGCCGGTGGTCACGTTTCCAAGTCCTGCGCCTGTGACGCTGGTGCCTGTGATGGCGAGGGTGTTGCTGGATTGGCCGCCCAGGTTGCAAGTCCAGTTGCCGTTGATCGCGGACTCGGACAGTGATTTGACTTCGCTCAGATACCAGACGCCTGTGCGCAGATAACCTTCTTCGTTCGTGCGGTTCATGTCCAGCGTCAAGGCCTTTCCAAGGTTGCTGGCGATGACGGTGGCCTTGCCAAAGTTGGCGAATGTGATGAGACCGTTGCTGTCCAGGCTGAGCGCGACAGAGGCTTCTTGCGGCGTGCTGCCCCCCACGGATGTGCAGATATCGCTGACGAATTGACCGCTGCGGCACAGGGATGCACGCGTGCCATCGGCGGCGATCCTGATTTGACCCACACCAAAGTCCAAGCTGCCGCCACTGACGGCATCGCGGGACGCCATCATGAAGTTGTAGGTGCCCGCGAGCTTGCTCAAGGCGGTGGCTTTGTAGGCCGTTCCGCTCACGCTGGCTTCTTTGTTGCCGATTTTCAGATTACCGCTAACGCTTTGCGTGCTGCTGTCGGTAGTCAGCTTGCCGATGTCGCTGCCGCCAGTTTGGAGGGTGTAGCTTGTGCGTGAGCCTGTGGCCGTACCCGCTGAAATCGTGCCTTGCAGGTCACGCAGTCCATAGGCGGTGCTGACCACCTTGAGCGTAAAGGTGTTGTTGTTGGTATTGAGTGTCACGCGCCAGGTGTCGCCAATGTCTGCCATCAGGTCGTAAACGCCCGACGCCATCAATTCGGCACCCATGGCGCTGGCGTTGCTGGTGGCTGCAGCACTCACTTGAGTGTCAGCAGAGTCTGTGTTGTTGTTGGTCTGATCAGGGGTGCTGCTTGAACCTCCGCCACAAGCCGAAAGCGCGGCAATGGCCATCAATGAAAGCAAAAAGTGGGTGGGTTGACGAAAACGCATGGTGAAGCTCCTTAGGGTGCAGTGGACAAAGGTTTGAGTAGGACTCATGCATAAATCGTTTTTGATTTCAAAATGGTTCAAAAGTTTGATGAAAACACTCACATTCAATGAATTAAGACTGAGCGCCACCGCACAGCACCACTACCTGACCCTCATTTGCCAGTGGGAAGAGCAGGCCTACGGCAAGGGTCTGCACCGTCAGCCTGATGAGTTGGCGCGTTGTGTCGGCAAAAATGGCGCTGGTTTTATCGTCTTATTACAAGAAGACGAATTGCTGGCGTATGCCGATGTGTGGCAGTTGACGACGGACTTTTATGAACGCTTGCGTGTGGGGGTGATTGACGAGGAATCCATTGAGGCGCGGGACATCCTGTCGTGCACAGACGATTGCACCGGTCTGTGGTACGTTGGCAGCATGATCGTCAACCCCCGCCTTGAGGCAGAACCAACCGACACGTGCAGCATTGGCGTTTGCCAGTTTGTGCAACGCATTGCCTGGCATTTTCAAACAGCACAGCCCGTTTCCAGCGCGTGTGCTTGGGGTAGGATCGTCAGCTTTTGGCAGCAAGCTCATGAAAAAATGGGGCTTTGGGCCAGTGCAGGCAGACGTACACGCCATTGATTTGCGGCCAAGGATGGAGAAATCCTTGCAGACCGCAGACGCGGCCAATATTTTTGGCATGGCTCGCTAATCTGATTCGATACGGGCATTGCAGTGACCTGTAAGTGATGGACATTGAAAGTAAAGGACACCATGGGCAACCGACTCACACAAATCGCCACCCGCACCGGCGACAACGGCACCACCGGCTTGGGCAATAACCAGCGGGTGTCCAAAAACAGCTTGCGTGTGCACGCCATGGGCGAGGTGGACGAGCTCAACTCCAACATCGGCGTGCTGCTGTGCGAAGACATGGCCGCTGACGTGCGTGATGTGCTGGTCGAGGTGCAGCACCAGCTGTTCAACCTGGGGGGCGAGCTGTCCATTCCCGGTTTTGAATTGCTCAAGGAAGAGGCTGTCGCGGCACTCGACACGGCGCTGGCCAAATACAACGCCCAACTGCCCAAGCTCGAAGAGTTCATCTTGCCCGCAGGCACCCGTGGCGCGTCGCAAGCCCATGTGTGCCGCACCGTGGCGCGTCGCGCCGAGCGTGCTTGTGTGGCGCTGGGCAACGAAGAAGCGCTGAATGACACGCCCCGTCAGTACCTTAACCGCCTGTCGGACTTGATGTTTGTGCTGGCCCGTGTGCTCAACCGGATGAACGGCGGGGACGATGTGTATTGGAAAAGCGCACGCATGAGCCAAGGCTCCGGTGCCGAGTGAAACCTCTGCATCTTGGCGCGCTGACCTTGGCTTGGGCCTGCCAGGCGCAGGCCGCGCCACAAACCGTGACCTTGTCATGTGCGGTGGCCTACCTGCCCGCCCGCAGCACCTGGGTGCGCGAGGTGCAAATCGACTGGGACCGCAAAACCATCCGCAACGTGCGCATTGACGGGCTGACGCCATACAGTTTTTCCATCCATCCCCATGGCGTGTCCACCGCCATCGACAACGAGCGCATTCAGATTGATCTGCGCCAGGCCCAATGGACCAGTGACTTTCGTGGCTTGGCATCAGGCCAGGGCCGTTGCGAAACCGTGAGCCGATAAACCTGTCACCTATGCGCATGTTTTGAGGGGTGTGGGTCGTGACAGCCGGGCATGGCCACTGCTACGCTCAGTGTCATGACTAAAGCCACATTGCCCCACGCTCCCGCACCCTATGTGCCGCAGATTCGCCTGTACCAGAACTGGTTGCGTGACCAGCGCGGCCTGACGTTTGACACCTACAACGACCTCTGGCGCTGGTCGGTCTCCGAGTTGGATGGGTTTTGGCAAAGCATCTGGGATTACTTCGAAATGGAGTCGCCCACCCCGCACACCGCCGTGCTGGCAGACAACGTGATGCTGGGCGCCAAGTGGTTCCCCGGTGCCAAGACCAACTACGCACACCAGGTGCTGCGCCATGTCCAGCCCGCGCATGCGGCCGGATTCCCGGCGGTCATCAGCATCAATGAAAAAGGCCTGCGCCGAGAGATGAGCTGGCCCGAACTGCGCCGCCAGGTGGCCGCGATGGCTTTGCACCTGCAGGCGCACGGCGTGCAGCCGGGTGACCGCGTGGCCGCCTACCTGCCCAACATCCCCGAGGCCATGGTGGCGTTTTTGGCCACCGTCAGCGTGGGCGGCGTGTGGAGCATTTGCGCCCCCGACATGGGCACCAACGCCGTGCTCGACCGCTTCAAGCAGATCGAGCCCAAGGTGCTGATCGCTGTGGACGGCGTGAGCTATGGCGGGCGAGACTTTGACCGCATGACCGTGGTGCAGGAGCTCAAGGACGCCCTGCCCAGCGTGCAGCACGTCATCATCCATGACAACCTCGGCACCGTCGACATCGCCCAGTGCGACGTGGCTGCGAGCGTGCCCATGTCGGTGGTCACCTCTCGCGACGACGCCGAGGTGCAGGTCTTCGAGCCTATGTGGCTGCCCTTTGACCACCCGCTGTGGATCGTTTACTCGAGCGGCACCACCGGCCTGCCCAAACCCATCGTGCACGGCCACGGCGGCACCGTGATCGTGGCCTTGGCCAACAAAATCCTGCACAACGACGTGGGTTGCAGCTACCACGCCAACAGCTTTGGCGAGCGCTTTCACTGGTACAGCTCCACCGGCTGGGTCATGTGGAACGCCCAGGTCGCGGGCCTGCTCAATGGCGTGACCTGCGTGATTTATGACGGCAACCCTGGCGGCAGCAAAGACAACCCCGATTGGGGCATTTTGTGGCGCATGGCATCTGAAGAAAAGGTCACCTTCTTTGGCGCGGGTGCGGCCTTTTTTGCCAACTGCCAAAAGGTCGGTGTTGACCTGTCGCGTTGCGGCGACCTGTCGCTGATCCGCGCTTTGGGCACCACCGGCTCGCCCTTGTCACCTGAGACGCAAAGCTGGGGCACCGAAGAGTTCAAGAAGATCGGCACCGACATCTGGTGGTGCAACATTTCGGGCGGCACCGACTTTGCGGGCGCCTTTGTGGGCGGCCACCGCGAGCTGCCTCAAGAGCCCGGTGTCATGCAGTGCCGCATGCTGGGTGCCGCAGTCGAATCGTGGAACGAAGCCGGCGTGCCGGTCAAGGGCGAAGTGGGCGAGTTGGTTTGCACGCAGCCCATTCCTTCGATGCCGCTGTTCTTTTGGGGCGACAAAGAAAACGCCCGTTACCTGAGCAGTTACTTCGAGATGTACCCCGCAGGCCATGGCCGACAACCCGGTGGCGGCGACGGCCCGGCCAGCATGGGTGGCGTTTGGCGCCACGGCGACTGGCTGCGCATTGGCAACGCAGACCCGGAAACAAAGGGCGAGGGCGAAGGCTGCGTGATCTTTGGCCGCAGCGACGCCACCATCAACCGCCACGGCCTGCGCATGGGCACCAGCGAGCTGTACAGCGCCGTCGAAGCCCTGCCCGAAGTCATGGACTCCATGGTCGTGGACCTGGAGTATTTGGGCAAGGAAAGCTACATGCCGCTCTTTGTGGTGTTGCGCCCCGGCACGACGCTGGACGAAGCGCTCCAAGCCAAGCTCAACAACGCCATCAAGGTGGCGCTCAGCCCGAGATTTATCCCCAACGAAATCTTTCAGGTGGCTGAGATTCCGCGCACCTTGTCCGGCAAAAAGCAGGAACTGCCGATCAAGAAACTCATGCTCGGTCAGCCGTTGGAGAAGGTCGTCAACAAGGACGCCATGGCCAACCCGGGGTGTCTCGATTGGTATGTGGAACTGGCCAAACAGCATTTGGCCAAGGCTTGATACGCAGGCGCTCTTGATCCGTCATGGGGATTCGCTCAAGCACTGACTGGATCGCCAAGTCACAAGTTCCTTGCGATGACGGGGAAAGCGGTATCGCACAACACCACCGTCATGGCGAGTGAAGCGCGGCAATCCAGAAGCTTATTGATCCAGCAAGCGAAGTCTGCAGGGTGACTTCGAACTTGCACCTTGTGGGCGCTAGCCCTGCTGGCGATCAGACGCTTGAGGACCCCAGGCTTTTCGCTTGCAGGGCAAGCTCCCACACAAACATTGCAACTGGCAACACCCGGCTCAGACTTCATCGGGCCGAATCCATATGCCTGCCATGTCGGAGCACAGCGCGGCGGGGTGTGGCATGACTCACCAGCGACATGGACGGCGCCAAGTGCGGCGCATCATGCGCCATAGCCTCTGCATCAACGGCCTGAGTACCTTTTTGATCCAACCGGAGTTCTTGTCATGCGCATCGTTTGTGGAGTTCTGATGTCTTTGGCCTTGGTGGGGTGTGCTTCTGCGCCTTCATCCAAAACTGTCGCGCTGCCTTCTGCCGTGACGCCGCAGATCGCCGCAGAACTGCGCAAAATCGGCCCCGTCGTCGCACCGCCGCCCACCGAAAAACTCTACGCCCCGCTGGCCGAGCGCGAGCCCTATGCGGGCGTGCAGGTGCGCCGCGACGTGCGTTATGGCGCAGATGCCCGAAACCTGCTGGACGTGTTCACCTCCGACAAACCGCAGGCGGGCCAGCCCGTGCTGGTGTTCGTGCACGGCGGCGCCTTCATGCGCGGCGAGCGCCGCACCGGTGACAGCCCGTTTTACGACAACATCATGCTGTGGGCCGTGCGCCAGGGCATGGTCGGCGTCAACATGACCTACCGCTTGGCCCCGGCCAACCCCTGGCCTGCCGCGCAGCAAGACATCCAGTCCGCCCTGAAATGGGTGCGTGAAAACATCGCCGCCAGCGGCGGCAACCCCCAGCGCATCATCCTCATGGGCCACTCGGCCGGTGCTGCCCATGTGGCGCAATACGTGGCGCACCCGCAGTTCCATGTCGTCCCTGGCTCGGGCTTGGCTGGTGCCGTTCTGCTCTCTGGCCTCTTTGACCCGGCCACTTCGGAGGTCAACCCGCCCCTGCAAGCCTACTTTGGCAAAGACGCCGCGCAATACCCCGCTCGCTCGGCCGTGCCCGGCCTGGTGGCCGCCAAGGTGCCCCTGCTCCTGGCGTATGCCGAGCTGGACCCGCCAGACTTTCACGCCCAAAGCGAACAACTCAACGCTGCGCTGTGCAAGGCGGGCCAATGCCCCGGCCTCTACAAACTTATGGGCCACAGCCACATGTCCGAGGTCTATTCGATCAACAGCGCGGACAAAACAGTGGCCAACTTGATCAAGCAGTGGGTGGATCGGGTGCGTTGAGTGCGGGCGTGGGCTGTACGAGTCTTGGTACGTTGACAACCCATATCCGCGACTTTTATTCAGAGCTTTGAATAAAAGTCGCGACTAAATTCCAAAGTACTTTTAAAAAGTCGCAAAATAGCGCCCATGAAACGCTACCTAGACGACCGTGTGCAGGCCGACTTGGCCCGCAAAATGGTGTTCCTCACCGGCCCCCGCCAGGTGGGCAAAACAACGCTCAGCCGCCAACTGATCGCCCAGCAAGGCGGGCAATACCTGAACTACGACGTGCCAGCCGACCGGGCGCTCATCCTGAACCAGCGCTGGAGTCCTCAAGCGACGCTGCTGGTGCTCGACGAAATCCACAAAATGCCCGACTGGAAAGCATGGCTCAAAGGCGTCTATGACGGCAAACCCGCCAGCCAGCAACTGCTGGTCACGGGCAGCGCCCGCATGGACACCTTCCGCCAAAGTGGCGAATCGCTGGCCGGACGCTTTTTCGGTTTGCGTCTTCACCCTCTGTCGGTGCGCGAATGGTGTGAGCAAACCGGGGCCACGCCCGATGCGGCGTTGACCCACCTGCTGGAGCGTGGCGGCTTTCCCGAGCCCTGTCTGGCGCCTGATAACGAACAGGCCGAGCGCTGGCGCAGGCAATACTTTGACGGCTTGGTGCGCAACGACGTGCAGGAGTTTTCGCGCATTCAGGAGGTCAACGCCATCCGCCTGTTTGCCCAAATGCTGCGCTCGCGTGTGGGCTCGCCCCTGTCGCTGGCCAGCATCGCTCGAGACTTGGCCGTGTCGCCCGTGACGCTGAAAAAATACCTCGACATTCTGGAGGCGCTCTACATCGTGTTTGTGGTGCGCCCCTGGCACGACAACATCGCCCGCTCGGTGCTGCAAACCCCCAAGGTCTATTTTTACGACACCGGCCTGGTCGAAGGCGACGAAGGCCTGCGCTTTGAAAACCTGGTGGCCACCGCCTTGCTCAAGCAGGTGCAATGGCAGCACGATGTGCAAGGCAAAGAGGCGGGCTTGCACTACATCCGCACCAAAGATGGCGCCGAGGTGGACTTTGCGCTGAGCGAAAAAAACCAGCTCACGCAGTTGGTGGAATCCAAGCTGTACGACGAAAAACCGCACCGCGCATTGCAACGCTTTGCGCTGGAAAAAGCCCCGGTGCAGGCCGTGCAGGTGGTGCGCCATGCGCGGCACAGCTACACCTTGGGCCATATTCAGGTGGCAGCAGCGCCTGAATATTTGAATGGGCTGGCGACCTGAACATGAATAAAACGAAGTCATTGACCTTGCCATTGAATGCGGCTGTTTGGCAAAGCTGGGCCTTGGAGCTTTTTGAATTCACACGCAAAGAAGCCCAGGCGTGCTGGTTTGCCGGATTGTTTTTCCTGTCGGTGTGGCTGGTGCCGCGTACGGGCATATGGGGCGTCGCCCGCTACGATGTGCTGCTGCTCATCGCCTTGGTCATTCAGTTGGGCATGCTGGTGTCAGGCATGGAAAGCTGGGATGAACTCAAGGCCATTTGTGTGTTTCATGTGCTGGGCTTTGCGCTCGAAGTATTCAAGACCTCCAGCGGCATCAAGTCCTGGTCCTACCCCGATCCGGCATGGAGCAAGTTGTGGGGCGTGCCCCTGTTTTCCGGCTTCATGTATGCGGCGGTGGGCAGCTACATCATTCAGGCTTGGCGCTTGCTGAATATGAGGGTGGAGCACCACCCGCCCTATTGGATGGCGGGATGGGTGGCCAGTGCCATCTATCTGAACTTTTTCACCCACCACTACATCGGCGATTACCGCTGGTACCTGGGCGCGCTGGCGCTGGGGCTCTATGCCCGTTCGCGCATCGTGTTTCGCCCCCACCAGACAGACCGCCGCATGCCTTTGGCGCTGGGCTTGGTGCTGGTGGCATTCTTCATCTGGTTGGCGGAAAACATCGGCACCTTCTTTGGCCTGTGGGCCTACCCCCACCAAATGGGCGCATGGGCCGCCGTGCATGTGAGCAAATGGAGCGCCTGGTCCTTGTTGGTGCTCATGAGCTTCACCATCGTCACCAACCTCAAACACATCAAGGCCACCATCCATGTGCCGCAATGAATCCACGTCGCGCAGTCGCTGGGTGTCGTTGGCAGGCATCGGTATGGTCATTGCCCTGGGCCTGGCATCGCGCCGCTACGGCCAGCATTGGCCCTATGGCCTGAACAACCACCCTGGCGATGCGCTGTGGGCACTCATGATGTTCGGTGTCTGGTCACTTTTTCGCCCTGTGGCCACAACAGCCTTTTTGGCCCAAGCCAGCTTGCTGACGTGCTACCTGGTGGAGTTTTCGCAGCGGGTCCAAGCCCCGTGGCTCAACGCCATTCGGCACACCGTGTGGGGGCGGCTGGTGTTGGGGGCCAGCTTTTCATGGACAGATTTGGCGGCTTACACCGTTGGCGTGGCGGTGGGTGTGCTGCTGGACCGGTGGCGGACAGGGCAGAAAAACCGCATCGCGTTTTGAGGGTGCAAGCCCGATGAGGTGGGAACAGAAGGCGCGTCGCGGGTTTGAAACCATTCATGAAAAGAACTTCAAACGGAGCAGTTACTTGAAAATTCCTTCAACGACAACAGCTTGAATCACCCGTATCATTGAAATATCTATTCAGTTATCCATTCAATGAGCAGCACCGACACCCTGATCACCGCCTTGCGACGCCACAACGGCCACGCCAGCAGCCCCGAGTTGCAGGCCCAGCTGGGCGTGAGCCAGCCCACCGTCTCGCGCCTGCTGACCCCCTTGCTGGCCTCAGGCCAAGTGGTCAAGGTGGGGGCGGCCCGGGCGCAGCGCTACCTGCTGCCGCGCGATGTGCCCGGTGTGGGCCGTCAGGTGCTCATCCACCAGGTGCAGGCCGACGGCGAACTGCAACGCTTTGGCACGCTCTACCCGCTGGCCGGTGGCGGCTTCTGGATGGACGAAGCCGACAAGGATCACGGCCAAAGCGCGTTTCACCCCAACATGCCCTGGTTCTTGATGGACACCCGACCCCAAGGTTTTTTGGGCCGGGCCTTCGCGCAGGCGCATCCTGATTTGGCCTTGCCTCCCCATTTGGCCCATTGGACCGACGATCACATCCTGCTGGCGCTGGTGAGCGCAGGCGAAGACCTGGCGGGCAACCTGCTGGTGGGCGCTGCTTCGCTTGACCGCTATCTGGCCTTGCCCACCAGCCGCAGCGCCGCCCCGGTGGTGATGGACCCAGCGCAGGATTACCCCCGTCTGGCATTACAAGCCTTGGGCAGCGCAGCCCAAGGCTCGAGCGCAGGTGGTGAGCAACCCAAGTTTTGCGCGGTGACGGGTGGCGTGCCCGTACTGGTCAAGTTCTCGCCCGCAGGCGATGGCTCGGCAGATCAGCGATGGCGCGACCTGCTGGTGTGCGAGGCCTTGGCCCTGCAAACCTTGCAAGCCGCAGGCATCGCCGCCGCACAAACCGACATCGTGCAGGCCGGTGGCCGCGTCTTTTTGCAAAGCTGCCGATTTGACCGCACCCACCAGGGCCGCGTCGGCATGGTGTCTTTGGAGATGTACGACGCGCACTACATCGGCATCGGATCGCAATGGGCCGCCACCGCCATGCAGACCGGCCGCGCCGGTGACGAAAGCCTGAGCGCCGCCGACATCCAGACCCTGTGCCTTCTCGACGCCTTTGGTGCCCTGATTGCCAACACCGACCGCCATCACGGCAATGTGTCGCTGCTGCTGCACCAGCACCGCTGGCAACTGGCCCCCGCCTACGACATGCTGCCCATGTTTTATGCCCCGGTGGCGGGCGAGGTGGTGGCGCGTGACTGGTCCAAGCAACTGCCGCGCCCCAACGCCCACACCTTGGGCGTCTGGCCGCAAGCGCGGGCGTTGGCCGTGCAGTTCTGGCAATGCGCTGTGGCGGATAAGCGGATTGGTGCCGAATTCCGAGAAGTGGCGCGGGTCAATGCCGGTGTGGTTCAGGCGCTGTGGATGTGAAATTCAGACATGCAGCCATTGACGCCAAAGGGCTTCCTGTCCACCGATAAACTCAATCCCTTTTTGGTATCAGCGAGTCAGTCATGAAAATATCTGCAACGATGGCCTGTTTGTTGGTGGCTTTTGGGGGTGCAGCAGGGGCTGCCGATGAAAAGGCCAAGGGCCCTTTGGCTTCCAAACCCAGCCTGACGGTGACGGTGGCCACGCCCCAAACGGCCAGCTTGGCTCAAAAAATCAGCGCCAACGGCAGTCTGGCCGCCTGGCAAGAGGCCATCGTTGGGGCCGAGGCCAACGGCCTGAAAATCACCGATGTGCGCGTGAATGTGGGCGACCGGGTGCAGCGTGGTGATGTGTTGGCCAGTTTGCAGTCCGACACCTTGCGCGCCGAGCTGGCGCAGGCCGAAGCGGCCTTGACCGAAGCCACGGCCAGTGCGCAAGAGGCCAAGGCCCAATCCGAGCGCGCTCGCAGCTTGCAGCAGCAGGGCTTTTTCAGCAACGCACAGTTGAGCCAGACCTTGGCCGCCGATGCGTCGGCGCAGGCGCGTGTGCAGTCGGCCCGCGCCATGGTGCAGCTGCAAAACGTGCGCCTGTCGCAAACCCAGGTGCGTGCGCCCGATGCGGGCGTGATCTCGGCCCGGCAAGCCACCGTGGGCAGCGTGGTGGGCGCAGGCAACGAGTTGTTCCGTTTGATCCGTCAGGGCCGCATTGAGTGGCGGGCTGAAGTCACGGCCGCCGAGATTGGCCGCATTCAGGTGGGCGCGCCTGTAATGATCAAGGCCGCCAGCGGCCAGATGCTGCAAGGCAAGGTGCGCATGGTGGCGCCCTCGGTCGATGCGCAAACCCGCAACGCCATCGTTTACGTGGATTTGCCCAGTGCCACCGGCAGCGCCCGCGCCGGCATGTACGCCCAAGGCGAGATCGCGTTGGGACAAAGCCAGGCGCTCACCGTGCCCCAAGCGGCGGTGGTGGTGCGTGATGGTTTCAGCTACGTTTACACCGTCGGGGCCGATCAAAAAGTCAGCCAGCTCAAAGTGCAAACCGGACGCCAAAGCGCAGGCCGCGTCGAGGTGACCAGCGGCCTGAAAGCCGATGCCCGCGTGGTGGCCAGTGGTGGGGCATTCCTGAACCACGGCGACACGGTGCGTGTGGTGGACGCGCCAGCCTTTCAAGCTGCCCCCGCCACACCCGCCACACCCGCCACACCCGCCACACCCGCCACCAAATAAAAGGGACGCCATGCTCAACGTCTCTTCCTGGTCGATCCGCAACCCCATTCCCGCCGTCATGCTGTTTGTGCTGCTGACGGTGGCCGGCTTCATTGCCTTTGGGTCCATGAAAGTGCAGAACTTTCCGGATCTGGACGTGCCCACCATCAGCGTCACCGCCAGCTTGCCCGGCGCTGCACCCTCGCAGCTCGAAACCGATGTGGCCCGCAAGCTCGAAAACGCGCTGGCCCCGCTGCAGGGGTTGAAGCACATCACCACCAAAGTGCAAGACGGCGTGGTGTCGATCACCGCCGAGTTCCGCATGGAAAAGCCCACGCAAGAAGCGGTGGACGATGTGCGCTCGGCCATTCAGGGGGTGCGGGCCGACTTGCCCGGTGACCTGCGCGACCCGGTGGTGCAAAAGCTCAACCTGGCGGGCTCGCCCGTGTTGGCTTACACCGTGCGTTCTTCGCGCATGGACGACGAAGCGCTGTCTTGGTTGGTGGACAAAGACATCACCCGCAAGCTCTTGTCGCTGCGCGGTGTGGGTGCCGTGAACCGCGTGGGCGGTGTGACGCGTGAGGTGCGCGTGGCGCTGGATGTGAACCGTTTGCAGTCGCTGGGCATCACGGCGGCCGAGGTGTCGCGCCAGCTGCAGCAGGTGCAGCGCGAAGGCTCGGGTGGCCGCATGGACATCGGTGCGGGTGAACAGCCCGTGCGTACATTGGCCACTGTCAAGACGGCGCAAGAAGTGGGTCAAATCGAGTTGTCCACCTCGCGTGGTGGCCCAGGCGGAGGGAGCGTACGGCTGGACCAAGTGGCCACGGTGAGCGACACCCTGGCCGATGCCCGCTCGGCCGCCACCTTGGATGGTGTGCCCGTGGTGGGCTTTGAGGTGGTGCGTAGCAAAGGCGAGAGCGAGGTGGCCGTGGGCCGTTTGGTGCGCCAGGCGCTGGCCGATTACCGATTGCAAAACCCCGACATCGCCATCACCGAATCCTTTGACTTTGTGACCCCGGTCGAAGAGGAATACAAGGGCTCTTTGGTGCTGCTGTACGAGGGCGCGCTGTTGGCGGTGTTGGTGGTGTGGCTGTTTTTACGCGACTGGCGGGCCACCTTTGTCTCGGCCGTGGCGCTGCCGCTGTCGGTCATTCCGGCGTTCATTGGCATGGCGTATCTGGGCTTTTCCATCAACGTGGTGACTTTGCTGGCGCTGTCTTTGGTGATTGGCGTGCTGGTGGACGACGCGATTGTGGAGGTGGAAAACATCGTGCGCCATTTGCGCATGGGCAAGTCGCCCTACCAGGCGGCCATGGAGGCGGCCGACGAGATTGGCTTGGCGGTGATCGCCACCACCTTCACCTTGATCGCGGTGTTTTTGCCCACGGCTTTCATGAGCGGCATTCCGGGCAAGTTTTTCAAGCAGTTTGGCTGGACGGCGTCGTTGGCGGTGTTTGCCTCGCTGGTGGTGGCGCGGGTGCTCACGCCCATGATGGCGGCCTACATCCTCAAGCCCATCGTCACGGCCGCTCACGAGCCGGGCTGGCTCAAGCGCTACATGGTCTGGGCCACTTGGTGCATGAAGCACCGCCTGGTCACCATGGTGCTGGCCACGCTGTTTTTCATCGGCTCCATCATGCTGGTGCCGCTCTTGCCCAAGGGCTTCATTCCGCCGGACGACAACTCGCAAACCCAGGTTTATGTGGAGCTGCCACCGGGTTCGACCTTGGCGCAAACCCAGGCCAGTGCCGAGCATGCCCGCAAGCTGCTTATGACGGTGAACGACGTGAAGAGCGTCTACACCACGATTGGCGGCGGTAGCGCAGGCAGTGATCCGTTTGCCGGTGGCGGCGCGGCCGAAGTGCGCAAGGCCACGCTCACTATCCAGCTGACCGAGCGCGGCAAACGTCCGCGCAAGCAAGCCATTGAAAACGACATCCGCACCGCGCTGCAACAACTGCCCGGCGTGCGCAGCAAGGTGGGCTTGGGTGGGTCGGGCGAGAAATACGTGCTGGTGCTCACGGGCGAAGATCCGCAAGCCCTGCAAACCGCCGCCATGGCCGTGGAGCGTGACCTGCGCACCATCCAAGGCCTGGGGTCGATTGCGTCCACCGCCAGCCTGGTGCGCCCCGAGATCGCGGTGCGCCCCGACTTTGCCAAAGCCGCCGATTTGGGCGTGACCAGCGCCGCCATCAGCGACACCTTGCGTGTGGCCACGCTGGGCGATTACGACCAGGCATTGCCCAAGCTCAATTTGTCAGAGCGCCAAGTGCCCATCGTCGTGAAATTGGGTGACGAGTCGAGGCACGACCTGGCCACGCTCGAGCGCCTGATGGTGCCCGGCAGCCGTGGCCCCGTCATGCTGGGCCAAGTGGCCAGCATCGAGGTGGCGGGCGGCCCGGCGGTGATTGACCGCTACGACCGCCAGCGCAACATCAACTTCGAGGTCGAACTGTCGGGCATGCCGCTGGGCGACGTGACGCAAGCGGTGCAACAACTGCCCGCGCTGCAAAGTCTGCCGCCGGGCGTGAAGATCGTCGAGGTGGGCGATGCCGAAGTCATGGGCGAACTGTTTGCGAGCTTCGGTTTGGCCATGCTGATCGGCGTGCTGTGCATCTACATCGTGCTGGTGCTGTTGTTCAAAGGCTTTTTGCATCCCATCACGATTTTGGCGGCGCTGCCGCTGTCCCTGGGTGGTGCCTTTGTGGGCCTGCTGATCGCGCAAAAGAGCTTCTCCATGCCCTCGCTGATTGGCCTCATCATGCTCATGGGCATCGCCACCAAAAACTCGATCTTGCTGGTGGAGTACGCCATCGAAGCGCGGCGCGGCAAGCCCGCCGAGGGTGATCATCCCGCCGTGCCGCCCATGAGCCGCTGGGACGCGATTCTGGACGCCTGCCATAAGCGCGCAAGGCCCATCGTCATGACGACGATTGCCATGGGCGCGGGCATGCTGCCCATTGCCGTGGGCTGGGGCGCGGCCGACGCGAGCTTCCGCTCGCCCATGGCCATTGCCGTGATCGGCGGCTTGCTCACCAGCACCGTGCTCAGCCTGCTGGTGATTCCGGTGGTGTTCACTTACCTCGATGATTTGGGGCAGTGGTCGGGGCGGGTGTGGGGGCGTTTGACGAGGGTGCACAGGTGATCCAGGAACCGGTTTGACCACACAGTCGTCGCCTCAGAGAGAGGCTGATGCACAGGGCGCAGATGTCGCTAGGCTCGTGTTGACAAAACTTGAGCATTTCGGGACATACTTTCAAAACCATCGGTCGACCACGAGCGTTGACCGCAAAAAAGACAAGGTACATTGAAACAGGGAGCCCGTCATGACTGATCACGAAATCAAACTCTTTGAATCCATCCATGTCCGTTCGCATTGGGATGCTGGGCAGGAGAAATGGTATTTCTCGGTGGTGGATGTGGTGCAGGTGCTCACAGGCTCATCACGACCGCGCAAGTATTGGAGCGATTTGAAGGTCAAATTGCAAAAAGAAGGCAGTCAACTGTCCGAAGAAATCGGACAGTTGAAAATGCGTTCTCCGGACGGAAAATATCGTGAAACCGATGCCGCCGACGTTCCCACAATCTTGCGCCTGATCCAGTCCATCCCTTCACCCAAGGCCGAGCCGTTCAAGCAATGGCTGGCCAAGGTCGGTTATGAACGGATGCAGGAAATCGCTGACCCCGCCCAAAGCCTGGACCGTGCCCGTGAGAATTGGCAAAAAATGGGGCGCAGCGAGAAGTGGATTCAGCAGCGCATGACCGGGCAAGAGACGCGCAACAAGCTCACCGATTATTGGCAGACGCACGGAGTCGACGGAACCGACCAATTTGCGATGCTGACCAATTTGATTCACCAGGAATGGGCGGGGGTCAGTGTCAAGGAGCACAAGGCGCTCAAGACCCTGCAAAGCCAAAACTTGCGCGATCACATGAGCGAGGCAGAGCTGATTTTCACGGCGTTGGCTGAGTTATCGACCCGTCAGATTGCGCAAAAAGAGCAGGCTCGGGGTTTGCCGGAAAACGCCAAGGCGGGTGTGGCGGGTGGCCGTGTCGCCAAACGTGCCAAGGAAGATCTGGAGCGGCTGACAGGCGAGAAAGTGGTGAATGGCAGCAACTTTTTACCGCCTTCGACCCGTAAAAAACTGAGCAAAGAATGAATGAGAACTTGCAAAGGCTCAGGGCCTGGGCAAAAAAACGGCGTGCCGCTTTCGCGTGCACGCCGTTTGATTTTGAGAAGACCTGAAAAATCAGTTCTTGTGCAACTCAGCGTTCAACTCGCCCCAGCTCTTGTTGCGCGGAATGGCGTGCAGCGCGCCCGACTGTGAATCGCGGCGGAACAAGATGCCGTTTTTGCCGGACAGTTCTTTGGCTTTCATCAGGCTGCCGTCAGGCAGTTGCACGCGGCTGCCGCCGGTGATGTAGCAACCGGCTTCGACCACGCAGTCGTCGCCCAGCGAGATGCCGATGCCGGCGTTCGCGCCCAGCAGGCAGCGCTTGCCGACCTTGATGACTTCTTTGCCGCCACCCGACAGCGTGCCCATGATGGACGCGCCGCCGCCGATGTCGCTGGCGTCGTCCACCACCACGCCCGCGCTGATGCGGCCTTCGACCATGCTGGCGCCCAGCGTGCCCGCGTTGAAGTTGCAAAAACCTTCGTGCATGACGGTGGTGCCGCTGGCCAGGTGCGCGCCCAGGCGCACGCGGTCCGCGTTGGCAATGCGCACGCCAGACGGGATCACGTAGTCGGTCATTTGTGGGAACTTGTCCACGCCTTTGACTTCGAGCACGCGGCCTGTGGCGCGGGCCTTCAGGCGGGCGGCGGGCACATCGGCCACGGCGCAGGGGCCAAAGTTGGTCCAGGCCACATTGGCCAGCAGGCCAAAGATGCCGGTCACGTTCGCGCCGTGCGGCTGAACCAAGCGGTGGCTCAGCAGGTGCAGGCGCAGGTAGGCGTCGTGCGTGTCGGCGGGCGCGTCGGCCAGCGACTTGATCTCGGTGCGCACAGCCACCACGGTGGTGTTGCGCACGGCGCAGGCGGAGAGGGCCTTGGCCACGTCAGCGCCCAGGGCCGCCACAGCTTCGGCCTCGGTCAAGCGGGTGCTGCCGCTGGCGGCGATGCCATCGGCCAGTTCGGGGGCCGGGAACCAGGTGTCCAGCACGGTGCCGTCAGCGGCCAAGGTGGCCAGGCCCGTGGCGCGTGCGCCGGTGGTTTGGAAAGTGCTCATGGTGTTGCTCCGAAAAAATGGCCCGCAGTGTCTGCGGGCCGTTGGAAATCTGAAGGCGTGATTATCGGGGATGGCCGGTCTTGGAACTGATAACCCTGAATGATGCCAAAATCAGATGAAATTTGACGGAATGTGAGCCCACTCATGAACAGAATCACTTTGACCCCTGGACAACGCGGTGGACGACCTTGCATCCGTGGGCTGCGGATTTCGGTCTATGACGTCTTGTCCATGATGTCCAGCGGCATGCCGGTGGCCGAAATCCTTGAAGACTTCCCCGAATTGGAAATGGAAGACATTGCGGCTGTGCTGGCTTATGCCGCAGACCGCGAGCACAAGGTTCACACGCTGGCCGTGCAATGAAATTGTTGTTGGACGAGAACCTGTCCCGCAGACTGGTTCTTTATTGATTCGGCCCGATGAAGTTTGCATGAACGCTTTTTTTGTGGGAGCGGCGCCCTCGCCGCGATTGAGCCTCGCAGACCACCACCCATCGCCCCGAGGGCGGGGCTCCCACACTGATCGCAGAGCTGATCGCTATACCAAGAAAAGCCTTTCACTTCAAACTTCACAGGGTCGGATCTATAAGTCACTTCATGTCGCACCGCGACTGAGTTGTATATCGCTGGTGTCATCAGATCAGACGCCCCACACCCCCCTACCCTGTCACTTTCTGCCAATTCCTTTGAGCCTTGCAGCGATTGCGGCCGACCCGTCTGCGCTGTGCAATCACCCCATGGCAACGGCCCGCAGTCAGGCCGCGCCGATGGAGACACAAGCATGTACCTCACCGCTGGTTTGCACCGCTCGATGCAAAGGCACCCGGACAAGATCGCCACCGTCACAGGCACGCGCCGCCAGACCTACCGGCAACTGGTGGACCGGGTGGCCCGCACCGCGTCGGCCCTGCGCACCCTCGGCTTGCAACCGGGCGAGCGCTTGTCTGTGCTGGCTCTGAACAGCGACCGCATGATCGAGTTGCTGCTGGCCGGGGCTTGGGCCGGGCTGGTGATCAACCCGATCAACACCCGCTGGACCGCCGCCGAAGTGGCCTACGCCTTGAACGACTGCGGCGCCAGCGCGCTGGCGGTGGACGATGGCCTGATGGCCACCGCGCAAGCCATGACCGACGCCCTGCCGACCCTGCGGCAGCGGATTTACATCGGCGAAGCCCAGGCCCCGGCGGGCTATCTGCCGCTGGAGGCGCAACTGGCTGCAGCCGTGCCCATGGAGGATGTGCGCAGCGTGCCCGATACCCTGGCCGCCATCGTTTACACCGGGGGCACCACCGGGTTTCCCAAGGGCGTGATGCTCTCGCACGGCAACCTCTGGGCCTCGTTGGTGGGGCGCATGGCCGAGGTGCCCAACCCGCCGCATTACGTCACCTTGCTCACCTCGCCCATGTTCCATGTGGCGGGCTTGGGCCGCATGCTGGGCCAGACGGTGGTGGGCGGCACCTGCGTGACGGTCCCTGCATTTCAGCCCCAGCCGGTGGTCGAAATCATGGCCCGCGAAGGCGTGAACGACCTGGTCATCGTGCCCAGCATGCTGCAAATGCTGCTCGACACCCCCGGCTTTGACCCGCAGGGTCTGCCCCGGCTCGAACGCATCCTTTGGGGCGCGGCACCCATCACACTGCCGCTGCTCAGGCGCGCCCTGCAGGCTTTCCCTGAGGTGGACTTCATCCATGTCTATGGCATGACCGAAACCTCGGCCGCCGTCTCGGCGCTGCCGATCTTGCGCGACGCGGCTTTCTTGGACAGCGAGCGCATCCGCTCGGCCGGGCAGGCCGGGGTGTCGGCCGAGATCCGCATCGCCGACGAGCAAGGGCACGAACTGCCGCCCGGCACACCTGGCGAGATCCTGGTGCGTGGCCCTGCGGTGATGCAAGGCTACTGGGGCCGTGAAGAAGACACCCGCAAGGCATTGGCAGGCGGTTGGCTGCACACCGGAGACGGCGGCGTGATGGACGCACATGGTTACCTGTACGTCATCGACCGCATCAAAGACATGGTCATCACCGGCGGCGAAAACGTCTACCCCGCCGAAGTGGAAAGCACCCTCACCAGCCACCCCGCGGTGTCGATGTGCGCCGTGATCGGCGTGCCGCACGAGAAATGGGGCGAGGCCGTGCACGCCATCGTCGTGCTCAAGCCCGGTGCGCAGGCCAGCGCTGAAGCACTCTCGGCGCACTGCCACGCGCTGATCAGCGGCTTCAAGTGCCCCAAGAGTTATGAGTTCCGCGACAAGCTGCCGCTCACGGCCGCAGGCAAAGTCCAAAAAACCGAACTGCGCAAGACCGCAGCACGCGCATGAGCAGCACCGCCACCCATCAGCCCAACCGCCCGCCGCTGCAAGGCGTGCGCGTGCTCGACCTCACCCGCCTGCTGCCCGGCCCCATGTGCACCCTGCACTTGGCCGACTTGGGCGCCGACGTCATCAAGATCGAAGACCTGGGCGCGGGCGACTACGCCTCGCCTGCGGTGCGCGAAATGCTCAACCGCAACAAACGCGGCATGCGCCTGGACCTCAAGCAACCCGAAGGCGTGCAGCTCTTGCTCAAGCTGTGCGAGGCTGCCGACGTGTTGGTCGAAGGCTTTCGCCCGGGTGTGATGGCCCGGCTGGGCTTGGGCTACGACGTGGTGCGTGCACGCAACCCGCGCCTGGTGTACTGCAGCATCAGCGGCTACGGACAGACCGGGCCGCTGAGCCAAAAGGCCGGGCATGACCTGAATTACTGCGGCTATGCCGGCGTGGCCGACCAAGTGGGCACGCCCGCTGGCGAGCTGGCCCTGTCCAACCTGCCCATGGGCGACTTGCTGGGCGGCACCATGCCCGCCGTCATGGGCATCCTGGCGGCGTTGTTCGACGCGCAGCGCACCGACCAAGGCCGCCATGTGGATGTGGCGATTGCCGACGGCGTGCTGGCCCATGCGGTCATCCCGCTCGCTGGCCTGCACAGCCGGGGCCGCGTGCCCGCGCCCGGTGGCGACAAGCTCACCGGGGCGCTGCCCTGCTACGGCCTGTACCCCACGCAAGACGGCCGCTACTTGGCCGTGGGCGCTTTCGAGCACAAGTTCTGGGACACCTTTTGCACCTTGCTGGGCCGCCCTGATTTGGCCGAGCACCACATCCCCAAAACCCAGGACTTGAACGACTGGGTGCGCCATGAAGTCGCCCAAGCGGTGCAGGCCCACCCGCTGGCCCACTGGTCGCAGGTTCTGGCAGGTGCCGACTGCTGCGTGACTCCTGTGCTCAAGCTCGACGAGGCGCAACAGCTGCCGCACTTTCAGGACCGAGGCATGTGGGTGCAGGTGCAGACCGCGCAGGGCGAGACCATGACACAAATGGCCATGCCCGTGCAGATGAGCGGCTACCGTTTTGAAGTGCAACGCCCCGCGCCCCTGCAGGGCCAGCACACCCGCGAGCTGCTGACCGCTGCGGGACTCGATGACGCCGAGATTGATGTTTTGTGCCAACGCAAAGTCGTAGGATAGAGGCACTGTCTTGACCGACCGAGCCATGAACCGCCCCCCCAACGCCACGCCCGCCCAACACAGCATTCAGCACACCATCGCGGCTTACCAGGTGGTGCAGATGCTCATGGCCATCGAGGACGAAGACCAGCGTGCCGCCGTGTTGCGCCGAGCGGGCATCCTGCCTGCGCTGCTCGAATCCAAGCTGGCGCGCGTCACCCAAACCCAGTTTGCCCGCCTGATGACGGCGCTGGTACGCCACCACCGTGACGAGTTTTGGGGCCTGAGCACCACCGCGCTGCCTCTGGGTTCGTTTGCCATGGGCTGCCGCATGCTGGTGGGCCACCGCAAAGTGGGCGACGCCCTGCGCGCAGGGCTGCGTTACTACCACGCGCTGCTGCCCGACTTTGTGCCGCGCCTGGTGGTCAGCGGCGGCGTGGCGTATCTGCGCATGAGCCCGCGCCACGCGCTGAATGACCGCCAGGCCTACGCCGTGCGGGTCTTCATGTTCCTCAGCTACGGCGTCATGTGCTGGCTGGCGGCGCGGCGCATCCCCGTCGATGAAGTCGTCTACCAAGACAGCGAAGTGGCCCGCCGCAGCGATGCGTCCAAACTGTTCCAAGCGCCCATCCACCTGATGGCGGGCGAATGGGGCTACCGCTTTGACGCCAAATGGCTCGACCTGCCCGTGGTGCAGAACACCGAAAGCGTGGAAGAGTTCTTGCACCAGGCCCCGGCCTGCCTGCTGGTCAAGTACCGCGACCAGGCCAGCCTGACCGAGCGCATCCGCCGCATGCTGCGCCGCTACCTGGCCGAAGAAATGCCCTCGCTCGAAGAAGTCAGCGACATGCTGGCCACCACGCCCCAGACCCTGCGCCGCCGTCTGCAACGCGAAGGCCAGGGCTACCAAATGATCAAAGACGCCCTGCGCCGCGACGTGGCCGTGGAATTCCTCACCCAGTCTGATCTGCCGCTCTTGGAAGTGGCTGCCCGCGTGGGCTTTTCAGAAGCCAGCACCTTCCACCGCGCCTTCAAGGGCTGGACGGGTTTGACGCCCGGCGCCTACCGCCAGGCGCACAACGAACCTGTTGAGGCTGAAGCGTTGACTTAACCGCTATTCTTTGTAGGAGCGGCGCCCTCGCCGCGATAGAACGCCCGCAGTCCACAAACATTTGCCCCGAGGTCTTTGATGTGAATTTGACGTTTTCCAAGACTTCTGTATCTTGATTGACAATTCGGGTTTTGGTGTGGCGCTACAAGCGTGAACAAGTTATGAATCAATCGGATTTCAATGTGGGAGAACACTCATGAAGCCATCTCTTGCTTTGCAAACAAACCGCGATGCTATTCGCACTGTGGTTGAGCGTCATCGCGCCTGTAATGCCCGTGTGTTTGGCTCTGTGCTGCATGGTGATGACCAAGAAGGCAGCGACTTGGACATTTTGATTGACCCAACACCCAGCACAACGTTCATGGATGTGGCCAAGATTCAAGTTGAGCTGGAAAAGCTCTTGGGCGTGTCCGTGGATGTGTTGACCCCCAATGCATTACCTGACAAGTTCCGCAATTTTGTGTTGGCCGAGGCTGTCCCCGTATGAACAAAGCATTGCGCGTGCCTGATTACTTGGGCCACATTCTGGCTGCGATTGAGCGTATTGAGCGCCACACAGCGGGTGTTGACGAACTTGGGTTTTTGAGCAGTGAACTGATTCAGGATGCGGTGATTCGCAACATTGAGGTCATTGGTGAGGCGGCCAACAATATACAACGCGCAGATGCGGCATTTGCAGCCGCAAATGACGAAATCCCTTGGCAGGTCATGTACGCCATGCGCAATCGCTTGTCACACGGCTATGACAAAGTGGATTTTGAAATGGTCTGGAAAACGATTTGCAACGACTTGCCTGATCTCTACAAATTGGTGAAGGCGGTTTCCGGGTAATAGACAGTGGGCCCAATAGTCAGGACACGCCTCAACTCAAATCTGGCGCCTACCTACATGCGGACAGTCCTCAAAGCCAAGCCGATAATGCGAAATGATTTTTTGTCCAGCGCGTTGCCATATTGGCTAATTGGTCGCATACATCAAAGTTAGCCGTCGCATTCGATCACCTTTGTAAGTCAACTCAAGTTATTCCACGTTTGTTTTATGCCAGCATGCGCAATCTCTCCTGCCGATAGACGCCAACAAGTCCGGAAGATCGGAAACGATCTTCTGCAGAACTACGGTAAGAAGCAGTACTACACCATTGAGGAAGTCAAGGCGGCCAATCATCGCAATAAAGTAGATTTTGACTTTGTGTGTTGGTCTTATGCCGCGTTTAATTCACACAAAGACTTTGACGATTACCACCGATCAGTTGGCGAGAGTTGCGACTATGTATCCATGAAAAGTGACATGCTTTCGAGCGTGAGCAACGTGACAGACACCTCCTGGTTCGACTTCGATCTGTCATGGTTGGAGTTTCCGGATATCGATTTCTCGCTGTTCGATTTCCTTGACTTCTAATGAATAGATGAGTGGCAGAGAGGCGCTACCTTGCCGAAGAAATACCCTTGCCACTGCACAGAATCTGAAGGTCGGCAAACCTCGGGCAACTGGCCCTGAGCAAGCGCTCAGGCAGACCCCGCCTGAAGGCCTGCGACGCCCACAACCTGGACCTTGATCGCCCTCATGCGCTTGGTTTTCCTATCCGCTCAAACTTCATCATCGTGATAACCCGCTTCGCGCTGGTGCCGAATCCGGGCCACCATGACCCGGTCCAGCACATCGTCCCATGCGTAGCGCGCCAGAAAGAAGCTGCGCCTTCGGGAGATGATCAGTTCACGCAAACCACCTTCTACCGGGCGACCCATGCCGGGTTGATGCGTCAGCACTTGCAAGGCATCCAGGATGAAATCGAGCAGTTCCCCAGCCAATGGGTCTTTGGACTCGTACAAAAACAGTTCCAGCCGGACCAAATCCTGAAATGCCGCTGGGCTTAGAAATACGGTGCTCACACCTCAGCCCATTTTTTTGGCTTGCAAAGGTGCAGGCGGCGCGCTCTGCCCCTGACGATGTTCTTTCAGTTGAGAAAAATATTGACGGACATCGTCCAGCGCATGACCTGTGCCGGTGGCCTTCATGACGGCCAGCGCATCGGCCGAATCTTGTGCAAATGTTTGCCGCAAGCGCTTGCGCTGCGCCGCATCGGCCAGCGTGCTCACCATGAAAGCGTGCAGGCTCATGCCCATTTGCTTGGCATCTTCTTCAAGCTGCAGCTTGAGCGCGCCAGGCAGTTTCAGACTGGTGGCGACGTTGGCAGAAACAGCGGGCATGACAAGCTCCATTCATGGATGGTCAGAAGTGACTGCCCAGACCAATTTTGCACAACTGATCCCCAGACTCTGCGCCACCGCCTGCAACGCGAAGGCCAGGGCTACCAAATGATCAAAGACGCACATCGTCCAGCGCATGACCTGTGCCGATGGACTTCGTGACGGCAATTGCATCCGCCTAGTCTTGTGCAAACGTTTGCCGCAAGCGCTTGCGATGAGTTGCTGCGTATCAAGCGATGAGCCATTACTATTCGCTCATATACAAAGTCTTCGCAGATCACTCCAATGGACGCCCCTAAGACACTCGCCAGCGAATTCGAGCGCGCAGCTCGCAGAGCGCTGCTCACGCAGTCTCACATTGCATCCTTGGTCCGCCTTGTGGAGAGTATGCGGGAGGCAAAAGGACCAGGCTACAAAGTCCCTGACTTTGATCCCTTGGACGGTGGCATTAACGCGCAAGTCTTGTTCCTTCTGGAGGCCCCCGGTCCAAAGGCCATTACTAGCGGATTTGTCTCACGTAATAACCCCGACGAGACAGCCAAGAACTTCTTCCTGCTTAACGAAAAAGCAGGAATAGATCGTCGCCGCACAATGATATGGAATGCTGTGCCTTGGTACATCGGGTCCGGTACGAAAGTAAGACCAGCAAAGCGAGACGATGTACGCGAGGCCGATGAATGGCTTAAGGCGTTGATGGCGACTCTGCAACAGCTTCAAATCGTTGTGTTCGTGGGCCAAAAGGCAATGTATGCGCAGGGTGTCGTACAGCGCTGCCGCCCGGATGTCCAAGTCATGAAAATGCCGCATCCAAGCCCAATGTTTATCAATCGTTCCCCAGACAACCGCGCACGCGCCTTGGAAGCCTTACAAGAAATATCGGTTCGCATGGCCACGAGCGAAGCCTGACTCTTAGCCGAATAAGCGGGAATGTCAGAAGCTCAGCCCATCCACCCCACCCCAATAAATGTCACTTCCTGCCAATCATCTTGACCTGATTGGCGATTGGTAAAGCCTCCTTGGCGCTCGATACTTTGTCCGTATCGAAGCCTTTCAAGGAGCAGGCATGGCCGTTAGCAAGCGCGCTGTTCACGTCGTCGGCGTGGGCATGATCCCCTTCACCAAACCCGGGGCCAGCGAGTCCTACAACCTCATGGGTGCGCGGGCGGCCAAGCTGGCACTCGATGATGCGGGCGTGCCCTACGACGCCGTGCAGCAAGCCTATGTGGGCTATGTTTACGGCGACTCCACCGCCGGGCAGGCCGCCATCTACGGCGTGGGCCTGACGGGCATCCCGGTCTTCAACCTCAACAACAACTGTTCCACCGGGTCGAGCGCGCTGTTCCTGGCGCGCCAGGCGGTCGAGAGTGGCATGGTCGAATGCGCCATTGCCCTGGGCTTTGAGCAGATGGTGCCCGGCGCGCTGAAGGGCGCTTACGACGACCGCCCTTCGCCCATGGCCCGCTTTGCCGAGGCCATGACCGCGCACCAGGGCTTTGACCCGGCCGCGCCGCGTGCTGCGCAGTTCTTTGGCGGTGCGGGCATGGACTACATGAAGGAACACGGCATCCGCGCCGACACCTTTGGCCGCATATCGGTCAAGGCGCGCCAGCACGCGGCGCGCAACCCGCTGGCCGTGTTCCGCCAGACGCTCACGCTCGAAGAGGTGATGGCTTCGCCCACCGTGTTTGGCCCGCTCACGCGCTACCAGTGCTGCCCACCCACCTGCGGCGCGGCAGCCGCCATCGTCTGCTCGGCCGACTTTGCCAAAAAGCACAAGCTCGACGCCAGCGTGGTGATTGCCGCGCAGGCCATGACCACCGACACCCCCAGCACCTTTGACAGCGACGACATGCGCCGCGTGGTCGGCTACGACATGACGGCCAACGCGGCCAAGCAGGTGTACGAAGCCGCAGGCATCGGCCCCGAAGACCTCGACGTGGTCGAGCTGCACGACTGCTTCACGGCCAATGAACTCATCACCTACGAAGGCTTGGGCCTCACGCCCGAAGGCACCGCCGAAAAGTTCATCGTCGACGGCGACAACACCTACGGCGGGCGCATCGTCACCAACCCCTCGGGCGGTCTGCTGTCCAAGGGCCACCCGCTGGGGGCCACCGGGCTGGCGCAGTGCTACGAGCTGGTCTCGCAGCTGCGCGGCAAGGCCGATCAGCGCCAGGTCGAAGGCGCACGTTTGGCGCTGCAGCACAACCTGGGCTTGGGCGGTGCTTGCGTGGTCACGCTGTACCAAAAAGTCTGAAGGGGGCCTGACCATGATCGACCGTCAATTCATCGGCCACACCATGCCCGCCTTCGAGGTCTTGGTCGAAAAAGGCCGCTTGCGCTTTTTTGCCAAGGCCACGGGGCAGACCGACCCGGTTTACACCGACGAAGCCGCGGCCCGCGCCGCCGGGCACCCGGCCTTGCCTGTGCCGCCCACGTTTTTGTTTTGCCTTGAGATGGAGTCGCCCGACCCGGCCGCGATCCGCAACCTGCTGGGTATGGACTACCGCAAGCTGCTGCACGGCGAGCAGGGCTTCACTTTTCACCGCATGGCTTATGCGGGTGATGTGCTGCGCTTTGAACAGCGCATCGAAGACATCTACGACAAAAAAGGCGGCGCACTCGAATTCGTGCTGCGCAAAACCCGCGTGAGCAACCAGCGTGGCGAGCATGTGGCCGACTTGCGCGCCGTGACCGTTTTGCGCCACGGATAAGGAAACCCCCATGACACTCCCCTCTTTTGATGCCCTGCAAGTGGGCGACACCATTCCCGCGCTGGAGCTGCCACCCGTCTCGCGCCTCACGCTGGCGCTGTACTGCGGCGCTTCGGGCGACCACAACCCGATCCACGTCGACACCGACTTCGCCCACAGCGCAGGCATGCCCGACGTGATCGCGCATGGCATGTTGTCCATGGGCTGGCTGGCGCGCTTGCTCACCAACTGGGTGCCGCAAGCGGCCATTCGCGACTACAGCGTGCGCTTTGCCGCCATGACCCAGGTGCACGAAAAGATCACCTGCACCGGCCAAGTGACCGAAAAGTTTGAAGTCGGTGGCGAGCGCCGCGTGCGCTTGTCGCTCACCACCGCCAACGCCGAAGGTCAGGTCAAGCTGACCGGCGACGCCGTCATTGCGCTGGCCTGAACCCGTTTTTTAAAAATCACATTCCAAAGGATTCCCCATGTCCCGCAAACTCGAAGGCCAGGTGGCCCTGGTGTCAGGCTCTGGTCGCGGCATCGGCCGTGAAATCGCGCTCAAGCTCGCCAGCGAAGGCGCCCGCGTCGTCATCAACGACCTCGACCAAGCCCCAGCTGAGCAGACGGTGGCCGACATCATCGCCAGCGGTGGCCAGGCCGTGGCCTGCATCGGCAGCGTGACCGACACCGACTTTGGCGAGCGTTTTGTCCGGGCCGCGCTCGACGCGTTTGGCGGCATCGACATCATCGTCAACAACGCCGGTTACACCTGGGACAACGTGCTGCAAAAGATGAGCGACGAGCAGTGGGATGCCATGCTGGCCGTGCACATGACGGCACCGTTTCGCATCTTGCGCGCAGCTTCCAACTTCATCCGCGACGCGGCCAAAAAAGAGGCCGAAGCGGGCCTATCCAAGCACCGCAAGGTGGTCAACATCTCGTCCACCTCGGGCGTATACGGCAACGCAGGCCAAGCCAACTACGCGGCGGCCAAGGCCGGCATCAACGGTTTGACCAAAGCCATGGCCAAAGAGTGGGGCCGCTACAAGGTCAACGTCAACAGCGTGGCCTTTGGCCTGATCATGACGCGCCTGACGCAACCCCTGACGGCAGGCGACGCCAGCGTGGAGATTCAGGGCCGCACCATCGCCGTCGGCGTGCAGCCTGATCGCCTCAAGGCCGCCGAATCCACCATCCCGCTGGGTCGGGGCGGCACACCCGAAGAAGCCGCGGGTGCGGTCTACATGTTCTGCATCCCCGAGTCCAACTACGTCAGCGGCCAGGTGCTGGTTTGCGGCGGCGGCCGTCCTTAAGGCGCGTATGGACAGCATCCTGACTTTCCCTCGCAGCGTGTTTCGTGAAGACCACGAAATGCTGCGCACCACCGTGCGCCGCTTTTTGGAGCGCGAATGCAAACCCCGCCAAGCCCAGTGGGACAAAGACGGCAAAGTCGACCGCGAAACCTGGCTCAAGGCCGGGCGCGAAGGGCTGCTGTGCGCCACCATGGACCCTGAATGGGGCGGTGGCGGTGGCGACTTCGGCCACGCGGCCGTGATCGTCGAAGAGATTGGCCGCTCGGGTGTGAGTGGCCTCGGCTTTGGCCTGCACTCCGACGTGGTGGCGCCCTACATCGAGCGCCTGGGCACGCCCGCACAAAAAGCCCAGTGGCTGCCCCAATGCGCCACGGGTGAAGTCATTCTGGCCATTGCCATGAGCGAGCCCGGCGCGGGCAGTGACCTCAAAGCCATTCGCACCACGGCGCGCCGCGAGGGCGATGAGTACGTCATCAACGGTGCCAAGACCTTCATCTCCAACGGCCTGAACTGTGACCTGGTCGTGGTGGTGGCCAAGACCGAGCCCGAGCTGGGCGCCAAGGGCGTGTCGCTGATCTTGGTGGAGGCTGACCGCGCCGGTTTTCGCAAAGGCCGCAAGCTCGAAAAAATGGGCCAAGAAGCGGCCGACACTGCCGAGCTGTTTTTTGAAGACGTGCGCGTGCCTGTGACCAACATCCTGGGCGAAGAGAACAAGGGCTTTGCCTACCTCATGCAAGAGCTGGCACAAGAGCGTTTTGTGATCGCGCTGGGCGCAGCCGCCAAGATGGAAGCCATGTTTGACGAGACGGTGCGCTACACCAAAGAGCGCGTGGTCTTTGGCAAGCCGCTGTTTGATTTTCAGAACACCCGCTTCAAGCTGGCCGAGATCAAGGTGCGCACCACCGCCGTGCGCATGATGGTGGACCAGTACCTGGGCGAGCACCTGCGCCGCAAGCTCACCGTGCAAGAAGGCGCGATGGCCAAACTGTTTGCGACCGAGGAGCTGGGCAAGGCACTCGACGAATTGCTGCAACTGTATGGCGGCTACGGTTACATGATGGAGTACCCCATCACCCGCGCCTTTGTGGATTCGCGCGTGACCCGCATTTATGGCGGCACCAGCGAGGTCATGAAAGAGCTGATCTCGCGCAGTTTGTGATCACCGTTTGTGACCCCCACACCGCACCAGTCTAAAGAGCCGCTCATGTCCACATCGTCGCTGCCTTATTGGCCCAAAGGCGTTCCGCGCACGCTGAGCTTGCCGCAGGTGCCGCTCACGCATTTCGTGCAGGTCGCGGCAGAGCGCTTTCCGAACAAGCCCGCCGTGATTTTTTGCGGCAGCACGTTGACCTACGCGGCGCTGCTCGCACGCGTGGAGGCGCTGGCCGGATATCTGACCCAGCGGCTGGGTGTGCAACGCGGCGACCGCGTCTTGCTGATGAGCCAGAACTGCCCGCAATACGTGGCGGCCTATTACGGCATCATGCGCGCCGGGGCCGTGGTGGTGCCGGTTAACGCCATGTGCACCCCCAGCGAAATCCGCTACTACATGCAAGACAGCGGCGCACGCGTGGCCATGGTGGCGCAAGAGCTGTTGCCCCAGGTTTTGCCGCTGCTGCAAGCTGGCAACCCGGATGCCCTGCAAGCGGTGTTGGTGCATGCGTATTCAGAAGGCCTGCCCGCGCAGCCAGCCAGCGACGAAGTGCCGGATGCGGTGCCTGATGTGGTGTTCGCCCCGCGCCAGTGGACTGAGGCCCCGGGCCTACTCGGGCTCGAAGACGCCATCGCACAGGCCTTGCCCGCACCCGCAGAGCACCCAGGCAGCCAAGACCTGTGCGTGCTGCCCTACACCTCGGGCACCACTGGGCACCCCAAGGGCTGCATGCACACCCATGCCACGGTGTTGGCTTCCAACATGTCTTCGCAGGTCTGGCGCGGGCTGCACATGGACTCGGTGTTTCTGGCCGTGGCGCCGCTCTTTCACATGCTGGGCATGCAGGGCGGCCTGAACGTGCCGATCACACTGGGCGCCACCGTGGTCATGCTGCCGCGCTGGCACGCGGCGTCAGCCGCCCGCCTGATCGAGCACCACCGTGTCAGCGCTTGGGCCGCACCACCGGCCATGCTGATCGACTTCTTTGCCAACCCGGCTGCCGCGCAGCGCGACTTGAGCAGCTTGTCCACCCTGTCGGGTGGCGGTGCCGCCATGCCCGAGACGGTGGCGAACTTGCTGCAAACGCGTTTTGGCATCGCCTACAACGAGGCCTACGGCATGACCGAGACCGCCTCCTTTTTGCTGGGCAACCCACCGGCACGCGGCAAGCGCCAGTGCCTGGGCGTCATCA
Source organism: Limnohabitans sp. T6-5 (assembly GCF_003063315.1). Classification (GTDB taxonomy): domain Bacteria; phylum Pseudomonadota; class Gammaproteobacteria; order Burkholderiales; family Burkholderiaceae_C; genus Limnohabitans_A. The sequence continues at coordinate 98,258 of NZ_NERV01000003.1, forward strand.
CGCCCGGGGTGGATGCGCGCATCGTGGACCCGGAAACCCTGCGCGAGTTGCCCGTGGGCGAGGTGGGTGAGCTGGTCACGCGTGGCCCGCAACTGATGCGCGGCTACTGGCAAAACGAGAGCGCCAACCAGACCTCATTTTTTGAGCTCGATGGCCAAACCTTTTTCCGCACGGGCGACCTGGCCAGCGTGGACGAAGAGGGTTACTTCTTCATGCGCGACCGCCTCAAGCGCATGGTCAACGTCTCGGGCTTCAAGGTCTGGCCCGCTGAAGTGGAAAACACGCTCTACGAACACCCGGCGGTCCACGAGGCCTGCATCATCGCCGTGCCCGACACCCAGCGCGGTGAAAACGTGATGGCCCTCCTGGTGCTCAAGCCCGGCTCGAAAGGGCAGGTCACGGAGCAAGACATCATCGACTGGAGCCGCGAGCACATGGCCGTCTACAAAACCCCACGCATCGTGCGCTTCATGGACGTGCTGCCCAAGTCGGGCACCGGCAAGATCCTGTGGCGGCAATTGCAAGAACAAGAGCACGCGCGTTTGGCCGTGTCCACCCCGCAGGTGATCCCATGACCCGTCATTCATGTAGGAGCCCCGCCCCCGGGGCGATCGGTGGTGGTCTGCGGATGCCCCATCGCGGCGGGGGCGCCGCTCCTACAGATCAAACCATGAACTTTTCCCAGCAGGAGACACCATGAGAATCCCTTTGAGTTTCAAAGGCCAATCGGTGTTTGTGGCCGGTGGCAGCAGCGGCATCAACCTGGGCATCGCGACCGCGTTTGCGCAGGCTGGGGCGAACGTGGCGATTGCCAGCCGCAACGCCGAGCGCGTGGCCCAAGCGGTGGACCAGTTGCGCCAACACGGCACGCAAATCGAAGGCTACAGCGCCGACGTGCGCGACGCCGCAGGCATTGCCGCGGCGCTGCAGCAAGCGCGTGACGCGATTGGCCCGTTTGACGTGCTGATCTCGGGCGCGGCAGGCAACTTTTTGGCACCTGCTTTGGGCATGTCGGCCAACGGCTTCAAGACGGTCGTGGACATTGACCTGAACGGCACCTTCCATGTGCTGCGTGCGGGCTTTGAGCACCTGCGCCGCCCGGGTGCCAGTGTGATCAACATTTCAGCGCCACAGGCCTTCAACCCCACCAAGTTGCAAGCCCATGTGTGCGCGGCCAAGGCGGGCGTGGACATGCTCACGCGGGTGCTGGCCATGGAATGGGGGCCTGAAGGCGTGCGCGTGAACTCCATCGTGCCCGGCCCGATTGGCGACACCGAAGGCATTCGCCGCTTGGCACCCACGCCCGAGGCGCTGCAACGCATGACGCAGTCGGTGCCCCTGCAGCGCATGGGCCGCGTCGAAGAGATCGCCGACATGGCGCTGTTTTTGGCGTCGCAGCACGCCGCATTTGTCACCGGTGCCATCCTGGCGGTGGACGGTGGCAGTTCCCTGGCCGGTGGCCGGGACTATGCCGCTTATTGATGCGGCATGTTGAAGTTTGAAATGGGTGCGCTAAGTCATCTCGTAGCTCGGTGGCAACCGAGCCGACATTGCAGGCTTGGGCGTTATCAGCATGTCGGCTCTGTTGCCGCCGACAAAATCATGTCGCGGCCTTTACAGCTTGTTCATACGCCGCTTGGTCATTTGCCAAAAGGTAGGTCGGCACTCGCAGAGTCCGACATCTGCCGATTGCACCTTTTGCGTCAAAACAAGCCTCACCTCTCAAGCACCCATGTCGGGGTCTTCGACCACCGACCTACAACAAGCCCGCAAGTCCCATCGAGGGCAGTGTCTTGTAGGTCGGCACTCGCAGAGTCCGACATCTGCCGATTGCACCATTTGCGTCAACACGAGCCGTGCCTCTCAAGCACCCATGTCGGGATCTTCGACCACCGACCTACAACAAGCCCGCATGTCCCATCGAGGGCAGTGGCTTGTAGGTCGGCACTCGCAGAGTCCGACATTTGCCGATTGCACCTTTTGCGTCAACACGAGCCGCGCCGCTCAAGCACCCATGTCGGGGTCTTCGACCACCGACCTACAACAAGCCCGCAAGTCCCATCGAGGGCAGTGTCTTGTAGGTCGGCACTCGCAGAGTCCGACATCTGCCGATTGCACCATTTGCGTCAACACGAGCCGTGCCTCTCAAGCACCCATGTCGGGATCTTCGACCACCGACCTACAACAAGCCCGCATGTCCCATCGAGGGCAGTGGCTTGTAGGTCGGCACTCGCAGAGTCCGACATTTGCCGATTGCACCTTTTGCGTCAACACGAGCCGCGCCGCTCAAGCACCCATGTCGGGGTCTTCGACCACCGACCTACAACAAGCCCGCAAGTCCCATCGAGGGCAGTGTCTTGTAGGTCGGCACTCGCAGAGTCCGACATCTGCCGATTGCACCATTTGCGTCAACACGAGCCGTGCCTCTCAAGCACCCATGTCGGGATCTTCGACCACCGACCTACAACATCTACTGCGATCAACAAGCGTCCAACCCCTGTCATTAGGCTGAGAAACCTCCCATGATCATCCCCTCCAAAAGCTCCCCCTCTTTGCTGCAGTTCGATGTGACCGACCAGGTTGCGACCATCACCTTTGACAGCCCGAGCAAACGCAACGCGCTCGAGCCCGCCATGCGCGACGAGCTGGCAGTGGCCTTGCAACACATCCAACAAGACAAGTCCATCCGCGCCGTGGTCCTCACTGGGGCTGGCGGGCATTTTTGCTCGGGCGGTGACCTCAAGAACATCGCAGCCGCCAATCTGGACAACGGCGGCTGGCTCGGCCGCATGCAGACCTTGCACGAATGGGTGCAGCTGCTGCTGACGCTCGACCGCCCGGTGATCGCTGCCGTCGATGGTGCGGCCGCAGGTGCGGGCTTCAGCCTGGCGCTGTCGGCCGACTTCGTGCTGGCCACGCCGCGCGCCTGGTTCAACATGTCCTTCCTCAAGGTCGGCCTGGTGCCTGACGTGGGTGCGCTCTACACACTGCCCCGCGTGGTCGGCGTGCAGCGCGCCAAAGAAATCATGCTTTCGGCCCGCGACATCGACGCGCAAGAGGCCTTGCGGCTGGGCATCGCGATGGAGCTGCACGAGCCGGACCAGCTGCTGCCTCGTGCGCAGGCCTTGGCCCGCAGCTTTGTGGGCGCGTCGCCCGCCGCTGTGGCTTTGATCAAGCGCAGCCTGAACAACGCCTTGGGCGGTGGTCTGCAAGACATGCTGAGCTCAGAAGCGCAGGCCCAGGCCCTGGCCGCAGGCACCGCCGAGCACCGCGAAGCCGTGGGGCGCTTCCTGAACAAACAGGCGCCGTTGTTTGCCTGGCCCGCGCAGAACAAAAGCTGATGCAAGCGCCCAGGATGGATCAAGCCCTTGTCGGGGGTCTTTGACCACCGACCTGCGAAACACCACCAACTTCGTAGGTCGGCACTTGAAGAGTCCGACAAGTGTTTGGGGGATCAACTGCCGGTGAAGTCTTTCACCATGTTGCCGTACCACTGCAGGTCGGCTTGCCACAGTTCCTGGCGACGGAAGTTGTCGTCGGTGACGGTTTGCAGCAAGTGGCCTTCTTCGCCCATCTTGTAGTCAAACTTCACATTGATGGCTTCGAGGGGTTGGGTGTTGACCAGCATGAAGCACAGGTTGTCGATGATGATGGGCTTCATGGGCTGGTTTTTGGACTGCTGCGCGATGTAGGTGGACACGCTGCGGCCCATGCGGTTGGCGATGTGGCCGCTCTTGGGGTAGTGGCCAAACTGGGGCGACACGGCGCCCACGCTGTCGCCAATCACGAACACGTTGGGGTCGTCCTTCAGGTTGTAGAACTCGGGGTGCACCGCCGCCCAGGTGCTGGGTTTGCCGTCCGGAGTTTTGCCAATGGCGCCCATTTTCCAGACCAGGTCCGCCGCTTGGTGGTGGCCCATGAAGATGGCATCGTCGAACTTGAAGTCGCCCGCCAGGGTCTTGACCACCTTGTTGTAGGGGTCCAGCTCTTTCACGCCTGCGTTGGACACGTAGGTGATGGTGTCGTGGTACAGCTCGTCAAAGGCCATGCGGTAACCGCCGCCAATCGGCATGATGCGCGGCTTGGGGTCGAGGATCACGATTTTGGCCGGGATCTTGTGGCGCTGAAAGTAATCGGCCATCAAACACGCACGCTCATAGGGTGATGGCGGGCAGCGGTGCGGTGGCGGGGGCAGCGTCATCACAAACGTGCCGCCCTTGAAGCCTTTGATTTTTTGCTTGAGCGCCAGGTGCTCGGAGCTGGGCACGTAGGCGCTGGAGAAATGCTTTTGGGTATACGCAGCCGACGCGCGGTCGTTGCCAAACCAGGGCTCATAGGTCACGCGGATACCGGCGGACACCACCAGCCAGTCGTAATCCACAAAGCCCTGTGCGGTGTGCACGCGCTTTTTGTCGCGGTCGATGTCGGTGATCTCGGTTTGCACGAAGGTGTAGCCCATGCGCTCGGCCGCAGCCGTGTACGAGTGCACGAGGAAGGACGTGTCCACCACGTCCACCAGCCATTTGTTGCTGAGCGGGCACGACCAGAAGATGGGGTTTTTTTCGAGCAGCACGACTTCGAGGTCGGGCGCGTCTTCGCGCAAATGGCGTGCAGCGGCCAGGCCACCCCAGCCCCCACCCAAAATGACGACACGGCGCTTTTTGCCCTTGGGCATCAGCTCGGTCGAGGGGGAAAACAAAAAAGGCTGAGCGATGACAGCAGGGGACGCAGCAGACAGCGCGCCCAGTGCTGCCGCGCCCTTGAGGAGGGTACGACGTGCGGTGGTCATAAAAGGACTTCCGTAAATGAAGGGAAAAACCTGTCGGCGCATACGAGGAGCAGGGGCTCCAATGCCTCGAAGGCAGGTGGCTCAAGCGCTGGGCGCGTGAGGGGAGGATGTTAAGCGATGCAGTGAGTGGTGTCCGTCAATGGCCGTGGTGGGGGGGGCTTGGCAGGGTGTAGCCCCCTGGATACGGCCCTTCAAATAGCCGTGCAAGCGGCCATGGCCCTGGCTTTTTGCAGGCGTGTTTCTTCCATCAGGAAGTCGAGAAAAACGTGCGTGCGCTGCGGGATGAATTTGCGGCTCGGGACCGCTGCATAGATCACCAGGCGTCCCGTGATCCAGGGCGCAAGCACCCGCACCAGCTCACCCTTGGTGAGGTAAGGCGCCACCACATCAATCGCCACAGAGGTGATGCCCGCACCATCCAGGGTGGCTCGCAGCAAGCTGTCTGTGTGGTTGGCCAGCAGCACCGGCTGGATGTCGATTTCAATGGCTTGGGTCGGGTTCTCCGGGCACCACATGCGCCACAAGCGGGTTTTGATATCGGGCATTTTCAGGCGCAGACAATCATGTTGCATCAGTGCCTGCGGTTCCAGGGGCATGCCTTTGCGTTGGAGGTATTCCGGGGAGGCCACCAAAATCGCTTCGGATTCAATCACTTTGCGGGCAATGACGTGGGCGTCAAAACCCTCGTCTGTGCCCAGCAGCGTGATGTCAAAGTCCTCAATGGGCGGTTCGCGCAGGTTCTCGACCTCCAGTTCCACCAGGATCTTGGGGTAGCGCTTGCGGAACTCTGCCAGCAGCGGCGAGATGACATAACTGGCCAGCACCGGTGGCGCATGCAGGCGCAACAGGCCGACCAACTCGCTGGTCTGGGCACTGGCCATGGCATCGGCCTCGTCAATGTCTTGCAAGATGCTGCGAATGCGATTTAGGTACTGCTGGCCTGTATCGGTCAACGACAGGCGCCGAGTGGATCGCTGCAATAAGCGAGCACCCAGGTGGTCTTCCAGATCAGCGACCAAGCGGGTCACCACGGGTGCCGACATGTCCAGCGCCCGCGCAGCCGCAGCAAAGCCGCCTTCATTGACCACGCGCTCAAAAACGCGCATTGACTGCAAACGGTCCATGCCAAGCTCCTGATCTGGATTTCAACCCTTTGATTATTTCTGATTTAGAAATAAATCAATGTGTATTTGGTGGTTTTTCTTCTCGAATGGAAATTTTACAGTTCAACCCATCGATGCAGCGCTTTCAATAAACGCCTCACCGATCAGGTCGCAAGCCGAGTCAATCCGACAGGCAGACCGTTTTTTCAACCCTTTAAGGAAACCTGATCATGAATCGCTCTTACCTCTGTGCCCTCACCGTCGCCGTCGCAGCCCTTGCCTCTGGGCATGCCATGGCTGCCGATGCCTCTGCGCCCAAAACCCGCGAACAAGTGAAAGCCGAACTGGCTGAAGCCATTCGCACGGGTGATTTTGTGGTGAACGGCGAAACCGGCCAAAAGGCCAACGAAGTGCATCCAGACAAATACCCCGCCAAACCTGTCGTGCAGGGCAAAACCCGCGAAGAGGTGAAGGCCGAACTGGCCTCAGCCATCCGTGCGGGTGATTTTGTGGTGAACGGTGAAACCGGCCAAAAGGCCAATGAAGTCAATCCAGGCCAATACCCCGCCAAACCTGTTGTGCAGGGCAAGACCCGCGAGGAAGTCAAGGCCGAGCTGGCCGAAGCCATTCGCACCGGCAACATGCCTGTCTATGGTGAAGCCGGAATCAAGCTCAACCAGCAGTACCCACAGCGCTACAGCCACGTTCTCTGAACGCCCTGGAGAACCCATGACCCGGTCAGCGTCAACAGCTGATCGGGTTTTTTCATTGTTGTAAAGCGATGCGGCAGACCGTGGTGGTGGGGCTGAAAGCGGCGCAAGCCAGCCTCACAGTGGCATGATTTCCACACTTTGCGAGAGCACCGGGCGGCACAAAATCTTGTAGCCATCGGCATCGAAACCGGCTGCCACTGTGGACAACTGGCGGGCCTGCTCCCGGGTTGCGACACTGCCCAGGTAGCACCAGTGGTTGACCACATGAATTTGCGTGAGGTGCGCATCGCGCTCCACCAAACCCACCGCCCCCGTAAAAGGCCAGCACGCCACGCTCAGCGCCAGCAGGCTGGTGAACAGCCTCTCGCGGTGGGCCTGCGGCGTCTCATCGCCCCGGCACACCCCCGCGCATTGGCGAATCGCGGCCCGGAAGCAGGCTTTGCCGGGCGGCAATTTCTCCAGGCCCAAAGGCGCGTAGCACAGCTTGTGCTGGTCCGCGATGGACCGCAGCGCTTCTAGCGCGGCATGGCGGCTGGCAAACAGCCCGTACAGCTCAGGCGCGCTCGCAAAGTCCAGGTCTTTGGAATACACGACTTCCGGCACACCGCCCGTCATCTGCAAGCTGCACAGCTGTTTGTTGCGGCGCAGCTTCTGGTTGAACAAGGGTTGCTGGGCCTTGATCATTTGCGCCTCAAGCAGCAACGCCCCGATCTCGCCCGCCGTGCGGATGTGCGAGATGCGCTCGGTCTGGCGCAGCATGCGGGCTTCGTCGGGCGTGCGCAGGTGCGACAGCAGCCGGGCCCGAATGTTCACACTTTTGCCGATGTACAGGGGCAAGTCCCCCGCCCGACCGTGGAAGGTGTAAACCCCCGCTCCCGTGGGCGCATGCTCAATGGCCTCACGCAGGTGTTGTGGATATTCGTAAAAGCGCTCCGCTTCGAATTCTTCACGGCGGCGGCGGCGGGGCAAAGGCATCAGCAAACCTGTGATGCGGTGCAGACGTGGAGCGTCTCCATGGGCTGGCAAGCTCTGGAGAAATTTGTCGGTTTTTGCAAACGTTGAGCCATCGGATCAAGTACTTCCTCGGAGTTCAATTTTGTAAGGCATGAGCATTGTTTCAGGCTTGAATGATTCGCCTGATCGGGCCGCCAAAATGGCTCTGAGCAGCAATTGCCCGGCTACTTTGCCAATGCCTGCGCTGTCGACCGCCACCGTGGTGATCTGGGGATGGCAAGAGCGGGAGATTTCGAAGTCCCCAAATCCGGCAATGGCGAGTTTGCCAGGCACAGGCCAAGCCCGGCGCTGGCATTCCGCCAGTGCACCAAAAGCGACATGGTCTGAAACACAGACCACAGCCTCCAGATCGGGCCATTTGGCCATCATTTGCGCCAGGCCTTGCGCCCCAGCTTCCATGGACACTGGCGCGTTGCCCATGGCCACGGTGCATGTGGTGTCCAGCCCGAGCTCTGACATGGCGGTCAGAAAGCCTTGTCGGCGATCCGCGCCGCGTGCATCACTTTCAGGAATGCCCCCCAGAAAACCCATACGCCGGTAACCCTTTTCATACAGGGCCAGCACCAGTTGCCTGACCGCCTGGGCATTGGAAAATCCCACGTTGTGCCCAATAGGGGCGTTCAACAAATCCCAGGTTTCGACCACGGGCACACCCGAGGATTGCAGCAGTTTTCTGGCTGCGGGCGTGTGGCTGCCACCGGTCACGACAATGCCCTCGGGTCTGCGCATCAGCATGGTGCGTATCAACTTCTCTTCAGTCGCCATGTCGTAGTCGGTGTAGCCCATCAGCACTTGCATGCCTGCAGACTCCACGGCAGACGTCAGACCATGGGCGGTGTCCGAAAAGTTGGAATTGTTCAGTGCGGGGATGATGGTGGCAATGAAGCCCGAACGCTTGGAGGAGAAGGTCCGTGCTGTCTGGTCCAGCACATAACCCATGTCCTGGCAGGTGTCCAAAATGCGTTGGCGCAGCGCCTCGCTCGCATCACTGCGTCGGCGCGTAGAGCGGTTGAGCGCCCGTGACACGGTCATTTTGGAAATGCCCAACTTGGCCGCGATGTCTGCCATGGTGACTTGCCCCACTGATTCGGCCGCCACAGGGTTTTTGGGGGGGGCTGACTTTCCCGAATTTTGGCCGTTCAAAACGTTCTCCTGCGCTGGTGCTGAAAGCTTTTACCGATACCGGTAACGTCATTATTCAGGTGCAAATGGGAAAAATGAATGCAGTCTCAATGTTTATTGAACAAGTCTTGGTTTTCACTATTGATTCGGCCCGATGAAGTTTGCATGAACGCTTTTTTTGTGGGAGCGGCGCCCTCGCCGCGATTGAGCCTCGCAGACCACCACCCATCGCCCCGAGGGCGGGGCTCCCACACTGATCGCAGAGCTGAGCGCTATACCAAGAAAAGCCTTTCACTTCAAACTTCACAGGGCCGGATCTATAGGGTAAATACGGGTTACCGGTAACTCATATATCAAGGACGATCCACACACATTTTTGAAGGGTCTGAACCGCATGAATTCGCTCCAAGTCATCGACACCCGACTGGCCCCGGTTGCCCAAGGGGCCGGTGCACTGGAGTGTCTGTGCAGCGGCGCCATTTGGAGCGAAGGCCCGGTCTGGTTGCCCCAAAGCGATGAACTGATCTGGAGTGATATTCCAAACAATCGGATACTGGCATGGCAAGCCGGCCCGGGCATGCGTGTTTGGCGAGAAGAGGCCGAATTCACCAATGGTCATGTGCTGGACCGTGACGGTTCGCTCTTGCACTGTTCTCATGGATTGCGCGCCATCATTCGAACGCGTCTGGGCGCACAGGGTGAGGCCTTGGGAGATGAGGTGGTGGTCAACAGCTACCAGGGACAAAGGCTCAATTCCCCCAATGATCTGGTGGTGAAGTCAGATGGCTCCATCTGGTTCACGGACCCCCCTTACGGCATCCTCTCAGACAGGGAAGGGCACCATGCTGAGAGCGAAATCGGCGCGAATCATGTGTTTCGTTACTGCCCCCATACGCACAGTTTGAGCATCGTCACAGAGGTCATGCAAGAGCCCAACGGACTGGCGTTCTCGCCCGATGAAAAAGTTCTGTACATCAGTGACACCTCGGCAGCGATGCGCCAAGACGGTGGCGGACACCACCACATCATGGCGTTTGATGTGGTCGCTGGCATGGCCTTGAGTCAAGCGCGCCTCTTTGCCGACATCAACCCCGGCTTGGCTGACGGATTGAGAGTCGACAGGCACGGATTTGTCTACACCAGCAGCGCGGACAGTGTGCAAATTTTCCACCCGGATGGCACAAAAATGGGGGTGATTCCGGTGCCGGAAAAAGTAGGCAATCTTTGCTTTGGTGGCCCCCATGGGGATGAGCTGTTCATTTGTGCAAGCACGTCTTTGTATCGCATTCGCTTGCATACACGCGGAGCCACGGTGTGAGCGTGATTTGGCATTGGCTCTCAACGCCGCTCAGCGGTGCGTCCAGCCATTCACTGGAGCCGTGGCTGTATTGGCATGCGCGAATGATGGTGATGGCTTGGGCCATCTTGCTGCCAGCAGGGGCCTTATGGGCACGGTATTTCAAGGTGCTCCCATCCCAAAACTGGCCCGACAGACTGGACAACAAAATATGGTGGCACGCACACAGGGCATTGCAGTGCTTGGGTATGACGTTGGCAACGCTGGGCGCCGCCGTGGCGTGGCAGCACACCACCCAGGCGGGCCCTCTGGCACGTCTGCACGGATACGCAGGCTGGCTGCTGATGTTTCTGGGCGGCTTGCAAATTCTGAGTGGATTGCTGCGTGGCACGAAAGGCGGGCCCACTGACAAGCAAGACCGTGGCGACCATTACGACATGACCGTGCGCAGGCGGTGGTTTGAGCGGGTGCACAAAGGACTGGGATGGATGAGCCTGTTGGCGGCCATGGCCGTCATGGGCATGGGTCTGCTGCTGGCCGATGCACCGCGCTGGATGCCATTGGTATTACTGGTCTGGTGGCTTGTGCTGGCCAGCCTGGCGTGGCGCTGGCAAAGGCAGGGGCGCTGCATCGATACCTACCAGGCCATTTGGGGCACGGACAAGCGTCACCCCGGCAACCAACTCCCACCGATTGGCTGGGGCATTCGTCGTCCGTTTGATACACAAAAACATGGCCAATCTTGAACTACGCAACCTCGTCAAACGATTTGGCGATGTCACTGTCGTCAGTGAACTCAATCTGTCGGTCAGTCCTGGTGAATTCGTCGTGTTGCTGGGTGAATCGGGCTGCGGCAAAAGCACCACCTTGCGCATGGTGGCAGGTCTGGAAGACGTCACTCAAGGCCAAATCATCATCGGCGGCAAGGATGTTACCCAGGCCCACCCAATGGCCCGAGATATCGCCATGGTGTTTCAAAACTATGCGCTGTACCCGCACATGGACGTGGCGCAAAACCTGTCGTTTGCGCTGCGCCTGGCAGGACGACCGCAAGCGGAAATCGGCGCCAAAGTAGCCTCTGCCGCCAGGATCCTCAACATAGAACACTTGCTTGAACGCAAGCCCAAAGAACTGTCGGGCGGGCAACGTCAGCGCGTGGCCATCGGGCGGGCCATCGTCAGGGAACCGCAGGTCTTTTTGTTCGATGAACCGTTGTCCAACCTGGACGCCAAGTTGCGCGGGCACATGCGCGCTGAACTGGCCCTCTTGCACCAGCGCCTGGGCAAAACCACCCTGTACGTGACACACGACCAAGTTGAAGCCATGACGCTGGCCAGTCGGATCGTCATCTTTGACAAAGGTCGCATCCAGCAAGTGGGCACGCCAAGCGAGGTGTTCAACCACCCTGCCAACCTGTTTGTGGCAGGTTTCATCGGCACGCCGACCATGAACTTCTTTGAAGCGCGACTGCAAAGTCTGGATGGCCAAGCGGTGCTTCGCACGCAGGACTTTGATGTGCCTGCGCCAGCCTGGCTGCTGACGCAAGCCTTGTCCGCCGACAGCCGCTTAACGCTCGGCATTCGGCCACAAATGCTGCTGCCGACAAACGACATGGGCAGGCTTCGCATGAAAGTCGAAGTCGTTGAGTACCTGGGCACTGAAAGCCAAGTGGTGGGGCGCCTGGACGCCGGCCAGCGGGTGTGCGCCGTCTTGCAAGGCGATGCCAAAGACCGGCTGCACCAGGGCCTGAACCTCACGGTCGAACCCATGGCCCTGCACGTCTTCGACGCCACCACAGGGCTTTCGCTGAAGCCAGGACAGCCCTCATTTCCCAACACCACAGGAGACAAGTCATGACCTTCATTTCCAACCGCCGCGAAGCACTCAAAGCAGGCGCCATCACCGTCTTCGGTGCGGCCTTGCCCTACAGCGGCGTGCAGGCCCAAAGCCGCTATGCCAAATATGCGGGCAAGACCGTGGTCTTCAGCGTGCCCGCGCATCCGCATTACGACGCGATGCTCAAAATCTTGCCCCAGTTCACCAAAGAGACGGGTATCAAGGTCGAGGTGGACAAGTTGGCCATGGGCCGCATGAAAGAAAAGCAGCTGCTCGAAATGGCCAAGCCTTCCGGCGACTTCGATCTGGGTTGCTACGTGGTCATGTGGAAAGGCGAATACGTGGCCAAAAACCTGATTCAGCCGCTTGAGCCCTTTTTTGCCAACCCGGCACTGGCCGACCCGACCTACGACATGAAGGACATTGTCCCCATTTACCTTGAAAACCTGGGGCTGGTGGGTGGCCCCAAGGGATATCTGGCAGGCCCCGGCGCCAAACTCTATGGCCTGCCCTACGGTGCCGAAACCAGCGTGCTGGCCTACCGGCGCGACATCTTTGCCAAGCACAACCTCTCAGCGCCCGAAACCTACGACGACTTCCGCAAAATTTTGCGCATCCTCAAGGACAAGGAAGGCATCGGGGCCCTGGCCAGCCGGGGTCAGGCCGGACACCAAGTGGTGCACGCCTGGCTGCTGCACCTCAACCCCCTGGGCGGCAGCGTATTTGACGACAAATGGCAGCCGCGCTTCAACGACAAGATTGGCGTGGAGGCCCTCAAGTTTTTGCAGGAAGTGGTTGCCACCGGCCCCGCAGGCATCCCCGGCTACGGCCAGGGCGAAAGCAACACGGCCTTTTTGCAAGGGCAAGCGGCCATGTACCTCGACAGCACCTCGATTGCAGGCCTGGTCAACGACCCCAGCAAAAGCAAGATTGTGGGCAACGTCAGCTGGGCCCTGCACCCCAAAGGCATGCGCCGTGCCTCCCAAAGCGGCGGCCTGGGACTGGCCATTCCCAAAAATGCCAAAAACGCAGAGGCCGGCTTTTTGCTCATGCAATGGCTCACCAGCAAGGCACAGGACAAAGCGGTGACGATGGCGGGCGGTGCCCCGATGCGCAACAGCACCTTGCGCGACCAGGATGCGGTGCGCAAGTACCCCGAGTTCATCACCTTTGTCGAGGCCCTCAAATACAGCGCACCGGATTGGCGCCCCATCATTCCGGTCTGGGACACCATCAACGTGCAAGCTCTGGGCGTGGGCCTGAGTGATGCTCTGACGGGCAAGAAGAGCGCAGAAAAAGCGCTCAACGACATGGTTCCGCAGGTCACCGCAATCATGCGCGAAGCTGGCTACAAGATCTGATGACGCCTTGCTCGCAGCCATGAAAAACTCACGCTGGATTGCGTTCGCATATGTTGGCCCTGCTGTGTTGGTCATGGCAGCGGCCTGCCTTTACCCCGTGCTGTCCGCTTTCCACCTGGCGGGTTACGACTGGTCCATGGGCACGCCTTGGTCTTCGGCCAAGTGGGTGGGTTGGAGCAACGTGGTTCAGGCCTTTGGCAACCCGAGGGTCTGGAGCAGTTTGATGACCACACTGATGTTTGCGGCCGTGTGTGTCAGCGCCGAAATGGTGCTGGGCATTGCGCTGGCGCTGGCCCTGGAAAAACCGGTCAAGGGCATGTCCTTCTTCAGGACACTGTTCATCCTGCCCATGATGATCGCGCCCATCGCCGTGGGCCTGACCTGGCGCTACATCTTTGATGCGCAATTTGGGCTGGCCAACGCGCTGCTTAAGCTGCTGGGCCTGAGCGCGCAAACCTGGCTGGCTGACCCTCAATTGGCTTTCATGGCGATTGTGATTGCCGACATTTGGCAATGGACGCCCTTTGTCTTCATCATGATGATTGCGGCCCTGGCGGGCATCGACAACTCGGTGATGGAAGCTTCGCGCATGGACGGTGCCAACTGGTGGCAACAAACCTTTTGGGTCAAGTTGCCCATGGTCATGCACGTCATTGCCATCACCTTGATGATGCGTTTGATCGATGCTTTCAGGGTGTTGGAGGTGATTTACGTTTTGACCTTCGGCGGTCCTGGTGACAGCACCGAAATTCTCTCACTTCACATTTACAAGACCGCGTTCGTAGGACAGCAATTGGGCGTTGCCGCAGCCATCAGCATTTTGCTCTTGGCGGTAGTCACGGCCCTGAGTTGGGCCGCCTTGCGCCTTTCGAACCCGATGAAAGGAGAGCCCCAATGAAGCGCCCATGGTGGATGGCTGTCGCCCATTACGGTGTACTGATTTTTCTGGCCTTGTTGTGCATCGCACCCATCTGGGTGATCTTCACCACCAGCTTGCGCCAACAAGTGGACATCTTTGCCGAGCCATTGAACTTCATCTTCATGCCCACACTGGAAAACTACCGGGCCGTGATCGAAGAAGACAAGCTCGACCGCTACTTGGGCAACAGCTTGTTTGTGGGCATTGTGTCCACATTGATCACCCTGGTGCTGGGCTGCATGGCGGCTTATGGGCTTGCCCGCTTCCGGTTTCCGGGCCGTCAAGCCGTGGCTTACACCACGCTCTTGCTGCGCACGGTGCCGCTGGCTGTTCTGGCCATTCCGGTGTTTCTGATCTGGAACGAGTGGAACATGGTCAACAGCCTGTGGGGGCTGGTGCTGTTGTATGTGGCCGTCAACCTGCCGTTCACCATCTGGCTGCTTTACGGCTTTGTGCTGCAGGTGCCCATTGAGTTGGAAGAAGCCGCCGCCATTGACGGCTGTGGGCCGTTCCAGATCTTCACCAAGGTGTTGCTGCCGCTGATGGCCCCCGGCTTGGCTGCGGCCTCGATTTTTACTTTCCGCATCGCCTGGAATGAGTTCATCCTGGCACTGGTTCTGACCGATCGACAAACGCGTACGCTGCCCGTGGCGGCCAGCCTCTTCATCACCGATCTGGGTGTTGACTGGGGCAAGGTCATGGCCATGACCAGCCTGATTGCCATTCCGCCGCTGATCTTCACCTTCATCGCGGCACGCCAAATCATCACAGGCCTGACGGCTGGTGCTGTCAAAGGATGAACACTGACAAGAAATGACGACCCTCAAAGGGCCGATCAAGACTGGAAAGTCTGGCGGGGTGCTGTAGTTACAAAACCAGAACAAACCCGTATACACCTTTGGTTATGTAACAAAGTTTCATAAATTCGCATACGATGGTTACATCGACCGTTTCTTGGATGGAGACGGTCGCCAACCCTACATGCAATGAAAGTGAGACTCACATGACCACCAAAATCGGTATCAACGGATTTGGCCGCATTGGCCGCATGGTGCTGCGTGCAGCGGTGCAAAATTTCAACGATGTCGAGATTGTCGGCATCAACGACTTGCTGGAGCCCGAGTACCTGGCTTACATGCTGCAATACGACAGCGTGCATGGTCGCTTCAAGGGCACGGTGACCGTCGACGGCAGCACGCTGGTGGTGAACGGCAAGCGCATTCGCCTGACGCAAGAGCGCGATCCGGCCAACCTGAAGTGGAACGAAGTGGGCGCTGATGTGGTAATCGAATCGACAGGCCTGTTTCTGGACAAGGACAGCGCTGGCAAGCATTTGGCCTCAGGCGCCAAGAAAGTCGTGATGTCTGCGCCATCCAAGGACGACACCCCCATGTTTGTTTTTGGTGTGAACCATGACAGCTATGCCGGGCAAGCCATCATCAGCAACGCCAGTTGCACCACCAACTGCCTGGCGCCCATCACCAAGGTGCTCAACGACAAGTGGGGCATCAAGCGCGGCCTGATGACCACCGTGCACGCCGCCACCGCGACCCAAAAAACCGTGGACAGCCCCAGCAACAAGGACTGGCGCGGTGGCCGGGGTATTCTCGAAAACATCATCCCCAGCAGCACGGGCGCAGCCAAGGCGGTGGGCGTGGTGATCCCCGCCATCAAGGGCAAGTTGACCGGCATGGCGTTCCGTGTGCCCACCTCTGACGTGTCGGTGGTGGACCTGACGGCCGAGCTGGACACCCCCGCCACCTATGCCGAAATCTGCGCCGAGATGAAAGCGCAAAGCGAAGGCGCTTTGAAGGGCGTGCTGGGCTACACCACCGACAAAGTGGTCTCGACCGACTTCCGTGGCGAAGTCTGCACCAGCGTCTTTGACGCCGACGCGGGCATCGCGCTGGACAGCACCTTCATCAAGGTGGTGGCCTGGTACGACAACGAGTGGGGTTACTCCAACAAGTGCCTGGAAATGGCGCGCGTGGTCGGCCGTTGACCCATCAACCCCCGCGCAGGTCGGCACGCGAAGAGTCCGACGTGATGGGTGGTTCGGCGCTAGGTCGAGTTGATGCACAGGTGGGTAACTTTTTTCAGCCAAGGCCAATTCATGCGCCGGTGGCGTACGGGCAGATGTCGGGGTCTTCGACCACCGACCTACGACATCGCCGCCCCCGCGTAGGTCGGCACTCGAAGAGTCCGACGTGGTGGGTGGTTAGGCGCTAGTTCGAGTTCATGCAAAGGTGGATGGTTGACAGCCAAGGCCAATTCATGCGCCGGTGGTGTTCAGGCAGATGTCGGGGTCTTCGACCACCGACCTACAACAGTGCCGCCTTTGCGCAGGTCGGCACTCGATGAGTCCGACGTGGGTGGTTCCGCGTTATGGCGAAATCATGCACAGGTGGGTATTTTTCAGCAAAGGCCAATTCATGCGCCGGTGGCGTAAGGGCAGATGTCGGGGTCCTCGACCACCGACCTACGACATCGCCGCCCCCGCGTAGGTCGGCACTCGAAGAGTCCGACGTGGTGGGTGGTTCGGCGCTAGGTCGAGTTCATGCACAGGTGGGTGGTTGACAGCCTAGGCCAATTCATGCGCCGGTGGCGTACGGGCAGATGTCGGGGTCGTTGACCACCGACCTACAACAGTGCCGCCTTTGCGCAGGTCGGCACTCGATGAGTCCGACGTGGAGGTTGGTTCGGCGCTAGGGTGAGTTCATGCACGGGTGGGTATTTTTTTCAGGCAAG
Source organism: Limnohabitans sp. T6-5 (assembly GCF_003063315.1). Lineage (GTDB taxonomy): Bacteria > Pseudomonadota > Gammaproteobacteria > Burkholderiales > Burkholderiaceae_C > Limnohabitans_A. The sequence goes on from NZ_NERV01000003.1 coordinate 115,160, forward strand.
GCCAATTCATGCGCCGGTGGCGTACGGGCAGATGTCGGGGTCTTCGACCACCGACCTACAACAGTGCCGCCCCCGCGTAGGTTGGCACTCGAAGAGTCCGACGTGGAGGTTGGTTCGGCGCTAGGGTGAGTTCATGCACAGGTGGGTATTTTTTTCAGCCAAGGCCAATACATGCGCTGGTGGTGTTAAGGCAGATGTCGGGGTCTTTGACCACCAAACTACAAACTACAAACTACAAACTACAAACTACAAACTACAAACTACAAACTACAAACTACAAATTAAAAGCTTGGGCTTGCGCCGACGCTCAAATGCGCCAGCACCGAGAAGTTGGCTGCGCTTTCGATGACCTCGCCTGCGGTCAAGGCCTGGTCTTCGCGGAAGCGCCCCGTCACCAGCTGAACGCCCGCAGGCAAGCTTCCTGCCATGCCCGTGGGCACCGACAAACCGGGCAAGCCCAGCATGGCGGTTGACAGCAAGGGGCTCTGGGCCCGCAGCATCTCACCCATGCGTGCGGGTGAGCGGGTGTCGTCGTCAATGGGGAACTGCTTTTCCCAGCTGTTGGGCATCAGCAGTACAGGGTATTGGTCCAGGAACACAGCCCAATCGCGTGCGATGCTGAAGCGTCGGGTCAAGGCGTCCAGATACGCGTCACGGTCCCAAACTGGCACGCCTTTGAGGTAGCCGTGCAGTGCGGCCTGCACAGAAGCGTCGCCCATTTGCTCGATGGCGGGCTGGCCACCCCGGCGCATGTCGTTGAAGACCAGGTGCTGCCACAGCACAGAGGCTTCTTCAAAATGCGGTGGCTCGACTTCATCAACTTCATAACCTGCTGCTTGCAGCCATCGGGCCGCTTGCTCCAGCGCGTTCACCACGCTGGCATCGGCCGTGTACTGGGCGTGGTGCTTGAACAGGGCCACTTTGGTGCGGGCTTGGCTGTTGGCAAAGTGCAGCGGTGCAGGCACCCATTGCGGGTCCAGGGGCGAGCCTTGGGCCATCACATTGAGCGCCAACCGGGCATCGGCCACGGTGCGCGTGAGCGGGCCTTGCGTGGACATTTGCTGGTTGCTGATCATGCGGTTGGGTCCCGTGGCCTTGTAAGAAGGCACGCGCCCGACGGTGGTGCGCAGCCCCACCACGCCGCAAGCCCATGCGGGGTAGCGCACCGAGCCGCCGTAGTCGTTGCCGTGGGCGATCGCGCCCATGCCCGTGGCCACCGCCACCGCTGCGCCGCCACTGGAGCCACCGGGTGTGCGCGTGGCGTCAAACGGGTTGAGCGTGCGTCCATGCAGATCGTTGTCGGTGAACCAGCGCAGTGAAAACGCTGGGGTGTTGCTGCGGGCCACGATGACCGCGCCCGCTTGGCGCATGGCTTGCACCAGTGGCGAGTCGCTCTGTGCCACGTTGTTTTGGGCCGCCACGATGCCGTCGGTGGTGGGTCGGCCTGCAGTGTCCACATTGACCTTGATGGTCACAGGCACGCCGTGCAGTGCACCCAGCTGCAAGCCTGCGGTCTGGGCCTGGTCTGCTGCGTCAGCGGCCTTCAGGGCCTCGTCGTGCATCACATCAGGCAATGCTTTGAGTGAGGGGTTGATGGCGTCGATGCGCGCCAGCACACTTTCGGTGGCGGCGCGTGCGGTGGTCTCCCGGCGCGCAATGCGTGCGGCCAGGTCGGTGGCGCTCAGTTGCCAGAGTTCGGTGCTCATGGGCATCACTGAGGTTGGAGATTGATGGACTTGGCAATGGCCTGATAGCGTTCGACTTCGGCTTTGAGCTGCTTGTCCAGATCGGCCAGGGATGTAGGGGGGACCACCGTGTTGCCAGATGCCTCAAAGGCTTTGCGTATTTCCGGGTTTTGCAGGGCGTCGTAAACGGCTTTGTTCAGCCGCGCACTGATGGCATCGGGGGTGTTTTTGGGCACTTGGATGCCTGCCCAGGAATTGAATTCAAAGCCCTGCAACTGGGGCAGGCTGGCCAAGGGGGTCAAGTGAGGAAAAGTCGGCAGCTTGTCCTTGGTCGTCAGACCAATGGCTTTGAGTTTGCCTTCAGCGATCAAGCCCGGAATGCTGCCGGCAAAAATGGCGAACGACAGGTCAATCTGGCCACCCATCAAGTCCGTGATGACGGGTGCGCCGCCTTTGTAGGGCACATGGATCAGCGGTATGCGTGTTTGCTGGGAAAACTTTTCAGAGACCAGGTGGAACATGCTGCCTGTGCCGGTGTTGGCCGCAGACAGTGGTTTGGCACCGGGCGTTTTGGCCAGTGCCATCAATTCTTCAACGGTGTTGGCGGGCAAGTCTTTGCGGGCCAGCAGCACCATCGGTGCACGCACGATTTGCCCCACCATCTTGAAGTCAGCAGGTGTGTATTTGACGGTCGACAGCGTCAGCGGTGTGATGATCAGCTCCAGTGGGCTGCCCAGCGTGACGGTGTAACCATCGGCTGGCGCGTTGAGCATTTTTTGCACGCCCAAGGCTCCGGCCACACCGCCGAGGTTGTCCACCATGACAGGCTGGCCCAGAGATTTGCCCATGTCCGTCTGCATTTGCCGCGCCACGAAATCGGACGGGCCCCCTGCGGGGTAAGGCACCACCATGGTGATGGGTTTGCTGGGATAGGTTTGGGCAAAAGCCACAGGACACAGGACCAACACCGTGGTCAGCAGCCATGAGATCGATGGAAAAGCGCGCATGTTGTCTCCTCTCTGTATGGGGGTGGTTTGGCGCATCGTAGACAGCCAGAGAGAAAACCATAAGACGATAAAATTTCATCATGACAACTGCTAGTTGTCTAGTGATTGGGATGACGATGAAAGCTTGCACATGAAATTGCACCAACTCCAGGCCTTGGTCGCGGTGGTTGATCAAGGCAGTATCCGGGCAGCTGCGCGCGCGAGCCACCTGACGCAGGCGGCGCTGACCAAGTCATTGCGTCTGCTCGAAGAAGAGGCTGGCGTCGCCTTGCTGGTGCGCCAATCGCGGGGCGTGGTCCTGACCGAGGCCGGACAACGGCTGCATGCCCGGGCCAGTCTGGTGCTGCGCCAAATGGCTTTGGCCGAGGACGATTTGCGCCAGTCCCGGGGCCAGGACGAGGGCTCGGTGTGTGTGGGCCTGACGCCTTACCTGATGCTCACCGTGCTGGGTGAGGCTTGTCGTTGGTTCCGCAAGCGCTATCCCCGCATAGAACTGCGTGTGGTGGAGGGCCTGGTGACACGGGTTTTGCCCGGTTTGCGCGATGGCACGATCGACTTTGCCATCGTGGCCGACACGGGCGATGTGTCGCCACAAGAGTTTTCGGCCACGCATTTGCGCAAAGAACAGCAAAAATTGGTGGTGCGAGCAGGCCATCCGGTGTTGTCGCAACCGATGCCCGCACAACTGGTGGCACTGGAGTGGGTCTTGCCTGGCCCCTTCTCGCATGGCCTGGACGAGGAGTTGCTGGCCATGTTCACTCGCGCTGGCGTGCTTGCGCCTGAGCAAATCACGCGTTGTGATGCCATGGCGGCCATGACCTTGGTGCGCCAGTCTGATGCGGTCAGTGTCATGCCCTCGCCTTTGCTGGGCCAGATGGAGAGCCGTGATCTCGTCGAGGTGCCCGAGTGCATGCAGCCGCCAGACCTTGAGCTCGTATTGCTGTCGCAGCCCGATGTGCCGTTGACACCGGCAGCGTCCTATCTGGCGCGTTGCCTGACCGACGCGATCCATGCCAGCGCCAAGCGCTGACCGTCTTCTTTAAACAGCCGCCGTCACGACAATTTCAAGCTTCCACTCGGGTTTGGCCAGATGGGCCTGCACCGTGGCGCGGCAGGGTGTGTGAAAGGGGACCACCCAGGCGTCCCACACGCTGTTCATGCCCGCGAAATCGTTCAGGTCTTTCAGGAAGATCTGGGCCATTAAAATTTTGGATTTGTCGCTGCCCGCCTTGGCCAGCAAGGCGTCAATGGCGGCCAGCACTTGTCGGGTTTGTCCGGCAATGTCCTGGCTTGCGTCCTCGGCAATCTGACCGGCCAGATAAACCGTACCGTTGTGGATGGCGGCTTCAGACATGCGTGCGCCGATGTCGATGCGTTGAACCATGGGTGTCTCCTTTGCGGTTGTAAAAGGCGCCATCGTAGCGCCTCAGTGCTGGCGTGCGAGTGCCTGGGCCATGCAACGGGCCGCTGCCAAGTCCCAGCCAGCCCAGCCACAGCTTTTGAAAAACACCGGACCATCTGGAGGCGGGTGGGCGTGTTGCCAGCGTGCGGTTTGACCGACCACATCGGCCAGCGTGGGCAGGGCGCTGACATCGATGCCCGCTTGGAGCAAATCGCCCGCCTCGTGGTCGGCGTCACGCGTGTCCACCACCAAGGTGCCGATGCGCGCGAGGTGCTGACAAACCTCGGCTGACCACTCCAGCATGCGGGGCGTGAAAGCACCCACTGCGGTCACAAAGGCATCATTTCTGGGCGTTGTCGTCAACACCACTTCCTGGGCTGGAGTGGTGCTCGCTACCAGCGGGCAGTCGGACAAAACAGCATTGGGGTCATCCACGCGCCGCGCCTGCAGGCCGAGTGAACGGGCGTGCGCGACCAGCGCATTGGCGCTGGCGGGATGGCGTGAGGCGACCCAAAAATCTTGCACACCCAGGCCTTGGTGAAAAGCCTCAAGATGCGCTTTGCCCTGCACGCCCGCACCCACGATCAGCATGGGGCCATCGCGGCGGGCGGCCAGTTTTTGCGCGGCCAGCAACGAGACGGCGGCGGTGCGCCGGGCCGTGACGGTGGGGCCATCAAGAAGCCCCAGGCGCTGACCCGTGAGCACATCAAACACCACGATGTCGCCCTGGATCGTGGGCAGCCCGCGCTGGGCATTGCCGGGGATGAAGCTGATGAGCTTGGTGATGGCCACCCGGGCATCGGCTGCGGGCATCACGAACAGGCTGCCACCGCCGTGCAGGGCCTGCACGATGCGTGGCGGCACAAGCACGCTGGGGTCTTGCAACAAGGCTTCGATTTCGCTGGCCAGCAAGGCATAAGGCAAAGCCTGGGCAGTTTGTTCAGGGGTCAGGATGGCGCTCATGGGGCTTCAGGTGAAGAACAACATGTTGTGCATTGTCATAGGTCGAAGACCTCGGCCATGTGCTGGCCCGATGACTGCGCCAGTGCAACCTGGAGATGCAACCCGCAACTTGGGTGCAAAGGCTTGGGTGAGCCAGCGCACCGAAGGTTTTGGAATTTCCGCAGACACTGAAGACATCGACAGAGTCTTCAGAGGACTTTGTGATGTCCGCCCCACCTATTTCATTCGTCTTCGCAGCCCCGGACAACGCGCCGAACCACCTCGGCGGCAAAGCCCCGGGTGATCAGGAAGCGGATTTGCCTCATGCGTTCATGAGGGTCTGCCGGGGGGCAGCCAAATTTTTTGCGCCAGACCTCTTGTGCGCGGCTCAGTTCGGTGTCGCGCAAACCGGCCAGGGCCTCAGCCACGGCCTCGCCGGACAGACCTTTGGCAGCGAGTTCTTGCTTGACTCGGGCCGCGCCCCATTTGCCAGCCCTGCGATGCACCACCGATTCGATGGCTCGGTCATCGTTGATGAAATCCCGCGCCTGCAACTCGTTCAAGGCTTTGGCGAGTTCGCCCGGCGCTTGCTCATGCGGTGCGAGCTTGCGTTCCAGCTCATGGCGCGAATGTTCACGCTGGCTCAAAAGCCGCAAGGCGCGACCTTTGAGAGAAGGCTGGAACCCCGCAGCCTTTTTCGCTGGGGGTTTTTCTTCGTCATATGACCCGTGGTGCTGGCTCACGTTGCCGTCCTTTTGGGGGGGCCTCAGGCCACCACGTCATTGGCGTCAGCGCTTTTGGCTTCTTTGGGTTCTTTCGCGGCTTTGGCCGCTTTCGGGGCTTTTTCTTCTTTCACGACGGGGGCGTTGGCGTCTGCCGCGAGCAGGGGAATGCCCAGGGAGTCGCGCACTTTGTTTTCGATCTCAAACGCCAGGCTGGGGTTTTCGCGCAGGAATTCACGGGCGTTGTCCCGACCTTGACCAATTTTTTCGCCCTGGTAGGCATACCAGGCACCGGATTTTTCGATGACTTTGGCAGTCACGCCCATGTCGATGATTTCGCCCTGGCGGCTGATGCCTTCGCCAAACAAAATGTCGAATTCGGCAGTCTTGAAGGGAGGCGCGACCTTGTTCTTGACCACTTTGACTTTGGTTTCGTTGCCAATCGCGTCGTCACCTTTCTTGATGGTCCCGGTGCGGCGGATATCGAGGCGCACCGAAGCGTAGAACTTGAGCGCATTGCCGCCGGTGGTGGTTTCGGGGCTGCCGAACATCACGCCGATCTTCATGCGGATCTGGTTGATGAAGATGACGGTGCAGTTGGTTTTCTTGATGGTGGCGGTCAGCTTGCGCAGGGCCTGGCTCATCAAACGGGCTTGCAAACCGGGCAGGCTGTCGCCCATGTCGCCTTCGATTTCAGCCTTGGGGGTCAGGGCGGCCACAGAGTCCACCACCACCAGATCCACCGCGCCGGAGCGCACCAGGCTGTCGACGATTTCCAGCGCCTGCTCGCCGGTGTCGGGCTGGCTGATGAGCAACTCTTGCAGGTTGACACCGAGGTTTTGTGCGTACTGCACATCCAGCGCGTGTTCGGCGTCCACAAAGGCGCAGGTGCCGCCCAGGCGCTGCATTTCAGAGATCACCTGCAAGGTCAGCGTGGTTTTACCCGACGATTCCGGGCCGTAGATTTCGATCACGCGGCCACGAGGCAAACCACCCACGCCCAGGGCGATGTCCAGGCCGAGCGAGCCGGTGGAGACGACCTGGATGTCCTGGATCACCTCGCCTTCGCCCAGGCGCATGATGGTGCCTTTGCCGAATTGTTTTTCAATCTGGGCCAGGGCGGCTTGCAGGGCTTTGGCTTTTTCGGTGTTGGCTTCGCTCATGGAAATCTCCTTGAATATCAATGGGTTGGGGCATCCACTTCTGCCGGAATTGGCTATTTACTGGATGCGTGAACAGTACTGTAAACGAGCTGTATAAAGCTGTAAACACTATTTTTGGTCAGTTTGCCTTACTATTTGGGCATGGCTGAATTGACCTTTTCTGAATCACAGGACCCCCTCCAATCCACCGATGACCGCTGGCGCGAAACCCATCTGGGGCGCTTGTTGGGGCACGCGATGCGGCGATTTGATGAACGCGTTTTGAAGCTGATGGCGGGCAATGACGGTGTACCGCTGGCCCTGGCCAATCTGGCCGCACGCGATCAAATCAGCGCAGCGCATGTGCACATCACGCGGCACCTGGCACTCGATGGTTCGCGCCTGACCGACTTGTGCAAGGCCGCTGGCATGAGCAAACAGGCCATGGGGAACTTGGTGGACCAGTGCGCCGCGTGGGGCTTGGTGGAGCGCACGCCCGATCACCTGGATGCCCGGGCCAAACGCGTGGTGTTCACGCCCGTGGGGCTGGCTTGGCTGCAGGCATTCAAGGAGGCTGTGGCGCAAGCCGAAGCCGAATTCAAAGAGGCTGTGGGGCAAGATGTGGCCACGGTGGTGGCTTTGGGACTGGAAGCCTATGCGATTTGAAGGCTTGTTTGGGCTGAAGCTGAAGGCTCACAAAAAAACCGCAAGCTCGGCTGTAAAGTCCCCGATATTTGCCCGCCCACCCACAACTGCACGCGGTGAATAATCATCACGCCAGACACTAGAATCTCAAACAGTCCGATATACACCCCCATTGGGGTAGCACCTTGCAACAAAAAACAGGAGACAGCCATGCGAATTCTCATTGCCGAAGATGATCAGGTGCTTGCAGACGGTTTATTGCGCACTTTGCGCAATGCCGGCGCCGCCGTGGACCATGTGGCCAGCGGCAGCGAAGCCGATGCGGCGCTGATGACCAACAACGAGTTTGACTTGCTGATCCTGGATTTGGGCTTGCCCAAAATGCACGGGCTGGAAGTGCTCAAGCGGCTGCGCTCCAGGGGGTCGACTTTGCCAGTGCTGATTTTGACGGCTGCCGACAGCGTGGAAGAGCGCGTCAAGGGCCTGGATTTGGGTGCCGACGATTACATGGCCAAACCGTTCAGCCTGCAGGAGCTGGAAGCCCGCGTGCGCGCCCTGACCCGCCGCGGCATGGGCGGGGCCACCTCGCAAATCAAGCATGGCCCGCTGATTTACGACCAATCGGGGCGCGTGGCCACCATCGACGGCAAGATGGTCGAGTTGTCTGCCCGTGAACTGGGCCTGCTGGAGGTGCTGCTGCAACGCGCCGGTCGCCTGGTCAGCAAGGACCAGCTGGTCGAGCGCCTGTGTGAGTGGGGCGAAGAGGTCAGCAACAACGCCATCGAGGTGTACATCCACAGCCTGCGCAAAAAAATCGAAAAAGGCCCCATCCGCATCGCCACGGTGCGCGGTCTGGGTTACTGCCTCGAGAAAATCCCGGGCTGAGGACGCCCGGATTTGAACTTGGCCTGTAGCCGTTTGCGCCTCAATCGAGCATGAATTCACGGGGCAGGAACGTGCGACTTTTCAAACGCGAACAACGCTCTCTGTTTGGGGAAATCCTGGACTGGATGCTCACGCCTTTGCTGCTGCTGTGGCCCATCAGCCTGGCCCTGACCTGGCTGGTGGCACAAGGCTTGGCAAACAAACCCTTTGACCGGGCCTTGATTTACAACGTGCAGGCACTGGCCCAGCAGGTCAAGATGGGGGCGGACAAGCGCGTGCAATTCAGCTTGCCGCAACCGGCCAGCGAGTTGCTGCGTGCCGACGAAACCGACCTGGTCTACTACCAGGTGCGGGGTGCGCAGAACGAACACCTGAGCGGCGAACGCGATTTGCCCATGCCACCGGCCGATGAAGAAAAAGGCAGCAGCTACGAGGTGCACATCCGCGACGATGAAATGCGTGGCCTGGAAGTGCGCGTGGCCTACACCTGGATTCGCCTGGACCCTGAAGGCAAGCGACCCGCCCTGGTTCAAGTGGCCGAAACCCGCGAAAAGCGCTCGGTGCTGGCGGCCGAAATCATCAAGGGCGTGATGTTGCCCCAATTCGCCCTGCTGCCACTGGCGGTGCTGCTGGTGTGGTTGGCCCTGGTGCGCGGCATCAAGCCGCTGTCCGAGCTGGAAGAGCGCATCCGGGCGAGAAAACCCGACGACCTGAGCCCACTGGACGACAAGGCCGTGCCCATGGAAGTGGCCCCGCTGGTGCTGTCGGTCAACGATTTGCTGGAGCGTCTGAAGGAATCCATCGTCACGCAAAAAAGGTTTTTGGCCGATGCCGCGCACCAACTGAAAACACCTCTGGCCGGCCTGCGCATGCAGGCAGACTTGGCGCAGCGCTCTGGCTCGAGCGAAGAGGACCTGAAAAAGTCCTTGCAGCAAATCGGACGGGCCAGCGTGCAAGCCACGCACACCGTCAACCAATTGCTCTCGCTGGCCCGGGCTGAAGGCGGCGGTGGCCGCGCGACGCAGCAAAGCTGTGACATGGTGCGACTGTCCAGCGATGTCTTGCAAGACTCCTTGCCACGCGCCATGGACAAAGGACTGGACCTGGGCTACGAGGGGGTGGATGCGGACACGCCCGGCGCGCAGGTCATGGGCAACCCCATCTTGCTCAAGGAAATGGTGCGCAACCTGGTGGAAAACGCCATGCACTACACCCCGTCAACACCCGAACGCACCGGGGTGATCACGGTGCGTGTGCTGGTCGACCCGTACAGCAAAGCGCTGGTCATGCAGGTCGAAGACAACGGCCCGGGCATCCCGGTGGCCGAACGGGAAATGGTGTTCCAGCCGTTTTACCGGGCGCTGGGCACCAATGTGGACGGTTCAGGCCTGGGCTTGCCCATCGTGCGCGAAATCGCCCAACAGCATGGCGCCACCGTCAGCATCGACGCCTCTCACCCCGGCCAGACCCCGCCAGGGGCCTGCTTCACACTGCGCTTCAAACCACCTGCATGAAACGGGCATGAGCACTTGCTCAGCCAACGTCGGGGTCTTCGACCGCCGACCTACAAGGCGGCTTGCTCGTAGGTCGGTACTCGCAGAGTCCGACGTTTTGGTGATCTGGCACGGCAGGTCGCCTTTGGTTTGAGCGGTCTGCGGGCATTTGTCGGGGTCTTCGACCGCCGACCTACAAGGCGTCTTGCTCGTAGGTCGGTACTCGCAGAGTCCGACGTTTGGGTGATCCAGTGCAGCAGATCATTTGGCTGAGCGGTCTGCGGGCATTTGTCGGGGTCTTCGACCGCCGACCTACAAGGCGGCTTGCTCGTAGGTCGGTACTCGCAGAGTCCGACGTTTGGGTGATCCAGTGCAGCAGATCATTTGGCTGAGCGGTCTGCGGGCACTTGTCGGGGGCTTCGACCGCCGACCTACAAGGCGTCTTGCTCGTAGGTCGGTACTCGCAGAGTCCGACGTTTGGGTGATCCAGTGCAGCAGATCATTTGGCTGAGCGGTCTGCGGGCATTTGTCGGGGTCTTCGACCGCCGACCTACAAGGCGGCTTGCTCGTAGGTCGGTACTCGCAGAGTCCGACATGGCTGGCTCAGGCGGCCGGACTCATGTTCAGTTGCAGGCGTTCGCGCTCCATCACGCGGGCGACTGCGGGCTGGGCCGCCACTTTTTGCACAAAAGCCCACAGTTCGGGGTGTTCTTCGGGCGCGATGCCCGCGATGGTGCCCCAGCGGGTCAGCGTCAAACTGTACGCGTCCAGAGGGCTGAAGTGCTCGCCGGTCAGCCAGGTCTGGCCTTTGGCCGCAGCGGCTTTGACCAAGGCCTGCAATTCGCCCAGCATGCCGCGAAACAGTTGCGTGTTGTAGGGCTTGAGCGCGGCCTGTACCTCAGGCAGATCCGAGAACTTTTGCGGCATGAAGATGTGGGTGAACGTGGGGTGAACGGTGTTGTTCATCCAGACCAGCGTCGAGAGGGCCTGGGCGCGGGCAACAGGCTCGCTGGGCAGGAAGTGTGCATCCGGGAAGAGTTGGTCCAGGTGCAGCACGATGGCCACGATTTGCGTGACCACCTGGCCGTTGCTCACCAGCACAGGCACCTGGCCACGCGGGTTGATGGCTTTGTAGTCCTCGCTGTTTTGCTCGCCTTTGTGCAGTTTGACCATCTGGGGGTCAAACGAAGCGCCGCTCATTTCGAGCAGCACATGGGGCACAAAAGAACAGGCGCCGGGGGCGAAATACAGTTTCAAGCTCATGCTGGGGTCTCCAAAAGGTTTATCGGTTGGCTTTGGCCGCAGTGTTTCCAGTCGTGGGGGGCGTAGGCGCAGAGGCCGGTTCGGCTGTGGGGGCGGCTTGAGAAGGCGTTTGAGGTGCAGCTTCTGAAGCCGCTGCAGGGGTGGGGGCGACCTGTGCGGTGCTGGCGGGCGAGTGCGGCGGCAAGGTGATGCTCAAGGCTTCGGGCCGAATTTGTTGCGTTAGGCGTTCTGGTTCGCGTTTGGCGTTCGGCCCCCAGCCCCATCGGGCAAACGCGTCCCATTGCCAGGCCAGAACGACAGCATTGCACAGCAGTAAAACTCCAAACAACCAGCGCTTCATGGGGGTGTCCTCGGTGGGGATAGGGTGCTTAAACGGTCACAGAAATGGCCGCTTGAATGGCCGTTCTAAAGGCCGCACGCTGACTTCGGCGCTGTGGATCTCCTGCACACCCAAGTCGGTTTGCAATCGTAACGCACCCCCCGGACTCACCCCCAGGGACACGCCTTGCAGGCCGTCGCTGGTGTGCACGGCTTGCCCTTTGAGCACATCGCGCGCTTCAAAGCGTTGCTGCAAGGGGGCAAAACCCTGGCGCTCGAAGTCGAGCATCGCCTTGATCAGGGCAGGTACCACCTGCGCCAGACAGGCCGGAGCGGTGAGCGCGGGCAACAACTCGGTCAAGGCCGCAGGCGCGGTGCTCAGGCCATCGGCAGGACGCGCACGGATGTTCAGGCCCACCCCGATGACCACCTGGCTGCGTTCCCCCATGCTGGCGGCTTCGACCAGGATGCCGCCCAGCTTGCGCGACTGGAACCACAGATCGTTGGGCCACTTGAGGCCCACTTCGGCATGCAGGCTTTCGGCCAGGCTCAAGCCCACAGCGAGCGACAAACCCGACCAGTCTTTGGGGGCCATGGGCAAGCTCAAAGAAAAGGTCAGTGAATCACCGCTCTGGCTTTGCCACACCCGGCCCATGCGGCCCCGGCCTGCGGTCTGGCGCTCGGCCACCAGTAAAGTGGGCTCGCGCTGGCCTGCACGGGCGCGGCGCATGAGTTCGCTGTTGGAGGAATCGATCTCCGGAAGGATTTCCACGCTGAAGTCAGGCAGCAGGGGGAAAACCTGCTCCCAGATCGATTCGGCGGGCCAGGGGGTGGGGGCGATCATCCAGCGGCCTTTTGGGGGTCAAGCCTTTTTGGACTTGAGCTTGGTTGTGGACGGGGTCTTTGGTGAAGCTTTGGTTTTGACGGAGGCCTTGTCCTTGGCTTTGGGCTTCGCTGGCGGTTTGGCTTTGGCATCTGCCTTGGGTTTGGCGGGCGCCTTCTTCACATCGGCCTTGGGCTTGGAATTCGCCTTTTTCTTTTTCTGACTCGGGATTTCGGGCGTGTCGTCACGCTCCTTGGGCGAGAGCAGCGTGCCCCGGCAGTTTTTGGCGCCACACCAGCAGGGGTATTCGGCCAGCAGTTCGGGGGTGTAGGGCTCGTCGATGATCAGGCCGTAGTCGTAGTTCAGCTCTTCACCGGCTTTGATGTTGCGCAGCGCCTTGATGAAGATGCGATCGTTGTCTTCGTCGGCTTCGCAGTTGGGGTCGCAGCTGTGGTTGATCCAGCGCGAAGAGTTGCCGCCGTGCAGTGCATCAATCACCCGGTCTTCGTTCACATGGAAGTAGAAGGTGTGGTTCGGGTCATTGGGGTCGTGCGGGTGGCGGTCTTGCGCCTCGTCCCAGCTGATGACTTCGCCCACGTACTCGATGATGGTCTCGCCTTCGGCCAGGTCCTGCAAGGCAAACACGCCCTTTCCGTGCACGCCGGAGCGGCGAACCTGGATGCGTTTGCCGGATGGCGAGGCGGAGCGAGGGGCAGGTGTTTTGGCCACGGCGTTGAAAAATTTGTTATGGTGAATTCATGTGGGCGTGCGCGTGAGCGCGCCCAGGCGTGCATGTGTGCGAGCGCGCGTGCACACGCGAGACAACGGATTGTATAGACATGAAAACATTGATCATTGCAGAGAAACCCTCGGTGGCCCAAGACATCGTTCGGGCCCTCACTCCTGTGGCGGGCAAGTTCGAAAAGCACGAGGACCACTTTGAGAGCGACAGTTATGTGGTGACCAGCGCCGTGGGCCACCTGGTGGAGATTCAGGCCCCTGAGCAATACGACGTCAAACGCGGCAAATGGAGCTTTGCCAACCTGCCCGTGATTCCGCCGCACTTTGATTTGAAGCCGGTGGACAAGACCAAGAGCCGTTTGAGCGCCGTGGTCAGGCAAGCCAAGCGCAAGGACGTGAGTGCCCTCATCAACGCCTGTGACGCGGGCCGCGAGGGTGAGTTGATCTTCCGCCTGATTGAGCAGTACGCAGGTGGTGCCAAGCCGCTCAACAAGCCCGTCAAGCGCCTGTGGTTGCAGTCCATGACGCCGCAAGCGATTCGTGACGGCTTCAACAGCCTGCGCAGCGAGCAACAAATGCAGGGCCTGGCCGACGCCGCCCGCAGCCGATCCGAGGCCGACTGGCTGGTGGGCATCAACGGCACCCGCGCCATGACCGCCTTCAACTCGCGCGATGGCGGCTTCTTCTTGACCACTGTGGGTCGGGTGCAAACGCCCACGCTGGCCGTGGTGGTGGAGCGCGAAGAACAAATCCGCAAGTTCATCAGCCGCGACTATTGGGAAATCCACGCGGAATTCGCTGCCGCTGCAGGCACCTATCCCGGAAAGTGGTTTGACCCCAAGTGGCGCAAAGAAGAAGACGCCGAAAAGAAAGCCGACCGCAAGTGGACTGCGGCTGAGGCACAAGCCATCGTCAACGCCGTGCGCGGCCAAAAAGCCACCGTCACCGAAGAGGCCACGCCCACCACACAAGCGAGCCCCGGTTTGTTTGACCTGACCAGCTTGCAGCGCGAGGCCAACGGCAAGTTCGGCTTTTCGGCCAAGACCACGCTGGCGCTGGCCCAAAGCCTGTACGAGCGCCACAAGGCCCTGACCTACCCGCGTACCGACTCGCGCCACCTGCCCGAAGACTACGTGCCCGTGGCCAAGCAAACCTTCGAGATGCTGGCCGACAGCGGCATGCGCCACCTGGCCCCGCACGCGCTCACGGCCCTGAACAACAACTACGTGCGCAAGATCCCGCGCGTGTTCGACAACAAAAAGGTCTCGGACCACTTCGCCATCATCCCCACGCTGCAAGCGCCCAGCGGCCTGTCTGAGGCCGAGCAAAAGTTGTATGACCTGGTGGTGCGCCGCTTCATGGCGGTGTTCTTCCCCAGCGCCGAGTACCAGGTGACCACCCGCATCAGCGTGGCCGCAGGCCACAGCTTCAAGACCGTGGGCAAGGTGCTGGTCAAACCCGGTTGGCTGGCGATTTATGGCAAAGAAGCCGCTGCCGAGGTGGAAGACGCCAAAGACGGCGACAAAGGCCAAAACCTGGTGCCGGTGCAGCCGGGCGAACAAGTGGGTGTGGAGTCGGTCGAGGCCAAGGGCCTGAAAACCCGCCCCCCTGCCCGCTATTCAGAAGCCACGCTGCTGGGTGCCATGGAAGGCGCAGGCAAGATGGTCGACGACGACGAGCTGCGCGAAGCCATGCAGGAAAAAGGCCTGGGCACGCCAGCCACCCGCGCCGCGATCATTGAAGGCCTGATCAACGAAAAGTACATGCTGCGCGAAGGCCGCGAGATGCTGCCCACCGCCAAGGCCTTTCAGCTCATGACGCTGCTGCGCGGCTTGCAGGTCGAAGAACTGTCCAAGCCCGAGCTCACGGGCGAATGGGAATACAAGCTGGCCCAGATGGAACAAGGCAAGCTGAGCCGGGGCCAGTTCATGGCCGAGATCGCGGCCATGACCGAGCACATCGTCAAGAAGGCCAAAGAGTACGACCGCGACACCGTGCCCGGCGACTACGCCACCGTGAGCACGCCCTGCCCCAATTGCGGTGGCGTGGTGAAAGAAAACTACCGCCGCTACACCTGCACGGGGGCCGATGGCGCGAGCGACGGCTGCGGCTTCTCGTTTGGCAAGTCGCCCGCCGGCCGCACCTTCGAGCCGGCCGAAGTCGAGCAGTTCATGCGCGACAAAAAGATCGGCCCGCTGGACGGCTTCCGCTCCAAGGCCGGTTGGCCCTTTGTGGCCGAAATGGCGCTCAAGTACAACGAAGAAGAAAAGAACTGGAAGCTCGAGTTTGACTTTGGTGACGACAAGAAAAACGAAGAGAGTGGCGAGATCGTCGAGTTCAGCGACGCGTCATTGGGCGCCTGCCCCAAGTGCGGCAGCCCGGTGCACGAGCACGGCAGCAACTATGTGTGCAGCAAAGCCGTGCCGACCAATGAGCAACCCACGCCCAGCTGCGACTTCAAGAGCGGCAAGGTCATCTTGCAGCAGCCTGTGGAACGCGAGCAGGTCGTCAAGCTGCTGGCCACCGGCAAGACCGATCTGCTCGACAAGTTCGTCAGCAACCGCACGCGCCGCACCTTCAAGGCCATGCTGGCCTGGAACCCCGAAGAGGGCAAAGTGACGTTTGAATTTGAGCCACGCGAAGGTGGCAAGAAATACCCGCCACGCAAGACGTCAGCTAAAACGCCTTTTGGCAAAGCTGCTGCGAAAAAAACCACGGCCAAAACTGCTGCCGTTAAAACCGCCAAAGCCCCTGCTGCCAAAAAAGCCGCCAAGCCCGCTGCAGAAAAAGCGCCGCGCAAGGCCTCAGTCGGCACCTTGAAACCCAGCCCCGCCCTGATGGCCGTGATTGGCGACGGCACCTATGCCCGCACCGAAGTGGTCAAGAAAATCTGGGACTACATCAAGGCCAATGGTTTGCAAG
Organism: Limnohabitans sp. T6-5; assembly: GCF_003063315.1. Classification (GTDB taxonomy): domain Bacteria; phylum Pseudomonadota; class Gammaproteobacteria; order Burkholderiales; family Burkholderiaceae_C; genus Limnohabitans_A. Next base: position 131,150 of record NZ_NERV01000003.1, read on the forward strand.
ACCCTGCCGACAAGCGCTCTATCAAGGCTGATGGCAAGCTGCAAGCTGTGTTTGGCAAAGACCAGGCCACCATGTTCGAGCTGGCCGGGATCATCGGCAAGCATTTGAGCTGATCGGTTTTGCTCGTACAGGTTTCGCACCCCGTGCGCGATGAGCTGTGTCGCATGAACGCAGGCGTGCAATACGGCCAGCAAATGAACCTGCGCCCGGGCATCGCCTTGTCGGCTGAACAAATGTGCAAACTCACCGCCGACATGGTCTGGCTTGTCAACCAGAGCGTGACCCTGGCCGACGGCAGCCAGCAAACCGTGCTCGTGCCCCAGGTCTATGCCCGCTTGAGCGAGGGTGATGTCCGCGGCAACGGCGCCCTCATGTCGGGCGGGCAAGTTGATCTGGCCGCAGGCAGCGCCCTGAACAACAGCGGCACCCTGAGCGCCCGCACGCGCCTGAACGTGAACGCACAAGACCTCACCAACAGCGGCACCATCGCAGGGCGCAGCGTGGTGAGCTTGACCGCAGAAAACGTCAACAACCTGGGCGGTCGAGTGGGCGGCAACGACGTGAGCGTGACTGCCAGGCAAGACCTGAACAACATTGGCGGCAGCATCTCGGCGGTCAGCAGCCTCAGTGCCAGCGCCGGGCGAGACCTGAACATTCAAACCACAACGCAAAGCACCACCACACAAGTGGGCTCAGCCAACTTCAACCGTACAGGTATTGACCGCGTGGCCGGTTTGTATGTCAGTGGCGGCGTAGGCGCTCTGGTCGCCAGTGCTGGGCGAGACCTCAACCTGACGGCTGCCGCTGTCAGCAACGCAGGCACAGGCGACACCAAACTGAGCGCAGGCAACAACCTCAACCTGAACACCGTCACCACCCGCGCGAGCCAAAGCATTGACTGGGACGCCAACAACTACCTGCGCCAAAGCAATAGCCAAGACGTGGGCAGTCAGGTCAACGCCGCAGGCAAGCTAACATTGAGTGCCGGGCAAGACCTGAACGCCAAGGCCGCGCAAGTCAGCGCAGGGCAAGAGCTCAAAGCCACAGCGGGTAACAACCTCAACATCACCGCAGGCGAGGCCAGCCAAAGCCTGGACAAGGCTACCCAATTCACCAGCAAAGACTTGCTCTCCAGCAGCACCACCACCACGCGAGAGCGCAGCCAAAGCACCAGCGCCATAGGCAGCAACTTTGAAGGCAACAGCGTCAGCATCCAGGCAGGCCAAGACCTCACCGTCAAAGGCTCCAACGTGCTGGCCGACCAGGACGTGATTCTCAAAGCGGGTGGCAACGTCAACATTGAAGCGGCGCAAAACACCAACAGCCAAAGCAGCTTCAACCAAACCACCAAGTCCGGGCTATTGAGCGGAGGTGGCTTGAGCGTGACCCTGGGCAAGCAAATGCAAAGTGTGGACAGCCAAGGTCAAAGCACCACAGCCGCAGGCAGCACCGTGGGCAGCACGGGCGGCAACGTGACCATCAACGCAGGCAAGACCTACACGCAAACGGGCTCCGACATCCTCACGCCAGGACTGAACAGCCCCTCCGGTAGCGGCGACATCAACATCAGCGCCCAGCAAGTGGACATCAACGAAGCCCGGGAAACCGGCAGCCAAAGCACAGAACAAAAGTTCAAGCAAAGTGGTTTGACGCTGGCCATCACCAGCCCGGTGATCAGCGCCTTGCAAACAGCCAGCAGCCAACTGCAAGCGGCAGGCAACACCAGTTCAGGCCGCATGCAAGCACTGGCGGCAGCCAATGCGGGGTTCAACCTCAAGCAAGGCGCAGACGCGATCAAGGCGGGGCAGGGCGATGCCAACGGCATGGTCAAAACGGGCGCAACCAACCCTGACGGCACACTGGAAACGGTCCAAGGCAACGCCGCTGACAAAGCAGGCGGTATTGGCATCAGCCTGAGCCTTGGCGCATCCAGCAGCCAAAGCAAACAACAAAGCAGCGCCGACACCGCCAAGGGCAGCAACTTGAACGCAGGCGGCAACGTCACCATCCAAGCCACGGGCGCAGGAGCCAACAGCGACATCACCGTGCGCGGCAGCAGCATCACAGCCGCAGGCACCACAGCGCTCAAAGCCGATGACCAAGTCAACATCGTGGCCGCGCAAAACACGACCACAGAAAGCAGCAACAGCACAAACAGCAGCGGCAGCATCGGTGTGGGCATGCAGCTGGGCGCAGGGGGCGCCAAAGCAGGTGTCACCGTGAGCGCAAGTGCTGGCAATGGCCAAGGCGCAGGCAACAGCACCACGTACACCAACAGCCAGGTGGCGGGCAACAATGTCAACATCCAAAGCGGGGGAGACACCAACATCTTGGGTGGCGTGGTCAAGGGCGATCAGGTCACCGCCAATGTGGGCGGCAACCTCAACATTGAAAGCCTGCAAGACAGCAGCCAGTACAAAGAAAAGAGCCAACAAGTGGGCGGCAGTGTCACCGTTGGCCCGGCAGCAGGCGGCAGCGTCAACCTGGCGGCGACCAAGATCAACAGCGACTACAAAAGCGTCAATGAACAAAGCGTCATCCGTGCAGGCGATGGTGGTTTCAATGTCAACGTGCAAGGCAAGACGGAGCTGATGGGCGGGCAGATCACGAGTAAGCAAGCAGCCATTGACAGCAACAAGAACAGCTACGAAGCCAAGCAAGGCACAAGCACAACCGATCTGAACAACAGCGCCAACTACAGCGCCCAAAGCGTGAGTGTGGGCATAGGCGCAGGCGCCCTGCCGGGCAAGAGCGCAAGTGCGGGCATGAGCGGTGTGGGCTTTGGCTCAGACAGCGGCAGTGCAAGCTCGGTGACTACCGCAGGCATCAGCGACGTCACGGGCAACGCAGCAGCCCGCACAGGAGACAAGAGCACCAGCATCAACCCGATCTTCAACAAAGAGCAAGTCAAAGCCGAAGTCAATGCGCAAGTGGCGATCACCAGCGAGTTTGGCAAGCAAGCGAGCAAGGCTGTGGGGGACTATGCGGGCAACCAGCTCAAAGACCTGAGCAACAAGGCCAACGCAGAAATTGACCCCGTTCAGAAAGCTGCTTTACAAGCAGAAGCGGCCAAGTGGGACGAAGGCGGGGCTTACCGAGTGGCGATGCACACCGCCATTGGCGGACTCACGGGAGGCACGGCAGGCGCTGTGGGCGCAGGCGCAGGCAGCGCGGCAGCGCCCACACTCAACGAGTTGCAAGGCCAGTTGCAACAAGGCCTGCAAAACGCTGGCTTGGGCGAGAGCGCCAGCAAAGTGATTGCGGGTCTGGCCAGCGGCACGACAGCAGCAGCGATTGGCGCAGCAGCCAGCGGCGGCAGTGTGGCTGGCGGTGCAACGGCATTCAACGCGGACATGAACAATCGGCAGTTGCATCCGACGGAGGTCAAATGGATCAAAGACAACGCCAAACGTTATGCGCAGCAGCAAGGAGTCAGTGAAGCAGAAGCAGAAAAGCAACTTGCGCAGCAAGCGTTCAGGCAAGTGCAGTTTGGCGTTGAGGGCGCCACCGATGTCAGCGCACAAGCTTTCTTGAAGCAGGCAGGCAACCAGCAGTTGCCGGGTGATTCGAATGTTCCGGGCCAAAACGTTGGCTACATGTTCTATGCCACGCCCGCACAAAAAGCCGACCCATCCATGTATGCCCAAGCCGTCGTGAGCGACCCGCAGGCGTTGGCTTTCTATGCAAAGCAGGGTTTGGTGCAGCCGTCCACGGCCAATTTGCTGGCAGCGGCCCAAAAAGACAGCAAGGTGCGCGGAGCCTTGGGCACAGCCACTGCGGGTGCCGGTGCATTGGCTGTGGGCGTGACCATGCCTGCTGCGGCCAGTTGGTGCTTGAGTAACCCTGTTGCGTGTAACCGTGTGGTGATTGCAGGTGGTGAAATTGCAGCGGGCGATGCCTTGGGGCCAACGGGCTTGGCCATTGGCGGTGCCGGTGCAGCAGCTGCAGGGCTCAAGAGTGTGCGGAGTGCGGATGAAGTGAATGCGGCCATGAAAGCCGTAGGCAAAGACGCGGCGTGGTCACCAGGGACGGCGGTGATCAATGCTGAACTCAAGCCTGGCACGAAGGTGCAGATGGTGGTGAGTGAGGCAGATTTAATGGAAGCTAGAGCTAAAAACTTGGGACTTCCAATGGGATCTTGGGCGTCTTTTGACGATGTTGCAAGCCAAGCTGCTGCACGCCAAGACTTGGCCTTACCGCAGCGTTACAAATCTGACGTCAAATACGTTATCGAATACGAGGTGGTCAAACCCCTCGATGCGAATATCGGTTTCATTGGTAAGCAAAACGAACCGTCAGGGCAGCTTTATCGAGGAGGTGCAACACAAACAGAGTTTTTGTGGTCCACCCTTCCTCCCGGGGCACGAAGACAGGATTACTTAAAGCCTGTTGGTGAACCCAAACCTCTGTCCGTACTGACGAAGTGAGGCGATCATGGAACGCATTACTGATTACGTCTCGATTCGAGACAATGGAAAAACTCGTCCCTCAAATGCCAAGTGGAGTGATTCGCCAGAGATGACATGGTCAGAATACTGGGATTACTGGGGTAACGAGGTGGCGAACCGATGGGTTTACAGAGGAGAGTCATATCAAGCTAATTTCCGAGAAATTGGATATGAATGGGTTGACTTTCTGTTTGATGAAACTGGTTTTTTGGCGTTCCCAGATATTTACTGCTCACCAGAGGCCAAGATCCTTAACGGCGATCTGAGCGTACGCTGCACCATGCATCCCGCATTCAATGTGCGCGGTTTCAGTGATGATCGTTTGGAAGAGGCCAAGCGCGATAGTTTGAGCTGCTACGGACACTGGACACCCTTGCCTCATTTCAAGCGACAAGTAAGAAATAACAAAAAACGCACCGATGGCATCATCGAAATCGAAGGCAACGATGGTCTTGCTGATTGCATGTATTTTTTTGATGCGCAAACTGGCGCACTGGTCGGTGCAGAGCCATTCACCTGGACAGATTGACATGAATGCACAATCCCACCGCCTGATATTCAACAAAGCCAGAGGCTGCTTGATGGCAGTGGGTGAACATGCCCGCAGCAGTGCGGGTGGTGGATGCTCTGGTTCAAGGCGCAGAAAGCGCCCCGGCGTTGCCCTGTCGGCTGAGCAAATGGCCCAGCTGACCAGCGACATCGTCTGGCTGGTCGAGCAAACCGTCACCTTGGCCGATGGCAGCACACAAAAGGTGCTGACCCCGCAGGTGTACGTGCGCGTCAAAGAAGGCGACCTGGACGGCACGGGCGCGCTCATTGGCGGCAAAGACGTGGACCTCAAGCTCGCAGGCGATTTGACCAACAGCGGCACGATCATGGCGAATATGGCGGGGCGCAACGTGATGGAGATCAACGCCAAGAACATCCACAACCTGGGCGGACGCCTGAGCGCAGACAGCTTGAGCGCTAAGGCCAGCCAAGACATCCACAACATTGGCGGAACGATTGAGGCGCAAAGCAAGCTCGACGTCAACGCAGGGCGTGACCTGAACGTGGTCACCACCACCCAGACCACCACCACCAACACAGGGGCCAACACCTTGAGCAACACCGGCATCGACCGGGTGGCGGGCCTGTACGTCAAAGGCAGCACCGGCACCTTGGTGGCCAGCGCCGGGCGAGACCTCAACCTGACGGCAGCGGCAGTCAGCAACGCAGGCACCGGCGAGGCCAAACTGAGCGCAGGCAACGACCTGAACCTGAGCACCGTGACCACCGGCAGCAGCCAAAGCCTCAACTGGGACGCCAACAACCACCTGCGGCAAAGCAAAAGCCAAGACGTGGGCAGCCAGATCAACGCGCTCGGCAACGTGAGCCTGACAGCGGGCAATGACCTGAGCACCAAAGCAGCGCAAGTGAGCGCAGGCCAGGCCAGCGAAACCTTTGACAAAACGCGCAAGAGCACCAACAAAGGCGTGCTGTCGAGCACGACCACTACCACCCAAATCAAGAGCGCCAGCACCACCGCCATTGGTACTGGCTTTGAAGGCAACAGCGTCGCCATCACCGCAGGCAAAGACCTCACCGTCAAAGGCTCCAACGTGCTGGCCGACCAAAACGTGAACCTGGGTGCGGGTGGCAACGTCAACATTGAAGCGGCGCAAAACACCAACAGCCAAAGCAGCTTCAACCAAACCACCAAGTCCGGGCTATTGAGCGGAGGTGGCTTGAGCGTGACCCTGGGCAAGCAAATGCAAAGTGTGGACAGCCAAGGTCAAAGCACCACAGCCGCAGGCAGCACCGTGGGCAGCACGGGCGGCAACGTGACCATCAACGCAGGCAAGACCTACACGCAAACGGGCTCCGACATCCTCACGCCAGGACTGAACAGCCCCTCCGGTAGCGGCGACATCAACATCAGCGCCCAGCAAGTGGACATCAACGAAGCCCGGGAAACCGGCAGCCAAAGCACAGAACAAAAGTTCAAGCAAAGTGGTTTGACGCTGGCCATCACCAGCCCGGTGATCAGCGCCTTGCAAACAGCCAGCAGCCAACTGCAAGCGGCAGGCAACACCAGTTCAGGCCGCATGCAAGCACTGGCGGCAGCCAATGCGGGGTTCAACCTCAAGCAAGGCGCAGACGCGATCAAGGCGGGGCAGGGCGATGCCAACGGCATGGTCAAAACGGGCGCAACCAACCCTGACGGCACACTGGAAACGGTCCAAGGCAACGCCGCTGACAAAGCAGGCGGTATTGGCATCAGCCTGAGCCTTGGCGCATCCAGCAGCCAAAGCAAACAACAAAGCAGCGCCGACACCGCCAAGGGCAGCAACTTGAACGCAGGTGGCAACGTCACCATCCAGGCCACGGGCGCAGGAGTCAACAGCGACATCACCGTGCGCGGCAGCAGCATCACAGCCGCAGGCAACACAGCGCTCAAAGCCGACGACCAAGTCAACATCGTGGCCGCGCAAAACACCACGCAAGAAAGCAGCAGCTCCAAGAACAGCAGCGGCAGCATTGGAGTGGGCATACAGCTGGGCGCAGGGGGCGCCAAAGCAGGCGTCACGGTGAGCGCCAGTGCTGGCAATGGCCAAGGCGCGGGCAACAGCACCACGTACACCAACAGCCAGGTGGCGGGCAACAACGTCAACATTGAATCAGGCGGTGACACCAATCTCAAAGGCGCAGTGATCAAGGGCGATCAGGTCACCGCCAATGTGGGCGGCAACCTCAACATCCAAAGCCTGCAAGACATCAGCCAGTACAAAGAAAAGAGTCAACAAGTGGGCGGCAGTGTCACCGTTGGCCCGGCCTCAGGCGGCAGCGTCAACCTGGCGGCGACCAAGATCAACAGCGACTACAAGAGCGTAGGCGAACAATCTGCGATCAGAGCTGGTGACGGTGGCTTCAACGTCAACGTGCAAGGCAAGACGGAGCTGATGGGCGGGCAGATCACGAGCACGCAAGCGGCCATTGACAACAACAAAAACAGCTACGACGCCAAGCAAGGCACAAGCACAACCGATCTCAACAACAGCGCGAACTACAGCGCCCAAAGCATCAGCATCGGTGTGGGCACTGGTTCCCTGCTTGGACAAGGTTCCAAACTGAGCGGAGCAGGATTTGGCACTGACAGTGGTCAGGCCAACTCAACCACCACGGCGGGCATCAGCGGTGTAGCAGGCAACACCAATGCCAGAACCGGAGATAAGGGAACCGGGCTGACAGCGATTTTTGACAAAGAAAAGACGCAAAAGGAGGTTGCTGCACAAGTAGCGATCACCAATGAGTTTGGTAAACAAGCTATTCCAGTAGCTGCCAAAACGGCAGATCAGAAAGCCATTGATCTGCGTCGCCAAGGCAACGAAGAAGAAGCTGCGAAATGGGATGAAGGCGGCGTCTACCGCACAGGCCTGTACACGGCTCTCGGTGGCTTAACTGGTGGGGCTGCTGGTGCAACGGGTGCAGCAGTGAACGCCACCGTGATACCAGCGTTGGGCGAAGAAATTGCCAAGCTCAACTTGCCAGAGGGCATGAGACAAGTGGTCACACAAGTGGCAAGCATTGCAGTGGGGGCCGCTGCGGGTGGCGGTGCAGGTGTCAGTGCCGCGCTGCCACAGACGGCCTACAACTACGTCAGCCACAGCCCGTTTGCCAATGTGCGCAAAACGGTTAGCCAAGAAAACGCCCGACTGATGAACCAGTGCGGTGTCAACTGCACTGAACAAGACTTCAAACGCATCGACCAGCAAATGGCCAAGCTTGAAGTGGCAGGCAATCTTGCAGCCATCAGTCAAAACAGCAAGCTGACCACCGCGCAAGCCATGCAACTGGGTGAAGCTGTTGCGGCGCTGCTGCCGGTGTATGGCACGCCGATCGCGGCATATCAGGCCATCACGGGCCAAAGCCTTACAGGGCAAGACTTGAGTACAGCCGAGCGCTTCTTTAATGGCGTGGCTGCGGCAGTGCCAATGGGTACGGCTGCCTATAAAGTAGCCACTGATGCGGCAGTCGCTGCAAAGGCCGAGGCGGCAGCGGTTGCCAAGGCGAAAATCAATAACAACTTCTATGCAGAGGGTGCTTCCAGTTGTCATGTCCAAGTGTCCGCAACATTTTTGCTGCTCAATTGCAAGCCCGTTTTTTCAAAGAGCAGCTGCTTGGGGCTGTTTTTGATGGGGTGGTGGGCTTGCTTGGTGCTGCGCTGTGCCTGCTTTTTATGCAAATTCAGGCAATCACGCAGGCTTTGCCCCTGTTCGACGCGGACAGTGCTGTTTGAGCTGATTTGAAGTCTTGATTGGGACGCTTTACCTTCTGATCCAATAGCCGCGCATCAACCCCGCCAGGGCCTGGACCTCGGTGCTTTCTTTGACCGGCATTTGCCGAAGGTCAGTGGGCCGCAGTCCAGCAAAGTGTTCCGCAGGCGTGAGCCCCTGCAGGTTTTGATGGGGCCTGGCGTGGTTGTAGAAAATTTTGAACTCATCGAACGCTGTTTGCAACGCACTGCTGCCCGGGATGACCAGTTGCCTGAGCAAGGGTTTGAGCGTGCCGAACAAGCGCTCGATCCTGCCGTTTTGCCAGGGGGCATGTTTTTGGGTGGTCTGGTGCTGGATGCTTGCCAACTTCAGGAATCCGTTGAACACCCAGCTATTGAAAACCGCTTCGTTATCGGTCCTCAGCTTGCGGGGCTTGCCATGCTGCGCAATGGCTAGGCACAAATGACCCAATATGCTCCAGCTGCATCGACGGGTGAGCACTTGCAGGCGCAACGCCAAGCGGCTGCCGTGGTCGATCATGCCGATGGCTGCATGGCACACCTTTTGACCGTCGGTGAAGAACGTCATGTCCATGGCCCAAGCGTGATTGATCGCCACAGTGCGGGGCTTGGCCGAACGGATCTGGCGGCGCAGATCAGCGATCTCCAGTTGGTGTGATGCGATGAGTTCAGCCACAAAAGTTTTGCCCACGCTCATATCAGGATGCAGGCGGTTGAAGGTGTGAGCCACAGCGCGACAACCGGCGTGGGTCATGTGGGCTTTCAGGCGCAATACCTCACGGCGAAGCCAGTCGGGTTTGCGGCTATGCCGAGGTGTGGCTGGTGGAGAGCAGGCTTTGGGGCGGCGGATGAAGTCTGGCGGTACTTTTCGCAGTCCGAGCTTTAGGCAAAGCGATCGTGCCCATAGTGCAAACAAGGCAACAACTAACAGATAAGCAAAATCAGAAGCACGCAAAAAATTCAAAAACTCAAGCGTTGAAGTTCAGCGCCAGCCCCGGCGTGGGCCAGTCGTCCACCGCGATCAAGCGCCCGGTGGCCGACAGCGTGATGTAGGCGGTGCGCTGGCCCGGGCCACCAAAGCAGATGTTGGTGGTGAAGGGGTCTGGCAGGGGCAGGTGCTGCACGGACTTGCCATCGGGGCTGACGATGGAAATGCCGCCATGCATCAAAGTGGCGACGCAGATGTTGCCTTGGGCATCGACCGCCATTGAGTCAAAACGTTGGTACTGCCCGCCGGGCGAGGCTGTCACCATGCGTGCGCCCTGGGGCGAAGGCCAGGGGTCTTTGCGCACCTGGCCAGGGGCGGTGATGTCGAAGGCCCAGACTCGGGCGCCTTCGGTCTCGGCGTAATACAAGGTTTGCCCGTCGGGCGAGAGGGCAATGCCGTTGGGCGTCATCACCGGTCGTGCCACGGCCTGCACCCCCGAGCCGTCGGGCTGGGCATAAAACACGCCGCCTCGGTCCATTTCGTGGGCGCGCACCTTGCCCAAATCGGTGAAGTAAAAGCCGCCATGCGCATCAAACACCAGGTCATTTGGGCCGCGCAAGCCGATGCCGTCCACCTCCTCATACAGGCGTTCGGCCTTGCCCGTGTTCAGGTTCACGCGCTCGATGCGCCCACCCGAGTAATCGTGCGCCTGGCCGATGGGGCGCAAGTAGTTGCCGGGGTCCCGCGTCCAGGCAAAGCCGCCGTTGTTGCAGACGTAGACCGCGCCATCGGGGCCGATGGCCGCGCCGTTGGGGCCGCCGCCCAGCTCGGCCACCACCTGCACACGACCGTCTGCCGTGACGCGCGTCAAGGTGCCGCGTGCAATCTCGACCAGCAGCACCGACCCATCGTCCAGCGCCACCGGTCCCTCGGGAAACTGCAAGCCCGTGGCGAGTTCTCGAATCTTCATGTCAGCGCCTTTGTGGGGTGAAACCACCAATGTAATGCTGCTCACGCAAGCAACAAGCGGGGATTCCCTAGGAATTCGGCCAGATGAAGTCTGCAAGGTGACGTCAAAGCCGCTCTTGTAGGTCGATGGCTTCAGCCCCGACATTGCTGGCTTCGGCACAGGCCACATGTCGGGGTTGAAGCCACCGACCTACAAATACACGTTTTTGTAGGAGTCGGCGCAGGTGGCGATCAGCCGCTTCGGGAACACATGCCTTTCGCTTGCAAGGCAAGATCCCACAAAGTCCACCCACAGTGCGTACACGTTCACACCCCCAGCGTCATCAGACTGGCGTTGCCCCCCGCAGCGGCCGTGTTGGTGCTGATGCTGCGCTCGCTCACCAAGCGCGCCAGCGGCACGGCGTCGTCGCCCGGGCGCAGGGCCGTGAGTGTGACGATGGCCCCCGGGCGCTGCGCCAGCTGCGCTTGCCAATGCAAAGTGTTGGCCGCGTCCGCGTGCAGCAGTGCGGCGTCTTCCGACTGACTTTGCGCAGGGTCTTGTAGCGTCACCTGGCTTTGCACCGCAGCAGGCAGCTGCGCGTGTAGCGCCTGGCTTGACAGCGGCCACACGGCGTGGCTACACACTGCCAACACGGCGGCCAGCTGGGTCAGGCGGTCGGCATCGGCGTCAGGCTGCTCACCCGTCAGGCACAGCACCCGCGCACGGGCTTGCACACGGTAGACGTTGCGCTCGCCGGTGGGGCCGCTCAGGGTGGCTTGCAGGCCTGCCGGGTTGGTCGCGGCAAACTGCGCACACGCATGGGCCAGAGGTAAACGGCCTTGCGCCACCGCCCAGTCGTGCAAAGCTTGAAGTGCAGGCGTAACTTGCGGCAGTGCCGCTGCGCCACTGGCTTGCACGCTGCGCAAAGCGGCATCGGGTGGGCATTGCGCCAGCAGGCGCAACAGGTAGAGCGGCCCACCCGCCTTGGGGCCGGTGCCCGACAGGCCATCACCACCAAAGGGCTGCACGCCCACTACCGCGCCCACCATGTTGCGGTTCACATAGACATTGCCCGCGTGGGTGCTGTCTATGACTTGCGCAATGGTTTCTTCAATGCGCGAATGCACACCGAGCGTGAGCGCATAGCCTGTGTCGTTGATGGCTTGCAGCAAGTTGCCCAGTTCACTGCGGGCGTAACGCACGATGTGCAGCACCGGCCCAAACACCTCGCGCTGCAGTTGGGCGATGCTGTTGATCTCGATCAGCGTGGGTTGCACATAGGTGCCTGCAGGCAAGGTGTTCAATCCGTTGGCGCTGATGCGGTGTACTTTGCAGCCGCGCTGCTGCATGGCGTTCACATGGTCTTCAATGCCAGCGCGTGCGCGGGCGTCGATCACTGGGCCCATGTCCACATTCAGTTGGGTGGGCGTGCCCAGGGTGATCTCGGCCATCGCGCCTTGCAGCATCTCGATCAAGCGCTCGGCCACGTCGTCTTGAACACAGAGGACTCGCAGGGCCGAGCAGCGCTGGCCTGCGGCTTCAAAGGCCGAGGCCACGGCGTCGGTCACAACTTGTTCCAGCAGAGCCGATGAATCGACAACCATGCAGTTTTGGCCACCGGTTTCCGCGATCAGGGGCACAGGTTGGCCATGTGCGTTCAGGCGCTCGGCCAGTGCCGCTTGCAGCACGCGGGCCGTGTCTATGGAGCCGGTGAACAGTACGCCTTGCACGCGCGCATCGCGCACCAGCTGCATGCCCACTTCGCGGCCCTGTCCTGGCAGCAACTGCACGGCCGCTGGCGGCACACCGGCTTGCCACAGCGTCTGCACGGCCAGTGCCGCTATGGCCGGGGTGGACTCGGCTGGCTTGGCCAAGACCGGGTTGCCTGCGGCCAGCGCGGCAGCCACTTGGCCCATGAAAATGGCCAGTGGAAAGTTCCAGGGGCTGATGCACACCACCGGGCCCAGCGGCGTATGCGTGCTGTTGTCAAAGTCGCGGTGCACCTGCGCTGCGTAATAACGCAAAAAGTCCACAGCCTCGCGCAGCTCGGCCACGGCATGCGACCAAGTCTTGCCCGCTTCGCGCACCAGCAAAGCCATCACGCGCGGGCCATCGGCTTGCAGCAAATCGGCTGCGCGCTCGAGCAAGGCAGCGCGTTGTTCTGGCGGAGTCTGACCCCAGACGGGGGCGGCATCGGTGGCTGCTTGCAAGGCCGCATGCACATCGCCTGTGCTGGCGTATTGCACGCTGCCCAGCACGTCGCGGTGGTCAGCGGGGTTGAGCAGGGTGCAGTGCTCGGCACCTGCGAAATCGCAGGCCAGCAGGGGCGTCACGGCAATGGGCTGCACCTGTGTTTGCATCTGCGCCGCCAGCTGGCGCAGGGTGGGCTCGTGCGCCAGATCGGGGCCGCTGGAGTTGCGCCGTGCCGCGCCATACAGTTGTGCAGGCAGTGCGATGTGGGGGTGCGGCTGACCGGGGCTGGCGTCTTCTTTCAAGGCGTCTTGCTCTGTCCGCTGAACCGGGTCTTGCACCAGCTCGCTGATGGAAACCTTCTCGTCGGCCATGCGGTTGACGAAGGAGCTGTTGGCGCCGTTTTCGAGCAGGCGGCGCACCAGATAGGCCAGCAGGGTTTCGTGCGTGCCCACGGGGGCGTAGATGCGGCAGGGCCGACCAAAAGCTGGCGAAGTGACCACCTGCCGGTACAGCGGCTCGCCCATGCCGTGCAGGCACTGGAACTCGTATTGGCCGGGCGCGTAATCGCCGCCGATGTCTTGCGCCAATTGCACAACGGCGGCCAGCGTGTGCGCGTTGTGTGTGGCAAATTGCGGGTACACCGCCTCAGGTGCCGCCAACAACTTGCGGGCGCAGGCCAGGTAGCACACATCGGTGTGGTGCTTGCGGGTGTAGACCGGGTAGTCGCTATGGCCGTCGAGCTGTGCGCGTTTGATTTCACTGTCCCAATAAGCACCTTTGACCAGGCGCACCATCAGGCGGTGGCCCGTGCGCCGTGCCAGATCCACCACGAAGTCGATCACGAAGGGGCAGCGTTTTTGGTAGGCCTGAATCACAAAGCCAATGCCATGCCAGCCCTGCAAGCTGGGCGCATGGCACAAGCCCTCGAGCACGTCCAGCGAGATGTCGAGCCGGTCCACCTCTTCGGCGTCGATGTTCAGGCCGATGTCGTAATGCTTGGCCAACTCGGTGAGTTTCAACACACGGGGCAACAATTCATGAATCACCCGCTGGTGCTGCGCACGGCTGTAGCGCGGATGCAAGGCCGACAGCTTGATCGAGATGCCGGGGCCATTCACCACACCCTGACCGTTGGACGCATTGCCAATGGCGTGGATCGCGTTTTCATACGCGTGCAGATAGCGCTGGGCGTCGATCTCGGTCAATGCGGCTTCGCCCAGCATGTCGTACGAGTAACGAAAGCCTTGTGCTTCCATCTCGCGGGCGTGCTGCAGGGCCTCATGGATCGTCTCGCCCGTCACAAACTGCTCGCCCAGCATCTGCATGGCCAGCTGCACACCTTTGCGAATCAGTGGCTCGCCGCTCTTGCCCACCAAGCGGGTGAGCGAGGTCAGCATGGCGCTTTCGCTGTGCGTGGCCACCAGCTTGCCCGTGAGCAGCAAGCCCCACGAAGCGGCGTTGACAAACAGCGAAGGGCTGCGGCCCACATGCTGGTGCCAGTCGCCCTGCCCGATCTTGTCGCGGATCAGCGCATCGCGCGTGGCCGCATCGGGAATGCGCAGCAGCGCTTCGGCCAGGCACATCAGTGCCACGCCTTCTTCGCTGGACAGCGCATATTCCTGCATCAGGCTCTGCACACGTCCTGTGCGACCGCCAAGTTGTGGGCCTTCGCGCATGCCCTGCACCAGCTCGCGGGCCAGCGCGTCGGTGCGCTCGGCCTGGACTTCGGTCATGCGGGCAGCGGCCAGCAGTGGCGCCAGCGCTTGCGCTTCAGGCAGCCGGGTGGCGCGTGCGACGGCTTCGCGCAGCACACTGCGCTCGGGCAGCGGGCCGCCGGGGGTGAAGTGGGCGCCTGTGGGCAATGTCATTGGAGTCAGCGTTGCGTTCATGGATGCGTCCTTGTGGGCATTTTTGGGTGTGCAGTCATGTCGGGGCTGAAGCCGCCGACCTACGGAGACAAGTTCTTGTAGGTCGGTGGCTTCAGCCCCGACAAAGGCTTTTGAATGTCATGAATCGCTATCATCCGGATATGCGCATAAATGTTTCACTAAAATTTTAGAAATTAGCCGAATAAAAATGCAGATGAGCCATTCAACCCCGGACATTGACCGCACCGATCGCCGCATCCTGGACCTGCTGCAACGCGACGGCCGCATCAGCAACTTGAAGCTCGCCGAAGGCGTGGCCCTGTCGCCCACGGCGGTGCTGGCGCGGGTGCAACGCCTCACGCGCGAAGGCTTCATCCTGGGTTACGAGGCGCGGCTGAACCCGCTCAAACTGGGCGCGGGGATGATGGTGTTTGTGGAAATCCTGCTCGACCGCACCAGCCCCAATGTGTTTGAGCAGTTCAAGGCGGCGGTGCAGGTGCGCCCCGAGATCATGGAGTGCCACATGGTTGCCGGGGGCTTTGACTACCTGCTCAAAACCCGCGCCGCCGACATGAACGCCTACCGCGAATTTGCGGGCACCGTGCTGTGGCAACTGCCCGGCGTGCGCGAGACACGCACCTACGCGGTGATGGAAGAGGTCAAGAACACGACGGCGTTGGCCTTGTAATGGGTTGCGTCGGATCTGTGCGTGTCAGGCTTGGGTGAGCGCATCGACAAATGCAAGTCCGCCGCATTCAGCAAGGCCAGCAATGTTTGGGTGGGCTTGCCCCGTGCCGTCACACGCAGAACAGGCGCAGCGCACGGGCGATTTCTGTCATGGCAGGTCGATGAGAAGGGGTGTTTGACAGACATGCACGAACCAAGGCGTCCCAATCAGATGCTTGGTTTGAATGCGCGCCCAACTCCTCGAGCAAACAGCCCATGGCCCGCACTTCCAGTGCCAGCAAGCTCTGGCGCAGTTCGGGCTGCTCCATCGGCAACCGCGTGGCCGCGCCAAAGTCGCCCAAACGGGCCTGACCGTGCACCGGGTCGATCAGGATGTTGTGGGCGTACAGGTCGCCATGCATCACGCCGCGCTGGTGCAGGTGCGCCAGTGCATCGGCCACATCGCGGGCGATGCCCAGGGCCAATGCGGCTGAGAGCTTGAAGCCCGGTGGGTACACATCGCGGGTGCAGCTTTGCAGACTGGGCGGCCCCGCCAGATTGACGTGTGCGGCGGGAATCAGCGGCATCAGCAAACCCTGCGCCTGCGTGGGGTGGTCCGTGAGCCGTGCCACCGGGGTGGTCAGGGCCGGGTGCTGACCTGCGGCCAGGCAGCCGGCCAGCTCGTCTTCGGGCAGGCCATCACTGGTGACCGCCCCTTTGAACAACTTGAGCGCCAAGGCGTGCGGCCAATCCGTGGCCAGCACTTGGTAAATGTGGCCCGAAGCCCCTTCGCCCAGCAATGGGCCGTGTGTCAGATCGGGCCAGGCGATGCTCGGCAAGTCGGACCCTGCGGGACAAACCCAGCCCATGTCATTGCCTGCCAAGGCGAGCCAGGACAGACGCGGCAGTTCGGTCAGCCAAGCAGGCACCTCGGTCAGGCGGTTGGCCGACAGGCGCAGCAGCTCCAGTTTTTGAGCAGCTTGCAGACTGTCCGGCAATTGCGTGAGTTGATTGCCCGCCAGCATCAGCTTTTGCAAAGCCGGTCGCTGGCCCAGTTCAGTGGGCAAATCACTCAGCGCGTTGTCGGTCAGGATCAGCCAGCGCAAGGCAGGCGGCAGCGCGGCGGGCGGCACATGCGCAATGCGGTTGGCCTTGAAGCCGACCACCTGCAAACTGGGGCAATCGCCCAGCACTTCGGGCAGCACCTCAAAGTCGTTGTCCGAGGCAAAAAACACCTGCAACTTGTGCAGTTGGCTCAGTTGGTGCGGCAAATCGCGCAGCCGATTGCCCGTGAGGTTGAGCACCTCCAGCGTGTCGGCCAGGTCAAAAATTTCACCCGGCAATTCGGTCAAGCCACAAGCCAGGTCCAGGCGGCGCGTGCCCGCCAGCGCGCCGCTGCGCAGTTGTTCAAGGGTGTGCATGCCGGAAATTGTGTTCAGGGTGTGTCGTCACAAGGGGCTTGATTGTGACGTGTGAGCGCTTCGCGCTTTGGCGGGGTGCAAGCCAAGTCGGACGCTTCGAGTACCGACCCACGGGGAGGCGGTGTACCGGCACGGTCATGGGATGCCATCGATGCTTTTGTAGGTCGGTGGTCGCAGACCCCGACACATGCTTGCTCACCGTCACTACCTGCAACAGGGCTGGCACTGAACCACTATTGATCCGGCCCGATGAAGTTTGCAAGAACGCTTTTTTGTAGGAGCGGCGCCCTCGCCGCGATTGAGCCTCGCAGACCACCACCCATCGCCCCGAGGGCAGGGCTCCCACACTGATCGTTGTGCCCAAGAAAAGCCGTTGACTTCAAACTTCACAGGGCCGGATCAATAACGTCGGACTCTTCGAGTGCCGACCTACGGGGAAGTGGTCACGGGTAGGTGGTTTCCACAAACGCCAGCACCGCCTCCAGCATGCGCCGCACATGGGGCTGCACACCCGCGGCCACCTCGGGCAAATAGTCAAACGGCCAGATTTCCTGCATGTAGCTGCACTGCGTCATCTCTAGCTGCACCGCGTGGATGCCTTGCGCCGGGTTGCCGTATTGACGGGTGATGTGCCCGCCCTTGAAGCGGCCATTGAGCACGGCGGTGTAGCCCGGAGCCGCCTGTCCAATGGCCAGCAATTGCTCGGCCAGCACAGGGTTGCAACTGGCACCGTTGGCGGTGCCCAGGTTCAGGTCGGGCAAGCGGCCTTCAAAAAAACGCGGCAGCACCGAGCGGATGGAGTGCGCGTCCCATAAGGCGGCCACGCCGTGCTGGGCCTTGATGCGGGCCAGTTCTTGCGCCAGTTGCGCGTGGTAAGGCTGCCAGATGGCCTCACGGCGC
Organism: Limnohabitans sp. T6-5; assembly: GCF_003063315.1. Taxonomy (GTDB): domain Bacteria; phylum Pseudomonadota; class Gammaproteobacteria; order Burkholderiales; family Burkholderiaceae_C; genus Limnohabitans_A. Next base: position 148,799 of record NZ_NERV01000003.1, read on the forward strand.
TCGGCAATTTCGGACTCGTCCGGCACATCGGCCGGGTCACGGTACAGCGGCTGATCATCGAACAAGTCCACCGGGCACAAGCCCGTCACGCTTTGCCCGGGGTACAGGCTGGCCCCGTCCGGCGGGCGGTTCAAGTCGATGACAAAGCGCGAATGCGTGGCCACCAGCAAAGAGGCACCCAACTCATCAGCGAAGTCGTACAGGCGCTCCAGATGCCAGTCGGTGTCGGGCACGCGCCGGGCTTCGTCGGTGAGGCGTGCAGCCAGTGCGGGCGGCACATGCGTGCCCACATGCGGCATGGAAATCAGCAACGGGCGTGTGCCTTGGCGAAAACGAAAAGCAGGTTCGGTGGTTTGAAAAGTCATGGCGTCTTCTCCAGCAATTGTTGGCGTGCGGTCACCAGGCCGCTCAGGGCCGTGTCGTGCAAAGCATGTCGACCCGATTGCACCTGCACCCGGCCGGCCACCCACACCTGCTGCAAGGCCGATTGGCGGTGGCTGGCAAACACATGGGCCGACAGCATGGCCTCGGGCGTAGGCAGGTCGCGCAGCAGTGGGTGCTGTGCATCCAGCACCGCCATGTCGGCCTGCTGGCCCACAGCCAAACCGGCCACCGGGCGTGCACTGGCTTGAGCGCCGCCGGCCACCGCTTGCAAGGTCATGGATGTGGCCACCGAGGGCTGCGCTGCGCTGGCCAGCACATTGCGTTGGCGCGTGGCCAAACGTTGGCTGTATTCGAGTTGCATCAACTCTTCAGCAGCGTTGACACAAGCGTGGCTGTCCGAGCCCACGCCCCAGCGCCCACCGGCTTGCAGCCAAGTGGGGGCATCAAAAATGCCATCGCCCAGGTTCGCTTCGGTGCTGGGGCACAGGCCCGCCACAGCGCCCGTGCGGGCGGCGCGGGTGCTTTCCTCGGGGCTCATGTGGGTGGCGTGCACCAAGCACCAACGCGCATCGACCGGGGCGTGCTCAAGCAGCCACTGCACCGGGCGCTGCCCACTCCAAGCCAGGCAGGCATCGACCTCGGCGGTCTGCTCGGCAATGTGGATGTGCACCGGGGCCGTGGCATCCAGTGCGTGCAAGCCGGCCAGCGCTTCACGCAAGCTGTCGGGGGGCACGGCGCGCAAGGAATGGGGCGCCAAGCCCAGGCGTGCACCTTGCAACTCGCACAGCGGTTGGAGCTTTTGCAACAAGGCCAGCATGTTGTCGGTGGAGCGGATGAAGCGGCGCTGGCCAACGCTGGGCGGTGTGCCGCCAAAGCCACTGGTCTGGTACAGCACGGGCAACAAGGTCAGGCCCATGCCTGTGCGGGCAGCCGCTCGCAGCAGGCACATCGACAAAGCGGCATCGTCGGCGTAGGGGCGGCCCTCTGGGTCGTGGTGCACGTAATGGAATTCGCACACGCTGGTGTAACCGGCCTCCAGCATCTCCACATACAAACCTGTGGCGATGGCCTCCAGTTGTTCGGGCGTGATGGCCGCTGCAAAGCCGTACATCAGGCTGCGCCAGCTCCAGAAGCTGTCTTGCGCGGCACCCCTGTATTCGGTGAGGCCGCCAAACGCCCTTTGAAACGCATGCGAATGCAAATTGGGCATGCCGGGCACGACGGGGCCACTGGCGCGTGCGGTGCCTTCAGGGCAAGTGACCTGCGCTTTCACACCCGTGATCACGCCTTGGTCGCTCCAAGACAAGAGCACATCATGCGCCCAACCCGTGGGCAACAAGGCGTGTTCGGCAAACAGGCTGTGGTCGTTCATGGGGCGCTCCGCTGCACGCGCATGCCGTCGACCGTCAAACGGCCCTGGCGCACCACGCTGCAGGTCGGGCGCTGGCCCAGCCAATAGACCAGTTCTGCCACATCGCCCAAAGGCCAGAGCACGAAGTTGGCTGGGCAGCCGACCGCGATGCGGCCATGTGTGGCCTGCAAGCCCAGCGCCTGCGCCGCATGGCGGGTTACGCCCGCCAGCACTTCGGGCACCGTCAAACGGAACAAGGTGCAGGCCATGTTGAGCATCAACAGCAAACTCAAGGCGGGCGAAGTGCCCGGGTTGTGGTCGGTGGACACCGCCATGGGCACGCCAGCAGCACGCAGTGCAGCAATGGGCGGCATGTGGGTGTCGCGCAATGTGTAATAGGCGCCGGGCAAGAGCACCGCCACCGTGCCCGCTTGCCGCATGGCGGCGATGCCTTCGGCGCTCAGGTGTTCGATGTGGTCGCACGACAGCGCGCCGTAACGTGCCGCCAGCGCCGAGCCGCCCATGTCCGACAGCTGCTCGGCATGCAGCTTGACCGGCAAGCCCAGCGCTTGCGCCGCCTGAAAAACCTGCTCGGTCTGCGCCAGGGTGAAACCGATGGTTTCGCAGAACACGTCCACCGCATCCACCAGGCCTTCGGCCGCCAGCGCGGGCATCATCTCTTCACACACCAGACGGATGTAGTCGTCGCTGCGCCCGGCGTATTCGGGCGGCAGCGCGTGCGCGCCCAAAAACGTGGTGCGCACCGTGACGCCAAACACCTCGCCCAAGCGCCGGGCCACGCGCAGCTGTTTGCGCTCGTGCGCCAGGCTCAGCCCATAACCCGATTTGATCTCGATGGCGCAAACGCCTTCGGCCAGCAAGGCTTGCAATCGGGGCACAGCGGCGTCGAACAATTCTTGTTCGCTGGCCTCGCGTGTGGCCTTGACGCTCGACACAATGCCGCCCCCGGCACGCGCCACTTCTTCGTAGCTGGCCCCGGCCAGACGCATGGCGAATTCGTTGGCCCGCTGCCCGCCGTACACCAGGTGCGTGTGGCAGTCGACGAGGCAGGGCGTGACCAAGGCGCCTTGGCCGTTGTGTTGGGGCAGTTGCCGATATGCGTCTGGCAAATCGGCATGTGCGCCCACCCAGGCGATGTCGCCTTGCGCCACCACGATGGCCGCATCGGGCACGGCTGGTGTACCTGCACCCAAGGCCTCGGGGGCCAGTTGCAAGTGATGCCAAACGCCGTCGGCGCTGGGCCATACATCAGGGGACAGTGAAGTGCTCATGTTCAATGAAAGTGAAGTGTCAAGGCCAGCAGCGCCGGGTCATCGCCTTGCGGCTGCAAGCGCCACGCCGGACTGGCTTCAGACCACCACAGGCCTTGCTGCGGCGCGAGCGTTTGCGCATGGGCACCTTCCAGTTGCCAGTGCCCTTGCACCGCCATGAGCAGGCCCTGCGACGTGGCAGGCCAGTCGCAAGCACTGCGCAAAACCTGCAGTGAAGCGCTGCACGCGCTGCGCCGGGTCATGACGTTGAAATCGTGGCAGTCGCCCGCCAGCAAGCGGGCATGGATGGGCGCTTCGCCCGCAAACGCCAACGGGGCCAGCGGCGTGTCCAGCCGGTGATCCACCTCGCCCCCCTCGCTGAGCAAATGCACGCCGCCGCCGCTCAGCAAAGTGATGATGCGGTCCACACCCGGAAAGGCCGAAAACGGCCCGTCGCTGGCGATGTGCGCAATGCTCACGCGCCAGTCAAAATCGTTCATGCCTGCACCGGGTGGAAGGCAGACGATTTCGTGTGTGACGCCGCCGCCGTTCTTCCAGGGCATGGCCGGCAAATCCTGAACATCGAATCGGTGCAGTGTCATGGCTTGTAGATCCGGCTTTGTGAAGTAGTCAATGGTCAAAGATGTTGTAGGTCGGTGGCTTTAGCCCCGACGTGCAGCCTGCGCCGACGCCATCCATGTCGGGGCTGAAGCCGCCGACCTACGAGGTGACAGTGCATTGATTTCAATCGTCATCGCGCCGGATCAAGAGAGGGGTTGGACAAATTCAACGGCGCGACAAAATCGCCTGCAAAAAGCTGCGGGTGCGCTCTTGCTTGGGCTGGCTGAAGATGGTTTCAGGCGGCCCGGACTCGACGACCATCCCCGCGTCCATCACCACCACCAAATCAGCCACCTCTTTGGCAAAGTCCATTTCGTGCGTGACCACCATCATGGTCATGCCTTCGCTGGCCAGAAGTTTCATGACCTGCAGCACCTCGCCCACCAGCTCCGGGTCCAGCGCCGAGGTGGGTTCATCAAATAGCATGACACGCGGCTGCATGGCCAGCGCACGGGCAATCGCCACGCGCTGCTTTTGTCCGCCCGACAAACTCGCAGGCATGGCATCGGCCTTGTGGGCCAAGCCCACTTTGTCGAGCAAGGCCAGGGCCTGAACCTCGGCTTGCGCTCGGCTTTGTCCGCGCAGCTTGCGGGGTCCCAGGGTGATGTTGTTCAGCACCGTCAGATGCGCAAACAGGTTGAAGGACTGGAAGACCATGCCCACCTCTTCGCGCAAGGCGTTCAGCTGGGCTTCGGGCAGCATGCGCCCCTGATCCACCAAGGTTTGGCCGCAAATGTCGATCTGTCCGGCTTCGGCTTGCTCCAGTCCGTTGCAGCAGCGCAGCAAGGTGCTTTTGCCTGAACCGCTGGGGCCAATGACCACAACCACCTGCGAAGGCAGCACGTCCAAGTCAATGCCTTGCAAGACCGGCTGTGCACCAAAGGACTTGTGCAGGCCACGAATCCGGACGATGGGGTCCCTGTTGTGTGATGACATGTTCATTGCACCATGCCCCCCACGCGCAAGCGTTGCTCCACATGGCGAAGCGCCAGCGTGGTCAAACCCGTCAACACGAAATACATGAGGGCGATGGCCAGATACACCTCCAACGAGCGGTAAGACACGCTGATGATTTTCTGGCCCTCGTGCATCAGGTCATGGATGGTCAGCAAGGACACCAAAGCCGAGTTCTTGATGAGCGCAATGAACTCGTTGCCCAGCGGCGGAATCATGCGCACCACCGCCTGCGGCAAGATCACGTTCAGCATGGCTTGGCGCGACGACAAACCAATCGAGCGCGCCGCTTCCATCTGGCCCCGGTCAATCGACTGGATCGCGCCACGCACAATCTCCGACACATAAGCGCCCGAGTAAATGCCCAGCCCCAGCACGCCGCACAAAAAGGCCGGCAGCATGATGCCAAATTGCGGCAAGCCAAAAAACAAAATGAACAGCTGCACCAGCAAGGGCGTGCCACGGATGACGGCCAGGTAGGCGGTGCACAGGCTGTAGAGGATGCGGCGCTCGGGGTGCAATCGGCCGATGCCAATGAGCAAACCGAGCACGCAACCCAACAGCAAGGACACGCTGGTGACTTGCACCGTCACCAGCGCGCCTTGCAGCAGTTGCGGCCAGCCTGCCCAGACCGGAGAAAAATCAAGATCCATGGGGTACTGCTGAGGCCAGTGTTTTTATTTGTTGCTGAACCATTTTTTGACGATGGCCGCATAGGTGCCATCGGCCTTGAGCTTGGCAATGGACGCATTGACCGCTTTGGTCAGCTCGGGCGTGTCTTTGCGCAAGGCCATGCCGTATTCCTCGGTGGTCAGCTGCTCATCGAGCACGCGCAACCCCCCCCGGGTGCGCACGTACTGGAAGGCGGCAGGCTTGCCGGTCACGGCCGCATCGGCACGGCCGATGTCCACCAGGTTGAACATCTCTTGGTTCTTTTCCACTTCAACGCGTTGCACTTTGGGGAATTTTTCAGCCAGGTAGCTCACCGACTTGGTGCCCACCTGCACACTCACCTTTTTGCCGTCCAGATCGGTCAGCTTCTTGATGGCCGCGTTGTTGTCCTTGACCATGGCCACCAGACCACCTGCGTAGTAGGGCTCGGTGAAGTCCACCACCTTTTTGCGCTCGTCGGTGATGTAGATGGCCGAGACGGCCATGTCAAAACGCTTGGACATCAAACCGGGAATCAGGCCCTTGAAGTCGATGTCAATCCACTCGATCTGTTTGCCCATGGTTTTGGCAATGGCTTCCATCAGCTCGATGTCAAAGCCCGTGCGCTTGCCGTTGTCCACGAACTCCATGGGCGGGAAGGTGGCATCGGTGCCCACGCGCAAGATGTTGTCTTGGGCGTGGCCCACGCTGGCACCCAAGGTGGCCAGGGTCAAAGCGGCAGAAATGAAATGGCGGCGCAGTGTCATGCAAAAGTCTCCAGAAGGTTGAAGGGGTCAGGATAGGTCAATGCACAGAGGGCGTCATCGGGGAATTCACCCGGGCTCACTTGATCATGGGCAGCTTCAGCCCCTGCTTTTTGGCGGTGGCCACAGCCAGCTCGTACCCAGCATCGGCGTGGCGCATCACGCCCGAGGCGCTGTCGTTGACCAGCACACGCGCCAGGCGCTCGGCCGCCGCGTCTGTGCCGTCGGCCACGATGACCATGCCCGCGTGCTGCGAATAGCCCATGCCCACGCCACCGCCGTGGTGCAGACTGACCCAGCTGGCGCCGCCTGCGGTGTTGAGCAGGGCATTCAGCAGCGGCCAGTCGCTCACGGCGTCGGTGCCGTCTTTCATGGCTTCGGTCTCGCGGTTCGGGCTGGCCACCGAGCCGGTGTCCAAGTGGTCGCGCCCGATCACGATGGGGGCTTTGAGTTCGCCTGTACGCACCATCTCGTTGAAGGCCAGACCGGCCAGGTGCCGCTCACCCAGGCCCAGCCAGCAAATGCGTGCAGGCAGGCCCTGAAAGCTGATGCGTTCACGCGCCATGTCGAGCCAGCGGTGGGTGTGCGTGTTGTTCGGGAACAGTTCCTTGATCTTGGCGTCGGTTTTGTAGATGTCTTCGGGGTCACCCGACAAAGCCACCCAGCGGAACGGGCCCTTGCCTTCGCAGAACATGGGGCGGATGTAGGCGGGCACAAAGCCAGGGAAATCAAAGGCGTTGCTCACGCCATGGTCAAACGCGACCTGGCGGATGTTGTTGCCGTAATCCACCGTGGGAACGCCCATGGCCTGGAAGTCCAGCATGGCCTGCACCTGGGTGGCGCAGCCTTGTGCGGCTTCGGCCTTCAGCCGGGCGTGCTGTGCGGGGTCGTGTTGGGCGGCTTTCCACTGCGCCACGGTCCAGCCCGGGGGCAGGTAGCCGTTGATCAGGTCGTGCGCCGAAGTTTGGTCGGTCACCAAATCGGGGCGCATGCCGCCGGCCTTCGCCCGACGCACCAGCTCGGGCAGGATGTCTGCCGCGTTGCCCAGCAGGGCAATCGAGATCGCCTCTTTGGCGGCAGTGTGCTGCGCGATCAAGGCCAGGGCCTCGTCCAAGTCTTTGGCCTGCTTGTCCACATAGCGCGTGCGCAAACGGAAGTCGATGCTGCTTTGCTGGCATTCAATGTTGAGCGAACAAGCACCGGCCAGCGTGGCGGCCAAGGGCTGTGCACCGCCCATGCCGCCCAGACCGGCCGTCAAAATCCAGCGGCCTGTCCAGCTGTTGTTGTAGTGCTGGCGACCCGCTTCCACAAAGGTCTCGAAGGTGCCTTGCACGATGCCTTGGGTGCCGATGTAAATCCATGAACCTGCGGTCATCTGCCCGTACATGAACAGGCCCTTGCGGTCGAGTTCGTTGAAGTGTTCCCAATTGGCCCATTTGGGCACGAGATTGGAGTTGGCGATCAGCACACGCGGCGCGTTGGCGTGCGTCTTGAAGACGCCCACCGGTTTGCCCGATTGAATGAGCAAGGACTCGTCTTCGTTCAGGTCTTTGAGCGAAGCCAGGATCTGGTCAAAACAGGCCCAGTCGCGGGCGGCGCGGCCAATGCCGCCGTACACCACCAGGCTTTGCGGGTTCTCGGCCACTTCGGCGTCCAGGTTGTTCTGGATCATGCGGTAAGCGGCTTCGGTGACCCAATTCTTGCAAGTGAGCGTGCTGCCACGCGGCGCACGCACCACGCGGGTCGGGTCGAGGCGAGGGTCGATGGAGGGGGTCATGGGGTCTCCTTGAGGGTGAGCAAATGGCTATGTAAAAGTTGTTCAGCGCAGGCCGGGCAAATCAAGGCCCGAGCCGCTTTGCAGCAAGGCTCCGCTTTTGACCATGTCGATGGCGGCCTGCATGTCGGGCTGGATGTGTCGGTCGTCGTTCAGGTGCGCCACGCGTGTGCGCAGCAAAGCCATGGCGGCGGCCAGGGGCGCGCTGGTGTGCAGCGGCGCATGAAAATCGCAGCCCTGAGCGGCGGCCATCCACTCGATGCCGATCACGGCCATGGCGTTATCGGCCATGGGCAGCAGGCGGCGCGCACCGTGCGCTGCCATGGACACATGGTCTTCCTGATTGGCCGAGGTGGGGATGGAATCGACACTGGCCGGGTAGGCACGTTGCTTGTTTTCTGAGACGAGCGCAGCAGCTGTGACCTGCGGGATCATGAAGCCCGAGTTCAGGCCCGGCTTGGGTGTGAGGAAAGCGGGCAGTCCCGACAGCGCCGGGTCCACCAGCATGGCGATGCGGCGCTCGGCCAAAGAGCCGATTTCGCAAATGGCCATGGCGATCATGTCGGCGGCAAAGGCCACGGGCTCGGCGTGGAAGTTGCCACCCGACAAAGACTCGTCGGTGTCGCTGAAGATCAGCGGGTTGTCGGACACGCCATTGGCTTCGGTCTCCAGCAACTGCGCGGCGTTGTGCAGCACATCGAGGCAAGCGCCCATGACCTGGGGTTGGCAGCGCAGGCAATACGGGTCTTGCACGCGTTCGTCGCCTTGCAGGTGCGAGGCCCGGATGGCGCTGCCGCTGAGCAACTGGCGCAAGGCCTCGGCGGTGGCGATCTGCCCCCGGTGTTTGCGCAAGCGGTGGATTCGGGCGTCAAAAGGCGCGTCCGAACCCTTGGCCGCATCGGTGGCCAAAGCGCCGGTGAGCAGGGCCGACTGGAACAGGCGCTCGGCCTCGAACAAACCTGCCAATGCGTTGGCGGTGGAAAACTGGGTGCCGTTGAGCAGGGCCAAGCCTTCTTTGGGCCCCAGTGTCACCGGGGCCAGGCCCGCGCTGGCCAGTGCCTGTTCGGCAGGCAGGCGACCTTGGGGGGTGTCGGCTTCGCCCACACCGATCATCACGGCCGTTATGTGGGCCAGCGGCGCGAGATCGCCCGAGGCGCCCACCGAGCCCTGACCGGGCACCACGGGGATCACACCACGCTCAAGCATGGCGCCCAGCAAAGCCAAGGTCGCAGGCCGAATGCCCGAGGCCCCTTGCGCCAGGCTGGCGATTTTGAGCGCCATCATCAAACGTGTGATGGCCACCGGCGTCGCCTCGCCCACGCCCGCCGCGTGTGACAGCACGATGTTGCGTTGCAAAGTCTCCAGGTCTTCAGCCGGAATGCGCACGCTGGCCAGCTTGCCAAATCCGGTGTTGATGCCGTACACCGGATCGCCCTTGGCCACGATGCGGGCCACGCTGTCGGCGCTGGCTTGCACGGCGCTGGCGCAGGCGGTGTCCAGGGTGGGCGTGGCACCTCGGTAAATGGCGCACCAGTCAGCCAAGGAAACTTGGCCGGGAATGAGTTTTAAAAATGAGGTGGTCATGTTCAATGTCCGTTCATTCAATCAGAGCTTGCTTCCTCAGTGCGCATGCAAGCTTCAGGTGGATAAAGGATTACCGCTGGCGCTGTAGCGGCTGCCCAGCCGATATCGGCTGGCTGGGTGCAGGCAACGCACCAGGGTCACGGGAACACTTTGGGTCCATGTGCGCCGCGTCAGCAACAAGCAGGGCTCACCGGCATCCATTTGCAGGCGCATGGCTTGTTCCTGAGTGGGCAAAACGGCATCGACCACATGTTCAATTTCATCAAACGGCACAGTGCGCACCAAAAATTCAGAGGGCTGCTGCAAGCTGAAGTCTTGCTGCGCAAAATCGGGCACCACTTGCGGGTTCACAAAGCGGTCTTCCAGTTGAATGGGCACCCCGTCTTCAAAGTGCACGCACACCGAATGGAACACCGATGCACCGGTGCGCACTTGCAGTGCAGAGGCCACTTCGAGGGTGGCCGCAACACGCTCGACCACCAGCATTTCACACGCGTAATCGTGTCCTCGTTGGCGGATTTCGCTGGCCAAGTTGACGATATGGAGCAAGGTGGACTGAGGTTTGAGTTCAGCCACAAAACTGCCCACCCCGGGCACGCGCACGACGCGCCCTTGCGCCACCAATTCACGCAAGGCGCGGTTGACCGTCATGCGCGAAATGCCAAATTGCGCCACCAGTTCGTGTTCTGACGGCAAGCGGTCACCTGCGCGCCAAGAGCCATCTTGGATCTTGCGGGTGATGTGATCCTTGACTTGTTGGAACAAGGCCACGGGCTCGCCCTTCACTTGCCTGGTCGGCAGAGCCGGACGGCCTTGTTTGGATGCGAGGGGCGGGGCAAAAGGTGTCATGGGCCAGGCTAAAAAATTCGGGGGGAGGCGTTCAGTGCGCGTCGGCCGCCATGGCTTCGGCACGGATTTCTTCGGTCAGTTGCGCCTTCAAGGCCATGAACTCGGGTGAGGTCTTGATCGTGTAATGCCGAGGGTGCGGAAAATTCACCGCCAGCTCGGTCTTGATGCGACCGGGCCGGGCGCTGAAAACCGCCACACGGTTGGCCATGAAAATCGCCTCGTCGATGTCGTGCGTGACAAAGAGCACGGTTTTTTGCGCCGACTCCCAAATGCCCAAGAGCAGCTCTTGCATCAACACACGGGTCTGGTTGTCCAAAGCGCCAAAGGGCTCGTCGAGCAACAAAATTTTGGGGTCGTTGGCCAACGCGCGCGCAATGGCCGTGCGCTGTTGCATGCCGCCCGACAACTGTTTGGGAAAGTGTTGTTCAAAGCCCCGCAGGCCCACTTTGGCGATGAAGTAATCGGCCCGTTCTTTTTGCGCGTGCTCGGGCATGCCGCGCTCGCGCAAGCCAAAGCGGATGTTTTGCTCAATGGTCAGCCACGGAAACAGCGTGTAGCTCTGGAACACCATGCCTCGGTCGGCGCCCGGGCCTTGCACCGGTGCGCCGTCCAGCAGCACCTGGCCGGTGGTGGGCTGGTCCAGCCCCGCCACGATGCGCAGCAAGGTGGATTTGCCGCAACCCGAGGGGCCGAGGATGGTGACGAAATCGTTTTCGCGCACCTCAAAATCCACCGGCATCAGCGCCTGGGTTTTTTGACCTTTGGGCGAGGTGAAGACGCGCGAGACGCCTTGGATCGACAGTTGGCTGCTCACAATGAACTCCAGGCAAACAGGCGGCGGTTGAGCGCCTTGAAAGCAAAGTCAGACACCAGGCCGATCAGGCCGATGACGATGATGCCGAAGATGATTTGCCCGGTGTTGAGCAGCGCCTGGCTGTCGGTGATCATGTGGCCAATGCCCGAGGAAGAACCGATGAGCTCGGCCACGATCACATAGGTCCATGCCCAGCCCAAAACCAGTCGCAGGATTTCGGCAATCTCGGGCGCGGCGCCCGGAATCAACACCCGCTTGACGATGCCCGACGGCGTGGCGCCCAGGGTGTAAGCGGCTTCGACCAGGTCACGCCGCGCTGCGCCCACGCACACGGCCACCATCAACACGATCTGAAAGACCGAACCGATGAAGATCACCAGCACCTTTTGCAACTCGCCAATGCCGGCCCACAAAATCAGCAGGGGAATGAAGGCCGAGGCGGGCAAATAGCGGCAAAACGACACGAACGGTTCCAGGAAGGCCTCGATCCCTTTGTGCGCGCCCATGGCGATGCCCAAGGGCACCGCCAGCAAGGCGGCCAATACAAAACCGGCCAGCACACGCCAGATGGTCATGGCGATGTCATGGCTGAAATTGAACTCGGTGAACAAGAGGATGGCCTCTTGCGCCATGGTCACCGGGCTGGCCAGAAAAGTGGGCGAGACATAGCCACCCAGCGTGAAAAACGACCAGACGGCAAAGAACACGATGAAAAAACCGATGCCCAGCAACCACTGTGACTGCGTGCGCACCGGCTCCAGTGGAGCCAGTGCACGGCGGCGCGTCGGCACAGCGCTCGGAGGGGCCGAAGTCGGATGTGCGACGCTCATTTTCATTTGATGAAGTTGTTGCTGTACATCACCGAGAAGTCGGTCGGGGCTTTGCGGATCACCCCCGCTTCGAGCAAGATCGCTGCCGAGTCTTTCATGAAGGCTTGCAATTCACCCGCAAAGAACTTCTGGTTGGCGGCCTTGTCTTGCCAGCGCAAATAGGCCGATGACTTGGCAAAGGCCTCGCCGGTTTGTTTGACGGCTGCGCCCATGATCTCGTTGGACTTGGCCGGATCGGCCTTGATCATCTCCAGCGCATCGAAATACGCATTGGCCAGGCCCTGTGCGGCCTTGGGGTTGGCCTTGAGCCAGTCGGGCGAGCAGCCCACGGTGTCCATGACCATGGGGTAGTCGAGCGTGGTGGCCAAAATCTTGCCGGCTTGCGGGTTGGCGCGCACGGTGGACAGGTAGGGCTCATACGTCATGGCCGCGTCGTTTTGACCGGCCACGAAGGACTGGGCAGCCGCCTGAGGCGACAAGGTGGTCAGCTTCACGTCCTTCAAGCTCATGCCGTTCTTGCTGAGCATCCAGGCCAGGCCAAAGAATGGCGCGGTGCCGGGGGCGTCGACGCCGATGGTTTTACCCTTGAGGTCGGCAAAATTGTTGACGTTGCCGCGCACCGCAATGCCGTCGGCGCCATAGGACTTGTCCATCTGGAAAATCTGCACGATGGGCACGCCATTGGTGTTCCAGGCCACATGGGTTTCCACCGTGGTGGCGGCGCACTGCACCGCATTGGAGGCCAGGGCCAGGTGCCGGTCCTTTTGCGGGATCATTTTCAGATCCACTTCGAGCCCATGCTTTTTGAACAAACCGGCCTTGTCGGCCAGCGTGAGCGGGGCAAAGCCGGTCCAGCCGGACATGCCCAGTGCGAGCTTGACCTCTTGGGCCTGAGATGGAATGGCCAAAGTGGCAGTGACCGCACCCGCGAGGATCAGCGAGGCGAATGGGATGTTGGATTTGCGCATGAAGAAACTCCTTGTGTTGATCGACCTCGCAGGGCTTGAACACCCCGGGCCGGATACCGAAGACTCAGGAAAAAGCCATCACTCGCACTTGTATAGACAGGATGGATTGTTCGAAGAAACCGTTCAGGTTGACGAAAGGGTGTTTTCGCTGACCTGCACCAGCATCGACCATCATGCAATCAGTCTTTTTGAGCGACATCAGGAGATGCACCATCTTGTTGTCTATACAAATAAGTGCTAGCGAAGACGATGGAGCGCAGCAGGAACTGTGCCAAGTCGTTGAGGCACGCTACAAAGAGGGGAGATGGGCAGCCCCCGTGAGGGCTGCGACGGCCAAGCGGCCAGACTGAATTACAAACCCAGCATCAGCTGGATGTTTTGCACCGCCGCGCCGCTGGCGCCTTTGCCCAGATTGTCCAGACGGGCAATCAGCACCGCCTGGCGGGTTTCTTCATTGGCGAACACGCGGATTTCGAGCTTGTTGGTGTCGTTGAGTGCCAGGGCGTCGAGCTTGCCGCTCTCCGTTGCAGGCTCCACGCTCACCCAGCCCCCAGCGGTCTGGCTCTGCGCGTAATGGGCGCGAAAGGCCTCATGCAGATCGGCGGCCTTGGGTTGGCCGGGCAATTCGTCCAGGTGCAGGGGCAGCTGCACCAGCATGCCCTGGCGGAAGTTGCCCACGGCAGGCACAAACAGGGGGCGCCGGGTCAGCCCAGCCAGCTTCATGATCTCGGGGATGTGCTTGTGCTTGAGGCCCAGCGCGTAGGCTTCGTACAAGGGGGCTTTGCCCGCTTCGTAGTCCTCAATCATCGTGCGGCCGCCGCCGGAGTAACCACTCACAGAAGGCAGGCACACCGGAAAATCTGCCGGCAGCAAACCGGCATCGACCAGAGGACGCAGCAGTGCGATGGCCCCGGTGGCGTAGCACCCGGGGTTGGCCACGCGTTCGGCGGCCTGCACGGCGGCGCGCTGATGGGCCGCCAGTTCGGGGAATCCATACACCCATTCGGGATGACAGCGGTGTGCCGTGGAGGCGTCCACGATGCGTGGCTTGCGACCGGGCATGGCGTCGATCATGGCCACTGATTCCACGGCCGCATCGTCATGCAGGCACAAGACCACCAGATCGGCCTCGGCCATCAAGTCGCGCTTGACTTCGGGGTCTTTGCGGCGGGCCGGATCGATACTCAGCACCTGGATTTCAGGCATCAAAGCCAGGCGTTCACGAATTTGCAGACCGGTGGTTCCGGCTTCGCCGTCGATGAATATTTTGGCCATAAGGTTCACTTCCTTGTTCAAGATGGCACCCAGCGTCATGTCGATGTAAGACGCAAGGATCAGTATTGGTGCATTGCAGCATGATACAGTCGACGGCTGCAGTGTCCAGAGCCTGCTGGCTGGCCCTCCTTGATTGAAGGACCCCGGCGGACCGGTCGAATTCCACCCCTCTGAGAGAAGACCTCATGAAGATTCACGAGTACCAAGGCAAGGAAATCTTGCGTCAATTCGGCGTGCCCGTTCCACGCGGCATCCCAGCATTCACCGTTCAAGAGGCTGTTGAAGCCGCTCAAAAACTGGGCGGTCCAGTGTGGGTGGTCAAGGCCCAAATCCACGCCGGTGGCCGTGGCAAGGGCGGCGGCGTCAAAGTGGCCAAAACCATTGACGACGTGAAACGCATCTCTGGCGAGATCCTGGGCATGCAGCTCAAGACGCACCAGACTGGCCCCGAAGGCCAAAAAGTCCGTCGCCTCTACATCGAAGACGGCGCTGACATCAACAAAGAATATTACGTGTCCGTGGTCACCGACCGCGCCACACAAAAGATCGCTTTCATCGCTTCGAGCGAAGGCGGCATGGACATTGAGGAAGTGGCTCACTCCACCCCCGAGAAAATCATCACCGAGTTCATCGATCCTCTGACCGGTCTGGGCGACGAACAAGCCAAGAAGATCTCTGACGCCATCGGCATGCCAGCAGACTCCACCGCCCAAGCTGTGGACATCTTCAAGAAGCTGTACCAGTGCTACATGGAAACTGACGCATCTTTGGTGGAAATCAACCCGCTGAACCGCGACAGCAAGGGCAACGTCATGGCTCTGGACGCGAAGTTCAACTTCGATGCCAACGCTTTGTTCCGTCACCCCGAAATCGTGGCTTACCGCGATCTGGACGAAGAAGATCCTGCCGAAGTGGAAGCTTCCAAATTCGACCTGGCCTACATCAGCCTGGACGGCAACATCGGCTGCCTGGTCAACGGCGCTGGCTTGGCCATGGCCACCATGGACACCATCAAGTTGTTCGGCGGCGAGCCAGCCAACTTCCTGGACGTGGGCGGCGGCGCTACAGCCGAGAAAGTCACTGAAGCCTTCAAGATCATGCTGGCCAACAAGAATGTCAAAGGCATTTTGGTCAACATCTTCGGCGGCATCATGAAGTGCGACACCATCGCCACCGGCGTGATCACCGCTTGCAAGGCCGTGAACCTGTCCGTGCCACTGGTCGTGCGCATGAAGGGCACCAACGACGAGTTGGGCAAGAAGATGCTGGCCGAATCCGGTCTGCCGATCATCTCTGCCGACACCATGGCCGAAGCCGCGACAGCCATCGTCGCAGCCGTTAAGTGAATTCAAGGTTGAGCGTTCAGCGCAGAGCGTGATTTCACGCCCAACGCAGAACGCCCAACGCTCAACCAAGGAACCAACATGTCGATCTACATCAACAAAGACACCAAAGTCATCACCCAAGGCATCACCGGCAAAACCGGTCAGTTCCACACTGAAAAATGCCAGGAATACGCGAACGGCAAGAACTGCTTCGTCGCAGGTGTGAACCCCAAGAAGGCTGGCGAGTCCATCTTCAACATCCCAATCTACGCGTCCGTCAAGGAAGCCGCCACGCAAACGGGCGCGACCGTGTCCGTGATCTACGTGCCCCCAGCAGGCGCAGCCGCTGCGATCTGGGAAGCCGTTGAAGCCGACCTGGACCTGGCCATCTGTATCACCGAAGGCATTCCAGTGCGCGACATGCTCGAAGTGCGCAACAAGATGAAGGCCAAGGAAGCTGCTGGCGGCAAGCGCACATTGCTGCTGGGCCCCAACTGCCCAGGTCTGATCACCCCTGACGAAATCAAGATCGGCATCATGCCCGGTCACATCCACCGCAAAGGCCGCATCGGCGTGGTGTCCCGTTCGGGCACTTTGACCTATGAAGCCGTGGCGATGCTGACCGAAGTCGGTCTGGGCCAGTCCAGCGCCGTCGGTATCGGTGGTGACCCGATCAACGGTTTGAAGCACATCGACGTGATGAAGGCTTTCAACGACGATCCAGACACCGACGCCGTCATCATGATCGGTGAAATCGGCGGTCCAGACGAAGCCGAAGCCGCTCAGTGGTGCAAGGCCAACATGAAGAAGCCTGTTGTGGGCTTCATCGCTGGTGTGACTGCCCCTCCCGGCAAGCGCATGGGCCACGCAGGTGCCCTGATCTCTGGCGGCGCCGACACGGCCGATGCCAAGCTGGCCATCATGGAAGAGTGCGGCTTCATCGTCACACGTAACCCATCTGAGCTGGGCAAATTGCTCAAGGCTCAGCTGAAGTGATGACATGGGAGACAGCTTTTCAGCGCTGTCCCCCATAGATCAAGCCCAGGCCGGTCGAGTCGCGTAAGGCTCGGCCATAAGGGCAATTACGCACTTCTGACGCAGGCGCAGCCCGTTAAACTCGGCACCTGCATCCCCAAGCGCTGTCAACGCAGGTTGTCAGCGCTTTGGTTTTTTTGACTCACGGAGAACAACATGGACATGCTGCAAACAGCAGATTTTTGGATTGGCCTGCTCAAGATCATCTGGATCAACATCATCCTGTCGGGTGACAACGCGGTGGTGATCGCTCTGGCCGCTCGCGGATTGCCCCCCGAGCAACAGAAAAAAGCCATCATGTTTGGCTCGGGTGCTGCGGTGTTCCTGCGCATTGCACTGACGGTGGTTGCGGCCAAATTGCTGGCACTGTCTTATTTGCAAATCATTGGCGGCATCTTGCTGCTGTGGATCGGAACGCAATTGCTGGGTGGGGAGGACGACGGTGATGACGGTCACGATCAGAATCACGGCCTGTGGGTCGCCATTCGCACCATTTTGATCGCCGACCTGGTCATGAGCCTGGACAACGTGATTGGTGTTGCAGCTGCTGCCAAAGGCAACATGACGTTGTTGGTCCTGGGTCTGGCCATCAGCATTCCACTGGTTATTTTCGGCAGCAAGATGATGATTGCGTTGATGGACCGTTTCCCCATCATCGTCACGCTGGGGGCTGCACTGATTGGTTGGGTGGGTGGTGAAACCATCGCCAGCGACGTTGCACTCAAATCGTTTGTGGACGCCAACACCTGGATGCACTACGTCTGCCCTGCTGTGGGAGCAGCATTGGTGCTGGCCATCGGCAAGATGGCGGCATCCAAAAAGTCGAACTGATTGTTTGCAAAGACGGGGTGGCAAAGCCACGCCGTCTTGATCAACGATGGCTCAGGCGCAGGGCCATTTTTGAGTGCCATGCCAGACCTGAAATTCATGCGTTGTATTCAAAATGCCTGGCACTCTGAAAGTGAATCATTTAATATGAAAATTCATATTCAAAAAGGGGCATGGGCATGACAAACAAACAGCAAGGCATGACTTTGATCGAGCTGATGATCGTGATCGCGGTCATCGGCATCCTGGGTGCACTGGCGCTACCTGCGTACCAGGACTACAGCATCCGGGCCAAAACGGCCGAAATGTTGCTGGCCGCCAATGGCTGTAAAACAGCGGTCAACGAAGCCATCAGCTCTTCTTCTCAAGCGGATGTCTCGTCCACTTTGCCCAAAGTCTGCGAAAGCCAGACCAGCAAATACGTCAGCAGCGTCAGTGTCGATGGCAATGGCGTCATCACCGTGGTCGGTAACCACGAAACGTTGCGGGGCAGCACCACTGCTTCAGCCAATGCGATTGCACTGACGCCCTTGCAAACTGGTGACACGCCCATCAATGGCAGCACCGACGGTGGCAAAACCATCGCCAGCTGGCGCTGTGGGCCAGCTGCCAGCAACGGTTTGCCCCTCAAGTACTTGCCGGGTTCATGCAAAGCATCCTGATGCTGAGTTCGGTCAGCAGGCACATCAGACAGTCTCGTCTGTCCTTGGATTGGCGCCGCTGACCTCCTAACAGGCATTTTCTGGTGCGTCTGAACCTCAACTCCCCGGCCACATCTGGCCTGCAAAGTATTTGGATTGTGGTGTTGCTGGCGCTGCCCTGGCTGCAGCCCTGGGCACCCGCACCCCAAGCCAATACGGTGCCTTTACTGATCAGCTGGGCATGCATGACCCTGCTGCTCGTTTTTGCCCCGGGCCTGCGCACCCACGATGTAGCCCGCGCATGGGTCGTGGCCGCACTCATCAGCAGTGCCATGGGCCTGGTGCAGTATTTTGGCTTCGCCGGGGCATTCAGCCCCTGGGTACATGTGCCTGCCGGTTTGGCAGAAGCCAATGCCAATTTACGCCAACGCAACCAATTGGCAACGCTGCTGGCCATGGGTGTTCTGGCCGTGCTCTGGTGGCAAGCGAATGGCCTGAAAACCAGGCATGCCCTGTGGATGCTTGCGCTTGTGGCCATTGGCAACGCCGCGACCGCCTCCCGCACAGGCTTGCTGCACATGGTCTTGGTGCTGTTGCTCGCGGTTTATTGGTCAAAACGGCATGCAAACAGAGAAAAAATGGCCTGGCCCCTGGCCCTGTGGGCCTGGTTGATCTATGTCATTGCCAGTGCGCTCTTGCCTTGGGCCCTGAGCATGGCCACGGGCCAGGCTGGCGAAAGTGCCTGGGCTCGCCTCAGTCAAGACGAAGCCTGTGGCAGCCGTCGCGTGCTGTGGAGCAACGTGCTGCAACTGATCGAGCAAAGACCGTGGCTGGGCTGGGGTTGGGGTGAACTCAAATACGCCCACTACATGGCCGATTACCCGGGCGGGCGCGCCAACCGGTTTTGCGACATTCTGGGCAACGCCCACAACCTGCCTTTGCATCTGGCGGTGACTTTGGGGATACCCGTGGCGGTCCTCATTGTCTGCACATTGGTGGTATTGGTGCTGCGCATGCGTCCCTGGAAAAGCCGCCAATTGCACCACCAACTCGCCTGGTCGGTTTTGGCTGTCATCGGTTTGCACAGTTTGCTGGAGTTTCCGCTTTGGTATGGGCCGTTTCAGCTTGCGGTGTTGCTCTGCTTCGGGCTGCTGATGCGCAGCCCATCGTCCGGTCTGTGGGTTTGGCCCGCCACCGTACGCGC
Source organism: Limnohabitans sp. T6-5 (assembly GCF_003063315.1). Lineage (GTDB taxonomy): Bacteria > Pseudomonadota > Gammaproteobacteria > Burkholderiales > Burkholderiaceae_C > Limnohabitans_A. The sequence continues at coordinate 167,922 of NZ_NERV01000003.1, forward strand.
TTTGGCCGTTGCAGCGCTGGCGATATTGAGCGTGGTGGCTGTGGACTACGCCCGTGTTCGGCAAATTTACATGCCTGCTGCGCAGCGCTGGCTCTGGTGGCGCGAAGACCCCATGGGCGCGGCACAGGCCAGCTGGTTTTTTGGCGCCAGCGCCCAATTTGCCGAACTCAGCCTGACGCCCGTCACGCCAGACAATGCTGCACACATGCTGCAACTGAGCCAAACCCTGTTGCATTACTCACCCGAACCCAAAGTCATCCATCCACTGATTGACAGCGCCCATTTGCTGGGTCAAGAAGACTTGGCGCAATGGCATCAAAAACAGTTGAACAAGGTGTACCCAGATCCATAAACCCGTATTAATTACCTAAAAAGGGAAAAATACCCGTTGAATTACCCAATTGGATAATTACATCCATTGACAGATTTGTTAAATTGATCCTTGACTTGTGATTTGAATGGGAAGGCAGGAGATCAATGAAGAAACGCTTGGGTCATATATTTCTGGTCGATGACAACCATGACATGCGCTTTTATCTGAGCGACTTGCTGACCATGGTGGGCTACACGGTAGATGCTTACGAAGACCCCCGCGCCTTTTTGAGCCAATCACTCGACATTTCCCCGGCCGTGCTCTTGCTCGACGTGCGCATGCCAGGCATCACCGGCCTGGAGTTGCAGGCCAAGCTGCATTCCCTGGGTCGCAAAACCCCGATCATTTTCATCAGTGGTGAAAGCAACCAGGACGAGATCATCACCGCCTTCCGGGGCGGCGCAATTGACTTCCTGCTCAAACCTTTCAACCGGGAAAAACTGTGTGAAACCCTGGACCGCGCCCTGGACATCGACCGGGACCGCAACCTGCAGTTCATCAACCTTGACAACCTCAAACGCTCCTTTGTGACCTTGTCCAACCGGGAGCAGGAAATTTTCATGCTGATCGTGCAGGGGCTGACCAACAAAGCCATCAGTGAAGTGACCGGCATCCAGCCCGGAACCGCCAAAAAACACCGCGCCACGATTTATCAGAAATTTGACGTCAGCAGCGGCGCTGACCTCATCAGCCTGTGCCAAGGGGTCGACCTGACCCAACTCATGCCCACCTACTCCGCCTGACTGAGCGCAATCCACTAGACAGGTCAGACACAACTAGCACGCCAGAAAAAGCGCAAAAGCTCAGTCATGCCATGTCGGGGTCTTCGACCGCCGACTTACCAATGGCTTGGTGGTTGGCATGCCGATGCGCTCGTAGGTCGGTACTCGAAGAGTCCGACATTTTCTGCGCTCGTTGGTCGGTACTCGAAGAGTCCGACATTCTGCCGATCGAGCCGTGCCGCGCTGAAAGAGCGATTCGGGGTGGCGAGCCTTCATGTCGGGGTCTTCGACCGCCGACCTACCAATGGCTTGGGGGTTGGCATGCCGCTGCGCTCGTTGGTCGGTACTCGAAGAGTCCGACATTTTCCCGATCGAGCCGTGCCGCTTAAAACGAGCGTTTTGGGTAAGCGAGCCTTCATGTCGGGGTCTTCGACCGCCGACCTACCAATGGCTTGGGGGTTGGCATGCCGTTGCGCTCGTAGGTCGGTACTCGAAGAGTCCGACATTTTCTGCGCTCGTTGGTCGGTACTCGAAGAGTCCGACATTCTCCCGATCAACCCGTGCCGTGTAAAACGAGCGTTTTGGGTAAGCGAGCCTTCATGTCGGGGTCTTCGACCGCCGACCTACCAATGGCTTGGGGGTTGGCATGCCGATGCGCTCGTAGGTCGGTACTCGAAGAGACCGACATTCTCCCGATCAACCCGTGCCGTGTAAAACGAGCGCTTCGGGTCAGCGGGCCTCCATGTCGGGGCTTGGCTTGTTCAACGAACATGTCTGCAAATTTTCACGCGATGCTGACGCACTCGACATCAGAGACGTCACACGAATAAAGGCATGCAAGCCCTTGATGTGCATGACACAACGCGTTCTTGGGTGTCGCTATTTGCCTGCCCCATGCTCAAAAAAATGACAAAAATCCCTTGCTATTGAGCGCTCGCATGACAGTTGCGTGTGATTTATTGTGGTTTTTTGATTGAACCGCAAAAAAACCTGTCAAAAGTGTCAAAAAAGTCATGGGCGTACCCCAATTGGGGGTTCTTGCAATATTGAATTCTCAGTATCTTCAGATTCAAATTGCTTTAATCAACAAAAAACACAAGACCTAAATATTGCGTTTGATTGATGTTTTTGTCATGTCAAGCCGCGCAAACATTGGAGATGTCGGTGAAATCAAAAAATATGCTGAGAGGAATAGTCAACGCGGGCCTGCTCAGGCTGGTCGCGTGGGCTGCGCTGTGCCTGTTGGCTGTGCCATTGAATGGCACGGCCCAACCTGCGCATCCTGTCAGCGTCGAAACCCAGCATGCTGGCGTGACAGCGCACATTGATGTGCTCGGTCAGGCCTTTCGCGCGCCCCCGCCTGTGGCGCGGGATCAGGCACGCATCATCATTTACCGCACCAATGACAACCGGCTTCCCGGCGCCACCAGCATTTTCATCGATGACCGTTACCACGCATCTTTGGTGCGCGGTGCCTGGAGTGCACTGTGCTACCGGCCGGGCAGCGTCGAGATGGGGGCACGCCAAATGGATGCCGCCAACCGTCCCAAAGACTTGGTCGATGCCATCACCGTCACGCGTCTTGAAGGCGGCTCCACGCACTATTTCAAAGTGCAAGACCACAACGGCCGTCCGGTGTTGCAACCCATACCTGCCGTGAAAGCGCAGCAGGAAAACAGCGCCGCACTTGAACAAATCCACACCGTCTCACGAGTTGCCCAAGAATGCCGGATCGACAACTCCCCCCAGCGTCAGCGCGTGACCGAAGAAATCACTCTGAGCGCACACACCTTGTTTGCCTTTGACCGTTCTGACCCGGCGGCCATGACCGAGCAAGGTGTGCGATCGATCAACGACATGGTGGACAAGATCCTGAACGATTTTGTCGAAGTCGAACACCTGCACCTGGTGGGTCATGCCGATCCACTGGGTAAAAAGGATGCCAACGAACTGCTCGGCATCAACCGTGCGCGCACCGTCAAGCAATACATCGAACGCAGACAACTGTCAGGCGTGCGCATCACCACCGAAGGCCGTGGTGACCGCGAACCGATCGTGACCAACTGCGCCCCCATCGACACCCCGGAAAGCATTCGCTGCAACTTGCCCAACAGGCGAGTGGTGGTGCAGGTCACGGGGTACAAGCGGCAAATTTACAGGTGATGAAAACAACATGATGACTCACATGGCCATTACTCCATCCACACACCCGCAGCTGCGGGTTGTCGCGTTGGCCCACATGTGCAAAGGTGCGAAAGCGCCGGGTCATCCTATGGGCGCTTTGGCGCCTCTCCATAACGCCACACCAAGCCGAGGTCGGTTGGGTGGCGCTGAAGACAGCAAAGAATAAGCATGGCCAAGCAATACAAAGTCATCGCCAGCAATGGCAAAGACACAGCCAAAGAAGTGCGCATCGAGCAAGACCTCGGCGCGCGTGGACAACCGATCCGCATCAAGGCAGAGGCGGGCGTCAAATACCAGCTGCAAGACTTGCAGCGTGACAAACCTGTTGGTCCCGACTACGTCAAAGTCCGCCGCAGTGGCAAAAACCTGCTGGTCATCTTTGCTGGAGAAAACGAAGCCTCACTGGTCATCGAGGACTATTACGACGTCATGCCCGCAGGGCACGAAGGCCTGATTGGCCAGGCTGAGAACGGCAAGTTCTACCCCTACATCCCGGAAGACCCGAAAACCATGGGCCTGGTGCCCGTGCTCAGTGATGGTGCGCAGGCTATCAACGTGGCGCTGGGGACCGCAGAAGTCACACCTTTTGCCGTGCCGCTGATCGGCTCCGGGGCACCCGGCGCAATGCCCGGCGCATTGCCCGGCGCCCCCGGCTGGGGGCCCCTGTTGCCCTTGTTGGGCTTAGGCGCCATCGCCGCATTGGCCAACAGTGGCGACCCGGGCCCAAGCACGCCCACGCCTACGCCCCCCACCGAGCCCGGTGGCCACCCCAGCGTGGTGGTCACCAGCGACAAAGACGCCTTGGCCCCCGGCCAAACCGCCACCATCACCTTCACCCTGTCAGAAGCCAGCACTGACTTTGCAGCAGGCGACGTCACTGTCGTGGGCGGCACGCTGAGCAACTTCAAAGGCTCAGGCACCACTTACACGGCCACCTTCACGCCTGCTTCTGGCGCCACCAGCGCGGCCATCCTCGTGGGCAGTGGCTCCTTCAGCAACGCGGCGGGCGACACCAACGACGACGGCGCCGAAACCAACAACACTGTCGCGCTCAAAATCGGCGACCCCGTCATCGGCAACCCCGCTGACAAAGTGCCCCCCACCGTGGTGGTCACCAGCGACAAAACACAGTTGGCCACCGGCGACACCGCCACAGTCAGCTTCGACCTGAGCGAGGTCAGCACCGACTTCAGCCTGGCCGATGTGACCGCTGTGGGCGGCACATTGAGCAACTTACAGGGCAGTGGCACGCATTACACCGCCACCTTCACACCGACAGCCAGCGCCAAAGGCGGCGCCGTGGTGGTCGCCAGCAACCGATTCAGTGACGCCGCAGGCAACTTCAACCTGGACGGCTCCGAAGTCAACAACGCCGTCGCCCTCAGCCTGGGCGCGACGGAAAGCATCAACACCGGCACGGGTGGTGGAACCGGCGGAGGAACCGGTGGAAGTGGCGACACCGTCCCGCCCACCATCATCGTCAGCACCGATAAAAGCCAGCTGGCGAGTGGCGACACCGCGCTCATCAGCTTCACCCTGAGCGAGCCCAGCACCGACTTCAGCATGGCCGACGTCACTGTCGTGGGCGGCTCACTGTCCAACTTCAAGGGCACCGGCACCAGCTATGTGGCCACCTTCACGCCCGATGCAGGCGCCACCAGCGGTGCCATCGTGGTGGCCAGCAACACCTTCAGTGATGCGGCCAAAAACTTCAACGCCGACGGACAGGAACCCAACAACACCGTATCCCTGAGCCTGGGCGGCATAAAAATTGGAACTGGCGGTACAGGCGGCACGCCCGACACCGAGCCCCCCACCGTCATTGTCAGCAGCAACAAAACCGACCTGGCGACGGGCGAAACCGCCACCATCAGCTTCACCCTGAGTGAAGCCAGCACCGACTTTGCCTTGGGTGACGTCACCGTGGTGGGCGGCACGCTCAGCAACCTCACGGGCAGCGGCACCAGCTACACCGCCACCTTCACGCCCTCGGCAGGTGCGGTCAGCGCCGCCATCGTGGTGGCCAGCAACACCTTCAGCGACGCAGCCAAAAACTTCAACGCCGACGGCCAGGAAATCAACAACACCGTCTCTCTGAGCATTGGCACCGGAACCGGCTCGGGAACGGGCGGCACACCCGACACCGTGCCCCCCACCGTCATCGTCGCCAGCAACAAAACAGCGTTGGCCACGGGCGACACCGCGCTCATCACCTTCACCCTGAGCGAGCCCAGCACCGACTTCAGCGTGGCAGACGTCACGGTGGTCGGCGGCACGCTCAGCAACTTCACAGGCAGCGGCACCAGCTACACCGCCACCTTCACCCCCACAGCGGGTGCTACCAGTGGCGCCATCGTGGTGGCCAGCAACACCTTCAGCGACGCTGCCAAAAACTTCAACGCCGACGGCCAGGAAGCCAACAACACCGTCTCACTGAGCCTGGGCAACGCCAGCAGCGGCGGCGGCACCACGGGTGACACCGTGCCCCCCACCGTCATCGTCGCCAGCAACAAAACCGCACTGGCCACGGGCGAGACCGCCAACATCACCTTCACCCTGAGCGAGCCCAGCACCGACTTCAGCGTGGCAGACGTCACGGTGGTCGGCGGCACGCTCAGCAACTTCACCGGCAGCGGCACCAGCTACACCGCCACCTTCACCCCCACAGTGGGTGCCAACAGCGGCGCCATCGTGGTGGCCAGCAACACCTTCAGCGACGCGGCCAAAAACTTCAACGCCGACGGCCAGGAAACCAACAACACCGTCTCACTGAGCCTGGGCAACACCAGCAGCGGCGGCGGTACCTCGGGTGACACCGTGCCCCCCACCATCATCGTGGCCACGGACAAAACCAACTTGCCTACTGGCGAGACGGCCACCATCACCTTCACACTGAGCGAAGCCAGCACCGACTTTTCCTTGGCTGACGTCACCGTCGTAGGCGGCACGCTCAGCAACTTCATCGGCTCGGGCACCAGCTACAGCGCCACCTTCACGCCCAATGCGGGCGTCACAAGCGGCGCCATCGTGGTGGCCAGCAACACCTTCAGCGACGCGGCCAAAAACTTCAACGCCGATGGCGCCGAGCCCAACAACACGGTCTCCATGAGCGTGGGAGACTTCATTTCCCCGGGAGGCGGCAAAGACCTCACCGGTGACCTGACCCCGCCCACCATCGTCGTCAACAGCAACAAAACCAACCTGGCCACAGGCGAGACCGCCACCATCAGCTTCACCCTGAGCGAGCCCAGCACCGACTTCGCGCTGGGCGATGTGACCGTCATCGGCGGCACATTGAGCAACCTCACCGGCTCAGGCACCAGCTACACCGCCACCTTCACGCCCACCAGCGGCGCCACGGGGGCGGCCATTTTGGTGCCCAGCAACAGCTTCAGCGACGCGGCGGGCAACCCCAATGCCGACGGCCAGGAGCCCAACAACGCCGTGGCCCTGAGCATCGGTGGCGCCGCCGCTGGCCCCAACCCCGACAGCACGCCGCCCACCATCATCGTGGGCAGCAACAAAACCGGCCTTTCCGCAGGCGAGACCGCCACCATCAGCTTCACCCTGTCCGAGACCAGCAGCAACTTCGGTCTGGCCGACGTCAACGTCATGGGCGGCACCCTGTCCAACTTCCAGGGCTCGGGCACCAGCTACATCGCCACCTTCACGCCCACAGCAGGGGCCAGCAGCGGCCTGATCCTGGTCGACAGCGACCGCTTCACCGACGCCGCAGGCAATGCCAACAAAGACGGCGCCGAACCCAACAACGGCGTCACCCTCAGCCTGGGCCTGCCCGCAGGCACCGGCGGCACCACCACGCCCAACCTGGCCGACACCACGCCGCCCACCATCATCGTCACCAGCAACAAGGCCAACCTGGCCAGCGGCGAGACGGCCACCATCAGCTTCAACCTGAGCGAAGCCAGCACCAACTTTGCCCTGTCCGACGTCACCGTCGTCGGCGGCCAGCTGAGCAACTTCATTGGCTCGGGTGCCAGCTACAGCGCCACCTTCACGCCCAGCAGCGGCTCCACCAGCGGCGCCATCGTGGTGGCCAGCAACACCTTCAGCGACGCCGCAGGCAACACCAACGGCGACGGCGGCGAGCCCAACAACGCCGTGGCCCTGAGCATCGCGCCGCCCGCACCGGGTGGCACAGGCACCACACCCGGCACCGACACCACACCGCCCACCATCGTCGTCAGCAGCAACAAAACCGCGCTGGCCACGGGCGAGACGGCCACCATCAGCTTCTCTTTGAGCGAGCCCAGCCTCAACTTCGCCGTCAACGACGTCACCGTCATCGGTGGCACGCTCAGCAACTTCCAGGGCTCGGGCAGCAACTACACCGCCACCTTCACGCCCACGGCCGGGGCCACGGCCGCCGCCATCGTGGTGGCCAGCAACACCTTCAGCGACGCCGCCGCCAACACCAACCAGGACGGCGCTGACGCCAACAACGCGGTGGCCCTGAGCATTGGTGCGCCCGCCGCGCCCGGCCCGGCAGGCGACACCACGCCGCCCACGGTGATTGTCAGCAGCAACAAAACCACGCTGGCCACAGGCGAAACCGCCACCATCAGCTTTGCCCTGAGCGAGGCCAGCACCGACTTCAACATCGGCGACGTCACCGTCGTCGGCGGCACTTTGAGCAACTTCACCGGCTCCGGCAACAGCTACACCGCCACCTTCACGCCGAACAGCAACGCCAACAGCGCTGCCATCGTGGTCGCCAGCGGCGCGTTTTCGGACGCCTCAGGCAACTTCAATGCCGACGGCGCCGAATCCAACAACACCGTCTCGCTGAGCATCGGCACACCCCCCACGGGTGGCGGCACCGTCACGCCCCCAGCGCCCACCGACACCACGCCCCCCACCGTCATCGTCAGCGCCAGCAAAAACAACCTGGCCCTGGGCGAAACCGCCACCATCAGCTTCAACCTGTCCGAAACCAGCACAGACTTTGCCTTGAGCGACGTCACCGTGGTCGGCGGCACGCTGAGCAACTTCACCGGCAGCGGCACCAGCTACACCGCCACCTTCACCCCCACCAGCGGGGCCAGCAGTGGCGCCGTCATGGTCTCCAGCAACACCTTCAGCGACGCGGCCAAAAACTTCAACGCCGACGGCCAGGAACCCAACAACGCCGTGGCCCTGAGCATCGGCGGCGCGGCCGCAGGCCCCAACCCCGACACCACGCCGCCCACCATCATCGTCAGCAGCAACAAATTGGGGCTGACAGCGGGCGAGACCGCGACCATCAGCTTCTCGCTGAGTGAAGCCAGCAGCAACTTTGGCCTGTCCGACATCAACGTCATTGGCGGCACCTTGTCCAACTTCCAGGGCTCGGGCACCAGTTACATCGCCACCTTCACGCCCAATGCCGGGTCCACCAGCGGCTTGATCCTGGTCGACAGCAACCGCTTCACCGACGCCGCAGGCAACACCAACCAGGACGGTGCCGAGCCCAACAACGGCGTCACCCTCAGCCTGGGCCTGCCCACAGGCACCAGCGGCCTGAGCACGCCCAACCCGGCCGACACCGCACCGCCCACCATCATCGTCAGCAGCAACAAAACCACGCTGGCCACGGGCGAGACGGCCACCATCAGCTTTTCCTTGAGCGAGCCCAGCAGCAACTTTGCACTGTCCGACGTCACCGTCATCGGTGGCACGCTCAGCAACTTCACCGGCTCGGGCACCAGCTACACCGCCACCTTCACGCCCACCGCAGGCTCGGCCAGCGGCGCCATCGTGGTGGCCAGCAGCACCTTCAGCGACGCCGCAGGCAACACCAACGGCGACGGCCAGGAACCCAACAACACCGTGGCCCTGAGCATCACGGCCGCCCCTGCGCCTGCGGGCACAGGAGGAACGGGCACCCCCACCGACACCGCCCCGCCCACCATCATCGTCAGCAGCAACAAAACCACGCTGGCCACGGGCGAGACCGCCACCATCAGCTTCAGCCTGTCCGAGCCCAGCACCGACTTCGCCGTGGGCGACGTCATGGTCGTGGGCGGCACGCTGAGCAATTTCAGCGGCTCAGGCACCAGCTACACCGCCACCTTCACACCGACTGCCGGTGCGGCCAGCGCCGCCATCGTGGTCGCCAGCAACACCTTCAGCGACGCCGCCAAAAACTTCAACCAGGACGGCACCGAACCCAACAACGCCGTCTCACTGAGCATCGGCAGCGCCGCGCCCGCAGGACCGGGCACAGGTGGCACCACGCCCCCGGCCGACGTGCTCCCGCCCACCGTCATCGTCAGCAGCAACAAAACGGCTCTGACCACGGGCGAAACCGCCACCATCAGCTTCAGCCTCACCGAGCCCAGCACCGACTTCAACATCGGTGACGTCACCGTGGTCGGCGGCACTTTGAGCAACTTCACAGGCTCAGGCACCAGCTACACCGCCACCTTCACGCCCACCGCAGGCGCGGCCAGCGCCGCCATCGTGGTGGCCAGCAACACCTTCAGCGACGCCGCAGGCAACAACAACCAGGACGGCCAGGAGCCCAACAACACCGTCTCGCTGAGCATGACGGCGCCCACCGCACCCGCAGGCACGGGCGGCACGGGCGGCGGCACAGGGGGTGGCACCGTCACCCCGCCTGCCGACACCACACCCCCCACGGTCATCGTCAGCAGTAACAAGAGCCAACTGGCCACCGGCGACACCGCCACCATCAGCTTCAACCTCTCAGAATCCAGCAGCAACTTTGCCCTGGGTGATGTCACCGTCACCGGCGGCACGCTGAGCAACTTCATCGGCAGCGGTGCCAGCTACAGCGCCATCTTCACCCCCACAGCGGGTGCCACCACGGCCACCGTGCAAGTGGCCAGCAACACCTTCAGCGACGCCGCAGGCAACAACAACAACGACGGCGCCGAACCCAACAACAGCGTGGCCCTGACCCTGGGCCAGACCACCTCAGGGGGCGGCACGCCCCCGCCGGGTGACACCACACCGCCCACGGTCATCGTCAGCAGCAACAAGAGCCAACTGGCCAACGGCGACACCGCCACCGTCAGCTTCAACCTGAGTGAAGCCAGCAGCAACTTTGCCCTGGGTGACGTCACCGTGGTCGGCGGCACGCTGAGCAACTTCATCGGCAGCGGCGCCAGCTACAGCGCCACCTTCACCCCCACAGCGGGCGCCACCACGGCCACCGTGCAAGTGGCCAGCAACACCTTCAGCGACGCCGCAGGCAACAACAACAACGACGGCGCCGAACCCAACAACAGCGTGGCCCTGACCCTGGGCCAGGCCAGCTCAGGTGGCGGCACGCCAGCGCCCACTGACACCACAGCGCCCACCGTCATTGTGAGCGCCAGCAAAACCAACCTGGCCCTGGGCGAAACGTCCACCATCAGCTTTGGCTTGAGCGAGAGCAGCAGCAACTTCGGCCTGGGCGACATCACCGTGGTCGGCGGCACCCTGTCCAACTTCAGCGGCAGCGGCACCAGCTACACCGCCACCTTCACCCCCACACCGGGCGCCAGCAGCGGCGCCATCCTGGTCTCCAGTGGCGTGTTCAGTGACGCCGCAGGCAACAACAACGCCGACGGCCTCGATGCCAACAACGCTGTGGCCCTGAGCATGGGCGGCGCCAGCGCAGGCCCCAACCCCGACACCACGCCGCCCACCATCATCGTCAGCAGCAACAAAACGGGTCTGGTGACCGGTGACACCGCCACCATCAGCTTCAGCTTGAGCGAGGCCAGCAACAACTTTGGCCTGTCCGACGTCAACGTCATTGGCGGCACGCTCTCCAACTTCCAGGGCAGTGGCACCAGTTACATCGCCACCTTCACGCCCAACGCGGGCGCGGTCAGCGGCCTGATTTTGGTGGACAGCGACCGCTTCACCGATGCAGCGGGCAACGCCAACAAAGACGGTGCCGAGCCCAACAACGGCGTCTCCATCAGCCTGGGCCTGCCCGCAGGCACCACCGGCCTGGAGACCCCCAACCAGGGCGACACCACGCCGCCCACCGTCATCGTCAGCAGCAACAAAACCACGCTCAGCAGCAGCGAGACGGCCACCATCAGCTTCAACCTGTCCGAAGTCAGCAGCAATTTCGCCCTGAGCGACGTCACCGTCATCGGTGGCCAACTCAGCAACTTCCAGGGCAGTGGCACCAGCTACACCGCCACCTTCACGCCCAACGCGGGCGCCACCGGCGCGGCCATCATGGTGGCCAGCAGCGCCTTCAGCGACGCAGCAGGCAACACCAACGGCGACGGCGCCGAACCCAACAACGCCGTGGCCCTGGGCATCATCGCCCCGGCCCCCACAGGCACAGGCACCGGCACAGGTTCGGGCACCGGAACGGGTGGCACCCCGCCTGCCGACACCGTGGCCCCTACCATCATCGTCAGCAGTGACAAAACCAAGCTGGCCACTGGCGAAACCGCCACCATCAGCTTCAACCTCAGCGAAACCAGCAACACCTTTGCCCTGAACGACGTCATGGTCGTCGGCGGCAGCTTGAGCAACTTCCAGGGCTCGGGCACCAGCTACACCGCCACCTTCACCCCGACCGCAGGCGCCAGCAGCGCCGCCATCGTGGTGGCCAGCAACACCTTCAACGACGCCGCAGGCAACTACAACGCCGACGGCAGCGAACCCAACAACGCCGTGGCCCTGAGCCTGGGCGCTGTCGCCCCCACAGGTACGGGCGGCACGGGCGGTACGGGTGGCACAGGCACGGGCACCACCACTCCCCCGGCCGACAACACGCCGCCCACCATCGCCATCACCAGCAGCAAGAGCCAGCTGGCCGCAGGCGACACCGCCACCATCAACTTCACCCTGTCCGAGACCAGCACCGACTTCAGCCTGGCCGACGTCACCGTGCTCGGCGGCAGCTTGAGCAACTTCCAGGGCTCGGGCACCAGCTACACCGCCACCTTCACCCCCACCGCAGGCGCCACCGGCGCGGCCGTGCTCGTGTCCAGCGGCAAATTCAGCGACGCGGCCGGCAACTTCAACGCCGACGGGAGTGAGCCCAACAACGCCGTGGCCCTGAGCATGATCCCTGCCGACACCGGCACAGGTGGCACAGGTGGCACAGGTGGAACAGGCACAGGCACCACGCCACCGGCCGACACCGTCGCGCCCACCGTGGCCGTCACCAGCAACAAAGCCAACCTCGCCCCCGGCGAAACCGCCACCATCAGCTTCACCCTGAGTGAAATCAGCACCGACTTCAGCCTGGCTGACGTCACCGTCGTCGGCGGTCAGTTGAGCAACTTCCAGGGCTCGGGCACCAGCTACACCGCCACCTTCACGCCCACCGTGGGCGCCACCGGCGGGGTCATCGTGGTGGCCAGCAGCCGCTTCAGCGACGCCGCAGGCAACTTCAACGCCGACGGCGCCGAGCCCAACAACGCCGTCAGCCTGAGCCTGGGCGGCACCAACCCCAGCACGCCGGTGACACCCGGCGGCACGGGCACGGGAACTGGCGGCACCACCACCGGCAGCACCGACACCACCGCGCCCACCATCGCCATCACCAGCGACAAAACCGGCGTGGCCGCAGGCGACACCGCCACCATCAGCTTCACCCTGTCCGAGACCAGCAGCAACTTTGGCCTGGGCGACATCACCGTCGCAGGCGGCACGCTGTCCAACTTCCAGGGCAGTGGCACCAGCTACATCGCCACCTTCACCCCCACCGCAGGCGCCACCAGCGGCAACGTGAGTGTGGCCAGCGGCCGCTTCAGCGACATCTCGGGCAACTTCAACGCCGACGGCGCCGAGCCCAACAACGCCGTGGCCCTGAGCATTGGCACCACCATCGTCAACCCCGCTGCGGCCAACCTCGACACCACACCGCCCACCATCGCGGTCACCAGCAACAAAACCACGCTGAACGCTGGCGAAACCGCCACCATCAGCTTCACCCTGTCCGAGACCAGCAGCAACTTTGCCCTGGGCGACGTCACCGTCGTGGGCGGCACGCTCAGCAACTTCCAGGGCAGTGGCACCAGCTACACCGCCACCTTCACGCCTACCGCAGGCGCCACAGGCGGCGCCATCGTGGTGGCCAGCAACACCTTTGGTGACGCCGCAGGCAACACCAACGGCGACGGGGCAGAGCCCAACAACGCCGTAGCCCTGAGCATCGCGCCAGCGCCTGCTGGCACCGGCGGCACGGGTGGAACGGGCACCGGCACAGGTGGCACAGGCACGGGCACGGGCACGGGCACAACGCCCGACACCCTGCCCCCCACCATCGCCGTCACCAGCACCCAGACCAACCTGACGCCTGGCCAAACCGCCACCATCAGCTTCACCCTGTCCGAGCCCAGCACCAATTTCGGGCTGAATGACGTCACCGTGGTTGGCGGCACCTTGTCCAACTTCCAGGGCTCGGGCACCAGCTACACCGCCACCTTCACCCCCAACACCGGCGCCACCAGCGGCGCGGTGCTGGTCAGCAGTGGCACCTTCAGCGACGCTGCAGGCAACTTCAACGCCGACGGCAGCGAGCCCAACAACACGCTGGCGCTGAACATCAGCAGCAGCGGCACAGGTGGCACAGGCACGGGCGGAACAGGCGGCACGGGCGGAACAGGGGGCACAGGCACGGGCGGCACAGTCACCCCGGTCGACATCAACCCACCCACGATTGCCGTCACCAGCAACAAAGCGAATCTGGCCACCGGCGAAACCGCCACCATCAGCTTCACGCTCAGCGAAACCAGCACCGACTTCAGCCTGGCTGACGTCACCGTCATCGGCGGCACGCTCAGCAACTTCACCGGCAGCGGCACCAGCTACACCGCCACCTTCACCCCCACAGCGGGCGCCAGCGGCGCGGCCGTGCTCGTGTCCAGTGGCAAATTCAGCGATGCGGCAGGCAACTTCAACGCCGACGGGAGTGAGCCCAACAACACCGTGGCCCTGAGCCTGACCCCTGCCGACACCGGCACAGGCGGCACAGGTGGCACAGGTGGCACAGGTGGCACAGGCACCGGCGGTACAGGCGGTACAGGCACTGGCGGTACAGGCACTGGCGGTACAGGCGGCACAGGCACAGGTGGAACGGGCACAGGCGGCACCACGCCTCCCGCCGACACCGTGCCCCCGACCATCGCCGTCACCAGCAACAAAGCCAACCTCGCCCCGGGCGAAACGGCCACCGTCAGCTTCACGCTCAGCGAGCCCAGCACCGACTTCAACCTGGCGGATGTCACCGTGGTCGGCGGCACGCTCAGCAACTTCACCGGCAGTGGCACCAGCTACACCGCCACTTTCACGCCCACAGCGGGCGCGACGGGCGGCGCCATTGTGGTGGCCAGCAACCGCTTCAGCGACGCCGCAGGTAACTTCAACGCCGACGGCGCCGAACCCAACAACGCCGTCAGCCTGAGCCTGGGCGGCACCAACCCCAGCACGCCCGTTTCGGGCGGCACGGGCACGGGCACAGGCGGAACAGGCACCGGCACGGGTGGCACAGGTGGCACAGGTGGCACCACCACCGGCAGCACCGACACCACCCCGCCCACCATCGCCGTCACCTGCGACAAAGACGGCGTGGCCGCTGGCGACACCGCCACCGTCAGCTTCACGCTGAGTGAGCCCAGCAGCAACTTTGGCCTGGGCGACGTCACCGTGATTGGCGGCACGCTGTCCAACTTCCGGGGCTCGGGCACCAGCTACGTGGCCACCTTCACCCCCAACGCGGGTGCCACCAGCGCCGCCATCATGGTGGCCAGCAACCGTTTCAGCGACACCTCGGGCAACTTCAACACCGACGGTGCCGAACCCAACAACGCGGTCACCCTGAGCATTGGCGAAAACGTCGCCAACCCTGCGGCGGCCAACCTCGACACCGCGCCCCCCACCATCGCGGTCACCAGCAACCAGACCAACCTGAGCGCGGGCCAAACCGCCACCATCAGCTTCACCCTCAGCGAGCCCAGCACCAGCTTCGGCTTGGGTGATGTGACCGTGGTCGGCGGCACGCTGAGCAACTTCACAGGCAGTGGCACCAGCTACACCGCCACCTTCACGCCCACCGCAGGCGCCACCGGCGCAGCCATCGTGGTGGCCAGCAGCACCTTCAGCGACGCGGCAGGCAACACCAATGGCGACGGGGCAGAGCCTAACAACGCCGTGGCCCTGAGCATCGCGGCGCCCGCGGGCACAGACACAGGCACTGGCGGCACAGGTGGCACAGGCACTGGCGGCACCGGCACCGGCGGCACCACAGCCCCCGACACCCTGCCACCCACCATCGCGGTCACCAGCAACCAGACCAACTTGTCGCCTGGCCAAACGTCCACCATCAGCTTCACCCTGTCTGAGCCCAGCACCAGCTTTGGCCTGGGCGACGTCACCGTGGTCGGCGGCACGCTCAGCAACTTCCAGGGCTCGGGCACGAGCTACACCGCGACTTTCACCCCCACCACCGGCGCCACCAGCGGTGTGGTGCTGGTCAGCAGCGGCAGCTTCACCGACGCCGCAGGCAACAACAACGCCGACGGCAGCGAGCCCAACAACACGCTGGCGCTGAACATCAGCAGCAGCGGCACGGGCGGTGCGGGCACAGGCACCGGCGGATCAGGTGGAACAGGTGGAACAGGCGGCACGGGCGGCACAGGCAACTCGGTCGACATCAACCCGCCTACCATCGCGGTCACCAGCAACAAGGCCAACCTGGCCACGGGCGAAACCGCCACCATCAGCTTCACGCTCAGCGAAACCAGCACCGACTTCAGCCTGGCTGACGTCACCGTCATCGGCGGCACGCTGAGCAACTTCACCGGCAGCGGCACCAGCTACACCGCCACCTTCACGCCCACAGCGGGCGCCACTGGTGCGGCCGTGATCGTGTCCAGCGGCAAATTCAGCGACGCCGCAGGCAACACCAACGCCGACGGCAGCGAACCCAACAACACCGTGGCCTTGAGCATGCGCACGGTGGACTCTGGCACAGGTGGCACCGGCACAGGTGGCACAGGCACCGGCACAGGTGGCACAGGCACAGGCACAGGCACAGGCACAGGCACTGGCACAGGCACAGGCGGTACAGGCACCGGCGGTACAGGCACCGGCGGTACAGGTGGAACCGGCACAGGCGGTACAGGCACCGGCGGTACAGGTGGAACCGGCACAGGCGGTACAGGCACCGGCACAGGTGGCACCGGCACCGGCGGCACGGACGGTACAGGCACAGGCACAGGCACAGGCGGCACAGGCACTGGCACTGGCACTGGCACTGGCACTGGCACAGGTGCCACTGGCAGCACCGACACCGTGGCCCCCACCATCGCCGTCAGCAGCAACAAAGCCAATCTGGCCAGCGGCGAAACCGCCACCATCAGCTTCACGCTCAGCGAAGCCAGCAGCAACTTTGGTCTGGGCGATGTCACCGTCATCGGTGGCACGCTCTCCAACTTCACCGGCTCGGGCAGCAGCTACAGCGCCACCTTCACCCCCACAGCGGGCGCCACGGGCGGCGCCATCGTCGTGTCCAGCAACCGCTTCAGTGACGCCGCAGGCAACTTCAACGCCGACGGCGCGGACGCCAACAACGCCGTCAGCCTGAGCCTGGGCGGCACCAACCCCAGCAGCCCCACATCAGGCGGCACGGGCACGGGCGGCACTGGCACCACCACCGGCAGCACCGACACCACACCGCCCACGGTGGCCGTCAGCACCGACAAGATCGGTCTGGCCGCAGGCGAGACCGCCACCATCAGCTTCACCCTGAGCGAGGCCAGCAGCAACTTTGGCCCCGGCGACGTCACCGTGATCGGCGGCACGCTCAGCAACTTCCGCGGCTCGGGCAGCAGCTACAGCGCCACCTTCACCCCCACGGCAGGCGCCAGCAGCGCGGCCATCATGGTCGCCAGCAACAGCTTCAGCGATGTTTCGGGCAACTTCAATACCGACGGCGCCGACGCCAACAACGCCGTCTCGCTGAGCATCGGCACCAGCGTGGTCAACCCGACCCCGGTCGACACCACCCCGCCCAGCATCGCCATCAACGCCAGCACCGGCCAGCTCACGGCCGGCCAAAGCACCACCGTCACCTTCACCCTCAGTGAAGCCAGCAGCACCTTTGGCCTGGGCGACATCACCGTCGTGGGCGGCACGCTGAGCAACTTCAGCGGCAGTGGCACCAGCTACAGCGCCACCTTCACCCCCACCGCAGGCGCCACCAGCGCCGCCGTGCTCGTGGGCAGCAACAGCTTCACTGACGCCGCAGGCAACACCAACATCGACGGCGCCGACGCCAACAACGCCCTGACACTGAACATCGTGCCCGCCAGCGGTGGCACCGGAGGTTCGGGCGGTACGGGGGGCACCGGCACCCCGGTGGACGTTAACCCGCCCACCGTCAGCATCAGCAGCAGCCAAAGCAACCTGACCCCCGGCCAAAGCACCACACTCAGCTTCACCCTGTCTGAGGCCAGCAGCACCTTTGGCGTGGGCGACATCAGCGTGGTCGGCGGCACCCTGAGCAACTTCACCGGCTCGGGCAGCAGCTACACCGCCACCTTCACCCCCACCGCGGGCGCCACCAGCTCGGTGGTGTACGTGGCCAGCGGCTGCTTCACCGACGCCGCAGGCAACGCCAACATCGACAGCCCCACGGGCAGCCAGGCGCTGGCGCTGAACATCAGCAGTGGCACCGGTGGCACAGGCACAGGCACAGGCACAGGCACAGGCACAGGCACAGGCACAGGCACAGGCACAGGTGGCACGACCGACATCCTGCCGCCCACCGTCACCGTGTTCAGCAGCCAAAGCCAGCTGGCCAGCGGCGAGACAACCGTCATCGGATTCCAGCTCAGTGAGCCCAGCAACACCTTTAACGCCAGCAGCATCAGCGTCGTCGGCGGCACGCTCAGCAACTTCCAGGGCTGGGGCAGCAGCTACACCGCCATCTTCACGCCCACACCGGGCGCCACCAGCGCGGCCGTGTTTGTGCCCAACGGCAGCTTCACCGACGCCGCAGGCAACAACAACGCCGACGGCGCGGAAGTCAACAACACCTTGTCTTTGAGCCTGAACACAGGTACGGGCGGCACGAGCGGCACGGGCACGGGCACGGGCACGGGCACAAGTGGCACAGACACCACCCCACCCACCATCGCCATCAGCTGCGACACCGACATGGTGCTTCTGGGCCAGACGCCCACCGTCCACTTCACCCTCAGTGAAGCCAGCACCACCTTCGGCCTGGGCGACATCAGCGTCATGGGCGGCACCCTGAGCAACTTCCAGGGCTCGGGCACCAGCTACAGCGCCACCTTCACGCCCTTGCCTGGCACCTACAGCGCCGCGCTTTATGTGGCCAGCGGCAAATTCACCGACGCAGCGGGCAACGCCAACCAGGACGGCGCAGACGCCAACAACGCCTTGTCCCTGGGCATTGAATGCCCCTGCGACACCGTCAGCAGCTTCACCGCCACCCATGGCGGCTTCAGCTACACCTACGCAGGCACCAGCGCAGGCGACCTCAACGGCGACAGCCTCAACGACATCATCTACAGCGTCAGCTCGACCAATTTGTCGGCGCCACACGTCGAAAGCTATGTCGTCTTCGGCGGCATGTCCGATGTCACGGCCGCCGTCTTCCACAGCAACAGCAGCACCGCCATCGACACCCTGGCCCTGTCGGGCAGCCAACAGACGCTGGACTTTGCCCACGCCGGCGTGGGCGCCGTGCAAAACGTCGAAGAAATCGACCTGACCGGCACCGGCAACAACGCGTTGCACATGGACTTGAACACCATGCTCAGCCACTTTGGCGGGCACGACGTTTACAACAGCAGCAACAGCACCGGCCTGGCCACGCACGAGGCCAAAACCCAGCTCATGGTCAGCGGCGATCAAGGCGACCATGTCGTCCTGTCCGACCTGACGCAGTGGACCGCATCCAGCACCCCTGTGGTCAACCACGGTCATACCTATGTGGCCTACAACCACAACAGCGCCGCCGCGCAGTTGCTCATCGAACAGGCCCTGCTCGTCACTGCCGTGTAAACCCATGCGAGCTGCCCCCGCAGGTCGGCGGTCGAAGACCCCGACATCAGCTCGCCTGCCGCGTCTGAATTGGGCTTTGGTGGCCAATCAAGCCCATGTCGGACTCTTCGAGTACCGACCTACAAGAAGGACCACGGGAATTCGCACGTCGGCGGCCCGTTATCTGCGCCGTTGTAGGTCGGGGGTCGAAGACCCCGATGTTTGCCCGCAAACCCCCAATGCTTTCGCAGGCTGCAACGGTGAAAAACAACGTCGGACTCTTCGACTACCGAGCTGCGACGTGCGCGGCAAATCTACAAGGCGGGATGTAAACATGATTGTGTTGAATTTATCAATTAACCCCCCCTGGCCCTGTCATGCACCGAAACAAGGCCTGTCGGGTTTCATGCACAACTTTGAAAAAAAGCGCCAAAAAAGTGATCTGAATACCCCAATTGGGTATTTTGAAATGTCAGTTTTGACAATAACCTTGGGAACAAGTTAGTACAAATGCCAAAAAAGAGCTTCTAAATGAATCTGATCACTTTTTTGAGTTTGAGTTGGGTTTCGATAAATCGGTAGAGATTTGATGAATCCCCACTCACTTCAACACCAAGTGCCACTCGCTGAACGGTGCAAACCACAGCGGGTGGCTTTGCCACGCCTGGACGTCGCCTTGCGCGCCAGCAGCGCCCCCCTGACAGCCCCCAACACCCTTTATATGAACACCGCCGCCAGCGAAAGCTGCGCTGCATTGAACTGAATCACTGAGAGAGACCCCTATGAACGACCTGACCAACCCCTTCATCGCCATCACATCCAGCAAAGCCAACCTGGCTGTAGGCGAAATCGCCACGCTCTCTTTCACGCTCAGTGAAGCCAGCACCAATTTCGCCGCCTCTGACGTCACCGCCGTCGGCGGCACGCTCAGCAACTTCACCGGCAGCGGCACCAGCTACAGCGCCACTTTCACGCCCAGCGCCAACGTCTCCAGCGCCTTTGTGATGGTCGGCAGCGACACCTTCAGCAATGCCGCTGGCACCCTCAACAAAGACGGCGCCGACATGAACAACGGTTCGTCATTCAGCATCGGTCTGCTGTGCAATGCCGATGCCCCGGCCGACAGCACGGCCCCCACAGTGATGATCAGCAACACCAAAGCGCGTGTGCGCCCCGGTGACACCGACATCATCACCTTCACCCTGAGCGAGGCCAGCAGCAACTTCACCGCCGAAGACGTTCGTGTCATGGGTGGCACGCTCACCAACTTCACGCAAAGCCCCACCAACCCGCTGGTCTACACCGCCACCTTCACGCCCGACCCGAAGTCGCTGAGCGCCGGTATCTTCATTGCCAGCGAAAGCTTCACCGACGCGGCGGGCAACTACAACATGGACGGCGGTGAACTCAACAACACCGCCTCGATCGCCATCCAGTGCAAGATCGACACCACACCACCCACGATTGCTGTCACCGCTGACAAAGCCGCGCTGGCCATGGGCCAGACCGCGGTCGTCACCTTCACCCTGAGCGAGCTGGCCACCGACTTTGCAGCCACTGACATCACCGTCATGGGCGGCACCCTGAGCGGTTTCACGCAAAGCGCCACCAACCCGCTGGTCTACACCGCCACTTTCACACCCGCAGCAGGCTCCATGAGCGGCGCGGTCTATGTGGCCAGCAACCGCTTCAGCGACGCCTCGGGCAACTTCAACGCCGACGGCAACGACGCCAACAACGCCACCACCTTCACCATCGACATCGCGCCGCCGACCATCGCCATCACCAGCGACAAGTCCATCCTCAAAGCTGGGGACACGGCCACCATCACCTTCACGCTGAGCGAAATCAGCGCCAACTTCGACGCCAGCGACATCGTTGTCACCGGCGGCACCCTGAGCGGCTTCCAGCAAAGCGCCACCGATCCGCACATCTACACCGCCGTCTTCACGCCTGCCGCAGGCTCCACGGGTGCCAGCGTGCATGTGGACAGCAACAAATTCAGCGACGCCGCAGGCAACCAGAACGCTGATGGCGCCGACGCCAACAACACCGTCAGCCTGACGGTGGACCAGACCCCGCCCAGCATCATCGTCAGCAGCCCCAAAGCCAGCCTGGGGGCAGG
This sequence comes from Limnohabitans sp. T6-5, assembly GCF_003063315.1. Taxonomy (GTDB): domain Bacteria; phylum Pseudomonadota; class Gammaproteobacteria; order Burkholderiales; family Burkholderiaceae_C; genus Limnohabitans_A. Next base: position 189,322 of record NZ_NERV01000003.1, read on the forward strand.
GGAGACGGCCACCGTCACCTTCACCCTGTCCGAAGCCAGCAGCAACTTCACGCTGGACGACATCACCGTGGTCGGCGGCACCTTGAGCAACTTCACAGGCTCGGGCACCAGCTACACCGCCACTTTCACACCCACCGCCGGTGCCAGCACCGCCAGCGTGCATGTGGACAGCAGCAAATTCACTGACGCCGCAGGCAACCAGAATGCCGACGGCGCCGACGCCAACAACACCGTCAGCTTCAACCTCGACGTCACGCCCCCCACCATCATCGTCAGCAGCGACAAGGCCGACCTGCTGGCTGGCGAAACCGCCACCATCACCTTCACCCTGTCTGAGGCCAGCAACGACTTCACCCTCGGCGACATCACCGTCAACGGCGGCACGCTGAGCGGCTTTGTGCACAGCGCCACCAACCCGCTGGTCTACACCGCCACCTTCACGCCCACCAGCAGCGCCGCCAGCGCCATGATCCTGGTGAGCAGCAACACCTTCACCGACGCCGCAGGCAACTTCAACAAAGACGGCGCCGACCTGAACAACGCCGTGGCGCTGAAAACCAACTGCCCACCACCTGACAGCACGCCCCCCGTGATTGAAATCACGGCCGACAAAGCGGCCTTGGGCGCAGGCCAAACGGCCACCATCACCTTCACCCTGTCGGAAGCCAGCAGCGACTTCACCGCCAGCGACGTCACCGTGACCGGTGGCACCCTGAGCGGCTTCACCCACAGCACCACCAACCCGCTGGTCTACACCGCCACGCTCACCCCATCGGCAGGCTCGACCGGTGCCACTGTGCATGTGGACAGCGCCAAATTCAGCGACGCCGCAGGCAACCAAAACGCCGACGGCGCTGACGCCAACAACACCGTCAGCCTGACGGTGGACCTGACACCTCCCACCATCATCGTCAGCAGCGACAAGGTCGACCTGCTGGCCGGTGAAACCGCCACCATCACCTTCACCCTGAGCGAGGCCAGCAACGACTTCACCCTGGGCGACATCACCGTCAACGGCGGCACGCTGAGCGGCTTCACCCACAGCGCCACCAACCCGCTGGTCTACACCGCCACCTTCACGCCCACCAGCAGCGCCGCCAGCGCCATGATTTTGGTGAGCAGCAACACCTTCAGCGACGCCACCGGCAACTTCAACAAAGACGGCTCGGACCTGAACAACGCCGTGGCCCTGAAGACCAACTGCCCCCCACCCGACACGGCGCCCCCCACCATCGCCATCAGCAGCGACAAGACCGACCTGCTGGCCGGTGAAACCGCCACCATCACCTTCACCCTGTCTGAGGCCAGCAGCGACTTCACGGCCAGCGACATCACCGTCAACGGCGGCACCCTGACAGGCTTTGCCCAAAGTGCCACCAACCCGCTGGTCTACACCGCCACCTTCACGCCCAGCAGCAGCTCTGCCAGCGCCATGATCTTGGTGAGCAGCAACACCTTCAGCGACGCCGCAGGCAACCTCAACAAAGACGGCGCCGACCTGAACAACGCCGTCTCGCTCAAGACCAACTGCCCACCTGCCGACAGCACCCCACCGTCCATCGTCATCACCAGCAACAAAGACCTGCTGGAAGAAGGCGAAACGGCCACCATCACTTTCACCCTGTCTGAAGCCAGCAGTGACTTCACCCTGGGCGACATCACCTGCCTGGGCGGCACCCTGAGCAACCTGCAAGGCTCGGGCACCAGCTACACCGCCACCTTCACGCCGTTTGACATCTCGCGCAGCGCGGCCCTGTTTGTGGCCAGCTACAAATTCAGCGACGCCGCAGGCAACTTCAACGTGGACGGCTCCGACGTCAACAACGCCGTCTCGCTGGGCATCCACTGCGACTGCACACCTGTCGCGCCCGTCACACCGGCCGACACCACACCGCCCACCATTGCCATCAGCAGCGCCAAAAACGTGTTGGCCGCAGGCGAGTCCACCACCGTCACCTTCACCCTGAGTGAAGACAGCACCGACTTCACCCTGGCCGACATCACCTTGCTGGGCGGCACGCTGTCCAACTTCGCAGGCTCTGGCAAGGTCTACACCGCCACCTTCACCCCCAATGCCACGGCCAAGAGCGCCGCGCTGTTTGTCTCCAGCAACAAATTCACCGACGCTGCAGGCAACCAGAACTTGGACGGCTCCGAGAGCAACAACGCCGCCTCCTTTGGCATCACCTGCACGCCCGTCACCCCAGCGCCCATCACACCCGCAGCGCCTGGCGTCGTGGTCGCACCCGGCGGCAACCACACCACCGACAACACACCTACTTTCAGCGGCACCGGCGTGCCCGGTGACACCATCACCATCAAAGACGCCAATGGCAACGTCATTGCCAGCACCACCGTCGGCCCCAATGGCCAGTGGAATGCCACGCCCAGCCAGCCCCTGCCCGCAGGCAGCAACAACCTGAGCGTCATCGAAACCGGCCCCACAGGCGCGGTCAGCCCCGTCACGCCGCTGCCCGTCATCATTGACGGCGGCGCCAGCCTGCCCGCACCGTCGGGTGGCCTCACGCCATCCGGCAGCGGCGGCACCAGCGGTGGCATGTCCACCAACCCACAACCCATCTTCAGCGGCACCGGCCAGCCTGGCGACACCATCAAGATCACCGACCCCACAGGCGCAGTGATCGGCTCGGCCATCGTTGGCCCCAACGGCCAGTGGAACGTCACGCCCACCGCGCCCCTGCCACAAGGCAACAACAACCTGTCCATCATCGAAACCAGCCCCTCGGGCGCCGTCAGCCCGGCCGTGCCCTTGCCGGTGGTCATCGACAGCGTGGCCCCTTCGGCACCGGCTGGCGCCATTGCCCCCGGCAGCAACACCGGCTCCACCACCGACAACATCACCAGCAACAACAAGCCCACGCTGACCGGCACAGGCACGCCCGGTGACACCATCAAGATCACCGACCCGCAAGGCAACGTGATTGGCAGTTCAGTAGTCGGCCCCAACGGCCAGTGGAGCATCACGCCCGCCACAGCGCTGCCCACAGGCACCAACAACCTCAGCATGGTCGCCATCGACCCGGCTGGCAACGTCAGCCCCACGGCTCCGCTGCCCGTCGTCATCGAGTCAGGCAGCCTGCCCGCACCCACAGGCGGCATCAACCCCGGCAGCAACACCGGCTCGACCACTGACAACATCACCACCAACCCGCAACCGGTGCTCAGCGGCACCGGCCAGCCTGGCGACACCATCAAGATCACCGACCCCACAGGCGCAGTGATCGGCTCGGCCATCGTTGGCCCCAACGGCCAGTGGAACGTCACGCCCACCGCGCCCCTGCCACAAGGCAACAACAACCTGTCCATCATCGAAACCAGCCCCTCGGGCGCCGTCAGCCCGGCCGTGCCCTTGCCGGTGGTCATCGACAGCGTGGCCCCTTCGGCACCGGCTGGCGCCATCGCCCCCGGCAGCAACACCGGCTCCACCACCGACAACATCACCAGCAACAACAAGCCCACGCTGACCGGCACAGGCACGCCCGGTGACACCATCAAGATCACCGACCCGCAAGGCAACGTGATTGGCACCGCCATCGTCGGCCCCAACGGCCAGTGGAACGTCACGCCCACCACAGCCCTGCCCACAGGCACCAACAACCTCAGCATGGTCGCCATCGACCCGGCTGGCAACGTCAGCCCCACGGCTCCGCTGCCCGTCGTCATCGAGTCAGGCAGCCTGCCCGCACCCACAGGCGGCATCAACCCCGGCAGCAACACCGGCTCGACCACTGACAACATCACCACCAACCCGCAACCGGTGCTCAGCGGCACCGGCCAGCCCGGCGACACCATCAAGATCACCGACCCCACAGGCGCAGTGATCGGCTCGGCCATCGTCGGCCCTAACGGCCAGTGGAACGTCACCCCCACCGCGCCCCTGCCACAAGGCACCAACAACCTGTCCATCACCGAAACCAGCCCCTCGGGCGCCGTCAGCCCGGCCGTGCCCCTGCCGGTGGTCATCGACAGCCAGGCCCCCTCGGCCCCGTCTGGCGCCATCGCCCCCGGCGGCAACAGCGGCTCGCCCACCGACAACCTCACCAACGTCACCCAGCCCACGCTCAGCGGCAACGGCACACCCGGTGAAACCATCAAAATCACCGACCCGCAAGGCAACGTGATTGGCAGCACCGTCGTCGGCCCCAACGGCCAATGGCAAGTCGCCCCCGCACAGCCCCTGCCACAGGGCCAGAACAACCTGAGCATCGTTGCCGTCGACCCCGCAGGCAACGTCAGCCCCCCCACACCGCTGCCCGTCTTCATCGACACCGTGGCGCCCACCATCGCGCTGGGCAGCAACAAAACCCTGCTGGGCAACGGCGAAAGCGTCACCGTCACCTTCACACTGTCTGAAGCCAGCACCGACTTCACGCTGGCCGACATCACCGCCATGGGCGGCACCCTGAGCAACTTCCAGGGCTCGGGCACCAGCTACTTCGCCACCTTCACACCCACAGCCGGTGCCAACAGCGCCGCCTTGCTGGTCACCAGCGACAAGTTCTCGGACGCCGCAGGCAACCTCAACAAAGACGGCTCCGACCTCAACAACGCCCTGAGCTTCAGCGTCAGCGCAGCCGTGGTGCCCGCACCGGCCGCACCCGCAGGCACCCTGGCACCGTCCAGCAACAGCGGCTCGCTCACCGACAACGTCACCATCGACACCACGCCCACCATCACCGGCGTGGGCGTGCCCGGCGACACCATCAAAATCACCGACCCAGCGGGCAACGTGATCGGCACCGCCATCGTCGCCCCCAACGGCAGCTGGAGCGTCACACCCACATCGCCGCTGCCCCAAGGCAACAACAACCTGGCCATCACCGAAATCACGCCCACCGGCCAGACCAGCCCGGCCACCATCCTGCCCATCGTCATTGACAGCCTGGCCCCAGTGGCCCCCGCTGCCGCCATCAACCCTGGCAGCAACAGCGGCTCGCTGACCGACAACGTCACCATCGACACCACGCCCACCATCGACGGCACAGGCACGCCCGGCGACACCATCAAGATCACCGACCCGCAAGGCAACCTGATTGGCACCGCCATCGTCGGCCCCAACGGCCAGTGGAGCGTCACGCCCAGCCAGCCCCTGCCACAGGGACTCAACAACCTGTCCGTCACGGCCATCGACCCGGCCGGCAACGTCAGCCCCGCCACAGCGCTGCCCATCGTCATCGACAGCCTGGCCCCCGCAGCGCCCACCGGCATCCTGGACCCCAGCACCGACAGCGGCACCAAGGGGGACAACAGCACCACCGACAGCACCCCCACACTCAGCGGCACCGGCGTGCCCGGCGACACCATCGCCATCAAGGACGCTGCAGGCAACGTGATTGCCACCGCCGTGGTGCAAGCCAACGGCACCTGGCAGACCACACCGGCCGTGCCCCTGCCCACCGGCCTGAACAACCTCAGCATCAGCGAGATCGACCCCGCAGGCAACGTCAGCCCGGCCGTGCCCTTGCCCATCACCATCGAGCCCGCTGCGTCGACCGCAAACGCCCTGATCGTGCGTGGCCATGTGTTTGCAGGCCCCACCACCAGCGACCCCAGCACCGTTGTCGATCCGCTGAGCCTGGTTCAACCCAAACAGACCACCGCCCCCATTCTTGTGGGCACGGGCACACCCTCGCTGACGACCACCCCGACCGTCGTCACCGACAGCACGGGCACCAGCACCGCCTTGCCACCCGGCGTGGTGAATGACGGTGGCCTGATCCTGATCGACCCCAGCCTGACCACCAACCCCATCGTGTTGGCCTCGGGCACCGGCACCGGCACCACCCCATCCACCACCGGAACCGGCACCACCAGCGGCACCACCGCAGGCACCGTCACCGACAGCACAGCCACGGGCACTGCGCCACCTCCCGGTGCCCAAAACGATGGCGGCCTGATCCTGATCGACCCCAGCCTGACAGGCAACCCCAGCGTGACCAGCGGCACGGGCACAGGCACCACCAGCGGCACCACCGCAGGCACCGTCACCGACAGCACAGCCACGGGCACTGCGCCACCTCCCGGCGCCCAAAACGATGGCGGCCTGAGCCTGCTCACCCCCAGCGTGACCAACAACCCCAGCGTCACCTCCACCACCACCAGCGTCACCGGCGGTGCAGACGTGTTCGTCTACGACAACACCGGCACCTTGCTGGGCCAAACCGTGCTGGCCGCCGATGGCTCCTGGAGCATCTCGGCCGCCAACCGTGGCAGCTACCGTGGCCCTGTGCTGGTCAAAGTCATTGACGCCAACGGCACCGCCATCAACTACATCGACGAAGTCTCTGCCACCGGCAAGTCCTTCGACACCACCTTGCGCGCCCAGGCCGTGGCCGACGTCGGCCAAGCCAACTTCACCGTGGCCGCAGACCAAAGCGCAACCCTGACCGTCAACATCACGCCCGTCACCGAACTGGCCGTGCGCAGCGCAGGCATTGCCGACAACGCCACCACGCCACTGAGCAGCGCCGCCGCCATCAACGCCGCCAACGCCAACGTGGCCAAGGCCCTGGGCATGGCCGGTGTCGACATCACCGCCGACCCCACCCTCACCAACAGCGCCACCTTCACCGCCACCAACCGCTACGACGCCAATGGCGTGGTCATCCTCACCGACGGTGAAAAATACGGCCTGGTGCTGGCCAAACTCTCGGGCCTGGACAGCGCCAAAGGCAACATCGACGCCAGCCTGGACGCCCTGCAAACTGAACTGCTGGCTGGCGGCACGCTCAGCACCACCGGCGCGGCCCTGATGGACACCGGCCGCCTCAACGCCCTGGCGGCCCTCAAGGCCCCCAACAGCGGCGCTACCGAACAAACCTTCCTGGTCGACACAGCGCTGAACCGCTGGCTGCTGGGCGACATCGTCGTCACCGCACAAAACATCACGGCTTCCACCGTCAACCTGACCGGCTCGGCCCTGCCTAACAGCACCGTCACCGTGACTTTGCCCGACGGCAGCACCCTGCAAGCCACGGCCAACGCCCAAGGTGTCTTCAACGTCAGCTTCCCCGCCACCAAAGTCAACACCGACAAGGTGGTGGACTTCCAGGGCACCGATGGACTGGTGCAGCCTTCCACCAACACCCACACCCTGCCGTCCGCTCCCACCGGCGTGCTCGACCCGAGCAGCAACACCGGTTCGACCACCGACAACCTGACCACCGACAAAACGCCGACCCTGAGCGGCACCGGCACGCCCGGCGACACCATCAAGATCACCGACCCGCTGGGCAACGTGATTGGCTCGGCCATCGTTGGCCCCAACGGTCAATGGAACGTCACGCCCACCACACCGCTGCCTGAAGGCACCAACAACCTGGCCATCACCCAGGTTGACCCCGCTGGCAACGTCAGCCCCGCCGTGCCCTTGCCCGTGGTCATCGACAGCGTCGTGCCCACCATCGCACTGACCAGCGTTCAAAACGCGGGCCAAAACCCCACCGTCACCTTCACCTTGAGCGAAGCCAGCGCCGATTTCACGCTGGCCGACATCACCGTCACCGGCGGCACCCTGAGCGCCCTGGTGCAAAGCACGACCAACCCATTGGTCTACACCGCCACCTTTGCCCCCGCAGCCGGTGCCAGCACCGCCAGCGTGCAGGTGGACAGCGCCAAGTTCTCTGACGCCGCAGGCAACCAAAACGCCGACGGCGCCGAAGCCAACAACACGCTGACCTTCAACTTCGGCTCGACCACGCCGCCCGCAGCCCCATCGGGCATCGCCATCGACCCGGCCAGCAACAGCGGCTCCGGCACTGACCAGCTCACCAACAAGCCCCAGCCCACGCTCAATGGCACAGGCACGCCTGGCGACACCGTCAAGATCACCGACCCGCAAGGCAATGTGATCGGTTCTGCCGTCGTCGGCCCCAACGGCCAGTGGCAAGTCACGCCCACCGCACCGCTGCCCGAAGGCACCAACAACTTGGGCCTAACCGAGACCAATCCCGCAGGCCAAGTCAGCCCACCGGCACCGTTCACCGTCATCGTGGACACCACAGCGCCCACCATCGCGCTGTCCACCGCGCAATCCGTGCTGGCCAGCGGCCAGACCGGCATCGTCACCTTCACCCTGAGTGAAGCCACGAGCGACTTCACCCTGGCCGACGTCACCGCCATGGGCGGCACGCTGAGCGGTCTGGTGCAAAGCCCGACCAATCCGCTGGTCTACACCGCTGTGTTCACCCCCAACGCCGGTGCCACCAGCGCCGCCTTGCTGGTCACCAGCGACAAATTTGCGGATGCCGCAGGCAACCTCAACAAAGACGGCGCCGACATCAACAACGCCTTGTCCTTCAGCGTCAACGCCGCCCCCGTGGCGCCCGCAGCGCCTGCAGGCACGGTCATCGACCCGGCCAGCAACAGCGGCTCGGGCACCGACCAGCTCACCATCGACACCACCCCGACCCTGACCGGTACCGGCGTGCCTGGCGACACCATCAAGATCACCGACCCGCAAGGCAACGTGATTGGCTCGGCCGTCGTTGGCCCCAACGGCCAGTGGCAAGTCACGCCCACATCGCCGCTGCCTGAAGGCATCAACAACCTGGCCATCACCGAGACCAACCCCGCAGGCCAGGTCAGCCCACCGGCACCGTTCACCGTGGTCATCGACACCACAGCGCCCACGATTGCCCTGTCCACCGCTTTGACTGCGCTGCCCACAGGCCAAACCGCCGCCGTCACCTTCACCCTGAGTGAAGCCAGCGCCGATTTCACGCTGGCCGACATCACCGTCACCGGCGGCACCTTGAGCGCCCTGGTGCAAAGCACGACCAACCCCTTGGTCTACACCGCCACCTTCACGCCCACAGCCGGTGCCACCACCGCCAGCGTGCATGTGGACAGCAGCAAGTTCGCGGACGCCGCAGGCAACGTCAACACCGACGGCGCCGAAGCCAACAACACGCTCAACTTCACGCTGGGCCAGCCTTCCGTGGCGCCCGTTGCACCGGCAGGCACGGTCATCGACCCGGCCAGCAACAGCGGCTCGGGCACCGACCAGCTCACCAACCAGACCAAGCCCACCCTGAACGGTACCGGCACGCCCGGCGACACCATCAAGATCACCGACCCGCAAGGCAACGTGATCGGCTCTGCCGTCGTCGGCCCCAACGGCCAGTGGCAAGTCACGCCCACCGCACCGCTGCCTGAAGGCACGAACAACCTGGCCATCACCGAGACCAATCCCGCAGGCCAGGTCAGCCCACCCGCACCGTTCACCGTCATCGTGGACACCACAGCGCCCACCATCGCGCTTTCCACTGCGCAAGCCGTGCTGGCCACGGGCCAAACCGGCCTGGTGACCTTCACCCTGTCTGAAGCCAGCGCCGATTTCACCTTGGCCGACGTCACCGCCATGGGCGGCACGCTCAGCAACCTGGTGCAAAGCACGACCAACCCCTTGGTCTACACCGCGATCCTGACCCCTGCCGCCGGTGCCACCAGCGCCGCCTTGCTGGTCACCAGCGACAAGTTCGCTGACGCCGCAGGCAACCTCAACAAAGACGGCGCCGACATCAACAACGCCTTGTCCTTCAGCGTCAACGCCGCCCCCGTGGCGCCCGCAGCGCCTGCAGGCACCGTCATCGACCCGGCCAGCAACAGCGGCTCGGGCACCGACCAGCTCACCAACAAGCCCCAGCCCACGCTGAGCGGCACGGGCGTGCCTGGCGACACCGTCAAGATCACCGACCCGCAAGGCAACGTGATTGGCTCGGCCGTCGTTGGCCCCAACGGCCAGTGGCAAGTCACGCCCACATCGCCGCTGCCTGAAGGCATCAACAACTTGGCCATCACCGAGACCAACCCCTCGGGTCAGGTGAGCCCTCCCGCACCGTTCACCGTCACCATCGACACCACAGCGCCCACCATTGCGCTGAGCGCACCGGCCACCGCCTTGACCAACGGCCAGACCTCGGCCATCACCTTCACCCTGAGTGAAGCCAGCGCCGATTTCACGCTGGCCGACATCACCGTGACCGGCGGCACGCTGAGCGCCCTGACGCCAAGCGCCACCAACCCGCTGGTTTTCACCGCCACCTTCACGCCCACCGCCGGTGCCACCGCCGCCAGCGTGCATGTAGACAGCGCCAAGTTCGCTGACGCCGCCGCCAACCTCAACACCGACGGCGCCGAAGCCAACAACACGCTCAACTTCACGCTGGGCCAACCCTCTGTGGCGCCCGTTGCACCGGCAGGCACCGCCATCGACCCGGCCAGCAACAGCGGCTCGGGCACCGACCAGCTCACCAACCAGACCAAGCCCACCCTGAACGGCACCGGCACGCCTGGCGACACCATCAAGATCACCGACCCGCAAGGCAACGTGATCGGCTCTGCCGTCGTCGGCCCCAACGGCCAATGGCAAGTCACGCCCACATCACCGCTGCCCGAAGGCATCAACAACCTGGCCATCACCGAGACCAACCCCTCGGGCCAGGTGAGCCCACCGGCTCCGTTCACCGTCACCATCGACACCACAGCGCCCACCATTGCTTTGAGCACCGCGCAAGCCGTGCTGGCCTCAGGCCAAACTGGCGTTGTCACCTTCACCCTGAGTGAAGCCACCACCGACTTCACGCTGGCCGACGTCACGGCAGTTGGCGGCACCTTGAGCAACCTGGTGCAAAGCCCGACCAACCCCCTGGTCTACACCGCCGTGCTCACGCCCGCAGCCGGTGCCACCAGCGCCGCCTTGCTGGTCACCAGCGACAAGTTCTCGGACGCTGCCGCCAACTTCAACAAAGACGGCGCAGAGTTGAACAACGCGCTGTCCTTCAGCGTCAACGCCGCCCCCGTGGCGCCCGCAGCGCCTGCTGGCACCGTCATCGACCCGGCCAGCAACAGCGGTTCGGGCACCGACCAGCTCACCAACAAGCCCCAGCCCACCTTGAGCGGCACGGGCGTTCCCGGTGACACCATCAAGATCACCGACCCCGCTGGCAACGTCATCGGCTCGGCAGTGGTCGGCCCCAACGGCCAGTGGCAAGTCACGCCCACCGCGCCGCTGCCTGAAGGCATCAACAACCTGGCCATCACCGAGACCAACCCCTCGGGTCAGGTCAGCCCACCGGCACCGTTCACCGTCACGGTGGACACCACAGCGCCCACCATTGCGCTGAGCACACCGGCCACCGCCTTGACCAGCGGTCAGACCTCGGCCATTACCTTCACCCTGAGTGAAGCCAGCGCCGATTTCACGCTGGCCGACATCGTGGTCACCGGCGGCACGCTGGGCGCCCTGACGCCAAGCGCCACCAACCCGCTGGTCTACACCGCCACGTTCACGCCCACCGCCGGTGCCACCACCGCCAGCGTGCATGTGGACAGCGCCAAGTTCGCTGACGCCGCTGCCAACCTCAACACCGACGGCGCCGAGGCCAACAACACCCTGAACCTGAGCTACAGCACCGCCCCCGTGGCCCCGCTGGCGCCACCTGCCAGCATTGATCCGGCCAGCAACAGCGGCTCGCCCACCGACCTCATCACCAACCAAAACAAACCGGTCCTCACGGGCACGGGTGTTCCGGGCGACACCATCAAGATCACCGACCCCTCGGGCAACGTGATCGGCACCGCCACCGTCGGCCCCAACGGCCAGTGGAGCATCACGCCCACCACACCGCTGCCCGAAGGCACCAACAACCTCAGCGTGGTCGAAACCAACCCCGCAGGCCTGTCCAGCCCCGTCACACCGCTGCCCGTGGTCATCGACACCGGGCTGCCCACCGTGGCGCTCAGCACCACGCAGTCGCTGCTGGCCCAAGGCCAGACCGGCACCGTCACCTTCACCTTCAGCGAACCCACGCTGGACTTCACCTTGGCTGACGTGGCCGTCACCGGCGGCACGCTCAGCAACCTGGCCTTGAGCCCCACCAACCCGCTGGCCTACACCGCCACCTTCACGCCCACAGCCGGTGTGCTCAACGCCACCTTGGTGGTCGCCAGCGACAAGTTCACCGACACCGCAGGCAGCCTCAACAAAGACGGCGCCGAAGCCAACAACACCTTGGCGTTCAGCGTCAGCGCGCCGCCCGCACCGCACAGCCTCACGGCCATGCTCGACCTCGTCAGCGACAGCGGCACCGTGGGAGACAACACCACCAACGACACCACGCCCACCCTCAGCGGCACCGGCACCGCCGGTGACATCGTTGAAGTGCGCAACGCCCAAGGCCTGGTGATTGCCAGCGCCGTGGTCGCCGCCAACGGCACCTGGTCGGCCACGCCCACCACCGTGCTGCCACAAGGCATCAACGCCCTGAGCGTCACCGCCACCAGCCCCACCGGCGGCGTGCTCAGCGCAGGCCTGCCCATCACCATCGTGGTGGACAGCGTGGCCCCCGTGGCCCCCACGGGCGTGCTTGACCCCATCAGCGACTCCGGCACCAAAGGCGACAGCACCACCAACGACAACACGCCCACGATGAGCGGCACCGGCGTGCCCGGCAACACCATCACCATCAAGGATGCGTCTGGTGCCGTCATCGGCACCGCCGTGGTCGACGCCGCAGGCAAGTGGAGCATCACGCCCACCACGCCCCAGCCCGAAGGCCTGAACAACTACAGCCTGACGGCCACCGACCCGGCCGGCAACGTCAGTCCTGCCGTACCGCTGCCCATCACCATCGACACCACAGGTCCGTCAGCGCCCACCGGCGTGCTCGACCCCATCAGCGACTCTGGCGTCAAAGGCGACAGCACCACCAACGACAACACGCCCACCTTGAGCGGCACCGGCACCGCCGGTGACACCATCACCATCAAGGATGCGTCTGGCGCCGTCATCGGCACCGCCGTGGTCGATGCCGCAGGCAAGTGGAGCATCACGCCCACCACGCCCCAGCCCGAAGGCCTGAACAACTACAGCATGACGGCCACCGACCCGGCCGGTAACGTCAGCCCCGCCAAGCCGCTGCCTGTGACCATCGACACCACAGGTCCGTCTGCACCCACCGGCGTGCTCGACCCGACCACCGACTCCGGCGTCAAGGGCGACAAGATCACCACCGACAACACGCCCAACCTGATCGGCACCGGCACACCGGGTGACACCATCACCATCAAAGACCCGCTGGGCAACGTGATCGGCACTGCCGTGGTCGACGCCACTGGCAAGTGGAACATCACCCCCACCACACCGCTGCCCGAAGGCCTCAACAGCCTGGTCATGACCGCCACCGACCCGGCCGGCAACGTCAGCCCCGCTGCACCGCTGCCCGTGACCATCGACACCACTGGCCCGCTGGCCCCACAAGGCGTGCTCGACCCGATCACCGACTCCGGTGTCAAAGGCGACAGCACCACCAACATCAACAAACCGAACCTGATCGGTACCGGCACGCCCGGTGACACCATCACCATCAAGGACGCTGCGGGCAACGTCATCGGCACCGCCGTGGTCGACGCCGCTGGCAAGTGGAACATCACACCCACCACACCGCTGCCTGAAGGCCTGAACAACCTGGCCATGACCGCCACCGACCCGGCCGGCAACGTCAGCCCCGCCGCACCGCTGCCTGTGACCATCGACACCACAGGTCCGTCTGCACCCACAGGCGTGCTCGCCGCATCTACAGACAGCGGCACCAAGGGTGACAACACGACCAACATCAACAAGCCCATCTTGACTGGCACCGGCACACCCGGTGACACCATCAAGATCACCGACCCGCAAGGCAACGTGATTGGCTCAGCCATGGTCGATCCCAATGGTTCGTGGGCCATCACGCCCACCACGCCACTGCCAGAGGGCCTGAACAACCTCAGCGTGGTCGAAACCGACCCTGCTGGCAACAGCAGTGCACCCGTGGCGCTGCCTGTCACCATCGACACCACCGCCCCGGCTGTGCCCACCGTCGTGAGCCAAACCACCAGCGCCTCTGCTGTCGTGCTCTCGGGCACCGCAGGCACAGCTGCTTTGGCCGCTGGCGAAACCCTGGTCGTCACCGTCAACGGCGCCACCTACAACGTCACGCCTGACGCCACCGGCCACTGGAGCCTGCCGATCACCGGCACCGGCGCTGTGACCCCAACATCCGGCACCTTGGGTGCTTTGGCCGACGGCCAGAAATACTCCGTCACCGCCGTCGTCACCGACGCCGCAGGCAACGCCAGCACCGACGCCACCAGCACCGAGCTGACCATCAACGCCGCCACCCCCGCTGCCCCGGCAGCGCCTACGGGCATCCTGGACCCTGTCACCGACAGCGGCACCAAAGGCGACAGCACGACCAACGTCAACAAGCCCGTCTTGAGCGGCACTGGCACCCCCGGCGACACCATCAAAATCACTGACCCGCAAGGCAATGTGGTGGGCACGGCCGTCGTGGCCCCCAACGGTTCGTGGAGCATCACGCCCACCACCGCGCTGCCCGAAGGTCTGAACAACCTGAGCGTCACAGAAACCAACCCCACAGGCCAGACCAGCGTGCCCGCGCCGCTGCCTGTCACCATCGACACCACCGCCCCGGCTGTGCCCACCGTCGTCAGCCAAACCACCAATGCCTCTGCCGTCGTGCTCTCGGGCACCGCAGGCACAGTCGCTTTGGCCGCTGGCGACACCCTGGTCGTCACCGTCAACGGTGCCACCTACAACGTCACGCCTGACGCCACCGGCCACTGGAGCCTGCCGATCACCGGCACCGGCGCTGTGACCCCAACATCCGGCACCTTGGGTGCTTTGGCCGACGGCCAAAAGTACTCCGTCACCGCCGTCGTCACCGACGCCGCAGGCAACGCCAGCACCGACGCCACCAGCACCGAGCTGACCATCAACGCCGCCACCCCCGCTGCCCCGGCAGCGCCTACGGGCATCCTGGACCCTGTCACCGACAGCGGCACCAAAGGCGACAGCACGACCAACGTCAACAAGCCCGTCTTGAGCGGCACTGGCACCCCCGGCGACACCATCAAAATCACTGACCCGCAAGGCAATGTGGTGGGCACGGCCGTCGTGGCCCCCAACGGTTCGTGGAGCATCACGCCCACCACCGCGCTGCCCGAAGGTCTGAACAACCTGAGCGTCACAGAAACCAACCCCACAGGCCAGACCAGCGTGCCCGCGCCGCTGCCTGTCACCATCGACACCACAGCACCCGCAGTGCCGACCGTCGTGAGCCAAACCACCAGCGCCTCTGCTGTCGTGCTCTCGGGCACCGCAGGCACAGCTGCTTTGGCCGCTGGTGAAACCCTGGTCGTCACCGTCAACGGCGCCACCTACAACGTCACGCCTGACGCCACCGGTCACTGGACCTTGCCGATTGCAGGCACCGGCGCAGCCACGCCCGCATCGGGCACCTTGGCTGCTTTGGTCGATGGCCAAACCTACGCCGTGACAGCGGTCAGCACCGACGCCTCAGGCAACGCCAGCACCGACGCCACCACCGGCGAGCTGACCATCAACGCCGCCACACCATCGGCGCCCGCAGCGCCCACCGGCGTGCTCGACCCGATCAGCGACAGCGGCACCAAAGGTGACAGCACCACCAACGACAACACACCGACCTTGAGCGGCACCGGCACCCCCGGCAACACCATCACCATCAAGGACGCCTCGGGCGCCACCATCGGCACCGCCGTGGTGGACGCAGCAGGCAAGTGGAGCATCACGCCCACCACGCCGCAGCCTGAAGGCCTGAACAACTACGTCATGACGGAGACCAACACGACGGGCCAGACCAGCGTGCCCGCACCGTTGCCCGTCACCATTGACACCACAGCGCCGTCTGTGCCCACCGTGCTTAGCCAGACGGCTGAGCCCAGCGCGACCATCGTGCTGACCGGCGCCGTGGGCACCAGCGCACTGCCAACAGGTGAGAGCATGACGGTCACCGTCAACGGCGCGACCTACAACGTCACACCCGACGCCACCGGCCACTGGAGCTTGCCGATCACCGGCACCGGCGCGGCCACGCCCGCATCCGGCATCCTGGCCGCTTTGGTCGACGGCCAGACCTACTCGGTCACCGCCGTCGTCACCGACGCCGCTGGCAACGCCAGCACCGACGCCACAACGACCGAGCTGACCATCGTCGCCGCCATCCCCACTGCCCCGGCAGCGCCTACCGGCGTGCTCGACCCGATCAGCGACAGCGGCACCAAGGGCGACAGCACCACCAGCGACAAGACGCCCACACTGAGCGGCACCGGCACCCCTGGCAACACCATCACCATCAAAGACCCACAAGGCGGCCTCATTGGCACCGCCGTGGTCGATGCGCAAGGCAAGTGGAGCATCACGCCCACCACCGATCAGCCTGAAGGCCTGAACAACTACAGCATGACGCAGACCAACACGACGGGCCAGACCAGCGCGCCCGCACCGTTGCCGGTCACCATCGACAGCACAGCGCCCGACATGCCCACGGTGGTCAGTCAAGTCACCGAAGCCAGCGCAACCATCCTCCTGACAGGCTCCGCAGGCACCAAGGCGCTGCAATCCGGTGAGGTCATGACCGTCACCGTCAACGGCGCCACCTACGAAGTCAAGCCCGACAACTCAGGCCAGTGGACGCTGCAGCTCAACGGCTCTGGCGCGGCTGTTCCCGTCTCGGGCACCCTGGCAGCACTGGTCGACGGCCAGACCTACTCGGTCACGGCTGTGGTCACCGACGCCGCAGGCAACGCCAGCACCGACGCCACCAGCACCGAGCTGACCATCAAGGCGCCTACGCCACCGGCCACGCCATTGACACCGCCCGACCTGGTGGCCGCCAGCGACAGCGGCGACTTTGCCACCGACGACTACACCAACGACGCCACCCCCACCATGGCCCTGGAACCGCTGCCCGCAGGCTCGGTCAGTGCCGTGCTGTACGTGGACGGCGTCAAAGTGGCAGCCACCTACGACGCCGCCACCAACACGCTCACGCCCACCACGCCGCTGCCCAATGCCGTGGCCAAAATCACCTACGCCTATGTCGATGCGAAAGGCCTGATCGGTGCCCAAAGCCCCGAGCTGCCCGTCACCATCGACACCATCGCCCCGGCCCTGCCCGCGCTGCCCACCATCAACGCGGCCAGCGACACCGGCACCCTGGGTGACGGCATCACCAGCGACACCACACCGACGCTGGACATCGCCACCTTCCCGGCAGGCGTGACCGGTGTCGTCATGTACGCCAACGGCACCAAGATCGCCGCCACTTACGACGCGGTCAACCACACCCTGACGCCCACCAGCCCGCTGCCCAACGGCTCGGTCGAACTGAGCTACGCCTTTGTGGACTTGGCAGGCAACATCAGTGCCCCGAGCGCCATCGTCACCGTGGTCATCGACAGCACGGCCCCCGCCGCGCCCGTGACCCCGCCCGACTTGACCGCCGCCAGCGACTCTGCCGGTGTCAGCACCAGCGACGACAACACTTACGACAACACGCCCACCTTCAGCGTGCTGCCCACAGGGGCCACGGCCATGCCGTCCACCGTGAGCAACGTCTTCCTGTATGTGGACGGCGTCAAAACCGCCGCCACCTACGATGCGGCCACCGGCAGCATCACGCCCACCGCCGCCGTACTCGACGGCAAGCACAGCATCACCTACAGCTACGTCACCAGCACCGGTGCCGAAAGCCCGGCCAGCCCGGCGCTGTCCGTGGTCATCGACACGGTCAAGCCTGACGCGCCCGCAGCCCCCACCATGACGGCGGCCAGCGACCTGGGCAGCAGCCAGACCGACGGCGTGACCAGCGACACCACACCGAGCTTCAGCCTGAACGTGTTGCCCGCAGGCACCGGCTTGCCCGATGCCAACGGCGTCGCCAAAGTCATCTTGCTGGTCGATGGCGCGGCCGTGGCCTCCACCTACGACCCGGTCACCGGCACCGTCACCCCGGTCACGCCTTTGGTCGGTGGCGCGCACACCGTAAGCATCCAGCTCGAAGACATCGCAGGCAACGTCAGCGCGGTCAGCCCGGTGAAAAACATCAACGTCAACACCGACACGCCCACGATTGCCATCACCAGCATCGCCGGTGACGCCGTCAACGACACCACGGCTCTGGCCGGTCTGTTCAACGCTGCCGAACGCGGTGCAGGCACCTACGACGCCAATGGCGCCTATGTGCCCGCCGCCACCGTGGCCACACTGCCCGTCATCTCGGGCACCAGCACCTTTGCGGTCGGCCAGCAAGTCACCGTCACGCTCAACGGCAAGTCCTACAGCAGCATCACCGTGGCTGCCGACGGCACCTGGTCCTTCACCGTGCCCGAAGCCGACGCCAAGCTGCTCAACCACGGCGCCAGCTACCCCGTCAGCGCCAGCGTCAGCAGCCTGGCCGGTGTGCCCGCCACGCCCGACACCAACAACAAGCTCGACGTCAACATCGCGCCGGCCGACGTGCCCACCGTGAACAACCTGGTCACCAGCGACCTCACGCCCACCATCAGCGGTGCGGCCAAGAAGATCGACCCGAGCAACCCCGGCACCCCCTTGATGCTGGCCAACGGCGACACCTTGAACGTGGTCGTCAAAGACAGCAACGGCGGCAACAAAGGCACCTTTGCCCTCACCGTGGGCGGCACCAGCTCGCCAGCGGGCCTGACCTACAACAGCGCCGACGGCACCTGGAGTCTGGACGGTAACACCGCGTTTGGCACGCCATTGACCGCAGGCAGCACCTACAGCGTGGACGTCACGGCCACCGCCTCGGGCGTGGCACGCACCGACATCAGCACCGGTGAAGTCATCATCGCCGGGCCGCTGTCCATCTCGTCCATCCCCGAATCGGCCAGCACCTCGGGCGACGTGATCAACCTGAGCGAATCGCTCAACGGTTCGCCCGTGGTGGTCAACATCGCAGGCAGCGCACCGCAAGTAGGCCAAGTGCTCAAGCTCAACTGGGGTGCTGAAGTCATCAGCTACACCATCACCGCCGCCGACGTGACCGCAGGCACCGCCAGCATCCTCGTGCCCGCAGCCTCTTTGGCCAACAAAGAAGTCACGGGCCAAAGCGTCACCGTGCAACTCTTCCAGCCCGACGGCAGCACCGCCATCGGCAGCGTCTCGGCAGCGGCCACCGCCAACATCGACACCATCACACCCACCTTTGTCAGCGCCACCACCAGCGAAGACGGCTACAGCCTGGTCCTCACCTACAACCAAGCCCTGGACGTGGCCCACGCCCCGCTGGCCGCAGGCTTCAAGGTGATGGTCGACGGCGTGGCCGACACCGTCACCGCTGTCACCGTCAACGCCGACAAGACCGTCACCCTGACCCTGGCCAACCAGATCATTGGCCCCCGCACTGGAGACACCGCCGCCAACCTGGCCGGTCAGACCGTCAAAGTCAGCTACACCGACGCCACCAGCGCCGACGACACCGGCGCCATCCAGGACGCCGCAGGCAACGACGCCGCCAGCATCGCCGACATGGCCGTGACCAACGTCGCGCGCCCCATGACCGCGCCCGTGTTCGCCATCGGCGCCAAGGCCTGGACACCCACCCTGGCCAGCGCCGCCACGGGCGATCTGGCCGCCGTGCCTGAGGCCGTGTACGCGGTCGAGCCCACCGATGGCACCGTCACCACCGTGCTCGACAACACCCTGGCCACCTGGGAAGTCATCCGCGCCGGCACCCCCGTGCGCGTGCAACTGCCTTACAACTT
This sequence comes from Limnohabitans sp. T6-5, assembly GCF_003063315.1. Classification (GTDB taxonomy): domain Bacteria; phylum Pseudomonadota; class Gammaproteobacteria; order Burkholderiales; family Burkholderiaceae_C; genus Limnohabitans_A. The sequence continues at coordinate 208,954 of NZ_NERV01000003.1, forward strand.
CACCGGCACCGGCGGCACCAGCGACGAACTCGTGGCCCAAGCGGGCGACCAGCTGCTGCTCAACTGGGGCAGCATCAAGACCCCGACCTACAACATCACCGCAGCCGACATCACCAACGGCTACGTGGACTTTGTCGTCGGCTTCGACACCATCCGCTCGCAAGCGCCCGGCATGGTCACCGTGTCCGCTCAGCTGCAACGCGGCAACTACAGCTCGGCCGTCAGCCCGCTGGTCACCATCGACTACCGCTTTGAAATCGACAACTGGTTCGAAACCGGTGCAGGCACCGGCAACGCCCCGGTCAACCCGACCTACGGCACGGCCCTCACCGGCACCGCCGAGCGCATGGGCACCATCGTGGCCATTGGCGACGTCAACGGCGACGGCTACGAAGACATGTTCATCGGCGCCTCGCGGGACGACACCACCGGCACCAACCAGGGCCGTGGCTGGGTGGTCTTCGGCGCGTCCAACCCCGGCGCCATCAACCTGCAAGCCATCGAAAACGGTGTGGGCGGCTTTGTGGTCAACAACAACCTGGCCAACACCCCCAGCACCATCATGGGCGGCGACTCGCCCACTGCCCTGGGCGTGGCCGCAGCCGCAGGCGACGTCAACGGCGACGGCCTGGCCGACTTCATCGTCGGCGCCAACTACGACATCTACAAGAACAAGGACGATACAGGCCGCTCTTACGTGATCTTCGGCAAGACCGACAGCAAAGCCATCAACCTGACCGACATGCATTTGTCGGGCGCGCAAAGCAGTACCGTGGGCTTCTCCATCAACGGCCAATACGGCTCAGACCATTCCGGATTGACCGTGGGCGGTGGTGGCGACATCAACGGCGACGGCCTGGACGACCTGATCGTCGGCTCCATCTTTGCCGACACCGGTGGCGCCACCAACAACGGCAAAACCTACGTCGTCTTCGGCAAGACCAGCGGCACCACGGTGGACCTGAGCAGCATTGCCCCGAAAAACAACGCCAGCACGGGTCGCGTCGACGCCTTCATGGGCACCGGCGGTTATGCCATCGTGGGCAGCACCAAATTCGGCAACATGTACCAGAGCTGGTCCGTGGCCAGCGCAGGCGACGTCAACGGTGACGGCCTGGAAGACGTGATCATTGGCGCGCCGCGCCGTGATGCCGACGCCAACTGGGACCAGGACGGTGGCGCAGCCTATGTGGTGTACGGCAAGACCGACAGCTCGGCCTTGCGCATCGACAAGATCGCCAACGGCACCAGCACGCAGGGCTTTGCCATCTACGGCGCTTGCGGCATGAATAAAAACTACATTGGTGCCAGCGTGGCTGCGGCAGGCGACGTCAACGGTGACGGCTATGACGACGTGATCGTCGGCTCGATGGGCGGCGACGTGAACGGCAACGACAACGTCGGCAAAGCCTATGTGGTCTTTGGCAAGAGCACCGTGGGCAACGTCCAGACCAGCAACATCGGCCCACTCAAGGGCAACCTCACGGCCGACATGCAAGGGCAGGGCGGCTTCTCCATCCAAGGTGCATCCAACGGCGACAACGCCGGTATGGCGGTTTGGGGCGCAGGCGACCTCAACGGCGACGGCCTGGCCGACATGCTGGTCGCAGCCCCCTATGACGACCGCCTCAACCCCGCAGGCAATGACTCGGGCGCGGTGTATGTGGTCTACGGCAAAACCGACACCACACAGGTCAACCTGTGCGACATCCACAAACACGGCTTCATCATCCGTGGCGAATGCGCGGGCGATCTGCTGGGCTTCAGCGCCCCTTATATCGATTTCAGAGACATCGCCACCACCCTGTCGTATGGCGACATCAACGGCGACGGCTTTGACGACGTGCTGATCGGCGCGCCCAAGGCCGACAACGTGAACGGCAAAGACTTCGGCAAGACATACGTCATCTACGGCGGCATGTGCGAAGCCACCGTGGGCGTGTTCAAGGCGGCCCAAGGCGACGCCCTGGGCACCGCAGGCAACGACACCCTGACAGGCACCACCGGCAACAACCAGCTGGTGGGCGGCAACGGCAACGACACCCTCATCGGTGGCGGCGGCGCCGATGTCATGTTCGGCGGCCGTGGCAACGACACCTTTGTGCTCAACGCCGACAACATCGCCAAACTGGGCGCATCGGGCACCAGCCAAGCCATCACCCGCATCAACGGCGGCACGGGTCTGGACACCCTCAAGTTCGACGGCACCGGCCTCACGCTGGACCTGACCACCGTGGAAGGCGTGGCGCTGGACAGCGTCGAGCGCATCGACATCCGGGGCGGCAACAACCTGATCATCAACGAGACCGATGTGGACCAGCTGGGCAACGCCAACGTCTACAACACCGCCTCGGGCTGGACCAACTACGTCAGCACCATGAAGGGCGCCATCCCGCTGGCCGCCGGTTGGGACAACATCAACAACAACCGCCAGATCCTGATCGACGCGGCTGACAACGACAACGTGCGCCTGGACGGCCGCTGGTTCTTTGCCGGTACCGTGGACAACAACGGCACCACCTACCGCGTCATCCAGAACATGCTGCTCAAGCAGCAAGTGCTGGTCAACGCTGCAGGCCGCATCTTCCTCGCACCGCCCGTCAACATGGACTACGGCGTGCTGCAAGGCGACCAGGCCATCAGCTCTGCCGAACGCGCAGGCCTGCCCAGCTCGACCATTGACATCCAGATCGACCTGGCCATGACCGGCGCCGTGCTCAAGAACGCAGTCAAGTTCTACTTCGGCACCCAGGCTTACGGTCCGTTTGAACTGTCGGCCACAGGCACCTACACCGGTGCGGGCTACACCATCCAGGACCTGGTGATCGACGCCAAAGGCAATGTGGAAAGCGGCAAGATCATCGTGTCGGTGCCCAAGTCGGTGGTCTCGGCCCAAATGGTCAACCTCAACGAGCTGGATCAGTTGCCATTGCGCACCGAACTGCTGTCGAGCAACCTGTCGTCTGCCTCCTTGCTGGCCAAGTCGGCCGACAACATGATCGGCATCGACATGACACCGAGCACCCCCACCATCAGCAACATTGCGTGGGACGTGGCGGGCAAACCAGGCAACACCAGCGTCATCGACGGTATTGCCGAGGCGAAATACGCCATCAACGAAACCACCGGTGCTGTCAAGACCACGGTCGACAACACGCTCTACACCAGCGAAGTCATCCGCAACGGCACCGTGGTGCGCGTGCAATTGCCGCAAGAGTCCAAGGGCGCCGAACTGGAAGCCAAAGAAGGCAACCTGGTCTTGGTCACCTGGGGCAACACCTCGGTCGAAGACTACTCGCTGACCGCCGCCGACATCACCAACGGCTATGTGGACATCGTGGTGCCGTTTGACGTCATCCGCCAACAGCCCACAGGCGATGTGCCGGTGTATGCGCAAATCCAGCGCGGCCGCGCCATCTCGGCCCCGTCCACCGAACTCACGGTCAACTACCAGTTCGAAGTGGACGGCTGGTTCAACCTCAATGGCGTCACCACCGCCAACGCCCCAGAAACCGCCGCCTATGGCTTTGTCATCGAAGGTGCCGACACCAAGGTGGGCGCGGTCACCGTGATTGGCGACATCAACGGCGACGGTTATGAAGACGTGTTGATGAGCGGCCCCCAATCGGGCGCGAACTTGGGCAAAGGCTGGGTCGTGTTTGGCCGCACCGACGGCGCCACCATCAGCCTGTCCGAACTCGATGCGGGCGGCGCCAAAGGCTTTGCCATCAGCCACAAAGGTTTCAGCAACGACTCTTATGCGCTGGGCAACATCTCGCGTGCCGGTGATGTCAACGGTGACGGCTTGGCCGACTTCATCGTCTCTGACCCCTATGCCGACCCGAACACCAAAGCCAACTCGGGCCGCGCCTTTGTGGTCTTTGGCCGCACCGCCACCAGCAACATCGAGCTGTCCACCTTCTCGCTGTCGGCCACCTCGGCCCCGGCCTCGGTGCAAGGTTTTGCCATCAACGGCCGCAATGCCAACGACTACCTGGGCCTCTCGGTCAGCGGTGGTGGCGACGTCAACGGTGACGGCCTGGACGACCTGATCGTCTCTGCGCCTTACGCCGATCCCTACTCGGGCTACACCGACGCGGGCACCGAATACGTCATCTTCGGCAAGACCAGCGGCAACGCGGTCAACGTCTCGTCTGTGGCGCCGAGCTTCGGCTCCAAGCGCACCGACTTTGTGGGCACAGGCGGCTTTGCCATCATGGCCGAAAAAGTCTCGGGCCAGACCCTGCAAGGCTGGACAGTCGCCAGCGCTGGAGACATCAACAACGACGGCCTGGAAGACTTCGTCATCGGCAACGGCAAAAACGACACCACCGGCAGCGACAACGGCATGGCCTATGTGGTGTTCGGCAAGTCCGACACCAAGGCCCTGAACCTGTCCAGCATCACCAGCGGCACCAGCACCAACGGCTTTGCCATCTATGGTGACCAATACGTGACGGGCTACAGTGTGGCCGCTGCGGGCGACGTCAACGGTGACGGCTATGGCGACCTGATCCTGGGCAGCATGTACAACGATGCCAATGGCCTGAGCAACAACGGCAGAGCCACCGTGGTCTTTGGCAAGGCAGACGGTGCCAGGGTGTACCTGAGCAGCATTGCACCCAAGGCCAACGACTTGAACTCGGGCGCCAAGATCGGTTCTGGTGGCTTCACCATCCAGGGTGAAAAATCCCAGGATTGGGCGGGCTGGACCGTGTCTGGTGCAGGCGACATCAACGGCGACGGCCTGGCCGATGTGTTGGTGGCAGCGCCCCTGTCAGACCGCAACGGCAACAACTCTGGCAGTGTCTTTGTGGTGTATGGCCGCACCGACACCCACACCGTGAACCTGAGTGAGCTGGCCAACAAGCAAGGCGGCTTCCGCATCAATGGCGCCTGCGCTTCAGACTGGCTGGGCTCGGGTCAGGCCCTGATGAACAGCACCGCTGAAGATTGGTCTTACGTGAGCAAGCCACTCAAGCATACGCCGCTGTCGTTTGGTGACATCAACGGCGATGGCTTTGACGACATCGTGGTCAACGCAGGCGCCACCGACAACGCCTCGGGTTCAGACAAGGGCCGCAGTTATGTGATCTTTGGCGGCATGAGCGAAGCCACCAACGCCGTGTTTGACCCCAACAACAGCGACGCCATTGGCACCGCAGGCGCAGACCTGCTGACCGGCGACGGCAGCAACAACCAGCTGGTGGGCGGCGACGGCAACGACACCCTGGTGGGTGCAGGCGGCGCCGACGTGCTGTACGCAGGCCGGGGCAACGACGTGATCGTGCTCGACCGCGACAACGTGGACATGATCGGCAAAACCGGCGACGCACAAAACGTGCTGCGCATCACCGGCGGCACCGGCACCGACACCCTGCGCCTGGACAACTCGGACGACCCGACCAAGCCCATCACGCTGGACCTGCGCACCCTGCGCGACACCGTCATCGACAGCGTCGAACGCATCGACCTGGCCGGCGGCGGCAACCAGGTGATCATCAATGAAAAAGATGTGAACCAGATGGGGTCTTCGAACGTCTTCAACACCACCACCGGCTGGACCGGCACCACCACCGGTGCCCCCGCAGGCTGGGGCGCGGTCAACACCGGCCGCCAGATGCTGATTGAAGGTGGCACCACCACGCTGGACGACGGCACCGTGCTGACCGACCACGCCCGCGTGGACGGTGACTGGATGTTCTCGGGCACCGTGCAAAAGACCGAAGCCGTGACCACGATGGACGCCGATGGCAACCCCGTCGTCAGCAACGTCACCACCACCTACAAGGTGCTGCAAAACGTGTTCAACAAAGAGCAGGTGCTGGTCGACAACGAGGTGTCGCTCAACATGGCGCCCACCATCGACCTGAACTACGGCGAAATGGCCGGTGGCATTGAATATGCCGAAAAACTCACCGATGGCGGCACCACCGTCAAGCTCAGCTTGCTGGGCACCGGTGCAGTGGCGGGCAACGCGGTCGACTTCCGCTGGGGCACCGCGCAGATTGACCTGAACACCACCAGCGCCACCAGCACCCGCCAGGTGCTCACAGCCGCCGACATCGCAGCCGGTTTCATCACCGTGTTTGTGCCCGAAGCCACCATCACCGCCGAGTCGGCCCCGGCCAAACTCGACTCGCTGGGCCGCATCAACCTGCACACCACGCTGTACGCGTCAGACACCGGCCCGGTGCTGGGCGACTCGTCCGAGTACCCGATCCTGGCCGACTTCCGTCCGACCCAGCCGACCATCAACACCTTGACCTGGGCCGACACCGCCCTGGGCCGCAGCTCTGACCTGAGCGGCATCCCCGAGGCCAAGTTCGCCATGAACGAGACCACCGGCGTCATCACCACCACCGTGGACAACGCCATCTACACCAGCGAGGTCATCAACGGCGGCACCACCGTGCGCGTGCAGCTGCCCACCGCAGGCGTGCCGGGCGCCAAGATGCCTGCCTTGTTGGGCGACAAAGTGCACCTGTTCTTTGGCGACGGCGAAGTCGTGGCCACGGTCACAGCCACCAACCTCACCAACAAGTACATCGACATCACCGTGCCGTTTGAGATCATCCGCCTGCAGCCGCCAGGCCCGGTGGTGGTCAGTGCCCAGATCGAGCAAAACGGCAGCTTCTCGATTGCCGCGCCCGAGGTGGAAGTGACCTACAAGTTCCAGCTCGACGGCTGGTTCACACAAAACGGTGTCACCACCGCCAACGCCCTGCCCACTGCGCAGTACGGCGTGTCCTTTGCAGGGGCTGGCACCGCGGGTGCCACCATCACCGGCGTGGGCGACATCAACGGCGACGGCTACGAAGACGTGCTCGTCGGCTTCCCCACAGGTTCTTCAAACGCCGGTCAGGGCTATCTGGTCTATGGTTCCAGCAACCCTCAGCCGATCGTGCTGTCCAACGTGGGCACCAGCGTGCCCGGCTTCCAGATCGCTAGCACGGGAACAGGGGCGACCGACAGTGGCTCCAGTGTTTACCAGATCAACAAATACTTCCGTCAAATGGCCAATGCGGGTGACGTCAACGGCGACGGCTTGGGCGACTTCATCGTCTCGAGCATGGGCGCAGACAGCCTGGCCGACGATATCAAAGACGTGGGCCGCGCCTATGTGGTCTTTGGCCGCACAGGCAATGCAGCGTTCAACCTGTCCACCATCGCCAACCTGAACCGGGCCGATGCGCTCAACAACACCGACGGTTTCGCCATTTTTGGCACGGTCGTGCAAGACTATGCGGGCATGAGCATTTCGGGCGGTGCCGACGTCAACGGCGACGGCCTGGACGACATCATGTTGAACATGCCCATGAGCGATCTGACCGCCAGCGACGCGGGTCTGAGTTATGTGGTCTACGGCAAGACCGACGGCAAAGCCGTTTTCCTGTCGGAGATGACGCCGCCCAACATTTCGCTGGCCACCCCCAGCTTTGTGGGCACCGGCGGTTTTGTGCTCATGAACGGCTCCGAGGCCAGCGCCCGTTTTGGCTACAGCAGCGCGTTTGTGGGCGACGTCAACGGTGACGGCCTGGACGACATGCTGGTCAGCGCCTACCAGGAGAACACCTCAGGCACCGACTTTGGCACCTCCTACCTGGTGTTTGGCAAAACCGGCAGCCAGGCCGTGCAAGTCAGCAGCTTGCACTCCGGCATCAGCAGCGAAGGTTTTGTCATCTATGGCGACCAAGCCAAGACGGGCTACAGCGTGGCCGCCGCAGGCGACGTCAACGGCGACGGCCTGGCCGACCTGATCATTGGCTCGCAACTCAACGATGCCAACGGCTTGACCGACAACGGCGTGGCCCGCGTGGTCTTTGGCAAGGCCGATGGCGCGGCCATCTACCTGAGCAACATCACCCCGCTCAAGACCGACGTGGACAGCAACAGCTTTGAGGCCACAGGGGGCTTTGCCATCCAGGGCGCCAGTGCCGCCGACAACGCCGGCTACTCGGTGTATGCCGCTGGTGACATCAACGGCGACGGCTTGTCCGACCTCTTGGTGGCGGCACCGGGCAGCGACATTGCAGGCGCCCAGTCGGGCAGCTTGTATGTGGTCTACGGCAAGACCGACACCTCGGTCATCAACCTGTCCGAAGCCGCCTACGATGGCCGCGCCTTCGTCATCAACGGCAACTGCGCCAGCTTTGGCATGGGCAACACCGGCGGGGCCGATTCGTACATCGACAAAGACGTGGTGCTGGGCCATGGCGACTACAACGGCGACGGCTTCAGCGACATCATGGTCGGCGCACCCGACTCCGGTGTGGGCCGCGTCTACATCATCTATGGCGGTCTGAGCGAAGCCACCATGAACTCGTTTGACCTGGAAAACGGCGACGCCATTGGCACCGCCGCCAACGACACCCTGACCGGCACTGCGGGCGGCAACAACCTGGTCGGCGGTCAGGGCAACGACACCCTGGTGGGCAATGGCGGCAGCGACGTGCTGTATGGCGGCCAGGGCAACGACGTGTTGGTGCTGACAGGCGACAACCTGGGCAACCTGCGCACCCCGGTGGGCGGCGTGCCCGAAGGCCAGACCCTGGCCCGCGTGGACGGCGGCACCGGCATCGACACCCTGCGCTTTGACGGCACGGCCATCAACATGGACTTCACGCAGGTCAAAGAAGGCGTCATCAAAGGTGTGGAACGCATCGACATGAACAACGGGGGCAACACCCTGACGATCAACGAGTTCGACACCCACGAGCTGGGCAATGCCAACGTGTTCAACACCAACACCGGCTTCACCGGCTGGGTGGCGGCCACCAACGCGGCAGCCACCAGCAGCGCAGCCTGGGGCACGGTCAACACCGGCCGCCAAATCTTGATCGAAGGCGGCACCACCGACTCAGCCCGTGTGGACGGCGACTGGTATTTGGCCGGCACCGTGCAAAACAACGGCGGCACCTACCGCGTGCTGCGCAATGTCTACACCACCGAACAAGTGCTGGTGGACAACGACGTGAGCCTGCACTTTGCCCCCACCTTGAACCTGGCCGCAGGCGAGATGGCACGCGGCATCGCGACCAGCGAAATCAGCTCGGACGGCGGCGTCAAAGCCCGCCTGGAGCTGACCGGCACCGGCGCAGTGGCAGGCAATGCGGTGAGCTACACCTTCGGCGGTGTGACCTTTGCGCCTGTGGTGCTGACGGCCGCTGACCTGACCGCAGGTTATGTGGAAATCTTCATGACCACGGCTGAACTCAACGCCATTTCGGCCACCGTGGGCGCCAAGGACTACCTGAGTTATGTCGCCGGACGCACCAGTTTGCTGGAAAGTGGCGCTGCCGATGCGGCTGTGCTGGCCCAGTCGGTCGATTACCCCATCTATTTCGACTTCACCCCGTCTCGCCCCACCATCAACAGCCTGCCTTGGGCAGTCAATGGTGCAGGCATCAACGTCGATATGAGCGGTATCCCTGAGGCCAAGTTCACCACCACGCAGACCACCGGCGCGGTGACCACCACCGTTGACAACGCGCTGTTCACCCACGAGTTCATCAACGGCGGCACCGATGTCACCGTGAATTACGCGACCGTGAACAACATGCGGTCCGATCGGGTTGTGTTTGCGGGTGACAAGGTGCATGTGTTCTGGGGCACGGCCGAAGTGGTCAAGGTGCTGACACAAGCCGACATCGACGCTGGCAAGCTCGTCGTCAACGTGAGCGCCGACATCATTCGCAGCCAACCCACGGGCAACGTGATTGTGACCACCCAGCTGGAGTGGAGTGACGGCACCCTGTCGCCCAAATCGCCTGACTTGACGGTGAACTACCAGTTCGAGGTCGAAGGCTTCTTCATGACCGGCGGCAGCACGCCCAACACCTTGCCCACCGCCAAATACGGCATCGCCATCAACGGCTTTGAAGTCAACACCGGCTCGGTGGCCGGCATTGGCGACGTCAACGGCGACGGCTTTGAAGACATGCTGATTGGCGCGTCTTATGCCGACCAGAGCCCCTCCACCAACACCGGCCAAGGTTATGTGGTGTTTGGCAGCAGCGCTCTGACCAACGTGAGCTTGAGCCAAATTGCCAGCGGCACCAGCACCAACGGCTTTGGCATCAACTCGGTGTTGACCAACGCCTATGCGGGCAGCGTGGTGGCCAAGGCAGGCGACGTCAACGGGGACGGCCTGGCCGACTTCATCATCAACGCCCAAAACACGACCACCGCTGCAGGGGCAGGCACAGGCCGCAGCTATGTGATTTTTGGCAAGACCTCGGGCGCCAACATCGAGCTGTCCAGCATGAATGTGCTGTCCACTTCGAACCCGCCCAATGCCGCTGGCTTTGTGATCAACGGCCAATCGACTTCGGACCACAGCTCGCACGAAGTCAGCGGCGGCGGCGACGTCAACGGCGACGGTCTGGACGACCTGATCGTCAGCTCGGCCTATGCCAGCTCGCCCACGGCCGACTGGGGTGGCCAGGCCTACGTGGTCTTCGGCAAGACCAGCGGCAACGCGGTGGAACTGAGCCAGATCACGCCTGCCGTGTCTTTGCAGGCGACCAGCAACTTTGTGGGCACCGGCGGCTTTGCCATCGTCAACCTGAATGTCAGCACCCAGACCACCCTGGGCTGGCAGGTGGACATGGCTGGCGACGTGAACGGTGACGGCCTGGCCGACATCTTGGTCACAGCGCCATTGAACGACTTTGCAGGTGGTACTGACAACGGCGAAGCCTATGTGGTCTTCGGTAAGAGCAACACAGCCATCGTTAAGGTCAGCGGTTTGAGAACCGGCACCAGCACCGAGGGCTTCATCATCATGTCTGCCAGCGCAGGCGATGCCTTCGGTTACTCAGCTTCGGGCGCAGGAGATGTCAACGGCGACGGCCTTGCTGACTTGCTGATTGGTACCTACAACTTCACGACCAATGGCTTGACCGGCGCAGGTCGATCCTATGTTGTGTTTGGTAAGAGCGATGGCGGCATTGTCCGTAGCTCTTCCTTGATGCCCGATGCCACGACCGTGAACGCACCAGGCTTTGTTGGCACAGGTGGTTTCGGCATCGCGGGCATGGAGGCCAGCGGCCAGTTGGGCAACACGGTGTACAACGCTGGTGACGTCAACGGCGACGGCTTGTCCGACTTGCTGGTCGTGGCCCATGCGGCCGACGGTGCAGCCGGTGCCAGCGCGGGCTCGGTCTATGTGATCTATGGCCGCACCGACACCACCATCGTGCAGGTGTCCGACCTGAGCAACAAGCAAATGGGCTTTGTCATCAACGGCGGCTGTGCCAGCGAGCAACTGGGCTCCAGTGGCACCGTGGGCATAGGCACCGGCACGGCAGGCGTTAACGCGCACTTCGAGCCCCTGGGCTTTGGCGACCTCAACGGTGACGGCTTCTCCGACATCATCATGGGCTCGGTGTATTCCGACATCGGCGGCACCGACGTGGGCCGTGTCTATGTGGTCTTTGGCGGCATGTCCGAGGTCACCAACACCGTCTTCGGTGTGGGCGACGCGATCGGCACCGCCGCAGCCGACACCCTGACCGGCACCACGGGCAACAACCAGCTGATCGGCGGTGACGGCAACGACACCTTGATCGGTGGCGGCGGCGCCGACGTGCTGTACGGCGGCCGAGGCAACGACACCTTCGTGCTCAACGCCGACAACGTGGCCAAGCTCGACGACGCAGGCTCCGCACAAAACATCGAGCGCATCGATGGCGGCACCGGCATCGACACGGTCAAGCTCGACGGCAGCGCCATCGTGATGGACCTGAGCACCGTGAGCGAAGTGGCTTTGCACAACATCGAGAAGATCGACCTGACGGGCAGCGGCAACAACACCCTCAAGCTCAACCTGACCGACATGCTGCAACACGCCAACAGCTCGAACGTCTTCAACGCGTCCAACACCACCAGCGGCCTGGCCGCCCAGGTGGCCAAGAACCAGTTGATGGTCGACGGCGACGCAGGCGACAAGCTCGTCCTGAGCGACCTGACCAACTGGACGGCTTCTGCCACCCACGTCGTCGCAAGTGGCCACAGCTACACCGCCTACAACCACAACACCACCGCCAACCAGCTGCTGGTCGACGATCTGGTGCTGGTCAGCCAGGTGTAAGCGGCAACCCGCAGGTCGGCCTTTTGCAGGTCGGCGGTCGCAGACCCCGACATGGCGTGCAAACCCCATGTCGACATCTCCAACCACCGACCTGCGAATACCGCTGTCACCCCTCAAACCCCTGCCCGCTTGCGCACCGTGGTGCGCTGCGACGCTGGGGCTTGCCACCACCAACCGCCCAAACCACCGGAGGCGCCAGTCGGGTCATTGACCCCCCAAGCCTTCGACAACCCCTGTTTTTGAAACCGCCAACAAATCCGCGCCACCCGCAAACGTGTTTGAACAAACCGCCACACCCTACCCACCAACCTGGCGCCCACACGCCCGGCTTGTGCCGTCACCCACTGAGGCTTGCTCACCACACCATCCGAATCTGAAGTTCTGAAGTTCATCTTTTGTATTCAAAAATTACTTTTGCAATCATAAACAAATGTGACCTTAGTAATTCATTTAAACAGACCAAAATGATACGAATTGGAGCTTTTAATTGTTTTATTTTGTAAGAGCCAAGCAACATATCAACAGCATTAATACCAGCAACACCAACAACCCACCCCATCAGGCATAACGGCCCGATCAACCCATCGCCAGAGTCCCCGACCACCGACCTGCAAAACACCACAAACCTCGTAGGTCGGCACTCGAAGAGTCCGACATGGGCCAGATAAACCCATCGCCGGAGTCCCCGACCACCAACATGCAAAACACCACAAACCTCGTAGGTCGGCACTCGAAGAGTCCGACATGGGCCAGATAAACCCATCGCCAGAGTCCCCGACCACCAACCTGCAAAACACCACAAACCTCGTAGGTCGGCACTCGAAGAGTCCGACATGGGCCAGATAGAACCACACCGCGCAAACCGGGCATAACACTTTCACTCACCACAACTTAACAAGGGAATTTCAAAATGAACACCACCACCTACCAAAGCGAACAAGCCATTGCCGACGGCCTGACCGACATCATCGAAAACCACCAACTCCACGACCTGTCGAGCGCCCTGAGCACCGCCTTGCTCGCGCGCATCCTCGTCGCCACCGCCCCCGCCTCCGGCCTGACCCAACAAGACCTCTACGACACCCTCGTCGCCGCCTGAAAACGTCGGGCGCCGCCTTGACCCCGCACGTCACCGGTCCATTAACCAAAATGTCGGGGTCTGCGACCACCGACCTACGAACCGCTACACGCCCAAACAAACGGCGTTGCCAACCAAATCCCCAACAAGCGCGTAGGTCGGCACTCGAAGAGTCCGACATCTGCCCGATGCACCACCATCGCCCAAAAAAGGCGTCACCGGTCGATTAACCCAATGTCGGGGTCTGCGACCACCGACCTACAAACCGCCGCACGCCCCATACACCCACGGACATGGCACATCCATACACACATGCCGTGTGTCACCGCCCCCGTAAAAACACCCGGTCCTGAGGCCTCACTCGCCTGGTGACACGATCGGCATGCGGGGCATGGCGCTGACACCCCATGCGGTGTCGTAAATGCCTTCGGCGACGAAACGCGCAAAGGAGCTGTGCTGCCAATCGCTGGCTTGCGCGACCAGGCCGTGTTTGACGGGGTTGAAATGGATGTAATTGCAATGCACTGCGTAGTCGTTGTCGTTGCGGATGGTGTGTTCCCAAAAGCGGTCTTGCCACACTTTGGCGCCGGGATGTTGGGCGCGTATGCAGCGCGTGACCGTTTGTTTGATCAGCATCCAGCGTGTGGCGTAATCCGCGTCGCCTTCGGGAAGCCGCCAAAGGCAGTGCAGGTGATCGGGCATGACCGCAATGGCCAGCGTTTCAAAGGGATGCGTTTGCCGCACATGCCGCATGGCCTCACCCAGCGCATCGACCCAGGGCGCATGGGCAAACCATGGTGCCCGTCCGTGTGTGACCAAGGTGAAAAAATATGTCCCGCCCGCCACCAATGACCGCCGGTATTGCATCACATCCCCCTTGTTTTTTTGTGCCTGAAATTCTCAGACCGGGCTTGACAAGGGTCAAGCCCCAGAAGGGCCTCAGGGTCCATTAACCCAATGTCGGGGTCTGCGACCACCGACCTACAAAATGTCACCAACCTCGTAGGTCGGCACTCGAAGAGTCCGACATCTGCCCGATGCACCACCATCGCCCCAAAATGGCGTCACCGGTCAATCAACAAAATGTCGGGGTCTGCGACCACCGACCTACGAACCACCGCACGCCCAAACACACGGCGTTGCCAACCAAATCCCCACCAACCTCGTAGTTCGGTACTCGAAGAGTCCGACATCTGCCCGATGCACCACCATCGCCTAAAAATGGCGTCACCGGTTGATCAACAAAATGTCGGGGTCTGCGACCACCGACCTGCGAACCACCGCACGCCCAAACAAACGGCGTTGCCAATCAAATCCCCACCAACCTCGTAGGTCGGCACTCGAAGAGTCCGACATCTGCCCGATGCACCACCATCGCCCCAAAATGGCGTCACCGGTCAATCAACCCAATGTCGGGGTCTGCGACCACCGACCTGCGAACCACCACACGCCCAAACACACGGCGTTGCCAATCAAATCCCCACCAACCTCGTAGGTCGGCACTCGAAGAGTCCGACATCTGCCCGATGCACCACCATCGCCCAAAAATGGCGTCACCGGTCAATCAACAAAATGTCGGGGTCTGCGACCACCGACCTGCGAACCGCCGCACGCCCAAACAAACGGCGCTGCCAATCAAATCCCCACCAACCTCGTAGGTCGGCACTCGAAGAGTCCGACATCTGCCCGATGCACCACCATCGCCCCAAAATGGCGTCACCGGTCAATCAACAAAATGTCGGGGTCTGCGACCACCGACCTACGAGACGGCAGCGTCGTTGAGTTGGTGCAAGCGCTCGGGTGTGCCCACGTCTGTCCAGGCGCCGAGGTAGGTCTGGCCGGTGACTTGTCCTTGGTCCATGGCGGTGCGCAGCAGTGGAGCCAAGGCGGCGCTGATGCCTGTGGGGTTGCCCGGCGCGATGCCGGTGCGGGCGCTGTCAAAAAATGCGCGTTTGTACAGCGCGATGGTGCTGAATGTGTGCCGCCGCTCGGCATGGCCTTTGGGCAGATTCAGAACTTGGCCGTCGCCCGACAATCCGAAGTCACCCCCCGGGTTGTGTACTGGATTGGGCACGAGCCACAGGTGCGCCAGTGCTTCGCTTGCGACAAAACGTGCCATGGATTCGCGGTCAAAACGGAAGTCGGGCACGAAGACATCGCCCGCCACCACCCAAAACACCTCGCCCAAGTGCGGCAAGGCCCGCACGATGCCACCTGCGGTTTCGAGGGCGTGTCCAAAATCCAGGCCTTCGTGCGAATAAGCCAGCGTCACAGCCGGCAGGCCCGGCCAGGCGGTTTGCGCGCCGAAATGTTCGGTGATGCGCTCGCCCAGCCAGGCGGTGTTGATCAGTTGCCGGGTGAAGCCGTCTCGCGCCAGCGCTTGCATGGGCCATTGCATGAGGGCCTGGCCGCGCACGGGCAGCAAAGGCTTGGGGGTGGTGTCGGTCAGCGGCCGCATGCGCTCACCGCGCCCCGCCGCCAGCACCATGGCCTGAGCCAGGCCAGGTGAAGAAATTGAATTGTCGAAATGATCCATTCCCGGATGTTGCCACGTCCGCACAGACCCTTCGCCCACAGATCTGCCGCGTAGGTCGGTACGCGAAGAGTCCGACAGGTGCCAGCAAATCCGACGCTCCGCCAAAAATCTCGGCTAAAGTCAAAATCTGGACGCGAACAATCCAGGGCAGCCCCCCCCCGGCCTGACCTTTGTTGGAGACAAAACACATGACACGACCCCCCTTGAAGGTCATTGCGGCGGCGCAGGCGGCCTCGGAGCGCCTGGCCGATCGCCACACGCCTTTCATCTTCAATGACTGGTACGTGGCCGCATTCGGCAACGAGATCAAGGACCAATTGCTGGCTCGCACCTTGCTCGGCCGACGTCTCGTCCTGTACCGCACGTCCGATCAGCAGGTGGTGGCGCTCGAAGACCGCTGCCCGCACCGCTCGATGCCGCTTTCGGCGGGCACGCTGGAGCGTGACACGTTGGTGTGCGGCTACCACGGCTTACGTTTCAACGCGCAGGGCAACTGCATTGAAGTGCCTTCGCAATCGACCTGTCCGCAAAACGTCGGCGTCAAGGCTTACCGCACGCACGAGCGGGGCGCCGTGGTCTGGATCTGGATGGGCGAGGCCGGGGAGGCCGATCTGTCCAAATTGCCCGATCAGGACTGGATGGTTGATCCGCTGTGGGAAAAGTCGCAGGGTTTTTTGAGCTTGCAGGCCAGCTATGTGCGCTTGCACGAAAACCTGCTCGACCTGACGCACCTGAGCTTTTTGCACGCCAAGAGCTTTGGCACGCCCGACTATGCCAAGGCCGCTTTCCAGTCCGAGTTGGGCGACGGCCAATTTGCCTTGTTGCGCAACGTGGTGCCCACCACGCTGCCCCCGGTCTGGGCCATTCCGACGGGGCTGACGGGGCAGGGCCAGGCGGCGCGGATTGTGCGCTCGGCGTTTCGCAGTGTGGGCATCCACGAGGTGTCGGTGACTTTCTACGACTGCCAACTGCCCGAGTCCGAGCGCCCGACGTTTCGCATCCGCACGGCGCACATGCCGACCCCCGAGACCGCGACGACGACGCATTACTTCATCGTGCATGGCCGCGACTTTGCCCTGAACGACCCGGACACCACCCAGTTCATGCACGACCAGCTGTTTGTCGCCTTCAACGAAGACGTCGAAGGCCTGGCGCTACAAGAGCAAGCGCTGGCCAACACCCCGCCCAACGAGTTGTACGAGTTTTCCGTCGCCGCCGACGCCCCCGCCGTGGCCATGCGCCGCTACCTGCTGGCCCGCCAACAAAAAGAAACCCCATCCGCGTCATCGACCTGCAAGTGATGCATGTCGGAGTCTTCGACCACCGACCTGCAAACCCCAACGCCCTCGCAGGTCGGCACTCGAAGAGTCCGACGTTTGATGGGTCAAGCACCGCCACGGGCACAACACCCCACGGCGTTTAAACTTGGGCCTCTTCGGGCACACAGCTCGCTTTTGCTGAGCGCGCCCCCGCATCAATGACCCCCGGCCAACGCGGCGCAAAGCGTCAGCCGACAACCTTAGGAACATTCCCCATGGGCGCACAGTGGAAAGCAAAGGGCAAGGCGCAAGCCGCCGACGCTAGAGGCAAATTGTTTGGTCGATTGGCCAAAGACATCATGATCGCTGCCCGCAATGGCGCCGACCCGGCCGCCAATTCACGCTTGCGTCTGGTGGTCGAACAGGCACGCAAAGTCTCCATGCCCAAGGAAACGCTGGAGCGCGCCATCAAGAAAGGTGCAGGCTTGCTGGGCGATGCCGTGAGTTTTGACCGCGTGATTTACGAAGGTTTTGCCCCCCACCAGGTGCCGGTGATGATCGAAGTGTTGACCGACAACGTGAACCGCACCGCGTCCGAGATGCGCGTCTTGTTTCGCAAAGGCCAGCAGGGCACGTCCGGCTCGGTGTCCTGGGACTTTGACCATGTGGGCATGATCGAGGCCGAACCCGCACAAGCCGGGGCCGATGCCGAGCTGGCCGCCATCGAAGCGGGCGCACAGGACTTTGAGCCCGCGGATGAAGACGGCGTGACGGTGTTCATCACCGAAGCGACCGACCTGGACCTCGTCAGCCGCGCCCTGCCCAATTTTGGCTTCACCGTGGTGTCTGCCAAGCTGGGTTACAAACCGAAAAACCCGGTCGACCCGGCCAATCTGAGCCCCGAGCAACTCGAAGAAGTCGAAGCTTTTTTGGGCGCCATCGACAACAACGACGACGTGCAGAACGTGTTTGTGGGTTTGTCGGGCTAACAACACCCGATACCGACAAAGGGCCTGACAGGCCCTTTTTTTTGGCATATCCACAGGTCGGCACTTGTAGAGTCCGACATGTGCCCGTTGACCCGCAACGCCAAAACCAGACGTTACAGGTCAATCAGAAAAATGTCGGGGTCTTCGACCACCGACCTACGAAGGCGCTGCGATTTGTAGGTCGGCACTCGAAGAGTCCGACAGGTGCCCGTTGACCCGCAACGCCAAAACCAGAAGGCACAGGTCAATCAGAAAAATGTCGGGGTCTTCGACCACCGACCTACGATGGCACTGCGTTTTGTAGGTCGGTACTCGAAGAGTCCGACAGGTGTCCGTTGACACGCAACGCCAAAACCAGACGGCACAGGTCAATCAGAAAAATGTCGGGGTCTTCGACCACCGACCTACGACGGCGCTGCGATTTGTAGGTCGGTACTCGAAGAGTCCGACAGGTGTCCGTTGACCCGCAACGCCAAAACCAGACAGCACAGGTCAATCAACCCCATGTCGGGGTCTTCGACCACCGACCTACGACGGCGCTGCGTTTTGTAGGTCGGTACTCGAAGAGTCCGACAGGTGCGCTTTGAAGGGGAACGCCAAATCCAAGCGCCACAGGTCAATCAACCCCACGTCGGGGTCTTCGACCACCGACCTACTTCGGCGCTGCGTTTTGTAGGTCGGCACTCGAAGAGTCCGACATGTGCGCTTTGAAGGGGAACGCCAAATCCAAGCGCCACAGGTCAATCAACCCCAAGTCGGGGTCTTCGACCACCGACCTACGATGGCACTGCGTTTTGTAGGTCGGTACTCGAAGAGTCCGACAGGTGTCCGTTGACACGCAACGCCAAAACCAGAAGGCACAGGTCAATCAGAAAAATGTCGGGGTCTTCGACCACCGACCTACGACGTCGCTGCGTTTTGTAGGTCGGTACTCGAAGAGTCCGACAGGTGCCCGTTGACCCGCAACGCCAAAACCAGACGGCACAGGTCAATCAGAAAAATGTCGGGGTCTTCGACCACCGACCTGCGACGGCGCTGCGTTTTGTAGGTCGGCACTCGAAGAGTCCGACAGGTGCGCTTTCCCGCAATGCCAAATCCAAACGCCACAGGTCAATCAACCCTTCAAATCAGAATGGATTGTTGAGTATTTTTTGAGCAGTCCCCAAGTGACTGAACGCACCGACACGCGTCGGGCCTGGCGACAAGATGAAACCATTCCTTGTGTGACAGGAGCGCGACATGCACCTCTATACCCGGACCATACACGTCAAGACTGCTGCCTCCATGAGTGCTGCCATTCGGTTTGCGACGGAGGTATGCGCTTACGTGAACAAGACCTACCACACCAAGATGCGCTTTGGCACAGAGACCTTTGGTCAAGCCAAGGTCCATTGGTTCATGGACTTTGACAGCGTCGATCAGTCACTCGCCCTGAACCAGAAAATGCTCTTGGACCACGACTATCAGACCTTGTTGGGCAAAGGCAAAGACCTGTGGGTTGAAGGCAGCATGAAGGATCGGCTGGTGAGGATGGGGCCATGAATTTGTCTGAACTGTGTCAACGCGACATCCTCTCGGTCAGTGTTGAAGCTTCTGTGCAAAAAGCGGCCGAATTGATGCGTGTCAATCATGTGGGGGCGCTGGCCCTGACCGATGCGGAAGACCCGGCCCGGGTGGTGGGTGTGGTGACTGACCGGGATCTGGTGGTCAATCTGCTGGCGCAGGGGCGCTCGCCCAGCGAGCACCCGATTGGGGCCTACAGTCAGGCGCAGTTGATTGGTGTGCCCGGCAGCGCCACGGTGCATGAAGCCATTGCAGCCATGCAAAAGTACGGCGTGCGGCGTATTTTTGTCACCGAGCCCAATGGCCGCTTGATGGGTTTGTTGTCCCTCGATGATGTGCTGAGTGCTTTGGCCGATGACTTGGGTGGACTGGCGCAGGCCCTGCGCATTGGCATTGACCTGGAAACCACCCGCACATCTCCCATGTTCAACCCCAACGAGCTGGCTGGCGACATGTACCTGGCGCAGCATGAACCCTGACTTGTTGGACAGGGCATGTTCACTGGGCAGTGTGACCCGTAAAAACGAACAAGCACCCCCCAAAAAAATCAAGCCCGGCCAGCGAACTGGTCGGGCTGATGGGTGTGTCACGAGAGGATCACCCCAGGGATTGCCCAAAAGAAGCGTTATCGTTCCAGAGGGCGGGGCGCATGAATACGCCCCATGGATGCTTCAGTCAGTGACCCGACGTCAGCGATGCCACTTTAAGCCTGCAAGCCGAGGGCCGTCAAGACACTGTTACATGTCTGGCGCGGCCCGCTCAAGCGTGGCTTCGGCGCTGGCGCACCGCCTGCGCCAGCGCATCCAGCACGGGCACGGTTTGCGCAAAGCTGATGCAGGCGTCGGTGATGGACACCCCGTGTGCCAAAGGCTGGCCTTCTTTCAGATCCTGGCGTCCTTCATTCAAATGGCTCTCGATCATCAGGCCCATGATGCGGCGGTCACCCGCTGCGATCTGAGCCGCCACATCGTGCGCCACCTCGATTTGTTTGCTGTGTTGCTTGCTGCTGTTGGCGTGCGACACATCGACCATCACCTGCGCTGCGATGCCCGAGGCCTCGAGCGCCTTGCAAGCGGCATCCACATCCGCTGCCGAGTAGTTGGGGGCCTTGCCACCGCGCAAGATGATGTGCACGTCCTGGTTGCCGCGTGTCTCAAAAATCGCCGCCTGGCCCATCTTGGTCATGCCCATGAAGGCGTGTGGCGCTTTGGAGGCCACGACCGCATCGGCAGCGACCTTGACGCCTCCGTCGGTGCCGTTCTTGAAGCCCACCGGGCACGACAGGCCGCTGGCCAGTTGGCGGTGGCTCTGGCTTTCGGTGGTGCGCGCACCGATCGCGCCCCAGGTGACCAAATCGCTGATGTATTGCGGGCTGAGCAAGTCCAGAAATTCGGTGGCCACGGGCAGGCCCAGGTCGAGGATGTCCAGCAACAACTTGCGCGCCATCTCCAGGCCCTGGTTCATGGCAAAGCTGCCGTCCAGGTGCGGGTCGTTGATGTAGCCCTTCCAACCCACGGTGGTGCGGGGTTTTTCAAAATACACGCGCATCACGATCTGCAGGTCTTGGGTGTGTTGGTCGGCTTCGGCCTTGAGCAGCTTGGCATAAGCAATCGCTTGGTCGTGGTCATGGATCGAGCATGGGCCGACCACCACCACCAGGCGGTCGTCTTGGCCTTGCAGTACATGCGAGATGTCTTGCCGCGAACGCTCGACCAGCGCCAGATGCGTGGGCGATGCAGGCAGCCGCTCTTCAAGCAGCGCAGGCGTCATGAGGGGGCGCACCGAGGCAATGCGGGTGTCGTCGATGCGGGTTTTGTCTTGGGTGGAAAGCATGGCGATGTCAGAGTCAAATCGCGAAAGTGTAAAGCCCCGTCACAGCGGCAAACCCGCCCCTTGCTTGATGTCGCGCAACACGATGCTCGAGCGCACATGTGCGACGGCGGGCAATTTGAACAGGGTTTGCATCAGGAAATGTTCGTACGCCTCAATGTCTTGCGCCGTGATGGTCAGCACATAGTCGGACGGCCCAGTGGTGGAGTAGCAACGCACGATTTGCGGAGTGGCTTGCACGGCGGCTTCGAATTCGGCCACGGCTTTTTCGGTATGTTGGGTCACGTTGATCTCGGCCAGCACCATCAGGCCCAAGCCCACTTTTTTGCGGTCCACCCGCACGGTGTAGCCGGTGATGACGCCTTGCGACTCCATCTCTTTGATGCGTTTCCAGCAGGGCGTGGGGGACAAACCTACCCGCTCAGAAATTTGTTGCACGGTCATGCGGGAGTCCTCTTGGAGGGCTTCGAGGATTTTTTGGCTGTATGCGTCGTTCATTCTTCAATTTTAGGCTTTTGGAGATATTCATTCTCGAAATGCGGTTTAAGAGACATGAATAAGGAATTTATTGGCTGAAGTGAAGCTTATTCTTACTCGACTATGCAGGAGGCACGAATGTCCGAAACCCCAACCGTCCGCACACCCGATTTGCGCGATTACCAGCTCCAGGACAGCGTCTGGGCACAGCAAGGTTCCGTTTTCTTGTCCGGTACGCAGGCGTTGGTGCGGATCATGTTGATGCAGCGCCAACACGACGAACGTCAGCACTGGAACACCCGGGGGTTCATCAGCGGCTACCGTGGCTCGCCGTTGGGCATGGTCGATCAGGTGATCTGGGAACAGGGCAGGAGGTTCAACGATGCGGGGATTGAGTTTGTGCCCGCCATCAACGAAGAGTTGGGGGCCACGCAGGTGTTGGGCACGCAGCGGGTGGAGTCCGATCCGCAGCGCACTGTGGATGGCGTGTTTGGCCTGTGGTACGGCAAGGGGCCGGGGGTGGACCGGGCGGGCGATGCGCTCAAGCACGGCAATACCTATGGCTCGTCACCGCATGGTGGGGTGCTGGTGGTGGCGGGTGACGACCACGGTTGTGTGTCGTCTTCCATGCCGCACCAGAGCGACCAGGTGTTTCAGTCCTGGCACATGCCGGTGGTCTCGCCCGCCGATGTGTCGGAGCTGGTGAGTTTTGGCCTGTATGGCTTTGTGCTCTCGCGTTATTCGGGCGCCTGGGTGGGCATGACCGCGCTGTCCGAGGTGGTGGAAAGCAGCACCACCGTGGACCTGGACGCCATCACTGCCCAGCAAGGCCAATGGAAGACCCCGCAAAAAGTGCAAGCCCTGACTGGACATGTCGCCCCCGCCGATGGCCTGCACTACCGCTGGCCCGATCTGCCTTCACTGCGCATCGAATCGCGCTTGCAGGACAAGCTGAACGCGGTGGCCGCCTTTGCACAGGTCAACAGCATTGACCGCCAGATCATCGTCAGCCCGCAAGCCCACATTGGCATCGTCACGGCGGGCAAGGCTCACCACGACCTGATGGAGGTGTTTCGCCGATTGGGGCTGAGCGAAGCGTCGTTGGCCGCTGCCGGTGTGCGCGTGATCAAGCTGGGCCTGACTTTCCCGATCGAGCCCACCCGCATGCAGGCCTTTGCGCAAGGCCTGCGCGAGATGTTGGTGGTCGAAGAAAAAGCGCCCATCGTCGAGCAGCAATTGCGTGACCTGTTCTACAACGTGCCCTCGCGCCCGGGCATCGTGGGCAAGTGCGACGTGCAAGGCCAGCCCCTGCTGTCGGCCTTGGGCGAATTGCGCCCTTCACGCCTGATCGTGCAGGTGGCCAACTGGTTGCAGCAGCACACGGGCAGCGCACTGAACATTCCGCTCCTCAAAGTGCGCGACTTCGTGCCCGCCGAGATGCTGAGCAACGCCAGCGATGCGGTCAAGCGCCTGCCATATTTTTGTGCAGGCTGCCCGCACAACACATCGACCAAGGTGCCCGAAGGCTCCACGGCCCGCGCAGGCATCGGTTGCCACTTCATGGCCAACTGGATGGAGCGCGACACCGCAGGTCTGATCCAGATGGGCGGCGAAGGCGTGGACTGGGTCTCTCATTCGCGCTTTACGCGCACACCGCATGTCTTCCAGAACTTGGGCGATGGCACGTATTACCACTCGGGCTACCTCGCCATCCGTCAAGCGGTGGCGGCCAAGGCGCGCATCACCTACAAGATTCTTTACAACGACGCTGTGGCCATGACCGGTGGGCAACCGATTGATGGCGTCATCAGCGTGGACGCGATCGCACGCCAGGTGGAGAGTGAAGGCGTGCAGGCGGTGGCCATCGTGAGCGACCACATCGAGAAATTCAACGCGATCAAAAACCGCTTTCCATCCATCGCCACATTTCACCCCCGCGAAGACCTGGACGAGGTGCAGCGTCAGCTGCGCGAGGTGACCGGGGTGTCGGTGCTGATTTACGAACAAACCTGCGCTGCCGAGTTGCGCCGCCGCCGCAAGAAGGGAGAGATGGTGGACCCGGCGCGCCGCTTGATGATCCACGAAGGCGTGTGCGAAGGCTGCGGCGACTGCGGCGTGCAAAGCAACTGCGTGGCCGTGTTGCCGCACGAAACCCGATGGGGCCGCAAGCGCAAGATCGACCAGACGCATTGCAACAAAGACTATTCGTGCGCCAAGGGCTTTTGCCCCAGCTTTGTCAGTGTGATCGGGGGCCGTTTGCGCCGCAAGACGGGCGCATCGCCCGAAGTGCGTGCGCAGTTCATGGCGCACGCTGCCCGCTTGCCCGACACCCATCCGCGCAGCACCGACAGCCCCTGGGACTTGCTGATCACCGGTGTAGGCGGCACCGGCGTGGTCACGGTGGGCGCGGTGATTGCCATGGCCGCGCACCTGGAAGGCCAGCACGCCAGCGTGCTCGACTTCATGGGCTTTGCCCAAAAAGGTGGCTCGGTGTTGAGTTTTGTGCGCATTGCGCCCACACAGCAGCTGCTCAACCAGGTGCGCATCGACACCCAGCAGGCCGATGCGGTGCTGGCCTGCGATGCGGTCGTGGCGGCCTCGCCCGAGGCTTTGCAAACCATTCGCCACGGCCGCACACGCGTGTTGGTGAACGTGCACGAGACACCTGTGGCCGACGCGGTGCGCCATCCCGACGCAGAGCTGCAAACCGACTTGCTGATCGACAAGATGCGCTTTTCTGCGGGCGATGCGCAAGTCGAAACCTTTGACGCGCAAGTGCTGGCCGAACAGGTGCTGGGCGACACGCTGGCCTCCAACATCCTGGCCATGGGTTACGCCTGGCAACGCGGTCTGGTGCCCGTGAGCCTGGCTGCGCTGGAGCAGGCCATTCGTCTGAACAATGTGGCCGTCGAGACCAACTTGCTGGCCTTCACCGTGGGGCGCCTGGCCGCCGCCGATCCGAGTGCGCTGAGTGCGTCTGCAACGACTGACCCGGTGCCAGAGGATCTGAACAGTTTCATCGACCAGGCGGCCCGCCACTTGACCGCTTACCAAAACGCAGCCTGGGCGCAGTGCTACCGACGCTTGATGCGCGATGTGCAGGCGGCCGGGATAGCCGATGACCGCGTCGCCCTGACGGTGGCCCGCAGCCTGCACAAACTGATGAGTTACAAGGACGAATACGAGGTAGCGCGGCTGTTCAGCGACACCGCTTTCCAGGCGCAGCTGGATGCGCAGTTTGAGGGTGACTACCGACTGGCCTTTCACATGTCACCGCCTGTGCTGTTCAACGCGTCCACTGGCAAAGTGCCCCGCAAGATCACGCTGGGTGCGTGGATGCGCCCCCTGCTGGGTGTGCTGGCGCATGGCAAGCGATTGCGCGGAACGGGTCTGGACCCGTTTGGCTACACGCACGAACGCCGCATGGAGCGCCAGCTGATCAACGCTTACATTAAACAGGTGCAACAGTTGCTGCCCTTGGTCATGGACGACAACACCGAGTTGGTGCTCGAAATTTTGGCGCTGCCGCTGTCCATGCGAGGCTTTGGCCATGTGAAAGCCCGCAACGTGCGCGCCGCCCAAAGCCGCCAGGCCTGGCTGCTGCACCGGCTTGACCCGACCCGTTACCCGCGTCCGCAGGAAGACAGCGGTTTGCAGCAATTGCGTGGCATTGCGATTCGCAGCGTTTGAACTTCGTTACCCAAATCGCGCAGGCCCATACGGCGTTGGGTCCACCCAAGGATGCTCACCCTGGATCATCTCGGCCAGCAATCGCCCCGCCACTGGCCCCAGCGTGAAGCCTTGGTGCGCGTGGCCGAAGTTGAACCACAAGCCCTTGTGGCGTGGCGCGGGTCCCATCACAGGCAGCATGTCGGCCGTGCAGGGGCGGGCGCCCAGCCAGGGCGGCTCGGGCAGTGCCTCGCCCAGGTCGACCAGCTCTCGGGCCAGCGCTTCGGCCTTGACCAGTTGCACCGGCGTGGGCGGGGCATCGATGGGTGCCAATTCGGCGCCCGTGGTCAGGCGCAGGCCGCGCTGCATGGGGGCCAGCACATAGCCGCGTTCGGCATCGAGGATCGGCTGCCGCACTTGGGCGGGCGAGCGGTAGTGCTGGTGGTAGCCGCGCTTGATGAACAGCGGAAAGCGGTAACCCAGCGTGCGGATCAAGGCGTCGGCCCAAGGACCGAGCGCCAGCACCGCTTGTTGGGCTTGCACACGGCCTTCGGTGGTCTGCACCGACCAGCCCGTGCCTTGTGGCTGCAAACTGGTCGCGTCACCGGTCAGCAAACGGCCGCCACGCGCCACAAACAGGTCGGCATAGCGCTGCACCAAGGCGCCGGGGTTGTTCACCGCCCACGGGTCCAGCCAATGCACAGCCCCCGCCAGTGACCTTTGCAAGGCAGGTTCGGCTTGTGCCAGCTGGATGGTGTTTTCTGCTTGGTAGCGCACGCCAAAACGCGTGTGCAAATCTACAGCCCGCTGCGCCGCCTCGTCGAATGCCTCGGCCGTGCGGAACACAAAACGAAAGCCTTCACGCGCCACCAAATCTTGCGCGCCTGCTGCTGCGATCAGCAGGTCGTGTTCTTCGGTGGCGTGGGCGATCAGGCGGCTGTAGGCTTGGGTAGCTTGTGCATGACGCTTGGGGTGTGAATGGCGCAGGTAGCGCAGCAAGGGTCCGGCCATCTGCCACAAACCCCGCGCATGCCAATGCACTTCGGCACCACGCCCCAAGGCCACGTTCAGCAAAAAGCCAGGCTCAAGCGGAAAGGCATAGGGCTCGACCGCTTCGCGCTGGATCAGACCCGCATTGCCAAAAGACGTTTCTTGCCCGGGCGCACGCCGGTCTACCAACACGACATCGAAACCGCGCTGCTGCAAATGCAAGGCGGTGCAGGTGCCGACCATGCCGGCGCCCAGAACGAGGATGGAAGTAGTCATGACGTTTCAGGCCGCGTTGTGGATGTCGATGGGCGACAGGCTTGACGACAGACCCCATTGAAAATGACCAGTATAGAGAGCACTGTTCACACCGACAGGTCGAATTAAACTGCCCCCATGAGCACCATCACCACAGAAATCCTCCAGCAATCCCTGTCCGAGCTGTTTGCCCCTTGGGTGCAGGCGCTGAATCTGACAGTCGAGCGTTTTGACGCCGACAGCGTGACCTTGCGCATGCCGCAAAGCGAGCAGCTTTCGCGCGTAGGGGGCATGTTGTGCGGCCAGGCCATGATGGCGGCGGCCGACACGGCCATGGTGCTGGCGCTGATTGGGCACTTTGGCGAGTTTCGACCTTGCAGCACGGTGCAACTGTCCAGCACCTTCATGAAGCCTCTGTCGGGGCAGGATGCGCTGGTGACAGCCCGGGTGCTGCGCGCCGGAAAGGCCATGGCCTTTGGCGAGATCGACCTGGCCGGGGCTGAGGATGGCAAAAGCGTTTTTCGGGCCAGCACCACCTATGCGTTGATGTGATGGGCGGGCGTCAGGCCAGTGCCAGTCGGGCTTGGCTACAATAAGGCCATTCTTGTTTTGAGGTTCCTCATGTCTGCTCACAACGACGCCCATACTTCTGACGATCCCGTTGAAAACGTGGTCAAGCACATTCCTGTGGTCATTCCGGCTGCTGGCGCTTTGCTGATTTTCTTGCTGGCCTTCATTGCCGTGTACATGGCTTGATCATTGGGTCTCCTGGTGACCGGCTGAAAAGCCTCACCCCCTGACAACAACCCGCAACGGCTTGGCCTTGCGGGTTTTGTTTTTTCTGCGGCTGTGAAGCCGACTCAGGCGGGCTGTGCAGAGTGCCATACCCTGCCGATGGGGCCTGAATGAATCGCTCGGATGCGATCAATCGGCATAACATCATGCATTTTTTGCATAGATTTGAAGTTGTTTTCTGTCCTTTTGAAAGGCACAGCAAGCTGAGGCTCCCTAAAATCGAGGCCCCGGTTACCAGCGGGTTACATGATCGGCATGACGCCAGCATGTCAATGGCCTCATCGTTTTTTCAAAGACCCCCACCGCCCAAGTGGCAGGTGTTTTTGAAAAAACGATTTTTAAACTTTGGAGCTTTCCCATGAACTCACCCGTGATGCAGGGCCTGAACCTCAACACCCCCGCGTACGTCAAGAACGCGAAACTGATCGCCTGGGTTGCCGAAATGGCCGCCCTGTGCAAGCCTGCCAACATCTATTGGTGTGACGGCTCGCAAGAAGAGTACGACCGCCTGTGCGCCGAACTGGTGACTGCGGGCACCTTCAAAAAGCTCAACCCCGCCAAGCGCCCCAACTCTTTCTTGGCTTGCTCTGACCCGTCGGACGTGGCCCGCGTGGAAGACCGCACTTACATCTGCTCTGCCAAAAAAGAAGACGCCGGCCCCACCAACAACTGGATGGAACCCGCGCAAATGCGCGCCACGCTCAACCCGCTGTTTGACGGCTGCATGGCTGGCCGCACGATGTACGTGGTGCCTTTCTCGATGGGCCCTCTGGGTTCGCACATCAGCCACATCGGCATTGAGCTGACCGACAGCGCTTACGTCGCCGTCAACCAGAAGATCATGACCCGCATGGGCAAAGCCGTGTTTGACGTGCTGGGCACCAACGGCGACTTCGTGCCTTGCATGCACACCGTGGGCGCACCTTTGGCCACCATCGACGGTGTTTGCCAAAAAGACACCACCCCCTGGCCTTGCAACCCCACCACCAAGTACATCGTGCACTTTCCTGAGACCCGCGAGATCTGGTCTTACGGTTCGGGCTACGGCGGCAACGCGCTGCTGGGCAAGAAGTGCTTTGCACTGCGCATCGCCTCCAACATGGGCAAAGACCAAGGCTGGCTGGCCGAGCACATGCTCATCTTGGGCGTGACCAACCCCGAGGGCAAGAAATACCACGTTGCAGCGGCTTTCCCCAGCGCTTGCGGCAAGACCAACTTCTCGATGCTGGTGCCACCCAAGGCCTTCGAGGGCTGGAGCGTGACCACCATCGGTGACGACATCGCTTGGGTCAAGCCCCACACCGACGGCAAGATGTACGCCATCAACCCCGAAGCCGGTTACTTTGGCGTCGCTCCTGGCACCAACATGAAGACCAACCCCAACTGCATGCTGAGCCTGCACAAGGACGTGATCTTCACCAACGTGGCCCTGACCGACGACGGCGACGTGTGGTGGGAAGGCATGGAAAAAGACACTGGCTCTGTGCCCGATCACCTGATCGACTGGCAAGGCAAGGACTGGACACCCCAGATCGCCAAGGAAACCGGTGCCAAAGCCGCCCACCCCAATGCCCGCTTCACGGTGGCCGCAACCAACAATCCGGCGCTTGACCCCGCTTGGGATGACGCTGCAGGCGTGCCGATCGACGTGTTCATGTTCGGCGGCCGCCGCTCCACCACCGTGCCCCTCGTCACCGAAGCACGTACCTGGACGGAAGGCGTTTACATGGCCGCGACCATGGGCTCGGAGACCACCGCTGCCGCCTTTGGCGCGCAAGGCGTGGTGCGCCGCGACCCGTTCGCGATGCTGCCTTTCTGTGGCTACAACATGAGCGACTATTTCCAGCACTGGCTGGACACCGGTGCCAAGGCTGAGGCCGCTGGCCACAAGCTGCCCGCCATGTACTGCGTGAACTGGTTCCGCAAGGGCGAAGACGGCTCGTTCGTGTGGCCCGGTTACGGCGACAACATGCGCGTGCTCAAGTGGATGATTGACCGCCTCGAAGGCAAAGCCACAGGCGAAGAGACCATGTTCGGCGTGGCCCCCACTTACGGTGAAATCACCTGGACTGGCCTGGACTTCAGTGCCGATCAGTTCAAGTCGGTCACCAGCATCGACAAAGCCGCCTGGCAAGCCGAATTCAAGCTGCACGACGCCCATTTCGACCAATTGGCGTACAACATGCCCAAGGCATTGCTGGACACCAAGGCCGCGCTGGAAGCCCGTTTGGCTGCTTAAGCATCAGCTTGCGCGCCCACCGGGCGCTTGCTCTTGTAACCGCCCCGGGCACAAACCGGGGCGGTTTTTTTTAAGGCGGAATAATCCCAAAGCAATGCCTTTTCTCAAAACCCCCGAATCCCGCTACCGCCTGGCCCAATGGCTGCTGTGGATCACGCCTGCGCTGTGGTCGGTCAATTACATCGTGGCCCGCAGTGCGCCGGGCGTGGTGGCGCCGCACATGTTGGCGCTGGGTCGTTGGGCTTTGGCGGGTTTGATTTTGAGTTTCTTGGCGCGTCACGAACTGTGGCTTGAAAGGCGCGGCACGCTGCGGGCTGCGTGGCAGTATCTGGTGCTGGGTGCTTTGGGCATGCTCATTTGCGGTGCCTGGGTTTACAAAGGTGCGCAGACCACCACCGCCATGAACATCGCGCTCATTTACGCCGCATCGCCTGTGCTGATCGCCCTGGGCGCCGTGTTGTGGCTGGGTGAGCGGTTTTCCTGGCGGCAGGGCCTGGGCGTGCTCGTGGCCTTGTCGGGTGTTTTTCATGTGGTGGTCAAGGGCCAGTGGCTGTCCCTGGCCCAAGTGCAATGGGTGGCGGGGGATGGCTGGATCGTGCTGGCCATGGTCTCTTGGGCGGGCTATGCCT
Source organism: Limnohabitans sp. T6-5 (assembly GCF_003063315.1). Classification (GTDB taxonomy): domain Bacteria; phylum Pseudomonadota; class Gammaproteobacteria; order Burkholderiales; family Burkholderiaceae_C; genus Limnohabitans_A. The sequence continues at coordinate 239,357 of NZ_NERV01000003.1, forward strand.
TGCTGCAAAAGAAGTGGGCCAGCCCGCTCAGTGCCACCGCACGGCTGGCCACCATTTGCATGGGCGGGGTGCTGGTGCTTTTGCCGTTTGCGGCGTGGGAAAGCATGCAAGCCGATACGCCTGCCTGGAGCACGCAGGCCACCTGGCTGGTGGTGAGCGCGGGCCTGGTGCCGGGCATTGGCGCCTATTGGGCGTATGGGTTTTGTCAAAAAATGCTGGGCGCCAGTCGCGTGGCCGCCAGCTTGTATCTGGGGCCTTTGTATGGCGGCTTGACCGCTTGGGCCGTGCTGGGCGAGTCCATGGGCTGGCACCACCTCATGGGCGCTGCCCTGATCCTGCCCGGCATTTACCTGGCTTCGCGCCAGGCACGCGAGACCTGATTCACCAGGCCAGCGTCAGACTCTGCGAGAACCGACCTGCGCATACCGCTGCCTCATGCGCAGAGCGTGAGTCTTTGTAGGTTGGCACTCGAAGAGTCCGACATCTGCCCCATGCGCTTCAACAGTCAAAAAAACCGCGCCACCGCTCAATCACCCCAATGTCGGGGTCTGCGACCACCGACCTACAAGGCCGCACCGAAGCGTTGGATCATTGGCATTCAGGTAGGTCGGCACTCGAAGAGTCCGACATTCTTGGCGTACAGCTGCAGACGCAGGCACAAACCAAGCCTTTGAAACGCGCATGAAAAAAGCCTCCCGAAGGAGGCTCTGGTCAGTGAAGGCCTGTCAGGCTGTTCAGATGTGGTACAGATGGTTGCGCACAATGCGGGCAGCACGGCGGCCCATCAGGGTGGTCACATCGGTGGCGGCTGTGTCGTTGTCCGCAGCGCGGTCCATGGCCGATTGCAAGTCGCGCATCATGCGAACGTCCGATTGGGCCATGGCCCACAGGCGTTCGTCAGAGCGGCGACGTGCCACGCTGGCCGACCAGGCGTCCAGGCCCCCCATCATTTTTTGTGCAAACATGCGGCTGACACCGCGCAGTGCGGCGATGGCCAGCACGGCCACAGCCCACAAAGCGAGCCAGGAAGCGACCACATGGGTTTCGGCCCAGTCGTCGATCATCTGGTCGGCCATGACGACCAGCGCCGCGACGCCAGCGGCAAGCAGCAAGGTGGCCAGAGTTTTGGCCGAAGTGGAGGGGACAGCAGAAGCTGTAGAAACGGGCAGGTGGCCCAAGGTGGATTTGGTGGCAATGGTCATTTTATTTTCCCTTAAAAAAGGTCTTTCAGGTGCCGAATGGCATAAAACTGATAAAACCGTGAAACGAATATTAGGGTTAATACGAGTGTTGTTCAACTTTATATTCATGATATTCATCATTCACAATGGTGATAATAGGAGTGACTTCTCCGAAGGCAAGCCATGAACTCGCACATTCCAGCTTCATTTCGCACGTTGGACCTGAATCTGCTTCGGGTCTTTGACGAAGTCATGGCTGAGCGCAGCCTGACCAAGGCCGCGCGCAATTTGTCCCTCACCCAGCCCGCCGTGAGCAATGCCCTGCGCCGCCTGCGTGATGCCCTGAACGATGAACTGGTGCGCAGGCAGGGCCATGGCATCGAGCCCACGCCGCGTGCCTTGGCCCTGTGGCCGAGCGTGCGAGAGGCGTTGCGCCAATTGCAGGACGCGCTGGTGCCCAGTGCGTTTGTGCCTGCCGAGGCCCACAGCACCTTTGTGCTGGCCATGGCCGACGCCACCGCTGCCGAGTTGATGGGTGGTCTGGCCCGTCAAATGCAAACCGAGGCCCCGGGCGTGTCCATGCGCGTTGTGCCCCTGACTACACGCGACCCGCGTCGTCTGCTCAGCGATGGTGCGGCGGACATGGCGCTGGGCTATTTCCCGGCGGTGTTGACCGATTTGACGGGACGCGCCCAGGCTGGCGAGGCGGTGGCGTTTGAGCATCAGCGACTGTATGCAGGCGAATATGTCTGTGTCATGCGCCAAGGCCACCCCTTGGCCAACGATCCTCTGACACTGGACAGTTACTGCGCTGCACGGCATTTGCTGGTGAGCTTTTCGGGGCGCCCGTATGGTTTTGTGGACGAAGCATTGGCATCGATAGGCAGGCAGCGCCGCATCGTGCTGACCGTGAACCAGTTTTTCACCGCAGGCCAGGTGGTGGTCAACTCTGACTTGTTGACCGTGTTGCCCAGGCATTTCGTACCCACCACGGGCATGACCGACCAGTTGGTGCTGCGTGATTTGCCGCTGGATGTGCCGCCCGTGCATGTGGAGGCCTTGTGGCACCGCAAAATGCAGCACGACAGTGCCCACCAATGGCTGCGTGGACAATTGCTGCAAGTAGCGCAAAGCGCATTCGCCGTACAAGACCCCTCATGAAGCTCCAACTGCTGTCGGATTTGCACCTGGAAACCCACCCCGATTTCGTGCCCACGCCCGCGCCCGGCGCTGAGCTGCTGGTGCTGGCAGGCGACATCGGCTCCTATCAAAACAACTCAGCCCTCAGTGCAGCGGGCGATGCCGACTTCGGTCTGGCGCGGTTTTCGCCGCGCCACGGTTGGCCCACGCCCGTGTTCTTTGTGCCGGGCAACCACGAATACGATGGCCTGGACTTTGACCAAGCCCACACCCGAATGCAGGAAACCTGTGAACGGCTGGGCATCACCTGGCTGGAGCGCCAAACGCTGCAAATGAACGGCATCCGCTTCATCGGCACCACGCTGTGGTCAGACTTTGACGCACTCGGCCCGCTGGCGGGCCAAGCATTGCCCGAGAAACTGCCTGCCCACTTCAGCCACCCCAACAGCCAATACACCCGCCAGCTCAAGGCGCGCGACAAGGCCTTTCGGGCGGCCAACTATTACCTGCGCAAAACGGGCACCACGCGGGCGGGCGAGCCCTGGCTGGCCGAGGCCATGCGTGAACAGGCGCTGCAATGCCAAAGCTGGCTGAGTGACGCCTTGAACACCCCCTTTGATGGGCACACGGTGGTCGTGACCCACTTCGCCCCCAGCCTGCGCAGCGCTGACCCGCGTTATGGCGAGACACCCGGCACGGCGGGCTTTTGCAATGCCCTCGATGCCTTGCTGCCCCAAGCCCAAGTCTGGTTGCACGGCCACCTGCATTGTCCCAGCGACTACACACACCAAGGCTGCCGCGTGGTCGCCAATCCCTTGGGCTACGCGAAAAAAAACGAACAAATCCGCTTTCAGGCGCAACACGTCTTGAGCATTGGCTGATGTCCATGTCGGGGTCTGCGACCACCGACCTACAAAAACCAGCGATGTTGTAGGTCGGCACTCGAAGAGTCCCACATGTTTTCGCACACCCACAGCACCCCCAATCGGCGCGAACGATGCAACCCGCAACGTCGGGGTCTTCGACCGCCGACCTACAAAAAACCAACGCCTTCGTAGGTCGGTACTCGAAGAGTCCGACATGTTTTCACACGCCCACAGCGCCCCCAATCGGCGCGAACGATGCAACCCGCAACGTCGGGGTCTTCGACCGCCGACCTACAAAAAACAGCGACGTCGTAGGTCGGTACTCGAAGAGTCCGACATGTATTCGCACGCCCACAGCACCCCCAATCGGCGCGAACGATGCAACCCGCAACGTCGGGGTCTTTGACCGCCGACCTACAAAAACCAGTGACGTCGTAGGTCGGCAATCGAAGAGTCCGACATGTATTCGCACACCCACAGCGCCCCCAATCGGCGCGAACGATGCAACCCGCAATGTCGGGGTCTTCGACCGCCGACCTACAAAAACCAGCGATGTTGTAGGTCGGCACTCGAAGAGTCCGACATGTATTCGCACGCCCACAGCGCCCCCAATCGGCGCGAACGATGCAACCCGCAACGTCGGGGTCTTCGACCGCCGACCTACAAAAACCAGTGACGTCGTAGGTCGGCAATCGAAGAGTCCGACATGTATTCGCACACCCACATAGCCCTCAATCGGCGCGAACGATGCAACCCGCAACGTCGGGGTCTGCGACCGCCGACCTACAAAAAACAGCGACGTCGTAGGTCGGCACTCGAAGAGTCCGACATGTATTCGCACGCCCACAGCACCCCCAATCGGCGCGAACGATGCAACCCGCAACGTCGGGGTCTTTGACCGCCGACCTACAAAAACCAGTGACGTCGTAGGTCGGCACTCGAAGAGTCCCACATGTTTTCGCACACCCACAGCGCCCCCAATCGGCGCGAACGATGCAACCCGCAATGTCTGGGTCTGCGACCACCGACCTACAAAAAACCAACGCCTTCGTAGGTCGGCACTCGAAGAGTCCGACATGTATTCACACACCCACATCGCCCCCAATCGGCGCGAACGATGCAACCCGCAACGTCGGGGTCTTCGACCGCCGACCTACAAAAACCAGCGACGTCGTAGGTCGGTACTCGAAGAGTCCGACATGTTTTCACACACCTACAGCGCCCCCAATCGGCGCGAACGATGCAACCCGCAATGTCGGGGGTTGTGGATCACGGAAATATGCGGAGATGTGTTTTGGGTAGCCCATTGGCAAGGGCCGATTTTTGGCTGTTAGAAAAGTGGCGACATCGCCCGGTACAGCGCCTGAAAGCGCGCATGACGTTTTGACAACACGGCGTGCCGCGCCGCATCGGGTGCAAAGCTGCGGGTCACAGGCGGCGTGGTGCACACCGCTTCCAGCGTGCCACCACACGCCACCCATGCCAAACGCGCAGCGCCCAAAGCCGCACCGGTTTCAGCGCCTTCATGCAGTGTCAAACGCAGGCCCAGCGAATCGGCCAGCAGCTGCGCCCACCACGCGTCGCGTGCGCCGCCGCCCACCAAAGACAAACTCTGCAAGGCAGGCTCTGAAGTGCCCAAAGTCTGCAAGCCGTCGCGCAAGCCGAAAGCCACGCCCTCGGCCACGGCATAAGCGAGCGCTTCGCGGCCATGTGCTGCCGTCATGCCCACCCAACTGGCCGTGGCCAGTGGCTGGTTGTGCGGTGTGCGCTCGCCACTCAAGTAAGGCAAATACAGCGGGGCCGTGCGACGGTCGGCTTGCGGCAGCTGTGCCGCAGTGGCCAGCAAGCTGGCCTCGTCTGCAAACGCCAGTTGTCTGGCAGCCCAAGTCACGGCGCTGGCTGCACTCAGCATGACCGACATTTGGTGCCAGCGCCCCGGCAAGGCATGGCAAAACGCGTGCAGGCCCTGCGCCGGGTTGGGCGCAAACCGCGCACCACTGACAAACACCACGCCCGACGTGCCCAGCGACACAAAGCCTTGCCCGGGCCGAACCAGGCCCATGCCCACGGCGCTGGCCGCGTTGTCGCCCGCGCCACCGGCCACCGGCACGCGCTCCGGCAAACCCCAACGGCGGCACAGTTCGGGCTTCAAAAAAGCCGAGACCTCACTGCCCTCCACCAAACGCGGCATGTGGCTGCGGTTTAGCCCACAAGCGGCCAGCATCGTGTCAGACCAATCGCGCCGCCCGGTGTCGAGCCAGAGCGTGCCTGCGGCATCCGACATCTCGCTCACGGCTTCACCGGTCAATCGCAAGCGCAGCCAGTCTTTGGGCAAGAGCACGCGCCGGGTTTTTGCAAACAAGGCCGGTTCATGCGCGCGCACCCACAAAAGTTTGGGTACCGTGAAACCCGGCATGGCCAGGTTGCCGGTGATGCGCGCCAGCTCGGGCACCTGTGCCGTGAGTTGTTCGCACTGTGCGCCACTGCGCCCGTCGTTCCACAAAATGGCCGGACGCAAGACGGCGTCTTGTGCATCCAGCAGCACCGCGCCGTGCATCTGGCCGGACAAACCGACGCCCTGCAAACGGGCCAGCGCTTCGGGCTGCTCGCGTTGCAAAGCGTCCATGACGCGCTCCAGCGCCAGCCACCAACTGGCTGGGTCTTGCTCAGACCATAGCGCTTGCGGGCGCTGCACCGTGAGCGGCGCACGCGCCGTGGCCAAGACCTGGTGCTGATCGTTCAGCAGCAGGGCTTTGAGTTCGGAAGTGCCCAGGTCGAGGCCAAGAAACATGTCGCAGGCTTTCAGAATTGGCTGGCCCGCATGAAATGACGGGCCAAAAAAAATCAATGCGCGCCACTGAAGCGCGTGAGCGACTGACGCCTGAAATCCGAGGGCTTCATGCCCTTGATTTCCAAAAAGCGCCGGTTGAAATTGGCCACGCTGTTGAAGCCGACTTCGTAGCAAATATGGGTGATTTGCTGGTCGGTATCCATCAGCAATTGGCAGGCGCGGCTGATGCGCACGCGGTTCACAAAGTCGGTGAAGGTGTTGCCCGTGGCCTTGCGGAAAAAGCGGCTGAACCGGCTCTCGCTCATGCCCAACTCGGCCGCCAGCGCGGCGGCCGAATGCGATTCCGCCAGCTGATCGGTGATGCGGCTGAGCACGCTGTTGATCAGGTCGATCGAGGTGTCGTCGTCGTTGCTTTGCAGCTGCGCACTCGACAGCAGCCGGTAATCGTTGCAGGCCGCCAGATCGGCCAGGAATTCACAAAACGCGGTGAAGCGCCGCAAGCCGTGAGCCCGTTTGACCTTGTGCCAGTGCGTGTGCGCGATCTCGGATACACCAAAAAATTCGATGCCGTGGCGCGCCCGCTCCAGCAGGGGCAAGATCTCGCTCAGCTCGGGGATGGTCTGGCTGGCATGCACCAGCGGGTCGTGCGCGAACTGGATCACCAGATCGCGCTCGGCCACGCCCCCGTCGGGCAAATCCATGGTCACCCAGTTGTGCGGCAGGCGCGGGCCTGTCAGCACCAGTTGGCCCGGCTGAAACGGCCCGATCCAGTCGCCCACAAACACCTTGCCCGAGGTGGCGGTGATCAGGTGCAGCTCGTATTCGTCGTGGTAATGCCAACGCGCCAGCGGCGTAGGAAAACCGTGCGCCAGGCAGCGCACAAAGCCCACTTCGCTGGACGGCTCGTAGCCCATGTTGGGCGAGCGGACCAGCTCATGCTCCAGCTCGGGTTTGATCTGGCGGGGAACGGTGCGGGTGCGGACGGTCATGGCGCGGCTCAGGGGTGTGCTGTGGGGCGGTGAACAAAGAGCCTGTCAGTTTGTCACAGCCGGGTGTGCTGCGACAAAGCGGCCCACCCGATCATGGGCATTGCGCACCGCATTCACCAGGCGGGCATCCCCTGCCAACTCACCCCACAAAGTGGCGTCGGCACAGAATGCCGCCACCGGGTCGGGCGCTTCGCACATGGCGTGCGCCACCTCGGTCTTCATGGCCTGGTCCTGGTAGGAGTAGGGGATCTGCCCGGCATGCCAGCGCTGCAAATACGCCAGGAACAGCGCGGGCAACATGGCCACGCTGTCGATGCTTTCGCCAAGGGCCAGGCGTTCACGGATGGTGGGCGCGATGAAGCCGGGCACCTTGCTGAAGCCGTCCATGGCCACGCGCTGGTTGGTGTCCTGGATGGCGGGGTTGCTGAAGCGGTCGAGCACCACATCGCGGTAGCGCGGCAGGTCCAGCGGGCACGGATTTTCGGGCGTGTCCAGCACCGGGATCACGTCGTCGGTCACGTAGTCAAACGCAAAGCGGCGGATCACTGCGTCTTGGGTGCCTTCGTGGATGTAGGTGGTGCCCACCAGCGTGCCCGCCCAGGCGATGCAGCTGTGCGTGGCGTTGAGCAGGCGAATCTTGGCTTCTTCGTAAGCATCAACCGAGTCGACCATCTCCACACCCACCCGCTCCCAATCAGGGCGGCCCGCGATGAAACGGTCTTCGATCACCCACTGGATGAAGCTCTCGCCCATCAGGGCGGCCGGGTCGTCCTGCCCGGTGGCGGCTTTCACGCGCACCGCCACATCAGGCGTGGGCCGGGGTGTGATGCGGTCGACCATGGCGTTGGGGCTGGTGGTGTTGGCCTGCACCCACTGGGCCAGTGCGTTGTCGCCCAGCGCTTCGATGAATTGCAGCAAGCCGCTGCGCGAACGCTCGCCGTTGTGGCGCAGGTTGTCGCAGTTCATGAGCGTCACCGGGCCACTGCCCGCCTGCATGCGTGCACGCAAGATGGTGACCAGGCCGCCATAAATGGTGTGGCCTGCTCGACCCGCTTTGACCGCGTCCAGGTCGGCTCGCAAATCCGCAAAGCTGGCCCAGTCCAGCCGGTTCTGGGCGTCCAGGTAGTAGCCCGCTTCGGTCACGGTGAAGCTGATGATGCGCGTGGCCGCATCGGCGCCCATGGCCACCAGCGGGGCCAGATCGTCCTGATATGGAATGACGCGCTGGATGGAGGTGATGCGGGTGTAGGTTTTCTCGCCCTGGGGCGTGACGGTCTCCAGGGTGTAGGCGCCACCTTGCGCTTGCAGAGCGGCGATGGTGTCGAGCATGTCGGGCCGCAGGTTGCCGCCGACGATGCCCCAACCCCTATCACCCAGCTGCCGCAACTGGTGCACATAAACAGCTTGGTGTGCGCGGTGGAAAGAGCCCAGGCCCAGGTGCAGGATGGTGTTCATGGTCAAAAAGGAAGAAAGGTTTTTGAACGCAGATCAACAAAAAAATGCGCGTCAACAGTTTGGATTCAGAGGTCAAAATTTGTGGGCATCATGACCACGTCGCGGATGGTCATGCCGCGTGGACGGGTGAGCATGAACAGCACCACCTGTGCGACTTCAGAGGCTTCGAGCAAGCTGCCATTGGCCTTGGCTTCGGCCAGCTTGTCGGCAGGCCAGTCGGCCAAGAGCGAGGTGATGACTGGCCCCGGCGAGATGGCCCCCATGCGGATGCCGTGCTTGAACACCTGTCGGCGCGTGGTCTGCACAAAACAATCGATGGCCCATTTGCTCGACGCATAGACTGGCTCCCAAGGTGTGGGGAAATGCGCCGCAAGGGAGCTGGTCACAATGATGTCGCCGGCACCGCGCCCGATCATGTGCGGCAGCACGCCGCGCACGTTCTTCATCACCACGTTGACGTTCAGGTGGAGCATGCGGTCGATGGCCTCGTCTGTCGCATCCACCAGATCACCGCCCACATACAGGCCCGCGTTGGCATGGAAGATGTCCAGCCGCCCGGCCAATGCCAGGATGCGCTCGGGCATGGCCGCGCATTGCGCCGGGTCCAGCAGGTCAAGCACCAGCGGCAAAGCGCTGGCCCCCAGCGTGGCGCAGGCTTTGTCCAGTGCCACGCTGTCACGGTCGACCAGCACCACGGTCGCGCCCGCGTTGACCATGGCCTGCGCGCTGGCAAACCCGATGCCTGATGCCGCGCCAGTGACGGCAGCGACCTGGCCGCTCAGAGGATGTGTGGGGTTCATGGTGTCGTGCTCTTGAAAAGAGAAAAGGGTTCAGGCCAGGGCGGCAGCCACGGCGCTGGGGTTGTGTCGGACCACGCGGCCGCTGTTGTCAAACCAGTGGGCGTGCTCAGTCGCCACATCCAGCGTGACCGGGTTGCCCGCGACCAGTGGGGTGCGCTCGCTCAGGCGAGCCACCAACGTGGCCCCTTCAGGCGTGCTGACGTAGACCAGGGTTTCAGCGCCCAGCGCTTCCACCAGGTCCACACGGCCCGCAATACCGCCTTGCCCTTGGGGGCGCAGCAACACGGCTTCAGGTCGCAAGCCAATGGAACCACCCATGGCCCCTGCGGGCGCGATCTGCTGCACCACGGGCGGCAACTTATCCAGCGGCACCACGTTCATCTGCGGCGTGCCGATGAACTGCGCCACAAACTGGTTTGCCGGGCGGTCATACAGCTCCAGCGGCGTGCCCACTTGTTCGATCTGGCCATCGCGCAGCACCACCACGCGGTCGGCCAGCGTCATGGCCTCGACCTGGTCGTGCGTCACATAGATGGTGGTCGCGCCCAGGTCGCGGTGCAGTTTGGCGATTTCCACGCGGGTCTGCCCGCGCAGCGCGGCGTCCAGGTTGGACAGCGGCTCGTCAAACAAAAACACCTTGGGTGCACGCACAATGGCGCGGCCAATCGCCACGCGCTGGCGTTGCCCGCCCGAGAGGTCTTTGGGGGTGCGGTTCAGGTAGGCCGTGAGGTTCAGGATGGCGGCCGCACGCTCGACTTTTTCTTGGATCACGTCGGTGGCCACCTTGGCCAGCTTGAGCGCAAAGCTCATGTTCTCGAACACGCTCATGTGCGGGTACAGCGCATAACTCTGGAACACCATGGCCAGGTCGCGCTGGCTGGACGGCAGGTGCGTGATGTCGCGGCCTTCCAGGCTCAGTTTGCCGCCGTCGATCTGCTCCAGCCCGGCAATCAGGCGCAGCAAAGTGGATTTGCCACAGCCCGAGGGCCCGACAAAGACGATGAACTCGCCCGGCTCGATGGCCAGGTCAATACCCTTGATGGCGCGGTGCTCGCCAAAGAATTTTTCGATGCCCTGAAGTTGGAGATAAGCCATGGTGTGAGTGATCGCGATGAAGGGTTTACTTGACGGCGCCAAAGGTCAGGCCTTGCACCAATTGCTTTTGGCTGAACCAGCCGAAGACGACGATGGGGGCAATCGCCATGAGGGACGCGGCCGACAGCTTGGCCCAGAACAGGCCTTCGGGGCTGGAGTAGCTGGCGATCAATGTGGCCAGCGTGCCGCCCTTGGCGGCCGTCAGGTTCAGGCTCCAGAAGGCTTCGTTCCAGCTGAGCACCAGGCACAGCAAACCGGTGGAAGCCAGCCCGCCCAAAGCCAGCGGCAGCAGCACCATGCGCACTTCTTGCCAGAGCGTGGCACCGTCCATGCGGGCCGCTTCCAGAATCTCGTGCGGGATGTCCTTGAAGTGCGAATACAGCATCCACACCATGATGGGCAAGTTGGACAGTGTGAACACGATGATCAGCGCGAGCTGCGAGTCGAGCAGTTGGCTTTTTTGGGCCAGCACATACACCGGCACCAGCGCCCCCACGGCGGGCATCATCTTGGTGGACAACATCCACATCAGGATGTCCTTGGTGTACTTGCCCTTGAAAAACGCCATCGCATAGGCCGCAGGCGCGGCGATCATCAAGCCCAGCAAAGTCGACACCACGCTGGTGATGACCGAGTTCTTGGCATAGAGCAAATAGTCACTGCGCTCTTGCACTTCGTGGAAGTTGTCCAGCGTGGGCGTGAAGAAAAATTCTGGCGGCACGGCAATGGCCTGCAACTCGGTCTTGAACGCCGTGAGCAACAACCAGCCCAGCGGAAAGAACAGCAGCAAAGCCACGCTCCAGGCGGCCAGGGTGCGCACAAGGTATGCGGGGGTCAGGATGGAAAGTCTGGACATGGGCGAGGTCTTATTTGTCGAGGTTTTTGCCAACCATGCGGATCATGAACACAGCAGCGATGTTGGCCAGCACGACCGCAAACAACGCACCGGCCGAAGCCACACCAGCGTCAAAGTTGAGCAGCGCCTGCTTGAAGATCAGAAACGCCACGTTGGTGCTGGCGTCACCTGGGCCACCGCCGGTGGTGGTGTAAATCTCGGCAAACACGCTGAGCAAAAAGATCAGCTCGATCATGACGACCACCGCCACCGAGCGGCCCAGGTGCGGCAGGTACAGGTAACGCAGTTGTTGGCCGTAATGGGCACCGTCCATGCGCGAGGCTTCGAGCTGCTCGCGGTCCATGCTTTGCAGCGCAGTCATGAAAATCAGCGTGGCAAACGGCAGCCATTGCCAGGCCACCATGACGATCACCGACAGCAAGGGCCAGTCGGTCAGCCAGTCCACCGGCGTCAGGCCAAAGAAGATCCAGACCTGCGCCAGCACGCCATAAATCGGGTTCATCATCATGTTTTTCCACAGCAGTGCATTGACCGTGGGCATGACAAAGAAGGGAGAAATCAGCAGCACCCGCACCAGGCCACGCCCGGCAAAGGGTTCGTTGATCAGCAAGGCAATCGCCACGCCCAGCACCACGGTGATGGCGATCACGCTGCCCAGCAGCAGCAAAGTGTTGCCAACTGCGGTCGAAAAAGACGGGTCGGTGATGAAGTATTCGAAGTTGTCCAAGCCTGCGAAGCCGGTCACGTCGGGCTGGAGCAAGTTGTAGCGGATGAGGCTGAAATAAATCGTCATCACCAGCGGCACGATCATCCACAGGAAAAGCGTGGCCACGGCAGGCGTGAGCAGCAAACGGGGCAGCAGTTGGGGACGAGGGCGGTTCATGGGGGCAATCTCTCAATAGACCGGAAAGTGTGCCGCCCGGTCAACCCGCAGCGGCACACCCATCAAACCAGCAACGGTTTGGGTGGGTGAGCTCAGTCAGTCAGCCCACCCGTTTGACCGGCTTACTTGTAGTAACCGGCTTTCTTCATTTCACGGTCAGCAGCCACTTGGCTGGCCTTCAGAGCCGCGTCCACGGTGGACTTGCCCGACAAGGCGGCGCTCATTTGCTGACCCACAGCGATGCCAATGGCCTGGAACTCGGGGATGGCCGCGAACTGCACACCCACATACGGGCTCTTGGGCAAAGTGGAATCGTTCGGGTTGGCCGAGTCGATGGCGGTCTTCTCAGCCGATGCAAAGCGTGCAGCCTTCACGAACTCGGCGTTGGCATAGGTGCTCTTGCGGGTGCCGGTGGGCACGGTGCCCCAGCCGTTGGTCTTGCCCACCAGGTTGATGTAGTCCTTGGACGTGGCCCAGCTGACAAACTTTTGCGCCGCGTCCACTTTCTTGGAACCCGCAGGAATGGCCAGTGACCAAGCCCACAGCCAGTTGGCCCCTTTGGGGGTGTTCATGGTGGGGGCTTGTGCAAAGGCCATCTTGTCAGCCACTTTGGACTGCTTGGGGTCGCTCACAAACGAAGCGGCGATGGTCGCGTCGATCCACATGCCGCACTTGCCTGAGTTGGTCAGCGCCAGGATTTCGTTGAAGCTGTTGGCCGACGAGCCGGGAGGGCCGTAGTTCTTCAGCAGGTCCACATAGAAGTTGATCGCTTCTTTCCAGGGCTTGGATTCCAACTGGGGTTTCCAGTTCATGTCAAACCACTGACCGCCAAAGGTGTTGACCAAGGTGGTCAGGAAGGCCATGTTGTCGCCCCAGCCGGGCTTGCCGCGCAGGCAAATGCCGTACACGCCGTTCTTGGGGTCATGCATTTTGGCGGCCAGATCCTTGATTTGGGGCCAAGTAGGGCGCTCGGGCACTTGCACACCCGCTTTGTCAGCCAAGTCCTTGCGGTACATCAGCATCGAGCTTTCGCCGTAGAAGGGGGCTGCAAACAACTTGCCGTCCACGCTCAGGCCGTTGCGCATGGCGGGCAGCAGGTCGTCCACGTCATAGGCGGCGTCGGTCTTGAGTTCTTGCAGCCAGCCTTTTTTGCCCCAGATCGGGGTTTCGTACATGCCAATCGTCATCACGTCGAACTGACCGCCCTTGGTGGCGATGTCGGTGGTCACGCGCTGACGCAGCACGCCTTCTTCCAAAGTGACCCACTTGAGTTTGATGTCGGGGTTGGCCTGTTCAAAATTTTTGGACAGTTTTTGCATCTCGATCATGTGCCCGTTGTTGACGGTGGCGATCACGAGTTCGGTGGCGGCTTGGGCCATGCCTGCGCTGAACAGCGAGGCGGCGAGGACTGAAGCGAAGCGGAATTTCACAAGGGTCTCCTGATAGGGGTGGGATTCGAGTGCAACGGTTGGTTCAACCGTGGGGGAATTCTGACGATGAACGGCTTCATGATTTATACAAAAATCGCCTCAACATGTACTTTAATGCGCGGGATGATCGGGATTTACCCCGATATGTGAGGCAAAGTTTGTGTGAAGCGTCTTCATGCGGGGGAATGGCTATGACCCAAGGCGCTGCGCGCTGGGGGAAACGGGTTGCTGCCACACACAAGGCGGGCGTGGAGCGCTGGTTCATGCGGCTGTTCATGACCCAGCTCAAGTTGTGTTCTGTCTGCGGTCTGTAAATTGATCTTTTGTTTGACCCACGCAAGGAGCACCTTATGAAAATTTTGTTGGCGGTTGACGGCAGTTCTTACACCAAAAAAATGCTGGCCTATCTGGTCACGCACAGTGAACTTTTCAGCGTGGACAACAGCTACACCCTGCTGACGGTGCAGCCCCAGTTGCCGCCCCGTGCGCGGGACGTGGTGGGCAAAGAGGTGGTGGCCGACTTCCACCGCGAAGAGTCTGAAAAAGTGATCGCCCCTGTGGCCACTTTTCTGACCCGTCATGGCATCAATGCCCAAAGCATGTCCAAGGTGGGCCATGCCGGCGAAATCATTTCAAAAACTGCCGAATCCGGAAAGTTTGATCTGGTGGTGATGGGCTCGCACGGGCATGGCACGCTGGGCAATCTGGTCATGGGCTCAGTAGCGACCCAAGTGCTGGCCAATTGCAAGGTGCCGCTGCTGCTGGTGCGCTGAGCGTGGACTGGTCAGCTGCGCATGGCGTGGCTGAAAGGGTGGGGTGGCGCATGATGGGCCTCGGTGCACAAGCCCCCCGTGAATCGCTTGCCACGTATTGGCGCAGCACGCTGTCCATGCGTGACTGCCATCCATCACCTGTGGACTGGAAATGCACCAGCACCTTTGAGCTGTAGCGCACGAACACCAGCTGTTTTTTTGATTGGCTGGGGATGACAAAACTGAACGTACTTTCAATGAACCCGTCATGCGTTGGGTGCTGGCGTATTGAATGACTTCGCCGATGGACTTTGCGCCTGGCGCACAGGCGGCCACGGCCGCACCGATCACGACGAGGAAGACGGCAGTTGCTGCAAAGGGCAGTCCGGTGCGCCGCAAAGTGCTTGACAACCAATCCTGAGGCTCTTGCCCTCGGAGATGGCGAACAAGGGCTTAAGAAAGCGCCCCATCGACCAGTACCTCCGCAAACAGGGTGGGGGCGAGGTAGACAACATAGAGGCAGGCGAGGGCCATCGCGATGGCGGTGCCGACGACCAATATGATGACCCAGAGCGGCAGGGACAACTCGTCAGTATCGGCCATTGAACTGACGGAATCACCCACTGCACCCAAATGTGAAGAAAAGGTCGATTCAAGTACCGTTGTTTCTCCGTCCAAGGAGCCTGTAGCACCTCCGCCTCCAAAATCCCCACCCCCGCCACTCTTGATGTCGGGCAAACCCGTGGACGATCTCGGGCTGGGAAGCGTGTGTGTCCAATCGGGAAAGTCGAGGCAGTCTTCAGCCTTTGTATGCAACCAAAGCCAGATGAAGAAAAGAAAGAACAAATAGGCCATCGCCAGCGCCAAGGGGTAGCGGACTGCCATTGCCTCCACGCCCAGCTGCAACATGGCAAATGACGACAGCAGACCCACCCCACCCGTGAGGGCAACGATCAGCGTCATTTGTAGCCTGGGGAAAGAATCCCGCATCTAAAAGGCCATCTCCCCCAATTTCCCACAACCCCCCCGTTCAAAAAATTCACGCGACCGCCAAAGGACGGGGGTTACCATCCTTGCCCATGGAAGTTCAACTCAATTCCCTCATCGACCCCGTCCGCCAGGCGGGTGCGGATGGCTGCGTGCTGCGCTTGCGTGGCGGTGGCAGCAAAGATTTTTGGGGCCAAAGCCTGACGGGCGATGTGCTCGACACCCGCGCTTACCGGGGCATCGTCAGTTACGAGCCCAGCGAGTTGGTGGTCACTGCCCGCTGCGGCACGCCGCTGGCCGAGTTGGAAGCCGCTTTGGCCGAAAAAGGCCAGTGCCTGGCCTTTGAGCCGCCGCACTTTGGCCCTGGCGCTACGGTGGGCGGCATGGTGGCCGCTGGCCTGAGCGGCCCGGCCCGTGCCACCGCTGGCGCTGTGCGCGACTATGTTTTGGGTGCGCGCTTCATCAACGGCCTGGGCGAGCACCTGACCTTTGGCGGTCAGGTCATGAAAAACGTGGCGGGTTACGACGTGAGCCGCTTGATGGCGGGCAGCTGGGGCACGTTGGGTTTGATCACCGAAGTCAGCCTCAAGGTGCTGCCCGTGGCCCCGGCCGAGGCCACGCTCATGTGCGCGGGTCTGCCGCAAAAAACGGCGCTCGACTTGTTGCATCGCTGGGGCGGTCAGCCCCTGCCGCTGAACGCCAGCGCCTGGGTGCGCGACACCACGGCCCAGCCGGTGGCCGACTATTTGTTTGTGCGCTTGCGTGGCGCGGTGGCGGCGGTGCAGTCGGCCACGACCCGCATGACGGCCGATGCCGCCGCCTTGGGTGCACAAGTCACCGTGATGGACAAGGCCGAAGCCGCTGCCGACTGGCGGGCCAGCGGTGAGCAAACCTTGCAATTCTTTGAGGCGCCCGCGCCCGACGCTTGCCTGTGGCGCTTGTCGCTGCCGCAAACCGCGCCGGTGTTGGACTTGCCCGGTCTGGACCACCCTGCGGAATACATCGAGTGGCAAGGCGCGCAGCGTTGGCTGTGGGCTCCGGCCTCGGCGGCGGTGCCGCTGCGCGAGTTGGCGCAATCGGTGGGTGGTCATGCCAGCTTGTTCCGTGCCAGTGCCGTTCATGCCGAGGTGGACAAAACCGCCGGTGTGAACACCCCGTTGGACGCCGTGCAAGACCGCATTCAGCGACAACTGCAACAACAGTTCGACCCGAAAGGCGTGTTCGCCACCGGCCGCTTGCACCCACTCTGAGGCGAATCGTCATGCAAACCAACCTCGCCCCCGAATACCAAAACACCCCCGACGGCATCGAAGCCGAAGCCATCCTGCGCAAATGTGTGCACTGCGGCTTTTGCACCGCCACCTGCCCCACCTACCAACTGCTGGGCGATGAGCTTGACGGCCCGCGTGGCCGCATCTACCTGATGAAGCAGGTGCTGGAGGGCCAAACGCCCACCCGCAAAACCCAGATGCACCTGGACCGGTGCCTGACCTGCCGCAACTGCGAAAGCACTTGCCCCAGCGGCGTGCAATACGGCCACTTGGTCGACATCGGCCGCAAACTGGTGGACGCCAAAGTCGAGCGCCCGACCAGCGAAAAGCTGGTGCGCTGGGCGCTGAAAGAAGGCCTGCCTTCGCCCCTGTTTGCCCCCGCCATGAAGATGGGCCAAATGGTGCGCGGCCTGCTGCCGGGCAGCCTGAAAGCCAAAGTGCCTGCGCCTCAAAACGCTGGCGCATGGCCCACCCGCACGCATGCCCGCAAAGTGCTGATGCTGGCCGGCTGCGTGCAGCCGAGCATGAGTCCCAACATCAACACCGCCACCGCCCGCGTGCTGGACGCCGCAGGCATCCAGACCGTGACCGCTCCCAAGGCAGGATGCTGCGGCGCGGTCAAGTTCCACCTGAACGACCACGACGGCGGCAAAGACCACATGCGCGCCAACATCGACGCCTGGTGGCCTCTGGTGCAGAGCGGCGAGGTTGAAGCCATCGTCATGAACGCCTCCGGCTGCGGCGTCATGGTCAAAGACTACGGCCATGTGCTCAAAGACGACCCGAAGTACGCCGACAAAGCCGCCCGCATCGGCGCGCTGACCCGCGACCTGAGCGAGCTGCTGCCCGAGCTGGTGCCGCTGCTCAAGGACAAGCTCAAACCTGAGGCGCTGCAAGCCGCAGGCCTGCAGGCCTATCACCCGCCTTGCACGCTGCAACACGGTCAGCAACTCAAAGGCGGCGTCGAGAAACACCTGACCGACCTGGGCTTCCAGATCAAGGTCACGGCCAATGAATCGCACCTTTGCTGCGGCTCGGCGGGCACCTACAGCGTGCTCAACCCGGATCTGTCCAAGCAGTTGCGCGACCGCAAGCTGGGCCACCTGAACGCGCTGGAACCCCAAGGCGTGCTGAGCGCCAACATCGGCTGCATCACCCACCTGCAAAGCGGCAGCGGCCTGCCGGTGCGGCATTGGGTGGAGTTGGTGGATGGGGCGTTGATTTAAAAGTCAGTCAAGCAAAATAACGCCAACAGGGAGTTTTGATGCTTGCATTGCTGTTGTTGGTGATTGTGGTCGGGACAGTCAGCATGGTCATTTGGCTGACCTTGAGAGAAACCCGGCGTCAGGTGGCGCGAGAAGCCTTCATCCGCCATGGTGCTTTGCCCCTTGGCCTGTTTGAGCGTTTGCGTCAAAAACACCCGCACTTGGAGCTCAAGGATTGCCAATTGATTGCCAGTGGTTTGCGGCAATTTTTCCTCGCTTATTTTCAAAGCGGTTGCAAATTTGTGGCCATGCCATCACAAGTGGTGGATGACCTTTGGCATGAATTTATTTTGTATACGCGTGAATATGACGCTTTTTGTCAGCACGCCTTTGGCCACTTTCTGCACCACACGCCTTCGGCGGTGCTCTCTCAAAATCAGAACAGCAATGAGGGGTTACGCAGGTGCTGGTGGTTTGCGTGCAAAGAAGAGAACATCAACCCTCGTGCGCCCACCAGATTACCTTTGCTGTTTGCGCTGGATAAAAAATTCAACATTGCCAACGGCTTTTATTACGACGCAGACTGCTCAGGGGTGAGGCGCAAGGGCGACAACAGTGGCGGCTCATCGCCATATTGTGGGGGTGACTTTTCTTCTGATTCGCACGATGGCGGCACAGATGGATTTCCTTCTGACAGCGATGGGGCGTCTGGGTCTGACGGTGGGGATAGCGGGTCTGGTTGTGGTGGTGGAGGCGATTGATTTTGCCGATCGTATGAGCGCCAACATCGGCGACATCATGCGTCTGCAAGGTGACTCCTGGAGACGTTGAGCGGTGGAGTCAGCGTCTCGGCCTGGATTTGCGCATGGGTGTTGCGGGGACCTAGGTTCTTGATGATATTTTGTACTAATAAAGATTTATATTTGACCATAAAATGCCTTGCGGCTTCGGCGTATCGAACCTATCAGGAGGCGTTCTCATGTTCCCCATCGAAATCTGGCTGGCCTACAGCGCGGCTTGTTTGCTGCTGGTGTTATCGCCTGGCCCGGACAACTTGTTGGCCATTGGGCGCGGCCTCAGCCAGGGCAAGCAAGCGGCGATGGTTTCGGGCATCTCATCGGGGGCGGGCATTTTGTTTCACGTTGCCGCTGCAACATTTGGGTTGACCCTGCTCATGCAAACCTCGGCCCTTGCGTTTTGGGTGGTCAAGCTGACGGGTGCCGCCTATTTGCTGTGGTTAGGAATCAAGGTATTGCGTTCACGCAACTTGATCAGTTTTGCACCCGCTGCACAGCAACCCCTCTCCACCATTTTTGCGACCGGATTTTTGTCGGCAGCACTCAATCCGAAGCCAGGCTTGTTTGTACTGGCATTTATCCCTCAGTTCGTCAGTCCGGAGCGTGGCTCGGTGACCACACAGATGCTGGTTTACGGCGGATGGTTTGCATTTTTGACTGCGGTGGGTTTTGCATTGATGGGGGTTTTCTCGTCGCGTTTGTCCACTTGGCTCCGTCAAAAACCCCGCGTCGTGGCAGGGCTCAATGTGGGTGCTGGTGTGGCGTTTGTGGCTTCTGGGTTGTCTGTGGCTGTGCTCAGGCAGAAATAACCGTCGACATCGAATGCGTCGGGTCTACAGCGGCCATTCAACCTTCATACATTCAATCACTACACCACCATGAACATCGCACTCGCTTGGCTGCTCTTCGCACTGGGGATAGGGCATATTGCTTATGCCTTCGTAAAGTTTGGATCGCCCTTGATGGGCGGTCTGAAGGCGGGGTGCGTAGGTCAGTTCGGTGCGCCCGAAGTCAGACGCACGGCCTTTTGGTTTGTCATGTTCGGTCCTCTTCTTATGTTTGCAGGCCAAGTGGCCGTACATGCAGCAGCAATTGGCGATATGAGGCTTTACAGACTGGTTGGGGTTTACTTGCTTGTTGTATCCATTGTTGGCGTCATCGCCATCCCAAAGTCCCCCTTTCTTCTGGGCTTACTCATTTCGGCATCTATCGTTGCCGCAGGCTATGGACTTATCTGAAAAATCTTGTACAGCTATCAATTGATTCCACTGATCTGAATGCCTGACATCGCGATCTTCCTCCACTGCACCGCTTGTCATCACAAGGTTTCGGCTTTTCTGGCGTTCCGCAATGCCGGACTTCTGGCCGGTCCGCGCCGCCCGACGGTCGGCGAAATTGAGGCCATTGCCCCGCGTCTGAAGTGTTCGCAGTGCGGCGTGAAGTCGGTGGCGGTGGAGTCAGAGCCTTACAAGGACAGCGAGCGTTATTGGGCAACGTCGGAGAGTGAAAACCGGATTTTTCATCGGAGCAGTTGCACCAAGATGCACAGCGTCAGCGCAGGCAGTGAGATCAATTTCACATCCCGTGATGCTGCGGTGCTGCGTGGCTACACGCCGTGTCGGGTGTGCCGACCGTGACGCATGCTGGCTGTCACCCGGTAACCAGTACCCCGGCAATGTTGCCAAGGAAAAATGTAGCCAACGCAATCACCGCGACCCCTTCGGCATAAGACCAGCGATGCTGAACAGGGACGACGGCTGCGATCGATGTCATCGCGCAACACAGCAAACAGCGGCTGCGCATTTTGAATTTCGCCCAGGAGAACCAACCGGTCTGAATGGGCTCGCAGGAACAGCTGGTTTTTTCTCTGTCCGGCTTCATGCCAGACGCGCGATCAGCGTGTTTGGGGTGATTCGTTCAAACATCCTTGCATTTCAAATATCTGATTTTCAAAATACAAGGATGAATATGGTGGCGTTCACCATGCAGCTTACCTGAGCAGCTCCTGTTAACAGTGAGATGGGCCGATATGATCTGTGGTGATGCCGTTTGCAGGTGAGTCCCCTTCCTCTGACGGGCAAAGCAACACGGCGCACTTCAGGAGAAATGAAGTGGCAACCGCCAGCAAAGTTCAGGGCCCCGCATCGTATTTCCCGTCCATTGAAAAGACCTGCGGTCAGCCGGTGGCGCATTGGCTGAATATTTTGGACGGTTTGCAGAACCCAAAGCACATGGCGCAAGTGGCGCACCTCAAAACCGAGCACGGTCTGGGGCACGGTCATGCCAACGCGCTGGTGGCGTACTACCGGGCGCAGCACCCCACCTCTGCCAAACCTGCCTGAAATCCCGCGCTGAAGCAAAGCCGCAGGCTTGGGCCAGTTGTTCATGTGTCAGCGCAGGTTGTGTCTCAGCGGTTCGCATCTCCGGTGGCGCACCGGTGACCACGGACAAGGTACATGTCCAGCAGCGCTGGTTTAACGTGCGGTTAAATCAACCTCAAAATGATACAAAATTGAACTCCTGTTAAAGTTTGTGTTATGCCAAAGCCATCCTTAGCTGCCGATCAACTGCCTGCCTCCGCCGCCAAAGCTTTGCGGGACTTGGGTGAAAACCTGGCGCTGGCCCGTCAGCGTCGCAAGGAAAGTCTGCGCGCTTGGGCCAGCCGCATGGCGGTGTCGGTGCCTACGCTCATCCGCATGGAAAAGGGCGATCCGTCGGTGGGCATGGGGGTGTACGCCACTGCGCTGTGGCTCATGGGCCGACATGCGGCTCTGCCTGAGGTGGCAGCCCCGGCGCAAGACTTGAACGCGTTGGAGCAAGATATTGAGGCGGTGCGTCAACGTGGTCGTCGCATGTCGCGAAAGTCGGAAAAGGCGCTGTGACTTCGTTTCACCAACCCGAAACTTTAAAAAGTAACCTGTTATGCAAATTACAGTTCATATCGTTGATGCTTTTGTAAATGGCGATCAAGGTGGTAATGCGGCTGGCGTTGTTCTCGACGCAGCAAATTTGTCATTGTCACCAGTAGTGTCCGGTTAAAAAGTGAACAAATTCAACTGCTTAGCGCAGTCAGGTGGTGCGGTTGTGTAAGCATCGGTCTGCAAGGCGCATGAAACCGAGGTTTTCTCGAAAACAGACACCGACAAAATCTGTAGAAAAGTGTAGAGCGAGGCCTTCAGTTGCAACTCCTTCTTGACAATGGCAATCAGCACGTAAGTGGCCACGGCGCACCAGATTTGCGTCTTGACTGCGTTCTCGCTGGTGCCCAAAAACTTCTTGATGCGCAGATGCTGCTTGATCCATTTGAAGAACAACTCGACCTGCCAACGGTTCTTGTACAGGGCTGTGATGGTCAACGCTGGCAGTGTCATGTTGTTGGTCAGAAAGACCAGCACCTTTCCCGTCTGGGGGTCCTTGAACTTGATGCGCCGCAAGTGCTCGGGGTAGTCCTTGCTGGCGTAGTGCCCATTGAGCGCAATGGTCTGATCGCAGACAAGGCCCGTGGTTCTGTCTACAGGGGCCGAGTACACACGCCGGGCGTTCATATTGCTCTTGGCACGGGTGACGAAGAAAGCGGCGCATTGGTGCATGGTGTACAGGCGAGAGAAATCCAGATAGCCCCTGTCCATGATGTAGAAAGCGCCCGCCTCGATGGGCAGCATGTCCAGCACATGCACATCGTGCATCTTGCCGTCGCTGATGTGGATGAAGGCAGGAATTGCACCGCGCAAGTCCAGCAAGGTGTGCATCTTCACAGCGGCCCTGGTGGAGCGAAACGGTGCCCAGTCGAACAAACCCAGACACAGGTCGATGGTGGTGGAGTCCAAGGCGTAGACGGTGGCATCCAAATCCACGCCCATGGGTTCTTGGGCGTACAGTCTGCGGGCTCGGTCGATCAATCGCATCGCCAGAGCATGGTAAATGCGCCAGTCTCGAGAGTTCAGGGCATCGGCCAGCGTCGAGCGTGCAGGAATGTGGCGCATGCCCATGTGAAAAAGTTTGGACTGATTGGCCGTCAAACACGCTTCGATGTCGCGCAAAGACTCGCGCCAAGTCAGTTGGGCAAACGCCATGATGCGAAACAGCTCGGTACAGCTGAGCGTGCGCACCCCGGTATCGCCTCGATGGCGCTCGATGATGCGGCCAAAGGTCTTCCAAGGCACAAAGTCCATGACCTGCGCGAACAAGGTTTTGCCTGCGTTCATGGGCATCTCCAGGTGATTGAACCCCTGGAGCATGCCTAGTGCGCAAAATCAAATTCAAATCGTGGACACCCATGAAACCTCTGAAACCCTTGCCGTTACTGGCTTGCAGCGGGTTGGCTATCAAATAAACCGGACACTACTGGAGGCAAACATGAACATTTCACAAGTTTTGCGACATGGACTTCAGGCGCTGCCCCTGTGGTGGCGCCATGCTCTGGCCGATGTGCGCGGCAGTCACGGCGCCTTTCCTGTAGCCACTTTGGCGCGCATTGAGGCCCAGGTGGCCGCCAGTGAACGTCAGCACACGGGGCAAATCCG
The DNA here is from genome assembly GCF_003063315.1 of Limnohabitans sp. T6-5. GTDB lineage: Bacteria > Pseudomonadota > Gammaproteobacteria > Burkholderiales > Burkholderiaceae_C > Limnohabitans_A. The sequence goes on from NZ_NERV01000003.1 coordinate 262,378, forward strand.
TGTGTCTGTTGAAACCCATTTGCCCCGCAGCTATTTGTGGCGCTTTGTGCGCCAGGCAACGCCCATCAAAACCTTGATTCACCAGCGTGCCGTGATGCTGTTTTCCAAACTTCGGGTGTGGGACACTCAGCACAACAATGGGGTGCTGATTCATGTTTTGATGGCCGAGCGCGCCATTGAAGTGGTGGCCGACCGGGGTGTGGCCGAACAGGTCAGCGCGGCGCATTGGCAGGCGGTGGTGCAGCCCATGCAGGCCGCATTTGCGCAGGGTCAGTTTGAGTCGGGTTTGTTGCAGGCCGTGGATGCGGTCACGGCCTTGTTGGTTCAGCACTGTCCCCGGCCAGAGACGGTCAGCAGTCAAAGGCCTGAGCGTCCAGGGCATGGCCCGGCGAATGAACTGCCCGATGCACCTGCGATGCTTTGAACACGATTTGAAAGACACAAGATGATGGACACACTGGTATTGGGCGGCGGTTGTTTTTGGTGCACCGAGGCGGTGTATGTGAAGGTGCAAGGCGTGGTGGATGTCGAGTCGGGTTACTGCAATGGCCAGACCGTGTCGCCCACTTACGAGCAGGTGTGCACCGGCCGCACCGGTCACAACGAGGTGGTCAAGCTGGTGTATGACCCTGCCCAAGTCAGCGCCCTTGAGTTGCTGGAGATTTTCTTTGTGATCCACGACCCGACCACCTTGAACCGGCAGGGCAATGATCTGGGCACTCAGTACCGCAGCGGCATTTACTTCACCACTGAGACGCAGGCCCAAGTCGCACAGGCTTTGGTGCAGGCGTTGACGCAAAGCCAGGCGTTTGATCGGCCCATCGTCACCGAGGTGCTGCCGCTGGCCAACTACAGTGCCGCAGAGGACTACCACCAGGACTTTTTTGAGCGCAACCCCGAGCAGGGCTATTGCCTGGCGGTCGCTGCACCCAAGGTGGCCAAGTTCCGCAAAACCTTTGCGCGCTTGGTGCGTGACTGAGCCCCGCAGTCTGCTTGTGAGGGTGAATGCAGCGATGCTTTTTTTGAGGGGCCGGTCACAGTGATGCTTCTTCGCCGTGTTGTCCGTTGGCGTGCAGCACTGACCCTGTGCCTGGTCGCGGCTTTGCTGTGGGCGCCGATCTGGGGGCAGTGGCACGGCATCGCGCACCAGATGCAGCAAGCGGTGACGGCCCCCGCCCAGGCGGCACCCTTGTCGGACGCGCAGGACGATGGTCATGCCATCGGCTCGGCGCTGTGCCAGGTGCTGGACCATCTGGGCCATGCCAGCGCTTTGACTGCATGGCCTGCCCCCTTGAAGCTGGCGCTGTTGCCCGCGTTGGCGCCTGTGCTGCCGATGCAGGGCGCCTTGGCCGCACCGCCTTGGTGGCCCGCCCAAGCCCGAGCGCCCCCCGTGTGGATGTGAACTACTGACCGCTGTCTGCGCAGCCCGGCATGTCCGGGCGCTGCAGACGAGTTTTCTTGTTTTCCCATTCACACCATGAAGCCCACTTTGAAATTTTCAGCTCTGGCATCCGCCTGCTGGTGCGCCGCCCTGTCGGCCTCAGCCCAAACCTCTGTTCAAACCTCTGTTCAAACCTCTGTCCAAACCTCTGCCCAGGAAATCGTCATCACCGGCAACCCTTTGGGGCGTGACCAGACCACCGTGCCCGTCAGCGCCATGGGGCGCAGCGAACTGCTCGAACGCGGACAAGGCACTTTGGGTGAAACCCTGAACGGCCTGCCCGGCGTGTCCAGCACCTACTTTGGCCCGAACGCGAGCCGTCCCATCATCCGGGGGCTGGACGGCGACCGCATCCGGGTCTTGAGCAACAGCGCATCGAGTGTGGATGTGTCGGCCTTGAGCTACGACCATGCTGTCCCGATGGATGTGCTGTCCACCGAGCGCATTGAGGTCTTGCGCGGTCCGGCTGCCTTGCAATACGGCGGCAGCGCCGTGGGCGGCGTGGTCAATGTGATCGACAACCGCATCCCGCGCGAAGCCCTGAGCGGGGTGCTGGGCAAAGCCCAGTTGCAAGCGGGCACGGGCAATGCTGAGCGCAGCGCAGCGGGGCTGCTGGAGGCTGGCAACGAGCGCTGGGCCGTGCATGTGGACGGTTTCGACCGGCGCACGGGTGATGTGCGCGTGCCGGTGTCGCTGACTTGTGAGAAACCTGGTTCGCCTGTCAACGCCCGTCGCATCTGCAACTCGGCCAGCCAGTCTCGTGGCGGGGCCATCGGTGCCAGCACCTTTTGGGACGATGGTTACCTGGGCGCATCGGTCAACACCTACCAAAGCGACTACGGCACGGTGGCCGAAGACCAGGTCACGATCGGCATGAAGACCACCCGCTACGCACTCGAAAGCCAGGTGCGCCACTTGCCCGGCGTGTGGGACAGCCTCAAGGCGCGTGTGAGCCACACCAACTACCAGCACACCGAGTTTGACAACGGCACCCCCGGCACGGTGTTTGCCAACCAGGGGCAAGACCTGCGTGTCGAGGCGCGCCACCGTCCGCTGGCCGGTTGGCAGGGCGTGCTGGGCGGGCAGGTTGAATCGAGTCGGTTTTCTGCGGTGGGGGACGAGGCGTTTGCCCCGTTCAGCCGCACGCGCAGCCAGGCGCTGTTTGTGCACGAAGAATTGCCCACCGCCTGGGGGCAGTTCAATGCCGGTGCGCGCTGGGAGTCGGTGCGGGTGGCGTCTTTGGGCAACCCCGATCAGGGGCGCTTTGAAGTGGGCGAACGGCAGTTCACGCCTTTCAGCTTGGCCGCTGGCGCAGCCTTCAAACTGTCGCCCACCTGGGGCTTGACCGGCAACGCCGCCATGACGCAGCGTGCCCCCAAAGACTACGAGCTCTTTGCCAACGGCCCGCACCTGGCCACCCACGCCTGGGAGGTGGGCCACAGTGCCTTGGGTCTGGAAAAGTCCCGCAGCATGGACCTGGGGCTGAACTGGAAGTCTGGCCCCAACCGCCTGGCACTGACCGCCTTTGCCAGCCAGTTTGCCAATTACATCGGCTTGATGGGCACGGGTGAATTCAAAAGCAAGGACGGCCTGCTCGTCTCTCAGAGCGACGCTGGAGCGCTGCCTGTTCAGAATTACCAGGGTGTACCTGCCCGGTTTCAGGGTCTGGAAGCCAACGGCCGTCAACGCCTGTGGCAGGGCACCGCCACGCTCGATCTGGATTGGCGCGCCGACACCGTGCGCGCCACCAACGAACGCACGGGCGAGCCCTTGCCCCGCATCTCGCCCTTGCGGCTGGGGGCGACGCTTGCTTATGCCCAAGGCCTCTGGAGCGCCAAGTTGGGTGCTGACCGGTACGCCGCGCAAAACCGCGTGCCCACTGGCAGCGTGGCCACCGGCGCTTACACCTTGGTCAACGCCAGCGTGTCCTACCGCCAGAAGCTGGACGCCACCGTACTCAACTGGTTTGCGCGCTTGGACAACCTCAACGACCAACTGGCCTACAGCGCGACCTCCATCCTCACCAGCACCGCCTTTGGCAAATCGCCCTTGCCAGGCCGCAGCTTCAAACTGGGGGTGCAAGCCAGCTTCTGAGCAGATCCCGTTGCCCGCATACCTTCTGATCACCGCCATTGCATACCGTGGGCTGCAAGTGCAGCAAGCCCATGTCGGGGTCTTCGACCACCGACCTACAGGAGCCGCTATGTAGGTCGGCACTCGAAGAGTCCGACATGCCTTCTGATCTCCGCCAATGCATGCCGTGGCCTGAAAGTGCAGTAAGCCCATGTCGGGGTCTTCGACCACCGACCTACAGGAGCCGCTATGTAGGTCGGCACTCGAAGAGTCCGACATGCCTTCTGATCACCGCCAATGCATTCCGTGGCCTAAAAGTGCAGCAAGCCCGCGTCGGGGTCTTCGACCACCGACCTGCAAAGCCTGTGATGTGCGCACGCACCTTGGCCACGGGATAATCCAGTCCATGCATCTTGACCTTGATCACCCTGTTCTCTCGTCTCTCTTGCCCGTGGTTTTTCTGATTTTTATTGGCTTTGTCGCAGGTAAGGCCAAGCTGGTGCGTGGTGAGTCGGTGCGCGATTTATCCAATCTGGTGTTTTTGGTGCTGACCCAGGCCCTGCTGTTTCGCACCATGAGCAGCGTGCACATCGAGCAGCTCGATTTCAAGCCGGTGGCGCAATATTTCCTGGTGGCCGGGGCCTTGTTTGTGGCCATGCTCTGGGTCTACGGGGGCAACAGCCGGGCCTCGGTGTTGGCGCTGGCCAGCATTTTCAGCAACACCTTGATGATCGGCGTGCCGCTTGTGGGGCTGGCGTACGGGCAGGAGGGCCAGGTGCTGCTGTTCACCCTGATCTCTTTGCATGCTTTGGTATTGCTCAGTGCCGCCACTTTGGTGCTGGAGTTGCAAGTCGCCCACGAACACGCGGCTTTGTCGGGGGAGCGACGTCCCATCTGGCGCACGGTGGCGTCGGCCATTCGCAACGCCATCATCCATCCTGTGCCCCTGCCCATTTTGGTGGGGCTGCTCTATGCCCAAACCGGCTGGGGTTTGCACCCCGTGGTGGAGCGGCCACTGGCTTTGCTGGGCAGCGCGTTTGGACCCGTGGCCCTGGTCTTGGTCGGCATCACGCTGGCACTCACATCCCTTGGCCAGCAGCTGTCGTTGGCATTTCGCCTGTCCTTGGTCAAAACCGTGGTTCATCCGGTGCTGATGGGGAGCGTGGGCTGGTGGTTGGGGCTGCGCGGCCTGCACTTGGCCGTCATGACAGTCGCTGCCGCCTTGCCCATCGGCGCCAATGTGTTTTTGTTCTCGCAGCGTTACCGCAAAGAAGAAGATGCCGTGACCGCCGGTGTAGCGGTGTCAACGGCCATGGCCTTGGTCAGCGTCTCGGTGGTCATGGCGGTGCTGCCCTTGTTGCCTGTCTGAACGGGTAGGGTGTTTAAGGTGCCAGTCGCTCACGCAACCACTGATCGCCATCCTGTGTGTAACGCAGCCGGTCATGCAGACGGCTTTTGCGGCCTTGCCAAAATTGCCAGCTGTCGGGCACCAGACGGTAGCCGCCCCAGTGCGGTGGGCGAGGGGGTTTGAGCATGAACTGCGCGGCGTATTTGGCGGCGTTGGTTACCAGCACGGTGCGGCCTTCAATCACCTGGCTTTGCGGCGACGCCCAGGCGCCGATGCGTGAATCGAGCGGGCGGCTGTGGAAGTAGGCATCGCTTTCTTCGTCTGAGACTTTTTCGACCCGGCCTTCGATGCGCACCACACGTTCGAGTTCAACCCAATGGAACTGCAACGCAGCAAACGGGTTTCCCGCCAGTTCCTGGCCTTTTTGGCTGGCGTAGTTGGTGTACCAGACGATGCCGCGTGCGTCGTAGCCCTTGATCAGCACCACCCGTGTGCTGGGGCGCAGGTTGCTGGCCACGGTGGCCAGCGTCATGGCGTTCGGCTCGGGCACTTCAGCGGCGATGGCTTCTAGCAGCCATTGCTCAAACTGCTTGAGTGGGTCAGCGTGGGAGGCGTTTTCGTTGAGCTCGGCTTTTTCGTAGCTCTTGCGCAGGTCGGCGATGTTCATGGTGCAAGTATAGGCAGCGGTTTGGGCGCCACTTTGTCTCAGGTCAGCCAGCGCCGCAAAACATCATTCGGCATGGCGCAACAAGGCGGCCAGCGCCCGGTCTTCGATGCCGTGAGCCTGCAAGCTGCGGTAGGTCTGCAAGGCATAGTCCAGCGTGGTGCCAAAGCGTCCGCGGGCTTGCTGAAAGATTTGCCGGTAAGTGTCTGCGGTCAGGTCACCGGTGAAGCTGGGGCTGCTGCGGGGCAATGTGAAGGCCAGCGCTTTGACGGGGCCCTTGGGCGTTGCGCAAGGCAGCCAGTTGGGTGTGTAAACGTCCATGGGCATTTCTCTGGCCCACAGCCGGGTCAGTACCTCGTCGGCCTGGTCTTTGGCGATGCGGTAAACCACCCCCTTGCAGCTGCCGCCGGGCAGCAGGGCAAACACCAGGCCCGGACATTGCGGGCTGCCCCGGTTCACTCGACTCCACATTTTGAGGGCGCGGTGCCAGCCCCAGACCTGCGTGCGGTGCTGTTCAACGGCCTCAAATTCGGGGCGCCACAACAGAGAGGCGTAGCCAAACACCCACAAGTCGTGGCCCATGGCGCATTGGGCACGAAAGCGCTTCAGCAAGCCACTTTGAAATACCGCAGCCTCTGGCTGGGTGGGCAGGCCGGTTTCGGCTTGGGTGAAGCTGTCAGTCATGTGCAACAAGGCCCCATTACAATCTCGCCACTATTTTCGGAGAAAACACACATGTCGACCCCTCAAGATGACAATCAACCCGTAGTTTGGGCCGTTTTGGTGGCCGTGATCGTGCTGGCCGTGGGCCTGGCCATTGGTTTCGGTATTGCCAAGAGCAAAAAAGTCAAAGTAATAGCACCTGTGGCGGCTGCTGTAGCACCTGCCGAGGCCGCCTCGGAAGCAGCATCTGCTGCGCCAGCCGCTTCTGAAGCTGCACACGCTGAGCACAAGTAAGCACCTTTGCCGTGGCTTGCCCAACCCGCTTAGGCGGTTTTTTTTGCGCCTGTCAGCGACCGGTTGCGACTTGTACCCCATCTGTAACCGATCAAACGGTATAAACGGCCAGAACACGGTTACCATCGGTGATGTAATTTTGTTACAAAGCCTTCAGGCCCAAGTTCATGACACTTCATCCGATTTTGGCAGCCGTCACCGCTCGCATCACCGAGCGCAGCCGCCCGACCCGCCAGGCCTATTTGCAGCAGGTGGACAGCTACGCCAACCGCGCGGCTGGCGCGCAGCGTCTGGGTTGCGCCAATGTGGCCCATGCTTTTGCAGCGATGCCAGAGGGCGACAAAAACCGCGCCACTGCGCTAGACAAGATCCAGGTGGTCGCGCCGCGTGCCCCCAACATCGGCATCGTCAATGCCTACAACGACTTGCTGTCGGCCCATGCGCCGCTGCAGCACTACCCCGACCTGATCAAAGACGAGGCCCGTAAGCTGGGTGCCACGGCCCAGGTTGCTGGGGGCGTGCCCGCCATGTGCGACGGCGTGACCCAGGGCACGCCGGGCATGGAGCTGAGCCTGTTCAGCCGCGACGTGATCGCCATGGCCACGGCCGTGTCGCTGAGCCACGACGTGTTTGACGCCGCCCTGATGCTGGGCGTGTGCGACAAAATCGTGCCGGGCCTGCTGATTGGCGCCTTGCAGTTTGGCCATTTGCCCACGGTGTTTGTGCCCGCAGGCCCGATGACCAGTGGGCTGTCCAACAACGAAAAATCCAAGGTGCGTGAAAAAGCCGCTTTGGGCCATGTCGGCCGGCCCGAACTGCTGGCTGCTGAATCCGCCGCCTACCATGCAGAAGGCACCTGCACCTTTTATGGAACGGCCAACAGCAACCAGATGCTGCTTGAAGCCATGGGCCTGCATGTGCCCGGTACGGCCTTTATCAACCCGGGTGAAGGCGTGCGCCAGGAACTGACCCGCGAAGCCGCTCGCACCGTTCTGGGCTTGGTCAAAAACAAAAACTTCACGCCCATTGGCCGTTTGGTGGATGAGCGCTGCATTGTCAACGCCATGGTGGCCTTGCTGGCCACGGGCGGCTCGACCAATCATCTGATCCATTGGGTGGCCGTGGCCCGCGCCGCAGGCATTGTGATCGATTGGGATGATTTTTCAGCTTTGTCCGACGTGGTGCCTTTGCTCAGTCGCGTCTACCCCAATGGCAGTGCTGATGTGAACCAGTTCCAGGCTGCAGGTGGCCCGGGTTATGTGATCCGCGAGTTGCTCAACGCCGGTTTGATGCACGCCGATGTGCTGACGGTGCGTGCCGGTGGCCTGCGTGAATTTACCCGCATGCCTTCTTTGCAAGATGGGCAATTGGTCTGGAACGACATTGGAGTCAGCAAAGATGATTCCGTGGTGCGCCCCGCATCCAGCCCGTTCAGCGCATCGGGTGGTCTCAAGCTCTTGCAGGGCAACCTGGGCCGCAGCGTGATCAAGATCTCTGCGGTGCCCGAAGAACTGCACACCATCGAAGCGCCAGCCCGCGTGTTCAGCTCGCAAGACGAGTTGCATGCCGCGTTCAAGGCCGGAGAGCTCGACCGTGATGTGGTGTGCGTGGTGCGCTGGCAAGGCCCTCAAGCCAACGGCATGCCCGAGCTGCACAAACTCACTCCGCCCCTGGCCGTGCTGCAAGGCAAAGGCTTCAAGGTGGCGCTGGTCACCGATGGCCGCATGAGCGGCGCGTCGGGCAAGGTGCCTGCCGCCATCCATGTCTCGCCCGAAGCCGCAGCCGGTGGCCCGCTGGCCAAGGTGCAGGACGGTGATGTGATCCGCCTGGACGGCGTGGCGGGCACCCTGCAAGTGCTGGTGAGCGAGGCCGAATGGGCCGCCCGCCCACTGGCCCAAATGCCCGTCGAGCTGCGCGCCGCCAATGGCGTGGGCATGGGCCGTGAACTGTTTGCCAACCTGCGCCGCAATGCGCTCAAAGCCGAAGAAGGAGCCTGCACATGGCTGTGAATTTCTCTGCCCTGCAAGTGATGCAGGACGCCCCCGTGATCCCCGTGATCGTGCTGAACGATGTGGCGCACGCCGTGCCCATGGCCCGTGCTTTGGTCGCAGGCGGTATCCGCATGCTCGAAGTCACGCTGCGCACGCCGCAGGCCCTGGCCTGCATGGAAGCCATCGCCAAAGAAGTGCCCGGTGCCGTGGTGGGCGCTGGTACTGTGCGCAGCCCCGCCGATGCGGCCGCAGCGGCCAAAGCGGGTGCCCGTTTTGCGGTAAGTCCCGGCTACACCAAAACGGTCGGCCAGGCCTGCCGCGACCATGGTTTGTCGCTCTTGCCCGGTGTGGCCACTGGCAGCGAAATCATGATGGCGCAAGAAGACGGTTACACCGAACTCAAATTCTTCCCCGCCATGCAAGCGGGTGGCCCCGCCATGCTCAAGGCCTGGAGCGGTCCGTTTTTTGATGTGAAGTTTTGCCCCACGGGTGGCGTGACCCCTGGCAATGCCTTGGAGTTTTTAAGCCTGCCCAACGTGGCTTGTGTAGGCGGTTCGTGGTTGGTACCCGCCGACGCGCTGGCTCAAGGCGACTGGGCGCGCATTGAAAAGTTGGCGCGCGAGGCGAGTCAGTTGCCCCGTTGATGGTGTGCGGGTCAGAGCTTCAGCTCTGACGGATGTCCTGGGATTGCTGCACCCGCAGTCCCGGTATTCATTGATGGTGATCGAAAGTCATGTCGGACTCTGTGAGTGCCGAACTGCGAGTTGGTTATGCAGGTCGGTGGTCGAAGACTCCGACATGGATTTGCTGGGCCTTCAGCACCGACCTGCACATTCAGCGCAAACCTTGGCCTGCTGCGTACTCGGCCCGTTGAATCAACTCGACTTTGTAGCCGTCGGGGTCGGTCACAAAAGCAATCACCGTGGTGCCGCCTTTGACCGGGCCCGCTTCACGGGTGACTTGGCCGCCAGCGCCCTTGATCTTTTCGCAAGCCGCATAGGCATCGGGCACGCCCAGCGCGATGTGGCCGTAAGCCGTACCCATTTCGTAGGTCTCGACGCCCCAGTTGTAGGTCAGCTCCAGCTCGGCATGGTCGGGGTTGTTGCCATAGCCCACAAAGGCCAGCGAGTATTTGTACTCGGGGTTTTCCGAGGTGCGCAGCAGTTTCATGCCCAGCACCTGGGTGTAGAAGTCGATGGAGCGTTGAAGATTGCCAACGCGCAGCATGGTGTGTAGAAGTCTCATGATTTGGATTGTGTGGGCATTTCAAAAACCAGGCAGGCCGTGCTGGCATGGGCGTAGAGGGTGCCGTCGGGGCCGACCAGGCGGGCCTCGGCGGTGGCCAGTTGGCGGCCGCAGTGCACCACCTGGCCAATGGCCCGCACGCGCTGCACTTTGGGGGTGAGGGCCTTGACCAGCTTCACGCTCAGGTCGGCAGTGGTGTAGCCGCGGCCCGGCGGCATCATGGTGTGCACCGCGCAGCCCAGGGCCGAGTCGAGCAGGGTGGCAAACCAGCCGCCATGCACCGTGCCCAGTGGGTTCATGTGTTGCAGGCCGGGCGCCCCTTGAAAAATGGCCTGTCCCGCGCTGACTTCGATCAGCAAAAAGTCCAGTGTTTTGGCAATGCTGGCATAGGGCAGCTCGCCGCTGAGCAGGCCTTGCATGACTTCCAGACCCGTTTTGCCCGCCACTTGGTCGGGTCGGGCCACGCCGGGGCCAGCGCCTGCATTCAGGCGGGTTCGTATTTCTTGCTCTTGCGCCAGCCAGGTGTTGAGCAAGTTGGGAGGTGTGTTCACAGTCGTATCCAGATCAAAAAAAGGGCCTTGCGGCCTGGGTTCAGAGTGATGATTTCATCCAGTACAGAGCTTGCAGCATGGCGGACCCCCAAGGCAACCACCTTGGCGACTTCGTTGCGGGGTGCAGGCATTTCGTGGCTCGGCGCATCAAGTACCATTGCCCAGGTTCAAATCGCCGGATCCCGGGTTTTAACGGAGAAAAGCCATGTTCAGCCATGTGATGTTGGGTGTGAATGACCTTGAGGTCTCGAAGAAGTTTTACGACGCCGTGCTCAGCACACTGGGCCATGGCCCCGGTGTAGCCAACAAAAACCGCTACTTCTACCGCAGCCCCACTGGCACGTTTGCCATCACCACGCCCATCAACGGTGAGCCTGCATGCCATGGCAATGGCAGCACGATCGGTTTTACGGTGCAGTCGGCCGAGCAAGGCGATGCCTTTCATGCGGCAGGTGTGGCCAACGGTGGCACCACCTGCGAAGACCCACCGGGTTTCCGCGAAACGCCAGCGGGCAAGCTGTACCTGGCCTATCTGCGCGACCCGGACGGCAACAAGCTCTGCGCCTTGCATCGCCCTGGATGAAGGCTCCCCCCCGACTGCAGGCCCTCCTGGAAGAGGGCCTGATCGACACCGTGGTTCGCCAGCTCATGAGTGGCAAAGAGGCCATGGTGTTTGTGGTGCGCTGCGGGGACGAGACCCGCTGCGCCAAGATTTACAAAGAAGCCACGCACCGCAGTTTTCGCCAAGCGGTGGATTACACCGAAAACCGCAAGGTCAAAAACTCGCGCTCAGCCCGGGCCATGGCCAAGGGCAGCAAGTTTGGCAGGCAAGAGCAAGAAGCCGCCTGGCAAAGCGCCGAAGTGGATGCGCTTTACCGCTTGGCCGCAGCCGGCGTGCGGGTGCCCAGACCCTACAACTTTTTTGACGGCGTGCTGCTCATGGAGCTGGTGACCGACGCCCATGGCGACGCGGCCCCGCGCCTGAACGATGTGGCCTTCACGCCAGAACAAGCCCTGCAACACCACGCCACCTTGATTGCCGAGGTGGTGCGCATGTTGTGCGCGGGTGTGGTGCATGGCGACTTGTCTGAGTTCAACATCTTGCTGGCCCACATCCCTGGCGATGGCGATCACCCCGGCGTGGACGAGCCGGTCATCATCGACCTGCCCCAAGCGGTGGACGCTGCGGGCAACAACCACGCGCAAAGCATGTTGCTGCGCGATGTGGGCAATCTGCGTGATTTCTTTGGGCAGTTTGCGCCCCAGTTGTTGAAGACCGAATACGGCCCCGAAATCTGGCGCTTGTACCAAGCGGGTCTGCTGAGCCATGAGACACCGCTGACAGGACATTTCGAACGCTCTACTGCCGACGTTGATATGGTGGCGGTGCTGCGTGAAATTGACGATGCCCGTGATGAAGAAGCGGCCCGTCGCTTGCGCATGGCCATGCCTGCGGGGTGAGGGCTGGAAATTTTGTCTACGCCGCCCGTCTCTATCGTCAAGTCACCTTCCTCGGTCGAGCCACATGCCGTCTCGCGGTTGCGTAGCGCCCGTCTGGCCCGAAGTGCCAAACCTTTTCTGGCCCGGGGTGGCATCAAGGGTGAGCGCTGCGCTGGCTGTCGCTTGGTGCCCAGCCATTGCATGTGTGGTGTGCGGCCCGTGGTGTCCACGCAGTCGGGCATGTGTTTGCTGATGGCGGACATTGAGCCCCTCAAGCCCAGCAACACGGGCTGGCTGATCGCCGATGTGGTGCAAGACACTTTCGCCTTTGGCTGGGCGCGCACCGAAGTCGATCCCGCCTTGCTGGCGCTGCTGGCCGATCCGCAATGGCAGCCTTATGTGGTGTTTCCGGGCGAGTTTGTGGCGACCGATCGGGTTGTACACGAAGTGCAGAGCCTGACGCCTCACAAACGACCCTTGTTTATCTTGCTTGACGCCACTTGGCCTGAAGCCCGCAAGATGTTCCGCAAAAGCCCTTACCTGGATGCCTTGCCGGTGCTGAGCCTCAAGCCTGAACAGGTCTCGCGCTACCAGCTGCGTCGCTCCCGGCGGGATGACCACTTTTGCACCAGTGAGGTTGCATCGCTGTGCCTGGACTTGGCGGGCGAGGCCCATGCCGCGTGCACCCTGCAGGCCTATCTGGATGTGTATACCCACCATTACCTGCAAGCCAAACACCAGCTGCCACCCGATTGGGACGGCGCGGCCCATCACGGACTGCGTGATTTGGAAGTGAATTTCTGAAAGAGCTCGAGGCAAATTGGCCGAAGCGTTGGCGTTCATTGGGCAATCGTCATGCCGTCGTCCCATGCATTCGCTATTCTTTAATAAAATAGCGTCAACGTGAAAAAGAGATCATCCAGCTGACCATACCCATTGCATTGGCATGGTACGTTGGCATGTTCAATTCGTGTGGGTAAAACCCAAGGCCGCGTCAGTGCCATGGCATGCGCGCCCATTTTGAAACGACTGAATTGAAGAGGTTGGCACACCATGGACATCACGCAGTTGCATGTAGACAAGGCCCTGAGTAACGAGGTGGTTGACAAACGTCTGGACATCTTGCGGCGCATCGGTGATACAGGTTCCATCTCTGAAGCTGCCAGGCAAGCCGGGGTCAGTTACAAAGGTGCTTGGCAAGCCATTGACACGCTGACCAATTTGGCTGGCACGGCCTTGTTGCATCGCAATGTCGGTGGATCTGGCGGCGGCGGCGCCACCTTGACTGCTGCTGGCGTGGCCTTGCTTGAAGCCGCCGAACAATTGAACGCCGCCAAGAGGGCCGCGCTCCAAAAACTGAACCAAGGTATTGGGCCTCAGGCAGGAGAGCGTCAACGTTATGGCGCCTTGAGTTTGCGCACCAGCATGCGCAATCAATTCCCGTGTTCTATTGGGAAGTTGCAAAAATCAGGATCAGCAGTTCGTGTGGAATTGAGATTGCCCGGCAAGACCTCGTTGTTTTCGAGAGTCACCCAAGAAAGTGTTGAACTGCTCAACCTTCAGGCGGGAGATGAGGTCTTTGCCCTGTGCAAAGCCACGGCGGTCAGCGTTTCGACTTCTGAGCATGCCCATGGCAATGCCGTTCATGGCGTGGTCACAAGAGCCTCTCGGGGAAGGGCGACAGGAGAGATCGGCTTGTTGCTCGACTGCGGCTTGCAAATGGTAGGTTTCGCACAAGCAGGGTTTGAATTGAAAGTTCGGCAGCGGGCTGTGGCCAATTTTGAAGAAACGGCGGTGGTGATTGCGTTGCCTTAATGGGTGATGTTGCGCTATTCTTTATATTCATACCGAATGATAAGATCGCCGTTCAACTTTAGAGTCAAGTGATCGACATGCGCCAACTCGTCAGCCTGCTGCTTATTTCCTGCTTCACCATGGGGCAAGCGTTGGCCGCTGAAGTTCAAGTCGCGGTAGCGGCCAATTTTGCGCTGCCCATGCAAAAGATTGCGCAAGCGTTCGAGCAGGCAACAGGGCACAAGGTGCGGATTGCCTTGGGCTCAACCGGTAATTTTTATGCACAAATCCGTCATGCAGCGCCTTTTCATGTTTTTTTGGCCGCTGATGACGAGACACCAATGAAGCTTGAAAAAGAAGGCTTGGGTGTGCCTGGCACACGTTTTACTTACGCGACCGGAAAGCTGGTGTTGTGGAGCAAGCAGCCCCTTGGGGTTGATGATCGCGGGGAGGTGCTGCGTTCAGGTCATTTTCAGCGCATCGCTGTGGCCAATCCGAAATTGGCGCCCTATGGCACAGCAGCCATGGAAGCCATGAGCCACTTGGGCGTCTTGGCTCAGTTGCAGCCAAAAATCGTCCAGGGCGACAACATCTCCCAGACTTACCAGTTCATCGCCACAGAGAACGCCCAACTCGGTTTTGTTGCTTTGTCGCAGGTTTATTCTGATGGGCGATTCACCCAAGGTTCAGGATGGATTGTTCCGGGTCATCTGCATACACCGATTCGGCAAGACGCATTGCTGCTGAACGCAGGCAAAGACAATCCAGCTGCAATCGCCTTGATCACCTATCTCAAGAGCGAAAAGGCCCGTGTCGTCATTCGTTCTTTTGGCTACGAACTGTGAAGCATGAATTGCCTGAGCAACAGCAAATCTTGTGTTCATCCATGGGGAATACATGCGTCACCGCGATGGGCTGGGTATGCTGTATGCATTCACACATTGCCGCCAATCACCCCATGACACCAGAGACCTTTGATGATGCCCCCGCTGACAGATGAAGCCTGGCAAGCTGTTTTGCTCACGGTGAGGTTGGCATCGTGGGCAACGGCGGTGCTGTTGCTGGTGGCCACACCGCTGGCGTGGTGGCTGTCCCAAACCCGTTCCCCCTGGAAAGCCCCGTTGAGTGCCTTGCTGACCTTGCCTTTGGTATTGCCGCCATCCGTGCTGGGCTTTTACCTGCTGGTGGCGCTCGGGCCGCATGGCCCACTTGGACAACTGACGCAGCTGCTGGGCTGGGGAGTGCTGTCCTTCACATTCACCGGCTTGTTGATTGGCTCGGTGATTTTTTCTCTGCCGTTTGCTGTGCAGCCCATACAGCATGCCTTCGAGGCCATGGGCAGTCGTCCGCTGGAGGTCGCCGCCACATTGCGGGCCAGCCCGATTGATGCTTTTTTTTCGGTGGCGCTGTTGCAAGCGCGTGGGGGCTTGCTCACCGCCGCCATATTGAGCTTTGCGCACACCGTGGGTGAGTTTGGTGTGGTGCTCATGATTGGCGGCAACATTCCTGGCCAGACGCGGGTCATCTCAACGCAGATCTACGGCCATGTAGAAGCCATGGAATACACACAGGCCCATGGGTTGGCCGGGGGCATGGTGTTGTTTTCCTTCCTGGTGCTCCTGTGTCTGGCTTTGCTGAAAAACCGCAACGTTCGGGTGCTGCCTTGAGTGCTGAAGAATTGATCGTTCAACTGACGCTGCCGCGTGCAGACTTTGAGCTGAAGGTGGATTTGCACCTGCCTGCGCAAGGCATCAGCGTGTTGTTTGGTGCCTCGGGCTCGGGCAAAACCAGTGTGCTGCGTTGCGTGGCAGGCCTAGAGCGGGCGCGCGATGCAAAAGTGATCGTGGCGGGGGAGGTCTGGCAAGACGATCTATCGGGAGTCTTCTTGCCAACGCACCGCCGTGCTTTGGGCTATGTCTTTCAGGAGTCCAGCCTGTTCGAGCATCTGGATGTCATGGGCAACCTCCGTTATGGCCTGCAGCGCGCGCGCTCGCCGCAAGCTGAACAGACTTTGCAGCTTGCTATTGAGTTGCTGGGCATTGCCCACCTGTTGCGCAGGCCACCCGATCAGCTGTCGGGTGGGGAGCGCCAGCGGGTCGCCATTGCACGGGCCTTGGCCACTGCGCCTCGCATCTTGCTGCTTGATGAGCCGATGGCTGCACTCGATCAGGCGCGACGCCTGGAAATTTTGCCGTGGTTAGAGCGTTTGCGTGACGAACTTCACATTCCCATGTTGTATGTCACCCATTCGGCGGATGAGCTGGCACGCTTGGCCAATCACCTCGTGGTCATGGCATCGGGTCGTGTTCAGTCGGCCGGTGCCGTGGGCGAGGTTTTGGCCTCTATCGATCCGCCGATGATGGTGGGTGACGATGTGGGCGCTTTGCTGCATGGGCGCGTGGTCGAGCGCGATGCGCAGTGGCATTTGGCCAGCGTGGCCATTGATGGCGGGGTCTTGTGGTTGCGTGACAGTGGTTTGCCTGTGGGCCAAACGGTGCGCTTGCGTGTATTGGCCCGGGATGTGAGTTTGACCACGACGGAGCCGGGCCACACCAGCATTCAGAACCACCTGCCCTGTGTGCTCGACGCCATTGCACCGGATGTGCATCCTTCACAAGTGCTGGTCCGTGTTCGCTGTGGTGAATCGGTGTTGCTCGCCCGCATTACACGGCGCGCGCTGGATACTTTGGGTCTCTTGCCCGGTCATGCGGCTTGGGTGCAGGTCAAATCCGTGGCGATTGCGCAATAGTCAACGCCTGACCAGAACCCGACTTTGACGGTTCAAGCCCGATAAGCCTGCACAAATGCCAAAGCCTGCGCCCGCACCTGATCTGCACTGCGCCCCAGCGTATACAAGGCCGAGCCCAATCCAAAGCCGCTGGCGCCTGCGGCGCGGTAAGTGGCCATGTTGTCGGGCGTGATGCCGCCCACGGGCACCAAGGCGGCGTCTTGGGGCAGCACGGCCCGCAGGGCTTTGACGGTGGCAGGTGAAATCATCTCGGCCGGGAAGAGCTTGAGCCCATGGGCACCGGCGTCCAGCGCGGCAAAGGCTTCTGTGGGCGTGGCCACGCCGGGCAGCACCACCATGCCCAGTGCCAGGGCCTGCGCGACCACGGCCGGATTGAAATGGGGGGCGACGACCAGACGACCGCCCGCAGCGTGAACGTCTTTGACCTGCTGCGCATTCAGCACGGTGCCTGCACCGACCAGCGCTTGAGGAAACTGCGCCGACAAAGCAGCGATGCTTTGCAAAGGCTCGGGTGAGTTCAGTGGCACCTCGATGATGGCAAAGCCGCTGCCCACCAGCGCCTCGCCCACGGCCGGGGCCTCTGCGGGGGTGAGTCCGCGCAAGATAGCGATCAATGGCAGCTGGGCCATGGCCTGGGCCAGGGTGTGGGCGGGGGTGTTCGTCGATGTCATGGTGGTTTTGTGTAGGAGCGGCGCCCTCGCCGCGATAAAGGGTCAAAGAGTCAACAAGCCGAGGCCAGCGCAAACAAGCCCGCCCAAGTGGCCTCGGCCCCTCGGCTCTGGCAGGCGATGCCCAGGTGTTGCAGGGCCAAGGTGTAGCGCTGGGTGAGGGCGTTGCTGCCGATCAGAATCACGGGTGCGGAATTGGCGTTGACGGTTTGCGTGCGCAACTCTTCGCCAATCAGCAGGCCCGACAAATAACTCGGTAAGGCCGTTTCACTCATGCGTACAAACAGCCCCAGCGTGCGCACCGCAAACAGCTTGTTCAGCACGCTGCCCGCGGTCTGGCTTTGGTCCACGCCTTGCACAAAGGCCGCTTCATCGAAGACCCCATTCAAATCCAGGGTCTTACCCAAGATCGAGTGCTGGCTGAGCAAGGCATAGACCTCGCCGGTCATGAAGGTCTGGAAATGCGTGACGCGGCCACGGTGCACCTGCACCCATTTGCTGTGCGTGCCCGGCAGCACCAGGGTGGCGCTGTCGCGCTCGGCCAGTTGCAGGGCACCAAAGATCTGCACTTCCTCGCCGCGCATCACATCGGGCGTGTTCAGGGCGTCCTGGCCCATGCAGCTCAGGCCCGGGACCAAGGCGATGCGCTCGGCCTGCAGCCACAGCAGGTGCTGGCCCAGCTCGGCAAAGCCCGCAGGGCAGGGGCAGTAAGGCGCTTCTTGCCAGCCCTGGCGGCTGCCCGCCATGCCTGAGATCAGGCACAGGGCACCCTCTTCTTGCATCCAGTCGCCAAAGTGTTCATGGAACACCGCTTCAAACTGGCCCGGCGGCACGGTGAGGATGCCGCGAGAAAATTCGCGTGATTCCAGCACCTGGCCGGTGGTGCCCAGCCGTGCACCTCGCAGCGAAGAGGTGCCCCAGTCGATGGCGATCAAGGGTCTCATGGGGTGTGAGCTTTCATCAAAAAGTCCAGCACCGCAGCGTGCCGGGGCAGCGGGGCCACGGCGCCATAGCCTTGCACCGACAAAGCCGCTGCGGCGTTGGCGTAGGCGGTGGCGTCCCACAGGCTGTCGCCTGCAGACAGGCGCGCCAACAGGTTGCCTGCAAAACAGTCGCCTGCGCCTGTGGCGTCCACCGCTGGCACGTTGAAGCCCGGCACGGTGCGCTGCGTTTGACCATCGCTGGCCAGTGCGCCATCGGCCCCCAGCTTGAGCACGACCTGCGCAGCGCCTTGCGCATGGCTCCAGCCGATGATGTCTCGTGCTTGGGTGAGGCCCGTGAGTGCGGTCATGTCTTCGAGGCTGGGCAAAAACAAATCGCACAGACTGGCGGCCTGGCGGATGCAAGCCTGCGCACGCGCCAGCGGCCACAGCGACAGGCGCAAGTTGGAGTCGAGTGCCACGCGCGTGCCTACGCTGCGGGCATGCTGCATGGCGGCCAAGGCCGTGTCGCAGGCTGAGCTTGAGATCGCCAGCGAGATGCCCGACAGGTGCAGCCACTGGCTGCTGGCGATGGCGTCTTGCCAATGCGCCAAGTCTTGTGGTTGCATGCGGCTGGCCGCAGAGCCTGCACGGGCGTAACTGAAATGGTGGCCTTGCGCGTCGTGGCTCACAAAGTACATGCCGGTGGGCGCTTGGGCGTCGCGCAGCACGGTGTGGGTGTCCACGTTTTCGCGTTGCCACAAATCCATGAGGCGCTCGCCCCAACGGTCGCTGCCCAAGCGGCTCAGGTAGGCCACGCGAGCCCCGGCCCTTGCTGCGGCAATGGCGGCGTTGCTGGTATCGCCGCCAAAGCCTTGCAAGTACAGCGGAGCTTCATCGGGCTGTTGGACTTTGGTTTGATTGAACTCGACCATGGGTTCGCCAAGCGCCACGATGTCCAGGGTTCGGGTGGAGTGCTTCATGTCAGAGAAGTTTTGTCAAAATGCCTTCATGTTTGAGCTTGTGCAGAATCAAGCAGCTTCAATCGGCGAGCAAAGCGTTTAGGTTGACGACTGAATCAAACGGCGCAAAAATTTTCCAGCTGTTGGACCTTGAACTTGTTGATCGGCAAAAGACCACTGACCATTGACCATCACCCGCTCAATGCCTTCGCACATTTGTTGGGGCTGTTCATAAGTGGCTTTGTCCTGTATGAGGCCTGGATCCAACACCACCAAATCAGCAAATCCGCCTTCACGCAACACTCCCCGGTCGATCAGTCCGAAACGCTGGGCCGACATTCCTGTCATTTTGTGAATGGCCTCTGGCAAGCTGAACAGTTTTTCATCGCGACAATAATGTCCCAGCACGCGTGCGAAGGAGCCCCACAAGCGTGGGTGGGGGCGTTCATCATGGGGTAATCCATCGGAACCGATCATGCTCAAAGGGTGAGTCAGAACCCTGCGTACATCGTCTTCACGCATCTGAAAATAGCAGGCCCCTCCGGGCATCAGTCGACGGCACGCCTGCCTTTGATCTGTTCGCCATTCCTGCGCGATATCAGCCAAGTAACGGCCTGCCATTTCAGGATGCGTATCGCTGCGCGTGATCAGAATATCGATGACACCATCCACCAGATCCTCACGCAGCAAAGTGGAACCCGCACTGTAGGGGTAGACATCGGTGCCTACACTTTGGCGATGGCTGAGCCTTTCAAGCATGGCCAGCGTTTCGATGGTGCGTCCCCAGTTGCGTGGCCCTGCACATTTGTGGTGCGACATGATCCAGGTGGCTGGACCTGCCAGCGCCGTGTCTGCCGCTTCTTGCATGGCTTCCAGTATGTCGTCCATCTCGTTGCGAATGTGTGTCACGTAAACAGCACCGTGGCGACCAACCACGCGCACCAGAGTCTGCATTTCTTGCATGTCAGCGGCAAACGCTTGCTGGTAAAACAGGCCAGAAGATAAACCCAGTGCACCCTGATTCAAAGCTTGATCCAGCAAGGCGGCCATGGCTTTGGATTCATCGGGAGTGGCTGCCCGATTGAGATCTGCCATGACCGTGGCTCGCAGAGTGGTGTGACCAATCAATGCCCCGACATTGACCGCTGGTGGTTTTTTTTCAAGGGCCTTAGCGTAATCGTTCAGTTGCGCAAAACGAAATTCGGAAGTGTGAAGCAAATCCAGTGGTGAACCCGGTGTATCACTGATCAACGGTACCAACGATAAACCGCAGTTTCCCGTGATGACGGTGGTGACGCCTTGTGATAGTTTGGCCAACATACTTGGGTCGCGCAGGACCATGGCATCGTCATGGGTATGCACATCGATAAAGCCAGGTGCGACAGTCAAACCCTTTATATCCAAAATTTCATCGGCATCCAGTGTCAAATTTTCACCAATGGCCACAATGCGCTCACCTTGCACACAAAGGTCAGCCGGTCTAGCGGGTGCGCCTGTACCATCCACCAATTGCGTATTGCGCAACAAAAGCGATTTCATGCTTGCGTATCTTTCTCGACACTGGACCAAGCCCAGTCCACCGTTGGGTGATGGTCCACATCTTGCCCGTGGGCCTGCAAGACCGATTTGAATTTCGCTAAGTGCCGTGCGGCATTTGGCCCCAAGGCTTTGAGTACCAATACCATCAGTAATTCAATCACCAACAAATGAGCAATGTATGCCTCAGTACCCACTCGCATCACAGCATCTTGGGGAACACTGATCTCTATGACCACGTCGGCCATCTGTGCCAATGCTGTGTCGGGTTGCGTGATGGCGATCACCTTGGCACCTTGTGATTTGGCGAAACCCACTGCTTCGAGCATGAAAGGCATGCGTCCGACGTGCGAGATCGCCACCGCCACGCCCAAAGGGCCCAATGTTGCCGCAGAGATAAGTTGTTGGTGGGCATCGTGCACTGCGTGCGCATGGCGTCCGAGTCGGAACAATCGGCCTTGCAGGTCGTTCGCCATGAATGCAGATGTGGCCCCCACCGAATAACAGTCAATGCGTTCAGCACAGACCAGCAGTTTGGCAGCCTTTTCAAGGACTGCGGGGTCCAGTTGTTGCTGTAAAGCGCTGATGGATGCAGCGGCACTGCTGAGAATTTTTTGAACGATTGCTGACGTGCTGTCGTGCATCGTGACTGATCTGTGCACAGGGGCATGTCGGGCCAAATCCTGTGCAAGGGCCAGTTTGAATTCTCGAACACCTTCAAAACCCAGTTGACGGGCAGTGCGCATGATGGTGGGCATGGACACCTGTGCTTGTACAGCCAAGGCATCGACGCTCATGGACAGGGCACGCTCTGGATCATGGAGCACGACTGCAAGCACTTGCTGTTGAGCACGAGGCAAACCGGGTGCTGCCGCCTGCATGCGCTGGAGCAAATGGGGGTAACGTTCACTCATGTTTAACACATATCAAAAATTCACAGAGACCGCATCAACGACGTGATAAGCATCGTTAACCACGGGCATCCAGCGCCACTTATCAAAGGTCGTGCAAGGGTGTGAGATGCCGCTACCGACCAGGTGGCCCACTATCGGGTGTTGATCTTGGGGAGACTGTGCATCAAAGTGCAAATACGCATGCTGGTCATTCAGTGCGGTCACGGCCCAATGGGCAGGCACCTTGCGGGTTTGGACATCACCCAGCTGTGCACGCCATTCAGGCACAGGCAAGTCCAGGTCGTACGAGACATCGCGCTTGCCCATTGACAAAATGGCCAGACCTGGCTCTGGGCAAGACTGGACCACACTGACCAACTCGATGGCCGGGCGCAAAGTCTCTTTCAAATTCAGACGCTCGCCGACGCACTTCAAATGTTGCCGGTATTGCACATGGTCATGCGTGAGGTAACAACCCGACCGAAGAATGCCCCGTGCGGGCCGACTCAAATGCGGTGTCAAATGTAACGCGACCAAATCGAAGATGGCCGATCCCCCTGCCGAGATGATGACTTCATTTGTTTCAAAGCAATCATCAGCTTCGCATGCCATGGCTATTTTTTGTACGCGAGCCATCAAGGCCGCTACGCTGTCTTTGTCATGTTCATGGTTGCAAGTGGCCAAAGCGCCTTCATAGCACTCGATGCCTGCTAGTTTCACTGCTGGGCTGCTTCGTATGTTATGCGCCAGTGTGAGCGCCTCCTGGTGGTCACGACAACCCGTTCGTTTGCCCTCGATGCCCAGCTCCAAAAAGACAGTGAAGACGGAACTGGACTGTCGCTGAACACGCCATTCTTCGATCAAACGCAATTGAGCCAGCGAGTCGATCAGAAAATAGACTTGCAATCCTGCATGCGCACGCAGTAATTCTGACAAGCTGTCCAGATCGACCGCTTGCAGCACTTGGTTGGCGATGATGATCCGGCGTACGCCATGGCGCGCGCCCAGACCTGCCTGAAAGACATTGGCAAAACTGATACCCCATGCCCCGGCCTCCAGTTGGCGGGCATACAGCTCGGGCGACATGGTGGTCTTGCCATGCGGCGCAATGTCCAGCCCACGCGTCTGGCAAAAATCTTTCATCCAGTTGAGGTTGTGCTGCAGTGCCGAATTCTTGAGCACCGCCAGTGGAAACGATAAATCGCCTCGCAGGACTTGCCAATCTTGCACACCTGCGTCTTTCAGGTCGATGGGGTCAAGGTGCATTGGAAAGCCTTTGCAGGCAGCATTCAGTTTCATGGTTCAATTCAATTCATCATGTCGCCAGCAGGCCAACAGGCGCCCTGCTGAAGTGGGTCTCAATTCCGGAGTGGTTTCAGCACAAGCTGCCAAAGCATGGGGACAACGGGTGCGAAACACACAACCAGACGGTGGGTTTAAAGGACTCGGCGGATCGCCATGCAGCACCACTTGGGGTGGGGCTTGATCAGGGTCGGGAACAGGTGCAGCAGAAAGCAAGGCACGTGTGTAAGGATGTGCAGGGGATGAAAAAAGCTCAACCGTTGAAGCGATTTCCATCACGCGCCCCAAATACAAAACCACCACACGGTCGCACAGGTACTGCACCATATCCAGGTCGTGCGAAATGAACAACAAGGTCAAACCGAGTTGTTCGCGCAAACGGATCAAAAGATTGACAATTTGCGCCTGGATCGACATGTCCAGTGCTGACAGTGGTTCATCGGCCACGATGAAACTAGGCTCAACCGCCAAAGCCCTGGCAATGCCAAGACGCTGCTTTTGACCGCCTGAAAATTCATGTGGAAATCGCTCGGCGTGTTCTGTCTTGAGTCCCACCAAATCGAGTAACTGTGCAATGCGTGGCCCCCGCTCAGCCCCAGTGTGAAGGGCATGGGTGCTGAGCACTTCGCTGAGCATGTCACCTGCCCTCTGCCGGGGGTTAAGACTGGGGTCTTGAAACACCATTTGCACATGGCGGCGCAAAGAACGCATTTTCCCTGAACTTAGACCCACCAGTTCTTGTCCCTCGAAATGAACAGATCCTCCAGCCACCGGAATCAACTGCAGAACGGCCCGCCCCAGTGAACTTTTGCCGGAACCTGACTCACCCACGAGGCCGAGGGTTTCACCTTGTGCAATGTCAAAACTCACTTCATGCACGGCCCGAACCCTTTGAGCACCACGGCCAAACTCGACCGTCAAGTTCTCTAGTCGCAACATGGGCTTCATGGTCGGTACTCCAGATGGCAAGCACGAGCATGGGCGTCATCGCCCTGCCAAACAGGCGCTTGCACATCGCATAGGGCCATTCTGGACGCACAGCGCTCGGCAAAACTGCAGCCTGATCCGAGTCTGTTCATGTTTGGGGCTTGCCCTGGAATATCCTGCAAAACCATGCGGTGCCCTTCGCGAAGAGACAGCTGTCGCGCGCGACCCGGCAGGCAAGCCAACAAGCTTCGAGTGTAAGGATGTGCCGGTTGTGCGAACAAAGCATGAACACCCGACTGTTCGACCACCTGACCGGCGTACATCACAGCCACGCGCTCGGCGTGGTGGGCCACCACGCCCAAGTTGTGGGTGATGAACAGGATGCTCATGCCTGTGTCGCGCTGCAAGCGCGACATGAGGGCCAAAATTTGAGCCTGAATCGTCACGTCCAGTGCGGTTGTGGGTTCGTCGGCGATCAACACTTTGGGCTCACAGACCATGGCCATGGCAATCATCACGCGTTGCCTCATGCCACCAGACAGTTGGTGCGGATATTCATCCAGCCTTTGCCGGGCAGCTGGAATTTCCACCTGTTCCAGCGCCTGCAAGGCCCGTTGCCGCGCTGCCACTTTGTTGACGCCCCAATGCAGGCGAACGGATTCGGCTATTTGTTCGCCAACGGTCAGAAGTGGATTCAGACACGTCATGGGTTCCTGAAAAATCATGGCCAACTGGTGACCACGCAAACGCCTCATGTGGGCATTGTCCAGTTGCAGCAAATCGCAGGTTTGACCTGATGCATCGGTGAAGATTGCTTGCCCGCCACATTGCCATTGGGCATTGCGCGCAAGCAATCGCATCAAACTCAGGGCTGTGAGTGATTTTCCGCTGCCCGACTCACCCACCAACGCCAGTGTTTGTCCGGCGTGTAAATCGAAACTGACCCCACGCACCAATGGCACCATGCCATCTCGTTGAACCAGGGTCGTGGTCAGGTCACGCACTTGTAAAAGCGGTGTTGTCATCATGGCATTGACGCAATTCATGCCGTGCCTTTCAGCCGAGGGTCGAGTAAATCGCGTACACCATCGCCCAGCAGTTGCAGGGACAAAGCGGTCAAGACGATCGCCAAACCTGGATAAAAAAGTGTCCAGACGGCCTGGTCTGCATACTGCGTACTGGCTGCGACCATGGTGCCCCAAGTAGGAATTTCAGCCCCCACTCCGACGCCCAGAAACGACAAACCGGCCTCTGCCAGCAGGGCATAAGCAAAGATGAAGCTCAGCTGCACGAGGATAGGTGACATCAAATTGGGCAAGATGTGCACTCGCAACAAGTTGAACGTGCTCACGCCGACGGCACGCGCTGCCTCGACATAAGGCAGTTCGCGAATCACCAAAGTGCAAGCACGCACAACCCGGGCAACACGGGGTGTATAGACCAAGGTCAAGGCGAGCACCACGTTGATGGGGCTTGCCCCCAGTATCGAAACCAGGGCGATGCCCAGCAAAATGTCCGGAAAAGCCATCATGGCGTCTACACAACGCATCAGCACAGCGTCCAAGCGCTTGAAAAATCCCGCCAGCAAGCCCAGTACAGTTCCAAGCGCCACCGACAGAAAGGCTGTCCCTGCGCCGATGGCCAGTGAATAGCGTGCCCCGTAAAAAATTCGGCTCGTGATGTCTCGGCCCAACTCATCTGTGCCACTCCAGTAGGTCCAGCTGGGGGCCTTCAGACGCAGGCTGACTTTCATGGCCATGGGTTCGTGCGGCAAAATCCATTGACCTGCCACTGCCATGAACAGCATCATGCCTAAAAGCAGTGCAGCAAAGAATACGATCCTGCGCGCAAACAGCTGATTCAATGTACGACGCCACTCAGCCATGGCGCACCCTTGGATCGATAAAGACATACATGACATCAATCAAAAAATTGATGATGACGTAGACACCGGCAATCGCCAACAAGGCCCCTTGGATGACTGGGTAGTCCCGACGCAGCACTGCCCGCACCACCAAGTTACCCAAACCGGGCAAGTTGAACACGGTCTCAGTCACCACAGCACCGCCGATCATCAAAGCCAGCGTCAATCCCAACACTGTAAGCAGAGGCACCAATGCATTGAGCAAGGCATGCTTGAGCACCACAACACTTTCCGACAAACCTTTGGAGCGTGCAGTTCGGATGTAGTCTTCACTCAGAATGTCCAACATCGAAGCGCGAGTGAACCGGATGATCAAGGCCGAGTTAAGTGTCCCCAGCACCAAAGCGGGCAGCATCAAGTGGTGAATGCGCGAGGGCAAACCTGCATTAGGATCGCCATAGCCCGATACGGGAAACAAGCCAGCCCCTACCGCCAGTATCTGGATGGCCAAAAGACCCATCCAGAAGCTGGGCATGCTCGCCCCCAGCATGGCCAAAGTGCTGACGAATTGGTCAACCCATTTGCCTCGCCACACAGCTGAAACAATGCCGCACGGCAAGCCAATCAACATGGCCAAGCTGACCGACATGAACGCCAACAAGGCTGTGGGCTCCACACGCTCCCACAGCACTTGCGTCACAGGCATTTGCAAAAAGATGGATTGACCCAAATTGCCTCTGAAGAGCTCACCCAACCACAGCAAGAATTGACGCCACAAAGGCAGATCAAGTCCATAGCGTTGACGTGCTTGTGCAATGTCTGCCAGTGAAGCCTGGTCTCCCAGCAAAACCGCTATTGGATCTCCGGCCGCCAAGCGCGTGAGCAAGAACACCAGAACAGACACGAGGGACAGCACCGCAAGCATGCCGCCCAAACGGCCCAGCAAGGTGCGGCCCAAGCTGGTCCAAGACATTTTGGTCATGGGTCGTTTTCTGTCGCTTATTTGGACAGGCCTGTGTTCCAAAAGAAAGGCCAAGTTGCGGGTATGTAGCCTTCCAGCTTGTTGGAGCGCGATGACAGGCTGCTGAACTTGCCGATGTTGATGTAAGGCACCTCGTTGTAAACCACTTGCTGTACGGCACCCCACAACTGAGCACGCTTGGATGGATCGGGCTGTTGGTTGAAGTCACCCAAGGCCTTGGCCTTGGCCGCCGAACTCCACCAGCCCGGTGCACACTCACCAAGCTGGGGTGGCGAAAGAATAGGCTCGGGGAACTGCCCGGAGTGGGTCATGTAAATGTCCCATACTTTGGAGTCTCCACGACGTTGCACCAAGGTGGCCCAATCGACCACTTGCATCTCGGGCTTGAAACCTGCGGCGCGCAACTGCTCTGCCATCACCTGAACCATGGTGTGGTGGAACTCGTATTGCCGACTGGTCAGCAAACGGATGGTCTCGCCCTTGTACCCGGCTTTATCTGCCATTTCTTTGGCTCGTTTGGCATCTTGCTTGTTGTATTGGTCAGTACCGGCCGTTGAGTAAAACGGTGTGCCTTGCGGAAAGTGGTTGCCCTCGGCTATGAAAAACCTTTTGTCGCCATAGGCTGCAGCCATCATTTCGCCCTCGCCAATGGCAATCTGAATGGCTTGGCGAATGCCCTGGTTGGCCATCACCCCCTCCTTCGTGTTGAAGACCATATAGGGGAAACCAAACGAAGGCGTCAAAATGGGCACGACCGATGGTCCCGCTTTTTCAACGCGCGCCAATGCCTCTGTGGGCAGTTGATCAGCAAAATGAAACTGACCGGCCAACGCGCCTTCAACGCGGGTGTTGGCATTGGGCACAGGGGTGAATCGGAGTTCATCCAGCAAGGCCTCACGCTTGCCACCGTAGCCGTTGGGGGCTTCTTTGCGTGCACTGTAGGTATCAAATCGCGACAAGATCACGAATTGGTCAGGACGGCGTTCCTTGAATTTATAGGGACCTGTTCCCACAAATGACGACAAGGGCGCGGCGATGCTTTCTTTAGCCATGATGGCTGCCATGCCCGATGGCAATGCCAATTGAGCCAATAGCGAAGCATTGGGTGCGTTGAATTTCCATTCAATGGCGTGGCTGCCTTTAGCCTCTAGGCTTACTGTGTCTTTGGCCACGGATTTGCCGCGAGGTGCCATTTCCATCCAGCGCTTGAGTGAGGCCACCACATCTTGAGCATCCAAGTCGCGGCCACTGTGCAATTTCACGCCTTTGCGGATGTTGACGGCATAAGTCAAACCATCGACTGAGACTTTGGGCATGCCATCGGCAAGCATGGGTGTGACGTTCCACTTGGAATCAAAGGTGTAAAGGGTTTCATACACGTGCTGCATGATGGTACCCACCAGATCTGCAGTGGAAGCCATTGGGTCCAGACTTTGGGGCTCACCAATCATGGCCAAGTTGGCGGCACCACCCTTGGGCGGCGCTGCGAAAGAAACCATTGGCAGTGCAGCCAAGAGCAAAGTCAGCAGGTGTCGACGTGGCAAATGCAGCATGTGGGTCTCCAGAATATTAAAGACTTTATGTAAATAATTTACATGATTCATAATAGAACAAGGCTGAATTGTTCGAAAGCAGGGTTTTCCTGTACATAATTGATTGATTCAGACTTTTAACCCTGTAGGAGACAAACCATGAATGTTGAAATGCTTGGTGCATCACCCATTGCGTCAGACCGTTTAGCCCGTCCACTTTCACCTGCCACTCGCGCAGGTGATTTTGTTTTTGTTTCGGGTCAAGTGCCGACCAACGACCAAGGCGAAGTGGTGTTGGGTGGGATTGAGGCTCAAACACGCCAAGTCTTTGTCCGCATACAACAAGCGCTGTCTCTGGCAGGTTGCACTTTGGAGGATGTGTGCAAAGTGAATGTCTGGCTGAACGATGCGCGGGACTTCGGCAGTTTCAATCGCGTCTACATGGAGTGCTTTGGTGAGCATCGTCCAGCAAGATCAACAGTGGAGTCCAGGCTGATGATTGATGTGAAGGTCGAAATCGATGTCACGGCCTACAAACCTCGCTGAAGCTTTAGGTTGAGAAGCGTTGGCCTTCAAAAACTGAGTGTGCCGCGCATCGTTAACTCACTTCAAACCGTTCAAGGCTTCGGCCGGGTAGCCGGGGCGGGTTTTGCAGTCGGCGATGTATTGCTCAATGATGGCTTCAAAGCTGCTGTTGGCTTTCAGACCCAGCGCGTTGGCGCGCTCGGAGGTGGAGCCGCGTGACCAGTTGGTCACAATGCCCGCCACGCGCTCGTCGCGCTCGAACTTGACCCGCGCACGCACAGCAGGGCCAGCGACTTTTTCAAGGGCGTCCAGCATCTGGCCCACGGTCACGTTCAGGCCGGGCAGGTTCAACGCCATGCGGCCGCCCACGGCTTCGCGGCTGGCTTCAAACACGGTGATCAGGCCGTGCACGGTGTTGCCCGGCGAAGACAAGGGGTGCGAAACACTGGCATCCACGGGGCATACGGCATCCGCGCCTGACAAAGGCTCGCGGATGATGCCGCTGAAAAAAGATGAGGCCGCGCCGTTCGGTTTGCCGGGGCGCACGGCCACCGTCATCAAGCGGGCCGAGCGGCCGTCGATGTAGCCCTTGCGGGTGTAGTCGGACACCATGTGCTCGATGATGAGCTTGTGTGTGCCGTAAGACGTTTGCGGCGTGGGCAAGGTGGTGTCGGTGACCAGATCGGGCATGGGGTTGCCGATGTCAGGACCAAACACGGCCACCGAGCTGGCAAACACCAGTCGCGAGGCCTTTCCCGACGCGCGAATGCCGTCCAGCAGCAAACGGCTGCTGTCCACGTTGGAGCGCAGGCCCAGGTCAAAGTCGAGTTCACACTCGCCCGACACGGCCGAGGCCAAATGGAACACGCCGTCAAAGCCGCTCTTGAACAAGTCGCCTTGTTCCAGCATGGGGCCAGCATGGCCCTTGACGCGCGTGTCGGCCAGCAGGTCGGCGGGGGCGGGGAACAGGTCGGCAATGACCACTTCGGTGACAGTCTGGCCATTGAGTTGGCCTTTTTTCAAAATCTCGCGGGCCAGTCGGGCGCCCAAAAATCCGGCGCCGCCGGTGATCAAAATTCGCATGCTTTTCTCCGTGAATCAGTGGTTGTCTTTGGGCACAGCCGCGCCGCGCTGGCCGACCAAAAAGTCCATGTCTGCGCCTTCGTCGGCTTGCAGCACATGGTCGATGTAGAGCTTCCAGTAGCCCGACTGCATGGCGGGGGCAGGCTTTTCCCAGAGGGACAAGCGCTTGGCCAGCTCTTCATCGCTGATGAGCAGTTGCAGTTTGCGCTCGGGCACATTGAGTTCGATCATGTCGCCGTTTTGCACCACGGCCAGCGGGCCACCGGCCGCGGCTTCAGGTGTGGTGTGCAGCACCACGGTGCCGTAGGCCGTGCCGCTCATGCGGGCGTCCGAGATGCGCACCATGTCGGTGATGCCTTTGCGCAGCACCTTGGGTGGCAGCGGCATGTTGCCCACTTCGGCCATGCCGGGGTAGCCCTTGGGGCCGCAGTTCTTGAGCACCAGAATGCAGTTTTCATCGACGTCCAAGCTTTCGTCGTCGATGCGTTTGTGAAAGTCGTGGCTGTCTTCAAACACCACGGCGCGCCCGGTGTGCACCATCAGCGCAGGGGTGGCCGCGCTGGGCTTGATGACCGCGCCACGCGGGGCCAGGTTGCCGCGCAAGATGGTGATGCCCGCTTTTTCCTTGAAGGGCTCGTCGAACTTCTTGATCACGCGCGGGTCGTAGTTCACGGCGCTGGCGATGTTCTCGCTCACGGTCTTGCCGCTCACGGTGACGATGTCCTTGTGCAGCAGGTGCTCGATCTCTTTCATGACCACCGGCAGGCCACCGGCGTAGCAGAAGTCTTCCATCAGGTGCTCGCCCGAGGGCTGCAAATTCAAGAGGCAGGGCAGCTCGCTGCCCAAGCGCTCGAAATCGTCCACGGTGAGCTTCAGACCCAAGCGACCTGCAATCGCGATCAGGTGGATCACCGCGTTGGTCGAGCCGCCAATCGCCGCCAGCGTGCGGATGGCGTTTTCAAAGGCTTCGCGTGTGAGCACTTGGCTGATGGTTTGGTCGGTGTGCACCATCTCGACGATGCGCCGACCGGCCTCGCGGGCCAGCACATTGCGGCGGCCATCCACCGCAGGGTAAGCGGCGTTGCCTGGCAGGCCAATGCCCAGGGCCTCGACCATGCTGGCCATGGTGCTGGCGGTGCCCATGGTCATGCAGTGACCGTGGCTGCGGTGCATGCAGCTCTCTGCCTCAAAAAAGTCGGTCAGCTTCAGGGTGCCCGCACGCACTTGCTCGCTCATGCTCCACACGCCGGTGCCCGAGCCGAGTTCCTGGCCCCGCCATTTGCCATTCAGCATGGGGCCGCCCGACACGCCAATGGTGGGCAAGCCTGCGCTTGATGCCCCCATCAACAGGCTGGGGGTGGTCTTGTCGCAGCCCATGAGCAGCACCACGCCGTCGATCGGGTTGCCGCGGATGCTTTCTTCGACGTCCATGGACGCCAGGTTGCGGTACAGCATGGCGGTGGGGCGCAGCAGCGTTTCGCCCAGGGACATCACCGGAAACTCGAGCGGAAAGCCACCGGCCTCGTACACACCGATCTTGACCTGCTCGGCCAGGGTGCGGAAGTGCGAGTTGCAGGGGGTCAGTTCGCTGAAGGTGTTGCAGATGCCGATGACGGGGCGTCCGTCGAACTGGTCGTGCGGCACGCCCTTGCCCTTGACCCAGCTGCGGTAGGCAAAGCCGTCGCGGTCTTGACGGCCAAACCATTGCTGGCTGCGGAGTTCTTCGGGTTTTTTGCGGGGAGAGGAGGCCATGGGGATGGTTTGATTCGGTGGTTTGGGAAAAATCCGTTCAATCGTATGATGAATGAAGCGAGGCTGCCACCATGTAAACCCTGAGACAGGGCTGTGTTCTCTCAGTCAAATACCCGTCTTCAGGGTTTTCCTCAGGCTTGAAAATCTTCATTCATCATATGATTGATCGGGTACATCTCATCACCCATGGTCAAAAACGCACACGGTCACACCCTCGATTTGCTCGGGCAAGCCATCTTGTCGGGCCAGTACGCCGTGGGTGCGAGTTTGCCGCCTGAGCCCTTGCTGTGTGAGCAGTTTGGCGTCAGCCGCACTGTCGTGCGTGAAGCCATCAAATCGCTGGTGGCCAAAGGACTGATTTCCACAGGCCCCAAAGTGGGCACCCGTGTGCTGCAAGATGACCAGTGGAACTGGTTTGACCCCGACGTCATCACCTGGCAGGCCCAGGCTGGGTTGACGCCCGAGTTCTTGCGCGATTTGCAGGAGCTGCGACGCGTGGTGGAGCCCGCGGCCGTGCGCCTGGCCGCCGAAAAAGCCACAGACGAAGACATCGCGGAAATTGAAGCGGCCTATGCGGGCATGAAGCAGGCGGTAGAGCAGGGGGGCGACTATGTGGTGTACGACTTGCGCTTTCACCAGGGCTTGCTGCACGCCTCGCACAACCGCATGCTGATTCAGATGGGCAAGGCCCTGAGCGCCTTGCTGCGCACCAGTTTTGAAATTTCTACCCGCATCCAGGATGGGCCCCGCAGTTCATTGCCGCTGCACCGTTCGGTGCTGGACGCGGTGATCCAACACGCGCCAGACAAGGCCGAGCG
Organism: Limnohabitans sp. T6-5; assembly: GCF_003063315.1. Classification (GTDB taxonomy): domain Bacteria; phylum Pseudomonadota; class Gammaproteobacteria; order Burkholderiales; family Burkholderiaceae_C; genus Limnohabitans_A. The sequence goes on from NZ_NERV01000003.1 coordinate 294,395, forward strand.
GGCCATCATGGTGCTGATCAATGGCGCACACGAAGACATTGAGCGTGTGGTGTCCACGCGGCGAAAAATTCCAGGCCTGACGGGTGTGCCCGCACGCCTGAAAAAAGCGGCTTGAGTTTTATTGATTTTCAACCCTGTGTTTTTTATTAGGAGACAAACATGTTCAAACGCAGAAATCTGGTGACGCTCTTGGTGGGCACCTTCCTGGTGGCTGGCAGTGCCATGGCGCAGTTCTCGGAGCGCAACATCAAGTTCACCAACGGTGTGAACGAAGATCACCCCGTGGGCGTGGGTGTCAAAAAGATGCAGGAAATTCTGGCCGCCAAATCGGGCGGCAAGATGAAGATAACCGCCTTCTGGGGCGGCATGGCCGGTGGCGACTTGCAAGCCACCCAGGCTTTGCGTGCGGGCACGCAAGAGATGGTGTGCACCTCCAGCTCGCCGCTGGTGGGCATCGTCAAGGAGCTGGGCGTGTTCGACTTGCCCTTCTTGTTTGCCAACGAGAAAGAAGCCGATGCGGTGCTGGACGGCCCGGCAGGCAAGTACTTCAATGCCAAGCTCGAAGCCGCTGGTTTGGTGAACCTGGCTTATTGGGAAAACGGTTTCCGTAACCTGACCAACAGCAAGCGCCCTGTGGCCAAGCTCGAGGACTTTGAAGGCGTCAAAGTGCGCGTGATGCAAAACAACATCTTCCTGGACACCTTCAAGACCCTGGGCACCAACGCTGTGCCCATGGCCTTCCCTGAGGTGTTCTCTGCGCTGGAAAGCCGCGCCATTGACGGCCAGGAAAACCCTTTTGTGACCATTGAGACCTCCAAGTTCAACGAAGTGCAAAAGTACCTGAGCGTGACACGCCACGCCTACACGCCCTTCCTGATCCTGTACAGCAAGAAGCTGTGGGACCAGCTGAACCCGCAAGAGCAAGCGCTTTTGCGTGAAGCCGCCATCGAAGGCCAAAAGGTCGAGCGTGCGGCCAACCGCACCTTGAACGAGAAGTCGCTCGCATCGCTCAAGACCAAGGGCATGCAGGTCAACGAAGTCAGCGCGGCTGAGCAAAACCGCATCCGCGCCAAAGTGGCTGCTGTCTATGACAAGCACAAGGACTCGATCGGTGCCGACGCCATCAAAGTCGTGCAAGACGAACTCAAAAAAGCACGCGGCGGTTGATCCATCGCGCCAAGCCCCACAGCCCCAAGCTGTGGGGCTTTTTTAACGTCTGAAATGTTTGCACTATGAAAATCACCCAACTCGAAACCATCCGCCTGGACGAATTTCCCAACATCATCTGGGTGCGATTGCACACCGACGAGGGCCTGGTGGGCCTGGGCGAAACCTTCATGGGGGCACAGGCGGTCGAGGCTTATTTGCACGAGTGGGTCGCCCCCAAATTGATGGGGCAAGACCCGCTGGCCATCGAGTCGCGCCAACGCGATATCACGGGCTACTTGGGCTGGCGCGGGTCCGGCGTCGAGACACGCGGCAACTCGGCGGTGGACATTGCCCTCTGGGACATTTTTGGCAAGGCTGCAGGCATGCCGGTCTACACCGCCCTGGGCGGCAAGAGCCGCGACGAGATCCGCGTCTACAACACCTGCGCAGGCTACCAGTACATCCGCAGCAACGTGAACCAGACCAGCAGCAATTGGGGTCTGGGTAACAACGCTGGGCCCTACGAAGACCTGCAAGGCTTTTTGCACCGCGCCGACGAGGTGGCCGAGTCGCTTTTGAGCGAAGGCATCACCGGCATGAAGATTTGGCCGTTTGACATGGCCGCAGAAAAATCGCACGGCCAATACATCAGCCCGCAAGACCTGAACACCGCGCTCGAGCCTTTCCGGAAAATTCGGAAGGCTGTGGGCGACAAGATGGACATCATGGTCGAGTTCCACAGCCTGTGGCGTTTGCCCATGGCGCAAAAAATCTCTCGCGCCTTGCAGGAGTTCGACACCTTCTGGCACGAGGACGCGATCCGCATGGACAGCCTCGATTTGCTCAAGCAGTACGCGGTGGACTGCAAGGCGCTGATTTGTGCGAGCGAAACGCTCAGCTACAAATGGGGCTTCAAGGACTATTTGCAAACCGGCGTGGCAGGTGTCGCCATGCTCGATTTGAGCTGGTGCGGGGGCCTGACCGAAGCGCGCAAGATCGCCGCCATGGCCGACGCCTGGCAGCTGCCTGTGGCCCCGCACGATTGCACCGGGCCGGTGGTGTGGGCCGCGTCGACACATTTGTCGCTGCACGCGCCCAATGCACTGATCCAAGAGAGTGTGCGCGCTTTCTACACAGGCTGGTACAAGGAACTCGTGACCGAGTTGCCGCAGGTGAAGAACGGCATGATCAGCCTCAACGGCAAGCCGGGCCTGGGTTTGGAGCTGCTGCCCGACTTGCACAAGCGGGCCGATGCGGTGGTGCGCGTCAGCCGATAAGAGTTTGCAGGAGCCCCGCCCTCGGGGCGAAGGGTGTTGGTCTGCAAGGGTTCTGTCGCGACGAGGGCGTCGCTCCTACAAGGGGCAGGGGCGCGCCTTTTGTGGGAGCCCCGCTCTCGGGGCGAAGGGGGGTGGTCTGCAAGGGTTCTATCGCGACGAGGGCGTCGCTCCTACAGGGGGGGGCAGGGGCGCGCATTTTGTAGGAGCCGCGCCCTCGCGGCGATGAGGCGGCTCAGCCGTTCCAGCGCGTGTGGAACTTGCCTGGCTTGTCCACACGTTGGTAGGTGTGCGCGCCAAAGTAGTCGCGCTGGGCCTGCAACAGGTTGGCCGGGAGGCGGGCCGAGCGGTAGGCGTCGTAGTAGCTCAGGGCGCTCATGAACGAGGGCACGGCCACGCCGTGCAGGGCACCCAGGGCCACGACTTCGCGCAGGTCCTGGTGGCAGCGGGCCATCACGGCTGCAAAGTGCGGGTCCATCAGCAGGTTGTCCAAGGCCGGGTCGCGTTCGTGGGCCTGGCGGATGTCTTCGAGCAAGCTGGCGCGGATGATGCAGCCCGCCCGCCAGACCGAGGCCACGGTGCCCATGGGCAGTTGCCACTGGTACTCTTTGTCGGCGGCGCGCAGCACGCTGAAGCCTTGCGCATAAGCGCAGACTTTGGCCGCGAGCAAGGCGCGCTGGATTTTTTGCAGCACTTCATCTCGGTTGGCCGGGGTTTGGGCGGCAGGGCCACTGAGCACCTGTGCGGCCTGTTGCCGCTCGGCGTGCAGCGCACTCATGGTGCGTGCAAACACGGCGTTGGCAATGGTCGGGGCCGTCACGCCCAGGTCGAGGGCGACCTGGCTGGCCCATTTGCCCGTGCCTTTTTGCTCGGCCGTGTCGAGAATTTTGTCCACCAACGCCTCGCCGGTTTCGGGGTCGGTGTGATCCAGGATGTCGGCGGTGATGCCGATCAGGTAACTGCTGAGTTCACCCTCGTTCCAGGTGCGGAACACCGCGCTCATCTCCGCCGGGCGCATGCCCAGCAGCTGGTGCATCAGCCAGTAGGCTTCGCAGATGGTTTGCATGTCGGCGTACTCGATGCCGTTGTGCACCATCTTCACAAAGTGGCCTGAGCCACCGGGCCCCATCCATTCGCAGCAGGGCTGACCGTCGTCGGTCTTGGCAGCGATGGCTTGCAGCATGGGGCGCAGGCGTGGCCAGGCGTCGGCGTGACCGCCGGGCATCAGGGCGGGGCCGCGCAGTGCGCCTTCTTCGCCACCGCTCACGCCCGCACCCACGTAGTGGATGCCCGAGCCTTCGAGCGCACGCATGCGCCGCTGGGTGTCGGTGTAGAGGGTGTTGCCCCCGTCCATGACCACATCGCCTGCGCTCAGAAGGGGTTGCAAATCGGCCAGCACCGCATCGACCGCAGCGCCTGCAGGCACCATGAGCCAGATGCAACGGGGGCTGTGCAGCGAATCCACCAGCGCGGCCAGCGAGGGCGCGGCTTGGGCACGCAGGCCCTGGGTGCGCTCGCCAAAGCTCTGGCGCTTGCCCGCGTCGAGGTCAAAACCGCACACCGAAAACCCGTTGCGCTCCAGATTCAGGGCCAGGTTTTCGCCCATCACCCCCAGGCCAATCAGGCCAATGTCCATCTTCTGCATAGGCCGGGTTCAGCCGCGTCCGACAAAAGGCATGTTGGTGGCCATCACCGTGGTGAACAGGATGTTGGCCGACAGCGGCAGACGCGACATGGTGAGGAAGGTGTCGACCACGGCCGACATGTCCATGCGGGGCTCGGCCTTGATGGTGCCGTCGGCCTGGGGCACACCCTTGGCCATGCGCTCGGTCATGTCGGAGGCCACGTTGCCGATGTCGATTTGCCCCACGGCGATGCTGAAGGCGCGCCCGTCCAGCGAGGCGGCGCGGGTCAGGCCCGAGATGGCATGCTTGGTGGCGGTGTAGGCAATGGAGCCGTAACGCGGCACATGGGCCGAGATCGAACCGTTGTTGATGATGCGGCCACCCTGTGGGCTTTGTTCCTGCATCAGCTTGAAGGCGTGCGAGAGGCAATAGAACGCGCCGTTCAGGTTGACGTCGACCATGCGGCGCCAGTCGTCACCCGTGATGTCACCGGGCAGGGTGGTGGGCAGCGAAATGCCCGCGTTGTTGAACAACAAATCGAGGCGACCGAATTGGGTGCGAACTTGCTCGAACAAGGCCTTGACCTGTTCTTCGCTGGACACATCGGCAGAGATGGCCACGCCGTTGGCGGCGTTGGCACCGGCTTTGGCGATGGTCTCTTGCAGGGCTTCGGTGCGGCGACCCACCAGCACCACGTGCCAGCCTTCCTTGAGCAGGCCGAGGGCGCAAGCCTGGCCAATGCCGGAGCTGGCGCCGGTGACGAGAGCGACTTTTTTCATGGAGGTGACTTTCAGAAATTTAGGGGCAAGGCTTCAGGAATGTGTGCGATTTTCACGCTTCTGCAAAGGCGATTTGCACTTTGAGCGACTGGCTCTTGTCGGCGGCCAGCTCAAAGGCTTCGAGGGCGCGGTCCATGGGCAAGATGCCGGTGATCACCGGCTTGCCATTGACCAGGCCTTCGTTCAAGAATCGCACCGCCGTGGCGAATTCGGCGTGGAAGCGGAAGGTGCCGCGCAGATCGACCTCTTTGGCCACGATCTGTGTCATGGGCAGGCTGATGTCGCCACCCATGCCCACGGTGATGAGCACGCCGCGCGGCACGATGACGTCCAGCCCCGTGCGCAAAGCGGCTTCGCTGCCCGAGGCCTCGAACACGACGTCAAACTGGCCTTTGTCTACTTTGTATTTGTCCAGCGCTTGGGCCTGTGTCTTGAGGTTGATGGTTTCGTCTGCGCCCATTTCCTTGGCGCATTTCAGGGGCAGGTCGGCGATGTCGGCGGCGACGATGCGTGCAGCGCCTGCGCGGCGCAAAGCGCCGATCAAGAGCGAGCCAATCGGGCCGCAACCGGTCACCAGCACCTGCTTGCCCAGCACGCTGCCTGCGCGCTGGATGGCGTGCAGGCCCACCGACAAAGGTTCTGCCAGGGCGGCTTCGGACAGGCTCAGGTGGTCGGCAATCGGGTGGGCTTGGTAGCCCTCGATGACCAGCTGCTCAGAGAACGCGCCCTGGATGTGCGGGAAGGGCATGGCGCTGCCATAAAAGCGCATGTTCAAGCAATGGTTGTGCTGGCCCGCCTGGCAAAAGCGGCACTGGCCGCAAGGGCGCGAGGGCGATATGGCAATGCGCTGGCCTGCGGCCACGCCTTGGACTTCAGAGCCCACGGTCCGCACGATGCCGGACACTTCGTGGCCCAGAGCAATCGGCTCCTTGATGCGCACGGTGCCAAAGCCACCGTGCTGGGCGTAGTGCAGGTCCGAGCCGCAAATGCCGCCATAAGCGACTTGCACCTGAAGCTGATGGGGGTTCAGAGTGGGCAGCTCACGCTGCTCCAGTCGCAAATCGCGGGGGCCGTGGCAAATGACAGAACGCATGGGGATCAACTTTCAATCAGGAATTCAATACATCATGCGCGCAGGCACCATGACCAGCGCCGGGAACATCACCATCAGGAACATGACCACGAACTGCACGCTCATGAAAGGCAGCACACCTCGCGTCACATCGTCCATGCGCATGCGGCCCACACCGGCCACCACGTTGAGCACCGTGCCCACGGGAGGCGTGACCAGACCGATGGAGTTGTTGATGATGAACAGCACGCCGAAGTAGACCGGGTCAATGCCAGCGGCTTTGACGATGGGCATCAGCACGGGGGTCAGGATCAGGATCGTTGGGGTCATGTCCATGGCGGTGCCGACCACCATGCACAAGATCATGATGACGAACATCAGCAGTGTGGGTTGGTTGATCAGCGGTTGCAGCATCTCAACCAGCTGCGCGGGCAAATTGGCCACCGCAATCAACCAGGCCGAGACCATGGCAGCGGCCACCAGGAACATCACCAGGGCGGTGGTCATGGCTGCGCGCTCGAACACTTCGTAGAGCTGCTTCCAGTTGAGCTCGCGGTACACCACACCGGCTACAAAAAGGGCGTAGACCGCGGCCACCACAGCGGCTTCGGTGGGGGTGAACACGCCCATGCGCAAGCCCACCAAAATGATCAGTGGCAGCATCAAGGCCCAGCCAGCGCTGCGCATGGCCGACATCACTTCGGCAAAAGTTTTGCGTGGAGGCGGTGTCAGGTCTTCTTTGCGCGTGAGGTACCACCAGGTGACCCACAGACCCGCACCCAGCAAGATGCCCGGGAAGATGCCTGCCAAAAACAGCTTGCTGATCGACACGTTGGCGGCAACGCCAAAAATCACGAAGCCAATCGAGGGTGGAATGACCGGGCCGATCACGCCGCAAGCGGCGATCAGGCCACCGCTGCGGGCTTTGTCATGCCCCGCTTTGACCATCATGGGCAGCATCAGGGCCGTGAGCGCTGCCGCATCGGCCACAGCCGAACCCGACAAGGCCGACAGCAAGCAGGCGGCCACAATGGTCACATAGCCGAGGCCACCTCGGATATGGCCCACCAGTGCCATCGCAAAGTCGACGATGCGGCGCGACAGGCCGCCGGTGTTCATCACTTCGCCCGCCAGCATGAAGAAAGGCACGGCCAAGAGCGGGAAACTGTTGGCACCCTCAATCACGTTGAGCGCGAGAATCTGCGCATCAAAAATGTTCATGTGCCACATCAGGGCCACGCCGCAAATGAGCAATGAAAAAGCAATCGGCACACCGAGCGCCATGGCGGCCAGCAAAGAGCCAATGAAAATGAAAATGGTCATGTTGAGCTCCGGTGCTTATCGTTGTGCGGTGGGCAGGTCCAGGGTGTCTTCTTCCGACTCGCGAACGCCGATCAGCTCGGAGTCCTTGAGCTGGCCCGTGCCCAGTTGCCACATCTTGTAAAGCAGTACTGCGCCACCGATCACGGCTGCAAAAATACCGCAACCGTAAAACAGACCTTCTGACAGCTCCATCACCGGGCTCTTGGTCGCAATGTTCATTTCGACAATCTGCCAAGTGCCTTTGGCCAACAAGGCACAGCAAAACAGCATCAGCAAGTTGGCAATCACAAAGCAGATTTTTTGGCCGCGCACCGACAGGCGCGAGATCAGGGTGTCGGTGCCCAGGTGGGTACCTTCCCGCATGGCCACCACCGCGCCCATGAAGGTGATCCAGACGAACAACCAGCGCGAGAGTTCGTCCGAAACAGCCAGCCCCGAGTTGAAGCCGTAGCGCAGCACCACGTTGCCAAAAACGAGGACGACCATGATGGCCAGAAAGACCACCATGATGATTTTGATGAGCTTGCAAAGATGGTCTATGAATCGGTCAATCATGGGAAGGCCTTTGGGTGTTGATCGAAGGGGTGTGTGATCATGGAATAAAAGTAAGCTGCAAGGTGATCATTTCGGTCACAGCGTGGCGGTGACACCACCGTCCACATACAAAACGTGGCCGTTCATGAAGCGCGACGCTTCGCTGGCCAAAAAGACAGCGGCACCGCCGAGCTCTTCGACATCGCCCCAGCGGCGGCTCGGGGTGCGGCCGACCAGCCAGGCGGTGAAGGCCTCGTCTTTGACCAATTTTTCGGTCAGCTCGGTTTTGAAGTAACCCGGGCCCAAGCCGTTGACGTTCAGGCCAAACTGCCCCCAGTCGATGGCCATGCCTTTGGTCAGCATCTTCACCGCGCCTTTGCTGGCGGTGTAGGGCGCAATGCCGGGCCGCCCCAGTTCGCTTTGCACCGAGCAGATGTTGATGATCTTGCCTTGGCCGCGCGGGATCATTTTTTGGGCCACGGCTTTGCTGACGAAGTACACGCTGTCCAGGTTGGTCTTCATCAGGGTGTGCCAGTCGTCGTCGACGAACTCGTGCAAAGGGCCACGGATCTGCATGCCCGCGTTGTTGACCAGAATGTCAATCGCGCCTTGGGTCTCCAGACCGTCGATGGCCGAACGCACCTCGTCGGCGTTGGTGACGTCGAATGCGCAAGTGCTGATGGACAGGTTTTCGGCCTGCAAGGCGGCGGCAGCTTGCTGCAGTTTTGCAGCGTTGCGGCCGTTCAAGACCACGTGGGCGCCTGCTTGCCCCAAGGCGCGGGCCAGGGCAAAACCGATGCCGCCCGATGATCCGGTGACCAGGGCCCTGCGGCCGTTCAGCTGAAAAGACTCAAGAATGCTCATGCGAGAAAGCCGGTCGCCCGGCTTGAAAAAGTCCCCCTCGGCGTGAGGGGGACGGTGGACAACAACTTACTTGGTGGCTTCGATGGCGTTGAGCAGGGCGGTGCCATTCTTTTCGCCAAAAGTCTTGGCGATTTCAGCCGAGACGATTTTCTGGAAGGGCGCCATGTCGACGTTCTCGATGACTTGCATGCCCGACTTCTTCAAGTCCGCCACGACCTTGCCCGCGTTTTGTGCGTTCAGGTTGCGCTGGTAGGTGGCGGCTTCACGGGCCGCGTCCACCACGATCTTTTGGTAGTTGGCAGGCAGGCTGTCGAACTTGGCCTTGTTCATGGCCACGATGATGGGCGAGTACACGTGGTTGCTCACCGTCAGGTGCTTTTGCACTTCGTAGAACTTGGACGACCAGGTCACGTTGATGGGGTGCTCTTGCGCGTCAAAAGCGCCCGATTCGAGCGCGGTGTACAGCTCGGCGATCGGCATGGGCGAGGGGTTCATGCCCAGCAGCTTGAAAGCCTGGATGTGGTAGGGGTTGGGGGTAGATCGGATCTTCAGGCCCTTCAGGTCTTCTGGCTTGGTCACGGGGCGCTTGTTGTTGGTGAAGGCGCGCCAGCCGTTTTCCCAGTAGGCCAGGCCTTTCATGTTGTGGGGGGCCAATTCGTTGAGCACACCGGTGCCGATGTCGCCGTCCAGCACATGGTAGGCGTGCTGCGCGTTGCGGAACACAAAGGGCAGCTCCATGGCGGCGGTGTTGGCCACCAGGCCGTTGTAGTTGGACGCGCCACTCGACACGATGTCGATGGTGCCGCCGCGCACGCCGTTGATCATGGCGCCGTCGTTGCCCAGTTGGTTGGACGGGAAGACGGTGATTTCGATATCGCCGTTGGTGCGTTGCTTGACCAGCTCGGCCAGCTTCAGGGCGGCCGCGTGCTGGCCATCGGTGGCGTTGACGGCGTGGCCCATTTTCAGATTGAACTTGGCTGCCAAGGCGGCCGAGCCGGTGGCCGCGATCAGGCAGGCGAGAAGCAAACGGGAAATTTTCATGGTGTTGTCTCCTGGTTCTAAGGGTCGGTTGAAAAGGTCAGTCGAAAACTCAATCGGTGGGCAGCGCGTATTCGTCAGCGCTGAAGACGGTGTGAAACACGGTGCCATCGAACATGGCGATCAAATCCTTGGAAACTTCGCGGCTTTCCATGCGCACCGCCGAGGCCAGCGCAATCTCAATGGATTCGCGGCTGGGGTAGCGCACCGACAGCACCATGCCAAAGTGCGGGTCGGCCACGTCGCTCTCGACTTGGCGCAGCACGCGCACTTCTTGTGCGCCCGGAAAGCGCGTCCACAGTGGCACCAGTTTTTCGCGGATGTAGCGGTTGAACGCGTCTTCCATGCCGGGTTTGACGTTCCCTTGGAAGAAAGCACAGCGGATGAACATGAAGAATCCTTTTGAAAATCAGTGAGCAGGGTGCAGGCGAGCAGGCGCTCTGGCCTGCAAAGCGGCAAGCGCCAGAGCAACCATGTCTTGCACCGGCCCGGTGATAGGCAGGCGGATGACATCGGTCTCATCGGCCTGGGGTTTTTCGAGGGTGCGGAACTGGCTGTCGAGCAGACCGGCCTGCATGTAGTGGCCCACACGCTGACGCATGCGCTGCTCGATGAGCGCGAATTCGCCATCGAGGAACACAAAGCACACATCGCCCGCCTGCGCGCGGATGCGGTCGCGGTAGACCCGCTTGAGCGCTGAACAAGCGACCACGCGACCGGGTGCATCGGCTTGCGCCAGGTAGTCGCCAATGCGGTCCAACCAGGGCCAGCGGTCGGCATCTTCCAGGGCAATGCCCGCGCGCATCTTGGCCACGCTTTCAGGCAGGTGCAGGTCGTCGCCGTCCACCATTTCCAGGCCCAAGCGCTCGCCCAAGGCGGCCGCCATGGTCGACTTGCCGCAACCGGAGACCCCCATGACGATGAGGCGCAAGGGCGTTGTGTTCATGACGTTTGACCGCAGATCACTTGACCATCGCCGCGCACTCGGGCACGGGGGTGCGCAGGGGGTGGCCCGATGTGCCCGCTTGCATGTTGGCGAATGCCAGATCGGCCATGGCCTGGCGTGTTTCTGTGGTGGCGCTGGCCATGTGGGGTGTCAGCACCACGTTGCGCATGGACCAAAGTGCTTCGGGCACGTTCGGCTCGTTGGCGAACACATCGAGGCCTGCGCCTGCGATGGTGCCGTTTTGAAGGGCCACGATCAGCGCCTCTTCATCGACCACGCTGCCGCGCGCCACGTTGATCAGGAAGCCGCGTGGGCCCAGGGCCTGCAGCACCTCTGCGTTGATCAGGTGCTTGGTGCCTGCGCCCCCGGGCGTGATGACCACCAGAAAGTCCACGTTCGCCGCCAACTCGGTTGGCGTTGCAAAGAACTTGAAACCGGAATCGGTCTTCTCGGTGCGAGCGGTGTAGGCGATCGACATGCCAAAACCACGGGCACGCTGGGCAATGGCTTTGCCAATGCGGCCCAGGCCCACGATGCCCAGGCGCGCGCCTGACACCTTGCGCCCCAAGGCGATGGGGCCGTTGGGCCATTGGCCTGTGCGCACAAACTGGTCCGCTTGCGGGATGGTGCGGCCCACCGACAGCACCAGGCCCATGGCCAGATCGGCCACGTCGTCGGTCAGCACATCGGGCGTGTGGGTGACGGGAATGCCGTGCTCGATGGCCGCCGCCACATCCACGCCGTCGTAACCCACGCCAAACACCGACACCACCTTGGCGTTGGGCACTTGCGCCAGCAGGCTGCGCGGCACGCTGGCCTCGCCTGTGCCAGCCACGCCCACGATGCGCGGGGCGAGCGCCGCAAATGCGGCCGGGTCGGTGATGTGGGTGCGGTCGTGCACGGTGTAGACCGACTCCAGCGCTTGTTGGTAGAAGGGATGGAGCTTGGCCACAGCCAGCACATCGGGTTTGAGCACGTCAATCACTCCAGTCAAAAAACAGATTTTGGACAGCGCTGTCCAAACCAATCAAAAAAAAGCGTGAACGAAAAAATTCAATTTTTTAAAGAGAATCGGGGTTTTCCACGATTTCTCAGAATCTTCGTCCAAAATATTGGGACAGCGCTATCCTATCGGCTGCTGAATTGAATTCTTCTCCGGATTAACCCTTGTCCAACGCCACATCGTCATCCTCCAAGGCCGTCAAAAGCCTGCGCGCTACAGGTCGCATCACCTTGAGTGATGTGGCCCGTGCGGCTGGAGTCAGCCCCAGCACCGTGTCGCGGGCGCTGCGCGGTGAAAGGGCGGTGGACCCAGCCCTGATCGAGCGCGTGCAAGTGGTCTCCAGCAAGCTGGGCTATGTGCCCGACCCGGCTGCCCGTGCATTGGCTTCGCAGCGCAGTGACCACGTCGCGATCCTGATTCCTCTCTTGTCCAATGCCCTGTTTGTGGACCTGCTTGACGCAGCGCAAAAGACGCTTCGCGCCGCAGGCTTTCAAACGCTGATGGGCGTGACCCATTACGACGCCAGCGAAGAAGAACAACTGCTGCGCGAACAACTGTTGCACCGTCCAGCGGGTTTGCTGGTGACGGGGCTGGACCACAACCCCGTCACACGCAAGCTCATGGAGAGCAGTCAAGTGCCCTGTGTGCACCTGATGGATTTGCCTGCTGCGGATCGGGATGCCGCACCTTATTGCGTGGGTTTCCGCCAGACCGATGCGGGGGCCGCGATGACGCGGCATTTGTTGCAGACCGGGCGCAAGCGCATCGCGTTTGCCGCCGCGCAGTTGGACCCGCGTGTCATGCAACGCCTGTACGGCTGGCGCAGCGCCTTGCAAGAGGCGGGCGTTTATGAACCCACGTTGGAATTTTTGAACCCCGCACCTTCATCGCTGGCCTTGGGGGGTGTTTTGTTTGAGCAAATCATGCAGCAGCGCCCCGCTGTGGACGCGATCTTTTTTTGCAACGATGACTTGGCGCAAGGTGCCCTGATGGCCGCACTGCGCTTGGGTATTGGCGTGCCTTCGCAAGTGGCCATCGCCGGTTTCAACGACCTGACCGGAAGTGACCAAATGCTGCCAACGCTCACCACCGTGCGCACCCCCCGCGCCCAAATTGGTGAGGCGGCAGCCCACATGTTGCTGAGCCTGATGCGAGGTGAAGCGCCTGCCGCACCGCAATTGGACCTGGGCTTTGAAATCGTGCAGCGACAAAGCACCTGAAATGCTTGGATGTGCGTATCAGTGACCTGCGACCTTATAGGTCGGCACTCAATGAGTCCGACGTGGTGCGCATGCCCGTGCTGTGCGTCACGCCGATGGCGGTGTGCCAGCACATGTCGAGGTCTTCGACCACCGACCTACAAAATCCGCGACCTCGCAGGTCGGCACTCGAAGAGTCCGACGTGACGTGCGTGCCCGTGCTGTGCGTCACGCCGAAGTCGGTGTGTCCGCATCTGTCGGGGTCTTCGACCACCGACCTACGAAATTCGTGACCTTGTAGGTCGGCACTCGAAGAGTCCGACGTGGTGCGCATGCCATTGCTGTGCGTCACGCCGAAGTCGGTGTATCAGCACATGTCGGGGTCTTCGACCACCGACCTACGAAATCCGTGACCTCGCAGGTCGGCACTCGAAGAGTCCGACGTGGTGCGCATGCCATTGCTGTGCGTCACGCCGAAGTCGGTGTATCAGCACATGTCGGGGTCTTCGACCACCGACCTACGAAATCCGTGACCTTGTAGGTCGGCACTCGAAGAGTCCGACTTGGTTCCAAAATTTACTGAGGCCCGTGCAGTACGTTGATCAGCGCCTCGCCCCGGCTCAAACGACCGATGTTTTCGGCCAATGTCTCCTGACGGCGGCGCACCGTGCCTGCTGTCCAGCCTGACATATGGGGTGTCATGAGTACGTTGTCCAGAGACGCGAAATCAAACTGCGAAGGCGCGCATTCGGGCTGCGTGGGCGTGGGGTACTGGTACCAGGTGTCGATCACCGCGCCACCAATCTGGCGAGTCTTCAACGCGTCGTACAAAGCTTTCTCATCGATCACCGCGCCGCGTCCCACATTCATCAGCAACGCATCCGGCCGCATGGCAGCGATGGCTTTGGCGTCCACCAGGCCTTGTGTGTTGGCTGTCAAAGGCAGGCTCACCACCACCGCATCGCAAGAGCCCATGAAAACGTGCAGACCATCGAGCGTCCAGCTGCGGTCCACCAGTGGGTGTGTGATGGGGCTGCGGTTGGCCACATGCACCCGCATGCCCATGGCCTTGGCGCGTTGGGCGACCGTCTGGGCGATGTGGCCAAAACCCACCAGGCCCAAAGTCTGTGAACCCAACTCGGTGCGCAAAGCCGTGGGGCGCCCGGCCCAATAGGTCCAGCGTTGCTGGCGCAAATCCTGGTCGGCTCGCGCCAGTGGCACATGGCGCATGAGCAGGGCGGCGATCACGTACTCGGCAATCGCGTTTTCATGGCCAAAACAATTGGCCAGCGTGCACTGCGCGGGCAAGAGCGCGGTGTTGACCGCATCGGTGCCCGCAGCCGGGGCATGAAACAACCGGGCCTTCAGAGGCTGGGGCATGTCCGCATTCAGTTTGATGCCGATGACCACATCGGCACTTTCGTAGTGCGCGAGTTCACCGGTTTGGTCGAGTGCATCACTCAGGTCCAGCACCTGGTGTTGCGGCGCGATCAGGCTTTCAAAACCCTGGCGGAAATTGGCCGCGTTCTGGCCGTGGAAGACGATTTTCAACGGGGAGTTGCGCATGGTGTCTCGAGTTGTTGGTGAGCGGCAGGTCAAGGCCTGGATTGGGCGCCACTATGCCAGAAGCGACCAAAATGCCTGTTGACTCGGCGACAATCGGGCCTTTCATCTTTGCTCAAACAGCTGCCATGAACCCACTGAAAAAAGTCATCCTTTTCACCGACACCGATGGTCGCGCAAGCTTTCGCGACGAACGCTTTGAGCTCAACGAAGGCACGCCGCAAAGCCGCTTGTCGTCCTTGATGCCCAGCGGCGGTTACCAATTGCGCCAAAGCCCGGTGGGCTTTCAAAGCAGCTTCCACTGCACGGGCCATTCGCAATGGCTTTTCGTGTTGGGCGGGCAGATGGAAATCTTTTTGCAAGACGGCAGCTCGCGCATCTTTGGCCCCGGTGAGTTCTTTTATTCCAACGACACCCTGCCCGAAGGTGCCACCTTTGACCCGCAAGTCCACGGCCACTGGAGCCGCCAGGTCGGCCCCGACCCGCTCGTGACCTTGTTCGTGCGGGACTGAACATTTGATTCCCAAGGGGGTCTCAGCTTCAGTCCCGGCACGGATGCCTGGCCACACAGACATTGTCTGAACCGCAGCATCCATCCATCGCTCGCGATGGACGCTCCACACTTCCTGCACACGCTCGGCCTCCTCACGCGGTGATCTGCTCGCAACGGGACTTGCCCCCGCAGAGAGGCGCCCCTATGGGATGCACCTAGAAAAAACCCACACCCTTACAAGAGTGTGGGTTCTGGCTAGACGAACCCAGAACAAGTCAAAGAAGCAGGCCGTGATGCTTTAATTCAAGTGAGCCGCAGTGAGCAGGGCTTGATCGATCAGCAATTGAGCGGCATTGGTGTCATGGGCCCTGTATATCGCGTAAGTATGGTGACCTTCGGTCACCGTGGTGCCCGTGTTGCGCCACTCATTGGCCACCAGGTGCACAGTATCGTCGGCATCGCCAGTCAACTTCAGGGTGTGCACGCCGTTGCTTGCGGAGATTCCCAGCAAATCGTTGAGTGCGAGTGTCAATGTGTTGGCACCTGTGCCTGACAAATCAACGGTAGCCACGTTGTTGTGCATGGCCACGAAGCTCGATAAATCGAGGTACATGTTGGCACCCAACAGATTGATCTGTGCACCCAAACCAGTGACGGTCTCGGCAGAGTAAGCCAAATCGCTGAAGGCAAAGCCTGCATCTGAAACCAACACAGATGAACCATCTGTGGCCGTTGCGGTGGTTTGACCTGCTTCGGTCACGCCCGCAACGGGTGTGCGCACCACACCATCGCTGATGAGGTGAATCGACTCAAGCCCCAAGTCGTTCATGCTGTGCACCTCGCCTGCGTCTGACACGCCGTTTTGGTTGGCGTCTTGCCACACTTTGAACTCGGCAAACTTGGCGTCGGCAGCGTTGAACAAGCCGTCGTGGTTGGTGTCGAACGCATCGGCCAAACCTTCCAAGTCGGTGGCAGCGCGGGCATTGCCCAAGGCATCGAAGCGGTAGGTGGTGGCATATTGGGCAAAGGCATACTGGCTGTTGTTGTGGACCAGACCGTCTGCCAACTTGTCCCACACCAGCACACCGTCTTGTGCGCCAGCCCATGCGGGTTGGTCGAGGTGGCCATCACCGTTCACGTCCATGGCCACTTGGCCGTAGCTCAGCATGCCGTCACGGTTGAGGTCGATCACCACGGGGGCCACGTTCTGGTTGACCACCACGCCTGACTTCACGATCACTTGTGAAGCCGTTGCGGTATTTTGGTGGACCACATAGTTGCTTGAACCATCATTCACCGTGCCCGCGGTTGTCCAGCCACTGCCTTTGAGGTTCACGATGTCAATGCTGGTGCCGTCCACTACCACTTGGTGAAATTTAGTGGTGGCGCTCAGGGCTGTGCCTGCGGACACGTTGGTCCATGTCTTGCCGTCGTCGCTGGCGGTGCCGGTGTAGATACTGTTCAAGCCCGCCATGTCCTTGACGTCTCTGGCTGCGATGCTCAGCGTGTTGGCTGCGGTGTCGGTGGCCATGTCGATGCGCTCGATGCTGTGGATGCGGCTGGTGCCATCGTTGGCCATGGCGGCCACGTTGCTGATGGCCGTCATGTCCAGATTGGCACCCCCACTCAAGCGCAGCGTGTCAAAGCCACCGCCTCCATCCACACGCGCTTTGACAGAAGACGCCGTGTTGTTGGCCAGGTTGGTGATGTCTGAGGCTGTCTGCACAATGGTGTCGTTGCCGGCACCTGCACTGAAACGGTCCACACCGCCACCGCCCACCAGAGTGTCGTTGCCGATCGTGCCAATCACCAGCTCGCTTGCCAACATCCCCGTGCCCAGTGCCAAGGTGGTGTTCACATAGTTAGAAGTACCATAAACAATGTAAGCCTGACCTGTATTGCTTGCAGTTTTGGAACTGACAGCCAGATCGTCGTAACCGTCGCCATTCAGGTCACCCGCGTGGGTCACATGGAATCCAATGATTGCGCTTGCCACTTGACCATTCATTGCAAAGCCGCCAGAGCCTGCTGCAATGGCGCTCAAATCGACCGCTGTGCCCGAGGTTTTGCCAAAAACCACATAAGTGCGACCGACATTTGATATCGACGGAAGATCGCCGTTGGGCGCACTCACCAGCAAATCGGCCAAACCATCGCCGTTGATGTCGCCTGCATAAGAAACGCTCTCACCGCTCTTGTCAGACGCACATTGGCCGTTGATCACAAAACCACCACTGCCCGCTGCAATGGCCGAGATGTTCACAGCGGTCGTCCCCGTTTTACCGAACACCACATACGATTTACCCGCATCGGCACCGGCCACAGGGTCTGCGGTGTTTGCACCCACCACAAGGTCTGCTAGACCGTCACCGTTCACGTCGCCAGCGGTCGACACAGAATAAGCAAAGTTCTCGGCGATTTGACCATTGATGACAAAGCCCGCTGATGATGTGCCCGCCGTCATGGCCGTTGCATCCACACGGGCGGTGCCCGTCTGACCATAGATGACATAGGCACGGCCAGAATCTATACCGCCCACAATGATGTCGGCCAAGCCGTCGCCATTGACGTCTCCGGCTGCAGAAATGGTGTTGGCGCTGTTGTGAAGATCATATGCACCCGTGTCGAAGACAAAGCCGCCCGTGCCCGCTGCACCTGTCAATGCAGACAAGTTGACAGTGTTGCTGTTGGTTTTGCCGTACACCACATAGGCTCTAGACTGTTCAGAAATGAGCACGTCAGCAATGCCATCGCCATTCACATCACCCAAATAGTTGACATTGGTACCTGCATAGCTGTTGGCTACCCAACCCTGCATGACATAACCCTGCGTGCTGGTGCCTGAAGTCAAAGCAGACAAATTCACCGCGCTGCTGGTGGTCTTGCCATACACCACATACATGCTGCCGCTGTCTGTCAAACTGTTGGGGTCAGAACCAGGGGCACCCACCAGCAAATCTGACAAGCCGTCACCGTTCACATCGCCAGCAGCGGACACGCCATAACCTGCCTGGTCGTTGAACGATGGACCATTGATCAGGAAACCTTGGGTAAATGTGCCTGCAACCAATGCTGCCATATCCACCTGGGTAGGCAGACCGGTTGAAGAACCAAACAAGACATAAGCGCGGCCTGCATCCGCTGCGGAGGCATCCGCATAAGGTGCGCCCACGATCACATCGTCGTAGCCATCACCGTTCACATCCCCTGCAAACGACAGGGACTGACCCAGCTTATCGCCAACCGCTTGGCCCGTCATCGCGGCCGTGTTGATGACAATGTCAAACACGTCGCTGGCACTCAAGGCGCCATCGCTGGCAGTCACTTTGACCCGCAATGTGTTGGTGCCCACAGGGGGTGTGCCGCTCACAGTGAGTGTGCTGGAATTGAAGCTGAGCCAGCCCGGTTGTGTCGCGAGTGCATTGCCATTGGCATCGACCACAACCGCGGTGTAGGTGAGGCTGCTGCTGTCCACGTCGCTGAAGCTGGCTGCGGGCACGGTGTAACTCAGGGCCAAACCGACGTAGCCGATGGTGTCGGCAATGGCGTTGGCCACAATGGGCGCGTCGTTGGCACCGTTCACAGCCACCGTGAGGGTGGCGGTGCTGGTGAGGCCCCCTGAGTCTTTGATGGTGTAGGTGAACACGTCGTTCAGCGCGGTGCTGCTGATGTTCAAAGCTTGAACGGTGGCGTTGCTTTGGTTGACGGTGTAGGTGTAACTGCCATCTGCGCCGATGACCAAGGTGCCATAGTTGCCCACGATGCTTTGACCCGTGGCGCTGGTGGTGCCTGCACTGACCGTGGTAGTTGACCCTGTTGTTCCTTTGAGGATGGTGCTGACAAATTTCGTATCGCCATTGTCCACATCGGTGTCGTTGGCCAGCACGTTCAGGGCGCTGAAGCCGCTGCTGGTGGATGTGAGGGCTGCGCCTGCGGTGGCGTTGGCTGTGCCACCGGCTTCCTGGATGCTGGCGGTGTCGTTAACGCCGGTAACCGCTTCGTTGAGGTTGTTGACAGCCAAGGTCACCGCCTTCTCGCTGAAATTACCAGCGGCATCTGTGGCAACCACGGTGAAGGCGTAGCCAGGCTGGACTTCAAAGTCAGGTGACTCGGTCAACGTGACAGCGCCCGTGCTGCTGTTGATGCTGAACTTGGTCACGTCGCCCGTCGCAGCTTTGAGGCTGTAGGAGACGCTGGTGGCCATGGCAGGGCTGTTGAAGTCCGTATCTGTCGCTGCTGCGGTGTACACCAAGGTGTTGGCCGCAATGGTTTCGTTGATTGCTGTGGCTGTAGCAGCAGAGGTGATGGTGGGGGCCACTTCGTCTACGTTGGTGACATTCAAGGTCACAGCTTGGCTGCCCGCGTTGCCTTTGGCATCGGTGGCGACCACGTTGAAGCTGTAGCTTGTCTTGTTTTCGTAGTTGGACGCCGCATTGAGTTTGACTTGACCGGTGCTGCTGTCGATGGTGAGCAGGCTGGCATCAGTGCCCGTCAGGCTGTAGCTGATGCTGAGTGCGCCTTGTGGGTTGTAGTCGGTGTCCGTGGCCGTGGCGGTGTAGACCACCGCGGTGGCTGCCGTGTTTTCTGCCACGGTGGCGGTGGCAGCTGAGGTGATGGTGGGGGCCACTTCGTCGACGTTGGTGACATTCAAGGTCACAGCTTGGCTGCCCGCGTTGCCCTTGGCATCGGTGGCAAGCACGTTGAAGCTGTAGCTTGTCTTGTTTTCGTAGTTGGACGCCGCATTGAGTTTGACTTGACCGGTGCTGCTGTCGATGGTGAGCAGACTCGCATCTGTGCCTGTCAGGCTGTAGCTGATGCTGAGTGCGCCTTGTGGGTTGTAGTCGGTGTCCGAGGCCGTGGCGGTGTAGACCACAGAGGTTGCTGCTGTGTTTTCTGCCACCGTGGCGGCGGCACCTGAGTTGATGGTGGGGGCCACTTCGTCAATGTTGTTCAAGGCCAGGGTGACTGGTTTTGTCGTGGTGTTCCCCGCAAGATCGGTGGCGACCACAGAGAAGCTGTAGCTGGTTTTGGCCTCGTAGTTGGGAGAGTCTTTCAGCGTCACTTCGCCGGTGCTGGCGTTGATGATGAAGGCGCTCGCGTCCGTACCAGACAGGCTGTAGCTGACAGTGCCGCCGGTGTCAGTGGCGTTGGCGTCGTAAACAATCACTGAGGTGGCGATGTTTTCGTTTTGCGCTGTGGCCACGTCGGTGCCTGTGCTTGCAAAGGTGGGGGCGCTGATGTCAATGACGACGTTTTCAGCATCACTGCCACTCAGACCGAACTGGTTGACCACAGTGGCGGTGAAGTCTTGGCTGCCTGCGTTGGCTGCAATGGCATAAGCGCTCACTTGCGCTGCCGTGAGGGTGACCGAGAAGGTGTTGTTGCCACCAACGCCTGCCAACACAGTTGCCGTGGGTGCAGGTGACACACCAAAACCGTCCAAGGTGACGGTGGAGCCTACTTGCGCATTGGTCACACCCGTGATGGTGAGAGGTTGGCCCGCTTCTGCCGCGTTGAGGTAACCATCGGTGCTGATTTCATTCAGCGTGATGGTGGGGTTTGCCGTGTTGATGACCAGTTCAGCGTTGCTGATGTCAGTCTTGGTGACGCCGCCAGCGCTGACGCTGACCCCAACGTCGTAGGTGTTGCCGCTGGCGAGGGAGAGGGTACCGCTGCTGGGCGCAGCCGCGCCCGTGCCGCCAGTGACGAGTGACCACTGCTTTGTGATGGCGTCGTAGGTGATGCCTGCAGGCAAGTTGCCAATGGTGCCGCTGTAGGTGGCGCCGCCCACGCTGATGGTGAGTGTGTCGCCAGTTTCCAAGGCCATATAGGTAACGGGCGAGCCGGGTACAGATTTTTGTGCAAGGCCAGTCAACGTAGGCGTCAGGGTGCCTGAGTAGTTGTTCAACACGGTGGGGATGTCGGGCGTTGCCGTATTCACCACCATGCCATTGTTCATGTCTGTGGCCACTTTGCCGCCCGTGCTTTTGGCCGCAGCAATCACTTGGTAGGTGTTGCCGTGGTTGAGGGCGATGGCGTCGGTAACGCTGAGCGTGACGCTCCATGCACCACCAGTGCCAACGGTTGCCGTGTGGTTGGTGCCGTTGATGGTGACGGTGATGGTTTGACCTTCCAGATTGGTGCTGGTGCCGCTGATGATGGGGTTGGTGGTCACTGTTGTGGTGCTGGTTCCGCGCTCGCTGCCATCGTAGGTGCCGTTTAAACCACCTGCCAAGTCAGTCACTGTGTCGCCAGAAATGCTGCCGATGGTGATGGAGGGAGCGCTGGTGCTGATCGTCGCTGTGTAGGGTGAAGAAACCGGCCCGGCGTTGGCTGCTGTGTCAACCACCTTGGCGATGTAGCTCACTTGTTGAGCGTTGACCAATGTGCGGGTGTCTGCAAAGGTCCAGTTGGTGCCGCTGACGGTGGCGTTGCCCAGGTAGGTACTGCCGTCATAAACCTTCACCACTTCACCGCTGGCCAATGCGGCGCTGACCGTGCCTTTGAGGTTCAAACTGGTGTCATCGGTGTTGCCGCCTGAATCAACGGTGCCAGTGATCGCACCTTCGTTGTCCAGGATGTCGGTGATGACCACGGTTTGCGTGGGTGCGCTGCTGTCGATGGTGACCAGTTGTGATGCAGCAGCGCCGTAAGTGCTGCCTGCGCCTTGCACCCGCATTTGCACCGTGCTCGTGCTGGTGAGCGCTGAGTCTGCATAGCTGACGGCGGTGTTGCTGACGCTGGTGGTGATGTCGATCCAGTTCACGCCGTTGTCCCGCGAATACCACAGCCTTTGACCAGCGGTCAGCGTGGCGCTCAGCGTGCCACTGACGGTCAAGCCGTTGTTGTCGTTGGTGATGAAGTCACCCGCAGTGCCTGAGTCGTCGCTGATGGCCGTGATGCTCACGGTGGTGGATATGGTGCCCTCGAGCGTGTAGGCCTTGCTGGCAGTGATCGTGCCGGGGTTGCCGGACTTGTCGTGCGCGACCAAGGTGGCAGCGATGGTGGTGTCGGTGTCGCCGCTCAGGTCTGAACCAGAGACGGTAATGCTGTAGGCACCACTGGCGTTGACGGTGCCGCTGTAGCTCACGCCTTTGATGACGAGGCTGACCACATCACCTGTGGTGAAATCGCCACGGGCCGTGCCGGTGATGGTGACGCTGCCGCTGGCCTCGGTGTTGTTGACGATGTTGTCTGCGGTGACGGCATCCACGCTCAGGCTGGTTTTGCCGGCGGGTGGGTTGAGCGGGTTTTCAGTCGAGACCACGGGCTCAGGGCCTGTGGTGTCGATGGTGATGGGCAGCGGTGTGGGCGCGCTGGTGTTGCCAGCAGGGTCGGTGGCGGTGACGGTCAGGTTGTTCAGGCCTTCGGGTAGGGGCGTGGTGGGTGTGATGGCCCAAGTGCCGTCGGGGGCGACCACGGCGGTGCCGATGACCTTGTTTTGAGGGTCTTTGATGGTGATGACATCGCCGGGCGTGGCGCCTGAGCCGCTCAATGTGGGCGTTTTGTCGCTGGTGGTGCTGTCGCCTTTGGTGCCGCTGTCGCTGGTCGGGTCGAGCACGGCAGCCGGTGCATCTGGCGGTGTGGTGTCGATGGTCACGAGCTGCTTGGCGGCAACGCTGTAAGTACTACCTGCGCCTTGCACACGCATTTGCACGGTGTTCGTGCTGGTGAGTGCTGCGTCTGCGTAGCTGATGGCGGTGCCTGTGACGCTGGCGGTGATGTCTGTCCAGCTTACGCCGTTGTCCCGCGAGTACCACAGCTTTTGTCCAGCGGTCAGTGCAGTGCTCAGCGTGCCGCTGACGGTCAGGCCGTTGTTGTCCTTGGTGATGAAGTCACCCGCAGTGCCTGAGTCGTCGCTGATGGCCGTGATCTGCACGGTTATGCCCAACGGGGCGATGCCGACCACGATATCGAAGGTGTCGTCCGCTGTCAGGCTGCCATCGCTGGCAGTGACTTTGACGCTGATGGTGCCAGCCGCCGTGGGGGTGCCGCTGATGGTGCGTGTCGTTGCATCAAAGTTCAGGCCTTTGGTGGACAGGTCCGAGCCATCGGCCAGGGTGGCCGTGTAGGTGAGTGTGCTGCTGTCCACGTCCGTGAACGCGGTTGACGCGATCACATAGTCCGTCATTGCAGTGCCCGCTGTGGCGGTGGTGTCGGCAAGGGCGTTGGCCACAATGGGTGCGTCGTTCACAGGCGTCACATTGATCGTCAAGGTGTTGACTGTTGTACTCGTATCCACACCGCCATTGGTCGTGTCGCCGTTGTCTTGCACTTTGAAGCCAATGGTGGTGTAAGTGTTGCCGTTGGCGTTGGCTGCCGGGGCGTACAGGAGGTTGCCCAGTTCCGCCACTGCGATGCTTTGGTTGGCCGTCACGGCTGTGCCGCTGAGTTTGAGTGTGCCTGCGGTGGGCAGTGTGGTGATGATCACCGCTTGCAATGTGTTGGCCAGGGTGTCGCTGGCATCCATAAAACCAAAGTCAGAGGCTGCGAAGGTTTTGCTGCCGTCTTCGAGCACGGTGACTGTGCTGCTGGTGCCTGTGGGGGCATCGTTCACAGGCGTCACATTGATGGTCAAGGTGTTCGCCATCGCGCTGGTGTCCGCTCCGCCATTGGTAGCACCGCCGTTGTCTTGCACTTTGAAGCCAATGGTGGTGTAAGCGTTGCCGTTGGCGTTGGCTGCCGGGGCGTACACGAGGTTGCCCAGGTCCGACACAGCGATGCTTTGGTTCAAGGTTACGTCGGTGCCGTTGAGTTTGAGCGTGCCTGCGGTGGGCAGTGTGGTGATGATCACCGCTTGCAATGTGTTGGCTAGGGTGTCGCTGGTATCCGCAAAACCAAAGTCAGAGGCTGCAAAGGTTTTGCTGCCGTCTTCGAACACGGTGACTGTGCTGCTGGTGCCTGTTGGGGCATCGTTCACAGGCGTCACATTGATGGTCAAGGTGTTCGCCACCGTGCTGGTGTCCGCTCCGCCATTGGCCGTACCGCCGTTGTCTTGCACCTTGAAGCCAATGGTCGTGTAGCCCGCACCGTTGGCGTTGGCTGCCGGTGCGTACACGAGGTTGCCCAGGTCCGACACGGCGATGCTTTGGTTGGCCGTCACGGCTGTGCCGTTGAGTTTGAGCGTGCCTGCGGTGGGCAGTGTGGTGATGATCACCGCTTGCAATGCGTTGGAAGGGGTGTCGCTGGCATCCACAAAACCAAAGTCAGAGGCTGCGAAGGTTTTGCTGCCGTCTTCGAGCACGGTGATGGTGCTGCTGGTGCCTGTGGGGGCATCGTTCTCGGCCGTCACATTGATGGTCAAGGTGTTGGCTGTTGTGCTCGTATCTACACCGCCATTGGCTGTGCCGCCGTTGTCTTGCACTTTGAAACCAATGGAGGAGTAGGCCGCACCGCTGGCGTTGGCTGCTGGGGCAAACACGAGGTTGCCTATGCTGGCGGCTGCGATGCTTTGGCCCAGCGTCACAGCTGTGCCGTTGAGTTTGAGCGTGCCTGCGGTCGGCAGTGTGGTGATGATCACAGCGCTCAGTGCGTTGGCATTGGGTGCATCAGCAGTATCCGCAAATCCAAAGTCAGAGGCTGCAAAGGTTTTGCTGCCGTCTTCGAGCACGATGATGGTGCTGCTGGTGCCTGAGGGGGCTTCGTTCAGGTTGTTGATGGCGAGGGTGACGGCCTTTTCAGTGGTGTTGCCTGCGGCGTCTGTAGCCACCACGGTGAAGCCATAGCTGGCTTTGCTTTCGTAGTTGGGCGAGCCTGTGAGGGTGACCACACCGGTGTTGCTGTCGATGCCCATGCTGGCCGCGTCGCCTGTTCCAGCCTTGAAGCTGTAGGTGACGGTGTTGCTGTCGGTCACGTCCGCATCGTAGATGGCGGTGCCTGCCGCGATGTTTTCGTTTTGTGCTGTGGCCACTGCGCCCGAGGTAAAGCTTGGTCCGGTCACGTCAATGATGACGTCTTCGACATCCTTGCCAGTCAGACCAAACTGGTTCACCACAGAAGCGGTGACGTTTTTGCTGCCTGAGTTTGCAGCGATGGCGTAGGCGCTGACTTGCGCTGCCGTGAGCGTGAACGAGAATGTGTTGTGGGTACTGTCCACACCCGCCAGCACGGTTGCTGTAGGCGCAGGTGACACACCCAAGCCAGCCATTGTCACGGTGGCGCCTACTTGTGCATCAGTAAAGCCAGTGATGGTGAGGGGCTGGAGCGATTCGGCGGCGTTGATGTAGTTGTTGCTGATTTCGTTGAGCGTGATGCTTGGTTTGTCTGTGTTGATGTGCAGCTCGCCTGTGCTCACGTCAGTGTTTGTCACGCTGCCAGCTTTCACGGTCACGGCTACGTCGTAGGTGTTGCCCGTGGCCAAGCTGAGCGTGCCGCTGGTGGTCACGGCTGTATCGGTGTTGAGTGACCACTCATGTGTGGTGGTGTTGTAGGTGATGCCTGCAGGCAAGCTGCCGATGGTGCCGCTGTAGGTGGCGCCGCCAACGGTAACGGTGAGTGTGTCTCCAGATTCCAAGGCCATATAGGAAACGGGCGAGCCGGGTACAGCTTTTTGTGCAGAGCCGGATAAAGTGGGCGTGAGGGTGCCTGAGTAGTTATTCAACACGGTGGGGATGTCGGGCGTTGCCGTATTCACCACCATGCCGTTGTTCATGTCTGTGGCTACTTTGCCGCCCGTGCTTGTGGCCGCAGCAATCACTTGGTAGGTGTTGCCGTGGTTGAGGACGATGGCGTCGGTATCATTCAGCGTGACGCTCCAGGCCCCGCCTGCAGCAACGGTAGCCAGGTGGTTGGTGCCGTTGATGGTGACGGTGATGGTTTGACCCTCCAGGTTCGTACTGGTGCCGCTGATGACGGGCTTGGTGACCACGGTTGTGGTACCGGTTCCGCGCTCGCTGCCATCGAAGGTGCCGTTGAAACCACCTGCCAAGTCAGTCACTGTGTTGCCAGCAATGCTGCCGATGGTGATGGAGGGCACGCTGGTGATGATGGTGGCGCTGTATGCGTCGCTCGCGGCGCTTTCGTTGAACGCTGTGTCAGCCACTTTGGCGGTGTATCTGACAACGCTGTTGTTGCCCAGTGTGGTACGTAGATCGGTGAAGGTCCAGGTGGTGCTGCCGACCGATGCTGTGGCGTTGCCCACGTAGACACCGTTGTCGTACACCCGCACGGACTCGCCGGCAGCCAGTGCCGCACTCAAGCTGCCCGAAACGCCTGGCGATGTGTCGTCGGTGCTGCCGCCATTGGAAACGACGCCGGTGACGGGGCCTTCGTTGTCGTTGATGGCGGTGACAGCAGCCGTGGTGGCGGGCGCTGTGGTATCGACCACCACAAGCTGGGTGGCTTGGCCGCCTGTTGCACTGTTCAGGCGTGTGCCTGCGGGGTCCACGATGGTGGCGGTCAGGGTGTAGTTGGCCTCGCTTTGAGGGATTTCGTAGGCCCACGTCCAGGTGCCGTTTTGTGCGCCTGCACCCGAGGTGGTGGGTGTGACATATTGGGTGGCAACCACATCGCCGAATGCGTTGGTGAGGACGAGCTTGACCCAGTCACCGTTGTTGGTGAAGTTGGCCACGGTGCCGCTGTAGGTGAGCGTGGTGTCGCTGGTGTTGAAGTCGGTGGCATTGCCGCTGTCCGTGGTGATGGCGGTGATGGCGACGGTGGCGCTGTTGTTGGGGTCTGTGGTGTTGCTGTTGCTGGTGTGGATGACCAGCGTTTTGTCAACAGCGACTTTCACGGTATTGCCAGCCACATCCAGGATGGCGGCTTTGACGGTGTAGCTGCCATCGGCCAGTGTGTTGCCGGTGTTGTCCAAGGCCCAGTGGCCGGTGGCGTCGACGGTGACGTAGCTTTCGCGCACGAGTGTGGTGTCGTTGTAGATTTGCACGCGCACCACGTCGCCTTCTCCGCCATTGAGTTTGCTGAAGCTGGGTGCGCTGCCGTTTATGATGAGCTGGCTGTCGTGGGTCAACCAGTCGGTGGCGCTGACGCCAGAGTCTTCGGTGATGCTGTCGATGCTGAGGGCAACTGCGGCATTGGGGTCCACGTTACCGTTGCCGTTGTTGCTGCCACCGTAGTTGGTGCCGCTTACGGTGTCGATCACCAAGCTGTGGGTGACGGGGGGGCTGATTTCCACGCCCGTGTTGCTGGTGTAGACGGCGCGGATGGTGTAGCTGCCGTCGTCCAAGTTGGCTTTGTTGACGAGGTTGGCGCTGCCGCCGTCGGTGACGAATGTCCAGCCTGCATTGGCGCTGTTGTTGAGGTGCGCAGCGTAGCCGCTGCTGACCACTGAGCCGTCGCTGACCTTGATGACTTGCACCAGGATCTTGTCGGTGCCGCCCACGGTAAAGCCGTCGGTGGTGCCGCTGATGGTCAGCTGGTTGTCGTTGGTGATGAAGTCCGTGCTGCTCAGGCCTGAGTCGGTGCTGATGCTGCTGATGGCCAGCGTGGCGGAGGTCGGGGTGTTGCCACTGTGGATGACCAAGGCTTGCTCAGCTGCGGCTTTGACCACGTTGCCAGCGGCATCCATGATGGCTGCTTTGAGCGTGTAGTTGCCGTCGATCAGGGTCTGGAGGTGGTTGTCAAAACTCCAAGCGCCAGTGCTGCCGACATAGGTTTCGCCCACCACGTTGCCTTGTGTGTTGACGATTTGCACGCGCACTTGATCGCCCGCTGCGCCAGCTGTGGTGACAAAGCTGCTGGTGCCGCTGATGACGAGGGTGCCGTCGGCTGTGATGAAGTCAGACGCGCTGAAGCCGGTGTCGTCGGTGATGCCGGTGATGCTGACGGTGGCGCTGGTGGCGTTGGGGTCAACTTGTGCGGCGCCATTGCCGTCGGGGTTGCCGGGGTTGCTGCCGTTGTTGGTGCCGCCTTGGTTGGTGTCAATCACCAAGGCTTGCGGTGTGCCTGCTTTGACGGTGTTGCCAGCGGCGTCCACGATGTCGGCCTGGATGCTGTATTTGCCGTCAGCCAAAGCGTTGGCTTTGTTGTCGATGGACCAGTTGCCTGAGGTGTCCGGGGTGACGTATTGCTGCGCTACAACCCCTTTGTTGCTGTCCAGAATTTGCACACGCACTTTGTCGAGCGCACCCGCACCGGTGGCGCTGAAGCCCACGGTGGTGCCCTGGATGATGAGGGTGTTGTCGTTGGTGATGAAGTCGGTGCTGCTGCTGCCGCTGTCGATGGAGCCGTTGGCGGTGTCGTGGATGCTGGTGACGCTGACGCCTGCGGCGTTGTTGGGGTCAGTGGCGCCGCTGCCGTTGCTGCCGTTGTTTCCACCGAAGTTGGTGCCGCTTTGGGTGTCCACCACCAGGGCGTGTGTGGCGGCTGTGCCGGTGACTTCAACGCCTGCAATGCTGGTGAGTACGGCGCGGAGGGTGTAGCTGCCATCAGTCAGGCTGGCGGCGACGATGTTGTTTGTGGTGGTGTCTGGCAAGAAAGACCACTTGCCTGCGCTGTCAACACTGGCGTAGCCCGAGGCCACGACGGTGCTGCCGCTGAGGACTTGAACCAACACTTTGTGGGTGTTGGCATCGTAGCCATGGGTGGTCCCGTTGATGGTGAGGGTGTTGTCCTTGGTGATGAAGTCGGTGGCGTCATCACCTGTGTCGTCGCTGATGCTGGCGATGCTGACCGAGGCGTTGGTGGGCGCGGCGGTGTTGCTGATGACCAGGGGCTGGTC
Source organism: Limnohabitans sp. T6-5 (assembly GCF_003063315.1). Classification (GTDB taxonomy): domain Bacteria; phylum Pseudomonadota; class Gammaproteobacteria; order Burkholderiales; family Burkholderiaceae_C; genus Limnohabitans_A. Next base: position 322,932 of record NZ_NERV01000003.1, read on the forward strand.
GGTGCCTGCTTTGACGATGTTGCCCGCTTTGTCCACGATGGCGTTGCGAAGGGTGTAGCTGCCGTCGGGCAGACTGGTGCCCGATGCGTCAGCTGTCCATGCGCCTGTGTTGTCAAGTGTGACGTATTTTTCGGCCACGACTTTACCGGTGCTGTCTACGACTTGTACGCGCACTTTGTCGCCCGTGCTGCCGTTGGTGGCTGTGAAGTTGGCGGTGTTGCCGTGGATCACCAGGCTGCGATCGCTGGTGATGAAATCGGCGGTGCTGAAGCCGGTGTCATCGGTGATGCGGGTCACGCCGACGGTGACGGTGCTGCCCCCATTCAAGTCGGTGCTGCTGATGTTGGCGCCGCTGAAGTTGCCGGGATTGCTGGAGACGTCGGTGCCGCCTTTGTTGCTGTCGATGACCAGGGTTTGCGTGGCTGCGTTGCCTTTGACGGTTCCCCCTGTCAGGTCGACGATGTCTACTTGGATGGTGTAGACGCCATCCGCCAGGTTGTTGGCCTGGTTGTTCATGGCCCATTTGCCGGTGCTGTCGGGGATGACGTATTGGGTGGCGACGATGCGCTTGGCGCTGTCAACGAGGGTAACCAGCAGTTGGTCGCCCGCAGCAGCACCCGCACTGCTGAGGCTGGTGGTGCCCTGGATGGTCAGACTGTTGTCGTTGGTGACGAAGTCGTTACTGAGTTCACCGCTGTCGATGGAGCCGTTGGCTGCGTCGTGGATGGTGGTGATGGAGACAGTGGCTGTGGTGTTGAGATCGGTGCCGCCCCCGCCGTTGCTGCCGTTGTCAGGGTTGATGTCTGCGCTGTTGTCCACGATAAGGGTTTGCGTGGCTTGGCCGGCTGCACCGGTGTTGACCTGATTACCGGCCATGTCCACGATGGTGGCGCGGATGGTGTATTTGCCGTTGCTCAAAACCGGGTTGGTGGGGGTGATGAGGGATTTGTCGAGCGTCCAGGTGCCGTTGCCGTTGTTCAGGTTGGTGACATCAACGTAGGAGGTGAACACGGTACCCGTGGAGCCGATCAGTTCGAGCTTGACTTTGTCGCTGTAGAAACCATTGACGGATCTTGTGAAACCCGTGACTGTGCCGCTGTAGGTGAGTGTGGTGTCTTGGGTGACGAAGTCATTGGCGCCAGGGCCGGTGTCGTCGCTGATGTTGGTGATGGCCACCGTGGCTGCAGTGTTCGAGTCGGTCTGGGGTGTACCACTGGCGTTGTTGTGGTCGGTGTTGGTGCTGTGACTGGTGTCGATGGTGACGATTTGGTTGGCTTGGCCAGTGGCGCTTGTGTTGACACGGTTGTCTGCTGGGTCCACCACGGTGGCCACGACGGTGTAGTTGCCATCGGCCCGGTTGGTGTTGGTGTCGATCCACGACCAGGCGTTGTTGACGGGGGTGACGTAGGCGGTGTTGACGACGATGCCGGCCGCGTTTTTGATTTCAACCTTGATGACGTCGCCGTTGGCGGTGAATCCTGAGACGGTGCCGCTGTAGGTGAGGCTGTTGTCAGAGGTGATGAAGTCGCTGCCGCTGACGCCGCTGTCGGTGCTGATGGCGTCGACTGTGACGATGGCGCTGGTGTTGGCGTCGGTCGCGCCGCTGGGCTGGATGTTTCCGCCGTCGGTGTCGATGGTGATGGGCAGCTTTGTTTCGGAACTGGTGTTGCCAGCCGGGTCGGTGGCGGTGACGGCCAGTTTGTTCAGGCCGTCAGGCAGCGGTGCGGTGGGCGTGACGGACCAGGTGCCGTCGGCTGCGACGACAGCGGTTCCGATGACCTTGTTTTGGAGGTCTTTGATGGTGATGACATCTCCGGGCGTGGCGCCTGCGCCACTGAGCGTGGGCGTGTTGTCGTTGGTGGTGTTGTCACCTTTGGTACCGCTGTCGCTGGTCGGGTCGAGCACGGCCGCAGGTGCTGCGGGCGGCGTGGTATCGATGGTGATGGGCAGCGCTGTGGGTGCGCTGGTGTTGCCCGCCAGATCGGTGGCAGTCACCGCCAAGTTGATCTGACCATCAGGCAGCGCAGTGGTGGGCGTGATGGCCCAGGTGCCGTTGGCCGCGACCACGGCGGTGCCGATGACGTTGCTTTGTGCGTCTTTGATGGTGATGGTGTCACCGGGTGTGGCGCCAGCGCCGGAGAGCGTGGGCGTGTTGTCGCTGGTGGTGCTGTCGAGCAGCTTGCCGCTGTCGCTGGTCGGGTCGAGCACGGCAGCCGGTGCGGCGGGGCCTGTGGTGTCGATGGTGATGGACAGCGCAGTGGGTGCGCTGGTATTGCCAGCAGAGTCGGTGGCAGTCACCGCCAAGTTGATCAGGCCACCAGGCAGCGCAGTGGTGGGTGTGACGGCCCAGGTGCCGTTGGGGGCAACCACGGCGGTACCGATGACGTTGCTTTGTGCGTCTTTGATGGTGATGGTGTCACCGGGTGTGGCGCCAGTGCCAGATAGCGTTGGCGTGTTGTCGTTGGTGGTGCTGTCGAGCAGCTTGCCGCTGTCGCTGATGGGGTCGAGCACGGCAGCCGGTGCGGCGGGTGCCGTGGTGTCGATGGTGATGGGCAGCGGGGTCGGTGCGCTGGTGTTGCCTGCCGGGTCGGTGGCAGTCACCGCCAGGTTGATCAGGCCGTCTGGCAAGGCTGTTGTTGGCGTGATGGCCCAGGTGCCGTTGGCCGCGACGACGGCGGTTCCGAAGATGTTGCCTTGCGGGTCTTTAATGGAGATGGTGTCACCAGGCTTGCCGGTGCCAGACAAGGTGGGTGTGCTGTCGTTGGTTTTGCCGTCGCCCACGGTGCCGCTGTCGCTATTCAGTGCAATGGCGGCAGTGGGTGGGGTGGGCAATGCGTGGACAGCGGCAGCGGGCTGGACCAGGCCGTCGGTACCGGTGAAGGTGATGGGTTTGTTGCTGGTGGGGATTTGTTCGGCGGTCAACTTCACAATGAAGGTGCCGGTGGTGTCGGCCACGGCGTTGACTGTGTCGCCGTTGGGCAGTTTGACGGTGACGGTGCTGCCAGGCAGCGCAGCGCCCGTGAGCACAGCACCGGTAGGGGTCACGGTTTGTTTAACGATGGTCACGTCACCGAGCAGCCAGCGGTTGAGCGGGGTGTCGATGGTGAAGGTGTTTTCTGGATTGGTGCCGTTGACGGCTTTGAGGGCGTCCAACGCGACCACGCGCCCTGAATCGACCAAGGCGGCACCCGCAGTGGTCAGGGTGCCACTGGGCTGGATCTGGCCTTGCAGGGCTGTCAAGCTGGCGTCGATGCTGCCTTTGACGCTGTCCAGGCCCGAGAGTTTGGCCAGCACGAGGCCGTATTTTTCTGCGTCGGTGAGGATGACGACACCATCGGCGTTGTAGCGGTTGGTGGCGGTGAAGCTGGTGCTGTTGGTGATGGTCGGTTGAGCGGTGATGTCCACCCCGGCCATGCCCAGCGCAGAGGCGACGTTGGTGTTGGCGGTGACGATGTTCTTGACGCTGGCGGGGACGGTGTCGGTGACGCCTGCGGTGCGCACGGCCAGCTCTGTCACGGGGGTGATGTAGATGGTCAAGACCGAGTTGAGGTCGTCGGCCACCTTGAAGTTGGGCTGGCCGACTTCGGCCACGCCTTGGGCGCGCAGGGTGGTGTCAAACGATTTGCCTGATGAGGTGACTTCGTCGATGTAGTTGATGGCGGTGCCATTGATGTCAACGACTTTGACCAGGACAGTGCCCCTGTAGTCTTGTCTGTTGGCGATGTCGATGCGCCAGGTGCCGTCAGAGGCCAGCGTGGTCTGGCCCATGAGGGTGCCGGTGTTGTCGTAGACGTAGACAGTGGCGCCGCCGTTGGCATTGGTGACGACGGGGTTATCGGTGACGTCTGGGGTGATGAGTGTGACCGACGGTGTAGTGACCAGACCGGCGTAGACACCGCCCTGGATAACAAGCACACCCACCGCTTCGATGGTGATGGGCAGCGTGGTGGGTGCGCTGCTGTTGCCTGCGGGGTTGGTTTCAATGACGCTGAGGTTGTTGATGCCCAGCGGCAGGGGGTTGACGGGTGTGGCCTCCCAGGTGCCGTTGGGCGCGACGATGGCGGTGGCAATGACGTTGCCCTGTGGGTCTTTGATGGTGATGGTGTCGCCAGGCGTGCCGCTGCCGCTCAGGGTCGGCGTGTTGTCGGTGGTGATCTTGTCGCCTTTGGCGCCCGTGTCGCTGCTGGTGTCAAGCCGGGCGACGGGGGCTGAGGGGGCGATGGTGTTTTTTGCAGCATCAGCGACAACCGCGCCTGCTGCGACCAGACCAAAGCCTGCAAGCAAAGGGTTGAATGCAGTCAGAGCCACACCCACAAAAGCCCCCGTGCCACTGACTTCGATGCCGCCCAAGGCTTGCTCGACGGCCTCGCTGCCGTCCTTCAAGCGCCCGATGAGACCTTCTTCGTTCGGGTCTTGTGTCAAGTATTCGTAGTAATTGCCGTTTTCCGCCTGACCCACGATGCCGTTGAAGCCCTCAGAATTGACTTCGTAATAGTCCTCAATGATCAAGTCTGCTTCGATACTGCCTGTGAACAGGACGTGCAAGTGCTTGCCTACCCGCTTGACCTGGATGCTTTCTGGCGCCAAGCCCTGTCCTTTGCCCTCTTCTTGCAACTGGTACTTGTCGCCTGCAATGGCTTTGATGCGTTGTACTTTGCCTTTGTTGGCAGCACCTTGTTCAACCTCCACGACCTGGTTGCTGTCGGCTCGTGCTGTTTTGATCAGAACTTTGAATTTGTTTGTCATTTGGGTGTCTCTTTGAGGGGGGGCTTCATGACTTGACCCATGCGCTGGCGTCATTCGCCCGCGCATGCCTTGTCACTGATGGATGAACGTGTCGTTTTCAGATCTGTGGAGGCGTCAAGGCTTCAGCGCATGACGCCACTGATCACGACCTTGACCCGCCTGTTGGGGGCGTTGCAGGCAATGTCCTCGGCTTTCGCTTGACGCCCGCAAGTGGCAATGACCAGGGCTTTGGAGCCTCGGCCTTCCGACGTGATGCGGGTCGTATGAAGTCCGTTTTCTTTGAGGTACTCGCGCACAGTTTCTGCTCTGTCACCGGCCAAGCGATCGTTGACTTGTTCCTCACCAATCGGGTCTGCATAGCCGAGCACATGAATGTGTTCAATGCTGCTGTAGTTGGCCTTGACGTTGGCAATCAAGTTGTCCAATGCAATGCGTCCCTGAGCTCCCAGCGCTTTACGGTCATAACCTGCAAACTCAAACAAAGCGTCTGCACCCCATGTGATGTTTTGCACCGATACGCTTGCCGGAGCCGTTGGGGTGACTGGCTGTGGTGTTGGTGTTGGTGCCACTTCGTTTGTGGCCGCCACCTGAGCTGCGGTGCTGTTGCACGTTTGCACGGGCACGACGCGAGAGAGGGTATGAATTTGCGCTCGACTTGTGGTCAGCTCTGCCAGGGCCTCTTGCTCTTTGACCGGCTGAATCACCTGGATGTTTTGGTCCTCAATGACTCGGATGTATTGGTTGCGCCCACCTTGCATCTCGAGGGCACTGGTGCTGTCCAGGTTGGTTTTGCTCGGCGCACCCACCATGACGGCTTTGATCCCAACAGTCCCAATGCCCGGACTGACGCACAAGCTGGTGTAGGCGTTACGTGCCAGTGTTGCGTGGTACATGCCGTTGAAGTAAACGGTGGCGCCGCCTTTGAAATTGGATGTCGCTGATCTGTAAAAAATCAAGCGGGTTTTCTGCTTGTCGACAGGGCCAGGTGTTTCAAACGCGTTTCCCATTTCGAATGGGTGGCTTGTGCTGTCGGCTCGGCTGATGCTGGTCACAGGCGAAATTTGCGCATGAACCCAAGGCGACATCAGCACACCAGGAATGACTAAGAACCAACCTAAAGCAATGCGAATGCTTGATAGTTTTGATTCTTTTTTTAATGAATTTATGTTTTTCATTTGATAATATTCCTTAAAAATGGTTTAAATATTTCGTTCAATTCAGTTGTTTTTGCTGATAATCATTTTTAAATTGTCAAATTTAAGCATTTTTAACTCATTATTGTGGCAATTGTATTATTGAATATCCTTAATTACCTATAAAGTTACTATGAATTACAAATTTGTTGTGCTTGAGAGTGAAAAAAATTATTTTTAAATACCATTTTTATTAATAAAACTAAATTTTTATTAAAAATTAATTTAATTTCAAGGAAATTCAATCAATTTTTTGACAATATTTCTATTTGTATCGATACAGAAGACACGAGATAAGAAGCACTCGAGCAGATGCAAGAGAATCACAAGCAAGTAAAGAGGTGGCACAAAAAGGCCTCAAGGTGATGCAAATCGTGTCAGTGACGGGCTTGAGTTACCCGACCGTGCACGGGGTGATTGACCGCTTTGAGGTCGGTGGCTATGCGGCTATTCGCCCGGCCTTGCGTGGAAGCATTCGAAGAGATGGACGCGTGCTCAGCGCGACTCAGGATGAAACTATTCAGCGACTGATCATCGACAAGCGGCCCGAACAACAGAAGATGAATCTCAGCCTGTGAAGCAGGGCCGCAGTGGGGCACTCATAGAGCAGGAATTTGTTGTCTGACTGCAAGTCGCCCAGGATCGGTAATTGCCTGGTACGTTGTGAAATTACCCCGGCAAGGCCCATCAAAAATGCCTGCGAACAACGCTCCGAGTCAGTTCGGAAATGGGTGGGGCAAGAGTAACCCGGCATTGAGCAGCACGCAGGGCGAGAGGGTGCGGAGCTCCGTAAATGACCTTGCTGGTTGGAGTTCTGAGTTTCAGCTTCGCCGAATGGCATTTCAACTGCGGAGCAGGTTTTCAGCTCGGGGCTGAAGCAGCCGATCTACAACAAGACCCTGTCAGTCGGCACTTTCAGGTCTGACGTTGTTGCACTCTGGTGCAGACCTCATGTTGGGGCTGAAGCCGCAGACCTACAGAGCCCCCCGCAGGTTGGCGCTATAGCTGCGGTGTTGTGAGCTTCGGCGCTGACCGAGGCCCCAAAAAAAGAGCCCGCATCAGCGGGCTCAATTCTTTGTGGGGAAGTAATCAGCGACCGAAACCGCCACGGCCACCGCCGCCGCCAAAACCTCGGCCCCCGCCGCCGTTGCCACCGCCGTAACCACCACCGCCGCCGCCGCCGCCATGGCGGCGGTTGCCGCTGGCCAGGCTGTCAATGCTGGTGCGTGTGGGGTCGGGTTGGCCGCTGGTGCGCACTGGCTTGCGGTTGGGCAAGTCCAGGCGCGCGAATTGCGTGGTTTTCAGTGGGTCAATGTGACGTGGCAACTCATCGCCATCGCCACGGCGGCGGTCTTGACCGCCTTGGCCACCACCACGGTTGGCGTTAGGGCCACGGCCTTCAGGACGTGGACCATTGTTGCGTGGGCCGTTGCGGCCTTCGCCCCGGTTGTCGAATCGCGCTTCACCGCGTGGCTCGCCACGACCACCTTGAAAGCCACCGCCTTCGCGGCGACCTTGACCTTCACCTTGGCCTTCAAAGCGGGCGTCGCCTTGCGGGGCATTGCGACGCGAGGGGGCCGGACCGTTGCGTGAAGGACGGGGTTGACCCTGGCCTTCGGCGCGTGGCTGACGTTGACCCTGGCCACCACCACCAGAGACTTTGTTGTCACGGATGCGTTGCATCATGTCCTGGCGCGCCGCTTTGGCAGCTGCAGCCATCACATCGCGGCCTGGGGGCTTGCCTGCGCCGCCCCACAAGGTTTGTCGACCCATGGCGATGGGCTCGGCAATTTCGCCTGGCTCGGGGCCAAAACCTTCGAGCAGTTGCACTGGAATCTCTTGCTTGGTGAAGCGCTCGATGTCCATCATGAAGCCTTCTTCGTCCAGACACACCAGGCTCACGGCCTCGCCGCTGGCACCGGCGCGGCCGGTACGGCCAATGCGGTGCACGTAGTCTTCGGAAACGTTCGGGATTTCAAAGTTCACGACGTGTGGCAAGTCTTCGATGTCGATACCCCGCGCGGCAATGTCGGTGGCCACCAGGGCGCGGATGTCGCCGCTCTTGAAGCCAGCCAGCGCCTGCGTGCGGGCAGTCTGGCTCTTGTTGCCGTGCAGGGCCATGGCTTTCACGCCGTTTTTGGTCAGGAAGTCGGCCACGTTGTTGGCGCCAAACTTGGTGCGTGTGAACACCAGCACCTGGCTCCAGTCGTGCTTTTGGATGATGTGCAGCAGCACGTCTTTTTTCTTGCTGCGGCCCACGGGGTGGATCACTTGTGTGATGCGCTGCACCGTGGTGTTGCTGGGTGTGACCTGAATGCTTTGCGGGTTCTTGAGCAGATTGCCCGCCAACTCGCGGATCTCGTCGCTGAAGGTGGCCGAGAACAGCAGGCTTTGCTTGTCTTTGGGCACCAGGGCCAGCACTTTTTTCACGTCGTGGATGAAGCCCATGTCCAGCATGCGGTCGGCTTCGTCAAGCACCAGAATTTCAATGCTGGACAAGTCCAGGAAACCCTGGCCTTGCAGGTCGAGCAAACGGCCCGGTGTGGCCACCAGAATGTCCACGCCTTTTTTGATCTTGCTGATTTGCGGGTTCATGCCCACGCCACCAAAGATCACGGTGGAGTCGAGCTTGAGGTATTTACCGTAGTCGCGCACCGATTCTTCGACCTGGGCGGCCAATTCGCGGGTGGGGGTGAGCACCAAAGCGCGGATGGCTTTGCCGCCAAAGCGGTTTTGGCCGGGTTCGCTCAGGCTCAGCTTGTGCAGCAAAGGCAAGGTGAAGGCAGCGGTTTTGCCGGTGCCGGTTTGGGCCCCTGCCAGCAAGTCTTGTCCGGCCAGAACGGCGGGGATGGCTTGGGCCTGGATGGGCGTGGGGTTCTCGTAGCCGAGCTCGCGCACAGCTTGCATGATGGCCGGGGCCAGGTTCAATTCTTCAAAGTTCATTTTTACAGAGCGCCATGTCCGGCGCGGGTATCGGCTCATTCAACTGCTGTTGGCAGTTACCAGTGTTGGCCGATAGGTCTTAGGGTGGGCATGGAAACCGCAGGCGCTTGTTTTGAGCGTTGCCTGGGTCAGGCCCCAGCAGAAGTGCTGATGTTGCGGCAACTGGAGGCTGCAACGGGTGTGATTGTCGCACAAAGCGTGCGGGGCGCTGAAAGCACCCCATCCCTACAGATGCTCAAGGATGGGGCCGAGGCTCAGTTAAAGCCAGCGATGGCCTTGACTTCGAGGTATTCCTCCAAACCAAAGCGTCCCCATTCACGGCCGTTGCCCGACTGCTTGTAGCCGCCAAAGGGCGCTGTGCGCTCGTTGGGCACACCGTTGAGGTTGATGTTGCCCGCACGCAAGCGACGGGCCACAGCGCGCACACGATCTTTGTCGCCGCCAGACACATAACCGGCCAGGCCATAAGGCGTGTCGTTGGCCATGCGAATGGCGTCTTCGTCATCGTCGTAACCGATGATGACCAGCACCGGGCCGAAGACTTCTTCGCGTGCGATCGTCATGTCGTTGCGCACGTTGCCAAATATGGTGGGGCGCACCAGATAGCCTGCGCTGAAGCCCTCGGGGCGTCCGGGGCCGCCGGCCACCAGCGTGGCGCCTTCCTCGATGCCCTTGGCGATCAGGCCCTGGATCTTGTGCCATTGGGTGTCGTTGACCACCGGGCCCATCTGCGTATCATCTGCGCGCGGGTCACCGGCCTTGGTCTTATCGGCGACGGCCTTGGCAATGGCCATCACCTCGTCCATGCGCGACTGCGGCACCAGCATGCGGGTGGGCGCATTGCATGACTGACCCGAGTTCAAAAACACATGGGCCACGCCGCCGCTCACGGCTTTTTGGAAGTCCGCATCGTCCAGGATGATGTTGGGCGACTTGCCACCCAGCTCTTGGCTCACGCGCTTGACGGTGGGGGCCGAGCGCTGCGCCACGTCGATGCCTGCGCGGGTCGAGCCGGTGAAGGACATCATGTCGATGCCCGGGTGCTCGCTCATGACCGCGCCCACATCGGGGCCCAGGCCGTTGATCAGGTTGAACACACCGGCGGGTACACCAGCTTCGTGCAGGATTTCGGCAAAAATCAGCGCGCAGCTGGGGGTGTACTCTGATGGCTTGAGCACCATGGTGCAGCCTGCGGCCAAAGCCGGGGCCACCTTGCAGGCGATCTGGTTCAGCGGCCAGTTCCAGGGCGTGATCATGCCCACCACGCCGATGGGCTCGCGCACCACCTCGGCGTTGCCAATGGTTTCTTCAAAGTCGTAGTCCTTGAGCACGCCCAGGGTGGCCACGATGTGCCCCAGACCCGCGCCGACTTGCATCTTTTCGGCAAACGCCAAAGGCGCGCCCATCTCGTCGGATACGGCTGCGCCCAGGTCTTTGGCGCGGGTTTTGTAGACCTCGATGATGCGGGTCAACAGCGCGATGCGTTCTTCGCGGGTGGTCTGGCTGAAGGTCTCAAACGCACGCCGTGCGGCGGCCACGGCCTTGTTCACGTCCTCGGCATTGCCCAGGGCAATGTCGTACAGGGCTTGTTCGGTGGCGGGGTTGATCACGGTGCGGGTTTTGGCCTGTGAGGGCTCAACCCATGCGCCGTCGATGTAGAACTTCTGATGTTGGACCATGGTGTGCTTTGTAGAGAGGGGTTGAAACGACCTTCTTTTTACAGGGCAAAGCCGGGCCTGTCTGTACACCTTGGCGACAAGCATGGGTTAAAACCCCAGTGTCCTTGCGCGTCAGTGGGCCATAAACTGGTTCCAATCCATTTCATCAAGGCCAGTCCATGAACACATCTTCCGTGCGCCGATCCGCTCTCCAGTTGAGCATGCTGACTTTGGCACTGGCCATGACCGGCACAGTCTGGGCGCAGGCGGCCAAATGGCCATCGAAGCCGGTCAAGATCGTGGTGGCCTTTCCGCCCGGTGGCCTGACCGATGCTTATGCCCGCAATTTCGGTGAATACCTGTCCACCAAGCTGGGCGTGCCCGTGGTCATCGAAAACAAACCCGGAGCCGGAGCCATCATCGGCATCGACGCGGTGGCCAAAGCGCCTGCCGACGGCTACACCCTGAGCATGAGCACCTCGGGCACCTATTGGCAAAACCGCATTCTCTACAGCAAGCTGCCCTACAACCTTGACAAGGACCTCACACCCGTGACCGTGTTCCCGTCTGGCCCGCTGGTGGTGGGCATCCACGACAAGATCCCGGCCAAAAACATGGCCGAGTTTGTGGCCTGGGCGAAAAAGAACCCTGCTTCCATGGGCACCTACGCGCCGGGCTCTTACCCGCACATGGTGGCCGACCAGACCAACCGCCAGCACGGCACGCAGATCCAGTCGGTGCACTACAAGGGCGAGGCGGCGATGTGGCTCGACGTGGCCTCTGGCCAGTCGCAAATTGCCGTGGGCAGTTTTCAGGCCTTTAATGCCATGGCCAGCCGGGGCGTGCGCGCCATCGGCGTGACAGGCAGTTACCGCTCGCCCAAGTTGCCCGATGTGCCGACGCTGTCCGAGCAAGGCAACACCGAAAAGCTGGTGACGCTCGAAGGCGGCTTGCCGCTGGTGGCCCCTGCAGGCACGCCCGAACACATCCTCAAACGCCTGGCCGACGAGGCGGTGGCCTGGTCCAACACCGACAAGGCCGCCAAGCTGCGCGAAACCTTCGCCATCCCCAACAAACCCAAAAACCTGGCCGACACTCGCAAGGACTGGGAGACAGAAGTGCCCGTGTGGATCAAGTTGGCGGTGGACTTGGGGATCAAGCTCGACTGAGCCTGCTCCTTATTGCCCGAAAATTTTTCTCATCAAGCCCCGATTTTCTGAACGATGTCGGGGCTTTTTGCTGTCGTGTGCCGCCTATGGATTCGGCCCCATGAAGTTTTGATTGCTCAAAGATGTTGTAGGTCGGCGGTCGAAGACCCCGACACGGGCCTGTGCTGAAACCAAGCATGTCGGACTCTGCGAGTACCGACCTACGAGATGACATGTCTCACACATTTCAAACTTCAGCGTGCCGGATCAATAGAATGCAGACGTAATTAAATAAAAAGTACTTTCAACTTCACGGAATGACCCCCGAAGCCCTAGCCCGCGTCCAGATCGACCAACTCTTGCAAGCCGCAGGCTGGCACGTTTGCAACATCGACCAAGTCAATCTGCACGCTGCAGTGGGCGTGGCCATTCGCGAGTTTCCACTCAACCCCGGCCACGGCTTTGCCGACTACCTGCTGTATGTGAACGGCAAAGCCTGCGGCGTGATCGAAGCCAAAAAAGAAGGTACCACCCTCAAAGGGGTGGAGGCTCAGTCCGAGCGCTATGCCCAGGGCCTGCCCGCCGCCTTGCCCGCCTGGCGCAGGCCGCTGCCGTTTTTGTTTGAATCCACCGGGGTGGAGACCCAATTCACCAATGGGCTGGACCCACAGCCCCGCTCGCGCCGGGTGTTTGCGTTCTTCAGGCCCGAGTTGCTGGCGCAGTGGTTGCAAATGTTGCCTCCCGCAGCAGGCCCGCTGGCAGCCAACGATGCGCCGTCCACCTTTTTGGCCCGCATGCGCGACATGCCCCAACTCATCACCCAATGGGGGCAGGGCGGTGCCCACTACCAGCTGTGGCCCGCGCAAATTTTGGCGGTGCACAACTTGGAGCAAAGCCTGGCCGCCAACAAACCCAAAGCTCTGATCCAAATGGCCACGGGCAGCGGCAAGACGTTTACCGCCATCAGCTTCATCTACCGGCTGATCAAGTTTGGTGGTGCGCGGCGCGTGCTGTTTTTGGTGGACCGGGCCAACCTGGCCCGCCAGACCAAAAAAGAATTTGATCAATACGCATCGCCCTACAATAGTTACAAGTTTGGCGAAGAGTTCATCGTGCAGCACCTGCAGGGCAACCAGGTGGACACCAGCGCCCGCGTGGTCATCTGCACCATCCAGCGCATGTTCAGCCTACTCAAAGGCAAAGAGCTGCCGCCCGAGGCCGACGAAGAAAGCGCCGAGGGCGCTGAGAACCTGTTCAAAGACCCCGAGCCCATTGGCTACAACCCGGCCTTTCCCATTGAGCTGTTTGACATCGTGGTCACCGACGAAGCGCACCGCAGCATCTACAACCTGTGGCGGCAAGTGCTGGAGTATTACGACTCGTATCTGGTGGGCCTGACCGCCACGCCCAACAAACAAACCTTTGGCTTCTTCAACCAAAACCTGGTCATGGAATACGGCCACACCCAAGCCGTGGCCGATGGGGTGAACGTCAACTACGACGTGTACCGCATTCAAACCGAAGTGACCGAAAAAGGAGCCAAGGTCGAAAAAGGCTTTTGGCTGGAAACCGTGGACAAAGCCACCCGGCGCAAAAGCGCTTGGCAGCTCGACGAAGACTTTGAATACGACCCCGCCGAGCTGGACCGCAGCGTGCAAACGCCGGACCAGATTCGCAAAGTCATCACCACCTTCCGCGACCGGCTGCACACCGACATCTTCCCCGGCCGCACCGAGGTGCCCAAGACGCTGATATTTGCCAAAGACGACAACCACGCCGAGAAGATCGTGGAAATCCTGCGCGAAGAATTTGGCAAGGGCAACGAGTTTGCGCAAAAGATCACCTACCGAACCACCGGCACCAAGCCCGAAGACTTGATCAGCGCGTTTCGCAACAGCTACTTTCCGCGTGTGGCCGTCACGGTGGACATGATCGCCACCGGCACCGACATCAAGCCTGTGGAGATTGTGGTGTTCATGCGAAGTGTGAAAAGCCGCACCTTCTTTGAGCAGATGAAAGGCCGTGGCGTGCGCGTGTGCAACCCGGCCGACCTGCAAGCCGTGACGCCCGACGCCAAGGTGAAAGACCACTTTGTGATCGTGGACGCCGTGGGCGTGTGCGAGCGCGATAAAACCGACAGCCGCCCCATGGACACCAAGAAAACCGTGCCCTTGGACAAACTGCTGCAAGCCGTGAGCCTGGGCAACGTGGAAGACGAAGTGCTGAGCAGCGTGGCCGCCCGCCTGGCCCGGCTGGACAAAGACCTGAGCCCCGCCGACCACGCCAAAGTGCTGGAGGTAAGCGGCAAAAGCCTGCGCGACATGGCCAGCGGCATTGTGCAGGCGCTGAACGTGGATGACGACACTTCGCCCTTTGAGGCCGAGGCTAAAAAGGTGGAAGCCGCCAAACCCTTTGCCAACCCCGAGCTGCGCTCCCTGATATTGCAGCTGCGCCAAAAGGCCGACCAAGTGGTGGACATCGTCACACAAGACACGCTGCTGCACGCGGGCTTCAGCGAAGCCGCCAGCGAACGCGCCAAAGGCCTGGTGCAAAGCTTTGAGCAATTCATTGCCCAGCACAAAGACGAAATTACCGCGCTGCAAATTTTGTACAACCGCCCCAGCCGAGCCCCGCTGACCTACCGCGACATCAAAGCCCTGGCCGACGCGCTGCACGCACCGCCGTACCTGATAGATGAAAGCCAGCTGTGGCAAGCCTACGCCGCGCTGAACAAAACCAAAGTGAAGGGCGCTAGACAACGCCGCCTGCTGACCGACCTGGTCAGCCTGGTGCGCTTTGCCATGCAGCAAGACAACGAACTGGTGCCATACCCCGAGCGCGTGCAAAGCAACTACAACGCGTGGCTGGCCCAACAACAAGCGGCCAAAGGTCAAACCTTCAACGCCGAACAACTGCACTGGCTAGAAATGATCCGAGACCACATCGCCGCCAACCTGGGCATAGAGCCCGACGACTTTGAAACGGCCCCCTTCTTGGGTAAGGGCGGCCTGGGCAAAGTGCACCAGTTGTTTGGTGCGGAGCTGATGCAGGTGATTGAAGAGATGAATCGGGAGTTGGTGGCGTGATGAGACAAGCCCGACTGAGGGACGTTGTCGCCTCGATGAAGAACGGCATCTACAAGCCTGCATCATCATATGCAGATGACGGAATGCCCTGCCTTCGCATGTACAACATCGAGGCGGGCTCTATCGTTTGGCGTGACATCAAGCGCATGAAAGTCACACCTGCTGAGCAAGTGGACTACGGCTTGCTGGAGGGCGATTTGCTTGTGAATCGAGTAAATAGTCGCGAGCTGGTAGGCAAGGCCGCAGTTATCCCCGCCGGAATGGAGCCCAGCCTATTTGAGAGCAAGAACATCCGTCTTCGGCTAGACGTAGCAAAGGCAATTCCCAAGTTCATCAACTACCAATTATTCGCGCGAGGAAGTCGGCACTTTGCCAGTAACGCACAGCAGGTGGTGGGCATGGCGTCAATCAGTCAGGGACAGTTGGCTGACTTCCCCATTGTTCTGACGGACTTAGATGAACAGCGCCGCATCGTCGCTGAAATCGAAAAACAGTTCTCCCGTCTCGACGAAGCCGTCGCCAACCTCCAGCGCGTCAAAGCCAACATCAAACGCTACAAAGCCTCCGTCCTCAAAGCCGCCGTCGAAGGCCGCCTGGTCGAAACCGAAGCCAGTATCGCCCAACGCGAAGGCCGCAGCTACGAAATAGGCGAGCAGCTTTTGCAACGGGTTCTTGAGGAGCGGCGGACGAAGTGGGTAGGTAAGGGAAAGTACAAAGAGCCGGAAGCACCTGCACTTGAGGGTCTCAACACTCTGCCAGAAGGGTGGACATATGCCACCGCAGAACAAATGTGTGAGCAAATCGCAAGTGGGTCTACACCTTCGTCTGATGCAATGTTTTCGGGCACAGGTGAAGTTCCGTTTCTCAAGGTTTACAACCTGACCTTCGACGGTTCGCTGGACTTCACTGTGAAGCCCACTTTTGTGAGCAATGCCACGCATCAAGGACCGCTTGCGAGGTCTCGTTCTATCCCCGGCGATGTGCTCATGAATATCGTTGGGCCCCCTCTTGGCAAGGTTTCGATTGTTTCCTCCATTTTTCCTGAATGGAATATCAATCAGGCGATAGTCACGTTTAGAACCTCACCCGGACTTGTAAACAAGATGCTGGCGCACTGGTTGTTGGCTCAACCAGTTTTGTCACGCTTAGAGCGCACAGCCAAAGCAACTGCAGGCCAGCACAATTTGCAGGTTTCGACCTGCCGAAAGCTACCGATACCGGTGCCACCAATAGCGGAACAAGTCCGAATCGTCGCCGAAGTTGACCGCCACCTGTCTATCGCTCGAGAAGTCGAGGCTGAAGTCTATGCAAACCTCCAGCGCGCACGGGGACTTAGACAGTCAACACTTATAAAGCTATTCCAATAATGAAAAAGTTAAATTCTCGGCAGAAAGCCGCATGCGCTCGACGCGCTAAGCATGCGATGCGTGCTCGTGTCAAGGCTGGAGCAACGCGGCGCTTTACTCGATCCAAGAAAGAGCGATCACTTGCTTTGCAAAGCGCTGCACGCTCAATTCAAGTTCCTGTTCATCTGAGGTACTACGCAGATAAACAGCAAAGAAAAGAATTTGGGGGATTTTTGGAGCAGGTGGAAAAGAGTTTGGCACTTGGCAGAAAAGTGTTTTTGAATTTTTGCGACACCAAGCGACTGTTCCCTTGTGGTGTTTTGATTTTTATGGGCATAGTGGACGATTGGATACAGCGCTTCCCGAACCGGTTGTCTGCAAATTACCCATCAGACGACTTGGTAGAGCAAATGCTTCAGCATGTTGGGGTGTTGCAAAAACTCGGTCTTTCCCCACGCAAGAAAATCTCGCATGATGATGTGACGCGATGGCATTACTTTACGGGTATGAACGTTGACGCTACGCCAATTGAGCCTTTCATGGAACAGGTCCGTATGATCGTTGGTGAAGCAGCTCAAATGGGGCTTGCTGATTGTGTCAACGAAGCAATGACAAACGTTCGTCATCATGCTTACGACAGCAGTGGCGGTGGTCGGTGGTGGATATTTGCCACTATTTCAGACAGGCGTGTTTTTGTCGCCATGCATGACCGAGGTTCGTCAATACCCGCCACGCTCCTTGCTAAACCAGATATTTGGGACTATCTGACGGGGCGTGTTTGGCGGCAGGGACGAGCGGATGGCAAGCTTATTTCTGCGGCTGCCGAAGGGCGGACCAGCACAAGGTTGCCCTACAGGGGTAAAGGCTTGCCTGAAATGCTACAGTTCACAAAGTTGTCTGAAAACGGCGAATTGGCGATTTACAGCCGCCGAGGCTTCTTCAGGTTCAGCGGACGCGAAAAAATTGAAAGTGTTGGCAGGCTAACCAAGCCAATCACAGGAACTCTAATAGTATGGATGCTCAACTTGTCAGGAACAACGCCATGACAGTCGTTCTTAATATCGCAAAACAGTTTTCTCGAAGCCCTGCTGGGCGGTACAGGGCAGACGGGCCTTTTTCGGGTGAAGCATTCCGGGAAGACCTTTTGCTGCCGGCGCTGAATCAGTCAGAAGCAGTTGAGGTGCAACTTGATGGTGCACTTGGTTTTGGCTCGTCTTTTCTTGAAGAGGCATTTGGTGGGTTGGTTCGCGAGGCCGGATTGAAGGCCGATGCGTTGCACGCAAAGCTTCGTATCTCTTCAAAACTTAAAACCTACGAACAGCGAGTCTGGCGCTACGTTGACGATGCAAGGCCAAAGAGCTGATCAAAATTTATGCCCAGTACAGTTAACGCCGATGTGCTATTTCTTGGATTGACGGCCAAGGATCTTTTGATTGCTGGCGGTTGGTTTTTCACAATCATTGGTTGGCTCGTATCGAATGCTCAAGCGAACAGCAGAGAGAGACGTAAAGAGGTACGGGCGGAAATTGATGCATGTATAAAACTTCAGGCCGACTTGGTGCTCAAGTCTCGAACTTACTTCGGTTCTCCGGAATCTGATCAGCTTTCTAAGCCAAGGGCTGCTGAAATTCGGTTTGAGTTGCAGCGACTTATTACTCGTGTTGAGAGGCTCGAGGGAAAGTATCCCCAATTCGATGTGACTGGTGCATGTGGTGAACTAATGGATGCAATTAGTGGTGATCCATTTGAGTCGGTAGATCGAGAAGCACTTCCTGCGGATTCTGATTTGCTGCTAAAGATCGAATCTGATACGCATGTTCTTATTGACCAGCTTGAAGATGGTTTTGTTCACGCGTTTGGATAACTTTTGTCGCCGCAGTTGTTGCAAGGCGGCGTGAGCGAGTGCCGCAACAAAAGCCTGCAGCTGATGTTTCAGCTCATGGGCGGTGGCGATAAGGCGGGCTCGGGTATGGACAAGATTCGGGCGGGCTGGCGTGCGCAGCATTGGCGCTCTCCCCGGCTGGAAGAGTCTTTGCAGCCCGACCGTGTGAAGCTGGTGCTGCCTATGGTGAGCCTGATTCCGCAAGAGGTGGATCAAGCACTGCGCCTGCGTTTTGGCGACCGGTTTGCTAAGCTGGACAAAACAGCGGTGCAGGCGGTGGTGACCGCCCAAGTAGAGGGCAGCGTGACCAATGCCCGCATGCAGGAAATCACTGGTGAGCATTCCAAAGACATCACGGGCGTGCTGCAAACCCTGGTGCGTGATGGCCTGCTGACGCAGCAAAACCAGCGTCGCTGGGCCAGTTACCGCGTGGCGGGGGACTCCCCCCAATCGGGCGAGGACTCCCGTCATTTGAGCGAGGACTCCCGTCATTTGGACGAGGACTCCCGTCATTTGAGCCCCGAACTCCTGTCATTGGCAGAGCCGGCACGACTCAAAGCCAAGTTGCCAACGGCGGAAATGAAGACTTTGGTTCTGAAACTGTGTGACGGCCGGTGGCTGAGCACCCGTGACATAGCTGATTTGTTAGGCCGTGACCCAGAAAACCTGCAAAGACGAATCCTGACGGGCTTGGTCAAGCAGGGCTTGCTCGAGTTGCGCTATCCAGGCGTGCCAAATCGGCCGGATCAGGCGTATCGCTCTGCAGGTCAGTAATCTGCGATGGCATACAGTGCCCCGAATGCAATGGAGAAAATCAATGGCACACAAACCCCTCTTTCATGAACTGATTGCAGCCCACAAAGACCTTGCTGAAGAACTCAAGACCGTGGATGTGGCAGCTGATTTGACCTTGCTGCTTCATCACGCAGGCATGTCGCGTGAAGACTTGGCAAGCAATCTTGGCTGGAGCACAGACCGCTTATCGCAGGTCTTGTCTGGAAACGAGAACATCACATTACAAACCATTGCCGCTGTAGCTGGCTCCCTGGGCCACACATTTGATGTGGTGTTTCGTAAGAAGGATGCGCCATCAATACTCAGCTTCAGTGACGAAGTCCGTACCAAATTGGCCGAACTTGGCATCACAGAAACTGACGCGGCCGCCGCAGTCGATTGGTCGAGAACGCAAGCGCCAACCACCTGAGTCCATTCGGTATTCGCGAATAGCGAATGAACTTTTTAAATTTCTGATTCCCCCGAATGAACACCACCACCCACACCCTCGTCCAGAAGCTCTGGAACTATTGCAGCGTGCTGCGCGACGATGGCATGAGCTATGGCGACTATGTGGAGCAGCTGACCTATTTGCTGTTCCTCAAGATGGCCGACGAGCGCAGCCAGCCGCCTTACAACCAGACCAGCATCGTGCCCGCCGCCTACGCTTGGCCCACGCTGCTGGTGCGCGATGGTGACGATTTGTTTGACCATTACCGCCACGCGCTCGAAAAGCTCGGCCAAGAAAAGGGCACGCTGGGCCTGATCTTTGCCAAGGCGCAAAACAAGTTTCAAGACCCGGCCAAGCTGCGCCGTGTCATCGTGGACCTGATCGACGCCGAGACCTGGACGGTGCTGGGTGCCGATGTGAAGGGCGACGCCTACGAGGGCTTGCTGGAAAAGAACGCCCAAGACACCAAGAGCGGGGCGGGGCAATATTTCACGCCGCGTGCGCTGATCGCGGCCATGGTCGAGTGCATCGACCCCAAGCCCGCCGAGCGCGTGTGCGACCCGGCCTGCGGCACGGGCGGCTTTTTGTTCAGCGCCCACCAGCATGTGGTGGACCACCACCCCAACCTGACCAAAGACGAGAAAAAGCACCTGAAAGAAAGCGCCTTTGTGGGCTTTGAGCTGGTGCAGGCCACCGCCCGCGTGTGCGCCATGAACATGCTGCTGCACGGCATTGGCTCTGAAAAGTCGGTGCCGGTGCGCGTGGGCGATGCGCTGGGCGCTGACCCTGGTGAACGCTTTGAGGTGGTGCTGGCCAACCCGCCGTTTGGCAAGAAAAGCAGTACCGTGATCGTGGGCGAAGACGGCCGCACCAGCACCGAAAAAGACACCATCGAGCGCGACGACTTTTGGGCGACCACCAGCAACAAGCAGCTGAACTTTGTGCAGCACATCAAAACGCTGCTGGCCATTCATGGCCGTGCGGCGGTGGTGTTGCCTGACAACGTGTTGTTTGAAGGCGGTGCGGGTGAGACCATTCGCAAAAAGCTGCTGCACGAGTGCGATTTGCACACGCTGCTGCGCTTGCCCACGGGGCTGTTTTATGCACAGGGCGTCAAGGCGAACGTGCTGTTTTTTGACAAAAAGCCCGCGTCTGAAACGCCGTGGACGAAGAAGCTCTGGATTTACGACCTGCGCACCAACAAGCATTTCACGCTCAAGACCAACCCGCTGCGCCGGGCTGACTTGGACGAGTTTGTGGACTTGTACAAGGTGGGCAAGCGCCACGAACGGACCGAGACTTGGAGCGCTGAAAACCCCGATGGCCGTTGGCGTGCGTATGGTTATGACGAGCTGATCGCCCGCGACAAGACCAGCCTGGACATCTTCTGGCTCAAAGACGAGAGCCTGGCCGACAGCGACAACCTGCCCGCCCCGGCGGTGATTGCCCAGGAAATCGTGGAAGACCTGCAAGCCGCGCTGGAGCAGTTCAAGCTGATTGCGGGTGATTTGGGGGCCGATGTGCCCGAAGTCGCGGTTTAATCGTGGCCATGAACAAAACCGACCAAATGAGTTTTTTCGGCTTTGAAGCCGGGGGCGTGGATAAGCCCAAGAAAACTTCGATGAAGACGACCAAGCCCCGCCTGGCCCAGCCTGCTGCATTGGCCGCGTCGGCCTTGCCTGCCGCCTTGGCGGCCACGGCGCAGCCACCAGTTTTGCCCCAGGCCGAGGGGTCCAGTGCCGACCCCGAAGCCATGGCCCAGGCCCTGGCGCAGCACCCCGACTTTCGGGTGCTGCGCCGTTTGGTGCCGTGCGCCGACTATGGCGGCTTGCAGGGCCAGGCCACGCAGCGGGTGATCGTGCTGGACACTGAAACCACCGGGTTGGACAGCAAAAACGAAAAAATCATCGAGCTGGCCATGTTGTCGGTGCAGGTGGATGTGGCTACGGGGTTGCCGGTGGGGCCCGTCACCATTTATGAGTCGTTTGAAGACCCGGGCAAGCCGATTCCACCGGCCATTCAGGACATCACGGGCATTGACGACACCATGGTGCAGGGACAGCGCATCGACGATGCGGCGGTGACAGCGTTGGTGGAGCAGGCCGATCTGATCGTGGCGCACAACGCCGGGTTTGACCGGCCTTTTGTCGAAGCCAGGCTCCCGGTGTTTGCCCGCAAGGCCTGGAATTGCTCCTTCATGGGCATTGACTGGAAAAAAGAGGGCAGCGGTTCGGCCAAGCTGGAGTTTTTGGCGTCTGAGCGCGGCTGGTTTTACGACGCGCACCGGGCGCAGGTCGATTGCCACGCCTTGCTGCAGGTGCTGGCTTCGCCCCTGGGGGATGGTTTGACCGGTTTGTCACGCCTCTTGGCGGGTGCCGGGCAGATCCGCTACAAGCTGCGTGCCACGGGTGCCCCGTTTGAGGCCAAGGACAAACTCAAGGCACGCGGCTACCGCTGGGACGGCGAAGGCCGGGTCTGGTGGTGCAGTCTGGGTTCGGACGAATTGCTGGACGCCGAGTGCACTTGGCTGCGGGCCGAGGTCTATGGCCAGCGCAGCGCCCGGGTGCAACTGGAAGCCATGGACAGCCTGGTGCAGTTTTCCAGCCGGGCCGGGCGCATCACCGAACGCGCCTTGTGAGGCCTGTGCCAGCGCCCCGCAAGCCTTGGTGATACCGGCAACCGTGTCTGTCTGGGATAATGCCAGGTTGCACAGACACCACACGCCCCCATCTACCGGCTTGAGGTCTTGAGCTGGCACCCACGGGGTGTTCAGTCTCTGCCAATTTTTATTCAGGGTTTTCAAATGGCTCAATACGTTTTTTCCATGAACCGGGTCGGCAAGATCGTGCCGCCCAAGCGTCAGATCCTCAAAGACATTTCGCTGTCCTTCTTCCCGGGCGCCAAGATCGGCGTGCTGGGCACCAACGGATCGGGCAAGTCCACTTTGCTCAAGATCATGGCCGGCATCGACAAGGAGATCGAAGGCGAAGCCATCCCCATGTCGGGCCTGAAGATCGGGTACTTGCCGCAAGAGCCCCAGCTTGACCCCACCGAAACCGTGCGCCAGTCGGTGGAAAACGGCATGGGCGAGATAAAGGCCGCGCAAGCACGCCTCGAAGAGGTGTATGCCGCCTACGCCGAAGAAGACGCCGACTTTGACGCCCTGGCCGCGGAGCAGGCCAAGCTTGAAGCGATCATTGCCACCGCAGGCGACGCCTCTGACCACCAACTCGAAATCGCCGCCGACGCGCTGCGCCTGCCCCCATGGGACGCCGTGATCGGCAACCTGTCGGGTGGTGAAAAGCGCCGCGTGGCGCTGTGCCGCTTGCTGCTGTCGCGCCCCGACATGCTGCTGCTTGACGAACCCACCAACCACTTGGACGCTGAAAGCGTGGACTGGCTGGAGCAGTTCCTGTCGCGCTTTTCGGGCACCGTGGTGGCCATCACCCACGACCGTTACTTCCTGGACAACGCTGCCGAGTGGATTTTGGAACTCGACCGCGGTCACGGCATCCCCTACAAGGGCAACTACTCCACCTGGCTGGAACAAAAAGAAGCCCGCTTGGAGCAGGAGCAGCGCACCGAAGACGCCCGCACCAAGGCCATGAAGAAGGAACTGGAGTGGGCCCGCGCCAACCCCAAGGGCCGTCAAGCCAAGAGCAAGGCCCGTTTGGCCCGTTTTGAAGAACTGAGCGACTATGAATACCAGCAGCGCAACGAAACCCAGGAAATTTTCATCCCTGTGGCCGAGCGTCTGGGCAACGAAGTATTCGAGTTCAACAACGTCAGCAAGTCCTTTGGCGACCGCATGCTGATCGACAACCTGAGCTTCAAAGTGCCTGCGGGCGCCATCGTCGGCATCATCGGCCCCAACGGCGCCGGTAAGTCGACCCTGTTCAAGCTGATTTCGGGCCGCGAGCAGCCCGACAGCGGTGAAGTCAAGATCGGTCAGACCGTGAAGATGGCCTTTGTGGACCAGAACCGCGACGACCTGGACAACAACAAGACCGTCTGGGAAGACGTCTCGGGCGGCCTGGACATCATCAACGTCGGCAAGTTCCAGATGGCCAGCCGTGCGTATTGCGGCCGCTTCAACTTCAACGGTGGCGACCAGCAAAAGAAGGTCGGCATGCTGTCTGGCGGTGAGCGCGGCCGTTTGCACCTGGCCAAGACCTTGATCGAAGGCGGCAACGTGTTGCTGCTGGACGAACCTTCGAACGA
This sequence comes from Limnohabitans sp. T6-5, assembly GCF_003063315.1. Lineage (GTDB taxonomy): Bacteria > Pseudomonadota > Gammaproteobacteria > Burkholderiales > Burkholderiaceae_C > Limnohabitans_A. Next base: position 346,380 of record NZ_NERV01000003.1, read on the forward strand.
CCTGGACGTTGAAACCTTGCGTGCCCTGGAAGACGCGCTGCTGGAATTCGCAGGCTCGGTGATGGTCATCAGCCACGACCGCTGGTTCCTGGACCGCATTGCGACGCACATTCTGGCTGCCGAAGGCGACAGCCAGTGGGTGTTCTTTGATGGCAACTACCAGGAATACGAAGCCGACAAGAAAAAGCGTCTGGGCGAAGAGGGCGCCAAGCCCAAGCGCGTGCGCTTCAAGGCTTTGAAGTAATCCGCTGCTTTGCACCAACAACAACGGGCCCTTCGGGGCCCGTTGTTGTTGGTAGTCTTTTGTAGGTCGGCAGCTTCAGCTCCGACATTTCAGGCCCAGGCGCAGACCCATGTCGGGGCTGAAGCCGCCGACCTACGAATACCGCTCCCCTCGTAGGTCGGCACCTTCAGGTCCGACATGGTTCGCTCCGGCACAGGCCCCATGTCGGGGTCTTTGACCGCCGACCTACGAATACCGTTCCCTCGTAGGTCGGCACCTTCAGGTCCGACATGGTTCGCTCCGGCACAGGCCCCATGTCGGGGCTGAAGCCACCGACCTAACAATGTTTCTCCCGTAGGTCGGCGGCTTCAGCCCCGACATGACAGGCTCAGGCGCTGGCCTTTGTCGGCCCTGTGACAGCCGACAACGACATCTCGCGGGTCAGCCGCTTCAGCGCCAACATGCGTGGTTTCAGCACAGCCCTCTTGTCGGGGCTGAAGACACCGACCTACGAATTGGACAGCCGGGTCTTGGCCTTCTCGGCCCACATCTGCAGGCTGTCGAACAAATCTTTCTGGCTAAACGAGCAGCTTTCTTCACTGAAGAGGGCGCTGGCTTCGATTCGGTCGAGCAGATTGCCCAGCACGTCGCCAAATTTCTCAGGCAACGGCAGCCGGGCGCCATCGCTGCGCCACTGACGGATCATCTCGTTTTGTGGCAAACCGCCTTGTTGGCAAGCGGCCAGCGCCTCGGTCATGCGGTTCAGGGTGTCCAGGGCGGTATTCATCGGCTAAGGTCTCCTGCAAAGTCAGGTGGCATATTCGGCTGGGATTCGAGGCGACAATCATGCCCCATGAAAGCCAAATCCCTCAAACCCATGCGCCTGGAGGACATTTTGTTCAGCCAAGGCTTTGGCACGCGACGTGTCTGTGCTGGTCTTGTGCAGCAAGGCTATGTGCAAGTCAACGGTGAAACCATCACCGATTCGGGTGAATTTTTTGAACTCGAAGACCTGCATTTCAACGTGCAAGGCACCGACTGGCCGTTCAAAGAGCACGCCTATGTGCTGCTCAACAAGCCTGCAGGCACCGAGTGTTCGCAAAAGCCGTCGACCTGGCCGAGCATCTACACCTTGTTGCCCGCCCCGTTGCGCCAGCGTCCGCAAAAGGCTGCCGTGCAGGGCGTGCAGGCGGTGGGGCGGCTGGACCAGGACACCACGGGTTTGCTGCTGTTGACCGACGACGGCAAGTTCATCCACAAGATGAGTTCGCCCAAGCACCATGTGCCCAAGGTGTACGAGGTCACCACCAAGCACCCAATCACGCCCGAGATGGTGAACAAGCTCTTGTCCGGCGTGGTGCTGGACGACGACCCTAAGCCCGTCAAAGCCGCTGCCTGCGAGGCGGTGGGCGATCTGCACCTGAAGCTGACCTTGACCGAGGGCAAATACCACCAGGTCAAGCGCATGCTGGCCGCAGTGGGCAACCGCGTGGAGGGCCTGCACCGCTCGCAAATCGGAGGCCTGGTCTTGAACGATCTGGCGCCGGGGCAATGGCGCTGGTTGACGGACGAAGACCTGGCCTTGCTCAAGGCCTGAGCCCAAGTCGGGGTCTTTGGCGAAAGCACGCAACGTCGGACTCTGCGAGTACCGACCTACGGGGCCGTGTTGTAGGTCGGTGGTCGAAGACTCCGACGGATGCTGGCGAGGCTGTAACGCCCAAAAAAAAGCAGCAGCTCACACAGGCATGTCGGACTCTTCGAGTACCGACCTACGGGGCCGTGTTGTAGGTCGGTGGTCGAAGACTCCGACGGATGCTTGCGAGGCTGTAGCGCCCAAAAAAACGCAGCAGCTCACACAGGCATGTCGGACTTTTCGAGTACTGACCTACGGGGCCGTGTTGTAGGTCGGTGGTCGAAGACTCCGACGGATGCTTGCGAGGCTGTAGCGCCCAAAAAAACGCAGCAGCTCACACAGGCATGTCGGACTCTTCGAGTACCGACCTACGGGGCCGTGTTGTAGGTCGGTGGTCGAAGACTCCGACGGATGCTTGCGAGGCTGTAGCGCCCAAAAAAAAGCAGCAGCTCACACAGGCATGTCGGACTCTGCGAGTACCGACCTAATGAATGCCTTTTACTTTTAGGTCGGTGGCTTGTGATTCAACAAACGCCTGCACCGCTTGCGCGACGGCTTCGGGCTGGTCGCGGTGGGGCGAGTGGCCGCAATCGGGCAGTTTGAGCAGCTGCGCATGCGGCACGGCGCGGGCGATGTCGTCGATTTGGGCCATGGTGCCGTAGGGGTCGGTTTCGCCTTGAATCGCCAGCAAGGGCGCGCTGATGCCCTGCAACTCTGGGCGGATGTCAAACGAGCGGAAAGCATCGCTCAGCCACACATCGTTCCACTGCCAGAAGGCGCAGTCCACATCGGCATGAAATGGGGTCAAGCGCGGGCGCAGCGGGCCGTTTTCGTAGGCCTCACGCGCCGTGGTGATGGCCTGCACCGAGATGTCTTCGACCATCACATGCGGCGCCATGACGATGCAGCCCGCCACCGGATGCTGGCTGGCATGAATCAAGGCAATCGTGCCGCCGTCTGAATGACCCAGGAGCAGGGGCCGCTGAATGTTCAGTGCCTGAAGCAGCGCGGGCAACACCTCCAGCGCTTCGTGGTGCATGTAGTCGGGCTGCAGTCGCCCGTGGCGCTGACCATTAACCCTACGCGAGGTGCCGCGCACATCGGGCGTAGCGCTGGATTGGCCATAACCTTGGCGCGAATACACCAACCCCGGGCAGCCCAATCGCGCGCACATTTGTTGCGGCCAGTCGCGCCACAAGGCGACGCTGCCCAGCCCTTCGTGCAAAAAAACCAGGGTGGGCAAATGGGTGGAGTTCGGTGCGGTCATGCGCTGAAACTCCAGGTCCATCTCCAATACAGTGATTTTTTCTGTGTTTTTGATCTGCATCTGCATTCCTCAAGTCCGCCCGATTACACTTGAAAGTGATTTTGAAAGCGTTTTTGTGATTTCTTTGTCCCGTAAGTTTAGATTTCTGGGTTTTATCGCCCTGGTTTTTCAGTTCAATGTGGTGGTCGCGGCCACCCAGGCTCCGGTTTTTGTCCTCAATTCACTCGACGGCAACGTCAGTGTGATCGATCCCCAGACCTGGACAGAGCAAAAGCGCATCCCCACAGGCAAAGAGCCGCACCACCTGTACCTCACCCCTGACGAAAAATCGGTGATCGTGGCCAATGCCTTGGGCGACTCGCTGACCTTCATTGACCCGCGCACGGCACAGATCCAACGTGTGGTCACCGGCATTCTGGACCCCTATCACCTGCGCTTTTCGCCCGACATGAAGTGGTTCGTCACGGCCGCCAACCGCTTGAACCACGTTGACATTTACCGCTGGGATGGCCACAAACCCACCCTGGCCAAGCGGATCTCGACCGGTAAAACGCCCAGCCATTTGTGGCTCGACAGCAAAAGCGCCACGGTTTGGGCATCGATTCAGGACAGCGACGAACTGATCTCGATTGATTTGGCGACACAGACCCTCAAGTCCCGCATTGCTACCGGCCCCATGCCTGCTGACGTGTTTGGCACCCCGGATGACAAAACCTTGTTGGTGGGCATCACCGGTGGCACGGGCGTGGAGGTGTATGACATCTCGGGCGCTCAGCCGCGACTGATCAAAATGCTGCCCACAGGCAAGGGCGCCCACGCTTTTCGCGCGCTGGGCGACAAGCGCCATGTGTTTGTGAGCAACCGCGTGGCCAATACCATCAGCCAGATCGACTACACCAGCATGCAAGTGGTGGCCGAGTTTCCAGCGCCCTCGGGCCCTGACTGCATGGAGGTGTCGGCCGATGGTCGATTCATCCTGGTCGCTTCACGTTGGGCACGCAAGCTCACGGTGATTGATATTGCTGCCCGCAAAGTGGTGCGCCAAGTGCCCGTGGGCAAATCGCCCCATGGTGTGTGGACGCTGGACCATGCGCCAAGGAACTGACAAGGTCATTCGCGCCTTGATCGCAGGCCTGGCCAGCGCTGTGCCCGCCCTGGCCTTGGCAGCCACCTGCACCCAACCCGTTTACCTCACTTTTGACACCGGCCACATGGGCGTGGCGCCTTTGATTGCCGAGGTGTTGCAGCGCCAGCAAGTTCAGGTCACCTTCTTTGCCGCTCAAGAAAAAACCCGGGAGGGGGATGGCACTTTGGGCCAGCATTGGGCGCCCTGGTGGCGAGCCCGCGCTGCCGAAGGCCATGCTTTTGCCTCTCACACTTGGGATCACGCTTATTGGCGCGCCGACCTGAGCGCAGGCCAATTCCGCATTCGCCCTTCTTCGGGCACGCAGGCGGGCCAAGACCTGGTGTGGTCGGCCAAGGACTATTGCGACAACTTGCGGCACGCAGCCACTCGTTTGCAGCAGATCACAGGTCAGACCCCATTGCCCCTATTCCGGGCGCCCGGCGGCAAAACGTCACCGCGTTTGCTGGCGGCGGCCAAACAATGCGGTTTTGCGCATGTGGGCTGGGCAGATGCGGGCTTTCTGGGCGATGAGTTGCCCAGCGGCGCTTACTCTAATGCCCAGTTGCTCAAAAAAGCCCTCGCCAACATCCGCGCCGGGGACATCTTGATGGCCCACCTGGGCATCTGGTCGCGCCAGGACCCCTGGGCACCCGCCGTGCTGGAGCCGCTGATCGTGGGCCTGAAGGCGCGCGGCCTGTGCTTTGCCACGCTGCGTGAACACCCCCAATTTCGCGACTGGATTCTTCAACAGCCCTTGAAACTCTCGGCGCAGACCGACGCGCAAAGGTGACGCATGGACGCGCTGATCGACATTTTTTCTGATTTGCAGCAGCTGTTTTTTGAAGAATTGCTGCAGCCCCTGACGCTGGCCTTGGGGCAAGACAACTTGCTGGAAAAAGCCTACGAAGGCAGTGGCTGGGTGGTGGCCGGTGTGCTTCAAATTTTGGTCATGGTCACCGTGTTTGGCCCCATGCAGCGCCTGTGGCCCGCCGAGCCCGTGCAGGACACGCGCACCGTGCGGGTGGACATGCTTTACACCCTGATCCACCGCTTGGGCCTGTTCAAGCTGGCCATGTTTTTCACCCTCGATGCGCTGTTCGAGCAAGGCCTGGGCGTGCTGCGCGTCATGGGCCTGCCCACTTGGCATCTGGACCAACTGTGGCCAAGCGTCACCGACGGCGCTGTGCTCAGCTTTGTGCTGTACCTGGTGGTGTTGGACTTTGTGCATTACTGGATTCACCGGGCGCAACACCAATCGCACACCTGGTGGGCGCTGCACTCGCTGCACCACGCGCAGCGGCAAATGACCATGTGGAGCGACAACCGCAACCACCTGATTGACGACATCGTGACCAGCTTGATGTTGTCGGCGGTGGCGGTGCTGATCGGTGTGGGGCCGGGCCAGTTTGTGGCCCTGGTGGCCATCAGTCAGTTGAGCGAAAACTTCCAACACGCCAATGTGCGCATTTGGTTTGGCCGCCTCGCTGAGCGCCTGTGGGTCAGCCCGCGCTTTCACCGCAGGCACCACAGCATCGGCATCGGCCACGAAAGCCAGAGCCAAGGCCGGGTGGTTTTGGGCGGCTGCAACTTCGGCGTGCTCCTGCCCTGGTGGGACATGCTCTTTGGCACCGCCGACTTCCAGCTGCGCTACGACCCCACAGGCGTGCGCGACCAGGTAGAGCAAGGCCGCGACTACGGACGTGGATTTTGGGCGCAGCAGTGGCGGGGGGTGCTGCGCTTGATGGGCAGGGCTTGAGGTATCGTCTCTCCCGTTCAAACTTTTTCTTGGATCACTGCCATGTTGAAAACGATGAATGACCACGGCGACTCGGGAGATGCTTTGGTGGATAAAGCAGCCCTGTCCAACGCGTTGCCAAAAAGCTCAGCGGAGTCCGTAATTGCCGCCAGGCTGTCGCATCAGTGGCCTCGTGATTGCTTGGAATTGGCCGGTCAGTTTCCCGATTTTCCTTTGTCTAAAGAGAACCTTGTTACGCAGCTTGCTGAGGTGCCGCGCACTCTGTGAGTTCTTCCGAAGGACGGCGTTGTTGCTTCTGAACTGGCACAAAGAAGTTTGATCCGCAGAGCCTGTTGATCCGTCCCTGTGCATTATTGAATGGGCAAAAGGTTTTTTGTCCCATGTCGGTGCTGAAGCCACCGACATACGAATACCGCTTCCCCGTACGTAGGTCGGTAGCTTCAGCTCCGACGTTTTTCGCTTCGGTGCAGGCCCATGTCGGGGCTGAAGCCACCGACCTACAAAGACCATCTCTCGTAGGTCGGCAGCTTCAGCTCCGACGTTGCTCGATTTAGCGAAGGCCCATGTCGGGGCTGAAGCCATCGACATGCGGGGGACTTGGCGCAACTCTTTCAGGATTCATCGTGCCGGATCAATAACGCGGCGCATTTTGTCGCAGTGGTGCGAACAATGGACTTCCTCAAAACAAGGAGGTTCACATGGCCAAACGCAAAACTCTGGATATCGGTGCACTGATCGGCAGCGAGGGCAGCCCGCTTGCAGCGTCATCGTTGCCCCCCATCGTCAAACTCTGGTCTTTCCGGATTTTGGTCGAGCTGGGGCATGTACAGAGCCTGCTGGCGCGGGGCTCGTACCGGCAAGAAGACCTGCTGCGTCAACTGGGCTTGGGGCAGCCCTTGTCGCAGGAAGATGACGCACTGCGCGACCGTGGCGTGGTCAAAGCCATGCTGCTGGCGCACCGCTTGGCTGAACAAGAGGCGGGCGAGGTGCCGCCCATCTTGGTGCGCAATGTGCAGCGCATTGCCGAGCTGGTGGGGCTCAACGCGGTGGAATGCCGCATCCTGGAGTTTGTGCTGGTGATGCGTTACGACGCCACCCTCAATGACCTGTGCGAAACCATCTCCAAAATCCGCTTGCCAGAGATCATCAAGTGTCTGGCTACCGTTTTGCAGCTTGCGCCTGAGGACGTGCGTTTGGCGCTGCACCGTCAATCGGCTTTGGCCCGCTCGGGGCTGATGACGCTCGACACCACCCACTCCACCAGCTTCAACGAAAAATTCGACCTGCTCTGCGCCAGATCGGTGGAGCAACTGTTTGAGTCCGACATCGAGCCCGTGGACTGGATCAAGGACCGCGTTCATGCCACCACGGCGGGCCACCTGCAATGGGCCGATTACGAGCACGTCAAAACCCCTGTGGGGCTGCTGCGGGCTTATCTGCACCACGCGGTGGCGCAGGCGTGCAAAGGCGTCAACATCCTGGTCTATGGCCCGCCCGGCACGGGCAAAACCCAGCTGGCCAAACTGCTGGCCAGCGACATGGGGTGCGAGCTGTTTGAAATCGCCACCGAAGACGGCGACGGCGACCCCATCACGGGCAACAGCCGCGTCAAGGCCCATTGCGCGGCCAACAGCTTTTTCGGGCAGCGCCGGGCTGTGATCCTTTTTGATGAAACCGAGGACGTGTTCCCCAGCACTTCGGGGTGGTTGTCGTTTTCAGGCGGCGACGAACGCCAGCAAAACCTGCGCCACAAAGGCTGGATGAACCGCGTGCTCGAAAACAACGCGCTGCCCACCATCTGGGTGAGCAACAACGTCTCGGGGCTGGACGCCGCCTATGTGCGCCGCTTTGACATGGTGCTGGAACTGCCCGTGCCGCCCAAGGCGCACCGCGAGCGCATCGTGGCCCAGGCCAGCGCGGGCATGCTGCCGGCGCAAAGCATCCAGCACCTGGCCGAGAGCGAGCACCTGAGCCCGGCGGTCATCTCGCGTGTGTGCCAAGTGGTGCAGGCCATTGCCGACCCCATGCAGCCCCACCGCGTGACCGAGGCGGTGGAGCTGCTGGTCAACAACACCCTGGAGGCGCAGGGCCACCCCAGCATCCCCAAGCAAGACCCTCACCGCCTGCCCGAGGTGTATGACCCCGCGCTGGTCAACACCGAGCTGGACCTGCAAGCCCTGGCCACGCAACTCAAAGAGGCCAAGGGTGGGCGGCTGTGCTTTTACGGCCCACCCGGCACAGGCAAGACCGCCTACGGCCGCTGGCTGGCGCAGCAGCTGGGTATGCCGCTGCACGTCAAGCGCGCATCCGACCTGCTGGGCATGTTTGTGGGCGAGAACGAAAAAAACATCGCCCGTGCCTTTGCCCAGGCCGAGGCAGAGAACGCCGTCTTGCTGATCGACGAGGTGGACAGCTTTTTGCAAGACCGTCAAGGCGCCCAACGCAGCTGGGAGGTCAGCTTGGTCAATGAAATGCTGACCCAGATGGAAGGCTTTGGAGGCGTGTTCATCGCATCGACCAACCTCATGACCCAACTGGACACGGCGGTGCTGCGGCGCTTTGACATGAAAGTGCATTTCGACTTTTTGCGGCCACAGCAGGCCGCGCAACTGCTGCTGCGCCACTGCCAACAGCAGGGCTTGGCCGAGCCGGGCGCGCCCGAACTGACGCAGCTGGCAGCCCTGAACAACCTGACCCCTGGCGACTTTGCCGCCGTGCAAAGGCAAAGCCGCTTGCGCCCGCTGCGCAGCGCCAGCGACTGGGTCAAAGCCTTGCAGGCCGAAAGCGCGATCAAGCCCGGGGCCAAAGGTGCGTCAATGGGTTTTTTGCACTGAATTTGTTTAAAGTTCCTAAAAATTACAAAAAGTGCGACATTTGGTGTCGCTATTGAGTACCATTGAATGCATTCAAACAGATGCATTTACACCTTGTAGCCCATGGCCTCCAAAAAACCCGACACCTTGGAAACCCTGCGCCTGGCCATCGAGCTGCTGCGGCGCATCCCGCGCAGCCGCAAAGTCAGCACGGGTGAATTGCACAAAGAACTGCAGGCGGCCGGGTTTGAGCGCGACGAGCGCAGCATCCAGCGCCTGCTCAAGACCCTGAGCCAACACTTTGACATTGAGCGCGATGAGCGCAGCCTGCCCTATGGCTACAGCTGGAAAGACCAAGGCCAAGGCCTCATGGTGCCCACGCTCAACCGGCAAGAATCGCTGCTGCTGCTCTTGGCCGAGCAGCAATTGCAGCCGCTGCTGCCTCCAAGCGTGCTCAAGTCCATGGACGGGTTTTTCAGGCAAGCCCGCGCCAACCTGGCCCCGCACCAAGACGCCCAACTTGAAAAGCAATGGCTGGGCAAGGTGCGCGTGGTCAGCGAAACCCAACCCCTGCTGCCGCCCAAGATGGCCGACGGCGTGCTGGCCGCGGTGACCGGTGCCCTCTACGGTAACCACTGGTTGAACGTGGACTACACCAACCAGAAAGACGAACGCAAAACTTACCGCGTCATGCCCCTGGGCCTGGCACAGCAAGGCCCCCGCATCTACCTGGTGTGCCGGTTTGAAGGCTACGACAACCAACGCATCCTGGCACTGCACCGCATCAACACCGCCACAGACAGCGGCTTGCCGTTTGAGCGCCCAGACTTTGACCTGGCCGCCTACGACGGCGAGGGCCACTTTGCCGTGGGCAACGGCGAACGCATCCGCCTGCAATTTGAAATCGACAAAGCCCCCGGCAAACACTTGCTGGAGTCGCCCCTGGCCGAAGACCAGTGCGTGATCGAAGGCCCGGGCAGCTACACCATCACCGCCACCGTGCAGCAGACCTTGCTGCTGGACCGGTGGTTGAACAGCTTTGGGGCGGGTATCCGCAACATCAGCAAAACACCGGTGGACGCATGAGCATCGCTGACATACGCCAAGGCAACGTATCGCGCCGACGCAATCCCTTGGTTGCTGAACTGTTTCGGCGCATCCAGATGGTAGAGGCCTGGGGCAGGGGCATGCCGCTGATTTTGGCCAATGCGCCAGCGGTCGAGTTTCGCAAAACGGCAGGCTTGTTCATTTCCAGTTTTGCCCGCCCGTCCTACAGGGATGACATGCCCTCTCCATCCAAAGAGTCAGAGTCACGGCCAGAGTCGCGGCCAGAGTCATTGGAAAGCCGTGTACTTCGGGTATTGCAAAACGGCCCACTCAGCAAAGCAGAACTGTCACAAAAACTGGGTCAAAAAACCGTCTCTGGGACGCTCAACCAATTGGTGCGCAGCTTGGTGACCAGTGGCAAGGTTGCGTACACGCTGCCAGAAAAGCCCAACAGCAGATTGCAGAAATACAAACTCAAAAAAGGGCCAACCCCATGACCCCCCACCTCAGCAAATCCCTGCTCAATAACTACCGCCAATGCCCGCGCCGCCTGTGGCTGGAGATGCAAGACCGCGCGGCCCGCAAGCAAGGCCAAGCGCCGCTGGCGCAAGCCAGCTACAGCGCTGACGCGCAAAAACGTTTTCTGGACGGGCATGTCATTGGCCGCATTGCCAAAGCCCGTTGGCCCAAAGGAATCGACATCGAAGCTCAAAGTTGGGTGGAAGACGACAGCGGCCACAAGCGCCGCGACCTGAGCTATGCCCAGCACCTCACGCAAACGTGGCTCATGCAAGGGGTGCCCCTGTTTGAGGCCACCTTCAGCCACAGCCAACTGCTCGTCATGGCCGATGTGATGCGGCCAGCCCAGCGTGGTGGCAAAACGGTCTGGCAGATGATCGAGGTCAAGTCCAGCACCACCCGCAAGGATTACCACATCACCGATTTGGCCACCCAGGTCTGGGTGGCGCAGCAATGCGGCGTGCCTGTGGTGGGGGCGGCCCTGATGCTGGTCAACAAGGGCTTTACGCTGCAAACCGCTGGCGACTACACCGGTTTGCTGGAACTGCACCAAGACGCTGAACTGAACGAGCAACTGCGCGACGCCATCCGACAAATGCCCGCCACCCTCAAAGGGGCGCACAGCACCTTGGCGCAAGCGCAAGAGCCCACCCAGCACCAACCCGGCGCGCAATGCACCAGCCCTTACGAGTGCCCGTACCTGGCGCATTGCACACAAGCTGACCGCAGCGCACGCCCCAGCAAGGCCGTGCCCATCCGCTTTTACAACGACCGAGGCGGCGCCAAAGCCCAGCAACTGCTGGACGCTGGCCACACCGACCTGCGCAAAGTGCCCGCCAAAACAGTGGCAGCGCTGTGGAACGGCGAGAGTGACACCCACCGCGTGAACCAACGACTGGCCCAGGCTGTGCGCACCGGGCAAGCGGTGTTGGACCGCGCTGGCGCACAAGCCGAACTGCAAGCCCTGAGCTGGCCCGTGCAGCACCTGGACTTTGAAACCATCAGCTTTGTGGCCCCCGTGTGGCCGGGCACGCGCAACGGACAACAGATCCCGTTTCAGTACAGCATGCACCGCCAGGCGCAAGGTGGCCAAGTGTTGGCGCACACCGAGTTTTTGGACACCAGCGGCCAAGACCCCCGCCGTGCACTGGCAGAGCAACTGGTCAAAGACATCGACCCCCGCTGCACCGTGTTGGCCTGGAATGACTCATTTGAACGCACCGTGATCCGCGACCTGGCCGACACCTTTGCTGACCTGCACAAACCGCTGATGCGCATCCACGACCAAGTGCAAGACCTGCTGCCCATCGTGCGGCGGCACTACTTTCACCCCGACATGGCCGCCGCCGAAGGCAGCACCTTCAGCATCAAGACGGTGCTGCCTTGCATGGTGCCGCACCTGCAATACAGCCAGCTCAACAGCGTGCAAAACGGTGGCGAGGCCCAACTGGCCTATCTGCTGGCCGCTGCGCCAAAAGGCGCCGAAAAAGAACCCGGCCAACCCATCACCAAGGCCGAACGCGAACAAGCCCGAAAGGATTTGCTGGCGTATTGCGGGTTGGATACGGAGGCGATGGTGGAAGTGACCTCGTTCCTTTATGACATCCCCACAAAAAAGAAAGCCATGACATGAGCCATTGCCGTTACTGCAACTCCACTTCGTTTGGCTCGGGCTGCCCGCACAGCCCTACCAAAAAGCACGAACACAACGGGGATGAAAAGAAATGTGAGTTCTGCAACTCGTCGTCATACGGCAGCGGGGCCAACAAGTGCCGCTGATGTGGATCGACGTCGACGGGGAGCTGGTGTCCGCATTCGCCGTCGGGGAAGCATGAGAAATAAATGTGGTTCGTTTTTAAAAAAATGATTGGTAGGAGTTCTCGCGAATGACTCGGAACACTTGGGGATTGCTGGGGCCGGAGTTTCTTTCTGGCGCACGCCGTACGCGCACACTAGGACTAGCTTCCGCAGTCCGATATTTCAACGACCGTGCAGTCCCTGGCGTGGGTGGCATTTGGTACGGGAAGCAACTTTTTCTTGCCTTACTGGGCGTCGTAGTGGCAGAGCGCGCTGCGCAACAGAGCCCAAAGTTCAAAACTAGCAAGATTCAAGTTGCCAACGCAATTGAGGCACTGGCTTGCTGGTTGGCGTTGAAGCAAAGCGATTCTGACCCCCGTCTTCGGGGGCGTGAAAAGTTGGCGGGCAAGCAGGCCAAGGACTTTGCTTTTTCCTTGGCCTGCAAACCGGGCTTTTATCTCACACAGCCCATGCGTATGCAAACAGTTCAGCCCTTGCTTGCGCTTGGTTTTGTGAGTGCGGCTGCTGAACGGTTCAATCTTTTTTCTTCTACGGCAGATGGACGAAATTTCGTTGATGCTGCTTGCAATGGTTACAAACCCTATAAGCACGATGTAGTCACGCATCTGACGGGTTGGGCGCTCGGTGATCACATTGACGTCGAATCTAAAGAACTTAGCGATGCATTGTCACCACTGGTGGCGATGCCGGTTTTGGCTAGTCAGCTTTTGCAAGAGCGTCTTCAGCAGGGGAACACACCCGATGCCGAACGCCGCCGCAACGCATTTGCGTGGATCAAAATCATGAAGCCTGGTCAGGATGCAAACGCATTGGCCTCAGGGCTGATCGGAACAAACCATTGGCATGACATTGAAGTGGGCGCTGTCTTTCTAGCGCTCCACGATCTGGCCATTTCAGCATTGGATGCGGTTGAAGTTGGTATGGGGTTCGAGTGTTCGATTCAAGATGGCACAAAAAAGGCGGCGACGCAACTTCAGAACTTGAAAACAGCAGCACAGAATTTTTTGGACTACGAGCATACCGATCGAAAAGATGCGGTTGAGTTTTGCAACGCGTGCGTTGCAGACCCCAAAACGGCATTGCAGTCGTTGGTCAGACGCGATGACACGGTGCTCAGACTGGAAGGTGAAAAAATCAAACGGGGTCCGGCTTTTCTAGGCAAATTGATTCAGGCATCCATAGACAATTTGAAAACCACAGGTGATACCCCTGTCCCACCCAGCCTATCCCATCGCTTTCGCAATATGTATCGTCTTAACCTCGACTTAAATAGCCAGATACATGAGTGGCTGCAAGCGCGTAATCAAAATGATGGGGGGCAGAATGAGCAAGAGTGACTTTCGCCCACCTTCACTGGCGCAGCACTTCGATCCGCCACCGGACTATGTGGGGCTTTTCGGATGGATGGTCGGATTTTCTGCCGATGCATCGTTCATGAACGATGCCGCCGAACGTTTTACGACATACACATATGCACAGCGCGCAAGTGCAGGCCGCATTGCGCTAGCCCTGTTTCTTGATCCACACAATCAGCCCATCTCTCTGGTGGATGCACCTGGTGTGGCACATTTGCCGTTTAAAAATCTTGCCAACAGGCCATGCAGGCTTGTCCATGCCAAAGTTGCCATTCTTGGGTTTCGGCATACCGAACACCGAGATAAGTGGTACCTGCGGTTGCTCGTTTCTACTGGCAACTGGACGCGGCAGACTCTGGAGGAGAGTCTAGATCTGGCTTGGGCCGTGGATGTGTCCAGCGACGAGTTGAATCAGGCTGCCGATGAAGCCAAGGCGGCTTGCGCAGACATCAAGGCGGCGAACAACTTGATGCAGTGGTTGCGCGATGGGGCGAACGGTTTGTTTGATGTGCGATTGTTGCAATCCAATCAGGCCACACAAGACCAGCTAGATGTGGACGGATGGATACGCGAGTGTGTCAAAGAAGCCAGAGGTATCGCCCCTCGCTTCTTCGACAACCGAGATAGATCCATGCTCGCGCAGCTACCGCAGCTTGTGAACAAGATCAGCAAAGTTTCACGCAACTACTTGGCATTGGGGTCTGGATTCTATGAAGGTGAGAAAACCACTGTGCCGCAAAAAATTATCGCGAGTCTGAAAGACGCAGGCATTCTTACTCGAAGCGCTGAGATTGATCTCTTTGTTAACCCAACCGCCTGCCAATCGATCGCGGTTTCATTCGGCATACTTGAGAACGAAGGCGTAACTGTCAGCCCCGCCAAAGCCCCCGCCTTGTTATTCAAGGAGGATAACGTCCGCACTTTGCACGCCAAGTTTCTTTTTAGTGCGAACTACTCGAATAATTCAAACAAGTGCAATAGCTCATGGATCTATCTTGGCTCCGGCAACCTTACCAATCCCGGTTTCGCTAAGAGCATGAGTGCAAATGGTGGAAATTTGGAAGCTGGCATTGTGTTCGGTGCCGATGGCTTGCTGTGGTGTGGAGACAAAAAGGGCGAACCTTTAGCTAAGGTCGTTACCAACCTACTGCCTATCGAAAAGGATGGCGAGAAGCGGGCCCTTCCCGAGCTCAAAGCTGGCGAGGGCTGGGAGCCGGAGCCTCTCAGTCACTTCGCCCCTCCAGTCCCATGGCTGGTTTGGTATGAAAGAGAAAACGCCAGCGAACTTCGTTTGCCAGATAGTGTTGCTGGTGACATTTCGTCTTTCGTTATCTTGAACGCTGCCGGCGCTAATGTTCAGCAGAACGACGAATCCCATTTTCCTTGGACTGGCGCGCAACCTCAGCAGGTTCGCTGCCTATGGAAAGTTTCCAACGAGGAGCGTACAGCCTGGGTACCCGTAATGGACGAATTTGGTCGAATTGCAGCTATCAAATTGCCGCTCATCGTGAACATGGAAGAAGCATGGTTGCAACTCTCCGACTTTCCCAACCCGCCTGAATTGCACGAACCGGATGAGACAGACGGCAGTGCGGAAGATGAGGGAAAAGCCGACACATCCAGCAATGCAAATGTCACTGCTGCATCCAACTACCCCATCCGCCAGATGATGGAACTGGTGGAACAAATCGCTGGAAAGCAGACCGATATTCAGGAACATGATTGGCCGTTGTGGTGTCGCCGCTTGGAGCAGACGCTGATTCAGGCTAAAGGTAGCAAAGTGGTTGAGTACTTTGCCAATGACTTGAAGATGAATCCACTTGCCCCTTTGCGCCATGCGTCATTCAGGCCGGAATATGCGGAGGACGAAACGACAGATGCAGGGCGACGGTATGGGTATGCGCTTGCGAGCATTCAGAATGTTTGGGGTGTTCAGGACTTATCGGCCTTGGGTGAAGAACCATGAGTAAGTTTGCAGGATGGGCGCACGTTGCAAAGAATTTGCATTGCTTTGCCAATGGCAACGAGTTAGATATCAACAACGGCCAGCGCGCGAGCCTAATTGCCATTGCAAAACACATTCCCCAAAACGGAATGATCATTGCCGACGAAGTGGGCATGGGCAAAACCCGTATAGCCACCACACTAACCAAGGCTGTCATCGAAGCCGGTGGCCGCGTTGCCATCCTCGTTCCGCCAGGTTTAGGGTCGCAGTGGGTTGAGGAGCTAGGAAAATCGCATGTGGATGGCGTGCAGCCTATTCTTCGTAGCCTTTGGCAATACTTACAGGCGTGGGAAGACGGGAACAATCCTACACCGTGGTTTGAACAACGCGTTGTTCTTATGTCGCACGCCTTTTGCAACTGGCGCCTATGTGAAAATGCTGCCGGATGGCGATTTGAACTACTACCAGAGCTGTACGCACATTGGAAGACGCTCCAGGATACAAGTTGGGTTAGGAAAAAGAAATCAACTGATCCTTGGGTCGTAAATGCAGCTAAGAGCATTGCCGAGGCAATAGAGAAAAGCCCTCAGAATTCTCAAAACAGAGAGCGAATTTCGGAATTGGTGTTGCCCGATCCTTGGACATCAGCTTTCAAGGGAAAAGAATATGAAAACCATACTGAACTTCGATCCGTGTTAGAAAAAGCGGTTGGTCTTGGATTGGGTCTGTTTGACTTGGTAATTATTGATGAGGCGCACAAAAGTAGAGGTCTAGAGAGCGGTCTGAACCGGCTGTTGGAGTCGGTCGTTTTGTCGTCATATGGAGCACGCCGATTGGCAATGACCGCCACACCGATTGAACTGGATGTTAGCCAATGGCAGCAAATTTTTTGCCGTATTGGTGTGCAAGATGACAAAGCCAAAAACGCTATCGTCACTTACGCCGCCGCTGTTCAGCAAGTTCGACAACTTCCAAACAATAAAACGAAGCAAGAAGAATTTACAGAAGCTGCTCAGAATTTCCAATCAACCCTAGGCCAATACATTCTGCGCCGAGGCAAAAGCGAAGTTGAATCCGTCAAAGCCTTTGTAGAGCGAGACTGCAATGAGCACGGCGACTATCGTCGTTTGAGTGACATTGCGGTGCAAACGGCTGCGCTTTCACCCGCATGGAAGCAAGCCGTATGCGTAGCAGAGGCGCTTTCATTCGTTACACCTGGACTGAATGATCTAACTGCAAAACGACTCCGTCTGACTTTGGGGAATGGTCACGGCATTTCCGTGCTGATGGATCAATCCTTGCGTCATGAGGTCGATGACGCTACTTACGAAATCACTCCAAAGCCACTTGCCCAGTATCGCGATGATGAACAGAAGGAAGACAAACGGACGAAACGTGTCGAATGGTGGAAAAACGTTATGTCTCTGGCATTCAAAGGCAATGAGGATCAGAAGGCAGGTGAAGCCGCCTTATATGCCCACCCTGCCATTCTTGCCGCAGTGGCAGCAATCGAAGCTGCATGCGAACAAGGTGAGAAAGTGCTCGTTTTTGGTCGCTTCACCCGTCCAATGCAGGCGCTGGTTCGTTTACTCAACGCGAGGGAGATGTTGCGTTGTTTGTATAAATGGAACCGTCATTGGCCACAAGAAGTATTGCGGAAAGATGATCAGGTTAATGAGGATGTGGCCGTTTCCGCAGCCCTTCTTCAATTGGAAATCGGCAAAACATTGGAGAATGTGAAAGCCCTGCTGAAAAAACAATATGGGGAATTGGAAAAGCAGCGTGATGCTTTTCGAAGCAATTTGGAAGCACACATCAGAGATGGCTTGATGCAAGCCCACTTGAAAGATAAAACCCGCACAGAAGCACTGTTCAAGGCATTTTCAGAAGTCCTTGATGTTCCTGTTGAGGTTAGCGACCCAAAGATAACTGCGCGTGTACTGGTGGCCCGTGCCATTCAAGAAACATTGTCGCCGGAAGATTTGGAAAAACCGACAAGCATTGCTCTTGCATTTGAGTCCATCGTCACCGCTGCCTCTGATACGGACGAAGGTGATGTGGATGGCGATGGTCAACTGAACCCCACAGAGGCAGGCAAAATGTGGAGCGCTTTGATGGTGCGCCTGAAAGGAGAGTTCGGTCGCCAAGAAGGCAGTTTTGCCCGCCTGATGAATGGCAACACCAAGCCGCATACCCGCCGCTTGCTTCAACTCGCGTTCAACCGTGAGCATGCCAATCCCAAAGTACTGGTAGCCCAGTCCATGGTCGGGCGTGAAGGCTTGAACCTGCATGAAGCCTGCCGCACGGTCATCTTGCTACACGCTGAATGGAACCCCGGGGTGGTTGAGCAGCAAATCGGCCGTGTGGACAGAATCAACAGCCTGTGGGAAAAGAAGCTTGCAAATGCGCTTGCTCAAAATTTCCCAGCAGATGCTCTACCCAAAATTGAAATTCGACCCGTCATATTTCAAGGCACTTATGACGAACACAACTGGAAAGTGCTGATGCAGCGTTGGGATGACCTGCGTGCGCAACTTCATGGTGTGGTTATCACGCCGTCTATCGCTGAACATCTGTCCCCGGAGGTGGTCAGAAGCATCAACGCCTGCGCACCCAATTTTTCGCCGTTACGGCGGCAAACCCCAAGCTTGAATCCGTGATCCGGGGAATTTGGATGGCCACAGCCTGTGAGCGAGCGCATTAACTTCTCAGGGCAGAGGCCCGCGGTCTTTTGTGTGCACTGGGAAGAGTCCGCCATGGGCCAAAGCCTGGACCCAAGCTTTCCGCGCTTATTGAGACCGTATGTCGACTGGTGTGCCAAGCATGGTCACTTTGTGCCCAGGCTGAACAAGCCGGAGCACGTCGGACCTGGCGTGGGTCTGTGACGGCTGTCCTTAGGGCGCAGTCAACGTGCGGCGCTAATTGTCGTGATCACCAAGACACTGGTGGCCTTCTCTCACTTTGATGGAACCATCATGTCCAACCAGCTGCGACACCGCCGCCGTCACACGCACCGCAGCAATGCCCTCAAGCGTGTGGCGCCCACTCGCTTCACGCACACGCGAGCCACACGCCGCAGCCTGGCGCTGGCGGTGCAGCGTTTGATCGACGCGTCTACGCGCTTCAAATTGGTGCCCATACGGCGCAGCCGCTGGTCGCACACTCTGGCGCTGCAGGGCTGGCCCGATGCTGTGCGTGTGCAGGTTTCCATCGATTCGCTGGCATTGGTGGTCACACACGATGGGCAATGGTGGGACGCTTTGCTGTGGCCTGATTGCCAGCCGCAAAAATGCCGTGGCGGTTGGCGTTGTGCGCTGTGCACTCAGATGGCTCCTTGCAGTCATGTCTTTCGCCAACTTTCGGATTTGTTGTTTGAAGACTTGGCGCAGCCTTTGCTCACCTATTTGAATCGGCTGCCTGAGCAGGCACAACTGCGTTTGTCTGCATTTCAGGATGGTGGTGCTACTTGGGCCAAGGTGGACGCAGACGATGGCACGGCGCCCGGCGGGGCTTGCGCCGTGGTGAGCTGGCCGATTGGCGGCACAGCATGAAAGTCTTTTTGGACGATGAGCGCAGCACCCCCGAAGGCTGGGTGCGTGTGTATTGGCCTGACGAGGCCATTGCCTTGTTGCAGACGGGGCAGGTGACCGAGATCAGCCTGGACCACGATCTGGGCGATGATGCCCGGGGCACCGGTTACGACGTGGTGCTGTGGGTCGAAGAGGCGGTGCATTTGCGCGCCTTTGTGCCGCCGCGCATGCATGTGCATTCAGCCAATGCGGCGGCGCGTGCGCGCATGCTCGCGGGTATTGCATCCATTGAACTGACCCGCAATTCAAAGATCTGACCTTCAGGCAAATGATGTCCCTGAGCAATCAAAGTATTGCCCGGGGCAGTCAGGGCACCAGGGTGAGATTTGCGCGTACGTCAGCTCAATTGATGGAGCAAGAATAAGACTTCACTTGTGGGTGTCGATCAATTTCGACGGTGAATTGCTTGATGTCGCCGGGATTCCATTTGTCATAGGCCATTGACTTGACTCTCGTCAGTACTGTGCCGCTGGGTGCGGTGCCGATACAGGTAAACCCAACGTCTTTCATGGACGTGTTTTTGACGTTACCGATATTGACGGTGAGGGTTTGACTTCGTTCTGAAGGAACATAGCATTGGCTCAGTGACCATACATCAGACAGGTTGCGTGCTTGGTTCATCAAAGCCGACTTGTCGTCGTCAAGGCAAGTTTTTTCAGACCGCACAACAACAATACCTCCTGCCCCCTTGATGGCGTTCCAGCGTGCAGCCACTTCAGCTTTCTGCTGGGCAGCATCTTTTTCGGCTGCTTGCTTTTCAGCAAGGCGTCTGTCCTCTTCATCAAGCCTTTTTGACTCAGCTTCCCGCAGTTCAGCCAATGCAGCATATCGTTGTTGAAGCATGTCGGATTGCTGGTCGGTAGGGATATGTTCCTCATCAACGACTGAACCGTAGCAATCAACAAAAATGTAGTGCTTCATGAAGATGCCCGCATCCACGTAGGCGGTTTCCTTGCAACCAAGGTCAAATTGTTCAACAAACTTGAATTTCTTATTCGTTGTTGGATCGAAAGTGGTGCTTGCCATTTTCGATTCCTGACCGAGCAGACCAGAAAAAAAGCTTTTCACTTTGTTATCGATCTGATCTGCGATTTTTTTGCCAGCTGAAGGTGGCGGCTCTCCAAACGAGGAGATTTGGGCTTGAGCCACGTTGGCACATAAAGCAAGGGCGGTGATGGTGTGGGCGTATTTCATCTCGGATTTATCCGTGAGGGTTGGACATCCGAAGACTTTCGCTGCTGGTGCGACAAGATGCGACGGTTGTACGCAGCCCTTGCGGTCAGAGGCTTGTGTTTTGTGCAGAGGGCTGTGTGAAGTAAAAACATTGGCGGGTTTTTTCTATGACAGCTTCCAGCCGCGCATTCGTTAAAGACCAAACACCGCGCAGAAATACTGTCTTACGCGGGCGGCATGTCCAATGTCAGCAGATGGTGCCCAACCAGCTCGGCATCGTTTCTGGCGGTCAGGATGACCGTACAAAGCCAGCTGCCTGCGGCGGGTAGCTCAGGCATGTAGATACACCACGAAATGCCATTGAACTGCTCTGGCAGTATGTCTTTTTGAAAAAGTTGCGTGCCGATTTGTCGGTCGTAGCAGTGACCTGTCAATTCCATGTGTTCAGCGCAAACCAATTGAACCTGCACTTGTCGCAATGCCTCCGGACTCTGGATTCGACATTGCAGCAGGGTGGGGTGATGCGGCGTGAGCATCACAAAACTGTGCCGCAGTTTGGGCGGAATGTATGCACGGCTGCTGAGGGGCAAGACCACTCTGCGTGGTGGGTGTTGTTGGTGCAAGTCCAGCAAAGCACCCACATCGTTTTCTCCGCGCTGGGTGCAGGCCAGCAGCCAGCGTCCGTCAGCGGACAAGACGCCCGTGGTGCGAGCTGGGGCGCTCTTGTATTCGCTTTGCAGTTCGCAGGTGTTGCCGTCTTGCGCCTCTCCGGTCTCGGCATCAAATACGACGATCAGACCGCAGGCATGCCCGGCTGCCACGGTGCGGCCGTCTGGCGTGGCCAGCAGCCATTGCACGGCTGCGCCAGAGAATTGGTAGCGCTGCGGCTCATCGGCCGACGCATTGGACGTGCGCAGGATGCGGCCGTTTGAATATCCAAGCAGCGTGTGGCCAAGCGGCGTGTCGCGTGTCAGCGGGCATGAGCAGGTGATTTGTGGGGTCATGCCGCCATGGTGGCGCTGGGGCCGACACGTTGCGTCGGGGTTGTGCGAAAACGGGTGACTATTCAACGCCAACGCAGCCGGGCCGATTCAAGAACTTTTCGTGTTGATGCGCTGTGCTGCTGTGCGGCGCATGTTGTCGCTCTCATGCCCACACTGCATGGCATGACACCAACACCCGAAACCCCACCCGTCCCGAACTACCAGAACGCGCCCCATGAGGCCGACCCGATGGATCTATTCATGCCCGCATTGCAAGACGCCATTGAACAGCTGGAGGTCATGCACGACGCCTGGTGGCGCGTGAACGATGCTTTGCTTTTGCTGCACAACATGGAAACAGTCGACCCGGCATTCATGCCCGATGCATTGGCCGACTTGGAGGTCTTGAGAGTGAAGATTGGGCATTTAAAGCACGCAGTGCGCTGGGAGCTGGATGAGCAGCGGCAGCGCATGGATGCCCGTGCTGTGCAGGCGATGACGCGTTCACCAGAGGACACGGCGGCACTGCGCACACAGCTGGCGCAGGCCGATTTGAACCTGAGCACGCTCTACCAGCATTTACTGCAACTGGGCAAGCAATGCGGACAGCCGCTGGTGCAAGAGTTGTCGGGGCATGCGTCGGGCTTTCCCCCACCGATGTGGGACGCCGAAGTGCGTGTGAGTCTGGACTACATGCTCAATGACGATCATCCACTCTACGACGACAGGAGCAATAACCACTTGGCGCGGCAAGAACCGATCAACTGGCACGTCAATGCCGAGGGTGTCAAGTCGCGTGAAATGGACGATGACCCGCAGCAGGACAACTGGCTCGACTACAAACATGCTTGGATGAGCCGCCAAGGCTGGCTGACGCACGATGTGCTGGAGCACAACTATGGTCATCACCCTCACTTTGGTGTGGCCGCTTTGCTGCACACGGGCTTCATCTGGGTAGAGGTGAACACAGTGCGCTCGTATGTCTTTGACCTGAATTCAGGTCGCTTCATTGCGCAGGAGAAGTGATGGAAACGCAAATGGCAACGCTTGAATTGGCGCTGACGCAGATGCGGCTCATTGACAATGCCTGGTGGCGTGTGAACGATGCCTTGTGTTTGCTGCGTGGGCTTGAGGCTGACGGTGTGCCCTTCATGGAAATGGCCCTTGCCGATTTGAAGGCACTAGAGAAAAGCGTTTGGATTCTCAAGGACGCGATCAAGAGGCAGATGGAAAGTTGTCGCGAGCGCATGGATGCGCAGGCGGTGGATGCCATGACGCAATCGCCCGAGGACGAGGCCAGCTTGCGTGCACGCCTCGTTCAAGCCGATTTGAACTTGCATGTGCTTTACAAGCATTCGCTACAACTTGGGCGGCAGACTGCGCAGTCTTTGGTGAATGAGGCCATGGGGCGAGAGTCTGGTTTTCCTCCGCTTGCAGACAATGCAGTGGTGAGGGTGGAGCTGGAATACCTGCCTGATCAGAATGAGCTGACGCATACCGATCAGGGCGGCACCGTCCTGGCGCATCAGGAGGCGCTGTTTTGTTGGGTCTCTGACAAGGGGATCAGCGACAACGCCATAGAAGAAGACCTGGAAAACGAAAACTGGATGGATTTCAGTCACCCTTGGATGAGTTGGCAAAGTTGGCTCACACACGATGTGTTGGAGCACAACTACGGTCGAAATCCTCGCTTTGGGGTTGCTGCATTGCTGAAGACAGGCACCGTGCGGGTGCAATTGCGTACTGTGCGTTTATATGAGTATGACCTGCACGCAGGGCAGTTTGTGTCGCCGTCATCGCCTTGACGGCGGCGCAGCAGATCCAGGAATCGGCCTGCACACGGCTTGGTTCAAGGGTTGGCCGTCAGCGCGGCGAGAATGAGGGATGCTTTCATGGCATGAATCCTTGGGATGGAGGTGAGAAAAAGGTGATCAACTGTTTGGGCTTGTCGACAGCGCTTGCTCAGACGCCAATCGCTTCGTAGCGGCTTTCACCCGGCTTGAGGTCTGGGTCGTAGACATCCCAGCAGAGCCAGCGCAAGTGGCTGGGGTGTTGTGCTCGCCATGTCGTCAGCGCTTTTGCGTGATGGGAAAAAGAGCCCGTTGCGTGAGCCCTGAGCACCACCATGCTTTGCACGGCGTGCGCTGACAGTTGCGACCAGACGGCATCCAGCGCCGCCTGGATGTGTTCAGGCCCATGGGCCATGGCGCTGCCTATGTGAGCGCCATGGCTTTGCGTGCTTGGCCATGGGTTTTCAGGATCAAAGAGCGCCGCCAAATCCGGCAGTTCAGCATTCCACAAGACCGAGTGAATGCCGTCGCACTGCAAAGCCAGCATCAGGTCGATGGCTGTTTGCAGATGCTGTGTTGCCACGCCGCAGAAACGCAAAACCATGGTTGCTTGCAGTGCGCTGGCGTTCCACGGTGCTTGTTCAATAGGCGCCTGTGCATCGTCCAGTACCAGCCAAAGATGGACGTGGGACACTATGTCCTGCGTACATTCCTGCAAGGCCGTATGCGTCAATGGCGACACACTCCACAGCCGGATGACGGGACTTTCATCTTGGTCATGGGTCGTTTTTTCTTTCGTGCGCGGCGCGAATTTGTAGATGTGTGCAGTAGAGAGCATGGGCGGTTTTCTCACAGAGGTGACGTGCGTGTCAGTGCTGTCAGTGCAGTTCAAAACCACTGCTGTTGCCGATCTGGCGCAGCGCCGCATCGGTGGCGATCCAGTGAAAGACGCTGTCAAAGCGTTCCTGCAACTGGCGCATGTCCTGCACCCCGTTGTAGCGGTCGTAAAGTATGGCGATCAGGTGGTATTCGGCAGTGCGGTTGCGCTTGCCTTGGGC
The DNA here is from genome assembly GCF_003063315.1 of Limnohabitans sp. T6-5. Classification (GTDB taxonomy): domain Bacteria; phylum Pseudomonadota; class Gammaproteobacteria; order Burkholderiales; family Burkholderiaceae_C; genus Limnohabitans_A. The sequence continues at coordinate 370,476 of NZ_NERV01000003.1, forward strand.
CAGGTGGCAGCACACACTTGCCAGGCACGCCATCAGTTCTTCGCGCAGCAGTGCGGAGGTGTATTGCGGCCAGGCATGGGTCGCCTGTTCGGCTGTCGCCCCTTTTTGCATTTCGTAGGCTTTGTAGATCAGCGCTTCGGTTTCAGCGCTGTTCAAGGTGCAGCCCAGCGGCGCCATGGTGTATTGCAGCAAGGCCAAGCTGATCTCGAATGGGCGCATGAATTCGGGACTCCAGCGGAGTCGAAGGTGAAAGCAGTTCGCCAGGGCGTTGCTCAGCAACTTGCTCATGGTTGCGCTGCTCCAGACAAAGTCAGCCACAGGCGTGCAAGTTGTTCGGCTTCTTCTGCCGGGCTGTCTTGTGCGGGGTCGCAGCTGATCTGATGGGCCGCCAGCACCTCTTGCAAACGTGTGGGGGCTCCATCGGGCCGAGCATTCAGTACTTCACGCAGATCGGTGATGCTCGACACTAAGGTGTGCATGGCAGGCAGACCACAGCGGCGCTGCGCCCGGTCGAGACAGTTCACATGAAAATCTGCGTGCCACACCAGCAAATGCGCACCCTGAACGTAGGACAACCAGCTGCCAGCCACATCACGCCATATGTGGCTGTCAGCCAGACTGGCGTTGCTGTGGCCGTGGGCCAGCGTGCCCGATCTGGGGATGGGCGTTTGCGGGTTCAGCATGGTGTGAAATCGCTCTGGTGTGATGCACCCGTCCTGCACGGTGACGGCGGCCAGCTCAATCAATTGGGCATCTGGGGCCAGCGCGTCGTGGGCTTCGCAGCGCATGGCCACCACTTTTCCCGCAATGCGCTGGCTCATGCCGTGCCCAGCAGGTCCAGCAGTTGTGGCAAGCCCTGTGCGGCCGAGGTGGGCCATTGCACGCGCATGTACTTGGCCAGTTCGGAGGGGGTGGGGTTGATCTCTGCCACAAACTTGCCCAGGTTGTGGGCATTGAGGGGCAGCTCGGCCGCAGGCCAGACCACGCCAGAGGTGCCCACCACCAGCATGGCGTCGCAGGTGTCCACCAGGTCTTCCGCCTGGCGAAAAGCGTCTTGCGGCATTTCTTCGCCAAACCAGACCACGCCAGGGCGTAGGTAGCCCTGGCAGTGCTGGCAGCGCGGTGGGTCCAACTCGGTCAGGCTGGCGTCGGGCTCGCCTGGCGCAAATTCGCCTGGCCTGTGGCACGCCATGCAGCGCGGCGCAAACAGGCTGCCGTGCAGGTGAATGACGCTGGCGCTGCCTGCGCGCTCGTGCAGGTTGTCCACGTTTTGCGTGACCACATCCACCTGTACCTCGTGCCCGTGCAGGCGCTGCAAGGTGCCTGCCAGTTGCGCGATGGCCACATGCCCGGCGTGAGGCTGGGTGGTCATGACGGCACCGCGACGACCTTCATACCAGGCCCAGACGCGTTGCTTGTTCTCGCTCCAGCCTTGTGGGGTGGCCATTTGCCGCGTGTTGAATTGGGCCCACAGGCTGTCCGGTTTATCGCGAAAGGTGGCAATGCCGCTTTCGGCCGACATGCCCGCTCCGGTGAAGACGACGATGCGCCGGGCCTGGCGCAAGACTGCGGCGAGGGTGTGTTCGGGTGTGGTCATGGCAACTTTCCTGTGTGTGGAGGACTGAAATCCAGTTTAGGCAACCCTGCGTCAGGATGCGTCGCCATCTGTAGGGCTCTGCAAATACCAGCTCTTTCCCCCGTAGGTCGGCACTCGAAGAGTCCGACATTTTCTGAGCGCCCCTCATGCTCGATCAGGGCAACATCGGTGATTCAACATCGTCGGGGTCTTCGACCGCCGACCTACGAACACCCCGTAGGTCGGCACTCGAAGAGTCCGACATTCCCAGTTGAACTGTTAAGCTTTCGCCCATGAAGCTGTTGATCGATTCTTTTTGGCGTGCTGCCTTGTATTGCCTCTACCCCAAGGTGATTGGCCTGTCTTTGTTGCCTTTGGTGCTGATTGTTGCGGCCTCGGGTGGCTTGGGCTGGATGTATTGGGATGTGGCGGTGTCTGGCGTGCGCGATTGGCTGGATGCGTCGAGTTGGTTGCAGGTGGTGTGGCGCTGGTTTGACGGGGTGGGGTTGGACAAGCTCAAGAGTGTGGTGGCCCCGCTGGTGGTGATTTTTTCGGTCACACCGCTGGTGGTCGTGGCCACTTTGCTGGCGGTGTCGTTTTTCATGACCCCTTCGCTCACACGGCTGGTGGCGGATCGGCGTTTTGCGCAGATGCAGCGAAAGAAGGGCGGCAGTTTCTGGCATGGACTGTGGTGGACTTTTGTGTCGGTGTTGCTGGCGCTGGGCGCTTTGTTGGTGACTTTGCCCATGTGGCTGGTGCCCCCGCTGGCCATGGTGTTGCCTGCCTTGATTTGGGGCTGGTTGACCTACCGCATCATGGCTTTTGATGTGCTGGCCGAATTTGCCAGCCCGGACGAGCGACGGACTCTGTTGGCGCGTCACCGCCCGAGCTGGCTGGCGATGGGCGTCATCACCGGTTTGATGGGCGCAGCGCCCAGTCTGGTGTGGGCTTCGGGGGCTTTGTTTGCGGCGGCCTTTGTGATTTTGGTGCCCATGGCCATCTGGATCTACACCTTGGTGTTTGCCTTTTCATCGCTCTGGTTTGCGCACTTTGCCCTGGCAGCTTTGCAGGCATTGCGCCATGAACCCTTGAATGCCAGCGTGGATGAGGTGCTGAACTCTGCGCCTGTGGCGCCCCATTCGTCGGCCCGGCTGGGCACGAAAACCGATGACGTCACGGACGTGCACTCACACCGCGACCTTTGAACCCCTGAACCTTCTTGAAGAAAGTCCTGACCGTGACCCCCACTTTTGGCTTGATCATCATTGGCGACGAAATCATGTCCGGTAAACGCCAGGACAAACACATGCCCAAAGTCATTGAGCTGCTGTCTGAGCGGGGGCTGAGTCTGTCTTGGGCCGACTATGTGGGCGATTCGCCAGAGCGCATCACGGCCACCTTGCAGCGGGCGTTTGCTTCGTCCGATGTGGTGTTTTCATGTGGCGGCATTGGCGCGACGCCCGACGACCACACCCGCCAGTGTGCAGCGCGCGCCCTGGGGGTGCCGCTGGCCTTGCACCCGCAGGCCAAGCTGCTGATTCAAGAGCGCATGCAGGACGTGGCCAAAGAGCAGGGCCTGCCCTATGAGCCTGATCGCGACGACAACGTGCACAGGCTCAATATGGGGGTGTTTCCCGAAGGGGCTGACATCATTGCCAACCCCTACAACAAGATTCCGGGCTTCACCTGTCAGGGCCCGGGCGGTGGTGCGGTGCATTTTGTGCCCGGCTTTCCGGTGATGGCCTGGCCCATGGTGGCGTCGGTGCTGGATGCGCGTTATGCCGCGCATTTCCATCAAAACGCCTGGCTTGAAAAGTCAGTCATCGTGTTGGGCTCCATGGAGGCGACGCTCACGCCCTTGATGGAGTCGGTAGAAGCCACTCACCCGGGGGTGAAGGTGTTCAGCCTGCCCAGTGTGGACCACCCGCAATGGGGGCGCCACATTGAGCTGGGTGTCAAAGGCGCGCCCGAACAGGCAGAAAAAGCTTATCTGGATCTGCGACAAGGGCTGAAGGTGTTTGATGTGCAATATGGCCCCGAAATGGTGCGTTGAGTCGGTTTGCACCAAAATAGTGCGAACGCGCACTAAAATAAAGCGAGCAAAAGATTTGAAAGCGTGAACCGACACTGCCTTGGACGGGTCTTGGCGGAGCATCAGCGTGAAGGCCCGCAGTCGCTCGCCAAAGGCAAAGACTTTTTTGTGAGCAGGTGGTGAACAGGGCCGCGACGAAGGCACAATCACGGCGTATTCGGATTTTGCAGGCTTGAGCCCAAGCTGGCACAAAAACTGCAATGCCCGAAGGTACGTTTTTCAATCCCTTTCCAACCAGGAGAATTTGATGGCCAAGACCGTCGCAGACGTGATGAAGATGGTGCAAGAAAATGAAGTCAAGTTTGTTGACTTCCGCTTCACCGATACCCGTGGCAAGTGGCAGCACATCACTGCGCCCGTGTCGCAGTTTGACGAGCAGAAGTTCGAAGACGGTCAAGCCTTCGACGGCTCTTCGATTGCTGGCTGGAAGGGCATCGAAGCTTCGGACATGTTGCTGATGCCCGATGCCAACAGCGCCTTCATCGACCCCTTCTTTGAAGAAGTCACTTTGGTTCTGATCTGCGACGTGATCGAGCCCACAGACGGCAAAGCCTACGAGCGTGACCCCCGTTCGATCGCCAAGCGCGCCGAGACTTACCTCAAGCAAGCTGGCCTGGGCGACACCGCATTCTTCGGCCCAGAACCCGAATTCTTCTTGTTTGACGACGTGCGTTGGAGCACTGAGCCCAACAACACCTTCTACGCCATCGACGAAGCCGAAGCCCCATGGAACAGCGGCACCAAGATGGAAAACGGCAACAGCGGTCACCGCAACCGTGTCAAGGGTGGCTACTTCCCCGTGCCTCCCGTGGACAGCACGCACGACATGCGCAGCGAGATGTCCCTGATCCTCGAATCGATCGGTATCCCGGTCGAAGTGCACCACCACGAAGTGGCTGGCGCTGGTCAGTGCGAAATCGGCACCCGTTTCTCGACCTTGGTTGAGCGCGCCGACTGGACCCTGATGCAAAAGTACGTGATTCACAACGTGGCCAACGCTTACGGCAAAACCGCCACCTTCATGCCCAAGCCCTACGCTGGCGACAACGGCTCCGGCATGCACGTTCACCAGTCCGTCTGGAAAGACGGCAAGAACCTGTTCGCTGGCAATGGCTACGCTGGTTTGTCTGAATTCGCTTTGTTCTACATCGGCGGCATCATCAAGCACGCTCGCGCCCTGAACGCGATCACCAACCCTGGCACCAACAGCTACAAGCGTTTGGTGCCTCACTACGAAGCACCGGTTAAATTGGCTTACTCGGCCAAGAACCGCTCCGCTTCGATCCGTATCCCCAACGTTGCCAGCGACAAGGGCCGTCGCGTGGAAGCCCGCTTCCCCGATCCATTGTGCAACCCTTACCTGGGCTTCGCAGCCCTGTTGATGGCTGGCCTGGACGGCGTGGAAAACAAGATCCACCCCGGCGAAGCTGCCACCAAAGACCTGTACCACCTGCCTCCAGAAGAAGACAAGTTGGTGCCCACTGTGTGCTCCAGCCTGGACCAGGCGCTGGAAGCCCTCAACGCTGACCGCGCTTTCTTGACCAAGGGCGGCGTGTTCACCGACTCGTGGATCGACGCCTACATCGACTTGAAGATGCAAGAAGTCAACCGCAGCCGCGTGGAAGTGGCACCTGTCGAATACGACATGTACTTCTCCCTGTAATCCGGCCCATGCGGATTGCACAGCCCTGTGCAAAAAAGGACGGCTTCGGCTGTCCTTTTTTTTTCGTCCGACGTGGCTTTATCCTGAACAGAACATCCATGAAAAGGGGCGTGGCCATGAAACCCAAATCACCCGAGCTGATGCCTGCGTGGACGGCCATTGCGTCCTTTGTGGCCTTTTTGTGCGCGCTGTGCGGGGCTCAGGCACAGGCGCAGGCGCAGGAGGGTGTGTACCGCTGCGGCCAGGAATACACCAATGCGCCGCGCGACAAGAGCCGCTGCCAGTTGCTCAACCCACAAGCGGTCACGGTCATTGAAGGCACGCGCCCCACATTGGGTGGGGCCACGGCAGCCACTGCTGACGATCGCACCAAAATGGAGCCCTCCAAGGCAGAGGGTGCTGCACAAAAAGACCGCGATGCCCAAGGGCGCACCATTGTGGCCACGGAGCTGGAAAAAACCCGGCAGCAGCACGCGCAACTGCTGCAAGAGTACAAGCAGGGAGAATCCGTGCAGTGGAAGTCAGAGACACGCGAGCAAGCCCAACAACAGGAGCGTATGGCCAAGCTGAAAGCGGCCATCGAGCGTGCCGAGCGCGACATGGAAAGTCTGCAGCGCGAATTAGCCCGCCGACCGGCCCCAACCCACCCTTGAAACATGGATGAGCACATGTCTTTGATAGCCAACCGATTTCAGGCTTTTGATTTGCTGGCGACCCCTGTGGCCGTGCTGGAGGGGCAGGGCGGCATCCTTTTTGCCAATGCGGCCCTCGAAGACGTGATGGGTCTGTCCCGCCGCAGCCTGCATGGCACGCACATGCCTGACTATTTTCTGGACCCGCAACCACTGACCCACGCCCTGGTGGGCGCGCAATCCAACGAGTTTGCCGCTTTGCGCTATGAGGCCCAACTGCGCCGCCTGCACCACAACGACAGCTTGCCTGTTCATGTGATCGTGGCCCCTACTGACCAGCTCCATGAGGTGATTGTGGAGCTGTTGCCGGTGGAGCAGCAAACCCGCCAAGAGCGCGAAGAGCGCCTGCTGGAGCAGGCGCAAGCCAACAAGGAGCTCATTCGCAATTTGGCGCACGAAATCAAGAACCCGCTGGGCGGCATTCGCGGCTCGGCCCAGTTGCTGGAAATGGAGCTGGACAACAAGGAGTTGACCGAATACACGCAGGTCATCATCCACGAGGCCGACCGCCTGCAAACCCTGGTGGACCGCTTGCTGGCGCCGCACCGCAGACCGCATGTGGTGGGCGATGTGAACATCCATGAGGTGTGCGAGCGGGTGCGGGCCTTGATCCTGGCCGAATTCCCACGGGGACTGAAGGTTGTGCGTGACTACGACACCTCGATCCCCGAGTTTCGTGGCGACCGCGAGCAGCTGATTCAGACCGTGCTCAACATCACGCACAACGCGGCGCAAGCTCTGCAAGAACGCATCGCACAGGGCGATGCGCAGATCACGTTCAAGAGCCGAATCTTGAGGCAAGTCACGTTTGGCAAGCAGCGTTACCGCCTGGCATTGGAATTGCATGTGATCGACAACGGGCCTGGTGTTCCAGACTCGATCAAGGACCGCATTTTCTTCCCGTTGATTTCGGGGCGCGAAGGCGGCTCAGGCCTGGGGCTGACATTGGCGCAAACCTTTGTTCAGCAACACCACGGCATGATCGAATGTGACAGCGAGCCCGGTCGTACGGATTTCAAAATCTTGATTCCGTTGCCTTAATGCACACCTGAGTGCCCACAGAAAGTGCCACGTTGATGAAGCCGATCTGGATCGTAGACGATGACCAATCCATCCGCTTTGTGCTTGAAAAAGCACTCTTGCGCGAAGGCTTGCCCACCCGAAGCTTCACCAATCCACGCGAGGTCTTGAAGGCGCTGGATTCCGAAGACGGCCGAGAGGGCCCGCAAGTGCTGGTGAGCGACATCCGCATGCCCGGTGGTTCGGGCCTGGATTTGCTGACCACCATCAAGCAGCGCCTGCCCGCCTTGCCGGTCATCATCATGACCGCGTTTTCCGATCTGGACAGCGCGGTGTCGGCCTTTCAAAGCGGTGCGTTTGAATACCTGCCCAAACCGTTTGACCTGCCCAAAGCGGTGGAGCTGATCCGCCGTGCCGTGGGCGAAAGCCAGCGTGAAGAGGTGACAGAAAAAACACAGGTCGACACCCCCGAAATGCTGGGCCAGGCCCCGGCCATGCAAGACGTGTTTCGCGGCATTGGCCGCTTGGCGCAAAGTCATGTCACGGTGCTGATCACGGGCGAATCGGGCTCGGGCAAAGAGCTGGTGGCCCATGCCTTGCACAAACACTCACCGCGTGCCCACCAGCCCTTTGTCGCCATCAACACGGCGGCCATTCCCAAAGACTTGCTGGAGAGCGAACTCTTTGGTCACGAGCGTGGTGCCTTCACCGGTGCACAAACCACACGCCGGGGCCGCTTTGAGCAGGCCGATGGCGGCACCTTGTTTCTGGACGAAATCGGCGACATGCCCTTTGACCTGCAGACCCGCTTGCTGCGCGTCTTGTCGGACGGCAACTTTTACCGCGTGGGCGGGCACAGCGCCGTCAAGGCCAATGTGCGCGTGATTGCCGCCACCCACCAAAACCTGGAGCAACGCGTCAAGGAAGGCGTGTTCCGCGAAGACTTGTACCACCGGCTCAACGTGATCCGGCTGCGCTTGCCCGCTTTGCGTGAGCGCCGCGAAGACATTCCCATGCTGGCGCGTTACTTTTTGCAGCGCAGTGCCCAGCAGCTGGGGGTGGAGCCCAAGCGCATCTCGGATGCTGCCATTGAGCGCTTGAGCCATTTCCAGTTTCCGGGCAATGTGCGCCAGCTGGAAAACATCTGTCACTGGTTGACCGTGATGGCCCCAGCGCAAGTGATCGAAACCAAAGACCTGCCGCCTGAAGTGCTGGACGTGCAAGCGCCTGCGGTGGCGGCGTCCGAGAGCATGACGCCTCAAGCCGAGGCGCCCCTGGCCCCCGCTGTGCAGCCAGTGTCCGGTGCTGCCCCTTCGGCCTCTGCAGACGCCAGTGCCGCTTGGGCTGCTGCGCCTTTGTCAGCACCTAGTTCAACCGCTTTGGCGTCTGGCACCTGGGAGCCCGGTCTCGAGGCCGAGGCCTTGCGCCTGCTGGCCACCGACCGCACCGATGTGTGGGATGTGCTCACGCGCCGCTTTGAAACCAGCCTGATCCAGGCCGCCTTGGCCACCACCCGGGGCCGACGCATCGAAGCCGCCCAAAAATTGGGCATCGGCCGCAACACCATCACCCGCAAGATCCAGGAGTTGGGCATCGAAGAGTAAAGGGTCGAGTCATTTCCGTCGGCACTCGAAGAGTCCGACGTGGTCCAAGTACCCACATCGCCTATTCGGGCTTGGCATGTGTGTGGGTACATGTCGGGGTCTTCGACCACCGACCTACAAACCGCAGCGCGCCCCGTAGGTCGGCACTCGAAGAGTCCGACATTGCGGTGAAACCAAACGACGTGTTTTCAGGCGTTTGCGGCTCACACGTCAAATGTCGGGGTCTTCGACCACCGACCTACAACATCCTCGCAATCCATCGTCCCGCCATCCTGTTGTCCTGCCTCGTAGGTCGGTACTCGAAGAGTCCGACGATGGTTTTGATGCATCGATGAGGTTCAGTCAGCGAAGGGGTCTTTGAGCACCACATCGCTGACGGGAAAGGCCACGCATGGCAGGACACAGCCGTCGGCTTTTTCTTCAGCGCTCAAGCCTGGCCAGGCCATCTCGTAGCGCACATGGCCGCTGAGCAGGTGGCCGATGCAGGTTCGGCAGCTGCCCGAGCGGCAGGAGCTGGGCCACTGCAAACCGCCTTGTTCAATGGAGTCGAGCAAGGACTGCTCTCGCCAGGCATCAAAACTGCCGCCGTCGGGCTCGATGCGGGCGTTAAAGAACGGGATGTCTTGGCCCATGCTCAGGTCGGTCCTTCAAAGATCAACTTCCAGGCCGAGCCTTCCTTTTGCCAGTAAGTACGCAGGTATTGGTAGGCATTGATGTTTTTTTGGTTGGGGTCTTTCATGGTGACCACCAGGGTGTCTTGTGCGTCGTGCCAGCGCAGCACGGACATCAGTTGCAAGGGCTTGCTTTTGTAGTGTCCCAGTGACACTTTGGCCAATTTGGGCCACCAGTAAGTCAGGTCCATTTCGTCGCGCTCAAAGCGGCTGCTGTAGTGCTGCTTCAAGACGTCCGGATCGAGGCCATTGCGCGCTTGTAGCCATTGGTTCAGGGTCGGTTTGAAATCTGCGTACAGGCTGGATGCGCCACCGGCGGGCACCCAATCGAGCTTTTCGGCAATGATGACGGGTGTCATGCGCAGATCCGGCAAGTTCAGCAACTTTTCCATTTCCGGATTGGCCAGCACCACACAGCCATCGGTGGATTCGGGTGCCCGGGCGTACTGCGCACTGGGCGTGCCGTGCAGCCAGATGCCCGAGCCCGACTTGCGGCGCATGATGTCGATGGCACTGGGGTAGTTCAGCGTCAAGGCGCCCACCCCAAATAAATCGGGCAAGGTGGCGCCCGGCAGGTTTTTTTGAATGAAGTAAATCCCCAGCGGGGTTTTGCCATCGCCTTCCTTGAGCTTGCCCACCCCATTGATGCCCACAGAAATATAGGTTTCCTTGAGCAATTCGAGCTGGGGTTTACCGTCTGCCCCGGTGCGGTTGGCGAACCAGTACAGGCGCGAGCGCGAAGCATCCACTGCTGCGACATAGGCTTGCTGCGGGTCAAGGAAGGCCAAGGCTGCCGGGATTTGTCCTTGCAGGGCGTGGGCCTCAGGGTGGCTGAGCCTGCGTGTGGCTTCGAGCACCAGCTCTTGCAGGCGCTTCAAGGCAGAAGGTTGGGTTTCTTCGTTGATCTCATCGCCATGAATGGGCTGACGTGAGCTGATGTTGAGCAAGTCGGCATACAGCAGCTGCCCCAGCTGAAAGTTGGGAAACTGCGCCGTCAGGCTGGCCGCCGTGGCCAGGGCCTTGGCGCGATCACCATTGCCCAGCTGCGCATAAATGCGTCTGACCAGGGTTTCGGGGTCTGGGCTCGCCGCAGTGGGCTCGTTTGGGGCGGGTTCAAATTCGATGCGCCAGCCCATGGGGCCAGATGTGGCTTGGGCATTGGTCAGTGCATTGGAGTCGACATCGGAGATTTCGTGAAAGGCAGAGAACCACCAGGCGACAAACGCCAGCAAAACCACCAGCAAGCTCGGCCAGGCCCAGCGCAGACGCCTGGGGTGGCTCAGGGCGTTTGGCCAAAAGCGATTGAGGCGTTGGGTCAATGCCTTGAGCCAGCTCAATTGACTGTCTCACGAGCAATCAGCCATCGATCACCGTGCTTGACCATCTCCAGCGTTTTGCGGCTATTGCCCTTGAAGTTGTCGGATTCATAGACTTGCTGGAATTGGGCCGTGGCTTTGGTGCCATTGACTTCAATTTTGAGGTTGTTGACGGCAACGGCAATGCTTTTCTTGGAGAGGATTCGCACTTGGCGGTCACTTTCCCATTTGGTGCGCGACTGCCGATCGGCTCCTGCAAAAGTGCTGCTGTAAGCCGCCAGGTAATGCGGCATGTCCTTTTGGCTCCAGGCCTTGGCCCAGGCCTGTACGGCAGCGCGCACGTCGGCTTCATCGGTCTTGGCTGGTGCCTGCACCTTGGGCGTTGCAGCTGCGGCTTTGGACGCCTCATGCGTGGCAGCGGCAGGCTGCTTGGTGGGCGAGGGCGTTGTGGCCGGTGCAGCTTGTTTCGCCTCAGTTGGTTTGGCCTGTGGTGCTTTGGGCTCGGGGGCTTTGACCACTTGTGGGGTCACTTGCGCCACGGGTGCCGTTGGCGCAGCTGCGGCGGCCACGGCAGGGGCGGATTTGGCTGCGGGCAGGGCCTGAGCTGGGGCCGATGCCACCACCGCAGGGGCCACGGGTGCAACAGGTGCTGTGGAGGGCGTCGGTGCAACCGCTGACGGCACCGCAGATTTTGGCGTTTCGGCCATGGGCGATGCAGGACTGCTGGTCAAAGGGGTAGCACTTTGCTTGTCACGGCCAATGCTGCCGAGCAAGGTCAACTGAGGTGCACTGATTTTGGCCTTGGGGTCGACTTGCAAGGCCTTGGCGTAAGACTGTTTGGCCAATTGACTGTGCACATCCGAGAGGTTACGGTGCGCCGCTGCGTAACTGGGGTGCGTTTGCAGGGCTTTTTCGAGGTAACTGCGCGATTCTTCCAGGCGGCCCTTGGCGGCATAAAGCACCCCGAGGTTGTTGTAGGCCTCGGACAGATCGGGATGAGAATCCGTGATTTTCTTGAAGGTCTCGATGGCCTTGTCGGTTTGACCTTGCTGGGCCAGAACGACCCCTTCCATGAACTGGAACTGAACTTCTTGAGGGTGGGCTTGGCGTTCTTGTTGCACCAGTTTGAGCGCCTGATCCAGCTGACCCGCTTGAATGGCCTGTTTGATCGTGTCCTGTGTGGTCAGTGCTGCATGCACCAGGTGAGCTCCCATGAGCCCCAAGCCCAGTGCGGCCCCGCGTGCCCAAGTTGTCCTCGAGAGAGTGCGTCGGGTTACTGCAAAGGACTGCAAATAATGATCAAACAACATAGCCAGCAATACGATTTCTTAAACCAAAGAATTGTAGCCAGTGATTGCCCCGAACCCTTGTGTACTTTTGTATGGCCAGGCTTGCCGCCTGGCGCTGTCCGGAGGGCATTGTCAAGGTGTGCATGCGGTTTTGTCTCGGCAGGCTGCCCTGCTGCACATCCGCTGACAACGTGGCATGCAGATCAGTGTTGCATGCATAAAACCGGCTAAGCATGCACCGCCGTTGTGTGAGATGTTTCAGTGTCCAGCCGCAGCGGACAAATAGGGCGCATTCGCAGACCATGGGGTCGGCACGTTGAATGACATCCAGATCTCGGTAAATGGGTGTGGAAACGCCAGCTCTTGTGCGTGCAGCATCAGCCTCGGACTGAGGGCCTTGATGTCGGGCGGTGCGTACAGCGAGTCGCCCAGCATGGGGTGACCGATGCTTTGCAAGTGCACGCGCAGTTGGTGGGTGCGGCCTGTCACGGGTTCCAGCTCCACCAGCGTGGCGGTGTCACTGGTTTGCAGCGCACGCCAGCGGCTGCGGCTGGGTTTGCCATCCGGGTGAATGATGTGAATGGGGCGACGCTCCCAATCGAGCAGGATGGGGCCATCAATCGTGCGCCAGCCATCTTCATCCACAGCGGCTGTAGCCTGGGTTTGCAGCGGATGCCCTGCGACCACCGCCACGTAGCGCTTCTTGACCTGGCGGGTTTCAAACAAACGGCTCAGACGGCGTTGCGCTTCAATGCCGCGTGCCATCATCAGCAAGCCCGATGTGTCCTGGTCCAGCCGGTGCACGACCAGCGCTTCGGGGTAAATGTCCTGAACGCGCTTGGACAGGCAGTCTTGCTTGTCCGGGCCACGGCCGGGCACAGACAGCAGGCCGCTGGGTTTTTCGAGCACCAGCATGTGCTCGTCTTCGTGGATCGGGGTCATTCAAAAACGTTCAAGAAACCGCAGTGGTCAGGCGCTGCCCTCTGCCGCAAGGCGGGCAGGCGTTGCAGGGGGAATTCAAGCTGGCTTTTTGCCGCGTGGTGCCACAAAAGTGGTCGGCGCCATGGGACGGTCTGATGTGAACGTCTTCGGTGGCGTGGTGTCTTTTTTAGGCTTTTTAGCCATTTTGTTGCTGCGTTGTTCGCCTTTGGCCATGGTAGTTCCTCGGTGGTCATCCCGGTTTGAGATGGCTTCGATGGTAAGGCACAAAACAGAGCGAAGTCGGCGATGGCGTCACGAAACCTTTTCAGTGGATGCGGGACGTGGGATTTGCGGGCAGTGACCTTGAATCAAGAAATGTCGGACTCTGCGAGTACCGACCTACGGGGCAGGACAACAGGATTGCGGGGATGTTGTAGTTCGGTGGTCGAAGACCCCGACAGACGCACGCTGAGTGAAGCTGCTTTTGCTGACCGTGACCTTGAATCAAGAAATGTCGGACTCTGCGAGTGCCGACCTACGGGGCAGGACAACAGGATGGCGGGACGATGGATTGCGGGGATGTTGTAGGTCGGTGGTCGAAGACCCCGACAGACGCACGCTGAGCGCAGCTGCTTGTGCTGGCAGTGACGTTGAATCACAAAATGTCGGACTCTGCGAATACCGACCTACGGGGCAGGACAACAGGATGGCGGGACGATGGATTGCGGGGATGTTGTAGGTCGGTGGTCGAAGACCCCGACAAACGCACGCTGAGCGCAGCTGCTTTTGCTGGCCGTGACCTTGAATCACAAAATGTCGGACTCTTCGAGTACCGACCTACGAGGCTGCCTGTGCCATTTTGTAGGTCGGTGGTCGAAGACCCCGACATGGGGTCTTCGAGTCGGGCGCTGGGGTGATTACTTCACCTCGGTGACGAACTGTTCGACGGGACGGCGTACCTTTTTGAGGTTCACCAGCCAGTCGCCTTCGGCGCGGTAGCCCAGCGGCACGATGACGACGCTTCGCAGGCCACGAGCGGCCAGGCCCAGGATCTCGTCCACGGCTGGCGGCACAAAGCCTTCCATCGGGGTGGCGTCGACTTCTTCAAATGCAGCCGAGATGAGCGCAGCGCCCAAAGCGATGTAAGCCTGACGGGCAGCGTGTTCGAAGTTCACTTCGGCGGGGCGGCCTGGGTAGTTGGCCAGCAGCATCTTGCGATAGTTTTCCCAGCCTTCGTTGGTGCCACCGCGCTCAGTGTTGGTGTAGTCGAAGTAGGTATTGATGCGCTCGGCGGTGTAGTTGTCCCATGCGGCAAACACCAGCAGATGCGAGCCTTCGGTCACTTGGGCTTGGTTGTGGGCTTTGGCCTGGATCTGGGCGCGCACGGCCGGGTTGGTCACCACGATCACCTCAAACGGCTGCAGACCGCTGGAAGTAGGGGCCAAGCGGGCAGCTTCGACGATGCGGTCCACTTTGTTCTGGGGCACAACTTTGCTCGGGTCCATTTTTTTGCAGGCGTAGCGCCACTGCATTTTGTTCATCAATTCAGACATTTTTTCCTTTTAGGGGGGTGAAAACGGACCATTTTGTCTCAAACCTCAATCCACGGGCTGCCAAGAGCCTATCGGCAGGTCACGCAAGTGATAAGGGCCAATGGCCGTGCGGATCAGGCGCAGCGTGGGCAAACCCACGGCGGCTGTCATCCGGCGCACTTGGCGGTTGCGACCCTCGCGGATGGACAGCTCTAACCATGATGTGGGGATGTTCTGACGCTCGCGGATGGGTGGGTTGCGCGGCCACAGGTCGGCAGGCGGCACCACCGCCTGGGCGCGGGCAGGCAGGGTGGGGCCGTCGTTCAACGTCACGCCCCGGGCCAAAGCGGTCAGGGCCTTGTCATCCACCACGCCCTCGACCTGCACCAGGTAGGTCTTTTCCATCTTGAAGCGCGGATCGGCAATGCGCGCCTGCAACTGACCGTCGTCGGTCAGCAGCAGCAAGCCCTCGCTGTCGGCGTCCAGCCGCCCGGCCACATACACGCCGGGCAGGTCGATGTGGTCCTTGAGCCCGCGCCAGCGCCCCTCGGGGGTGAACTGGCTGAGCACCCCGTAGGGCTTGTTGAAACGGATGAGCATGAGGAGGAGCGGCGCATGGGGGTAAGGCCGCGAGCGTATCAGGTCGTGTGGTCCGGGCTTTGCATGGTGGCTTCAATTTGAATCTTGTGGGAGACAGCCCTGCTGGCGATCAGACGCTGGTGGACCACAGTCTTTTCGCTTGCAGGGCAAGCTCCCACAAAATGCGCCCAACTGGCTACTCGCTGCTGGGACTTCATCGGGCCGGATCCATCATGTGTGGGTTAGCATCCCCCGCATGAGCACCCAATACGAATGCCTGAAAAGCGCCGACCTTTATGCTGAAGCCTTTGGCATCGCAGCCCCCGCCCATTTGCTGGACAAAGAAGTCTGGCCGCGCAAGCAGGGCTTTTTCATCCGCAAAGCGCTGCTGTCCAGCCCGGTGACTGCGCAGCCGTCGGAACCTGGCGCAGACGCGTCAGCCCCAGCGCTCCAAGCAGCGCCGTTGGTCATGGAATTGGCACAAGGCCAATTTGGCTTGGTGCCCACCTGGGTCAAATCGGCGTCAGATGCCAAACTGCGCTCGACCAAGCTGGCTGTGACGCGCTACGAAACCATGAGCACATCCACCAACACCCGGGACACATGGCTCAGCGGCCAACGCTGCATCATCCCGATGCAGGCCTTTTTTGAAGACGATTGGCGCAGTGGCAAAGCCGTGCCCACCCGCATCGCGCGGGTGGACGGCAAGCCCATGGGGGTTGCCGGCTTGTGGGAACGCTGGGCCAAAGACGGCGAAGAAATCACCAGCTTCACCTTGCTCACGGTCAACGCCAACAGCCACGCGCTGATGAACCGTTATCAGCAAAACGGCAACGAAAAACGCATGCCCGCCATCCTGAACGAAGGCAGCTGGGCCGCCTGGCTCAGCGCCCCAACCGACAAGGCACGGGAGTTCATGCGTGCCTATCCGGCCCAATTGCTGCTGGCCAATCCGGTGCAAAAAAGTAAAACTTAAAGGTTGCTTATTAAACGAGCAATCTGTTCCAGACCAAGCGGGCTAAGGGTTTGCGAGGATATCCCCGCTCTTGTCCACAGCTTCATTCACAGAAGCCCGGGACAACTTGGCAGGCAGCCCACAACCCGGCTGTCAGAGCGTTGCGGCCAGCGCAGCCAGTTGGTCGGTGGCGATGCCCCAGCCCTCATGAAAGCCCATTTTTTCATGTTCAGCGCAGTCTTCGGCTGACCAATGCCGGGCGCGTGCGGTGTAACGGGTCTGGCCGCCTTCGTCTTCAAACGTCAATACGCAGGTGAAAAACGGCTTGGCCGACGGCTGCCAGTCGCCGGTGTAGGCATCGGTGAACACCAGCCGCGCATCGGGCACCACCTCCAGATAAACGCCCAGATTGGGCACCTCGGTGCCGTCCGGCCCCTGCATCACGATGCGGCTGGCCCCACCCGGGCGCACATCCATCTCGGCGTGAATGGTTTTCCAGGGCGGCGGCGTGAACCACTGCACGATCAGCGCAGGCTCCGTCCAGCAGCGAAACAGCTGGTGGCGCGGCACATTGATCAGGCGCGTGAGCACCAACTCACGGGCATTGGTGGCAAGGGGCATGGTGTTGGATGGCATTTAAAAAATAAGCTTTGAAGGAGGGGTGAAAGCCATCCAATGATGGCTTGCCTGTTTAGCAGGCACATTGTCGCAGGCCGCATGCAACAAGGGTTTGCACGGATGTCCACGGCCTTGTCCACAAGTTCATGCACAGACGGGCGGAACAACTTGGCCTGTCACTTGTACTGTCACTTGGCCTGTCGATGGGGCTCACAGCGACTGCCGGTATCGCTCCAGCATCTGAGCCTGTGTTTCGGCCTCGATCTCTTCGCCTTTGAAGGCGCGGATCTGGTCGCGCATCATCTCGCCCATGCTGGGCAGCCGTGCCCGGTCAGCCTGGCGTGAAGCGTCCCACAGCTTGGAGCGCATGAACGCCTTGGCGCAATGCAAATACACCGACTCCACCGCCACGCGAATCACCAGCGCAGGCGTGCGCCGCGCATCAACGCACAGCGCCAGATCGGCCGGGTCGGTGGACAGCACCGCATGGCCATTCACGCGCAAGGTCTCGTCAAAACCCGGCACCATGAACAACAAGCCGATACGCCCGGTGGCGATGATGTTCTCCAGCGTGTCCAGCCGGTTGTTGCCCGGCGCATCGGGCACCAGCAGCGTGTGCGCGTGGGTCACCTTGACGAAACCCGGCTCACCCCCGCGCGGTGATGCGTCCATGTCGCCCGCTGAACCCGTGCTGGCCATCACCACAAAAGGCGACAGGCCAATGAACTGCGTAGCGTGCGCATCGAGTGCAGGGATTTCTTTTTTGAGCGAACGCTCACGGGCGGGGCCGTAGAGCTGGCGCAGGGCGGTGAGGGTGGTGATGTGATGGGCTGTCATGGTGGGTGTGACTTGCTAAAGCGCGGTGCGGGGTGACTGGCCGTCCAGTGCCGGAATCATTGTGCAATTCGTACCATCTGAATGACCAATTTTTTGCCGCAAGCCTGCGCGTATTTCCGCAGTGTGGCAAACGAGGGCGAATGCTTTTCGCTGCGCAAAGACGCTTCCAGTCTGGACACAGCTGAAACCGTTGTGCCCATGCGCGAGGCCACATCCGCTTGGGTCAGGCCTGCGGCTTGACGTGCTTCCAGCATGGCGTGCAGTGCGGTGTATTCCTCTTCCAGATCATCAAACGCCTTTTGCACGCCGGGCTTGGCCAGCAGTGCTTTGCGAAAAGCCGCGTCGTGCGGCACGGGTTTGTAGCCAGTTTCAGCCATGTTGCACATTCTTCAGTTTCTAAAAGCCCGACACAAGCTCACTCAAGACCGATGGAATCGAGCTGAACTTTGAGTGTGGGCAGGGCGGTTTGCAACGTGTCCCAAACCACGGCTTTTATACCGGGCGGGCTTCTTGCACCACCACATCCCGAAACTTGGGCGGCAAGTCTTTGGGCGTGAGCACATCCACGGACACACCCAACAAGGTTTGCAACTCGTCTTGCAAGCCACCCAGGTCAAACAGTGTGGTGCCGGGCAGAGGGTCGACCAACAAATCCAAGTCGCTGCCTTCGACGTCGTGGCCATGCAAAGCCGAACCAAACACTCGCGGATTCGCCACGCGATAACGTGCTGCGGCTTGGCAGACGGCGTCGCGGTGTTGGCTGAGAACTTCGGATGGGCGCATGGATGCTGACTTGAAGCTCAGGGCTTCTTGCAAGCTTGATTTAAGGTTGCTCGCCCAGCAAAGCCTGAACAACGGTGATCAAGCCAGGCAGGGATTGTTGAGCAATGGTCCACACCGTGCTGGGGTTGACGGTAGCGTAGCCGTGGATCAGTTGGTTGCGAAACGCCACGATTTGAGGCAAGTCGGGCAGCTGTGCGGCCATGGCTGCATCCAATTTTGAAAGTTGATTGAGTGCTTCCCCAATCACTTCAAACTTGCGTTCAACGGCTGCCTGAACCAGTTCATTATTTTCGTAGGCGGTAACGTCCAACCCTGACGTGAAGGTTTGGATGGCCAACGCCGCTTCACGCACATCCCACAAAAATGCGCGAGGGTCACGCTGCATAAATCGACTCGCGGTGCTGGTTGATGCTGGCCAGCACGAAGGGGTTGCGCACGGCACCCGGCTCGATCAGATCGACCCCACGTCCCAGAAGTGTCTCCAGTTCTGACTTGATACCAAAAAAGCGGTGCAAGTCTGCAGGGGCTTCGGGTGAAAACTCCACCAAAAAGTCGGCATCGCTGCGCTCGGCGTCGAAGTCATCGGCACGTGCGGCCGAGCCGAACACCTCCAGCCGGCGGATTTGGTATCGCTGGCAGATGGCCGAAATATCGGCGCGGTGTTGGGCAATGGCGGGGTGCATGGGGCAAGTTTAGCGAGGTTCTGCGGCAATCGGCCCAAGAGCCCTCTCAATCTGAGTCCGAAAAACCAACAGCGCAATGCACGCAAGCTGCGGGAGTTGAAGGCAATAGGCGGTCAATGCCCCTCTGCCGTCGCCAGATCGATCACGCGCTGGGCGGGTGTGCCTTGCTCCAGCGCGGTGCGGGGTGACTGACCGTCGAGTGCCGGGTGCGGGCTTTCCAGGAAAGCCAGCAATTGCCAGCCGTCGGTCGAGGCCAAGGCCGCAGCCATGGGCGCGATGACCGGAAAGATGAATGACTCGAATTGCCAGCGGGGCAGCTTGTAGCCCCGGCGCAGGTGCGACACACCAATGCAGCGGCCGCTTTTGATCCAGGCGTTCATGGTCACGCGGGTGGTGCCCGACAGGGCAGCGGCTTCGTCGGTGGTGATCATGTCGGCCGCCTGAATGCGTTGCAGCCGATACTGCGCGCCAAAGCGCAGCAGCGCCTTGGTTTGCGCTTCTCAGGCGTATGGGTCTTGAGTTGAGCAGTTCCGTTGAGGTTCTGCATCCAAGGGTATTCAGGCCGATGACAAAACCATGATGATCTCAAAACCCCGACCCCGGCTCACTCAAAAACACCAGCTCCTCGGGCGTGGACTGGCGACCGAGGATGGCGTTGCGGTGGGGGTAGCGGCCAAAGCGCTCGATGATGGCTTGGTGGCGCAGTTCAAAGCGCAAGGTGTCTTCCATGCCCGGCTGATCAAACAGGACCACCGCTTGTGCGTGCACCAGGGCGGACTCGCTGTGCATGTAGGGCATGTAGGCAAAGCTGCGCTGCGCCAAGGGCAGGCTGCGGTCTTGCCCACTGGCCACCAGGTCTTGCGCCAGCGCCAAGGCCAGCGCGTCTTGCGCAAAGGCGCGGGGCGTGTCGCGGTACACGTTGCGCGAGAACTGGTCCAGCACCAAGACCTCGGCCAAGCGACCCTCGGGTGTGGTGCGCCAAGCAAACAACTCACACCGCGCCGCCGCCTCTAGGGTGGCGCCGAAGCTAGAGCGGATGACTTCGTCCAAGGCGGGGTCTTTGGCGAAGTGGTGCTTGGGGGTGAGTTCGGTGAACCAGAAGTCGAGGATGGATTGGGGTTGCATGACAGCTGGGTTCATGCTGCTTTGAGAACCATGTCGATGTGCATGGACGAGTAAGGACAGACCACCCCGCCAGACTCGGTGCGCTCCAGCAGCCCCAGGTCGGCCAGCACGACTACGTCTTCGTGTACGCGCTTGACGTCGCGCTCCACCAAGCGGGCCAGCTCGCGCACCGACAGCTCGCCCTTGCCTTGAGCGGTGCGTACCAGCGCCCAGCGCTTTTCGGTCAGCTGGCCAAAGAAATGGCCGGGGCTTTCAAAGTTGAGCACCTCGCCTTGGTAAGTGTTTTTTTGCGCCGCGTGGGCAGCTGCACGCAAACCGGCTTGCCAGTCGGGTTGCAAAGTGATGGTCAAAAAACGTTCGGTCATGTTGTTCTCCTGGCCGCTACGGCGGCAATGAAGTCTTCCACCAGTTGATCTACCCCGGTGAATGTGTAGGGCAGTTCTTGCCCGTCCAAATGGCAGTGTTCGCCTTTGCCCCGCTCGTTGTCAAAGCCAACGATGCGAACGCCATCCTTGGCATAGACCGCACGGTATTTGAAACCGTGCTTGGTGGGTGGAACCGGCGCGGGCACCCGCCAGACCACCAGCTCAATCACGGCACCATCGGGCGTGATGTTCTTGAATCTGGTGATCAGTTCAGCGGGCATGTTGGCGATTGTGCCAACACAGCTTGCTTGTTGTCAAGAATGACAACACTTGCCAGTCAGGCTCAAAACCCCGAGCCCGGCTCACTCAAAAAAGCCAGCTCCTCGGGTTTGGACTCGCGGCCCTAGCGATGTCCTGGCAATTCAACTCTTTTGCAAAGCTTGCCAAACTTGTTGCGTGGCTTTGATCAGGTCGGTGACCAAGCGTTCATCAACATCCATCATGCCCTCGTATTCGCCTAAGTTGCGCTTGTTGTGGCACAGGTCGAGAACGCGCCAGACCTCAGGCCCCAGCCCCAATGTGTGAGGCAAAGCCTGAAAGACGATGTAGCGGTTGCTGGGCCGAAAGCCTTGTTTGCGCAGAGCTGCCAGACACAAGGCGTGCGCGGCGTTGTAGGCTAGATCAAAACGGCTTTCCAGCGCCAGTGTGGCGTTGGTTGCATCGGTCAGGCGGGTGCTGCCTGTGCGCAGCAAGCCCGCGATTTCGGCGGCATCGGGTGGCTCTGCTTTGAGTGAGCCGCTGGGGCCGCTCAGGTTTTCAAGTGGAGTGGGTGGGCTCATGTTGCGGTGACTCCTCCTGACCGATCAGCCATATTTTTGGCTGTTGCATCACGCGGTTGATGAAGGCATTGTCACCCAGCTGGCGGGCTTTGAAGTCGGTCGCTGAGTAAATGGCAGGGTTGATGGGGCGCCCCAGCGTTTGGCTGGCAGGTTCCAGCGCCGCAAATACATCACCATAGCCCAGCGTGTCGCTGACCAGCAGCACATCCACATCGCTGGCGCTGGTGTCTTGCTGCTTGGCCATGGAGCCAAACACAAAGGCCAGCGTAATCTGCGGCGCAATCGGCAAGAGCGCTGCGCGCAGCACATCGGCCAGCCCCATGGTTTTGAGCACCATAGAGCGCAGCTCGGTAAACACGGGCGAAGCCGCGTTGGCCTGAAAGTGTTTTTGGTTGCCCTGTTTGCGCACCGTGAGCAAACCCGCTGCAGCCAGATCGGCCAACTCGCGCTGCACAGCGCCTGCGCCTGACTGGACCAGGCCAATGACTTCGTTGGTGTAGAAGCTGCGGTCCGGTGCCACAAACAGCACGGCAAGCACCCGCTGACGTACCTTTGAAAACAGTGCGTCGGCGATGGAAGAGGTGATTGAAGCGGTATTCGTACCCATAACGGGTTTGATCATACCTTATTTGGGTATTTTTGAGGCGTCAGAGCACGCCAGCTGTTTGGACCTAAAACCCCGACCCCGGCGCACCTAAAAAAGCCAACTCCTCAGGCGTGGACTCGCGGCCCAAGGTGGCGTTGCGGTGGGGGTAGCGGCCAAAGCGGTCGATGATGGCTTGGTGGCGCAGTTCAAAGCGCAAGGTGTCTTCCATGCCCGGCTGATCAAACAGGACCACCGCTTGTGCGTGCACCAGGGCGGACTCGCTGTGCATGTAGGGCATGTAGGCAAAGCTGCGCTGCGCCAAGGGCAGGCTGCGGTCTTGCCCACTGGCCACCAGCTCTTGGGCCAGCGCCAAGGCCAGCGCGTCTTGCGCAAAGGCGCGGGGCGTATCGCGGTAGACGTTGCGCGAGAACTGGTCGAGCACCAAGACCTCGGCCAAACGCCCCTCGGGCGTGGCGCGCCAGGCAAACAACTCACAACGCGCCGCCGCCTCCAGCGTGGGGCCGAAGCGCGTGCGGATGGTTTCGTCCAAGGTGGCGTCTTTGGCGAAGTGGTGCTTGGGGGTGAGTTCGGTGAACCAGAAGTGGAGGATGGGTTGGGGTTGCATGACTCAGTTCACCCGGCCTTGCCAATATGCAGGGCGACGGTGCAAATGCGCAACTGCAACGACCAAAATGTCGTCCTGATCGATGTTGTAAATAACGCCGTATGGAAATCTTCGCAGGCGACAGCGACGCGTCTGGCTTGAAAGCGGGTGCCAGCCAAGTGGATGCCGCTCAATGAGCTGGATGGTGCGCAGAAACTCCACCAAAAACGAATCGCCCAAGCCTTGGGCTTGTTGGGCATACCAATGGATCGCCTCGTCCAGCTCGGATTGAGCTGCGGGCAAAAGGCGGACGCTCATGCCGTTTTGACTTGGTATTTGGCAATGACCTCGTTCAACGGAATGGCTTGAACCTCACCCCGGCGGAAAGCCGCCAGCCGGGATTCAGCCTCTTGCGCCCATTGCGCATCCAGAGACTCGTCTCGCTCATCCAATGTGTCCAGGATCTGATCGACCAAAGCCATGCGCTCATCGGGGGGCAGTTGAGATGCTTGATCGCAGAGTTGTTTGGCGGTGGGCATTTTGGACTCCAAAGGGCAGGGGCAAGTCAGTTTAGCGAAGTTCAGCGCACAAGGAAATTCAAGCCACCCGCTTCAAAGACAGCTTGACGGTGTAACCCAATTGCGCCGCCACATTGACCAGCGCATCCAGCGTAAATTTGTGGGTGCGGCCTTTGATCAGATCGTTCATGCGCGGCTGGCTGATGCCTGCACGTTGCGCGGCCTCGGCTTGGGTGATGTCGAGTTTGAGGATGACCTTGCGGATGTGCGAGACCAAGTCGGCGCGCAGCAACAGGTTTTGCGCTTCAGGCTCGGCAAAGCCAAGGTCGTGGAAGACGTTGTCGCTGCCAACGACCATGTTCAGTTTGTTGCTCATGACTGATTGCCTTCTTGCAACTGGAAGCGTTTCATTTTATATCCGTTTTGATAATTTCATAAGGACTGTGGCGTGCTTCCGACCATAACCCTCCACTCTCAGAATAAGGCAAAAATGAACGCAAAGGAAATCTATTTGCGTGATGCTTTTGCCTTTTATGAGTTCTGTATGCTTCGTCGCGTGAATGGGCGTCCAGCGTGCAAATTCAGTTTTCAGGGTGGTCATGTATTCGCTTTAAAATGTGCAGAATTCTGCAATGTCCAAGGAACCAGTCATGGGTTTTTCTGCCAGCGACGTCGTGCCATTCACGCAAGCACGCGCCCATCTGTCCGAACTGGCCGACCAGGCCAAGGCCGGGGCAGAGAAGATCATCACCAAAAACGGCGAGAGCTACGTTGCGCTGATCGACTCTGACCGCCTGGACTACTACCACCGGCTGGAGCGCGAACGCATCCACCTGCTGTTGATCGACGACGCCAAGCGTGGCCTGGCCGACATCACCGCAGGCCGCACGGTGGAAGCAGACGCTGCGCTCGCCCAGCTGCAACAACGGCGCAAGACCGCCACCCAACTACCCGCCAAACAACGTGGCTGATCCGCTGTACCGGGTCGAGCTGACCGCCAGCTTTTTGGAGCGCCTGGACGCCATTGAAGCGTTTTTGGTGGAAGCTCAAGCCAGCTTTGCGTTCGATGACTTGCTGGCCGAGCTTCGCGCCACCGCCATCCCGAACTTCCGCCGTTTTCCACGCATTGGGCGGCGCTACTTGGCCAACCCACCGCAGTCAGCCGAAGCGCTGGCGCTGCTGACGGCCATGCCTGCGGGCGCACCACATGCGCTGCGCGAATACCTGCACGGTGACTACCTGATGCTGTATCTGGTGAAGGATGCAAGCCCCAAGACTGAAGCCACGGTGGTCCTGCTGACCATTTGGCATCACCGACAGCTTTCGTTTGACTTTGCTCGGCTGTGGCCGTCGGCACCATCGACCTATGACTGAAGCTAAAAGCTCACTTTTTGAGCCCCGCGCTTGATATGCTCACCAGCATTGCGCGTGGGTTGAAAAGCCAAACCAAACGCCCCCGATTCACCCAAAACAACGACAAGGTTTAAGAATGACGAGTATCCAGCAGCGCGCAGCTTTGCAAAGCCAAATTTGGAAAATTGCCAACGATGTGCGTGGCGCCGTAGACGGGTGGGACTTCAAGCAATACGTGCTCGGCACTTTGTTTTACCGCTTCATCAGCGAAAACTTTGCAGCCTACATTGAAGGTGGTGACGAGGACATCAACTACGCCCGCTTGAACGACATCATCATCACCCCCGCCGTGAGGGACGACGCCATCAAAACCAAGGGCTACTTCATCTACCCCAGCCAGTTGTTTGCCAATGTGGTGGCCAGCGCCAACACCAATGAAAGCCTGAACACCGACCTGGCCAAAGTCTTTTCAGCGATCGAAAACTCAGCCCTGGGCTACCCCTCAGAGCGCGACATTCGCGGCCTGTTTGCCGACTTCGACACCACCAGCAACCGCCTGGGCAACACCGTCAAAGACAAAAACACCCGCCTGGCCGCCGTGCTCAAAGGCGTAGCCGAACTCAACTTTGGCGATTTTGGAGGCAGCGATTTCGAGACCCACCAGATCGACCTGTTTGGCGATGCCTACGAATTCCTCATCTCCAACTACGCCGCCAACGCGGGCAAATCGGGCGGTGAATTTTTCACGCCGCAGCATGTGTCCAAGCTGATTGCGCAGCTGGCCATGCACAAACAAACCAGTGTCAACAAAATTTACGACCTGGCCTGCGGCTCAGGCTCGCTGCTGCTGCAAGCCAGAAAACACATTGACCAGCATTTGATTGAAGACGGTTTTTGGGGGCAAGAGCTCAACCACACCACGTACAACTTGGCGCGCATGAACATGTTCTTGCACAACGTCAACTACGACAAGTTCAACATCCAGCTGGGCGACACGCTGATTGATCCGCACTTTGGCGATGACAAACCGTTTGACGCCATCGTCTCTAACCCGCCGTATTCGGTGAAGTGGATCGGCAGCGACGACCCAACCCTGATCAACGACGACCGCTTTGCCCCCGCAGGCGTGCTGGCCCCCAAGAGCAAAGCCGACTTTGCCTTTGTGCTGCACGCGCTCAACTACCTGTCGAGCAAGGGCCGCGCCGCCATCGTCTGCTTTCCGGGCATCTTTTACCGGGGTGGTGCAGAGCAAAAAATCCGCCAATACCTGGTAGACAACAACCATGTGGAAACCGTCATCTCGCTGGCCCCCAACCTGTTTTACGGCACCACCATTGCCGTGACCATTCTGGTGCTGTCCAAACACAAAGCCGACACCACCACCCAGTTCATCGACGCCAGCGGCTTGTTCAAGAAAGAAACGAACAACAACACATTACTGGATGAACACATCGAGCAAATCATGGCCGTCTTCGACAGCAAGGCCAACGTGGACCACTTTGCCCGCTCGGTCAGCCATGCCGACATTGCCGCCAACGACTACAACCTGTCCGTCAGCAGCTACGTGCAGGCCAAAGACACCCGCGAAGTTGTGGACATTGCCCAGATCAACGCCCAGCTCAAAACCACCGTGGCCAAGATCGACCAACTGCGCAAAGACATTGATTCAATCGTGGCCGAGATTGAAGGAGGTGAAGCGTGACCGAGGTGCCACAAGCATTGCCCCAGGGCTACGCTAATCTGCTCAGCGACATCAAGCAGCGGGTCCGCCACGCCCAAACGCGGGCTGTGCTGGCTGTCAATGCCGAGCTGATTCGGCTTTACTGGGACATTGGCGCGCTGATTGACAAGCGACAGAAACAGGAAGGCTGGGGGGCTGGTGTCATTCCGCGTCTCGCGCGTGACCTGCACAATGCACTGCCTGAGGAAAAAGGATTTTCTGAGCGCAATATCAAACGCATGCTGGCCTTCTACCGCGAATATCCGCTGGTGGACTTTGTGCCACAAGCTGTGGCACAAAGCGCAGCGACCCCAGAAGTGCCACAGGCTGCGGCACTTTTTGAGGCACAGTTGCTGCAAGCCATTCCCTGGGGGCACCACGCTGAGCTGATGGCCAAGGTCAAGGACTTACCCACCCGACGCTGGTACATGCAAGCCACCTTGCAACACGGCTGGAGCCGCAGCATCTTGGTGATGCAGATCGAATCCGCTGCCCATCACCGCCAGGGCCGCACCGTCAGCAACTTCGCCAGCCGTCTGCCTGCGCCAGATTCGGATTTTGTGCAACAAACCCTCAAAGACCCTTATCTGTTCGATTTCTTAACCCTCGAACCCGGATTTCACGAACGTGAACTGGAAACCGGCCTTGTGAGCCATCTGGAAAAATTCTTGCTGGAGCTTGGGCAAGGTTTTGCTTTTGTTGGACGGCAATACCACCTGGCTATCGGCGATCAGGACTTTTACATCGACCTGCTGTTTTATCACCTCAAGCTGCGCTGCTATGTGGTGATCGACCTCAAGCGCGGCGACTTCAAACCCGAATACGCCGGAAAAATCAACTTCTACTGCAATGTGGTGGACGACAAGCTCCGCCACGAAACCGATCAACCCACCATAGGTTTAATTCTGTGCCAGCAGTCCAACCGCGTGCTGGCCGAATACGCCCTGCGCGGCGTCGATAAACCGATTGGCGTTTCCAGCTACGAACTCACCCGAGCCCTGCCGGAAAACCTTGGGAGCAGTCTGCCCAGCATTGAAGAAATTGAGCGCGAATTGCAGGGGGACGAGGCATGAGCGACGTGAACTTTTTGGACAAGCTGCTGGATGGCGTGGCAGTTGTGTGGATGCCGCTCGGGCAGGTTGGTGAATTCATTCGCGGCAATGGAATGCAGAAAAAGGATTTCGTTGAAGACGGATTCCCTGCAATTCACTATGGTCAGATCTACACGCGCTATGGTCTTGCAGCAAACACGGCATTTACTTGTGTCGAAGAGGGATTGGCTAAACGTCTAAGAAAAGCGAAAAATAATGACCTCTTATTAGCAACTACCTCTGAAAATGATGAAGACGTAGTGAAGCCACTTGCATGGCTCGGTACCGAAGTCGCAATTTCTGGTGACATGATGCTTTTTAGGCACAAGCAAAACGTCAAGTACTTAGCCCATTATTTGCAAACGAACGAATTTCAAGAGCAGAAACGAAAATACATCACAGGCGCAAAGGTACGTAGAGTTTCAAGTGGTGATCTATCAAAGATTACCGTTCCCATCCCCTGCCCAGACAACCCCAAAAAATCGCTTGAAATCCAAGCCGAAATCGTCCGCATCTTGGACGCCTTCACCGAGCTGACCACCGAGCTGACCGTCCGCAAAAAACAATACAAGCACTACCGCGATCAGTTGTTGAGTTTTGAAGATGGGGAGGTGGAGTGGAAGACGCTGCCTGAGATGGCTCTTGATTTTGGGCGTGGAAGATCTAAACATCGCCCGAGAAATGACGCAAAGCTGTATGGTGGCGATATTCCGTTCATACAAACAGGCGATATCAGAAGTGCATCGCACATCATCACGAGATACAGCCAAACCTACAGCGAATTTGGCCTAAAACAAAGCAAGTTATGGCCCAAGGGAACGCTTTGCATCACGATTGCGGCCAACATTGCGGAAACATCCATATTGGGCTTTCATGCATGCTTTCCAGACAGAGTCATTGGCTTTGTTGCTGACCCCCACAAGACCAGTGCCGACTATGTTGAATACATTCTTCAATCAGTAAAAAACAAGCTGGAAGAAAAAGGGAAAGAAAAGAGTAGCGCACAAAGCAATATCAATCTAGCTACGTTTGAAGAGTTGAGGCTGCCTTTCCCGTCGCTCACAGAACAAACGCGAATCGTCGCCATCCTCGAGGAATTCGATGCGCTGACGAACTCCATCACCGAAGGCTTGCCCCGCGAAATTGAACTGCGCCAGAAGCAATACGCGCATTACCGCGATTTGCTGCTGAGCTTTCCCAAACCGCAAGAGGTGATGGCATGAGCGATGCAGACAGCAAAGTCAAACTGTTTGAGTCGCAGCTGATTCGCAACGAGTGGGATGCGGAAGCTGAGAAATGGTGGTTTTCGGTGGTCGACGTTGTGGCGGTGCTGACCGATCAGCCCGACTACACGCGGGCGCGCAAGTACTGGAGCGTGCTCAAAGTTCGCCTGAAAAACGAAGGCAGTCAGTTGGCTACAAACTGTAGTCAACTGAAATTGCCCGCCGCCGACGGCAAAAAATACCTGACCGATGTGGCGGACACCGAGCAAATCCTGCGGCTTATCCAGTCCATCCCCAGCAAGCGGGCTGAACCTTTCAAGCTGTGGCTGGCCGAAGTGGGCAGCCAGCGCCTGGACCAGTTGCAAGACCCAGAGTTGTCCATCGATCAGGCCATGCTCGACTACAAGCGGCTTGGCTACACAGACAACTGGATCAACCAGCGGCTCAAGAGCATCGAAATCCGCAAGGAGCTGACCGACGAGTGGAAAAAAAACGGCTTGCAAGAGGGGCCAGAGTTCGCCTTTTTGACCGACGTGATTTACAAAACCTGGGCCGACAAAACCGCCAAGGAATACAAGCAGCACAAGGGCCTGAAGAAAGAAAACCTGCGCGACAACATGACCAACAAGGAGTTGATCATGAGCATGTTGGCCGAGCTGTCCACCAAGGAAATTTCTGAAGCTGTGCAACCGCAAACGCTGGATGCCCACGAATCCGTGGCCAAGCGCGGTGGCGGCGTGGCCCGGCAGGCACGGCTCAAGCTGGAGGCCGAAACGGGTAAAGAACTGGTCAGCCCGCAAAATGCCAAGCAGCTGCGGGCCCTGGGGCAGGACCCCAGCCCCAAAACAAGGGGCAAAGCATGAAGAAGCTCACCACGCGCGACCAAACCACCGAGTTTCTGCTCTACACCGCGCCCAATGGGGGCATCAAGGTGGAGGTGCTGCTCAACAATGAAACCATTTGGCTGACCCAAAAGCGCATGGCCGAACTGTTTGGTGTGGGCGTGGCGGCCATTTCCAAGCATCTGGACAACATCTACGAGTCGGGTGAGCTGCAGCTTGAGGCAACTCTTTCCGTTTTGGAAACAGTTCAACAAGAGGGTTCGCGCCAAGTCGCCCGCAAGCTTGAATATTTCAACCTCGATGCCGTCATCTCGGTCGGCTACCGCGTCAACTCGGCGCAGGCCACGCAGTTTCGCATCTGGGCCACCCAGCTGATCAAGGAATACATCATCAAGGGCTTTGCCATGGATGATGAGCGCCTGAAAAACGGGCGCTTCTTTGGCCAGGATTATTTTCGTGAGTTGCTGGAGCGGGTCCGTTCCATTCGGGCCAGTGAGCGGCGCATTTACCAGCAGATCACTGATATTTTTGCCGAGTGCAGCATCGACTACGACCCCAAGTCAGAGACCACGCGGCTGTTTTACGCCCATGTGCAAGACAAGTTCCACTTTGCCATCACGGGGCAGACTTCGGCTGAGATCATTTCGCGCCAAGCCGATGCCAGCAAGCCCTTGATGGGCTTGAGCACCTTTAAAAATGCACCCGCTGGCCGTGTGTTGAAGTCGGACACGCTGGTGGCCAAAAACTATTTGAGCGAGCCGGACATCAAAAAATTGGAGCGTGCGGTGGCCGCTTTTTTTGATTACATCGAACGCATCATCGAGCAGCGGACCAGCTTCACCATGACGGGCTTTGCCGAGAGCGTCGACAAGTTTTTGGCCTTCAATGAATACCGTGTTCTGGAAGGCTACGGCAGCATCAGCCGCGAACAGGCTGACCATATAGCGCTGGCCGAGTATGAAAAATTCAACAAGCAGCAAGGCATCGAATCCGATTTCGACCGCCAAATCAAAAAGCTGCTGCACAAAGGGAGTGCAGGGAAGTGATCGACTACAAAACCATTGCCGAGTCCAAAAACTTCATCGTTTTGGACAGGTACACCAAAGATTGGCAAGTCAATGACAGCTACCAGAGCGAGAGCGAGCTGGAGCGTGAACTGATTGAAGACCTGCGCAATCAAGGCTACGAGTACCTACCAGCGCTGAACACACCCGAGGCCTTGCTGGCCAATGTGCGCGTGCAGTTGCAAGCGCTCAACAACGTGGTGTTTTCTGATGCGGAGTGGCAACGCTTTGTAGAGAATTGGTTGGACAAAGGCAGCGATGGCATCGTGGAGAAGACCCGTAAGGTTCACGACGACTACATCCACGACTTTGTGTTTGACGATGGGCGCATCCAGAACATCTACTTGGTGCTCAAAGACGAAAAACGCATTGCGCACAACAAATTGCAGGTCATCAAGCAATTTGAGCAGGCAGGCACGCAAGCCAACCGCTATGACGTGACGATTTTGGTGAACGGCCTGCCACTGGTGCAGGTCGAGTTAAAGAAGCGCGGGGTCGCCATTCGCGAGGCGTTTAACCAAGTGCACCGCTACAGCAAAGAGAGCTTCAACAGCGCGAACTCGCTGTTCAAGTATTTGCAGCTGTTCGTGATTTCCAACGGCACCGACACGCGCTACTTTGCCAACACCACGCAGCGCAACAAAAACACTTACGACTTCACCATGAACTGGGCGAAGGCGGACAACAGCCTGATCAAGGACCTGAAAGACTTCACAGCCACCTTTTTCCAAAAGCAGACTTTGCTCAAGGTGTTGCTGCAATATTCGGTGTTTGATGTCAGCGACACCTTGCTGATCATGCGCCCTTACCAAATTGCCGCCACCGAGCGCATTTTGTGGAAGATCACCAGCACCTTCCATGCCAAGAGCTGGAGCAAGCTGGAGGGCGGTGGCTTTATTTGGCACACCACCGGCTCGGGCAAAACGCTGACCAGCTTCAAGGCGGCGCGTTTGGCCACCGAACTCGACTTTGTGGACAAGGTGTTCTTTGTGGTAGACCGAAAGGATCTGGACTACCAGACCATGAAGGAATACCAACGGTTTTCGCCCGACAGCGTGAACGGATCAGACAGCACGGCAGGCCTCAAGCGCAACCTGGAAAAAGACGACAACAAGATCATCGTCACCACCATCCAAAAGCTCAACAACCTGATGCGCACCGAGTCCGACTTGGCCATTTACGGCAAGCAAGTGGTGTTCATTTTTGATGAGTGCCACCGCAGCCAGTTTGGCGAAGCGCAGAAGAACCTGAAGAAGAAGTTCAAGAAGTTCTGCCAGTTTGGCTTCACCGGCACGCCGATTTTTCCGGAGAACGCCCTGGGCGCTGAAACCACTGCCAGCGTGTTTGGCAGTGAGCTGCATTCGTATGTAATCACCGACGCCATTCGGGATGAAAAGGTGCTGAAGTTCAAGGTGGACTACAACGATGTGCGCCCACAGTTCAAGACCATCGAAACCGAGCAGGACGAAAAGAAGCTGAGCGCGGCCGAAAACAAACAGGCCTTGCTGCACCCCAAGCGGATTGAAGAAATTTCGCAGTACATCCTGAGCAACTTCCGCCGTAAAACCCACCGCCTGCAGCTGGGCGCTTCACAGGCTGGCAAAGGCTTCAACGCCATGTTTGCCGTCAGCAGCGTGGACGCGGCCAAGTTGTATTACGAGTCTTTCAAAGACCTGCAAAAGGCCGTCGACAAGCCTTTGCGCGTGGCCACCATTTTTTCGTTCGCCGCCAACGAAGAGCAAGAAGCCATTGGCGATATCCAAGACGAGAGCCTGGAAGTCTCGGCCCTCAACAGCAGCGCCAAAGAATTTTTGACCGCCGCCATTGCGGACTACAACACGCACTTCAAGACCAGCTTCAGCGTGGACAGTAACGGCTTCCAGAACTACTACCGCGACCTTGCCAAGCAGGTCAAGGCGGGCGAGATTGACTTGCTGATTGTGGTGGGCATGTTCCTTACGGGCTTTGACGCCCCCAGGCTAAACACCTTGTTTGTGGACAAGAACCTGCGCTTCCATGGCCTGATTCAAGCGTTTTCCCGCACCAACCGCATCTTTGACGCCACCAAGACGTTTGGCAACATCGTGACCTTCCGAGATCTGGAAAAAGCCACGGTCGACGCCATCACCTTGTTTGGCGACAAGAACACTAAAAACGTGGTGCTGGAGAAAAGCTACAAGGAATACATGGAAGGCTTCACCGACATCGTGACGGGTGAGGCACGCCGTGGTTTCGTCGAGGTGGTGGGGGAGCTGGAACAGCGCTTTCCTGACCCATCGGCCATCCACAAAGAAGCCGACAAAAAGGCCTTTGCCAAAGTGTTTGGCGAATATTTGCGCATTGAAAACGTGTTGCAAAACTTCGATGAGTTCGCCAGCCTGCGCGCCGCGCAAAGTCTGGACGTGCGCGATGCGGCGGCAGTGGAGGCCTTCAAGGCGCAGCACGGACTGAGCGACACCGAGTTCGCGGCCATGCAAAGTGTGCAGATTCCCAGTGAGCGGGCGATTCAAGACTACCGCTCGGCCTACAACGATATTCGCGATTGGCTGCGCCGCCAGCGTGAGGGCGGGGCACCAGAGCAGTCCAACGTCGATTGGGACGATGTGGTGTTTGAGGTGGATTTGCTCAAGTCGCAGGAGATCAACCTCGACTACATCCTTGAGCTGATCTTTGACAACAACAAAAAAACCAAGACCAAAGCCGATTTGGTCGAAGACGTGCGCCGGGCCATTCGCGCCAGCCTGGGCAACCGCGCCAAAGAAAGTTTGTTGGTCGACTTCATCAACCAGACCGACCTGAGCCAGTTCGACGACAAAGCCAGCGTCATCGAAGCCTTCTTCACCTATGCGCAAGCTGAACAGCTGCGCGAAGCGCAAGAACTGATCAGCTCAGAAAACCTGAACGCCGACGCCGCCAAGCGCTACATCGTCCACTCACTCAAACGCGAGTACGCCAGCGACAACGGCACCGAACTCAACGCCATGCTCCCCAAAATGAGCCCCCTGAACCCGCTTTACCTGACCAAAAAGCAGACTGTGTTTCAAAAAGTGGCTGCGTTTGTGGAGAAATTTAAGGGGGTTGGTGGGGGGATTGGCTAGCGTTTCCACATTTTTGAGGATTTTTCTGTACGTGCCTGGAGATAACAAGCTGGGCGGAGCACCAAGATCTCGGCCAAGCGCCCCTCGGGCGTGGTGCGCAAGGCAAACAACTCACACCGCGCTGCAGCCTCCAGCGTGGCCCCGAAGCGGGTGCGGATGGCTTCGTCCAAGGCGGCGTCTTTGGCGCAGTGGTCCTTTGGGGTGAGTTCGGTGAACCAGAAGTGGAGGATTGATTGGGGATTCACGTATCAGGTAATAAACATGACAAAAAGAACGGACCAGTGACATATGAACGTTCTGCACTCTCTTAGTCTTGGTCAATTAAATCGGAACCAGATATAGGATCAATTCGTTCGTTCCTTGACGAGCATTACGATTAGACTTATTTCCACCAAGAGTGCTAAATACGGATGCAACTTCTCGCTTCTTGACTTTGAAATACTGTGCGGACAAGGCTTCTACGATTTCGCCCGATAAACCGTTTGAGGCAACTCCGGCAGGGAACGTCACTATTGAATGAGCTCCTTGGGCAGCAATACCCAGCATAAGGCGATCAAATTCGTCGATAGACTTTGTTAGTAAACAAAATGCAGATTGAGGTCGCTGTGTAATTGGCGGATATCTGCCACTACCCTCTGCCGTTATTGCTTTTCCAGTGACAACTGTTTCAAGTACATGATAAAATCTACTATATTGAACCTCTGAATACGGAGGGTCAACAAAAACTAAATCCCCATCGTTTAGGTTTTCTGTAACATCTAGAGCATTTTTTTGTTTTACCTCTCCTCGAACTTTTGCCCAAGTAGTACTTAATTTATTTAATGCTTGTGTAGTTTCTAAAAAAACATCTTTCCGCCATGCATTTAATAAGTGTGGTAGTGATGTCTCAGTAGTTGAGAAAGGTTGTGCTGTGTGTCCTGGTGCCGCAGCACACGAACTAGCAGCAGAAATCAAAGCTGCCAATTTTGTAGCACGATTCTTCTTATTTACAGTAGCTCTTAGTGCGTCAATCGCCAACGCTTGCTGAATGCTGTAGTAGTATCCTCCGTATGCACGGGTTATTGGATATCGTGGAGAGCTTAGTTCAGCGATTACTCTTGTGCGGCCAATCCACTCAATCGATTCGGGACCATTAGTTGGTTGCTGGCCAAGAGCAAGTACTTCCTTTAAAAATGCAGGATCTTCGTGTATCCAATTGGAGGCTTCTCTATACCAAACGTCATGTACTTTCTGAAGGTCAAAGCCTTTTGTTCTGCAAATAACTGCTTCGGTAAGTGTTGTTGCATATTTTTGAAGATCAGAAGCGAGAACGGGGAGTTCAGTTCGTTGTGCTACAAAGGAAGAGACAGCCCCAGAACCACAAAATAAATCTACAAATCTACGGCGATCTTTTGTTTTTTCTTCTATAAGATGTCCAAGCCCGTTTGTAAGCATGGCTCTTTTTGAACCCATGTATTTCATGGTTGTAGGCCCCACTGCGGAATGCAGGTTGCTTGGCATAACAAGTGAAAATTCACGGCCGGATTCGCAAAGAATGCCGCGCGAGTTACAGGAGTAGTAGCCTTTCCATACTCTCTGACTGCATCTTCAGTTGCAATTAATAAATCTTGGTGCAATGATCGACGATCATCTCTGATATCTTCAAAACGTTCAATTAAACCATGTTCAATTGAAATAGGTTCTAGCCAAAAATCTAGTTCATTGCCATGTTTATATCCAGCATCTTTAAGTAGTCCATTGACTACACCTGTTGCCATACGTAAAAGCAAAGTCGCTCTAGCCAATACCGGAGTAGGATCCTGCGGGGTTTTTGATGTGTCGCAAGCCGCTGCAATGAGTGGAAAAACACCTTGACTAGTTAAAAAATTCTCTGATATACAATTCAACATAGGTTCTGCTGCACAAAGTCGTTCGTGAGCAGATCTGATTTCAGTTTGCATTTCTACCGTATTTGGGTCCCGTCCAAGTTGGTTACGTAGTTTCTCTAATGCTTGATCCTGTAGCCCTTTTTTTAAAATGTGTTTGTCTAGATCTAAAAAAGTTGCCCCAGGTGTTGGTTGAAAAGTATTCCAAAAATTCTCGATAAATGAAACCGCTTGATTTAGATTGGCCCTATGTGGTGTCAAGACACGCGGAGAATAGCTACACAGATTTCTAAAAGTTTTGTCTGTCAGA
Source organism: Limnohabitans sp. T6-5 (assembly GCF_003063315.1). Lineage (GTDB taxonomy): Bacteria > Pseudomonadota > Gammaproteobacteria > Burkholderiales > Burkholderiaceae_C > Limnohabitans_A. The sequence goes on from NZ_NERV01000003.1 coordinate 405,910, forward strand.
CCTTGTTCTAAGTCGAAAGCCCAATCTGACAACCACCTTGCTGATATTTGAGCTGAATTTACACCGGGAAACGCATGAGCAATCAGATTTGGGAGTGTGGTTCCAAATATATCTGCCATATGAGGTAGGGCTGCGGCTCCACCGCTACTGTTGTGGATTACCTCGGGTAACGCTAACCAAACCATTGTGTGAGTACCCTTTGCGTTCGGTAACTGTCCACAGCGCGTTTTTCTGGTTTTTGCGGGGTTATCGATGACTTGCAGACTTCCTGTGCTGTCCAGAACGGCATTCCATTCATTGAAAGCACCAAGACCACACGAAGATAATATTGCTTGCGCAGCACGGAGCTCCGCGTAGTATCCAAGATGCCAACTTGTATGTCCGTCACCAGACAAGTAGGCGCTCAGTGCTCTAGATAAATATGACCATCCGTCTATGCAATGATTTGGTGCTGCTAGTGCCAAATATTCTGCAACTTCAGCAGGGCTAATAGCCGATGCCAGTGTTGGATGCATATCAAGTGTTACACCTTGACTTGCTTTGTGATTGGGCTGGCACCAAGGGCCAGTTCCATTGGAAATGACCCTTGATAGTGCTGCAACTATCGTTGCACGATCAGCTTTTGCGATCTGACCGGATTCATATGGAGATAGCGCCATATTTAGCCTTGGATTTCAGTCGCACTAATATTTTTTGCTGTTGCACTCAGCGCAGTATTTCCAGAGGCTAGAACATTAAGCAGCTCTCTTCGCAACCGACTGTAGCCACCTGTCCCACGGAAGCTAGCTTTCATCAGTGATTCGGTCGTATTCAAACCAGGTGCATCAAATGATCTCCAGTCGAAATTGGCGAGTATATGCATTGCCTTTAATAAAGGTTGATAAAAACTTTGTTTATTAATATCTTCTAAGCATTTGTCGATATCGGAATCTCGAGTCTCGCCCGCATTTATGTCATCATATTTCCATTCGGGTAAATGTAACTCTTCTGACATTGCAAATAAGATATCATTGATAGCCAGAGAAAATCCTCTGACTCCTTGGTCATGGTTAAGCAGGCTCTTTGATCCAGAAAATGCAATGTCATGGCCATCTGAAAAGTCGATCTGATCACCATCAACTTTTCTTATTTGTTCAGCCCAGCCATCCTGTTTTTTACGAACACCATTCGCTAATTCAGACCAAAGAAAAATTAAAAAGGCAGCTTGTTGTGGACGACTCCATTCCAGTGGGCCTTTAGTTTGGCTTAAATTGGCAGCGAAAAGTCCCTTTCGACTGCGAGCTGATAACCCAGGGCTCAAGAATGAATTGAATATTGCCTGTACCCAGCTGGCTTGTGAAATCCAACCACTTTTGCGTTCCCCAAGCATATTAATTCGTTGATGCCAGGGACTCTGCTCGTGTCTGTAAAGTAAATCTGTAAGTTCTTGCGCGCGTGCTTCTCTATAGACGTGGGTTGATGGGGTCGCTTCAAGCCAGTCCTGAGTTCTCAATAGTGGGAATAAGTCATACGCATGGCTAGGGTTTATTCTTTTTGGGGAAACGTTTATTGACCAAAAAAGATAAGCTTGCCAGCCGATATCTAATCCGTGAAAAGCCACGACAGGTAGTTCGAAATCTTCAGGTAAACCAGATTTTTCATCAAATGCAAAAAGCCGGTGTTGGCCATCAATGATTTCAATTGGGGGGACGCCTGTAGGTAGCCAGTCTGTGCAATCGATTCCAAGTGGTAACTCCAATTCCACTGAATTGGAGTTACTACGCTTTGAAACAGAAATGAGATCTTGATTAGATACCGTTTTACCTCTTCGGGGTTCATTAGGCTTCAGTAAATTTACAACGATGGCTGTTGGAAGCCATCCAGGCTTTTTTAAAGGATCGTTTTCGATATCTGACTTCTGTTTGGCTGAAAGATTGCCATATGGGTAGCCAGATTTGACGTACTCAACGATCTCAAGAGACCGGTCCTTAACGTGAGCCCGTTGAATACCAGTCGCTACGTTGCCCTCTCGCTTTCTTTCGTAGACACCTGATAGCTTTTTCAAAAGCCTCGCAGACATGGAGAAGAGCATCATTTCCTTCGGAGGATGAGCTCTAGAGTTCTCTCCAGAATACTGATAGTTATCCCAATCTGCTAGCCATTGTCGACACTCAATAGCAGCAATTTTTTGTTTTTCCATGAACCTCTCCTCAAACTTTATTTTTAATATTCGCCAAAGATAACCATAAATCTATAGATGCCTTATCGGTTAGCGTAAGAATCTTTCAACCCCGTCACCCGGTTAAACACCGGCTTGGCTCCCGCCACATGATCTAGGCGGTCGGCCACAAAGTACCCAAACCGCTCAAACTGGAACTTCTGGTCCGGCTGCGCACCGGCCAATGATGGCTCCACATAAGCCGTCACCATTTTCAGGCTGTCCGGGTTGAGGCTTTGCAAGAAGTCTTTGCCGCCCGCATCGGGGTGCGCTTCGGCAAACAGGCGGTCGTACAGGCGCACTTCGGCTGGCACGCCGTCGGCCACGCTCACCCAAGTGATTGCGGCTTTGGCTTTGACGCTGTCGGCGCCGGGCGTGCCGCTCTTGGTGCCGGGGATCACTTTGGCGTGCACTTCTGTTACGCGTCCTGCCGCGTCGCGTGCGCAGCCGGTGCATTCGATCACGTAGCCGCCTTTCAGGCGCACCACGTTGCCGGGGAACAATCTTTTGTAGCCCTTGGGCGGCACTTCTTCAAAGTCTTCGCGCTCAATCCACACTTCTTTGCCGATCAGGAACGTGCGGTCGGCGGGTGGCGTTTGGCCTTCGGCAATCGCGCTGTGGGGCAGGGCGGGTTGGGTGCAGGCTTCGGTGTGGCCGTCGCTGCCAAAGGCCTCGGCCCAGTTGGTCAGCACGAGTTTGACGGGGTCGAGCACGGCCATGCCGCGGTGGGCTTTGTTTTCCAGGTCTTCGCGCAGGCACCCTTCGAGCGTGCTGTAGTCGATCCAGCTGTCGCTTTTGGTCACGCCAATGCGGTCGGCAAACAGGCGCAGGCTTGTCGGCGTGTAGCCCCGGCGGCGCAGGCCCACGATGGTCGGCATGCGCGGGTCGTCCCAGCCGCTGACTTTGCCTTCATTCACCAGTTGCGCCAGCTTGCGTTTGCTGGTGATCACATAGGTCAGGTTCAGGCGGGCAAATTCGTATTGTTTGGGGCTGGGCGCGGCCAGCAGCTTGCACTCGCACAGGCGCTCCATCAGCCAGTCGTAAAACGGGCGCTGGTCTTCAAACTCCAGCGTGCAGATGCTGTGGGTGATTTGCTCCAACGCGTCTTCGATGGGGTGGGCAAAGGTGTACATCGGGTAGATGCACCAGGTGTCGCCCGTGTGGTGGTGGGTGGCGCGGCGGATGCGGTAGATGGCCGGGTCGCGCATATTGATGTTGGGCGAAGCCATGTCGATCTTGGCGCGCAGCACGGCCGCGCCGTCGGCCAGTTGGCCGTCGCGCATTTCGCGAAAGCGCGTCAGGTTTTCTGTCACGGTGCGGCTGCGGAAGGGGCTGTCCACGCCGGGCTTGCCAAAGTCGCCCCGGTTGGCGCGCATGTCTTCGGCGCTTTGTTCGTCCACATAGGCGTGGCCGGCTTCGATCAGCGCCTCGGCGGCGCGGTACATGAAGTCGAAGTAGTCGCTGGCCTGGTAGGGGGCGGCGCTGCAGTCCTCGGATGCGGCTGCGCCTTGGGCCTGGCCCAACTGCGACCAGTCAAAACCGAGCCATTTCACGGCGTCGATGATGCTGTTGACGTATTCGGTGTCTTCTTTTTCGGGGTTGGTGTCGTCAAAGCGCAGGTGGCACACGCCGCCGTATTCTTTGGCCAGCCCGAAGTTGATGCAGATGCTTTTGGCGTGGCCCACATGCAAATAGCCGTTGGGCTCGGGCGGAAAGCGGGTGCGGATCTTGGCCGGGTCGGGTTGGCCCGCAGCGTGGTGCGCGGCGTCGCCGGGGCTGCCTGCCCAGCGGCGGCTGGCGTAGGTGCCTTTGTCCAGGTCGTTTTCGATGATTTGGCGCAGGAAGTTGCTGACTTTGTGGTCGGCGGTGGCGTTGGTGTCGGGAGCTTTGGGGGTGGGGGCGGTCATAGCGCTTGATTTTAGAGGCTTGCCGCAGGCGATCCGTTACGGTTGGACACCATTGTGAAGCGCCGGGTGTGGTCCTTGGGGGCTGCTCAAACGCTAAAGGTGCAGGCGGGCAATTGCCGCTGTTCATTTTGGAGAATTTGCATGTCCATTCATTTGTTCAACACCTGGGGCCGCAAGCTGGCCTTGTGGGGTGGCCTGGCGCTGGGTTTGGCCCAGGTGGGGTGCGCCCACCCGGTGGTGATGGAGCCGCAGGTGGTGGTGTCGTCGCGCATGGGCTATCCGCCGGTTTATGGCCGGGTACATGAGCCCGGCCCTGTGGCGGTCATGCCGCAGCCTCGGCCCATTTACATGCCACCGCCGCCGCGTGTGGTGTATGCCCCGCCCGTTTATGCCCCGCCGGTTTATCGTCCTGGGCCGGGTTGGGCTTATGGCGGCAACCGCGATGAGCGGGATTGGCGCCACCGCCATGAACATGGGCATGGGCGCGGTGATGGGCGTGACGGATGGCGCCGGTGAGGCTCATGCCTGCAGGTCAGTACTCGCAGAGTCCGACGTTATTGGATTTGGCACAGGCTGCATGTCGGGGCTGAAGCCGCTGACCTTCGGATTTTTTAAATTAATACCCGGGTAATTTAATTTAATCCGGGCATAATTGCGGCTTTTGCGATTGAAAGCACCGTTTGAGCCCGCCTAATCTTGACCTATCCCCTCTTGAATTCATCGCCTTTGAAGGTAGCCGTTGCCTGGCCCGTGGCGGTTTGACCGAAGTGGCTTTGCAGGTGAAGGCGGCCACTGAAGCGCGGCCTTTGGCGCGCTTCATGGTGTTCAACGCTTGCACCAGCGAGGTGCTGGATTTTGATCTGCGGGGCACGCCCCAAGAGGTGTTGGCGCGGCTGGCCGTGTCCCATCCTGCAGCGCTGGCTTGCGCCGCAAGCCCGGCCGACAGCACGCCCCCCACAGACCTTGCAGGTGCACCGGGTGCAGACACCCCAAGCGAAGACACCGCATCGACCAAGACAGGCCCGGGCCGCCCCAAGCTGGGCGTGGTGGCGCGTGAGGTGACTTTGTTGCCGCGCCACTGGGCCTGGCTCAGCAGCCAGCCCGGCGGCGCTTCGGTGGCATTGCGCAAGCTGGTCGAGCAAGCCCGCAAAGACAGCCAGTCGCAAGACCAGCGCCGCTTGGCGCAAGAGGCGGCTTATCGCTTCATGTCGGCCATGGCGGGCAGTCTGGAAGGCTTTGAAGAAGCCGCTCGCGCCTTGTTTGCAGCCGACCGCCCCCGGTTTGAGGCCCTGATGGCGCCTTGGCCGCAAGACATACAAAACCATTTGCAGCACCTGGCCCAAGCGGCCTGGTTGCCTTCTGACGATTTGAGCCCAACGGAGTTGCCCCATGCGTGAAAAGTTTCGTTCCCGAGAGGCGGCCATGCCTTTCATCATGCTGGCGGTGCTGATCGACATGGCCGCCATCGGCATCATCATCCCGGTCTTGCCCGCGCTGGTGGGCAGTTTTGCCAACAGCCAGGCCGATCAGGCCTATTGGTATGGCGTGGCGGCGGTGTCGTTTGGGGTGTCCAACTTTTTGGCAGCGCCGGTACTCGGCGCTTTGTCCGACCGATATGGGCGCAGGCCTGTGTTGCTGCTGGGTTTCATGGGCCTGGGCGTGAGCTTTTTTGGCACAGCCATGAGCACCACGCTGTGGGGTTTGATTGCGGTGCGCACGCTGGGTGGCGCCATGCAGGCCAACGCGGCCATTGCCAACGCCTATGTGGCCGACATTTCTGCGCCCGAAGAGCGGGCCAAGCGCTTTGGCTTGCTGGGCGCCATGATGGGCTTGGGCTTCATCGTGGGGCCGGTGATGGGCGGTTTGTTGGGGGCGATTGACCTGCATTTGCCGTTTTATGTGGCCGGCGGCCTCACTTTGCTGAACGGTTTGTATGGCTACTTTGTGTTGCCCGAGTCGCTGCCCGCCGCGCAGCGCAAAGCCTTCAGCTGGCGCTCGGCCAATCCGGCCAGCTCATTGCGCAAGCTGGGGCAGTTGAAGGGTGTGGGGCCGCTGGTGGGCGTGGTGGCGTTCAGCGGTTTGGCGCAGTTTGTGCTGTACACGGTTTGGGTGCTTTACAACAGCTTCAAGTTTGGCTGGGGTCCCAGTGAAAACGGCTGGTCACTGGCCGTTGTGGGCGTGGTGGCGGTGCTGGTGCAAGGCGTCTTGATGGGCCGTTTGCTCAAGCGCTTTGCGCCGCCCAAACTGGCCATCATGGGTCTGGTGTCGTCGGTCATCGCCTACACGCTGTGGGGTGCGGCCACCGAGGGCTGGATGATGTACGCCGTCATCGCCATCAACTTGCTGGGCGGCACGGTGGCAGCGTCGGTGCAAAGCATGATTTCGTCGGCCGCCGACAGCAAGAGCCAGGGCCAGACCATGGGCGCTGTCAGCGCTCTGAGCAGCTTGATGGCCGTGGTGGCCCCGATTCTGGGGGCGCCATTGCTCGCGCTGGTGTCGCACTTGCCGCGTGGCGACTGGCGCATGGGCGCACCGTTTTACTTTTGCGCGGCGCTGCAACTGGCTTCGCTGGCGCTGGCGGTGATGCATTTGCGCAGGCATCGTCGCCAACAAACGGGTAATACCCGCACGGCTTGAGGGGCGGGTGCCATGGATCAAGCGCTGGTGGGCGCTGATCTGCGCACCGCGCCGGTTTCCAGCGCGGTGTATGGGGCTTCAAGGTTCCTTGACAAACAAGGGGGAGCGGGGACCGTACAGCAATCCATCGGCACGACCAGCTCTGAGCAATCGCTGGCTGGCCAATCCCGCCATGGGGTGACTTTGGTCCGAGACCGTGCCAATTACCTGCTTGACGATGGCCGCAACGAGCATTCCAGCCAAGCCGCCTTGTTGCTGGTTTTGTTGTTCAGCCGTGCTGGCGGAGGCTCTGCCGGTCCAGAGCAGTTTGTCTGTTTTCAGGTCAACCAGTCGGGCCTCGGCGGTCACCGTGGTGGCGCTGTCCAGCACTTTGTAAACCGTCCCGTATTGGGTCATGGTGATGTAGAGCGCCGCGTCGGCGCCAAAGATCTCGCGCAGCTTGGCGCTCGGCAGCGCGTGGGCATCGCTCGCTTCGGTGATGCCGTTTTCCTTGAAGGTTTCATCCACCAGCGTGACGGGCATCACGTAGTAGCCGGACTCTGACAAAGGGTTGGTCACCTGGGCCAGCATGCTGTAGCTGGCGCGGACTTCGGGGGTCTTGTTCAGAGGCGGCAAAACCAGAATGGATCTGGGCTGGCTCTCTTTCAAGTTGGTGTAGTCGTAAGGCGTTTTGGGTTTGCTGGCGCAGCCACTCAGCAATGCGATGGACAAGGCCGTGACCATCAGCCGGATTGAAATTTTCATGCGTGTCCCCGGGGCTCAGTTTTTCTTGAATTTGCGAAGCAGAAAGTCAATGAAACTTTCTGATTCCGGGAATTGCTGTTTTTCAGCCTCAAGGTGTTTCTGGAAACGGCCCATGTCACCTTGTTTGCCATACAGAAGTCCCATGTGGGCTTGGTAGCCGGGCGGTATGGCTTTGCCGCCTGCACGCATTTTTTGCAGATCGTCTTCCATCAATTTGGCTTGGGTGTCCAGGCTTTCGCGGTCGCCGCGGAAGTAGGTGTCGATGTTTTTTTCGTACCCGTTCCAGCCATACAGCGGGGGGACGACGGTTTTATTGGCACAGCCGCAGAGGGCCAGCGCGGCTGCGAGCAGCGTGAGTTTGAATGTTTGCAGCATGCTGTTTCTCAACGTTCTGGGCGCCATGCGCCGTTGTCCATGCTGCTGACCAGCGTGTTGACGGCGTCGCGAATGGCCAGATCCAGAACTTTGCCGTTCAGCGTGGCGTCGTAACCAGCGGTGCCGCCAAAGCCAATGACTTCACGTTCGGACAAGCTGTATTCACCCGCGCCTTGTGCCGAATGCACCACCTCGGAGGTGAGGGTGTTGACGATGTTGATGCTGACTTTGGCATAAGCAATTTGTGTTTTGCCACGACCCAAAATGCCAAACAGTTGACGGTCACCCACGTCTTTGCGACCAAACTCGGTCACGTCGCCCGTGATGACATAGTCAGCGCCTTTGAGGCTTTGGGTTTGATTTTTCAACGCAGCTTCTTGTTTGATTTCACTCATCACGCTGCGATCCAGCACATTGAAGCGGCGCGATTGTTGGAGATGCGTGACCAAAATGGTTTGAGCTTGACTGCCCATGCGGTCTTCGCCATTGGAGAACACGCCGCGCATGAAAGAGGAACGGTTGTCAAATTTGCCCACAGACACGGGTACTTTGGCCGCCGTGCTGGGAATGGCGGCTGACTCGACCTTTTGAATCGGCAATGTGCGAGAGCCTTCCTGGACGCAGCCCGCCAAGGTCAGAGATGCAATGGACAGGAGAAGAAGTTGTTTCATGATTGATTTGTAGGAGATTTGTGAACTATTTGGAATTAATTGTCATTTTAGTGCGTCACATGGCTCTGAATAACTGTGCATACAGTCGGCTGACACCCAATGACTCGTTTTGACCTTTCAGGCGCAAACTCAGGCGCCCCGAATCGTCGCGGGTGACCGACTCGATGGCCGTGGCGCGCACCACGCTGCCCCGGTGGATTTGCCAGAACACTTGTGGGTCCAGGCGCTGCATGAGTTCCTTGAGCGGGGTGCGCAGCAGCACCTCATCACCGTTCAGCGTGAACACGCGCACGTATTTGTCGGCCGCCTCCAGCCGCAGCACATCGTCCACAGGCACCATGCGCAGTTGGTTGCCTTGGCTGGCTTGCAGCAGTTGAAGCAGTTGCAGGGGGGCCTCGGGTTTGGCGGCTTCGGTGGACGCGCTCAGCAAGGCGCGCAGCTGGTTGAGCACCGGGTCCAGCTGGGCGCTGGTGTCGGGGCCGGGTTGCCGCTGGCTCAGGGCGTTTTGCAGCCGCGCCACGGTTTGCGCCAGCCGGTCAGCACGCACGGGCTTGAGCACGTAGTCCACGGCCTGCGCATCAAAGGCCTGGATGGCGTATTGGTCGTAGGCGGTCACAAACACCAGCAGCGGAAAGGCTTGGGTTTCGGGCCATTCTTCGGCCACTTCGGCGGCAGCTTCGAGCCCGCTTTGGCCCGGCATGCGGATGTCAAAAAACAGCACATCGGGGCGGTGTTGCAGCGCCAGTTGCACGGCGCTCAGGCCGTCGCCTGCGATGGCCACGAGGTGGATGTCGGGCCATAAGGCGCGCAGTTCATTCGCCAGGGTTTGCGCCAGCAGTGGTTCGTCTTCGGCGATCAGTGCAGAGGGGGTTGTGTTCATGCGATGAAGGTTGTTGCTCAAGTTTTGTAGGTCGGTGGCTTCAGCCCCGACATGAACCCTTTGCCGATGCCAGCCATGTCGGACCTGAAGGTACCGACCTGCGAAGGAATGTCTTTTGTCGGACCCAAAGGTACAGACGTGCGAGATGGGTGGGTGCCAACATTTCAGACTTCTGCGAGCGGGACCTCTAAAGGCAAAGTCAGCACTAAAGGCAAAGTCAGCACCACGCAGGTGCCGCCCGTAGGCACGGGGCTGATGTGCATGCCAGCGCGTGGGCCATACAGGGTGTGCAGGCGTTGGCGCACATGGGTCAGACCCCAAGATGTGCTTGGGCGGTCGGTGGCGGGCGTCAAAGGCCGGGCCGATTCAGCCAGCGCCAGTTCGCTGATGCCGCTGCCGTTGTCGCGCACCGTCAGAAGCAGTTGCGCGCCGTCGGTGTGGGCTTGCACCTCGATGCGGCCACCGCTGACTTGTGGCTCCAGGCCGTGGCGGATGGCGTTTTCTACCAGCGGTTGCAAGATGAAGCTGGGCACCTGGGAGGTGGCCAGCGAGTGTGGCAGGTCAAGGTCAAACGCCAGACGCGGCCCCATGCGGATCGACATCAGGCTCAGGTAATCGTCCAGTCGCGACAACTCCTCAGCCAAGGGATGCAGGGGTTGGCGGGAGGCCTGCAGCGTGGTGCGCAGGTAGTCGTTCAGGTGGTCCAGCATCGCCAAGGCACGTTCGGTGTCGTGCCCGATCAGCGCCCGCAAATGCGCCAGTGTGTTGAACAGCATGTGCGGCTCGAGCTGCGATTGCAGCAGCATGAGCTGTGCTTGCGTCACCTCTTGGGCCAAGGCCTCGGCCTTGCCGCGTTGGAAAAAGAAAGTCACAAACCCGGCGCTGATGACAATGGCACTGACCAGCATGCCGACAAAGCGGTTGGTGTTGAGACGCCACAAATCCCAGGTGGACCAGCCCGCATACGCATCACCCACCAGCGTGCCCAAAACATAGCCTATGGGTACGCCGATCAGCAGCATCAAGCCCGCACGCAGCGCGGGCGGCCAGTAGTACGGCGCTTGGGAACGCAGAACGCCCTTGAACGCAAACCGCGCCATATCGGTGAACAGCCAAATGAAGGTGGAGATGGCGTAGGCATACACCAGTGACATGTCAAAACTGTGCGGCATGCCATCGCCTTTGCGACCTATCCAGGTGGCCACCGCAATCGGCAGCGCCGCCGCCCACACGGTCAGCAGACGTTTCAGCAGAGGTTTGCGTTGATCGACGGGCAGCCAGGCGAGGAGGCGGTTCATGTTCATGGGCTTCAGAGCTTTTGCTTGAAGAATAACGCGATCTGGTCGAACGCCTTTTGGCGTGCTTCTGGGCTGAAGTCGGGGTTGGGCAAACCGCCACGCACTTGGGTGGCGGCCACGGTTTGTGCCACGCTGGCAGGCCAGGGCGAGAGCCAGTCAAAGTGTCCGGCCTTGGGGTGGTCGGACAAGGTGGTGCATGTTTTGCAGTGCCGCAAAACATGCTGACTGTGGAAGCGGGGCACCAGCACGCCATCTTGGCCCGCCGTCGTCAGGCCCACAGGGATGCGGATGCGCGAGAGGCTTTCGGGGGCGAAGATGACCCCGACGGGTACGGCGAGGCTGACGGCGACCACACGGGGGTCGGGGCGGGGGTCTCTGGATGCGGTGGGGCTTGCTCCGCCGTGCAGGGTTTTGAAACTGGCCGAGGCGCTGGTTTCGGTCAGCATGCGGCCCATGGCAAATTGGCCTTTGCGCAGGGTTTGTTGCGCGGGGTGCTGGGCCAAACCGTTCAAACAAAAGCCGATGTCCTCGTCCAGATGCTGCGCACAGTGCTGGATCAAATTCAACAGGCGCCATTGCGCCCCGGCCAGCACCAAGCCGGTCACGCCACCCGCCGACATGCCGTGCACACCCACGCGGCGGGTGTCCACCAGCGGGGCCAGCGCCGGGTCATGCGCCACGGCGTCGATGGTGTCACTCACGTCTTGCGGGCGGGTTTTCCAGCTCTCGGGGCCAGCGCGGCTGAAGTCTTGCCAGTTGTCACCCCGGTGCTCGGGCTGCGCCACCACAAAACCGGCGCGGGCCAGCGTGGCGGCGAGCGCGTGGTCAGGCAAGGCGCTGCCTGCTGAGCCGTGCGATAAGACAATCAGTGCCCGTTTGCCTGATGCCACTGCCAGTGGCTGTGCATTGCTGGCGACCTGAACCGTGAATGCGCCCTGGGTGACGGGCTGGGCCGTTGCCGCAGTGGGATAGACGAGGGTGATGGGCATGTTGCCCGCCTGGATCTGGCGCATGCCCACGGAGGTGACTTGGGCCTGGCTGGCGCTGGCTGCCAGCAAGGTAAAGGTGCAAGCCATGCGGGTGAGGGTTTTCAGGGGGGTGCTCATGGGGTTAGTTTTGCGGTAGGTCGGTGGCTTCAGCCCCGAAGTGTGTGGGTATTGCTCAGGTTCATGTCGGGGTCTTCGACCGCCGACCTACGGGGACTGCGATAGGTTGGCGGCTTCACTCGTAGGTCGGTACTCGAAGAGTCCGACGTTTGCTTGCTCAGGCACCACTTCATGAAACAGGTTTTAAGCCTGTGCAACCAGCGTCGGGGTTTTTGACCCCCGACCTACGGGGAGCAGGCCTGCATCAGACGCGCTGGTTCTGGCGTGCGGGCAAGTTTCAACAGCCGCAGGGCTCTGGCGTTGAGCCAACCTGAGAACAGGCCATACAAGGCGCTGAGGCCGATGGCCGCTTGCAAGCTGTGCAGCTGGTCGGGCGCGGTGGCGTTCAGCATGCCCACCTGAAACTTGCAGGCAAAGATGGCCATGAACAAGGCCAGTGGCAGCCAGCTGCCGGGCACGGTGAAGCGCCGGGTGACTGCGTCGTAGCTCGCGCCTGCCGGGGCAGCGCCTTGGCCCAAGCCCCAGGCCACCAAGCTGCAAGTGGCGGCCCAGCTGAACAAGCCCACGGCCAGCCAGGGCGTGGGCCGCCACTGCTGGACGACCCCCACCAGCGTGAACACCGTCAGCCCGATGTTGATGCCCAAAAGCCGTTGCTTGGGGATGTGCCGGGTGCGTGTTTGCAGCAGGCCCAAAGCGATCAGGCCGATGAGCAGACCGAAAACCCAGACGGGGATGTGTTGGAGTGTTTGCATGGATTCTTTTTGTGTGTGGTGGATTAAATCAAGCCCAGCCAGTCAGACCAGATCAAATGGCCCAGGTAGCGCCTTGGCAGCAAGGTGAATGCGCCAGCGACGAGACACGCACTGACGTACAGCCGCTGCATACTTTGGCGGTGGCCCTGAACGTTGCCTTGAAGCAAATACACAAAGGCGCGGTACAACATGAAAAACGTCAGCGGAATGAACAAGTGAATCGGTGTGTACCCTGCCAGATTGGGCAATTGGAAGTCGCGTATGAACAGGGCACTCACGGCCGCCGCAACCATGAAGGTGACCCAGGCATAGCCCATGGCGCGGTGCAGGCGCGGGCGTGTGGTTCGGCCTAGCCGGGCCCACAGGGCAAAGGGGCCGAGCACCACGGCGGTGATGGCGGCGCTCATGTGCACAGCGATAAGGGGTGTCAGTTGCATGTTTCGTCCTGAAGCTTTGATGTGGCCGTAATGTGCCTGCGGGGTGTCCACAGGTAAATGGGGTGGCGATGAAAGCCATTGGCCCGGGCGCAAGATGCAAATGTGCGGTGCGAGTGGCAGCCGATGTACGCGGCTTGGCCGGTCAAAGCGCACTCTGAGGCGATAATCCACCCCAGATTTCAGGAGTGTTTGTGGATTCTTTATTGCTGCTCAAAGCCGCCGTGATGGGCTTGGTCGAAGGTTTGACCGAGTTCTTGCCAATTTCTTCAACCGGTCATTTGATCCTGGCCGGGTCTTTGTTGGGGCTGGATGGGGAAAAAGACAAAGTCTTTGACATCGCGATTCAGACTGGCGCGATCTTGGCCGTGATCATCGTCTACTGGCAAAAACTCAGCTCAACCCTCAAAGCTTTGCCGCACTGCGCAGCGGCGCAGCGTTTTGCCTTCAATGTGTTCATCGGCTTTGTGCCTGCCGTGATTTTGGGTTTGCTGTTGGGCAAGGCCATCAAAGCGCATTTGTTCACGCCGGGCGTAGTGGCCAGCACCTTCATCATCGGTGGCTTCATCATCTTGTGGGCCGAGCGTCGCCCGGCCAGCACGGTGCGCATTCACGAGGTGGAAGACATGCGCGGGCGCGATGCCCTCAAGGTGGGTTTGGTGCAGTGTTTGGCCATGATCCCGGGCACCAGCCGCAGTGGCGCCACCATCATTGGCGGTATGTTGCTCGGCTTGTCGCGCAAGGCGGCGACTGATTTTTCGTTCTATCTGGCGATCCCCACGCTGATTGGCGCAGGGGCATACAGTCTGTACAAAGAGCGCGCCTTGCTCAGCATGGCCGATGCGCCGATGTTTGGCGTGGGTTTGCTCTTCTCGTTCTTGAGTGCTTGGGTTTGCGTGCGCTGGCTGCTCAAGTTCATCTCCAGCCATAGCTTTGAGGTGTTTGCCTGGTACCGGATCGTGTTTGGTCTGGTGGTGCTGGGCACCAGCTACAGCGGCTGGGTGACCTGGGCGGCTTGAATTTTTCAGATACCTGTCGGGGTCTTCGACCGCCGACCTACAGGCGGCAGCGATCCGCCCGACATGATTTGTCGGCCTTGTAGGTCGGCACTCGCAGAGTCCGACGCTTATCGGCTCGGCGCAAGCCGCATGAATCAAGCACCCAGATTGCGCAGTGTCGCTTCGATGGCCGCCGCCGTGGCCAGGGGTTTTTCCATGGGGAACAGGTGTGAGCCGTCGAGCATCATGATGCGGCCTTTGACCAGCTTGTGGGTCAGCTCAGCACCCGCCTGGCGCATCTCGGCGGAGTGCGTGCCGCCAATGAAGGCGGCGGGGCATTTGAGGGGTTTGCGTTTGAGCAGGCTGTCGAGTTTGTGGGGCAGGCTGTTGTAGATCGCCGTTTCCACATCGCGGTCAAAACTGAGCACGCGCTGGCCGCCTTCGTCGTGCGTGCCGTGCTCGATGTAGTCGCGCAAGACCTGCGGGTCCCAGCGGGCAAATGATTTTTTGTGCTGAAAACTCTCCAGCGCGGCCTGTGCGCTGGGCCAATGGTTGCGGCGCTTTTGGCTGATGCGCCCGGGTGACAGCGCCCCGATCAAAGGGGTGCGTTTGGCCAGGCCCAGCGTGGTGGCACGCCAGCCGCCTAGCACGGGCGAGTCGATCAGCACCACGCCACGCGCCAGTTCGGGGTGACGGGCGGCGCACATCAGGCTCAGGATGCCGCCCAGTGAGTGCCCCACCAAAAATGCGGGTGCACCATTACCCTGCTGGGCACGCGCAAAGTCGGCCAGTTGCTGCACCAGATTCGGCCAGTTGTTGGTGACGGGGTAATCGGGGTCGTGGCCAAATTTTTCGATCGCATCGACTTCAAACCCGCGCTGGCGCAGGTTGTCAAACAAGACACGGTAAGTGCTGGCCGGAAAGCTGTTGCCGTGCGAGAAGATGATGCGGGCAATCGCGGCCATCAGATCAGCTTCTCGTCCGGCGTGGTGATCTTCTTGAGCAAGGCGTTACGCACCGGCGGCACCATGAGCGGGATATCGGTCGCGCCGCCGTTCCACATCGGGTCTTCGATGCTGTCGAACATCTGGCGCAGCTTGTCGCCCCAGCTGCTGCGCAGCATCTGAAAGTAGGGGTTGTGCTCGTCGATGCACATGATGCGGTCGGTCTGCAGGCTGCCCGCTTTGTAGACCACCATGTCCAGCGGCAAACCCACCGACAGGTTGGACTTGAGGGTCGAGTCCATCGACACCAAGGCGCATTTGGCCGCTTCGTCGAGCGGGGTGTCGGGGGTGATGACGCGATCCAAAACGGGCTTGCCGTATTTGGATTCGCCAATCTGGAAGTAGGGCGTCTCGTCGGTGGCTTCGATGAAGTTGCCGGGCGAATAGACCTGGAACAAGCGCATGCCTTCGCTGCCGATTTGGCCGCCAAAAATCATGGACACGTTGAACTCCACACCCGAGGCCCGCAGGGCGGCGGCATCGCGCTCGTAGACGCGGCGCACGGCGGCACCCAGCACGCGGGTGGCGTCGAACATGCTCTTGGCGTTCCAGATGGTGAGCGGCTCGTCTTGGCCGGGTTCGACCAGTTTTTCGATTTGCAGCACTTCGCGAACCGATTGCGAAATGCTCAGGTTGCCCGCCGACAACAGCGTCATGAAACGGTCGCCCGCTTTTTCATAAACGATCATTTTGCGGAAGGTGCTGATCTGGTCCAGGCCCGCGTTGGTGCGCGAATCAGAGAGGAACACCAGACCGGCGCGGGTTTTGACGGCAACGCAATAAGTCATGAATCAACTTCAGGTTAATTTTTGGGCAGCAGGCGCTGCAAGGCATACAGGGCATCGAGCGCCTCGCGGGGGCTCAAGGCGTCGGGGTTGATTTGGGCCAGGGCCGCCTCGACAGCGGTGGGGCCAGTGGCTTCGGCTTCAGGCGGTGGGGCAAACAGGTCCACCTGAGCGCGTGCATCTTGGGCGCCCGATTCGAGCGCGCTGAGCGCATGGCGTGCGTGGTTGAGCACGGCCGCAGGCATGCCCGCCAGCCGTGCCACTTGCACGCCATAGCTCTTGCTGGCGGGGCCCGGTTGCAGCTCGTGCAAAAACACAATCGACGCGCCCGATTCGGCCGCGCTCACGTGCATGTTGACGGCGGCGGTGTGCGTGGCCGGGAACTCGGTCAGCTCAAAGTAGTGCGTGGCAAACAAGGCAAAGGCCTGTGTTTTGTTGTGCAGGTGCGTGGCGATGCCGCTGGCGAGAGCCAGGCCGTCAAAGGTCGAAGTGCCACGGCCGATCTCGTCCATCAAGACCAGGCTGTGCGGCGTGGCGCTGTGCAAGATTTGCGCGGCTTCGGTCATCTCCAGCATGAAGGTTGATTGGGCGTTGGCCAGGTCGTCGGCCGCACCGATCCGGGTGTGGATGGCGTCAATCGGCCCCAGGCGGCAGCGGCTGGCGGGCACATGGCTGCCGATGCTGGCCAGCAGCACGATCAGGGCCACTTGGCGCATGTAAGTCGATTTACCGCCCATGTTGGGGCCGGTGATGACCTGCAAACGCTGGCGCGAGCCCAATACCGTGTCGTTGGCGATGAAGCTGGCACCCGACAGCTCGGCCAAGCGTGCTTCGACCACCGGGTGGCGGCCACCGCGAATCTCGATGCAGGGCTCTTTGGTGAATTCGGGCGCGCACCAATTGAGGGTGAGCGAGCGCTCGGTCAGTGCGCACAGCACGTCCAGGCTGGCCATGGCTTGCGCCAAAGCGGTGAGCGCGGGCACAAAGGGCTGCAGCTGGTCGAGCAGGCCTTCGTAGAGCCACTTTTCGCGGGCCAAGGCGCGCTCTTGTGCTGACAGGGCTTTGTCTTCAAAGGTTTTGAGCTCGGGCGTGATGAAGCGCTCGGCGTTTTTCAGGGTCTGGCGGCGGCGGTAGTCATCGGGCACTTTGTCCAGTTGCCCTTGCGTGACTTCGATGTAAAAACCGTGCACCTTGTTGAACTGCACACGCAAGTTGGCAATGCCGGTGCGCTCTTTTTCGCGGGTTTCCAGGTCGAGCAAAAACGCATCGCAGTTGGTCTGGATGCCGCGCAGCTCGTCCAGCTCGGCGTCCAGGCCGTCGGCGATCACGCCACCGTCGCGCACCAGCGTGGCGGGCTCTTCAAGCAAGGCCATGTGCAGCAGCTCTGCGCAGTGGGCAGGCGGCGTGAGCCAGCGGGCCATGCCAGCCAGCAAGGTGCCGGGCTCGGGGTTGAGCGCCTCCAACTGCCAAGACAGCGAAGCCGCACGCGCCAGTGCGTGGCGCAGGGCCACCAGCTCGCGCGGGCGCACTTGGCGCAGCGCGGTGCGGGCGGTGATGCGCTCTACATCACTTGCCCCTTTGAGCTGTTCGCGCAGGCTGCTCCACACGCCAGCACCGCTGTCGCCACGCAACACGGCTTGGGCTTGCAGGCGGTCGTGGGCGGCTTGGCGGTCACGCGGCGGGCTGAGCAGCCAGCTTTTGAGCAGGCGGCTGCCCATGCCGGTCATGCAGGTGTCGAGCAATGAAAACAGCGTGGGTGAATCTTCACCGCGCAGGGTTTGCGTCAGCTCCAGGTTGCGGCGCGTGCTGGCGGGCAGGTCAATGAGTGCGTCAGAGCGCTGCACCTGCACGCGCTGCACATGCGGCAGGCTGCGGCCTTGGGTGTGTTCGGCGTAAGTCAAAAGCGCCGCAGCGGCGGCTTGAGCGTCGCTCAGGGTGTCGGCGCTCCAGGCGGCCAGCGAGGCGGCTTGCAGTTGCTCCAGCAGCTTGCGCTGGCCCAGACCTGCATCAAACTGGAAATCGGGCCGCAGGGCCAGTGCCCAGCTGCCGCGCCCGGTGGTTTTAAGGCCTCGCAGTTTTTGCTCAAACGTGGGGGTCATGCCCGCGCTGGCCAGCAGTTCGCTGGGGCTGATGCGGTCGATCCAGTCGGCCAGTTCGTCTTGCGCGCATTCGGCCAGGTGCACCACGCCTTGCGTGACGCTGAGCCACGCCAAGCCGCAGCGGTTTTTGGCCGCTTGGTGTACGGCCAGCAAAATCGCTTCGCTCTTGTCGGACAGCAGCTCGGTGTCGGTCAGGGTGCCGGGGGTGACCACGCGCACCACTTTGCGCTCCACCGGGCCTTTGGCCGTGGCCACATCGCCGACTTGTTCGCACAGGGCCACCGACTCACCCAGCTTGATCAGACGGGCCAGATACGTCTCAACCGAATGGAAGGGCACGCCCGCCATGACCACCGGCTGGCCAGCGGACTGGCCCCGGCGCGTGAGGGTGATGTCGAGCAGGCCAGCGGCTTTTTCGGCGTCGGCAAAGAACAACTCGTAAAAGTCGCCCATGCGGTAGAACACCAGCGTGTCAGGGAACTCCGCCTTGATGCCCAAATATTGGGCCATCATGGGGGTGTGGGCTGACAGGTCGGGTGAGGGCTTGTGGGCGGGGGAAATATCGTTTTGCATCAATGACTTGGCCAATTTTTTCAGCGATGACATGTGGCATCGCCAGAAAGTGTCCCGTGGGGTGACCGGGCATTTTGGCTGGTCAAATTATCTTTAAAAATGCCAACGATAAATTTTGAGCGCGAAATTTATTGTTTTCAAAGGCCAAGCCGCCGTAAAGCCACCGTCAAGACGGGCTGGCTTCATGGCTTTGGGCCGACAGAGTCGGTCACCATTTGCCGGATGCGCCTCCGCCGCCAAAGCCTCCGCCACCGCCTCTGAAGCCCCCGCCCGGGCCGCCTCGTCCACCGAATCTAGCCCTGAGCAGCCCGCTGATGCCCAACACCGTGGTCATCATGGTGATGCCGCCAGCGACCAGGGCCATGGACAGCACGCCCAGCAGCAACCAAGTCAGCGTGCCGACAATGGCTGCGGTCATGATGGCCCCAGGAATGCGGCCCAAGATGGCGCGCAAGACAAAGCCGAGCAGGGCGCCCGCCACAATGATCCAAGTGATGTCTCTGTAAGGATCGGTGGATTTACCCACCACTTTGGCGGGCAAGGGCTCGCCGTCGACGACGCGCATCATGCGCCGCATGCCGGCAGAGATGCCGCCTGCGTAGTCCTCTTGGCGAAAGTTGGGGGTGATGATGTCTTCGATGATCCGTTTGCTGGTGGCATCGTTCAAGGCGCCTTCCAGCCCATAGCCCACTTCGATGCGCACGCTGTGATCGTCCTTGGCCACGACCAGAATGGCGCCATCGTCCACATTTTTGCGACCCAGCTTCCACTGCTCGGCTACGCGCAGTGCATATTGCTCAATGGTTTCGGGTTGGGTGGTGGGCACCATCAAAACGGCCAGTTGACTGCCCTTGCGAGACTCGAATGCCGCCAGCGCCTGGTCGATCTTAGTGAGTTGCTCTGGGGTGAGGGTGTGGGTCAGGTCCATGACGTGACCTGTCAGGGGTGGAACCGGCACCTGCGCATGCGCCGGCACAAGCCCGCCCACCAGCGCCCAGAGCACCAGCCCACACGAAAACACACGCCGCCACATGGTCACTGCACCGCGCTGGAGCTGGGGGCTTTGGGAGGCGGCGCGCTGCCACCGAAATGGACTTCGGGTGGTTTGGCCAAGGCTTGTTCGTTTTCCACCGAAAAGTTGGGTTTTTCCTTGTAGCCCAGCACCATGGCCGTCAGGTTGGAGGGGAAGGAATGCACGGTGACGTTGTAGTTCTGCACGGCCTGGATGTAGCGGTTACGCGCCACAGCGATGCGGTTTTCGGTGCCTTCGAGTTGGGCTTGAAGGTCGATGAAGCCCTGGTTGGCACGCAAGGCGGGGTAGTTTTCTGACACCACCAGCAAACGCGACAAGCTGTCTGACAGATCTTTTTGGGCTTGCTGGAATTTTTGAAAGGCTTGCGGGTCGTTCACCAGTTCGGGCGAGGCTTGTATGGCGGTGGCTTTTGACCTGGCCTCCACCACCGCTTTCAAGGTGCCTTGCTCAAAGTCGGCCTGGCCTTTGACCACATTGACCAAATTGGGGATCAGGTCGGCCCGGCGCTGGTATTGGCTGAGCACCTCGGACCAGCTGGCTTTGACCCGCTCGTTGCTGCTTTGAAATTGGTTGTAGCCGCAACCGGACAGGCTCAAGGTGGCGAGCATCAGCAGCAGGGCGAGCCATCGGGGGAATGCATGTGTCATGGGGGCCTCAAAAAGTGAGTGGGGGCGGTTCCTGATCGCAACAGATGGGGCAGCCTAAACAGACAGGCGGGGTATCACTGTGCGGCAGCAGACACGGTCAGTCACAGTACAGACGAGGGTCAGGGGTGTTTCAACAATGGGTGTTCTCTCAACCACTGAAAGAAACGCATGAAAACAGACAAGCAATTGCAAACAGATGTCATGGCAGAACTCTCCTGGGATCCCTCCGTGAATGCGGCGCACATCGGTGTCGAAGTGGAGCAAGGTGTGGTCACTTTGTCGGGGCATGTTGAGAACCTGACTGAAAAGTGGAGCGCAGAGCGTGTGGTCAAGCGGGTCAGTGGTGTTCGCGCCGTGGCCTTTGATCTGGATGTGAAGTTGCCAGAAACCGATAAACGCAATGACACGGACATTGCCGTGGCGGCCATCAATATCCTGGAGTACGCCAGCTCGATTCCCAAGGGGGCGATTCAGGTGACCGCAGAAGATGGTGTGCTGACACTGCGCGGGGATGTGGCCTGGGACTATCAAAGGCAAACTGCGGAGTCCTTGCTCGAGGGGCTCAATGGGGTGCGCAATGTGATCAACCTGGTATCGGTCAAACCCAATGTGAGCCTGTCAGCCGTGAGGTCTGAAATCGAATCGGCCCTCAAGCGACGCGCATACCTGGATGCTCAGGAAATCCAGGTCACGGTGGAAGGTGATGTCATCACCCTCAGCGGCAAGGTGCACAGCTGGACAGAGAAAAATCTGGCCATCAATTCTGCCTGGGGCACACCGGGCGTGCGTTCAGTGGTGGACAAGCTGTCGTTCGTTTGACGCGACTCAGGCCGAGGTGGGGCGTGACGGTTTCAACAACTCGATGTTGAAATCAGCCTCGTAGGGTGGCACATGGCATTCAATGATGTCGGCCGGGGCAATCGCCAGCTTGACGCCCACCACATCGGCATGCACAGGCAGCTGGGCCGTGCAACGGTCTGCCAGGCACACCACCCGGATGGTGGCGGGGTGCTTTTGCAACAGGTAGGGCACGACCTTCAGGATCGAGTGGCCGGTGTAGAACACATCATCAACCAGTAGCAAGGTGTAGCCCGTCAGGTCCAGGGCAGCATGTTGCGCCTGTTCGGTCAGCAGCGTGTCCGGATGCAGCAGGGTCAAATCGTCTGCATAGCGCTTGACCGACAGGTCCAGCCGCAGCGGGGGCTTCAGTCCGTGGGCGTTCACCATGCGTTGGGTCAGCAAATCGGCCAAGGGGGCGCCTCGGCGCAAGATGCCGACCACGGCCACGGGCGAGTTGCCGGGCAGCAGCGCCATGGCCTGGCTGGCCATGCGGTCAAGCACGGCATTCAATTCGGTGGTGTCGTACAGACAGGTGCGCGAGGGGGGCAAAGAGGTCATGCAAAGGGGTGCTCCAGCGATCAGGTTTGGTTGCAGAACCATGTCCATGCGCTCTTTACCCCTCTGGCCGGGTTCTTCAAGCCCGGTCATTACGTCCCTGGAAAGGCACAGCATGGTGTGTGTACCTGGATCGGATTGTTCGCCGGCTGTGTCAAGCGGTCTGTGTGGGGCAGCACCAACCGATGCGCCTTTTACCGGTTCCATCATGGGCCACAGATGAGTACGTCACGACGAAAGGCCGAACATGAAAAAATTCAGATGGAAGAGCAGGTGAGCATCGAGATCAAGGGCTTGGGGCTCGGAGGTGGGGGATGTGTGAATTGATCAACAGACACGGGCGCTACCCAGTGCAACAGTGCGCGCAGGGCGGTTATTTGGATACAGCCCCGTGTGCGATGCGGCATGCTTTCGCGCACCCCTGTCTTGCAGCATTTGCGCTGCCAATTCATTGGATGGAGCACCCCATGAGCAACCTCGCACGTTTCAACCCTTTCAGCGAACTGCGCGACCCTTTCGTCGACGATTTTTTCAAAGGCTTTGCCTTGCGTCCTGTTTATCGGATGCTGGAAGGCGAGCCTCAAATGCGCCTGGATTTGACCGAAGACGATAACAATTTCTTCGTCAAAGCTGAGATTCCGGGTGTCAAAAAAGAAGACATCAAGGTGTCAGTCGAGGGCAACCAGGTTTCTTTGAGTGCAGAAGTCAAAAAGGAAATGGAAGAAAAAGAAGGGGCCAAGATCGTTCGCTCCGAGCGTTACTTCGGCAGCGTGTCACGCAGTTTCACGTTGGGTCAAACGGTGGACCAATCGGCAGCTTCGGCCAAATACGAAAACGGCATTTTGCATTTGACCTTGCCTAAAAAGCCCAGCGAACAAAGCCACGTTCTGAAAATTAGCTGATCTTGAAACCTGTGCAAGCCCCTCACCACCGTGGGGGCTGCCATGGCTGAGGCTCAAACCAGAATGCGGTGCTTGCCGATGAGGTTCACGCTGCTGGCTTGCTGGCCTTCGTCACCCACATCCTCTGCGTAATGCACCGGTGTGCCCACTTGCAGATGGTCCAAGTCTTCGCCGATCAGGCTGTTGCGGTGAAAGTACAACCAGCGGCCATCCATTGACTCAATGTGGGGTGAGCCGCATCAGAAGTCTGTGTCATGGCGCACGCGGACCGGTCGGCCGGTGAGGGGGGGAGGCGCAAGATGGATGCTGGGCGCGTTCTGGGTGCGTGCGTTGGGACACTGATGTGCACAAAGCTGCTGTGCATGATCGAAGGACTTTTTCGGTCAGGTGCTTGTGGCGTGATCACATCACTTGGCGGAAAGTCATTTTCCTATTTCAAGGAGCCGTGATGGGCAAACAACTGACAGCGGGCGACCTCTGCAAGCGCAAAGTTACCGTGGGGTACGAGCACACCAGTTTGATGGATGCGGCCCAAATGATGCGTGAAGAGCATGTGGGCTCTTTGGTGGTGATCGCCGATGAAGACGGAAAACGACTGGTGCGCGGCATGGTCACGGACAGAGACATCGTGATGGCGGTGGTTGCCACGGGCCTGGACCCCGAGCCTTTGCTTTTGGAGGACATCATGTCGGAGCGCTTGGTGAGCGCCAACGCCAGCGACTCGCTGACCGACTTGATCCGTTCCATGCGGGAGCATGGCGTGCGTCGTGTACCGGTGGTCGATGCGCAAGACGAATTGGTGGGCATGGTCACGATGGACGATGTGCTCAAGGTGCTGGCCCAGGAGTTGAGTTTGCTGGTGGGCACGATTGACCGAGGCATGCAGCATGAGCAGGTGCGCCGACAGTGATTTGGGGCGATCAGATCATGCGCCCAGTGCTGCCTTGGCACCTTGGCACTGCGCCTGTCAGTTTGAGACCACCTGGCCTCTGTGAAGGCCGGGTGGGGCGGCGCAGGTCACCAGCGCATCAACGCAGGCTTAAAACGGCGCGTCCTGACCTGCCTGGCCGTCAGCTGCAGGTGGCTGGCTCTCCAGTCCTTCAGCTTCCGGGTCGTGGCTGTCCGAGGTGCGTTCACGGCTCAGGCGTTCGACCGCAGTGCGCACGGCAGCTTTGTCGCCAGCGTTGGCGAATTTGCTGAACTTGCCCAGGATGCCGACCAGCTGGCCGTAAATGCGCGGCGCACCGGCCAGGCATTCTTTTTGTTCCAAAAAGTCGGACTCGCCAGTGAAGTTGCCGATCAGGCCACCGGCTTCGGTGACCAACAGTGAGCCTGCGGCCACATCCCAAGGCGACAGGCCGGTTTCAAAGAAACCATCGGTAAAACCTGCGGCCACATAGGCCAGGTCCAGCGCGGCAGAACCGGGGCGGCGCAGGCCGGCGGTGCGTTGCATCACGTCGCCCATCATGCGCAGGTACTGGTTGAAGTTGTCGCCCTTGCGGAAAGGGAAGCCTGTGGAAATGATGCATTCTTGCAGGCGAATGCGCTTGCTCACGCGCAGGCGGCGGTCGTTCATGAACGCGCCACGGCCTTTGGTGGCGGTGAACAGGTCGTTGCGGGTGGGGTCGTAAATGACGGCTTGCTCGATCTTGCCGCGCACTTGCAGGGCAATGCTCACGCAATAAACAGGGAAGCCGTGGATGAAGTTGGTCGTGCCGTCCAGGGGGTCGATGATCCAGATGTGGTCAGCGAGCGGGTTGCCGTGCTGGCTGCCCGACTCTTCGGCCAGGATGCCGTGGTCGGGGTAGGCGGTCAGCAGGGTGTCGATGATGACTTTTTCACTCGCATGGTCGATCTCGGTGACGAAGTCGTTGACTTGCTTTTGCGAGATGCGAACCGCTTCAACGTCGAGCGCGGCACGGTTGATGATGGCGCCAGCGGCGCGCGCAGCCTTGATGGCCACGTTGAGCATGGGGTGGAGATTGGACGACATAAATTGTGTGAAGAACGGGTGTAACGCACGCACGATCGCGGCGACAAGGGGCGCATTTTCTCATGAAAAGATCAAGTGCCCGTCATTTCGGCGTCATGAAGTGCCGTTGCGTTTGCAAGGTGGCTGGCCTCAGCGTGGACAATCGGGGCATGAAAACCCGATTCATCCTGATAGAAACCAGCCACGCTGGCAATGTGGGCGCTGCCGCCCGGGCCATGAAGGTCATGGGCTTTGACGAGCTGGTGTTGGTCAAGCCGCGCTGGGCCAATGTGCTGCGCAAGGAAGAAACCATTCAGCGCGCCAGCGGGGCCAATGATGTGCTCGACAAAGCCCGGGTGGTCGAGACGCTGGATGAAGCGCTCGATGGCGTGACCCATTTGTGCGCCACGGCCATGACGCCGCGTGATTTTGGCCCGCCCACCCGTTCGCCGCGTGAGCACTTTGCCGAGCTGACCCAACCCAATGCGCCCGAGCAGTCGGTGGCGTTCTTGTTTGGCTCCGAGCGCTTTGGCATGAAAAACGAAGACGTTTACCGCTGCCATGTGGCGCTGTCGATCCCCACGAATCCGAAGTTCGGCTCGCTCAATCTGGGCTCGGCCATCCAGGTGGTGGCTTACGACTGGCGCGAGGCCTTGGGCGGCTTTCCGGTGCAGGACGTGATTGAACCTGCCGACAAGGCCGATGCCCAGCAGGTGGCGGGTATGCTGACACATTGGGAACAGGCGCTGACCGACATCGGGTTTTTGGACCCTGCCGCGCCCAAAAAGCTCATGCCGCGCTTGAACCAGTTGTTCAACCGGGCCGACTTGAGTCCGGAAGAAATCCACATCCTGCGCGGGGTGGCCAAAGCCATGATCCAGACGGCCAATGGCAAGCGATAGACTCGGGGCCTATGTTTTCTCGCCTTCGCTCCGACATCCAATGCATCCTTGACCGGGACCCCGCCGCCCGCACCGCTTGGGAGGTTTTGACCTGTTACCCGGGTTTGCATGCTTTGGTGCTGCACCGCCGGGCGCACTGGTGCTGGAACCATGGCTTCAAATGGCTGGGGCGCTTCATCTCGCATGTGGCGCGTGGCTTGACCGGCATCGAAATCCACCCCGGGGCCAAGATCGGTGAGCGGGTGTTTTTTGACCATGCCATGGGTGTGGTGGTGGGTGAGACCGCCGAAATTGGCGATGGTTGCACGATTTACCAGGGCGTGACTTTGGGCGGCACATCGCTGTACAAAGGCGCCAAACGCCACCCCACGCTGGGCAAAGACGTGGTGGTGAGCGCCGGGGCCAAAGTTTTGGGTGGCTTTGAGGTCGGTGACGGCGCCAAGATCGGCAGCAATGCGGTAGTCATCAAGCCCGTGCCTGCCGGGGCGACGGCAGTCGGCATTCCGGCGCGCATCATCCCGTCCAAGGCGGGGGAGAGCGCTGATGTGTCGAGCACCGACCGCAAGTTCACGGCCTACGGCATCACGCAAGACGATGACCCGGTGAGCCAAGCCTTGCGCGGGCTGATCGACAATGCGGCCGGGCAAGAACACCAAATCGCCATGATCTGGAAAGCCCTGGAGCAGCTGTGTGCCCAGCAGCAAATGCCCATGCCAGGCGATGCCGCCACCAGCGAGAGCTTTGAGGCGGACAAGCTCAATCGTTTGCTGGACAAGTAGCCTGCCGTTGGCAGCTTATGGATTCGGCGCGCTGAGGTTTGAAATTTTTGCACCGTCAAGATGGAGGTCGGTAGCTTCAGCTCCGACGTTGTGGGCTCCGGCTCAGGCCCATGTCGGCTCTGTTGCCGCCGACCTATAAATGCCGCTCCTCCCGTAGGTCGGTAGCTTCAGCTCCGACGTTGCTGTCTTCGTTACAGGCCCCTGAAGCCGCCGACCTACAAACCTTTGACCATTGACGACTTCACAGGGCTGGATCCAGCAGGGCTCAGGATTCGTTGGGCACTGCCGCTGAGGCCATCAATTCTTTGCGGCGCTCGTGCAGGCTGCGCCAGCGTTGTTGGGCATCGGGGTCTTGGCCTGTGGCCGCTTGGGCCAAGGCTTCGGTCTCGAGCTGTTTGAGCCGGTCGATCAGCATCATGTTGAGCAGGCGGCGCAGCTCTTGCCGGGCTTCTTGCGGGTCGGGTGGCGTGGCTTCTTCGTTGCCGGGGGTGACCCCCAGATTGTCCTGGGCCATCCAGCGTTTGGCATCGTCGGCAAAAGGCTGGCTTTGCATTTCAGCTTGCAGCGCTGACCAGCCTAATGCGCCTTGCTCGTGAAACTGTGATTCGAGCCAGGCAAACAGGCTGCCGTGAGGTGCTGGCAGGGCGCACAGCATGGCGTGGTCTTCACCCGCCAGTGTTTCCCACAGGGCCATATTGCTCAGCAGCAAACGGGCCGCGTGGTCAGCCCGGCTGGCCGGTGGGGTGCGCGGGCCGGTGTAGACGGGCGGCTGATCGCGCTTGAAGCGGCTGTTGCCTTTGAAGCCCGGTGTCCAGTTGGGGTTTTTGCGGGGCCAAGTGTTGCCGCCGCCTGCCCCGGGGTTGCCATAGCCATGGCTTTGTCCATAGCCACCGCCGTAACTGGTGCCAGGCGCCGGGTGATGGTCTGCCGCCCCCGGCCACGAAGCGGATTCACCGTAGTGCGGTTCGTAGTGGGGGTACTCGTCCGTGCTGGCCGCCTGGCTGAAGGCGGCGTTGGCCACTTGGGCAGAAGGCACTGCGGCACTGCGTGCACCGGGCGCAAAGCGCTGGTCACTGGCCGCTTGTTGGCCCCAGAGTTTTTCCAGGCCTGCAGTTTCCAGCTGGATGAGTTGCGCCAGTTCAGACAGCAGTTGCTGCTTGAGTGCGCCGTCGGGCAGCAGTTGCCACAGCGGACGGGCCTGGCTGGACAAGCGGGCGCGGCCTTCGGCGCTTTGCAAGTCGCAGTCGGCGCCAGCCGCTTCGATCAAAAAGCGCGACAGCGGCATGGCTTGTTTGATCTGCTCGGCAAAGGCCTCCTGGCCAAACTCGCGCACATAGCTGTCGGGGTCGTGCTCGGCGGGCAAAAACAAAAACTTGATGCTGCGCACATCGGTGGCGTAGGGCAGGGCACCGTCGAGTGCCTTGCGGGCGGCGCGGCGGCCTGCGCCGTCGCCGTCAAAGCTGAACACCACCGCGTCGGTGAACCGAAACAGTTTTTGCACATGGTCGGGTGTGCAGGCCGTGCCCAGCGTGGCCACGGCGTTGGCAAAGCCCAGCTGGGCCAGCGCCACCACGTCCATGTAGCCTTCAGTGACCAGCACATAGCCTGCGCTGTGCAGGGCTTCGCGGGCCTCGTACAGGCCATACAACTCGCGGCCTTTGTGAAAGACCGGCGTTTCGGGGGAGTTGAGGTATTTGGGTGTGCCGCTGCCGATCACCCGCCCGCCAAAGCCGATGCACTCGCCCTTGATGTTGCGGATCGGGAACATGATGCGGTCGCGAAAACGGTCGTAGCGTTTGTCGTCTTCCTCGTTGACGATGACCAGACCCGACTCGGCCAACAGCGGATCGTCGTATTTGGGGAAGATGCTGGCCAGGCTGCGCCAGCCTTCGGGGGCGTAGCCCAGTCCAAAGCGCTTGGCAATTTGCCCGGACAAGCCTCGGCCTTTGAGGTATTCCACCGCGCGGGGGGTGATCTTGAGTTGTTCGCGGTAGGCTTGCCCGGCTTTTTCCAGCACATCACTCAGGCTGTCTTGCTTGGCTTTTTGGGCAGCGGCGCGGGCACGGTCTTCGGGCGATTGCTGTTCTTCGGGCACTTGCATGCCGGTTTGCTGCGCCAGGTCTTTCACGGCTTCGATGAAGGTCATGCCCGCGTGCTCCATCAGAAAGCCGATGGCATTGCCGTTTTTGCCGCAGCCAAAGCAGTGGAAAAACTGTTTGGTGGGGCTGACGCTGAAGCTGGGGGACTTTTCGCCATGGAATGGGCACAGGCCCATGAAGTTGGCACCGCCTTTCTTGAGCTGCACGTACTTGCCCACGATGTCGACCACGTCGACGCGGGACAGCAACTCTTGAATGAAAGACTGGGGGATGGCCATAAGAGGGCTATTTTCGCCGATCAGGGCGGTTCATTCCGTGCGGTTTTCGGGGCAAACCAGCATGGATTTCAGCGCTGGGTCAGGCAAACTGTTCAACATCTGACCGTCAGCCGAAACAGGACCTCTCCATGACCGATACCAAAGTCAGCATCTTCGACCAGGATTTGCCCCAGACCCCCGCCAACCATGCACCGATGTCGCCCTTGAGCTTCATCGAGCGCACGGCAGAGGTGTACCCCAGCCGCTTGGCCATCGTGCACGGCGATTTGCGCCAGGACTGGGCCAGCACCTACCGCCGCAGCCGCCAACTGGCCAGCGCGTTGGCGCAGGCGGGCATTGGCAAGAACGACACGGTGGCCGTGATTTTGCCCAACACACCGCCCATGGTGGAGGCGCACTTTGGCATTCCGATGGCGGGCGCTGTGCTCAATGCCCTGAACACCCGACTGGACCCTGAAACCATCGCCTTCATGCTCGACCATGGCGAGGCCAAGGCGGTGATCGTGGACCCGGAGTTTTCGGGCACCATGAAAAAGGCGCTGGCGCTGCGACAGTCCAAGACACCGCTCTTGGTGATCGATGTGGAGGACGCGCTGTACACAGGCCCAAGCGAAAAGCTGGGGTCGGTGACCTATGAGGGGTTTGTGGCCCGTGGCGACGCCGACTTTGCCTGGAGCTTGCCTGCCGATGAGTGGGACGCGATTGCGCTGAACTACACCAGCGGCACCACCGGGAACCCCAAGGGCGTGGTCTACCACCACCGGGGCGCAGCCACCAATGCGATCTCCAACATTCTGGAGTGGGACATGCCCAAGCATGCGGCCTACCTGTGGACGCTGCCCATGTTCCATTGCAATGGCTGGTGCTTTCCCTGGACGCTGGCGGCCCGTGCGGCGGTCAACGTCTGTTTGCGCCGCGTGGATGCGCAAGCGATTTTCGATGCCATCCGCGACCATGGCGTCACGCATTACTGTGGCGCACCCATCGTGCACGGTTTGCTGGTCAATTCACCGGTCGAGATGAAGGTGGGCGTGCCCGCAGGCGTCAAGGCCATGGTGGCGGGTGCAGCGCCCCCGGCTTCGATGATCGAGGGCATGGAGGCCATGGGCTTTGATTTGACCCATGTGTATGGCCTGACCGAGGTCTATGGCCCCGCCACCGTGTGCCCCAAGCACCCCGAGTGGGATGCGCTGGACATTGGCGAGCGGGCCCGTCTGAATGCCCGTCAGGGTGTGCGTTACCACCTGGAGCGTGATGTGCGTGTGCTGGACCCCGAGACCATGCAGCCCGTGCCGCAAGACGGCGAGACCATGGGCGAGATCATGTTCAAGGGCAATATCGCCATGAAGGGTTACCTGAAGAACCCCAAGGCCACGCAAGAAGCCTTTGCGGGTGGCTGGTTCCACAGCGGTGACTTGGCAGTGCAATACCCCGACGGCTACATCAAGATCAAGGACCGCAGCAAGGACATCATCATCTCGGGAGGTGAGAACATTTCCTCGATTGAGGTGGAAGACGTGCTGTACCGCCACCCCGCCGTGCTGGCCGCTGCCGTGGTGGCCAAGCCCGATGCACGTTGGGGCGAAACGCCTTGCGCCTTTGTGGAGCTCAAAGCGGGTGCACAGGTCACGCCTGAAGACATCGTGGTGCATTGCAAGCAGCATTTGGCGGGCTTCAAGGTGCCGCGTGCGGTGGTGTTTGGTGAGTTGCCCAAGACCAGTACGGGCAAGATCCAGAAGTTCGAGCTGCGCAAGCTGGCGGGGTCAGCGCAGGCCATCAATGTCTGAGGGGCGCTGGCGACGGCGGGTCTGACCGCCACCCAGCAAAAGGCCACGCGAACGTGGCCTTTTGTCTTTTCAGAGCCCCAACGGCTGGGGCTCATCACGGCCCATCACTGGGGCTTGTGTTTTTTGGACTTCTTGGATTTTTTGCTTTTCTTGGCGGCCTTGTGGTCGGCTTTTTTCTTGGCAGGGGCTTGTGCTTTGGGGGCCGCAGCCGGGGCGGGTGTGGCCGTCACGGCGGGCGCTGCAACGGGGGCTGGTGCAGGGGCTGCGGTTTGGGCCATGGCTGTTGCAGCCAGCAGGCTGACCAGAATGGCGGAAAGGGACTTGATCATGCGAAGCCTTGTATCGTTGAAATCAAAAGAATTGCAAAACGCTTGATCATTATGAAAGCCTACGAGGCTGATTTTTCCCTGGGTCTGCGATTTTTTTATTCGATGTCAAAAGCGTGCGTGCCAAAGTGACCTTGGCGTCGGTCGGCGAAGAAATGTTCCAGTGTTTCGCGCACCGTTCTGAACGCCAATTCCTCCCAGGGGATCTCGGCTTCAGTGAACAAACGCGCTTGCATGGTCTCGAAGCCGGGATCAAACTGGTCGCTGGTCAGGCGTGCGCGGTAGTACAGGTGGACCTGCCCGACGCGGGGCACGCTCATGACGGTGAACAGGTCTTCCATGATGAACTGTGCACCGGCCTCTTCGGTGGTTTCGCGGGCCGCGCCTTGTGAGGTGGATTCACCCAGCTCCATGAAGCCGGCAGGCAAGGTCCATTTGCCTTTGCGGGGTTCAATGTTGCGCTTGCACAGCAACACTTGATCGCCCCACCAGGGCACGGTGCCGACCACATTGAGTGGGTTTTCGTAGTGAACGGTGTGACACACCGTGCAGATGGCGCGTTCGCGGGTGTCGCCGTCATCGGGCAGGCGACGGGCCACAGGGGCGCCGCAGTGTCGGCAGTGTCGAATGGTGCGGTCAAACATCATGGGTGGCTCGCAGATTGGGGCGGTAGAGAGGGTTGCCAGAGTCTAACCAGTCCCTTATGAAAAAAACCTCCAGGGTCGTGACTCCTGGAGGTGGACTCGGTGCATGGGCCAGATCAGGTCAGGTACTGGATCAGGAACAGCGAGATGCCGGGGAAGAACAGCAGCAGCAAGGTACGGATGGTGTCGCTGATCAGGAAAGGCATGATGCCTTTGTAGCTTTCGCTCAGCGGCACATCCTTGGCCATGCCGTTGACCACGTAGACGTTGAGGCCCACCGGTGGCGCCAGCATGCCAAAGCCCACGGTCATCAGCACCATGATGCCGAACCAGATGGCTGTGTGCTCAGGCGTCATGCCGAAATTCAGCTTCATGATGATGGGGAAGAAGATCGGGATGGTCAAAAGCAGCATGGACAGCTCGTCCATCACCGCGCCCAACACCACATACAGCAGCAAGATGCCGCTGACCACCATCAGGGGGGCGAGGTTCATGGCCACCACCATTTCGGCCAGTTGACCGGGCACTTGGGTGCGCGCCAGCGAGGCGTTCATGACGTCAGCGCCCATGAAGATCATGAAGATCATGGCCGAGCTGAGGGCCGTGGCATGGAAGCATTCGAGGAACTTGCTCCAGGTCAGCTCGCGTTTGAGCAATGCGGCCACAAAGGTGGACGATGCACCGACAGCCGCGCCTTCAGTGGGCGTGAAGTAGCCAGCGTAGATGCCACCAAAGACGATGACAAAGATGGTGGCGATTGGCAAGATGCCTTTGAGGGATTCGAAGGTGAGTTTTTCAACGTCTTCGGTGTCAGGGGCTTGGCCCGGTACCACGCGCACATAAATGGCGATGGCGATCATGTAACCCACCATGGCGATGATGCCGGGCATCATCGCGGCGGCAAACAGCTTGGCGATGTTTTGCTCGGTCAGGATGGCGTAGATCACGAGGGGGACTGAGGGCGGGATCAGGATGCCCAGGGTGCCGCCAGCCGCCAGTGTGCCAGTGGCCAAGCGACCTGAATAACCGTGACGTTTCATCTCAGGCAAGGCCACACCGGTGATGGTGGCAGCGGTGGCCACAGACGAGCCGCAGATCGCACCGAAAGCACCGCAAGCGAGCACGGCCCCCATGGCCAGGCCGCCCTTGAACCGGCCCATGACGGCTGCTGCAAACTGGAACAGCGCTTTGCTGATCCCGCCTTGCGTGGCAAAGTGGCCCATCAGAATGAACAGCGGGATCACCGACAGGTCGTAATTGGCCAGACGGGCAAACGCCAGGTTGTTCAGGAAATTCAGGAAAGGCGCTACGCCGGTTTGCAGGATGAAGCCTGCCGTGCCAGCCAAGAACATGGCGCCCGCGATCGGCACGCGGATCACCATGAGGAAAAGCATGATGCCGAATATCAGCAAAGCCAAAGTGATCGGGGTCATGACGAGGCCTTATCGTTGTTTTCAAATTTGGAGAGTGTCTGCATCAAGGCGATGAAGGCGGTGATCCCGAAGGGAATGCACATGCTGGTGAAGACGATCCAATCGGGAAAGCCGAGCAGCATGGAGGCGCCCATGGTTTCTTTGGCATTGATGGCCGCTGCGCCGCAGCGCCACGACAGCAAAATAAAGATGACCGTCATGAACAAGTCACCCAAGCGGTCGAGCTTGAAGTTGGTGGCATCACTGCACTTGGCTGTGAAGAAATCCACGATGATGTTTTCGCGCTTGAATTGGCAAATGGGCATGAACAGGGCAATGGCAGCACCAGCGCCGACACCGGTTAGCTCGAAGTCACCGATCAAAGCGGTATCAAAAACGTTACGCCCGATCAGGCTGTAGCAGGTCATCAGCATCAGGCCGGTCATGACCAGCCCTCCTAATATGCTGCAGAGTCGGGCAATCCGCTCTAGTGAGTTAGAGAACATCATGGTGATTGAGGGGGTGAAAAAATGAATGCAAGCGGCTGCTGGAGTGGATTGATCAAGGCATCTTGCGATGTCAAAACCATGAGGCGATAAAAAAACCTGAGCCCGCTGCCAGCAGCTGTTGCCCAGGTTTTTGGCGACAAGGCTTACTTGGTGTATTGCTTGATGAGATCGGTAGCCGACTGCAACATGCCCTTGCCGTCCATGCCTTTGCCCGTCATTTCAGCCACCCAGGCATCGTCCAGCTGGTCAGTGGCTTTCTTCCACTTTTCCAGTTCAGCCTTGGGGATGATGCTGATCTTCTGGTTGGCGGAAGCTTCAAACACCTTCTTGCTGGGCACGTCCTGACCGGCTTGGGTTTTACCCAGGAAAGCAGAAAATTCACGACCGGAGTTCTTGTCGATGACAGCTTTCAGGTCGGCTGGCAAAGATTCGTACTTGGCCTTGTTCATGGGAACCACGAACACGGTGGTGTACAGCGCGTTGTAGCTGCGGTCGGTTTCAGCAGTGAAGTTGGTCAGCTCGTTGACCTTCAGGCCGGGCGCGACTTCGTAGGGGATCACGGCACCGTCGATCACGCCTTTGGACAAGGCTTCAGGCACTTGGGGCACGGGCATGGCCACCGGGGTGGCACCCATCATCGCGACCATCTTGTTGACTTGGCGCGTAGGGGCACGCACCTTCATGCCCTTGAGGTCGGCCATGGTGGTAACGGCCTTGGACTTGCTGTAGATGTTGCCTGGGCCGTGTACGTGGATGGCCAGCATCTTGACGTCCTTGAAGTCGTCTTGGGCGAACTTCTGACCAAAGTCCCAGGCGGCGCGGCTGGTGGCTTCGGCATTGGTCATCATGAAGGGCAACTCAAACACTTCGAGTTTGGCCAGCTTGGGGGTGTAGGCTTGCAAAGTCCAGGCCACATCCACCACGCCGTCGCGGGCCTGTTCATACAACTGAACCGGGGTACCGCCCAATTGCATGGCGGGGAAGATGTCGCACTTCAGGCGGTCTTTGGAATCCCTGGCAATGTTTTTGCACCAATCGCCCAACATGGTGGTGTGTTGAATCGACTGAGGGCCCAGAAAGTGGTGCACTTTCAAGGTGATGGTTTGAGCTTGGACGCCCAAGCCACATGCCAGCAGGCCCATGGCCAAGACTGTTTGTTTTAAGAAAGGTGTCATGCAAGAGTCTCCTGGACGGAATAAAAAAGTTGATCTTAAAACCAACCGATCGGTCGGTTAATTGGTACTTACCCAAGTTGGAGAGAAATACATCAGAAATGCATGAATCATGGTTTGGATAGTTTTGTGATATGCATTATTGTGCATGCAATGGTGTTTCGGCATCAGGGTTATCACCATGATGCCTGTCTCGCGCAGCCTTTTTGATCAGGAGATATCGAGGGTCAGTGAGCCCAAACCCGTGATCTCTCCCACCAGTCGGTCACCCTGCACCACGGCGGCCACGCCCTCGGGGGTGCCTGTGTAAATCAGATCGCCTGGCTGCAATTCCCAACCGGCGGACAAATGTTCAATGCTTTCGGCAATGTTCCAGATCAGTTTGGCCACGTTGCTGCGCTGGCGGTCCACGCCGTTGACTTGCAGGCTGATCTCGGCGTGGTTCACATCCCCAGCTTGTGCCACCGGGGTGATGGGGCCGATCGGCGCCGAGTGGTCAAAAGCTTTGCCAATGCACCAGGGGCGCCCCAATTTTTTCATTTCGTTTTGCAGGTCTCGGCGGGTCATGTCCAGGCCCACGGCATAGCCAAAAATGTGCTGCAGGGCGTCGGCGGCACGGATGTTTTTTCCGCCCTTGCCAATGGCCACCACCAGTTCAATTTCATGGTGCAGGTTTTGCGTGAGACTGGGGTAGGGCATGTGCCCTGTCTGGCCCGCATCGACCACCACCAGGCTGTCTGCCGGTTTGAGAAAGAAGAAAGGCGCCTCGCGTCCGGTGAAGCCCATTTCTTTGGCGTGCTCTTCGTAATTGCGGCCGACGCAGTAGATGCGGTGGACAGGAAATTGCTCTGCCTGGCCCACAACGGGCACGGAAACAACAGGCATGGGTTGGAACACAAAACTCATGGCAAGCTTTCAAATGATGGAGTTCAGATGTTAAGCCGAGATATTTGATTCATTACACTGCGTGCTGGCTTCGGGTCTGATTTGATGATCCGTGAAAACCCTTGCTTTGGACTGAGAGTGAACCGAGATGACGACGCGCATTGATTTGGCTGCTGCACCTGGACATTTGATTCGTCGCGCACACCAAATTTCTGTGGCCCTGTTTGCCGAGCATCTGGCCACAGCAGACGTCACGCCGGTGCAGTTCGGCATTTTGAGTGCGGTGCAGGATGCACCAGGGATTGACCAGATTTCCCTGGCCAAACGTGTGGCGTTTGATGCCGCCACATCGGGCTCGGTGATTGGTCGTCTTGAAGCCAAAGGTTGGCTGCGCAGGGAGCCCGATGTGGCAGACCGCCGTCGCAAGTTGTTGGTCGTCACGCCTGCCGGTACGCAGGCTCTGCAAGGCATGCAGCAGGCGGTGGCCCAGGTGCAGGCCCAGATTTTGTCGCCTCTGACACCACCTGAGCAGGCGCAGTTTGTGGGTTTGCTGGCCCGCTTGGTTCAGGGGCATGAGGCGACGGATTGAGCATTCAGCAGTGTCTGTGCAGGACGGCTCTCTGAGTGTCCCGGGGCTCTTTGATCAGCCAACTGCAGCAGGCTCCATTCACTCCGACTGGTAGGTCAGCTCGAAATGTTCGACATGGGGCGGTGCCGCAAAGAACGGTCCCACAATGGCGCGCCACTGGGTAAAAAGGGGGGATTCCCGGAAACCCACCGTGTGGTCTTCCAGGGTGTCCCAGAAAATTTGCAGCACAAAACGCTCGGGCGTTTCGATGCATTTATTGACTTTGGCACCCCGAAAGCCTTTGGCCTGGCTGGCGACGGTTTGGAGTCCCAGCTCAATGGCTTGTTCAAAGGCGGCTTGTTGGCCAGGCTGAATGCGGATGTCGGCGAGTTCAAGAATCATGGGAAGCAGTCAAAGTGAATGAAACAGGCCGATACGTTAACCGAGATGTGTGCTGATGGACGTCATGCGCGTGTCAGAGCGCTCAAGCGGATGCCGTCTCTTGTATCCTGCGTACCCGGGCTGGCCGTGCGGCCTACCAGACCAACCAGGCGAAAAGCGCTGACACCAGCCCCAGCGCGGCGGTGCTGGTGATCCAGAAGCTGTCTACGCTGGGCCGTGCAGCCCAGACGCCCAGGCCTTGGTAGGCCAGTTGGTAGCCGCCATACAGCCCGGCGCCCCACAACAGGGTGGTGTAGATGAGCAAAGGGGCCAAGGTGATGCGGTAGCAGCGCAGCAAAAATGCGCAAACGGCTTGCACCGCATCAGCCAGGTGATAAAGCGCCACCCAAGCCAGCCAGACGGTGGCCGCTTGTGCTACTTCAGGGTTGTTGGTGTAGGCCTGGGCCAGACGGTGGCGTCCCAGCATCAGCAGACCTGCGCACAGGGCTGCGGCACCCACTGCCAGGCCGATGCCCAGTCCTGCGGCATGCCGGGCCTTGCCCGGCTGACGGGCGCCAAGCCAGTAACCCGTGCGTGCGCTGCTGGCAATGCCCAGCGCCAAAGGCACCATGTAAAGCACTGAGGCCACGTTGGCTGCAATCTGGTGACTGGCCGATGCGGCTGCGCCCAGGCGGGCAATGAACAGCGCCATCAAGGTGAAAGAGGTGACCTCGACCATGATCGACAAACCCGCAGGCAAGCCCAGTTGCAAAAAGCGCCGGAGGGTATGCCAGTGGGGCATTTCAAGTCGCCGCCAGAGTCGGTAGGGGCTGTAAATGTCCTGCGTGCGCAGCATCCACAGCCCGGTGAGCATCATCAAGGTGTTCACGCAAAGGGTGGCCCAGGCGCATCCAACCACACCCAGGCCAGTCAGGCCTGCCAGGCCAAAGGTCAAGGCGAATGACAGGGGCACTTTGACCAACAAAGCGCCCGCCTGCAACCAGGTCACCAGACGGGGGTAGCCCAGACTCTGGTTGAGTGTGCTGTACATGCGAAACAGCTGAGAGGGCACCAGCGCCAGGGCCAGCACCCGCAGGTAGGCACGAACATCTGGCCAGAGATCGGCAGGCACATCGGTCCATGACAGCCAGGGATCGGGGAACCACAAAGCGCAAAATCCGGTGGCTGTCGCGCCCGCACAGATGTAGAGCGCCTGGCGAAATGAGGGGCCGATTTCGGCATGACGTCTGGCCCCGTGCAGCTCGGCCCAGACGGGCAGCAGCGCTTGCAGCATGCCGTTGAGGGCCACATAAATGCTGATGTATATCGACGATGCCAGTGACAGGACGGCCAGCGCATGGGGGCTGTATCGACCGGCGATCAGCGTGTCTGCCACCCCAAACGCCATGACCGCCAATTGCCCGACCAGCACAGTGCCCGCATGGCGGGCGATGGTACGCAACTCGGTCATGGCTCAGCGCAGAATCGGGCTCGCTGGTTGGGGGACTGCCGGGCCGAAGATGACGAAAGTTTCAAAACGGTCAGTCGGGCGTGTGACTTGGGCGCGTTCCGTCCAGCCCAGGGCCTCGATGTTGTGCGAGACCAGGGGCAGGTTTTGCTGGTCCACGATCAGCCAATCGCAACCGGGCTGCGGCTTTTGCATGGGCATCAGTTTTACATGAGCGTGGTACAGCAATCCGGCGCCTTGGGGTTTGGTGATGCCTGCATATTGCAAGCAACTGACGGGACCGGTGACTTCGCTGACTTTTTTCATGAAAGGTGCATAGCTGCGGGCATAGTCCAGCAGGGGTAGCCACAAAGTCGTCAGTAGCAACCAGCACAGGACGGCGCCGCTGGCTGGTAGTACCAGGCTTTTCCAGATGGCGGCGCGATGTGCGCCGGTGCGCCACTTGACCAGACCGGCCCAGGCCAGGGTAGCGATCAAGGCCAATGTGAAGGCCATGGCTGAAAATTCGGGCACGAATTCAGGGGCCAGGCGTTTCACATTGGCTGCGGGTTGGGCCGGTATCCCCGTTTGCATGGCCACCCAAACGACCCAGATGGTCAATGCGCAGACGCTGAAAAACAGCAAGGTGAACCAGTCGATCAAGGCGCTCAGGCTGCGTTTGAGGGTGGGCAGGGCAAAGGCGGCCAAAGTGGCAATGGCTGGCAGCGCAAGCAACAAGACCCGGTCGGATGTGCCTGTGAACCAGCTGGCGCCCACGATGACGATCACAAACCAAAGCGGTAAGGCCAGATGAGGATTTTCATCGATGTGTGTGAGTTGGCCCCGCCAGCGCCACAAAGACCAGATGGCCAATGGCCAGGCGGGCCAGGTGAACCAGGCGATCAATTGGGCCATGCCGTGAACATCCACCAATGCGTGGGGCACAACACGCCAGCGCCACAAATCCAAAGCGCCAGCAGTGGTGATGCACAACAGGCAGATGAGTGCCACCAGTCCCAGATCCAGCATGTTCAAGCGTCTGTGCGCCGGATCAAGGGGGGTCAAAGCGCAGATCACCGAACCACCTGCGCCCAGCATCAACGCCAGACTGGGGGCGCCCGAGAGGGTCAGTCCCAGCATGCTGGCTGCGATGGCCAGTCTGCCGAGCTGACGGTGACGTGCCAGGTTGGTCAGGCCAAAAAACAACAAGGAGCCAAAGGCCAGTTGCATGAGAAAAGGCGTGGTTTCGTGAGAGCGATGCGCCAGACCCAGGCAGGCCAGCAAGGC
Source organism: Limnohabitans sp. T6-5 (assembly GCF_003063315.1). Taxonomy (GTDB): domain Bacteria; phylum Pseudomonadota; class Gammaproteobacteria; order Burkholderiales; family Burkholderiaceae_C; genus Limnohabitans_A. The sequence goes on from NZ_NERV01000003.1 coordinate 444,795, forward strand.
CAGCAAGCCCCCATCGGCCAACGCGCAGGCGTAGTCGGCGGGCTGGGCTTCTCCGCCAAATGCAAATGCCACAGGCTGTGCCGCAGGATGGCGGGCCAGGGCGTACACGCTGTACCAGGTGGCCATCAGCGTGAGGGTCAGCATCAGGACAAAAGGTGCCTGTGCAAAAACGGCTTCCCAGCCCGTCGGTGCTAATTTGATGGCCAAGGCGCCCAGCCAATGGGGCAACAAAGCCAGGTTGTCATCCACTTGGCCCAGCAGCATGGGCTTGAGCCAGCTGACGGTGTCTCCAGTCGTCGGCTTGGCCAGTTGCAGCATGTAACCCAGGGCTTCGACGTCTTGTGATTTCCAGGGGGATCGCCCCCAGAAACCCGGCAAAACATAGGCCACGCACAGTAAAAGCAAGGCCAGACGCGGCAGGCGCCGGACCGCGTGTTGAGAGACGATGGCTGGGGTGGGATGGTTCACGGAGTCAGAAGATAGCAGGTTCAGGCCGGGATGGGTGCAAAGCTTGTGCGCCTGTCACGCGCAGAAGTTGTGGCTGCGGGATGCCGGGGCTGAAGAAACAGGGCCAGAAGGCGCACCACCATAGAAAAAGGGCAGGCCGGTTTCCCGGGCTGCCCTTTGGCGGTTGCCAACCGCAATTACTTGGCTGTGGAAATCTTGCCGAAGCGGTTGCGGAATTTCTCCACGCGGCCACCCATGTTGTCCACCGACTTTTGCGTGCCGGTGTAGAAGGGGTGCGATTCGCTGGTCGTGTCCAGCTTGTACAGAGGCAGCTCGCGACCGTCTTCCATCTTGATCATTTCTTTGGTGTTAGCGCATGAGCGGGTCACGAACTTGAAACCGTTGGACATGTCCTGGAAGCAAATTTCACGGTAGTTGGGGTGAATGCCGTCTTTCATGGGAAATCCTTTTATTTTCGCTACGGTAGCCACACTTCAGCCTATCTGAGTGCACTTTCCGCAAAACCTGACGATTATAGAGCATCAACCACCGCGTCGCATCATGTCGAAGAATTCGGAGTTGTTCTTGGTCGCTTTCATGCTCTTCAAGACCATCTCCATCGCCTCAATTTCGTCCATGTTGTACATGAATTGGCGCAGGATTCGCGTTTTTTGCAGCACTTCGGGTTGCAAGAGCAGCTCTTCTCGACGGGTGCCGCTGCGGTTGAGGTTAATGGCCGGGAACACGCGTTTTTCGTACAGACGGCGTTCCAGGTGGATTTCGCAGTTGCCGGTGCCCTTGAATTCTTCAAAGATCACCTCGTCCATGCGGCTGCCGGTGTCAACGAGGGCCGTGGCGATGATGGTGAGTGAGCCACCTTCTTCCACATTGCGGGCCGCACCAAAGAAGCGCTTGGGGCGCTGCAGGGCGTTGGCATCCACACCGCCTGAGAGCACTTTGCCCGATGAGGGCACCACGTTGTTGTAGGCGCGGGCCAGGCGGGTGATCGAGTCCAGCAAGATCACCACGTCTTTTTTCAGCTCAACCAGGCGCTTGGCGCGCTCGATCACCATTTCGGCCACGTGCACGTGTCGCGAAGCGGGTTCATCAAAGGTAGACGAGATCACTTCGCCACGCACACTGCGCTGCATTTCGGTCACTTCTTCCGGACGTTCGTCGACCAGCAAGACCATCAGGTGCACATCGGGGTAGTTGGCTGTGATGGCGTGCGCGATCTGCTGCATCATCACGGTCTTGCCCGACTTGGGCTGCGCCACGATCAGCGCGCGCTGGCCACGGCCCAGCGGCGCAATGATGTCAATCACGCGGGAGGTGATGTTTTCTTCGCCCTTGATGTCGCGCTCCAGACGCATCTGCTCCTTTGGAAACAGTGGCGTCAAGTTCTCGAACATGACCTTGTGCTTGTTGTTCTCGGGCAGATCGTCATTGACCTTATCGAGCTTGGTCAGGGCAAAGTAGCGCTCGCCGTCTTTGGGGATGCGCACTTCGCCTTCAATCATGTCACCGGTGTGCAGGTTAAAGCGCCGTACCTGGCTGGGGCTGATGTAGATGTCGTCTGTAGAGGCTGTGTAGCTGGAGTCGGGACTGCGCAAGAAGCCAAAGCCGTCCGGCAGGATTTCAAGCACACCATCAGCAAACACTTGTTCACCCGCTTTGGCGCGCTTTTTGATGATGGCAAACATCAGCTCCTGTTTGCGCATGCGGCCTGTGTTCTCGATTTCGAGGGTGTCGGCTTGCTTCAGGAGTTCGGACACATGAAGTGCCTTGAGTTCGTTCAAATGCATGGGATTTGGCCTGTGTCAAAACGATCCGGTGAGGATGCGTTTTCAGATAACCGGGTGGAAATGTTCAGAACCGAAAAGGCCCCGGGGTTGGGGACGGGTCTTTTTGGCGATCAAGGCTGGATTCCCTGTTGGGCTTGCCTTGCTCGGAAATTATGACAGGTTTTTAAATGAAGTTACAAAAACAAAAAACCGGACGCAAAGGTCCGGTTATCAGACTGCCCCAAAATTTGGGCGCAACGATCAGGCCAGTTGCTGATCAATGAAGGCGGTCAGTTGCGACTTGCTCATCGCGCCCACTTTAGTCGCTGCCAATTGACCATTTTTAAACAGCATCAGGGTGGGGATGCCGCGGATGCCAAACTTGGCCGGAATGTCGCGGTTTTCGTCGACGTTCATCTTGGCCACTTGCAGCTTGCCGTCGTAGGTGCCTGCCACTTCGTCCAGGATTGGTGCGATCATTTTGCAGGGACCGCACCATTCGGCCCAGAAGTCGACCACCACCGGTTGGCTTGACTGGAGCACGTCGGCTTCGAAAGTGGCGTCGGTAATGTGTTTGATCAGATCGCTGGCCATGGCCTTTTCCTTGTGAACATTGAAGATGCGGCTAAAGTTGCGCCTATTTTGACAGAATACCGTCGGGCTCACCTGTCACGTTTGAATTGTCAACACACAAATCTATGACTTTTTCCACCACATCCGCTGCCTTTGCCGAATCCATCGTCCTTGATGTGGAGGTGGCCATCGTCGGGGGCGGGCCTGCAGGCTTGATGGCTGCAGAGGTCTTGTCGCAAGCAGGTGTGTCGGTGCATTTGTTTGATGCCATGCCTTCGGTGGGCCGGAAATTCTTGTTGGCAGGTAAGGGTGGCTTGAATCTGACGCATTCCGAGGTGCCAGAAGCATTTGTCACTCGGTATGGCCCTCGCCAGCAAGAGGTGGCGTCATGGCTTGAGAAGATGGATGCCCAAGCAGTGCGTGATTGGGCACAGGGTCTGGGTATTGAAACTTTTGTGGGCAGCTCGGGTCGCGTGTTTCCGCAGGAAATGAAGGCGGCACCATTGCTCAGGGCATGGTTGCATCGTTTGCGTCAGCCGGCCTCGGGTGTGCCGGTGCAGTTTCACATGCGCCACCGCTGGCAAGGGTGGGCGGGTGACCATCTGGTGTTTGAGCGTACCGGCCTTGCCGGCGGCGCTTGTCGGGTACGGGCTCGAGCCACCGTGCTGGCTTTGGGCGGGGCCAGTTGGCCCCGTTTGGGCTCTGATGGGGCTTGGGCCCCGATGCTGGCACAGCAGGGTATTGTCATGGCGCCATGGCGCCCGGCCAATTGCGGATTTGATGTCATGGGGCGAGACGGGCGAGGCTGGACGGACCATTTTCGTACGCGTTTTGCAGGTCATCCGCTCAAGTCGGTGGCTTTGCGTGTAAATAGGGATGCCGGCGATGACTTGCCGCGTTTTGAACGTCAAGGTGAATTTGTCATCACCGAGGGCGGTGTGGAGGGCAGCCTGATTTACGCCGCGTCCGCTTTGTTGCGCGACGATCTGGAGCGAGGCGATGCAGCCCTGGTGCTCGATTTGCTGCCCGGAAAGTCAAGTGAGCAGGTGCTTAAGGAGGTTTGCTGGCCACGCGGCAGCCGCAGTCTGTCAAGTCATCTCAAGAGCCGTCTGGGTATTGATGGCGTCAAAATGGGTTTGGTGCATGAGTTGAACTCGTCCCAGACTCTGGCCAACCCGGAGGCGTTGGCGCTTCAGCTTAAAAACTTGTCCGTGTCGCTGAAAAATCCGAGACCCGTCTCCGAGGCGATTAGCTCAGCCGGGGGCGTCGTTTTGGATGGGTTGACCCAGGATTTGATGCTTTCGGCACGGCCTGGCGTTTACTGTGCAGGCGAAATGCTGGATTGGGAGGCCCCGACAGGCGGGTATTTGCTCACGGCTTGTCTGGCCAGTGGCTGGCGCGCTGGACAAGGCGTTTTGCTAAATTTTTAACAATTTCACACAAATGATGTATTCCTGTGACCGAGTTCATGCGTTGATGGTGGGTGAGTAACTTCATCCCATGAACGAGGTCGACATGACTCCAGATACTTCCAAAGAATACCAATGTGCCGTTGAGGAGGCAGCCAATGCTTTCATGAAAGTGATGGCGCTCAGAGGTTTCAGCGTACGTGATTACCCGCAGAACTTTGTGGCTCAAATGGCGCAACAAACACGTCTGGCCTTTGAAACCAACCGCATTGGCGCTCATGCCCATGCCGATGCACTGGTGTCCGAGTTGTTGCGTGCTGCCCCGCCCGTGCTCAAGCAAGTAGTGCCCGCCAAAGCCAAAGCCTTGCCGTTTCCCGCCTTGCGCCGTCGCATGGCTTGAAGCTGGCCCCGCCAAGCGTGGCTGCAGTGGCATCACAGCGCTGATGTTTACTTGAAAACTTTTTGTTAAAACAACCCGGCTGCCCATTCATGCGTGATGGGCGTCGGTTTTTGTCGTTCAAGAGGTCAGAAAGCACTTGGCTGTATGCAGATGGCGTGTTCGCCTACAGATTGTTTGAAGGGAAGTTGACGAGCCTTGACCCCGGCACTGGCTCCACAGTTAGGGCTGCTTGGTTCCCCACCTGACCCGGTTGGCCGCTTCACCATGCGGGAAGGCTCGTCGGAGGTGATTGTAGGCGAGCTTGAGGGATTTTCTGTGCGCTGACACTCTTTTCCTCTTGATATTCTGATTGTTGTTGACTTGACGTGCAGGGGGCAATGCTTGGGCTCATGAGCCCGATAGAATCGACAGCATGTCTTACCTCGTACTCGCGCGCAAATATCGCCCTCGTAATTTCACCGAAATGGTGGGGCAAGAGCATGTGGTGCAGGCCCTGACCAATGCCTTGGTGCAGCAGCGTTTGCACCATGCCTATCTGTTCACTGGCACCCGGGGTGTGGGCAAGACGACTGTCTCGCGCATTTTGGCCAAATCGCTCAATTGCCAGGGGGCCGATGGTCAGGGCGGCATCACCGCCGAGCCGTGCGGCGTTTGTCAGGCTTGCCGCGACATTGATGCCGGCCGGTTTGTGGACTACACCGAGTTGGATGCGGCCTCGAACCGGGGTGTGGACGAGGTTCAAAGTCTGTTGGAGCAAGCGGTTTACAAGCCAGTCCAAGGGCGCTTCAAGGTCTTCATGATCGACGAGGTGCACATGCTGACCAACACCGCGTTCAACGCGATGCTGAAAACCCTGGAAGAGCCCCCGGAATATCTGAAATTTGTACTGGCCACGACCGATCCGCAAAAAGTGCCGGTCACGGTGCTGTCGCGTTGCCTGCAGTTCAATTTGCGCCCGATGGCGCCCGAGACGGTTTTTGAGCACCTGACGCAAGTTCTGGCCGCCGAGCAATTGACGGCCGAGCCCCAGGCTTTGCGCCTGCTCTCGCGTGCTGCACGGGGTTCCATGCGTGATGCTTTGAGCCTGACCGACCAGGCGATTGCCTTTGGCAATGGCCAGTTGCAAGAGGCCGGTGTGCGCCAGATGCTGGGCAGCGTGGACCGCAGCCATGTGATGCAATTGATCCGCGCATTGGCCGAAGGCGACGGGGCCACTGTGGTCGCCCAGGTCAATGCCTTGCGCTTGCAAGGTGTGTCGGCCGCCGCCACGCTGGAAGATATGGCCATGCTGTTGCAGCGCATGGCGGTGATGCAGATGGTGCCGGGCTTGGCGCACGACGGCGATGACCCGGATGCCCAAGGCCTGGCCGATTTGGCCGAGCTCATGCCCGCCGAAGAAACCCAATTGCTCTACAGCCTGTGTTTGCATGGGCGCACCGAGTTGGGTCTGGCGCCGGACGAATATGCCGCTTTGACGATGGTCTTGTTGCGCTTGCTGGCCTTCAAACCCTCAGCAGCTTCGGCTGAAAAAAAAAGTCCGCGAATCAGCCCACAGCGGCTAACTGAGCCGGTTTCTGCGTCAGCGCGGGCTCCTGTGCCCACACCGCCGCAGGTCAAGCCGCCACCCCCACCCCTACCCCCGCCTCCGACTCCGCCTCCAGTCAAGCCGCAAGCCCCCGAGGACCGGTCTGCTGCGACCCACACCCGGTCGGACTCACCCCTTACCCAGGCCCCGCAGCTTGTGCCTCAGGCGCCAATGGCACGGGTAACGCCTGTGCTTTCGCAGGCTGCGGTGGACCAAAGTCCAGCGCCTGCGCCCGGACCTCCCGCTTCAGAGCCCCCCCCTTGGGAGGATTTGCACTATCCTGAAGACTATGTGAACAGCCATGACAGCGATGATGCTGTGGATGGGTTTGTGGCATCCCTGTCTGAGCAGGCGCCTCACGCGGAGGGCGCTTCGATCCGGACCTTGCCGGTGCGCGAAGCTTCCAGCTCGTCACGTGTAGACATTCCCAAGCCAGCCTCCATCGTGCTTGTGCCAACGCCGCAGGGCGATGTGTGGTTTGAGGCCATTCAGGGCCTGATGGCGCAAGAAGCCATCACGGCCTTGGTGCGTGAATTGGCTTTGCAGTCGCAACTGGTGGCGCGCGATGCCCAACTATGGACGCTGCGCATTGAACATGCGTCATTGAACCATTCGGCCAGCCGTGAGCGTTTGCAAGCGGCACTGCAAGCTGCGGGGCACGGCGATGTGCATTTGCAGATCGAAATGGGCGCCGTGACTGACAGCCCTTCCAGACGCCTTGCGGTGGCGGCCGCCGCCAAAATGGTGGCCGCAACGGAACTGATTGAAAACGACCCCCTGGTGCAGGCCATGGTGCGAGACTTTGGCGCGAAAATCGTGCCCGGCAGCATCAAGGTGATCTGAACCTGTCCCCTGCTCTTCACTTCAAACTAAAGGAAATACCATGTTCAACAAAGGACAACTGGCAGGCTTGATGAAACAAGCCCAGGCCATGCAAGACAACCTCAAAAAGGCCCAGGACGAACTGGCTTTTGTCGAAGTCGAAGGCCAGTCGGGCTCCGGTATGGTCAAAGTGCTGATGACCTGCAAACACAATGTGCGCCGCGTGACCATCGACCCCAGTTTGCTGGCCGATGACAAGGACATGCTGGAAGATCTGGTCGCTGCAGCTTTCAATGATGCGGTGCGCCAAGCCGAAGAAGTTTCCCAGCAAAAAATGGGCAAACTCACCGCAGGTCTGCCTCCCGGCATGAAACTGCCTTTCTGAGGGCTTGACCACGCATGGCCGATACACACGCCTTAGCCACTTTGGTGCAAGCCCTTAAAGGTTTGCCGGGGGTGGGCATCAAGTCGGCTCAGCGCATGGCGTTTCAGCTCTTGCAAAACGACCGGGCCACAGCACGGCAGTTGGCATCGGCTTTGCAAAATGCGGTGGACAACGTGCGCCACTGTGAGTGCTGTCACACCTTCACGGAAGCCGAGTTGTGTGACACCTGTCAGGACGCCACGCGAGACCGTTCGCTCTTGTGCGTCATTGAAACGCCTGCCGACCAGTCGGCCATTGAGCGCACAGGCACCTACCGGGGTTTGTACTTTGTGCTGATGGGCAAACTCAGCCCCTTGGATGGCATTGGTCCCCATGACATTGGTTTGGCCAAACTCAAACAACGTGTCATGGACGGTGTGGTGAGCGAGGTGATTTTGGCCACCAACTTCACGGCCGAGGGCGAGGCCACGGCCCATGTCATCTCGGAGATGATTCGCCAAAATGGGCTGCGGGTCACGCGGCTGGCACGAGGCGTGCCTGCAGGCAGCGAACTTGAATATGTGGACCTGGGCACCATCGCCCATGCCTTGGTGGATCGGCGTTGAGCGCAAGACCCCGCCGCACCTACTTGCAATCCATTACGTGAAAACCCGCTCGGGATCACTCCCGATGTGCACAAGCTGGCCTGTTCGTATGCTGGAGTCATCGAATAGTCGATGTTCACTGGAGTAAGGTCTTGTCTGCAGCTGTTTACCGTCGTCGTGCACTTTTGAAGGCAGTTGGTGCTGCTTTTTTGGGCGCCCGTACAAGCCGTGCCGCAGTGGAATCAAACCGCACCCCCTTGCGCGTGACCGTGGCTTTGGCAGCTCGGCAAAGTCTTTATCAGTTGCCACTGACTTTGGCTGAGCAATTGGGGTATTTCAAGCAGGCTGGCCTGGCGGTGGAATGGCAGTCACATGAGGCGGGTGCCAAAGCGGTGTCCAGCGCCCTTCAAGGCCAAGCCGATGTGGTGGGGGGCGCGTTTGAGCACTTGTTTGGATTGCACGAAAAGGGGCTGAATTATCAGGCTTTTGTCTTGTTGGGCCGAACCCCACAGGTCAGTTTTGGGGTGGCTACACACAAGGATCTGCGCTCAGTGCTGGCGCTCAAAGGGGCTCGTGTTGGCGTGTCGGCACTTGATTCAAGCACCCACTGGATGGCGTGCCAGTGGTTGCTGCAAAACGGCTTGCTGCCTGAAGATGTGACCTTCGTGGAGGTGGGGTCGTCCTTCGGTGTCATAGATGCCTTGCGCAGTGGCAATATTGATGCACTGTGCAATCTTGATCCGATCATGTACGGGTTGGAGCAAAAAAATGAAATCCGTTTGCTGGGCGAAGCCAGAACCTTGGCCGCAACACGCAAAGTGATGGGCGGTTCAGTGCCGGGAGCCAGTCTGTTTGCCAGGGCGGAGTTTTTGCAACAGCAGCCTGCGGTGGTACAGGCTCTGACCGACGGTGTGGTGCATGCACTCAAATGGCTACAGACGGCGGGTTTGACCGATATCCTGAAAGCCGTGCCGTCCCATCACTGGATGGGAGACAGGGCCATGTATCTGGGTGCCTTTGAAAAATTGCGCGAATCGTATGCGGTGGATGGCCTGATTCCGCAGGAGGGGGTTTTCAATGCCTGGCGGGCGCATTCGCGCTTGCCCGGCATGGTGCATTCGAGCCGATTGCCTCGGGCGTACACCAATGTCTTCGCAGTCAAGGCCAAAGAACGTTTCGAGTTGTGATCGGTTGGAACCGCTCCCGCTGGGATAAGACTCAGCGCCGGGCTTTGGCCGGGGCGGAGTGCTGCGCCGTGGTGTGACTGCGTGGGGCTGTTTTGCCCATCGCAGGTTTGGTGACCCGCCGTGGTGCTTGTGAGGGCATCAGGATGGTCAGACTCTGGTTTGCGCTCAAAATGGCATTGATTTTCAGGTTGTTCCAAGCCGCCATGTTGGCGGCTGTTACCCCATATCTGGCGGCCAGGCTGGCCAGGGAGTCCCCTTTGTGGGCTTTGACAGAGATGCGTTTGAGGACAATTTCCGGGGCCAAAGACAGATGGCCATTTTCTGCCATCTGTTGCGTCACATCGTTGTTCAGTTGTCCCTTGCGATGCACAAGCAGTGTGGAGCCCGCTTTGACCATCATCTGAGGCGGAATGCCATTGACAGAGCGCAACTGATCGATGGGCATGTTCAGTTGCTGCGCTACTTCTTCGGGCTTCATGGTACGCGGCGCCTGCCAGGCGGTCCAGGTGGCCAGCGGCAAATTGGCGTGGGCCTGGAGCTTCTCTTCAAAAATGGTGGCATTGTCCCAGGGCAGCAGAATTTGCGGCGTACCAGCGGCCAGGATGACCGGCCGTTTCATGGAGGGGTTGAGGGCCTTGAAGTCTTCCAGGCTGACCGAAGCCAGCTTGACCGCCACCGCCACATCAATGTCGCGCTCAATCGGCACGCTCTTGAAGTAAGGGTGGTTTTGGATCAGCGGCAGTTGCGTGCTGAAGGCCTCGGGTTGCGCCACGATGTTTTTCACGGCTTGCAGCTTGGGCACGTAATAGCGTGTCTCGTTGGGCATATTCAAGTCGCTGTAGCTCAAAGGTTTGCCTTGCGCCTTGTTGCGGGCCAGTGCCCGGCCTACGCTGCCTTCGCCCCAGTTGTAGGCGGCCAGTGCCAGATGCCAGTCACCAAACATGCCATAGAGCTTTTGCAGGTAATCGAGCGCTGCACGCGTGGATTCCAGCACATCGCGTCGGTCATCGCGAAACAGATTTTGTTTCAGGTCGAAATACTTGCCTGTGGCCGGCATGAACTGCCACATGCCTGCGGCATTGGCGCTCGACACGGCCTGGGGATTAAAGGCCGACTCGATGAAGGGCAGCAGGGCCAGCTCGGTGGGCATTTTGCGCCGCTCCAGCTCCTCGACGATGTGAAACAAATAGGGACGTGAACGCTCGGTCATGCGCAAGATGTAATCCGGTCGGCTTGAATACCACTGCTCGCGGTTGCGCACCAGGTCATTGTCCAGGTCAGGCATGGCAAAGCCCCGCCGAATCCGCTCCCACACGTCGGTCGGTGGTGTCAGCCCAAGGTTGCCATGGGGCTTGAGTGAGACAGGACGCTCTGCGGTCTGTTCGGCATCGGCCACCATTCGGGCTGCTGGCTGTGCGGTGGGTGCGTTCATGCCCGGGAGGGGGGGCGGTGGTGTGGCGGTGCCAGAAGTCGTAGCGCAGCCGACCAGCCATAAGACCAGAGACAGCCCCAGGCCCATGAGCAGTCTCTGGGGCCTCTGGCCGTCAATGTGCGGTTTCAAGGATAAGTTCATCGGAAGTCGTTTTTCCAGGCGCGCAATGCGGCAAACGTTGAGATATCGTCCACCGCTTGGGCATCATGGTCCTTGAGCGCAGCAACCACACTGGGGCTGCGGCTGCGCAAAAAGGGGTTGATGGCCAGTTCCGTGGACAATGCCACGGGCAGGGTGGGCAAGCCTTGTTCACGCAGGGCTTGGCAGACGCGAGTGTAGGTTTGCAATGCCGTATTGTCCGGGTCGACGGCCAGTGCAAATTTCAGATTCGACAGCGTGTACTCATGGGCACAGCAAACCCGGGTGTCGCCGGGCAGGGTGGCCAAGCGGTCAAGCGAGTCCAGCATTTGGGCCGGTGTTCCTTCAAAAAGCCGTCCACAACCGCCTGAAAACAAGGTGTCGCCACAAAACAAAATGGGGGCCTGCCCTGGAGGCTGGCCCCAGAAAGCCACATGACCTGCGGTGTGTCCGGGTACATCAAACACATTCAGTGTCAAGCTGTGCCAGGTCACGCTGTCGCCTTGTTGTACACCTGTGGTGGCCAAGGGCAAGGGTTCCAGTACCGGGGCCAATACCTTGGCCTGACTGGCCGACACCAAGGCCGCAACGCCGCCCGTGTGATCCGCATGGTGGTGCGTGACTAGAATCATGTCCAACTGCACCCCTGGATGCAACTGGAGCCATTGCATCACGGGCGCACTGTCCCCGGGATCGACCACCAAGGCGTGGTGGTCATCGTGCAACAACCAAATGTAGTTGTCTGAAAACGCAGGCAAGGCAATGAGTTTCATGGAGCCTCAGATTATAGAAAGTAAGCATTCATCCGCAGCTTGGCTGGCCGGTTTGGGTCAGCCCGTGGCCACACGCTTGCTGAGCTGGGAACAACAACAGGCCGATGAACTGCTGGCCGATGTGTTTGGTTACCACGCGGTGCAATTGGGCTGGCCTGAACTGCAAGCGTTGCGCACCAACCGCATGCCGCACCGCTGGATGGCCCAACCGGAGTTCGAATTCAATACATCGATGTGGGGTGCATCCGACATTGTCACTGATCTTTGCCTGGACAGCCGTGCCTGGCCATGGCCTGCTGACAGCCTGGATCTGGTGGTGTTGCCCCACACCCTGGAACGGTCCATGGACCCTCATGCCTGCTTGCGCGAGGTCGCACGTGTGTTGATCCCTGAAGGACAACTGCTGATCACCGGTTTGAATCCACTGAGTTGTTGGGGCTGGCAGCAAACGCGCAGCCATCGCCGAGGAGGTCAAATTGATGCCCCGACGACCGCATTGCTGGCTTACCAACGTTTGCGTGATTGGTTGCGCTTGCTCGGTTTTGAGGTTCAAGTCAGCCGTTTTGGTGGGTGGACGCCCGCTTTGGGCAGTGAGCGCTGGATGCAGCGGCTGAGCTGGATGGATGCCATGGGGCAGCGCTGGTGTCCGATTCTGGGTGGGGTTTATCTGCTGTTGGCCACCAAAAGGGTGCCGGGCGGCCTCTTGCTCAATGGGCGGCGCTGGCGCACGGTACGATCGCCCGCTGCAGCGACCGTGCCACTGGCCCGGTCAGACACCACCATTGGCCGACAGGCGGCCTCGAAAGACATTGTTGAACCACGTTGAAATCCATACCGATGGGGCTTGCAAAGGCAACCCCGGTCCCGGCGGCTGGGGCGTTCGCCTGCAGTCGGGCAAGCATGTGCACGAGCTTTTTGGTGGCGAGCTGGGCACCACCAACAACCGCATGGAGCTGACCGCCGTCATTGAAGGACTCAAGGCGCTCAAGCGTCCTTGCAAGGTGACCTTGTACCTGGACAGCGAATACGTGCGAAAAGGCATCACCGAGTGGATTCACGGCTGGAAAGCCAAAGGCTGGCGCACGGCGGCCAAGCAGCCCGTCAAAAACGTTGAGCTTTGGCAAGCCCTGGATCACGTGGTGTCCACTTCGGGACATCAGATCGAATGGCGCTGGGTCAAGGGCCATGCGGGCGATCCGGGCAATGAGCGCGCCGATGCGCTGGCCAATCAAGGCGTGGCGCAGGTTTTAGGGCGTTAAGGGAGCGCTGAGGGGGCGCATGTAAATGTGGAGTAAAGACGGTAAATCGCCGTTGTAAGCGCGCCATACCTTGCCGGTTTCCCTATGTGGAAGCACCCGCAAGACTGTTACATTGCGAAACTGTTTGCGTTTTCAATGTGTCGGGATTTCTGTAATGGCTTACAACAAAAAATATGCCTTGATCGCTTTGATCGGGGTGGGCGTGGCATCCGGTGTAGCTTGGTGGGTGCAACGCCAGCCGTCAACAAAGACTGATGCTGCGGTTCAAACCGCACCTGCAGCCGGCGGTGCCCGGACGCCCGCGGTGGAGGTGGCCAAAGTGGACAGCATCACCTTGGTCGATGAAACCCAATCGGTGGGCAGTCTGCGCTCTCGTCAAGGCGTGATGCTTCGCCCTGAAGTGGCCGGGCGCGTGAGCAAAATCCTTTTCAACGATGGCCAACGCGTTCACAAAGGCCAAGTGTTGGTTCAGTTTGACGACCAGTTGCCAGCCGCGCAGTTGTCCCAGGCCAAGGCTGAAATGTCGATTGCCGAGTCCAACCACAAGCGCAATCAGGAACTGGTGGCACAAAACTTCATCAGCAAGCGCTCGCTGGACGAAAGTGCTGCGGCCCTGGAAGTGGCGCAAGCCAAACTGGCCCTGGCGCAAGCGACCTTGCAGCGCCTGAAAGTTCTGGCCCCGTTTGATGGCGTCATGGGGCTGCGTCAGGTGAACGTGGGCGATTACCTCAAGGACGGCACCGACATTGTCAACATCGAAGACATTGACGCGGTGCTGGTGGACTTCCGTTTGCCTGAACGCTTCCAGGCCAAGATCCGCAGTGGACAAAAAGCCCAGCTCACCATCGACGCCTTGCCCGGCAGACCTTTCACTGCTGTGGTGCAAGCGATTGACCCCCTGATCGATGCCAATGGCCGTTCGGTGGGGGTGCGCGGGTGCATCGACAACCGCCAGCAGCAGTTGCGCCCGGGCATGTTCGCCCGCGTCAATGCCGTGTTCGGTAGCCGTGACAACGCTTTGGTCGTCCCTGAAGAGGCCATCGTGCCGCAAGGCGGGCGCACTTTTGTGGTCAAGGTGGTGCCCGGCGACAAGCCCGACACCTTGGTGACCCAGCGTGTGGCCGTCAAGGTCGGTTTGCGTCAGCCTGGCAAAGTCGAAATTCTGGAAGGCCTGGAGCAGGGCGATACCGTGGTGACCGCTGGCCACCAACGCCTGCAAAAAGACGGCACGGCCGTGCGCGTGGTCGACATGTCGCGTCCGCCTTCGGGCAAACCTGGGGCGAATGGCGGCCCGAACGGTGCCCCAGCGGGTGCCGCCGGTGCACCTGCAGCGGGGGCTTCAGCGCCTGCAGCTTCTTCCCCAACCGCTGCGCCAGCCGCTGCGACCGTGCCATCAGCACCGTCAGCGCCCGTGGCCCAGGCAGCACCTGCTGCTGCCACAGGCAAACCTGCGGCCAAGCCCTTGACCGGACCCAACCCCTGCCTGCGAGGTGCTGATGCAACTCGCTGAAACCTCCATCCGGCGGCCGGTTCTGGCCGTCGTCATGTCGCTGCTGATCTTGCTGATTGGCGCTGTGAGCTTCAACCGCCTGTCGGTGCGCGAATACCCCAAGATCGACGAGCCCACCGTCACCGTGAGCGTCAAATACCCCGGTGCTTCAGCCGAGGTGATCGAGTCGCAAGTCTCCAAACCGCTGGAAGATTCGATTGCCGGCATTGACGCGGTGGATGTGATCACCTCGATCAGCCGTGCCGAGCAGTCGCAGATCACGGTGCGTTTTCGCCTTGAAAAAGACGCCGACACAGCGGCAGCTGAAGTGCGTGACCGCACTTCTCGGGTGCGCAACCGCTTGCCGCAAGCCATTGAAGAGCCGGTGATCGCCAAGGTCGAGGCCGACGCGTTTCCCGTGATCTGGCTCGCGTTTTCGAGCGACACGCTCAACCCGCTGCAGATCAACGACATGATCAACCGCGTGGTCAAACCCCGCCTGCAAACCGTGACCGGCGTGGCCGATGTGCGCATTTACGGCGAACGTAAATACGCCATGCGCGTCTGGCTGGAGCCTGAGCGACTGGCGTCCTTCAAACTCACGCCGCAAGACGTGGAAGACGCCATACGCCGCAGCAACCTCGAATTGCCTGCCGGGCGCATTGAATCGAGCACCCGCGAATTCACCGTCACCTCTCAGACCGATCTGACGCGCGCAAGTCAGTTTGCCGACATCGTGGTCAAGACGGTCAATGGGTTTCCAGTCAAGATCCGGGATGTGGCCAAAGTCGAAGAGGCTGCGGCCGATGAGCGCAGCACGGTGCGTCTGGGCGGGCGATATGCCATCTCAGCGGGGGTGATCCGACAGGCCACAGCCAACCCGCTGGAGCTGTCCAAAGGTGTGCGCGAAATGATGCCGCGCCTGGAAGCGGACTTGCCCCCGGGCATCACCATCAGCGTGGCCAACGACAACTCGGTCTTCATTGACCGCTCCATCAAGAGCGTGTTCCAGACGATTGTGGAGGCGGTCATCTTGGTGGCTTTGGTGATTTTTGTGTTTTTGCGCACTTTGCGCGCCTCCATCATTCCCATCATCACCATTCCCGTCAGCCTGATTGGCACCTTTGCCATGATGGCCCTGGCCGGTTTCACCATCAACACCCTGACTTTGCTGGCGCTGGTGCTGGCCATTGGTCTGGTGGTGGACGATGCCATCGTGGTGCTGGAGAACATTTACCGCCACATTGAAGAAGGCCTGGACCCTTTTTCTGCCGCCATCAAGGGCGCCCGTGAGATTGGTTTTGCCGTGGTCGCCATGACCATGACGCTGGCCGCCGTGTTTGCGCCGCTGGCCTTCACACCGGGGCGCACAGGCAAGCTCTTCACTGAATTTGCACTGGCGCTGGCGGGCTCGGTCATCGTGTCAGGCTTTGTGGCCTTGACGCTTTCACCCATGATGAGTTCCCAACTGCTCAAGCACAACCCCAATCCGGGCTGGTTTGACCGCAATATGGAGCGTTGGCTCACGGCCTTGTCTGACGCCTATGAGCGCTTGTTGCGCTGGGTTTTGCTCAAGACCCGCTGGCTGGTGCTGCTGGTCATGTTGGGCAGCGGGGTGGCCATTGTCTGGGTTTATCCGACCATGAAGCAGGAGTTGGCCCCCATGGAAGACCGGGGCACTTTGCTGGCCACGGTCACCGCGCCCGACGGCTCGACACTCGATTACACCGACCGGTATGCCAAAGTGTTGGAGCGCATGGGCGAAGCCTATCCCGAGTTTGACCGCATT
This sequence comes from Limnohabitans sp. T6-5, assembly GCF_003063315.1. Lineage (GTDB taxonomy): Bacteria > Pseudomonadota > Gammaproteobacteria > Burkholderiales > Burkholderiaceae_C > Limnohabitans_A. The sequence continues at coordinate 460,851 of NZ_NERV01000003.1, forward strand.
TTTGCCAACATCGGCAACCCCACGGTGGCGCAAGGCTCGGTCATTTACCGGGCGGTGGATTGGGAAAAACGCAGTCGCACCACACTGGAAATTGCCCGCGAACTGGGCCCCAAATTTGCCAGCCTGCCCGGTGTGACCGCTTTCCCGATCACACCGCCTTCGCTGGGGCAGGGCTTTCGCGAGCGTCCGATCAACTTTGTGATCCAGACCTCGGACAGTTACCAGAACCTCAGCGCGGTCACACGCGAGATGCTCGACGAGATCGCCAAAAACCCGGGCATCGTTTCGCCTGATGTGGACTTGCGCCTGAACAAACCCGAATTGCGCATTGAGGTGGACCGCGCCAAGACGGCCGAGTTGGGCCTGAGCATCGAGGTCGTGGCCAAAGCGCTGGAAACCATGCTGGGTGGTCGTGTGGTCACGCGCTACAAGAAAGACGCAGAGCAGTACGACGTGATTGTGCAAACCCAGGCCAGCCGACGCGACACGCCCGATGACATTGACAACATCTACGTGCGGGGTCGCAATGACGCCATGATCCCCTTGTCCGCCGTGGTCAAGGTCCGTGAAAGCGTGTCGCCGCGCGAACTCAACCACTTTGGACAACGCCGCTCGGTCTCCATCACGGCCAACCTGTCGGCAGACTATTCTTTGGGGGAGGCCCTCAAGTTCCTGGACGCCACTGCTTCCAAAGTGCTCAAACCGGGTTACACCACCGAGCTCAACGGCACATCGCGGGAATTTCGCAACTCCCAGGGCGCTTTGGTCATCGTGTTTGTGCTGGCGCTGTTCTTCATCTTTTTGGTGCTGGCCGCACAGTTCGAGAGCTTCATCGACCCCTTCATCATCTTGCTGTCGGTGCCCTTGTCCATGATTGGCGCCTTGCTGGCGCTCAAATGGACCGGCGGCTCGCTCAACGTGTATTCACAGATTGGCCTGATCACCCTGGTGGGGCTGATCACCAAGCACGGCATTTTGATTGTGGAGTTCACCAACCAGCTGCGCGAACAGGGTGTGGAGACCTTTGACGCCCTGGTCAAAGCCAGTGGTCAACGCCTGCGCCCCATTTTGATGACCACCGGCGCGATGGTGCTGGGCTCGGTGCCACTGGCTTTGGCCAAAGGCGCTGGCGCGGAAAGCCGCACCCAAATTGGTTGGGTGATTGTGGGCGGCATGAGCTTGGGCACCTTGCTCACCATCTTCGTGGTCCCGACCATGTATTCCTTGCTGGCCCGCAAGTCAGTGCCCGGCCCCAACAAAGCCATTGCCCACGAAGAACCCGTCGGCGCAGCGCATTGAAAGCAGGCGCCTGGGGGCGCCAGCTTTCAAAGCCTTGGGGGTGTCTGTGGGCGCCACCTCGCTGGAAAACGTGACGCCTCATTGATCCGGCACGCTGAAGATTGAATTTTATGCACCGTCTCTCCGCAGGTCGGTGGCTTTAGCCCCGACATTGCGAGCTTCGTCATAGGCTATGCGTCGGGGCTAAAGCCACCGATCTACAACGGACAAACAAAGGGGGCATTCAATCTTCATGGGGCCCGATCAACAGGCCTGCACCTGAAGAGTCCAATCCTGAGGGCCTACAGATGCCCTTCAAACATCATCACGTCCACTTCGTCGCCCACGGCCACATGGCCTTGACTGTGGCTCAGCACGATCAGGCCGTTGGCCTGCACCATGGAGCTGAGTACGCCTGAGCCCTGATTGCCAGTGGTGCGGACCACCAGTTCGCCTGCGGCGTTGGTGGTGACGATGCCGCGCTGGTATTCGGTGCGGCCCGGTTTTTTGCGTAACGCCTCCAGGCTTTTGGCCTTGAGCATGGGCAGCGCCGGGGCCTGCCAGCCCATGAGTTGCTGCAGGGCAGGGCGCACAAAGGCGGCAAAGGTCACCATGACTGCCACCGGGTTGCCGGGCAGGCCAAACAGCACGGCCGAACGGTCGCCCTGGGCGATGCGGCCCACCGCCATGGGGCGGCCCGGGCGCATGGCGATGCGCCAAAACGCCACATCGCCGAGTTTTTTCATCATGGCCTTGGTGTGGTCGGCTTCGCCCACGCTCACGCCGCCGCTGGTGATGACGGCGTCGGCCTGCGTTGCAGCATCACGAAAAGCCTGTTCCAGCGCGGCAGGCTCGTCGCGCACCACGCCCATGTCGATCAGCTCACACCCCAGCGCCTGCACCATGCCTGCCACGGTGTAGCGGTTGCTGTCGTACACGGCGCCTTCGCGGGGGGCTTCACCCAGACTCAAAATCTCGTCGCCGGTTGAAAAGTAGGCCACTTTGGGCCTGCGCCAGACCGAGACGGTGGGCAAGCCCAGGCTGGCCAGCAGGCCGCAGGCTGCAGGCGTCAATCGCGTCCCGGCCGACAGGGCCGCTTGGCCTGCCATCAGGTCTTCGCCAGCCAAGCGGCGGTTGTCGCCCGTCTGCAGCAGGCCCTGCGGCACCCGCACCGTATCGCCCTCGGTTTGCACCAGCTCTTGCGGGGCCACGGTGTCCAGACCTGCGGGCATGATGGCGCCGGTCATGATGCGCACGCATTCACCGGCTTGCACGGTGCCTTGCCAAGCTGCGCCCGCAAAAGCGGTGCCCACCACCTTGAAAGGGCTGGCTTGCCCGGCTTGCAGTTCTGCACCCCGCAGGGCGTAGCCGTCCATGGCCGAGTTGTCGTGCGGCGGCACGCTGATGGGCGAGACCACATCGCTGGCCAAAATGCGGCCATGGGCCTGCATCAGGGGCACGGTTTCTAGTTCGCGCACCGGCTGCACCAGTTGGGCGAGAAAGTCGTTCACATGACGAGCCGACAGGGCTTGCGGGTCGTAGCCTTGCAATCGCTCGGCAATGTCGTTCAGGCTAAGGGGCGTGGTCATGGTGAGGTCGGCACGGTCGTTGCGAGGCAACGCACTTCAAAGGGCTTCGAGTTGCTGGAGTTCGGCCAGCGTGTTGGCATTGGAGAACGCCTCGGCGCTGTCACCCGCCTGGTCAAAGGGCACGATGGCGCAGCGGTGCTGACCTGTCCAGGCATCGATCTTTCGGCCACCGCCTTGGGTGAACTTGACCAGGCTCTCGAGCATTTCGGTTTTGAGCAGGCAAAACACCGGTTGGGGGTGCACGGCGCCATCGGCCTCGGGGGCAGCGGCCATGGCCATGTCGGCGTCTTGTGCATGCATGGCTTGGTACAGGCGCTCGGCCAAGTCGAGCGGAAACAGGGGCGTGTCGCAGGGCACGGTGAGCAAAAGCGGCGTTTCGCAGCGTTCCAGGCCCGTGAGGAAACCGGCCAGAGGCCCGGCATAGCCGTCGATGCTGTCAGGCCAGACGGGCACGCCCAGCGACTCGTAAGCCGACAGGTTGCGGTTGGCGTTGAGCAAAATCTCTTGCAGCGGCAAGCTTTGCAGCTGCAGGCGCATCAGGGTTTGCAGGGCCAGGGGCAGACCGCGAAAGTTTTGCAGGCCTTTGTCGATGCCGCCCATGCGCGAGCCGCGACCGCCCGCCAAGATCAGGCCCGTGATGGCCGGTGGGGTGTGGTTCATGGCCTTCAGCCTCCGATGTAGCTCATCTCCACCCGGCGGCCTGGGCCGCTGGCGGTGTCTGGTGCGCGCAAACTGCGTTGCAAGGAGTATTGGTCAGTGCGTCCGCGCCAAATGGCGTCCACCGTCTGGGCCAGCGCGTGGTCGCTTTGCGCCGGGTCGCGTAAGAGCTGGCGAAGGTCGTAGCCTTGGCTGGCAAACAGGCACAGGTACAAGCGGCCTTCGGTCGACAAACGGGCGCGGTTGCAGTCGCCGCAAAACGCTTGCGTCACGCTGCTGATGACGCCGATCTCGCCCAAAGCCGGGTCGTGTGCACCCTGTGCGTTGGCGTAACCCCAGCGCTCGGCAGTTTCGCCGGGGGCAGATGGGTCGAGTTGCACCAGAGGCAGCTCGGTTTGCAGCAAGCGCACGACGTCCGCGCTGGGCAGCACCTCGTCCATGCACCAGCCATTCGTCGCACCCACATCCATGTATTCAATGAAGCGCAGCACGATGCCCGTTCCCCGGAAATGCCGGGCCATGGGCAAAATTTCATGCTCGTTGGTGCCACGCTTGACCACCATGTTGACTTTGATCGGCCCCAGGCCCGCAGCCCTTGCCGCTTCGATGCCGGCCAATACATCCGCCACGGGGAAGTCCACATCGTTCATGCGGCGGAAGATGGTGTCATCCAGCCCGTCCAGGCTTACCGTCACGCGTTGCAGGCCTGCGTCTTTCAGGCTTTGGGCTTTGCGCGCCAGCAGTGAGCCGTTGGTGGTCAGCGTCAAATCAAGCGGCAGCCCGTCGGGCGTGCGCAGGTCCGCCAGTTGTTCGATCAGGATTTCGATGTTCTTGCGCAGCAGGGGCTCGCCGCCCGTGAGGCGGATTTTGCGCACGCCCCGACCCACAAACACGCTGGCGATGCGGGTGATCTCTTCAAAGCTCAACAGGTGGCTGTGCGGCAGGTAGGCGTAGTCCTTGTCAAAGACTTCCTTGGGCATGCAATAGCTGCACCGGAAGTTGCACCGGTCCGTCACGCTGATGCGCAAATCGGTCAACGGACGACGCAGGTCGTCGATGGGCAACTGGCTCAGATCATGCCCCGCCAAAAGAGGGGGCAAAGGCAGGCTGGGGTGGCGCTGGTCAACCAGCGGAATGACGCGTTCAGACATGGGGGTCGATTGTGCCCGAGCCGCCACGCCCTTGAGGCGGCATGGTCAAGGATGCGCAGGGAGTATTTCTGGCTGCTCCGCAGGTCGGCGGCTTCAGCCCCGACGCAATCCTGCGCAGGAACCAACTGGTCTGAGCTGAAGCTGCCGACCTGCGAGGGGGTATTTGCAGGTCGGCGGCCTCAGCCGTGCTGGATGGCCACTGTTTTGAGGGTGGTGAAGCCCAGCAGGGCCTCGAAGCCTTTTTCGCGCCCATAGCCCGAAGACTTGACCCCGCCAAAGGGCAGCTCCACGCCACCGCCTGCGCCGTAGTTGTTGATGAACACCTGGCCGCTGCGCACGCGTTTGGCCATGCGGAACTGGCGTCCACCGTCACGCGTCCAAATACCGGCCACCAAACCAAACTCGGTGGCATTGGCCAATTCGACCGCGTGGTCCTCGTCGGTGAAGGACATGGCCGACAGCACCGGACCAAACACTTCTTCTTGCGCCAGGCGGTGCATCACCGGCACATCGCGCAGCAGGGTGGGGGCCTGGTAAAAGCCGCCCGCAGGCACGCCCGCCGCGATTTGCCCTTGGGCCACGGTGGCAATGCCATCGGCCTTGGCTTGGTCCAAAAAGCCGGTGACGCGCTCCAACTGGCTGGCGCGGATCAGTGGCCCCAAGTCCAGGTTCATGGCGGCCGAGCCCACTTGCAGGCGGCTGAACGCCTCGCCCAGCCGCTTGAGCAAGGGCTCGTAAATGCCTTGCTGAATCAGAACGCGCGAGCCCGCGCTGCAGGTCTGCCCCGAGTTTTGCACGATGGCGTTGACCACCACCGGAATCGCCGCGTCCAGGTCGGCGTCGTCAAAAATGATTTGTGGGCTTTTGCCGCCCAGCTCCAGCGTCACCGGGCAGTGGCGCTCGGCTGCCACTTGCTGGATCAGCGTGCCCACCCGGGGGCTGCCAGTGAAGCTGATGTGGTCAATGCCTGGGTGGCGGGCCAGCGCGTCGCCCACTTCATGGCCGTAACCGGTGACGATGTTGATGGCGCCGGGCGGAAAGCCCACTTCGGCGGCCAGTTGCGCTACGCGAATGAGCGATAGGCAAGCGTCTTCGGCGGGTTTGACCACGCAGGCATTGCCTGCAGCCAAAGCGCCACCTACGCTGCGCCCAAAAATTTGCATTGGGTAGTTCCAAGGTATCACATGGCCCGTCACGCCATGCGGCTCGCGCCAGGTCAGCACGCTGTAGCCGTTTTGGTAGGGCAGGGTCTCGCCGTGCAGCTTGTCGCACGATCCCGCATAAAACTCAAAATAACGCGCCAAGGCCACTGAATCGGCGGCGGCCTGCTTGGTGGGCTTGCCGCAGTCGCGCTGCTCCAGGGCGGCGAGCTCGGCGGCGTGCTCGCTCACTTTTTGCGACAGCTTCATGAGCAAGCGGCCGCGCTCCACGGCGGTCAGCTTGCCCCAAGGGCCGTTGAAGGCTGCCCTAGCCGCTTGCACGGCGTCATCGATGTCGGACGCCTGGCTGCGCGGGATCTGATCGAACACCTGTCCGTCGGACGGGTCGAGCACATCAATGGTTTGCCCTGCCAGGGCCTGAACGGATTGGTTGGCGATGAAATTCAGTTGCATGACCTCGATTGTGAACGGGTGGTGGATTTTGAAAATCACCGATGGGACATGACGCAAGGCACATGGAACTGGGCCGGGGGGATTGCCCATGAAAAAGGCCCGCCAAGGCGGGCCTTCGAGAGGGTAGGGCAGATCAAGCGCCGTGGAATTTCATCACCAGCGGCACGATCAACAGCGCCACGATGTTGATGATCTTGATCAGCGGGTTGATCGCAGGGCCTGCGGTGTCTTTGTAGGGGTCGCCCACGGTATCGCCCGTGACGGCCGCTTTGTGGGCCTCCGAGCCCTTGCCGCCGTGGTGGCCGTCTTCGATGTACTTCTTGGCGTTGTCCCAGGCGCCGCCGCCGGTACACATGGAAATCGCCACAAACAGGCCGGTGATGATGGTGCCCATCAATAAACCGCCCAGCGCCTTGGGGCCCAAGATCAAACCGACCAGCACCGGCACCACCACGGGCAAGAGGCTGGGGATCACCATTTCCTTGATGACCGCAGTGGTGAGCATGTCGACCGCCTTGCCGTATTCGGGCTTGGCCGTGCCTTCCATGATGCCGGGGATCTCCTTGAACTGTCGACGCACTTCGACCACCACGCTGCCTGCAGCCCGGCCCACCGCTTCCATGGCCATGGCGCCGAACAGGTAGGGGATCAGGCCGCCAATGAACAGGCCAATGATCACCAGCGGATCGGACAGGTCAAAGCTGATGGCTTTGCCATAGGCTTCGAGTTTGTGGGTGTAGTCGGCAAACAGCACCAGCGAGGCCAGACCCGCCGAGCCGATGGCATAGCCCTTGGTCACGGCCTTGGTGGTGTTGCCCACGGCATCCAGCGGGTCGGTGATGTCACGCACGCTGCTGGGCAACTCGGCCATTTCGGCAATGCCGCCCGCGTTGTCAGTGATGGGGCCATAGGCGTCCAACGCCACCACAATACCCGCCATGCTCAACATGGACATGGCTGCTACAGCAATGCCGTACAAGCCACCCAGCGTATAGGCGGTCCAGATGGCCAGGCAAACGAACATGACCGGCCAGGCGGTAGAGCGCATGGAGACGCCCAAACCGGCAATGATGTTGGTGCCGTGGCCGGTGGTCGAAGCCTGCGCGATGTGCCGCACCGGGGCGTATTGCGTGCCGGTGTAGAACTCGGTGATCCAGACCAGGGCTGCCGTGAGTGCCAGGCCCACGGTGCAGGCGCCGAACAGTTTCATCTGGCCGCCGGTGCCGCCCAAGGCGTTGTCAGGCATCAACCAAGTGGTGACAAAGTAAAAGGCGATCAGCGAGAGCACGCCCGCAATCGCCAGGCCTTTGTAGAGCGCGGGCATCACATTGGTCATGCCCGGCGAGGCCTTGACAAAAAAGCAGCCGATGATGGAAGCGATGATGGAAACCGAGCCCAAAGCGAGCGGATACAACACGGCCTGGCGCGGTGCTGCCGAGATCACCAGGGCGCCCAGCACCATCGTGGCGATCAACGTGACCGCGTAGGTCTCGAACAGGTCGGCGGCCATACCCGCGCAGTCGCCCACGTTGTCACCCACGTTGTCAGCGATCACAGCGGGGTTGCGCGGGTCGTCTTCGGGAATGCCAGCCTCCACCTTGCCCACCAGGTCGGCGCCCACGTCAGCGCCTTTGGTGAAAATGCCTCCTCCCAGGCGGGCAAAGATCGAGATCAGCGATGAGCCAAAGGCAAAGCCGATCAGCGGGTTGAGCAGGGGGGCCAGGTTCTTGTCGGGTGTGAGGTTGCCGTTGCCCGTCAGGAACCAGAAAAAGCCCGTCACGCCCAAGAGGCCCAGTCCGACCACCAGCATGCCGGTGATGGCGCCACCCCGAAATGCCACATCCAATGCTGGGCCAATGCCCCGTGTTGCCGCTTGCGCGGTGCGCACGTTGGCTTTGACCGACACGTTCATGCCGATGAAGCCGCAAGCACCCGAAAGCACCGAGCCGATCACGAAGCCCGCAGCGGTGACGCCGTCCAGAAAGACGCCCATCAAAACGGTAAGCACCACGCCGACGATCGCGATGGTTTTGTATTGCCGGGCCAGATAGGCGGCCGCGCCGGCCTGGATGGCGGCCGAAATTTCCTGCATCCGGGGATTGCCGGCATCTTGAGAAAGGATCCACCGCCTGGCCCAAATGCCGTAAGCCACGGCAATCAGACCACAGGCGAGCGCCAGAAAGAGCACTGAGTTTCCAGTCATCGTTTTCTCCTCGATGGTTGTCGCTGAACAGAGGTGCAACGCATTGGAGGCCCCTCCACGGCGTTGCTTCCTCGATCGCCGAACCCGGAGAACGATTGGCCAACAGTTCATTAAAGAGGCTGGATCGGAAATCGCGCAAGCCCTGTGAAAGTAAAATCGGGGTTAATCCCTAGGATTTTCTTTTTTCTTAACTTTTCCAACGAGACACCATGTCCCTGAACAAAGTCACCCCCGGCAGCAAAGTGCCCGAAGCCTTTAACGTGATCATCGAAATCCCGATGAACGCTGACCCGATCAAGTACGAAGTGGACAAAGAGTCCGGCGCCTTGTTTGTGGATCGATTCATGGGTACGGCCATGCACTACCCGACCAACTACGGTTATGTTCCCAAAACCATCGCAGGTGATGGCGATCCCGTGGACGTGCTGGTGATGACACCTTTCCCATTGCCCCCAGGCGTGGTGGTGCCTTGCCGTGCCATTGGCATCTTGCTGATGGAAGACGAAGGCGGCATGGACGGCAAAGTGCTGGCCGTTCCTACCGAAAAAATCTTGCCGATTTACGCCAACATCAAGTCCCTGGACGACGTGCATGAGCTGCAACTCAAGCAAATTGCCCACTTCTTTGAACACTACAAAGACCTCGAAAAAGGCAAGTGGGTCAAGGTCAAAGGCTGGGAAGGTGTCGAATCTGCTGCCAAGGAAATCACCGACGGCATCGCCAATTACAACAAGGCTTGATCGACTGAGTCAGTGGCTCCTTACTGGAGCCGTGGCCTCCAAATGCCTGCCCGGTTTGCACCGCGCAGGCATTTTTTTAGGGGTTTTTCTTCAAAGGCGAATGTTGGTGCAAGGTTTCCAAGTAGTTTTCAATACCTGCGTTTTCCCGTTCCAAAAATCTGGCCACCGCCTCTGAAAAAGCCGGGTGCGCCAGCCAATGCGCGCTGTGTGTGGGCGTTGGCAGCAGGGCGCGGGCCATTTTGTGTTCGCCTTGGGCGCCGCCTTCAAAGCGTTGGAGGCCATGCTGGATGCACCATTCGATGGGCTGGTAGTAGCAGGCCTCAAAGTGCAGGCAATCGACCCGCTCCAGCGCACCCCAGTAGCGGCCATAAGCCACTTCGGGCTCGCCTTGGGCGGTCAGGTGCAAGCCAATCAGGCTGATGGCGATGGGCTGGCCTGCGCGCTCGGCCACAAACAGCAGCCAGTGGCGGGCCATGTGGGTGCGCATGGATTCAAAAAACGCCGGGGTCAAATACGGTGGGTTGCCGTGTTCCCAATAGGTTTGCTGGTAACAACGCAGCAGCAATGCCCAGTCTTCGGCATCCATGTCGGGGCCGCGAACGGCACGAAACGTGATGCCTGCCTCGTGTACTTTTCTGCGTTCCTGACGGATTTTTTTGCGTTTTTCCTGGTTCAAACTGCTTAAGAAATCATCAAAATTGCGCCATCCTTGGTTTAGCCAGTGGAACTGAACCTGGCTGCGTTGCAGCAAACCAGCTTGGGTAGATGCCAGCAAGTCTTGGGGGCTGGCAAACAAGATGTGCAGTGAGGGGATTCCATGGCCTTCGCACCAGGTCAGCATGGCTGTCAGCAGGGCCTGCCGTGCCTGTTGCGACTCGGCCAGTAAGCGGGTGCCCGGTACAGGGGTAAAGGGCGAGGCCACCAGCGCTTTGGGGTAATAGGCCAGGCCGTGGCGTTCGTAGGCATCGGCCCAGGCGTGGTCAAAAACGTATTCGCCTCGTGAATGGTTTTTGATGTAAAGCGGGCACGCTGCGGCCAAAGACAGGCCATCCGGGGTGTCCCGCCAAAGACTGAACACTTGCAATAACCAGCCAGTCTCGGACGTAGCCGACTGGCTGCTGAGCATGGCCGACAAATAGGCATACTGCATGAAGGGCGATGGTGCTTCTTGCCTTGCCAGCAAGTCGTCCCAAGCCTGGGGCTCGATGGCACGCAGGTCATCCAGCACCTGGGTGACATAATTCAAGCTCACATTTTCTTGCACCTGTATGACTCTCCAAATTTGTGTGGCTCAGCTCAATTTCGTTGTGGGCGACATGCCTGGCAATGCCCGCAAGATCATCGACGCTGCGACTGAGGCTTATGGCCGCGGTGTGCGCTTGGTGGTCACGCCCGAATTGTCCCTTTGCGGCTATGCCGCCGAAGATTTATTGCTGCGCCCAGCCTTCATTGACGCCTGTGATGATGCCCTGAAAACGGTGGCCCAGGCCTTGGCCGGGTTAAAGGGCCTGCATGTCGTGATTGGACACCCTGAAGGCGGCGGTTTGCGCACACGCAGCGTGGCCGTGACGCGTCGGCATAACCGGGCTTCTGTGCTGTGCGAGGGCCAGGTGGTGGCGCACTATGACAAGCGCGAGTTGCCCAATTACCAGGTGTTTGACGAGCGTCGTTATTTCACCCCGGGCCAGGGCGTGGGGGTTTTTGAGGTCGATGGCGTGAAGGTAGGCCTGCTGATTTGCGAAGATGCCTGGTTTGATGAACCTGCCCGCTTGGCACGCGATGCAGGCGCACAGGTGCTGGCCGTGCTGAACGCCTCGCCTTTCCATGCGGGCAAGGGCGCCGAGCGTGAGCAGCGCATGCGCGAGCGGGTGGCCGATTGCGGCTTGCCCCTGATTTACGCGCATTTGGTAGGCGGTCAGGATGAGGTGATTTTTGAAGGTCGCTCCTTTGCGCTGGATGCACAAGGCCAAGTGGTAGCGCGGGCAGAGGGCTTTCGCGAAGCGGATTTGACGGTGCAGCTTGCGGTGAACCCGCAGGGCGTGGATTTGACCGCCGGGGCTGATGCCCTGGTGCCTCTGGCCAATGCCGATGCCGAGTTGTGGGATGCGTTGGTGCTGGGAGTGCGCGATTATTTGGGCAAGAACGGTTTCAAGGGCGCGATTTTGGGGCTGTCAGGCGGCATTGATTCGGCGCTGGTGCTGGCCATTGCGGTGGATGCCATTGGGGCTGACAAGATCCATGCGGTGATGATGCCGTCGCCTTACACGGCCGACATCAGCTGGATCGACGCGCGTGACATGGTCAAACGTTTGAATGTGCGTTACGACGAAATTGCCATTGCGCCCTTGTTTGATGGCTTCAAACAAGCCCTGGCAGATCAATTTGCGGGCTTGAAGGAGGATACGACCGAAGAGAACATCCAGGCCCGCATTCGCGGCACCTTGCTGATGGCGTTGTCCAACAAGACGGGGGCGATTGTGCTGACCACAGGCAACAAGAGCGAAATGGCCACGGGGTATTGCACGCTTTATGGCGACATGGCGGGTGGTTTTGCGGTGATCAAGGATGTGGTCAAAACCCGGGTGTTTGATCTGGCGCGCTGGCGCAACATGAATGACCCGTACGGCACGGGTAGCCAGCCGATTCCAGAGCGCATCATCACTCGGCCCCCAAGCGCTGAGCTGCGACCGGATCAGAAAGATCAGGACAGCTTGCCCGCTTATGAGGTGCTGGACGCCATCATCCAGAGGTATATGGAGAACGATGAGGGTGTGGAGGCTTTGATCGCAGATGGCTTTGAACGGGCCGATGTGGAGAAGGTCACCCGCCTGATCAAGCTCAATGAGTACAAACGGCGTCAATCGCCCGTGGGCATTCGCGTGACCCACCGCAGTTTTGGCAAGGATTGGCGTTATCCTATGACCAATAAATTTCGTGCTTAATTTTTGAGGACTTTCCCATGAAACAGATCACTGCCGTCATCAAACCTTTCAAACTGGAAGAGGTTCGTGAGGGATTGGCTGAATGCGGCGTGACCGGTCTCACGGTCACTGAAGTCAAAGGCTTTGGCCGTCAAAAAGGCCACACCGAGCTGTACCGTGGCGCAGAATACGTGGTCGACTTTTTGCCCAAGGTGAAGGTTGAAGTGGTTGTCAAGGATGACGATGTGGACAACTGCGTCGATGCCATCGTCAAGGCGGCCAGAACCGGCAAGATCGGTGACGGAAAAATATTTGTGACTTCGGTGGAGCGTGTGGTGCGCATCCGCACCGGTGAGCAAGACGAAACCGCCATTTGAGTGGCGGTGGCGCAGCCTGAACGGGCTGCGCACTCTCGGCGAGCTGTGTCCGACGATCGCAGGCTGCAACCGTCAGCCAGTCAGAGCAGTTCAACTTTGGCTTGGGGTGAAAAGCCAGCCTTTTGTACCAAACTTTGCAGCAAGGCTTCAGGCTCTGTGCCGAGGGTGACCAGGTCAATTTGCCAATTGGCCATGAAGCCGTCTTGCACCACCTGGGCAACGAAATCCATGAGGCCGTCGTAATAACCATTGCTGTTGAGGATGCCCACGGGCTTGTCGTGGTAGCCCAGCTGGCGCCAGGTCCAGACTTCAAACAATTCTTCAAAGGTGCCAATGCCGCCGGGCAGCGCCAAAAAAGCATCGGCTTTGTCGGCCATCATGCGTTTGCGTTCATGCATCGTGTCCACGACATGCAGCTCGGTGCAGCCGCGGTGTGCCCATTCTTTTTCGACCAAAGCGGTAGGAATGATCCCCACCACCGCGCCACCAGCGGCCATGGTGGCTTCAGCCACGAGGCCCATGAGGCCGTTTCGCCCGCCACCATAGATCAATTGACCGCCGTGTGAGCCAATCCACGTGCCTACTTGCTCCGCGAGTTGGGCAAATCCGGGCTTGTTGCCGGGCTTGGATCCACAATAAACGCAGATCGAAAATGCAGGCGTTGATTTTGTCATGATGGGTTCAGCTTGCACCAAATGGCTGCCAGCCAGACGCTGGCACAAAGCAGCAAGCTGAGCAATACGGCTGCACTGCCCATGTCCTTGGCGCGCTTGGACAGGTCGTGCCATTCGGGGCCAATGCGGTCAATGGCAGACTCGATGCCGCTGTTGAGTAATTCAACGATCAAGACCAACACAAGCGATCCAGCCAGTGCGGCAGTTTCAAGCCAGGTTTGTCCCAGCCAGAATGCAAGGGGGATCAAAACGATCGCGAGTTGGGCTTCTTGTCGAAAAGCTGTTTCAGCCCATCCAGCTAGCAAACCCTGCAGGGAGTAGCCGCCGGCATGCAGGATGCGTGACAAGCCCTTGCGCGATTTTTGTGGGTTGACCTCGGATGAAGTGTGGGGGGAGCTGGGCATCGTTGTGGTGCCTCAAGTGGGCTGAGAAATCAGACGCGTTCCAGCCCAAGCATCGTGCCAGAACTGTCTTTCGGGGTGAAAGCGGCTGAGCAACGCCCAAACAATGACCCAGCCTACGGTGAGCACCCCAACTTCCAGGGCGGGCAATCCAAAAGGCAGCGTCAAGAGCAAAGGTGGCAGGAGCCACAACCAAGCCAGAACATAGCGAAGCAGGGCGCGGGCTTGGGTCAGGGGTTGACCTGCTGAATCGACTGCACGGATGTGCCAAGTTTTCATGGCCAGAGTTTGCCCTCGGGACCAGAACCAGGTGAAGTAAATCCCCAGAATTAAAAACAAAAAAGCCTGCAATCCAGGACGGTTGTCCATGGCGTGGCGTGTCTGGCTCAGGGCGCTGAACAGATAGCCAGAGATGAAGACCACGCCAAACAGGAGCATGCCTTCATAAAGCCAGCAAGCCATGCGGCGTGCAAGTGAGGGCGTCGCCAGAGGGGATGGGTTTGAAGTGGCTGAACCGTTACGCATCATGAGGGAGCAGTTTCTGTGGCGTTGCGTGCGGTATCAGGCGCTGTCTCTGAAGAACCGGCTGGAACGGTTTGTTTCGGGACTGCCAATGTAGATGGTCGCGGCAAGAGGGTTTTGCGGTCGATGGTGGTGGCATTGACTGACCGGGATGCGTCAGCTGGATGGACAGCGGGGTGCACCAAACGACGGGATTCCAACGGCTTGGCCGTCGGTGCGGCGCTCTTGGTGGGGGCTGTAGATTCTGCGGACAGCAAGCGCTTTTCTTCGACAGACAGGGCTTGATAGGCTTCCCACTTGGCTTTTTTGTCTTCTTTGGGCAAATTTTGCAGCGTGTTGAAGTTATAACGAGCCACATTGCGCTGTTGTGGGCTCAATGCCACCCAATCGGCCATGCGTGTGTGCATGGTCGTTTGTTCAGATGCCGAGAGTTGTGAAAAGTTCTGGGAAATCGTGAGCCACTTGCGTTGCTGTTGTGCAGTCAGCGCGCTCCATTGGGCGCCCAAAGGGGCCAACGCCTGCTTTTGACGGGACGTCAATTGTTGCCAGCTTGGAGAATTGGCTTCGGTATTGGAATGGGTGATATTTGTTACTGGTTTTGCAACGTTAGTTTGTGTTTGTGCCACGGCCGCTGTCAAACTGGTCGACAAGAACAAGCCGCAGCCCAGTCGCAATGCCGGGTCAAGAATTGGAAGGTAGCGCTTTCTCATCTCAGTCATGCGCGGCACCAGCCTGGAGTCCTTGCTTGAGAAACTGAACAAAGCCTGTATCAGCATAGGCGTCTGGTGGCAATTCATCCGTCAGGAGAGCCGAGTCAATGGCTGCAATTTCAGATGTGAAATTGTCTTGCTGTACCCACTGAATGGCCAGTAACCCAAGCACCAAAGCCAAGAGCGGCAAAGCAGATGCCAGGATGCTCCACAGGTTCAAACCTTCGTCAGGGGATGCCGTTAATGTGCCGTTGTGGTTGACTTGTGCTGTGCTCACCAGGCGAGACTGAAGTTGAGGTTTGCGCTCAGCCAGAGCGCGCAGTCGTGCCACGCGCAGCCGTTCGCTGATTTCATGGGGCAGACCTGGTGTGGCCAACGTCAATTGGGCCGAAAAATGTCGACCCAAACGGTCCAGGTCCAGCTCATTCGGTGTGTTTTGGATTTTCATGGTCGGATTCCTTGGGTTGCCAAGGTTTTGCTCAAGGCCTGAATGGCCCGAGAGCAGTGGGTTTTGACGCTGCCTTCCGAGCAGCCCATCACGGCGGCTGTTTCAGCAAGATCCATCTCCTCCCAATAACGCAGCAGGAAGGCTTCTCGTTGACGAGCAGGCAAGTTCATGATGGCTGTCTCGATGTGTTCGAGGGTTTGAACTCTCCCAATCCAATCTTCAGCGCTCTCTGAGGTTCCATTGTCAGCCGCGCTGCTGGAGACTTCAAGCAGGTCAAATTCGCCATCAGCGTCATCTGTGCCGAAATCACTGAGATTGCTGAACAGGGCGTTGCGGGTTTTTTGTCTCCGAAACCAGTCCAGAACAGTGTTGGACAAGATTCGCTGGAACAACATTGGGAGTTCCGCGATGGGTTTGTCCCCGTAGCTGTTACACAGCTTGATCATGCTGTCTTGGAGGATGTCCAGGGCTGCGTCCTCGTCTCGAACATGGTAGTAAGCGCGTTTGAACGCCTTTTTTTCCACGTTTTTCAGAAATTCTGAGAGTTCCGCTTCGGATGCCAACTTATTTTCAGCAGTCGCTTTGGCGATGCTTTTACTTGTGAGTGAATGAAATACCAGTTTGGAGTCTGACACTTTGACCGGTCACGAATTATGGCATTGCCGATGAACCCCTGAGACGGCTTGGAAAACTGCTCGGTA
Organism: Limnohabitans sp. T6-5; assembly: GCF_003063315.1. Classification (GTDB taxonomy): domain Bacteria; phylum Pseudomonadota; class Gammaproteobacteria; order Burkholderiales; family Burkholderiaceae_C; genus Limnohabitans_A. Next base: position 476,836 of record NZ_NERV01000003.1, read on the forward strand.
CAAATGCGATAATGTGAGATTGCAATTGAAAAAAAGCAAACGGATCACCGTCCGGCACCGTTACAGCTTGGTGCCCATGTCAGTGGTCTCAAGTCCCAAAGCCACTTCACAAGAGTCGAGCCCAGGGGCACCCAAGGTTTTTCGTTAGAGAAATTCACAAAGGTTGAATATGGAAATGAACAAAGCCGAAATGGCATCGACCCCTGCGGGTGGTCAAGAGTTGCGTGGTGCAGAAATTCTGGTCAAAGCACTCCAGGCTGAAAACGTGCAGTACATCTGGGGCTATCCCGGTGGCGCCGTTCTTCACATTTACGACGCGTTTTACAAACAAGACACCATCCAGCACGTTCTGGTGCGTCACGAACAAGCGGCTGTGCACGCGGCCGATGGCTTTGCTCGTGCGACGGGTGAAGTGGGTGTGGCGCTGGTCACTTCAGGCCCTGGATTGACCAATGCCGTGACCGGTATTGCTACCGCTTACATGGACAGCATCCCCATGGTGATCATCAGTGGGCAAGTGCCTACTGCTGCCATTGGTCTGGATGCCTTCCAGGAGTGCGATGCCGTGGGTATCACACGGCCGATCGTGAAACACAATTTCCTGATCAAAGATGCCAAGGATGTGGCTGAAGTCATGAAAAAGGCTTTCCACATTGCACGCAGTGGTCGGCCAGGCCCTGTGGTGGTAGACATCCCCAAAGACGTGTCTTTCAACAAAGTGCCCTATACCGGCTATCCCGACTCGGTCGAGATGCGCTCTTATAACCCCGTGCGCAAAGGCCATGGGGGGCAGATCCGCAAAGCTTTGCAACTGTTGATGTCGGCCAAGCGTCCTTACATTTACACCGGCGGTGGCGTTTTGCTGAGCAATGCCAGTCCTGAATTGCGTGCTTTGGTGGACATGCTCAATTACCCTGTGACCAATACGCTGATGGGCTTGGGCGCGTTTCCTGCAACCGATCGTCGCTTTGTGGGCATGCTGGGTATGCACGGGACCCTCGAAGCCAACAACGCCATGCAAAACTGTGACGTATTGCTGGCTGTGGGTGCCCGTTTTGATGACCGCGTGATTGGCAACCCCAAGCACTTTGCACAAAACGAACGCAAGATCATCCACATTGACATTGATCCGTCGAGCATCTCCAAGCGTGTCAAGGTGGATGTGCCCATCGTGGGCGACGTCAAAGATGTGCTGACAGAGTTGATGGGCATGATTCGTGAGTCAGGTCTCAAGCCAGATGCACAGGCGCTGGGCCAATGGTGGGAAACCATTGAAGGCTGGCGCAGTCGTGATTGCATGAATTACGACAACACGAACACCCAAGTGATCAAACCCCAGAAAGTCATTGAGACATTGTGGGAAATGACGAAGGATGCTGATGCCTACATCACCTCCGATGTCGGTCAGCACCAGATGTGGGCTGCGCAGTACTACAAGTTCAACGAACCACGCCGCTGGATCAACTCCGGTGGTCTGGGCACCATGGGTGTGGGCATTCCTTATGCAATGGGGATCAAACTGGCCAAGCCTGACAGTGAGGTTTTTTGCGTGACGGGTGAAGGCTCGGTGCAAATGTGCATTCAGGAGCTGTCGACTTGCCTGCAATACAACACGCCGATCAAGATCGTGGCGCTGAATAACCGTTATCTCGGCATGGTGCGTCAGTGGCAAGAGATCGAATACTCCGGCCGTTACAGCCACAGCTACATGGATGCGTTGCCCAACTTCGTGAAGTTGGCCGAAGCTTATGGCCACGTGGGCATTTTGGTGGAGCGTCCTGATGATGTGGAACCTGCTTTGCGTGAAGCACGCAGGCTCAAGGATCGCACGGTGTTTCTGGACATTCGCACAGACCCTACGGAGAACGTGTTCCCCATGGTGAAGGCTGGCAAGGGCCTGACCGAGATGCTCTTGGGCGCGGAGGACCTGTAATCATGAAACACATCATCGCAGTATTGATCGAAAACGAAGCAGGTGCCCTGTCCCGCGTGGTGGGCTTGTTCTCGGCCCGTGGTTACAACATTGAGTCGCTGACGGTGGCCCCCACCGAAGACCCGAGTCTGTCGCGCATGACCATCCAGACCACCGGGTCGGACGATGTCATCGAGCAGATCACCAAGCACCTGAACCGCCTGATCGAGGTGGTCAAGGTCGTGGACCTGACCGAAGGCGCCTACACCGAGCGCGAGCTGATGCTCGTCAAGGTGCGCGCCGTGGGCAAGGAACGTGAAGAAATGAAACGCATGGCCGACATTTTTCGCGGCCGCGTGATCGACGTCACCGACAAGAGCTACACCATTGAGCTCACCGGTGACCAGTCCAAGAACGACGCCTTTTTGGAGGCGATCGACCGCAGTGCCATTTTGGAGACCGTGCGCACGGGTGCATGCGGTATCGGGCGCGGCGAGCGCATCCTGCGCGTCTAAACCCACTCATTGAACCTGTTTATTCCTAAGGAGAACCCCGTGAAAGTTTTTTACGACAAAGACTGTGATCTGTCCCTGATCAAAGGCAAAACCGTGGCCATCATTGGTTATGGCTCGCAAGGTCATGCACACGCTCAGAACCTGAACGACAGCGGCGTCAAAGTCGTCGTCGGTCTGCGCAAAGGTGGCGCATCTTGGGACAAAGTCGGCAAAGCCGGTTTGACCGTGATGGAAGTCAATGACGCTGTCAAAGCCGCTGATGTGGTCATGATCTTGTTGCCCGACGAGCAAATCGCCGAGGTTTACAACAACAACGTGGCTCCCAACATCAAGCAAGGTGCTTCGTTGGCCTTCGCTCACGGGTTCAATGTGCACTACAACCAGGTTGTTCCTCGCGAAGACCTCGATGTGTGGATGGTTGCCCCCAAGGCCCCTGGTCACACGGTGCGTAACACTTACACCCAAGGCGGCGGTGTGCCCCACTTGGTGGCGGTTCATCAAGACAAGAGCGGCAAGGCCCGTGCTTTGGCGTTGAGCTATGCCATGGCCAACGGTGGCGGTAAGGCTGGCATCATTGAAACCAACTTCAAAGAAGAGACTGAAACCGATTTGTTCGGCGAGCAGGCTGTTCTGTGTGGTGGCGCGGTCGAACTGATCAAAATGGGTTACGAAACACTGGTGGAAGCCGGTTACGCCCCTGAAATGGCTTACTTCGAGTGCTTGCACGAGTTGAAGTTGATCGTTGACCTGATCTACGAAGGTGGCATCGGCAACATGAACTACTCGATCTCGAATAACGCTGAGTACGGCGAATACGTGACAGGTCCAGAGGTTATCAACGAGCAAAGCCGTGAAGCCATGCGCAATGCTCTGAAGCGCATTCAGACCGGTGAATACGCCAAGATGTTCATCCTGGAAGGCCGCACCAACTACCCCAGCATGACAGCTCGCCGTCGCTTGACTTCTGACCACTCCATTGAAGTTGTGGGCGCTCAATTGCGCGCCATGATGCCTTGGATCGCCAAGAACAAACTGGTCGACAAGACCCGTAACTGATCTGGCCTTTTGGGCGAGTGTGAAAAAGGCCACTGAGGTGGCCTTTTTCTTGGGCGCTTGAACTGCCTTAAACTTCGCTGACACGGGATGAATCAGAAAAAGCCCCAACAGGAATGGACGATGAACAAAACCAACGACAACATCGAAGACACAGAAGCCTCTGTGCCGGTGCGCAAACCCTCCAAGGGCATCTACATGCTGCCCAACATGATCACCCTGGCCGCTTTGTTTGCGGGTTTTTATGCCGTGGTCATGGCCATCAATGGTCGTTTTGATCTGGCCACTGTCGGGATTTTTTGCGCCATGGTGCTGGACAGCCTGGATGGCCGTGTAGCCCGCATGACGAACACGCAAAGTGCCTTTGGTGAGCAGATGGACTCACTGTCCGACATGGTGTCCTTTGGCGCCGCCCCTGCCTTGATCGCCTATGTCTGGACGCTCAAGGAGCTGGGTCGCTGGGGCTGGATTGCCGCTTTCGTCTATTGCGCTTGTGCGGCTTTGCGCCTGGCCCGCTTCAACGTGAACACCGCTGTGGTGGACAAGCGTTATTTTCAGGGTTTGCCATCGCCCGCCGCTGCGGCTTTGGTGATGGGCTTTGTCTGGATCATGTTTGATAACGCCGTGCCCGCCAAAGCTGTGGCGTGGGGCATGTTTGCCGTGTGCCTGTTTGCGGGCTTGACCATGGTGACCAATGTGCCGTTTTACAGCTTCAAGGACATGCACATGAAAAAGAGCGTGCCTTTTGCCACGCTGGTGTTGGTCGCCTTGGGCATTGCGGTGGTCAACATTGACCCGCCGACGGTTTTGTTTGCTGTATTTGTGGGCTACGGCCTGAGCGGTTATGTGATCTATGTCTGGCGCAAGGCCAAAGGTCAGCCGACCAGCATGATCAGCACATCCACCGATGAGCCAGAAGAGCGTGGCTTGCACCAGTGATGTCAACTGGATGACAAAGTCCGTTTTGAACTGTGCTAAAGTGACCACATGAACTTTTCTTTGTCTGCACTACTGCTACTGCCCAACGGGCGGGATGTGTAGCGCACGCAAACATTTTCCCAAAAGGCCCGTATGCCATCCGCAACGGGCCTTTTGCATTTTTGCTTTGACTTGCGGGTATCTGACCAGGAGTGAACATGACTGATAAATTGATTATTTTCGACACCACTTTGCGCGATGGCGAGCAGTCGCCCGGTGCGTCCATGACACGCGACGAGAAGTTGCGTATTGCGCGCCAGCTGGAGCGTTTGCGCGTGGATGTGATCGAAGCCGGATTTGCGGCCAGCTCCAATGGCGACTTTGAAGCCGTCAAGACCATTGCGGACGCCATCAAGGATTCCACCATTTGTTCTTTGTCACGCGCCAATGACCGTGATATTTCTCGCGCTGCCGAAGCCCTTAAGGGGGCCAACAGCGGGCGTATTCACACCTTCATTGCCACGTCGCCACTCCATATGGAAAAGAAGTTGCGCATGACCCCTGATCAGGTGTTTGAGCAAGCCAAGCAATCGGTGCGTTTTGCCCGTAATCTGGTCGGCGATGTCGAATTCAGTCCTGAAGACGGTTACCGTAGCGACATGGACTTCCTGTGCCGTATTTTGGAAGCCGTCATCGCAGAAGGGGCCACCACCATCAATGTGCCCGATACGGTGGGTTACGCCGTCCCTGAGCTTTATGGCCAGTTCATCAAGACCTTGCGCGAACGCATTCCGAACTCCGACAAAGCAATCTGGTCTGTGCACTGCCACAACGACTTGGGCATGGCCGTTGCCAACTCGCTGGCCGGTGTCAAGATTGGCGGCGCTCGTCAGGTCGAGTGCACCATCAATGGTTTGGGTGAACGTGCAGGTAATTGCTCGCTCGAAGAAGTGGTCATGGCCGTGAAAACACGCCGCGACTATTTCGGTCTGGATGTCGGCATTGACACCAGCCACATCGTGGCCGCCAGCCGCATGGTCAGCCAGACGACCGGCTTTGTGGTTCAGCCTAACAAAGCTGTGGTGGGCGCCAATGCGTTTGCGCACGCATCGGGCATTCACCAGGATGGCGTGCTCAAGGCGCGCGACACTTACGAAATCATGCGCGCCGAAGACGTGGGTTGGACCACCAACAAGATTGTTCTGGGCAAGCTGAGTGGTCGCAACGCCTTCAAGCAGCGTTTGCAAGACTTGGGCGTGACTTTGGACAGTGAAACTGAAATCAACAACGCTTTTGCCAAATTCAAAGAATTGGCTGACCGCAAGAGTGAGATTTTCGACGAAGACATTCTGGCCCTGGTGGGTGATGAGAGTGTGACTGCCGACAAAGAGCAGTATGGTTTTGTTTCCATGTCTCAGCACAGCGAGACCGGTGAGCGCCCCCATGCAACGGTGGTGTTTACCGTGGATGGACAAGAAGTCCGCGCAGAATCGGATGGCAATGGTCCAGTCGATGCCTCACTTAAGGCGATTGAGTCCCATATCAAGAGCGGTGCTGAAATGGTGCTCTATTCGGTCAATGCCATCAGCGGATCCACCGAAAGCCAAGGTGAAGTGACGGTGCGCTTACAAAACAGTGGCCGAGTGGTCAATGGTGTTGGGGCGGATCCTGATATCGTGGTGGCATCGGCCAAGGCCTACCTCAGTGCGCTCAATAAACTCCAAAGCAAGGCGGATCGGGTTGCTGCGCAAGGGTAATTGAATCCTTTGGAGGTAATTGTTGACATCAAAAAAGTCGCGCAAGTTATTGTTCTTGCGCGACTTTTTTATTTGAGTAAACTCTGGGGCACAATCCACGTATTCATTTCCAGTCGATGCTGCCCATGCGTTCCAAATCAGCTCATTCTATTTTTTCGTCCCGATTTTTGGGGCTTGCTTTTGTGCCTCTCATCTCCGCTGGTTTGTGGAGTCTTGCGCTGACGTCTCCTGCAGTTGCTCAAACGAGCGTTCATCATGGAGCCCTCAAAAAGCATGCAATGGTTGCGGAACATAAAGCGATTAAAAAGACGCGGTTCAATAGCGCAGGCAGCAAAACTTTCGTCTCATCTCGTATTGCTGCCATGCCATTGCAGGCATCATTTGGGCAAATGGCTGGATTGCACACCACATCTGACCCTTTGGATCTGCGCTCAAGCGTGGCCTTGGTGATTGATCAGGATACTCAGGAAGTGTTGTTTCGCAAGAATGACCAAGCTGTGTTGCCCATTGCGTCGTTGACCAAATTAATGACAGGGTTGGTTATTTCTGATGCCGATTTGCCCATGTCTGAGATGATCACGATCACTCAGGACGATGTGGATACCGAAAAGGGCAGTTCTTCACGTTTGGCGGTTGGTACGGTGCTCAGCCGAGGGGATTTGTTGCATCTTGCATTGATGTCCAGTGAAAACCGGGCGGCTCATGCTTTAGGTCGGACTTTTCCGGGTGGACTGGATGTTTTCGTGGCACGAATGAATGCACGGGCCAAAATTTTGGGAATGACGGATACCCGCTACGTCGAGCCAACGGGATTGTCCAGCCGCAATCAGTCGAGTGCCAAGGATCTGGCTGCATTGGTCGCGGCAGCTTACAAGGAGCCCGTGCTGCGGGAATTGTCGACTTCTCATGGTCGCGAGATTGAGGTGGGCCGTCGCACATTGCAATACAACAACACCAATCGCTTGGTCAAAAGCCCTCAGTGGGATATTGGCATCCAGAAGACGGGTTACATCTCTGAGGCTGGACAATGTCTGGTGATGCAGGCTCAGGTGGCTGGGCGCAAATTGATCATGGTGTTTCTGGATTCGGCAGGCAAACTCAGTCGAATTGCTGATGCGGAGAGGGTACGTCGCTGGGTTGAAAAATCACCCGGCATGTCGGGCATCAAACATTTGGCGTTGGACAATCGCCAGCCCGGATGATGATGACGTTGATCCATGAGAAAAGGCCCTGCGGGGCCTTTTCTCATGGGTTTCACTGGAACACGCAACACGCAAGGCTTAACGCTCCGCGTGGTATCCCAGTGTGGTGGAAATTTCTCGGGCGGTGGCTTGCAGTTTGGGCAGCCAGCCTTCATCGAGTCGGTCTGCTGGTGCCGAGATGGACAAACCGGCCAGTAACTTGCCTTGGTCATCGTAAATACCTGCGGCAATGCAGCGCACGCCAAGTTCGAGTTCTTCATTGTCGCGTGCAATGCTGTACTGCTTGACGCGTGACAGCTCCCGTTCGAGAACAGGCAGTTGGGTGATGCTGTTGCGTGTTTGACCTGGCAGGCCCGTCCTGCTGGCGTATGAGCGAACCCTCAGAGGATCGTCTGCAGCCAAAAAAAGTTTGCCCACAGAGGTCAGATGCAATGGGGCTCGGCCCCCAATGGCTCGCACTACCTGCATACCTGATCGTTCGCTGTAAGCGCGCTCAATGTACACAATTTCATCGCCTTGGCGCATGCTTAAATTCACGGGTTGCTGGATCAGTTTGTGCAACTCGCGCATAGGCGTAAGTGCCGCATCACGAACATTCAAGCGGCCTTTGACCAAATTCCCAAGCTCCAGTAGCCGCATGCCCAGGCGGTAGTTGCCTGCTTCCGGGCGGTCGACAAACCGGCCAGTTGCCAAATCATTGAGAATACGGTGCGCAGTTGAGGGGTGCAGGCCTGTTTTTTCGCTGATTTCCTTGAGTGAGATGGCTTCTTCCCGTGAGGCAAGCACATCAATCAAAGAGAACATCCGTTCTATGACTTGAATGGTCGGGGTCTGTGGAAGGGCTGTGTCTTTTTTCATCGTGTGGGATAAATACGATTGAATTTTACACTGTGAAAAATATGTGTATTTTCAAGGCATCACTTGCCATAGTCCTTGAATCCTGACTTCACAAGGTTGGAACCGGGATTTGTAATTCATTTTGGGACTGCTTTCAATCCAATAGCCCAGATAGACATGCGGCAATCCCAACTGAGCAGCTTGCTGAATTTGCCAAAGCACACCATAGGTGCCATAGCTGGCCTGATCGTCCGGTTCATAAAAGGTATAAACCGCAGAAAGACCATGATTGAGAATGTCCACAATGCTGACCATTTTCAGTGGACCCAATCCGCCGTCTTCAGCGGGTTCTCGAAATTCGATCAAGCGCGAGTTGACGCGACTTTGTAGCAAAAACTGGCTGTATTGATCGACGTTGTCCTGATCCATTCCGCCACCCACATGGCGGGTGTTCTGATAGCGCAAATACAAAGCATAGTGCTCCGCATCCAATTGCAAATCAAGAACGCGGACTTTCAAGTGCTGATGCAATTGCTGAGCGCGACGCTGACTTCTGTCCGGCGTGAATGTTGCCACATTGACTCGCAAAGGCATGCACGCTTGGCAGCTGTCGCAGTAGGGTCGGTAAGTGAACATACCGCTGCGGCGAAAACCTTGCTCAACCAGATCCGAGTAAACCTCGTTATGAATCAGATGGCTGGGCGTCGCTACCTGAGAACGCGCAGAGCGGTCCACCAGATAACTGCATGCGTAAGCAGCCGTTGCATAGAACTGAAGTGGCAGCAGGTGAAGGTCTTTGAGATGGGTCACGGTGTCTGGTTGAAAGCCGTCAACGCATGCCAGTTTAAAGTTTGATCAGCCCAGGAAATGTTGGGTTTGATCTGCTCATTTTGGATCAGCTGCACAAAATCTGATCGGGGCATTTCTTGGGCGCCCATGGACGCTAAGTGCGGGGTGTTTTGTTGGCAATCTATAGTGGGCAAGCCGTGTTTCAGGCAAACACTGACCAAGGTGGCCAGCGCCATTTTGGAGCCATCGGTCAATGTGGTGAACATGGATTCACCAAAAACGGCATGGCCCAGTGCCACGAAGTAAAGACCAGCCACCAGTTCACCGTCCAGCCAGACTTCTACGCTGTGCGCATGTCCTTGTCTGTGAAATTCCTCGTAAGCCGAAATCATGGCAGGAACGATCCAGGTGCCCTTTTGGCCCGCTCTGGGGGCCTGGCTGCATCGCCGAATGACTTGTCCAAAAGCGCGGTCAAAGCTCAATTCAAAGTCTGGGTGCAGCAGCCAACGCTTGAGTGTTTGTCTCAGAGATCTGTGAAATCGGAATCGTGAGGCATGAAGCACCATGCGGGGGTCAGGACTCCACCAGAGTACAGGCTGGCCCATGCTGAACCAGGGGAATATGCCTTGGCTGTAGGCCTCGTGCAGACGTGTTGCCGTCAAGTGTTTGCTGGCGGCCAATAAACCGGGTGCGGGTGACAAAGCATTCCAAGCCGAGGTTGCGCACGGCAAAGGCTTGCCGGGTTCAATCCAGGGCAACTCCGGTGCGTGCTGAGCTTTTTCCATATTTTTGATTACACAATAAAAGTAGACGGCTGATGCGATTGAGGGGTGAACCATTGTTTTTTTGGGTTTATCCTTTTGGCTTGATGTTGCCCAAGACTTTCCCGATCCTTGATTTGTGAGCACCGACCTTCCATTGCCTGACTTTTCCGCCAACTGGTTACGCCCTGAATGGCCTGCACCGGCCCGTGTCAAGGCACTCATGACCGATCGCCATGGGGGTGTTTCTTCGCCGCCATGGGACAGCATGAATCTAGGGGACCATGTTGGAGATACAGACTCGGATGTCTTGATCAATCGAGATCGCTTGGCGCAGGCCACGGGGAGCAAACCCGTTTTTTTGCGTCAGGTGCATGGGGTCGATGTGGTTTTTCTGGACCCCACGCTGTCCGATGATGTCGCTGCAGATGCTTGCATCACAGACCGTTCTGACAGGGTCTGCACCATCATGGTTGCCGATTGCTTGCCGGTTTTGCTGTGTGATTCCTCGGGGCAATGGGTGGCTGCGGCGCATGCAGGTTGGCGAGGACTGGCGGGGCAGCACGGTATTGGCGTCCTTGAACGGCTGATGGAGTCCACCCCCTCCAGTGAGGCTCGAGATATTCTGGCTTGGCTTGGGCCTTGCATCGGGCCTCAGGCATTTGAAGTGGGGGCCGAAGTGAAAGAGGCATTTTGCGGTAACGACTCTGACGCGCATGCATGTTTTACGCCGACCACGAATGGCAAATTTCTGGCCGATTTGGCAGGCTTGGCCAGAAGGCGCTTGCAGCGCATGGGAATCACGCAAATTTTTGGCAACAACAGCCAGCCCGCCTGGTGTACCGCATCGCAGGCTTCACGGTTCTTTTCGCACAGAAGGGACAGTCCGATCCTGGGCCACAGTGGGCGAATGGCTGCCTGCATCTGGCTCGACAGATGACGCACAAGAGGAATTCGGTTCTTGTTGATGTGCCTCTTGTCGTCGGATTTCACGACGACGCAAAGGCGTGCCCATCAGATACATCGCCAGTGACATGGGCAGCACGCCATACAAGAGGAACGTGATGACGGCTCCGAGAATCGTTCCTTGGGAACTAAAGGCTTCGGCCAACCCCATCAGAAGCGTGACATAAAGCCACGCAATAACGAGCAAATACATTTTGTTTTCAAGTTGTAATTTAGGCGACATCAAAGTGAAAGATACTTGATTCATCGGAAGCTAAAAAAACGTGAATTTCAGGAGACAACCCATGAACGCATCTTCCCCCGAATTCTGGACCCAAATGAGCCAGGGGTTTCAACAAAATTTGACCAAAAGCTGGGGGCAGGCCATGCAGCACTTCCAAACCATGGATCTGGGCGGTTTCAAGCCCGATGCTGCCGAGAGTGCACCTCAGTTGAAGTTTTCCCCCGAAAAGCTTCAAACCTTGCAAGGGCAGTACTTCAAGGACGCTTCCGAGTTGTGGAATCAGAGCCTGCACAACAGCCTGCAAGTCAAAGACCGTCGGTTTTCGGGCGAGGCCTGGGCATCCAACCCGGTGGCGGCCTTCAATGCGGCAACTTACCTGCTCAACGCACGCACCCTGATGGGCCTGGCCGATGCGGTGGATGCGGATGCCAAAACGCGCAGCCGAATTCGTTTTGCCATTGAGCAATGGGTGGCAGCAGCGGCCCCAAGCAACTTCCTGGCCTTCAATGCAGAAGCTCAGCGTAAAGCCGTAGAAACCAAGGGCGAGAGCATTGCCCAAGGTGTGAAGAACCTGGTGCACGACATGCAGCAGGGCCATGTGTCAATGACCGATGAAAGTTTGTTCGAAGTTGGCAAGAACGTGGCGACCACAGAAGGCGCTGTGGTGTTCGAGAACGAATTTTTCCAGTTGATCGAATACAAACCCTTGACCGCCAAGGTTTACGAAAAGCCGTTCTTGCTGATTCCGCCTTGCATCAACAAGTTCTACATCCTGGATCTCCAGCCTGAAAATTCCCTGATCCGCTATGCCGTCAGTCAAGGCCACCGCACTTTCGTGGTCAGCTGGCGCAATCCGGATGAGTCCATGCAGGACAAGACCTGGGACGACTACATCGAACATGCGGCGATCAAGGCGATCCAGACGGTGCAAGGCATCACCGGCGCGCCCCAGATCAATGCATTGGGCTTCTGCGTGGGGGGCACCATCCTTTCCAATGCCCTGGCTGTGTTGGCCGCGCGTGGAGAAAAACCGGTGGCCAGTGCCACGTTCCTGACCACGCTGATCAACTTCACAGACACCGGCATCCTGGATGTGTTCATTGACAACAACTTCGTCAAGTTCCGCGAGATGCAAATGGGCCAAGGCGGCTTGCTCAAAGGCCAGGATCTGGCCTCGACCTTCAGCTTCCTGCGCCCGAACGACCTGGTCTGGAACTACGTCGTGGGCAACTACCTCAAGGGCGAAACACCGCCTCCATTCGACCTGCTGTACTGGAACAGCGACTCGACCAACTTGCCTGGTCCTTTCTACGCCTGGTACTTGCGCAACACCTATCTGGAAAACAACCTGGTCAAGCCGGGCAAAACCAAGGTGTGCGGTGCGGCCATTGACTTGCGCAAACTTGATTTGCCCGTGTACGTCTATGGATCACGCGAAGACCACATTGTGCCCATTGGTGGTGCGTATGCCAGCACCCAGGTGCTGCCTGGCAAAAAGCGTTTTGTCATGGGGGCATCCGGCCACATCGCTGGCGTGATCAACCCGCCTGCTGCGAAAAAGCGCAGCCATTGGTTGCGTGAGGATGGTCAGTTCCCGGCCGATGTCAACGAGTGGATCGACGGCGCCAAGGAAATCTCTGGCAGCTGGTGGACCGATTGGTCGGATTGGCTCAAGGGTCATGCTGGCAAGCAAATTGCCGCACCCAAAACTTATGGCAAGGGCGCCAAGTTCAAAGCCATCGAGGCGGCCCCTGGCCGTTATGTGAAGGCCAAGGCCTGATTGATTTTTTATTGGAGACAAACATGGAAGACATCGTCATCGTTTCAGCCGCCCGCACCGCCGTGGGCAAGTTTGGTGGCTCGCTCGCCAAAACCCCCGCCACCGAGCTGGGCAGCATCGTCATCAAGGGCTTGCTCGAGCGCAGCGGTTTGCCTGTAGACGCCATTGGTGAAGTCATCATGGGCCAGGTGCTGGCCGCAGGCGTGGGCCAAAACCCCGCCCGCCAAGCCATGATGAAAGCCGGTGTGGCCAAGGAAACACCTGCACTCACCATCAACGCCGTGTGCGGCTCGGGCTTGAAAGCCGTCATGCTGGCCGCGCAAGCCGTGGCCTGGGGCGACAGCGAAATCGTGATCGCTGGCGGCCAAGAAAACATGAGCGCCAGCCCGCATGTGCTGAATGGCAGCCGCGACGGCCAGCGCATGGGCGACTGGAAGATGACCGACACCATGATCGTGGACGGTCTGTGGGACGTCTACAACCAGTACCACATGGGCATCACCGCCGAAAACGTGGCCAAGGCCCATGGCATCACACGCGAAATGCAAGATGCCCTGGCGGCAGGCAGCCAGCGCAAAGCGGCTGCTGCCCAAGAAGCGGGCAAGTTCAAGGACGAAATCGTCGATGTGCTCATTCCTCAGCGCAAAGGCGATGCCTTGGTGTTCAACACCGACGAATTCATCAACAAGAAAACCAGCGAAGAAGTGCTGGCCGGTCTGCGCCCAGCCTTTGACAAGGCCGGTAGCGTCACCGCTGGCAACGCTTCAGGCATCAACGACGGCGCTGCCGCCGTGATGGTCATGAGCGCCAAGAAAGCTGCTGCCCTGGGCCTCAAGCCCCTGGCCCGCATTGCCGCCTTTGGCACCAGCGGTCTGGACCCCGCCCACATGGGCATGGGCCCCGTGCCTGCTTCGCAAAAGGCCCTGGCCCGCGCCGGCTGGAAAGCTGCTGACGTGGACTTGTTCGAGTTGAACGAAGCCTTTGCCGCGCAAGCTTGCGCCGTGAACCAAGCGCTGGACATTGACCCGGCCAAGGTCAACGTCAATGGCGGTGCGATCGCTATCGGTCACCCCATCGGCGCGTCCGGTTGCCGCATTTTGGTGACCTTGCTGCACGAAATGCAGCGTCGTCAGGCCAACAAGGGCTTGGCTGCGTTGTGTATTGGCGGCGGCATGGGGGTTTCGCTGGCCGTCGAACGCGTCTGATGATTTACCGTTTGCATGCCCTGGCTGACGCACTGCCCATCATCAAGGGCTGCCAGCAGGTGCGTGTGAAGCGGGTGCACTGAATTTTTTTATCCACTTCACTCATAACAAGGAGACAACCATGAGTCAAAAAGTAGCTTACGTCACAGGTGGCATGGGCGGCATCGGAACCGCGATTTGCCAGCGTCTGCATCAAGAAGGTTTCAAGGTCATTGCTGGCTGCGGCCCAACCCGGGACTTCAACAAATGGCTGGACGAGCAAAAAGCCCTGGGCTTCACGTTCTACGCATCGGTGGGCAACGTCGGTGACTGGGATTCCACTGTGGAAGCCTTCGGTAAATCCAAGGCCGAGCACGGCAGCATCGACGTGCTCGTCAACAACGCTGGCATCACCAAGGACCGCATGTTCCTGAAGATGAGCCGTGACGATTGGGATGCTGTGATGAATACCAACCTGGACTCCATGTTCAACGTGACCAAACAAGTGGTTGCCGACATGGTGGAAAAAGGCTGGGGCCGCATCATCAACATCTCATCGGTCAACGGCGAAAAAGGCCAGGCTGGCCAGACCAACTACTCGGCTGCCAAAGCCGGTATGCACGGTTTCTCGATGGCCCTGGCCCAAGAGATGGCCACCAAGGGCGTGACTGTGAACACCGTGTCGCCTGGCTACATCGGTACCGACATGGTCAACGCCATCCGTCCTGATGTGCTGGAAAAGATCGTGGCCACCGTGCCCGTCAAGCGCTTGGGCAAGCCCAGCGAAATCGCCTCCATCATCGCCTGGCTGGCCAGCGAAGAGGGCGGTTACGCCACTGGCGCTGACTTCTCGGTCAACGGCGGTCTGCACATGGGCTGATGCCCTTGCCTTTGGGCAAAATGTGCATGGGCTTCGCCCACAAAAAAACCCGCCTAGGCGGGTTTTTTTGTGTCTGTCGCACAAGCTTTAGTGCCCGCCGCTTTTGCCTGCACCCACCATCTGCATGGCCGAAGCGATCAGCCCCGAGACCTCGGTCATGTTGCCCGGCACGATGAGGGTGGTCTTGGCGTCTTGCGCCACTTTTCCGAAGGCCTGCACCGCTTGCTCGGCCACCTTGAGCTGCACGGCCTGCTCGCCCCCGGGTTGACGGATAGCTGAGGCAATCCGTTCGATGGCCTGCGCTGTGGCTTCGGCCACAGCGGTGATGGAGGCGGCTTCGCCTTGCGCTTTGTTGATGACCGCCTGTTTTTCGCCTTCAGAGCGGGCGATGAAGGCCTCTCGTTCGCCTGTGGCGATGTTGATCTGCTCCTGGCGGCGGCCTTCGGAGGCGGCGATCAGGGCGCGCTTCTCACGTTCTGCCGTGATTTGTGACTGCATCGCATGCAGAATTTCATTGGGCGGCGTCAGATCCTTGATTTCATAGCGCAGCACCTTGACACCCCAGTTCAGGGCCGCTTCGTCGATGGCGGCGACCACTTGAGCGTTGATGATGTCGCGCTCCTCAAAGGTCTTGTCCAGCTCCAGCTTGCCGATCACGCTGCGCAAGCTGGTTTGTGCCAGCTGCGTCACGGCCATGATGTAGTTGGACGAGCCATAACTGGCCAATTTCGGGTCGGTGACCTGGAAGTACAGGATGCCGTCGACTTGCAGCTGGGTGTTGTCACGCGTGATGCATATCTGGCTGGGCACATCCAGCGGGATTTCCTTCAGACTGTGCTTCTGGATCACGTTGTCCACAAAGGGCACCACAAAGTTCAGGCCGGGTGTGAGGCTGGCGTGGTACTTGCCCAGACGCTCCACCACCCAGGCATGCTGCTGGGGCACGACCTTGACGGTTTTGATGACAAACAAGACGGCGATGACCAGAAAAAGAATGGCGATTTCCATGCGAAGACTCCCTTTTGTAAAACAGTGATCAGATTTTTTCGAGCACCAGGCGACTGCCCTGAATGGCTTGGATGCGGTGTGTGCCAGGTGATGGCTCGGGTGATGGTGAATGTGCCGATGAGTAAATGGCTGTCCAGTTGGCTCCCCGGTGTTTGACCTGAGCAGTGCCTTGAGTATCCCAGGCCACGACTTCTACGGTTTCGCCAATGTCCAGGTGCTGCGCGCTTGGGGCTTGCGCCTCGCGGCGCAGGCTTTTTTGCCGCCACAGCACCACCGCCAGACCGCCGATCAGGGCGGCTGTCACCAGTTGTGTGTTCAAGCTTGTGCCCATGTGTGCAGCCAGTGCTGCCGCCACCGCACCAATGGCCAGCATCAGCAAATAAAAGGTGCCAGACATCAGTTCGGCGGCCACCAGGCCCCCGGTCACCAGCCACCAAATCGTTGCATCGTTCATGTGTACTCCCTGAAATTGGATGTTCCGATGCCGCATGCTACCTGTTTGCCCGGCACTGTGGCGCGAAGGGATCGGGCTGGGCAAGGATAATCAACCCCCATGCAATTTCCTGAACCCCAACGCTGGCGCTTGTCTGTGGCCCCCATGATGGATTGGACAGATAGGCATTGCCGTTTTTTCCACCGCCTACTTACCCGCCACACCTTGCTTTACACCGAGATGGTGACCACAGGTGCCTTGCGCCACGGCAGTGTGCAGCGGCACCTGCGTTTCAACGCCGAAGAGCACCCCGTGGCATTGCAGCTGGGCGGCAGTGACGCCGCCGATTTGGCGCACGCGGCCAAGTTGGGGCAAGAGTGGGGTTACGACGAGATTAACCTCAACTGCGGCTGCCCTTCAGACCGTGTGCAGCGCGGCGCTTTTGGGGCGTGCCTGATGAACGAGCCGCGCACCGTGGCCGATGGCGTGAAGGCCATGCTCGACGTGGTCGATGTGCCCGTCACGGTCAAGCACCGCATTGGCATCGACCGCATCGAAAGCTACGACTTTGTGCGCGACTTTGTGGGCACGGTGAGCGATGCCGGATGCAAGGTGTTCATCGTCCATGCCCGCAACGCCTGGCTCGACGGGCTGAGCCCGAAAGAAAACCGCGAAATCCCGCCGCTGCGCTATGAGCTGGCCTATCAGCTCAAACAAGACTTTCCGGGGCTGCTGATCGCCGTGAACGGCGGCATCAAGACCAACGAAGAAATTGCCCTGCATCTGCAGCACGCCGACGGCGTGATGATTGGCCGCGAGGCGTACTACAACCCTTGGCTTCTGGGCACTTGGGACGCCACGTTTTTTGATGACACGCATGAAGTGCTCAGCCGTGAAGCGGTGGAAGAGGCCATGGTGGCCTACATGGAGCGCGCCTTTGCCGAAGACGGCTGCCCTTGGTACGCCATTGCACGGCACATGTTGGGGCTGTACCACGGGCAACGTGGTGGCCGTTTGTGGCGACAAGTCTGGAGCGACCACAAGCTCAAGCCCTTGCCGCCGCGTGAAGTCTGGCAATTGGCGCGCGCCGCATTGGCCAGGGGCGCGGTGGTTACTGACTGATTTATTGGGCGGCCTGCAAGCCGTTCATGAAGTGCGCTGACATGCGCTCGGCGGCCACTTCGGCTTGGCGCGCGGCCAGCGCTTGAACAATCTCACGGTGTTCGGCCAGTGATTGCTCAATGCGGCCCTCTTTGAACAAGGAGCTGTGCCGGTTGAGCTTCATCACTTTGCGCAGGTCGGCCACCATTTGGTCGCGCCAACGGTTATCGGCAATGTCCATCAGCAGCATGTGGAAGGCTTCGTTGATCTCAAAAAAGCGGTCTCGGTTGTCCATCGCTTTTTCCAAGTCCTGATGCAGGGTCTGAATCTGGGCCATTTGTGCCTCACTGGCGCGTTGGGCCACCACGCGGGCCGCGTCGGACTCGAGCAGGGCCAGCAGGTGGTAGACGTCGCGCAGGTCTTTTTCGCTGACTTCTGTGACATAGGCGCCCCGGCGCACTTTCATGGTCACGAGACCTTCGGCGGCCAGGACTTTGAGGGCTTCACGCAGCGGGGTGCGGCTGATGCCCAGCGCCTCGGCAATGCGCAACTCGTCGATCCAGCTGCCGGGCTCCAGTTCGCGCGCAAAGATGCGCTGGCGCAGCAGTTCGGCAACTTCTTCATACAGGGCGCGTGGAGCGAGTGACAGGGCGGACATCGTGTGCTTGATCAGGGGTGCAGAACGGGCTCAGTCAAGGTGGGCTTGACAGGCATTTCAGATGCCGAATTGTAAGCGGGTTAAAATATTCTGCATCAATAATTATGAATCACGGTACTTGTAAGCCGGTAGGCAGCCATGGGCTGCCAAAATCAGCACAAGTTATTTTTGTCTCGAAAGTGGTGAGCCATGTCGTCCCAATCCTTTGAATTCAATGCTTCCAACCTGGAAGCCTGGCAAAAAGCAGCGGTCAAATCTGCCCCCGGTGGCGATGTCTCTGCCCTGAACTGGAAGACGCCCGACGGCATCATTGTCAAGCCGCTTTACACCGCCGAAGACACGGCCAATTTGCCTTACGCCAACACGCTGCCGGGCTTTGAGCCTTTCTTGCGCGGGCCGCAGGCCACCATGTACGCCGTGCGCCCCTGGACGATCCGCCAATACGCCGGTTTTTCGACTGCCGAAGAGTCCAACGCTTTCTACCGCAAGGCCTTGGCTGCAGGCGGGCAGGGCGTCTCGGTCGCGTTCGATCTGGCCACGCACCGAGGCTATGATTCCGACCACCCCCGTGTGGAAGGCGACGTGGGCAAGGCCGGTGTGGCCATCGACTCGGTCGAGGACATGAAGATCCTGTTCAACGAGATCCCGCTGGACAAGGTATCGGTCTCGATGACCATGAACGGCGCGGTGCTGCCGGTTTTGGCTGGTTATGTGGTCGCCGCCGAAGAGCAGGGCGTCTCGCAAGACAAACTGAGCGGAACCATTCAGAACGACATTCTGAAAGAGTTCATGGTGCGCAACACCTACATCTACCCGCCCGAGCCGTCGATGAAGATCATTGGCGACATCATCGAGTACACGGCCAAGAACATGCCCAAGTTCAACTCGATCTCGATCTCGGGTTACCACATGCAAGAAGCCGGGGCTAACCAAGCGCTTGAGATGGCCTTCACCTTGGCGGACGGCAAAGAGTATGTGAAGACCGCCATTGCCAAGGGCATGGACGTGGACGATTTCGCGGGCCGCTTGTCCTTCTTCTGGGCTGTGGGCATGAACTTCTACCTGGAAATCGCCAAGATGCGTGCCGCCCGCCTGCTCTGGTGCCGCATCATGAAAGGCTTTGACGCCAAGAACCCCAAGAGCTTGATGCTGCGCACGCACAGCCAGACCTCGGGCTGGTCGCTCACAGAGCAAGACCCTTACAACAACGTGGTGCGCACCACCATCGAAGCGATGGCGGCCGTGTTTGGCGGCACCCAGTCGCTGCACACCAACTCGCTGGACGAAGCCATTGCGCTGCCCACCGAATTCAGCTCGCGCATCGCCCGCAACACCCAGCTGATCATCCAGGAAGAAACCCACATCACCAACGTGATCGACCCTTGGGCCGGTTCATACATGATGGAGAGCCTGACGCAAGAGATGGCCGACAAGGCCTGGGCGATCATCGAAGAAGTCGAAGTCATGGGCGGCATGACCAAAGCCGTCGATAGTGGCTGGGCCAAGCTCAAAATCGAGGCCGCCGCCGCTGAAAAGCAAGCACGCATCGACTCCGGCAAAGACGTCATCGTCGGCGTGAACAAGTACAAGCTGGCCAAAGAAGACCTGGTGGACACTTTGTCGATCGACAACGTCAAAGTGCGCGACGGCCAGATCGAACGCCTCAAGGCCATCCGCGCCAGCCGCGACAGCGCCAAGGTGCAAGCCGCTCTGGACGCTTTGACCGCTTCAGCCGAGTCCGGCCAGGGCAACCTGCTCGACCTCTCGATCCAAGCCATCCGCCTGCGGGCCACCGTGGGCGAAGTCTCCGACGCGCTGGAGAAGGCCTTTGGCCGCCACCGCGCCGACACGCAAAAGGTGACCGGTGTGTACGCTGCCGCTTACGATTCGGCCGAAGGCTGGGAACAACTGCAAAAAGAAATCGCCGAGTTCGCTGACCAGAACGGCCGTCGCCCCCGCGTGATGATCGCCAAGCTGGGTCAGGACGGCCACGACCGGGGCGCCAAAGTGGTCGCCACCGCTTACGCTGACCTGGGCTTTGACGTGGACATGGGGCCGCTGTTCCAGACGCCCGAAGAGTGCGCTCGCCAGGCGATTGAAAACGACGTGCACGCCGTGGGCGTGTCGACCCTGGCCGCAGGACACAAGACCTTGGTGCCCGCCATCATTGCCGAGCTCAAAAAGCAGGGCGCGGACGACATCATCGTGTTCGTGGGCGGCGTGATCCCGCGCCAAGACTACGAGATGCTGTACGACGCGGGCGTCAAAGGCATCTACGGCCCCGGTACCCCGATCCCGGCCAGCGCCAAGGATGTGCTGGAGCAGATCAAGAAGGCTTTGGCTTGAAGTTGCCTGTGATACAGTAATACGGTATCACAAGCATTTTCAAGGAGTCTGCTATGGCTGTATCCGTTCGACTGGAACCTCTGCTTGAAAAAGAGCTGGAGTTGACCGCCAAACGCATGGGCGTGACCAAGTCACAGTTCATTGTTTCTGCGCTGGAGAGGGCATTGGGACGCAAGAATCCCTATGACCTGCTGCTCAAGGTGCAAGCGGAGGTGCGAGAGCCTTTGCCAGAAGGCAATGAATTCCTTTCGCCAACCAAGGCGGCCATTCGGTCCAAACTCAAAACCAAACGGGATGCCCATCAAGCCGATTGGCTGGCTTTTCAAGAGGCCAAAAAGCAGGGCAAAGTGTGGTCTGGCTCAGACCAGGAAACGGACAAACCGTGAAGGTGGCTTTGATCGACACCGGACCCATGGTGGCACTGTTTGACGCCAGTGATGTGGCGCATCGGCACTACACCAGCTTGTTGGCTGAAAACTGGCGGTTGACGACCACCTGGCCGTGTGTGGTGGAGGTGTGCCATTTTCTGGGTGCCAATGCCGTCCAGCGATTTTTGAGATGGGTGTCCGAAGGTGGCGTCATTGTGTTCCCGTTTGATGTCTCGAACCTCCCCGACTTGGCGGAGTTGATGGCGCGTTATACCGCTGAGCCTCGCACAGAAATGGACTTGGCCGATGCCTCTTTGGTGTGGTTGGCGCAAGACACGAACACCCTCAACGTGATGACCATGGATGTGCGCGACTTCTCGCGTTATCGCCTGCCCGATGGGCGGCATTTTGAGATCTTGTGAGGCCATGCACATGAAGCTCAACAACCCGTTCGCTCAGTCCGACCTGGACATGCAGGACATCAAAGGCGATCACTACGGACTCATGAACCCTGCGCTGAAAATTTTGCGTACCGAGGGGCTGGTGTGTTTGCTGTTGGCGTTGACCTTGTACCAAGTGCAAGGGTTTTCTTGGATGACATTCGGATTGTGGTTTTTCCTTCCAGATGCGGCCATTCTCGTCTACGTGTTGGGCAACGAACGTGTTGGCATGTGGGCTTACAACATGACCCACAGCACACTGGGGGCGGGACTGTTGGCACTGCTGGGGCTCGGACTCGATGTGCCCATGCTGTTGCAAGCTTCACTGATCTGGTTTTCGCACATTGGCTTAGACCGTGCCTTGGGCTTCGGACTGAAGTTCCCCTTGGGCTTTCGCGTGACACATTTGGGAGTGTTGCGCGGCATGAGGGACAAAGCATGACGCCCGAGCAATTGCTCCGGGGTCTGTTGCACGGCAACGCTGCCGGGCAGCGCCGTGCCATGGCCAAAGCCATCACGCTGCTGGAATCAACGCGTGCGGACCACCGCGCCCAAGCCGACGAACTGCTCACAGCCATGTTGCCGCACACGGGCAACTCATTCCGCTTGGGCATCAGCGGTGTGCCGGGCGTGGGCAAGTCCACCTTCATCGAGGCCTTGGGCCTGTACCTGATAGGTCAAGGCCACCGTGTGGCGGTGCTGGCGGTGGACCCTTCCAGCACCGTGTCGGGCGGGTCGATTTTGGGCGACAAGACCCGCATGGAGCACTTGTCCGTCCATCCGCAGGCCTACATTCGCCCCAGCCCCAGCAGCGGCACCTTGGGCGGCGTTGCCGAGAAAACCCGCGAGTCCATGCTGGTCTGCGAGGCCGCAGGCTACGACGTGGTCATCGTTGAGACCGTGGGCGTGGGCCAAAGCGAAACCGCCGTGGCCAACATGAGCGACATGTTTGTGCTGCTGCAATTGCCCAATGCGGGTGACGATCTGCAGGCGATCAAAAAAGGCGTCATGGAGATCGCCGATTTGGTGGTCATCAACAAGGCCGACATCGACGCCATCGCGGCCACCCGGGCGCAATTGCAGATCACCAGCGCCTTGCAGTTGCTGGGCATGCACGCCTCCTCGGGTCACATGCACGGCGATGACAGCGTCTGGCACCCCAAGGTGGTTCAGATCAGCGCGCTCCTGAACCAGGGCGTGGACAGCTTTTGGGCCGCGGTGAGTGAATTCAAGGCCATCCAATTGAAGAACGGTCGCTTTGGCATACGTCGCCAACAACAAGCCCTGTCGTGGATGTGGGAGCGCATCGATGCCGGTCTGAAACAAAACTTTCGGGCGCAGCCGCAAGTGCAAACCCTGCTGCCCCAACTGAGTCAACAAGTCGGGGCGGGCCAGCTGGCCGCATCGACCGCTGCCCGTCAACTGCTCAGCGCCTATGAAACGAAAAGTCAAAGCGCGGGCTTCATTTGAAATCTTCCTGAAGAAAAGAGAGAACCACCATGCAAGACATCCTTGAACAACTGGAAAAAAAGCGCGCTGCGGCCCGCTTGGGTGGCGGGCAAAAGCGCATTGACGCGCAGCACGCCAAAGGCAAGCTCACAGCCCGTGAGCGCATCGAGGTCTTGCTGGACGAAGGCACCTTCGAAGAGTG
Organism: Limnohabitans sp. T6-5; assembly: GCF_003063315.1. Taxonomy (GTDB): domain Bacteria; phylum Pseudomonadota; class Gammaproteobacteria; order Burkholderiales; family Burkholderiaceae_C; genus Limnohabitans_A. The sequence continues at coordinate 499,618 of NZ_NERV01000003.1, forward strand.
GGACATGTTCGTTGAACACCGTTGCACCGACTTCGGCATGGAAGGCAACAAGATCCCCGGCGACGGCGTGGTCACCGGTTACGGCATGATCAACGGCCGCCTGGTGTTTGTGTACAGCCAGGACTTCACCGTTTACGGCGGCGCTTTGTCCGAAACACACGCCGAGAAAATCTGCAAGGTCATGGACCAGGCGATGAAGGTCGGCGCACCCGTGATCGGCCTGAACGATTCGGGCGGTGCCCGCATTCAAGAAGGCGTGGCTTCACTCGGCGGTTATGCCGAGGTGTTCCAGCGCAACGTGATGGCCTCGGGCGTGGTGCCCCAGATCAGCATGATCATGGGCCCCTCGGCCGGTGGCGCGGTGTACTCGCCAGCGCTGACCGACTTCATCTTCATGGTCAAGGACACGTCTTACATGTTCGTGACGGGCCCGGATGTGGTCAAGACCGTGACCCACGAAGAAGTGACCGCCGAAGAACTGGGCGGCGCCGTGACCCACACCACCAAGAGCGGTGTCGCAGACATGGCCTTCGAGAACGACGTGGAAGCGCTGCTCATGCTGCGCCGCCTCTACAACTACCTGCCACTCAACAACCGCGAGAAGGCCCCGGTGCGCAAGAGCGGCGACCCGACCGACCGCATGGACATGAGCCTGGACACCCTGGTGCCCGAGAACCCCAACAAGGCCTATGACATGAAGGAACTCATCGTCAAGACCGTGGACGATGGCGACTTCTTTGAGTTGCAACCCGACTATGCCAAGAACATCCTGATCGGGTTTGCCCGCATGGACGGCCAGACCGTGGGCATCGTGGCCAACCAGCCTTTGGTGTTGGCCGGATGTCTCGACATCAAGAGCTCCATCAAGGCCGCCCGCTTTGTGCGCTTTTGCGATGCGTTCAACATCCCTGTCATCACCTTTGTGGACGTGCCCGGTTTCATGCCCGGTACAAGCCAGGAGTTCGGCGGCATCATCAAGCATGGTGCCAAGCTGCTCTACGCGTACGCCGAGTGCACCGTGCCAAAAATCACGGTCATCACACGCAAAGCCTACGGCGGTGCGTACGACGTGATGGCCTCCAAGCACCTGCGCGGCGATGTGAACTTCTCTTGGCCCAATGCCGAAATCGCGGTGATGGGAGCCAAGGGCGCGGTGGAAATCATTTTCCGCGAAGACAAGGGCGACCCTGAAAAGCTCGCTGCCAAAGAAGCCGAATACAAAGCCCGCTTTGCCAACCCCTTTGTGGCGGGCGCACGCGGCTTCATCGACGACGTGATCCAGCCGCACGAAACGCGCAAGCGCATCTGCCGCTCGCTGGTCATGCTCAAAGACAAGAAGATTGAAAACCCATGGCGCAAGCACGGGAACATTCCACTTTGAGGTTCAGCGTTTGGCGTTCAGTGTTCAGCGTATTGAACCAGCGCCACTCCTGATTTTTCGCTCAACACTCAACGCTTAACGCTCGACGAACATGTTTACCAAAATCCTGATTGCCAACCGCGGCGAGATCGCCTGCCGTGTCATCGCCACCGCCCACAAAATGGGCATTAAAACCGTGGCCGTTTACTCCGAAGCCGACAAGGAAGCACGCCACGTGCAACTGGCCGACGAAGCCGTCTTGCTTGGCCCCGCGCCTTCGCGCGAGTCTTATCTGGTCGCTGAAAAAATCATCGCGGCCGCCAAGGCCACGGGCGCACAAGCCATTCACCCAGGTTACGGCTTCTTGAGCGAGAACACCGAGTTCGCCAAGCGCTGCGAAGACGAAGGCATCGCCTTCATCGGCCCCAAGGCCCACTCGATTGCGGCCATGGGCGATAAGATCGCGTCCAAGAAATTGGCCAACGAAGCCAAGGTCAACACCATCCCCGGCTACAACGACGCCATCGACACCGCTGAACAAGCCGTGGAGATCGCCAAGGGCATCGGCTACCCCGTCATGATCAAGGCTTCGGCCGGTGGTGGTGGCAAGGGCCTGCGCGTGGCCTTCAACGACAAGGAAGCCTTTGAAGGCTTCACCTCTTGCCGCAACGAAGCGCGCAACAGCTTTGGCGACGACCGTGTGTTCATCGAGAAATACGTGCTGGAGCCGCGCCACATCGAGATTCAAATTTTGGGCGACAGCCACGGCAACGTGGTGTACCTGAACGAGCGTGAGTGCTCGATCCAGCGCCGCCACCAGAAGGTGATCGAAGAAGCGCCAAGCCCATTCATCTCGGACGCGACCCGCAAAGCCATGGGCGAGCAAGCCGTGGCCTTGGCCAAGGCGGTGAAGTACCAATCGGCCGGTACAGTGGAATTCGTGGTCGGCAAAGACCAGGATTTCTACTTCCTCGAAATGAACACCCGCCTGCAGGTGGAACACCCGGTCACCGAGTGCATCACCGGTCTGGACCTGGTGGAGCAGATGATCCGCGTGGCCGCTGGCGAGAAACTTTCGTTCGCGCAAGCCGACGTCAAGCGCGACGGCTGGGCCATCGAGTGCCGCATCAACGCCGAAGACCCCTTCCGCAACTTCTTGCCATCGACTGGCCGACTGGTGCGTTTTCAGACGCCCAAGCAGACCATGTTCCAGGGGAACACCAGCGCCTTGCAAGGTGTGCGCGTGGACACTGGCGTGCAAGACGGCGGCGAGATCCCGATGTTCTACGACTCGATGATCGCCAAGTTGATCGTGCACGGCAAAGACCGCAATGAAGCGATTGCCAAAATGCGCGAAGCCCTGAACGGTTTTGTCATTCGCGGCATCAGCTCCAACATCCCCTTCCAGGCCGCTTTGCTGGCGCACCCCAAGTTTGTGACGGGCGAGTTCAACACCGGCTTCATTGCCGAGCACTACGCCCACGGTTTCCGTGCCGAAGACGTGCCCCACGAGGACCACGACTTTTTGGCCGCCTTGGCCGCTTTCGTGCGCCGCAAGTCGCGTGAACGCGCAGCGGGTTTGAGCGGTCAGCTGCCCGGTTACGACGTGAAAGTCGGCCAGGACTACGCCGTGGTCGAGTTGGGCCAAGGCGGCAACAACCGCTATGTGCAAGTGCATGTGGACGAGTTCGTCGGCAAGTCCGGCGTGGCGCAGATCACCGTGGACGGCAAGACGTATGCGATCGAGAGCAACTCGCGCCTGAACGACATCCGCATCGAAGGCACTTGCAATGGCAAACCTTTCACGGCGCAGGTCGAGCGCGGCACCATCAAAAACCCGTTGGCCCTGCAGGTGCAGCACAACGGCACCCGCATCGAAGCGCTGGTGATGTCGCCCCGCATGGCCGAGCTGCACAAGCTCATGCCTTTCAAGGCCCCACCGGACCTGAGCCGTTACGTGATTTCGCCCATGCCTGGCCTCTTGGTCGAGGTCTCGGTGCAGCCCGGCCAGAAGGTGCAGGCCGGCGAGCGTGTGGCCGTGATCGAAGCCATGAAGATGGAGAACGTGCTGTTTGCGGCGCAAGACGGCGTGGTCAAGAAAGTGGTCGCTGCCAAAGGCGAATCGCTGACGGTGGACCAGATGATCGTGGAGTTTGAATAAATGACACGTCCTTTCAAGGTCTTGGGCATCCAGCAGATCGCCATCGGCGGGCCTGACAAGGCCCGCCTGCAAAAGCTCTGGGTCGACATGTTCGGTCTGGAGGTGACCGGCACCTTCAAAAGCGAACGCGAGAACGTGGACGAAGACATCTGCGCCATTGGCACCGGCCCTTTCAAGGTCGAGGTCGACCTGATGCAGCCGCTGGACCCAGAGAAAAAGCCCGCCGTGCACACCACGCCACTCAACCACATCGGTTTGTGGATCGACGACTTGCCTGTGGCGGTGGAGTGGCTCAGCGCGCAAGGCGTGCGCTTTGCACCCGGCGGCATCCGCAAGGGGGCGGCTGGGTTTGACATCACGTTTTTGCACCCCAAGGCGAACGAAGAGTTCCCCATTGGTGGCGAGGGCGTGTTGATCGAACTGGTGCAGGCGCCTGCTGAAGTGGTCAAGGCCTTTGCGGCTTTGGCTGCAGCTTCGCATTGACATCGGCACCTGTCGGGGGCTTCGACCACCGACCTACGAAGGAATTTGTAGGTCGGCACTCGCAGAGTCCGACACGCTTTGGGTGACCGCTGCGGCCGGTTCAGACGATGTGGGTTGACATGCAGCTGTCGGGGTTTTCGACCACCGACCTACGATGGAATTTGTAGGTCGGCACTCGCAGAGTCCGACGTTCTTAAAAAGCCCGTCAGGCTCCGGTCTGGCGGGCTTTTGCTTTGGCCAGCGCCGCTTCGATGATGGCGCGCTTGCGGTCCGCCTCGGGGGCGTTTTCTGTGCCCTTGGTGTGTGCGTCCAGGTCGGCCAGCTTGTGTTCGGCTTTGGCCAGTAGCTGCTTTTGGTGGGCCTGTTCTTCGCTCACCAGGCGCTGCAGACGCGCTTCGTAGCGCAGACGTGCGGTGTTCGCTTGCGCGGGTGACCAGGCGGCCCAGCCGGTGTGCGCACCCGTCACGTTTTCCAGCTGAATGCAGTCGACCGGACACACCGGAATGCACAGCTCACAGCCCGTGCACCAAGGCTCGATCACGGTGTGCATGAGTTTGTTGGCCCCCACGATGGCATCGGTCGGGCAGGCCTTGATGCACAGCGTGCAGCCGATGCACCAGGCTTCATCGATGATGGCCACATGGCGTGGATTTTGCGCGCCGTGATTTGGGTTCAATGACAAAACTGCCTGTCCCGTCAGCTCGGCAAGACGTTCAATGCCGACTTGTCCTCCGGGTGGGCATTGGTTGATGGGGGCTTGCCCTTGTGCCATAGCTTGGGCATAGCTGGCGCAATCGGGGAAACCGCAGCGTGTGCATTGCGTTTGTGGCAATGCTGCATTCAGACGTAGAAAAAGCGCCTGGGTCTCAGGCGCCGTGTCAATGGAGCTTGGCATGTGCCTCAGGCTTTTTTCTTCGGCTCAACCCACGCTGTTTTGACGGCAGCACTCGCTTTATTTGCAGAGGCGGCTTTGCTGCTTGCAGCAGGTTTGGCCTTGGCGGCAGAGGAGGTGCGCGCTGGGCTGGCTTTGACAGCGACTTTGGGGGCAGCTTTCACTGCAACCTTGACCACTGGCTCTGCTGCTTTCGCCTTGGCGGAGGCTTTGGCTTTCACTGGAGCCTCGGTTTTGACGGGGACCGGCGCTTTCACCTCGGTCGCTGCGGGTGCGCTTGTTGGAGCCGCTGGTTTGGTCTGTGCAAATGGTTTGGCATGGCTTTTGATGAAGTTGACCACTTGAGGGTAAACAATCGAGCGCCAGCGGCTGCCACTGAAAATGCCGTAATGGCCTGCGCCTTGCACATCAAGATGCAAACGGTCTTTGTCATCCACGCCCGTGCACATGTCTTGCGCTGCGCGGGTTTGACCGGAACCGGAGATGTCGTCCAGTTCCCCCTCGACGGTCAGCAGGGCCGTGCCCTTGATGTCTTGCGGGCGCACGCGCTCGACTTTGCCATCGACCCCTTTGACGTCCCAAGTGCCGTTGACAAGTTTGAAATCCTGGAACACGGTCTGGATGGTTTCCAGGTAGTAATCGGCGTCCATGTCGAGCACAGCGTTGTACTCGTCGTAAAACTTACGGTGGGCTTCGGCGCTGGCGTCGTCACCCTTGATCAGGTCTTTGAAATAGTCGTAATGGCTGTTGGCATGGCGGTCGGGGTTCATGGCCACGAAGCCGGTGTATTGCAAAAATCCGGGGTACACACGGCGACCAGCGCCCGGGAAGTTGGACGGAACGCGGTAGATCACGTTGTTTTCGAACCACTCGAAGCTCTTGTTGGTGGCCAGGTTGTTCACCGAAGTGGGTGAGCGGCGGGCGTCGATCGGGCCGCCCATCATGGTCATGGTCAACGGGGTTTTTTCGCCTCGGCTGGCCATCAGCGACACGGCGGCCAGCACTGGCACGGTGGGTTGGCAAACGCTCACAATGTGGCAATTGCCATAGATGGATTGCAGGTGACGAATGAATTCCTGCACATAGTTGATGTAGTCGTCCAGGTGGAATTCGCCTTCGGACATGGGCACCAAGCGGGCGTTTTTCCAGTCGGTGATGTAGACCTTGTGGTCTTGCAGCATGGTTTTGACGGTGTCGCGCAGCAAGGTGGCGTAGTGGCCAGACAATGGCGCCACGATCAGCACCACGGGCTGAGTCTTCATTTGCGTCAAAGTGGCTGGTTCGTCCGAAAAACGCTTGAAACGGCGCAGTTCGCAAAATGGCTTGTCGATTTCGATGCGCTCATGAATGGCCACGTCGGTCTTGTTGACCTTGATGGTCTTGATGCCGAATTCTGGCTTTTCGTAATCTTTGCCCAAGCGGTGCATCAGGGCATAACCGGCTGACACACGCTGCGCCAAGGGGGTCTGCGAAATCGGGCTGAGCGGGTTGCTGTAGAGCTTGGCTGCGGCCTGTGCCAGATCGGAAAAAGGTTCCATGATCGAGCGTTGTGTTTCGAAGATCTGGTAAAGCATTTGACAGTTTCCCTTGCGGCATGGCCGATAAATGGTGCGGTGCAACAATGCTACAGGACTTGGCCGGGTATTTTTTGAGTGTTGTCCCTAATCGGCGTCACCTTCCGGACCGATCAAAAAAAAACCGCCCCGTCAGGGGCGGTTGAAAGCGCAATGTCAGCCCGTTCAAATGACTTTGGCGATTGAAGCGCAGACGTAGTCGATGTTTTTGCTGTTGAGCGCGGCCACGCACATGCGGCCGGTGTCGGTGCCGTACACACCAAACTCGCTGCGCAGACGCACCATCTGGTCTTTGGTCAGGCCAGAGTAGCTGAACATGCCGATCTGCGTGGTGATGAAGCTCATGTCTTGTTTCACGCCAGCCGCTTTGAGGCTGTCCACCAGTTTTTGGCGCATGGCCTTGATGCGCACGCGCATCTCTGCCAGTTCGCTCTCCCACTGGGCGCGCAGTTCGGGGTTGTTCAGCACAGCTGCCACGACCGCACCGCCGTGGATGGGCGGGTTAGAGTAGTTGGTGCGGATGGCGATCTTCAATTGCGACAGCACGCGGGACGCTTCTTCTTTGTCAGAAGCCACCACCGACAGGGCGCCGACGCGCTCGCCGTACAGGCTGAAGCTCTTGGAAAAAGACGTGGACACGAAGATGTTGAGGCCGGCATCGACAAATTTCCCAATGACAGCGCCGTCTTCGGAGATGCCGTGGCCAAAGCCCTGGTAGGCCATGTCGAGGAAAGCCGTGAGGCCCTTGGCCTTAACGACGGCAATGACCTGGTCCCACTGGGCGTCGGTGATGTCGTAGCCGGTGGGGTTGTGGCAGCAGGCGTGCAGCACGACGATGGTGCCCGCTGCGGCCGCGTTCAGGCTGGCCAGCATGCCGTCGAAGTTCACGCCGCGCTTGGCCGCGTCGTAGTAGGCGTAGCTGTCGACTTCAAAACCGGCGTTCACAAAGATGGCGCGGTGGTTCTCCCAGCTGGGGTCGGAGATCATCACCTTGGCGTTGGGGCTGACTTTTTTCAGAAAGTCGGCGCCGATTTTCAGACCGCCTGTGCCACCAATGGCTTGCACGGTGGAGACGCGGCCAGACTTGACCACGTCGGAGTCGGCGCCAAAGACCAGGCCTTTGACGGCATTGTCGTAGGCCACGATGCCGTCGATGGGCAGGTAGCCACGCGCTGTGGGGGTGGCCATCATGGTTTTTTCGGCGGCCTGCACGCATTGCAGCAGGGGCAGTTTGCCGTTGTCGTCGAAGTACACGCCCACGCCCAGGTTCACTTTGTTGGGGTTGGTGTCGGCGTTGAATTGTTCGTTCAGACCCAGAATCGGGTCGCGAGGGGCCATTTCGACGGCGGAAAAGAGTGACATTTGAAATCCTGTACGAGGGGCGGGGTGGAGAACTGTAAGGAAGAAATCCTGCTTTGGTGGTCACTATTTTAATGGACCGTGATTTACTTGTATTTTGTATTTTTTTGTAAAAAATATACACATATGTACTATTTTGGTAAGTTTGATCAGTAGACTGAGTGTGTCATTTACATCGCTCATAAGGAGTCAACATGCGATTGAAACTACAGGCCTTGCCTATCTTGTCCCTTCTCTCTTTGGCCGTTTTGACCGCTTGCGGCGGCGGTGGAGGTTCTTCCAGTGCACCCACAACTTTTACGGGTGTTGTGGTTGATGGCTACATCGAAGGCGCCACGGTGTGTCTGGATCTCAATGCCAATCAAGCTTGCGATGCAAACGAACCTAATGCAACCAGCAAAGCAGGCGGTACTTACAGCCTGGATGTGTCGGGTGTGGACGCAGACAAACTCAAGGCGGCGCATCTGCTGACGGTTGTTCCTATTGATGCTAAAGACTCTGACGATAAGGGCCTAACTTTGGGAAAAGCCGGAAAGCAAGCCTTTAATTTGCTGGCTCCTGCGGCTGCATTTGTTAACAGCGATGGCAGCCTGAAATCGGCGGTCATCAGCCCTCTGACTACGCTGGTTTCGCATGAAATGATTTCGGGCGGCAATACCCTGGAAACATCCGAAAAATACGTCCGATCGCGCCTTGATTTGGCTGGTGATACAGATTTGCATCAGGACTTTGTGGCCAAAGATGTTACTGATCTGAAGTCAAAAGCGCAGATGCTGGCTGTGGCGATGGGCGAGGTCAAAGCGCAGGTGCTTGAATACCAAGGAAAAGAACAAAACGAGCGGGACGCCTTCCTGGCCGCTTTGACATATTTGCAAACGCAAGCGGCTAATTTGCAAAAAGCTTACGACGATGCCAAGACGGCCGATACATTGAAAAAAACACTCGTTCAATTGGTCGCTGATGAATTGAAGAAGGAAAATGGTTCGGCCAAACCTGCCATTGCAAATTTGGTGGCGGAGGCCAAAAAGATGACCAGTAGCACAGCTGCCGCTTCGGTCGTGGCAGTTCTTGAACAGGGCTTTTACACCGCTGAGGCTGTATTTGAAGACTGTAGTCAAGCCTCCTACTACTGCGTTCACCGCTATTCGCAAGTGCAGGGCAGTGGCGGCAAGATCAATTTGAGTCGTGATTACAAGTTGGTGGGTTCGAGTTGGCAGCTTGAAAGTAACACCAGCAGTACCACTTGGGTTTTGGTGGATGGAAAGGGCTGGGTTCAGGATAGTAATTGTCCTGATGGGACCGTCACCTATGTTGCAGACAGCACGGGTGGTGCAACCATCAAGAGTTGTAACGGCTTAACTGAAAAAGTCACTGCCCGAATGGTGGATGCCTCTGGCAAAACATTGAAAGCTTTGCTGCTGTATCCGCCTGAAGGGCATGAAGGTGTGACCATGCCCAGTGGTTCTGTGTTGTATTGGATTGACCTTGCCCGAACACAAGACGAATACCAGATTTACACCGGCAGCAAGGTTATGAAACCGCAGAATTACACCAGTGCATTCAGTAGCTTGGATGACTACATCGCCACTTATTCCACCACTAAAAAGAACAAAGATAATTGGGATGGTCTGAATTTCACTTTTGATGAAAACGGAACGTCTTCGGGTGGCAAAGTAACCCTCTGGAGCAATTCCGGCAAGACCATCGGCAGCGCCGACTATGAGCGTCGTAAAATTTCTGGCCAAGAAGTGCTGATCATCAAGGCCACTTTGCCAGATGCAGAGCGTAACGGTGAATGGGTCATGTTCGGCGTCAAAGACGGTTTCGTCTACAACGGTAACTTCCGTTCTGCCTCAGCCAAAAAATCCTCTTACCCATTCTTCAACAAGACCATGATCAATGCCATCTTGAACGCGGGTAACAAGCCTGAAGTGTTGAGTAATTGATTCTTGATTTTTGAATAGGGGGTGATGCCCCATTCATTCAAAAAAATCATGCCTGCCCGCAAAGGTCAATCGGTCTTTGCGGGTTTTTTGTATTCGGCTTCGGAAACGTCAGACATTTCGGATCAAATTTACAACTGAGTCAAACGATCCCGTTCTGGGTGTCATGTGGCGTGGGTATCAGGCATGCTGTCTCTTGCGCATAAAATATGCGCATACTTTTCAGAGGTTCCACATGCTGCGCTTTGAAGATGCCCCCAAAAAACCCGTCAATTTGTCGCTCAACGCCGAGGTGCTGGCCATGGCGCGAGAGTTGGACATGAACGTGTCGCGTACGGTGGACGCCTTGTTGGCCCAAGAGGTCAAGCGTCAGTATTGGGCGCGCTGGCAGGCGCAAAACCAGGAGGCGATTGCCAGTTACAACGCCCGCATTGAACAAGAGGGCTTGCCCTTGGACGCCTACCGCAGTTTCTGAGCTATGGCCCAATTCGATGTCTATATCCACCCCGATTCGCGCTTTCGAGAGCGCACGCCGTATTTGCTGGATGTGCAAAACACCTTTCTGGATCGCATTGCGACCCGCGTGGTGATTCCTTTGCGCAGTGCCGAATTTGCCCCTTTGCCGATGCAGGACCTCAACCCCGTTTGCACGGTAGAAGGCCAAGTGGTGGTGCTGGACACGGCTGCGTTGGCTGCAGTGCCTTTGCGGTGGCTGGGTGCACCGCTTTTGAATTTGCGGGCAGACTCGCCCCAGGTGGTGAATGCGCTGGATATTTTGTTTGGCGGGTATTGAGTCTGCTGGCGCCTTCATCAGAAACATCAACTTCGAGTTCCCATGTCTGAAATCATTCCTCTCGCAGAGGTTCCTGCTGTTGCGCCCGCTGGCCAATTTGTCCACTACCCCGGCTCGCCGTTCGAGCTGTTCCAGCCTTACCCGCCCGCAGGCGATCAGCCCACTGCCATCGCCCAACTGGTCGAAGGCGTACACGACGGCGAGGTGTTCCAGACCCTGCTGGGCGTGACCGGCTCGGGCAAGACCTTCACCATGGCCAATGTCATTGCCCAGCTGGGGAGGCCGGCCATTGTGTTTGCGCCCAACAAGACACTGGCCGCGCAGCTCTACAGCGAGTTCCGCGAGTTCTTCCCCAAGAATGCGGTCGAGTATTTCGTCAGTTATTACGACTATTACCAGCCCGAAGCCTATGTGCCGCAGCGCGATCTGTTCATCGAGAAAGACTCGGCCATCAACGAGCACATCGAGCAAATGCGCCTGTCTTGCACCAAAAGCATCATGGAGCGGCGCGATGTGGTGATTGTGGCCACGGTGTCGGCCATTTATGGCATTGGCGAGCCCGAGAGCTACCACCGAATGATCATGACGCTGCGCACGGGCGACAAGCTGGGCCAGCGTGACGTGATCGCTCAGCTGATCCGCATGCAGTACCAGCGCAACGACATGGAGTTCAGTCGCGGCAAGTTCCGGGTGCGGGGCGACACGATTGACGTGTTTCCGGCCGAGCATTCCGAGCTGGCGATCCGCATCGAGCTGTTCGACGACGAGATCGAGAGCCTGCAGCTGTTTGACCCGCTCACCGGGCGCATCCGGCAAAAGATCCCGCGTTTCACGGTGTACCCGTCTAGCCACTATGTGACGCCCCGAGACAAGGTGCTGGCGGCGGTGGAGACCATCAAGCTGGAGCTGGACCAGCGCCTGAAAGAACTGGTGGGCATGGGCAAGCTGGTGGAGGCGCAGCGACTGGAGCAGCGCACCCGGTTTGACCTGGAAATGCTGTCCGAAGTCGGGCACTGCAAGGGCATTGAAAACTACACCCGGCATTTGTCGGGCGCCGCCCCCGGCGACCCACCGAGCACGCTGACTGATTACATGCCGCCGGACGCCATCATGTTTCTGGACGAGAGCCACCAGATGATTGGCCAGCTCAACGCCATGTACAACGGCGACAAGGCGCGCAAAACCACGTTGGTGGAATACGGCTTTCGCTTGCCCAGCGCGTTGGACAACCGACCGCTCAAGTTCGAAGAGTTTGAAAAGCGCATGCGCCAGTGCATTTTTGTCTCGGCCACCCCCGCCGACTATGAAAAGACGCATTCGGGCAAAGTGGTCGAGCAAGTCGTTCGCCCCACGGGCCTGGTGGACCCGCAGGTCGAGGTGCGCCCCGCCACCCATCAGGTGGACGATGTACTGCAGGAAATCCGCATTCGGGTGGATAAGCACGAGCGGGTGCTGATCACCACGCTGACCAAGCGCATGGCCGAGCAGCTGACCGATTACCTGAGCGATAACGGCGTGAAAGTGCGCTACCTGCACAGCGATGTGGACACGGTGGAGCGGGTGGAAATCTTGCGGGATCTGCGCCTGGGCGCGTTCGATGTGTTGGTGGGCATCAACCTGTTGCGCGAAGGTCTGGACATCCCCGAGGTGTCGCTGGTCGCCATTTTGGATGCCGACAAAGAAGGCTTCTTGCGCGCCGAGCGCAGCCTGATCCAGACCATTGGCCGTGCGGCGCGTAACTTGAATGGGCGCGCCATTTTGTATGCGGACCGCATCACCGAGTCCATGAAGAAAGCCATGGGCGAGACCGAACGGCGGCGCATCAAACAGCTCGCCCACAACGAGGCCATGGGCATCACGCCCAAGAGCATTGTCAAAAAGGTGAAAGACCTGATCGATGGCGTTTACAGCGAAAAGTCGGGCAAAGAGGCTGAGCGCCTGGAGCAGGCCGCGCTTCAAAAGGCCAAGGTTGAGGACATGAGCGAGAAAGACATCGCCAAAGCCATCAAGCAGCTCGAAAAGCAAATGATGGAGCACGCCCGGAACCTGGAGTTCGAAAAGGCCGCCCAGGTGCGGGACCAGCTGACCATTTTGAAAGAGCAGGCGTTTGGTGCAACAGGGGGCGACAACATCGTGCCTTTGATCAGGGCCTGATGTCGGAGTCTTCGACCACCGACCTACGAAAGATTGTTGCAACCACGAACCTGCGTGAAACCGCGCTGCCTTGTCGGCAGTCGAAGAGTCCGACGTTGTTGGGTGAAGAGCCCACCACCCTTCACTTTTGAGCGCTGATAACCCGAGCGATTTAATCGGGATTGCGGTATACTTGACTCGTTTAGTCGGGAACCCGTTTCAGTGTTTCAAGACTGAACATCCCCCCCACTTCAGGAGCCTGCCATGCGTTTAACCACCAAAGGCCGTTTTGCCGTCACCGCCATGATTGATCTGGCTTTGCGTCAAGACGCAGGTCCCGTGACTTTGGCCGCCATCAGCCAGCGGCAACAAATTTCACTGTCGTATCTTGAGCAGTTGTTTGGCAAGCTGCGTCGGCACAACCTGGTTGAATCGACCCGTGGCCCCGGCGGCGGTTACACCCTGGGCCGCAAATCCACCGACATCACCGTGGCCGACATCATCTTGTCGGTCGACGAGCCCATCGACGCCACCCATTGCGGCGGCAAGGAAAACTGCCACGGTGGCGACAGCCGCTGCATGACGCACGACCTGTGGGCCTCGCTGAACTCCAAAATGGTCGAATTCCTCGACTCCGTTTCCCTGCAAAAACTGGTGGATGACCAATTGGCCAAGGGCCTGGTCGTCGAGTCCAAGCCCAACATCAAACGGGCCATTTCGCCCATGCCGGTGGTCAAACCCATCCGCGTGACGGGCCCCAATTCGGTTTTTGAGTTGGGCACTGTGTTTGCCAAATCCTGATTTTTTCAAGAAAAGTACCGCCATGGACACGACCCCACACTTGCCGATCTACCTCGACTACGGCGCGACCACGCCTTGCGACCCCCGCGTGGTGGACGCCATGATCCCTTGGTTGCGCGAGCACTTTGGCAACCCCGCATCGCGCAGTCACGCCTGGGGCTGGGAAGCCGAAGCCGCTGTTGAAAAAGCACGCGAAGACGTGGCTGCTTTGATCGGTGCCGACCCCCGCGAAATCGTCTGGACCAGTGGTGCGACCGAATCAAACAACCTGGCCATCAAGGGCGCAGCGCAGTTCTACAAGTCGCGTGGCAAGCACCTGATCACCGTCAAGACTGAACACAAGGCTGTGCTCGACACCATGCGCGAGCTGGAGCGTCAGGGCTTTGAAGTCACTTACCTCGACGTGCAAGACGACGGCATGCTCAGCATGGACGCTCTGAAAGCGGCCATCCGCCCCGACACCATCTTGATCAGCGTGATGTTCGTGAACAACGAAATCGGCGTGATCCAGGACATCCCCGGCATCGGCGCTCTTTGCCGCGAAAAAGGCATCATCTTCCATGTGGATGCCGCGCAAGCCACGGGCAAAGTCGCCATCGACATGGCCACGCTACCGGTTGACCTGATGAGCCTGGCTTCGCACAAAACTTATGGCCCCAAAGGCATCGGCGCTTTGTATGTGCGCCGCAAGCCCCGTGTGCGCCTGGAAGCGCAGATGCACGGCGGCGGTCACGAGCGCGGCATGCGCTCGGGTACCTTGCCCACCCACCAGTGCGTAGGCATGGGTGAGGCCTTCCGCCTGGCCAAGCTGGAGATGGACCAGGACAACGCCAAGGCGCGTGCCCTGCATGACCGTCTGATTGCTGGCCTGAGCGACATGGAACAGGTGTTTTTGAACGGCCACGCCACCCAGCGCGTGCCACAAAACATCAACATGAGCTTCAACTTCGTCGAAGGCGAATCACTCATCATGGGCATCAAGGGCCTGGCGGTGTCGTCCGGCTCGGCCTGCACCTCGGCCAGCCTGGAGCCCAGCTATGTGTTGCGCGCCTTGGGCCGCAGCGACGAGCTGGCCCACAGCAGCCTGCGCATGACCATTGGCCGCTGGACGACAGAAGCCGAGATTGACGAAGCCATTGCCACCATCCGTCTGAATGTGGCGAAGCTGCGCGAGCTGAGCCCTTTGTGGGAGATGTACAAAGACGGCATTGATTTGAGCACCATTCAATGGGCGGCTCACTGAGCCGTGTCGCCCAAACGGCTCAGCGCTTGGCGACTGAACCCTTTGGGCTTAGCGGCATAAATTAAGGAGAATTGAAATGGCATATTCTGAAAAAGTGGTTGACCACTACGAAAACCCCCGCAACGTCGGATCGTTCGACAAGGGCGACGAGGACGTGGGCACCGGCATGGTCGGCGCACCCGCTTGCGGCGACGTGATGAAGCTGCAAATCAAGGTCAACCCGACAACCGGTGTGATCGAAGACGCACGCTTCAAGACCTACGGCTGCGGCTCGGCCATCGCCTCCAGCTCACTCGTGACCGAGTGGGTCAAGGGCAAGACGCTGGACGAAGCGGCGGCATTGAAGAACAGCCAGATCGCTGAAGAGTTGGCACTGCCGCCCGTCAAAATCCACTGCTCCATCCTGGCCGAAGACGCCATCAAGGCCGCTGTGGACGACTACAAAAAGAAACACCTGAACTGACATGGCCATCACACTGTCTGCCGCCGCCGCCCGGCACGTCAACCGCTACTTGGCCAAACGTGGCTCGGGTGTGGGTGTGCGTCTGGGCGTTAAAACCACCGGCTGTTCAGGGCTGGCCTACAAGCTTGAATACGTGGACGACATCGCCCCGGAAGACGTGGTCTTTGAAGGTCATGGCGTGAAGGTGTTGGTGGACCCGAAAAGCCTGGCCTACATTGACGGCACCGAGTTGGACTTTGTGCGCGAAGGATTGAATGAAGGTTTCCGCTTCAACAACCCCAACGAACGTGACCGTTGCGGTTGCGGTGAATCGTTCCGCGTTTGAGTTTTTAAGCGCGTGATCTCTCTTCAAGCCAACGACTTCGAGCTGTTTGACGTGCCGGTGCAGTACGCACAGGATCGTGCACAGCTCGATGCCCGCTGGAAGGCGTTGCAGCGCGAAGCCCACCCCGACCGCTTTGCGGCAGAAGGTGCAGCTGCCCAGCGCATCGCCATGCAGTGGTCGGTGCGCATCAACGAGGCGTATCAGCGGCTGAAAGACCCGCTCAAACGCGCAGCCTATTTGTGCGAGCTGCAAGGTGCGCCCGTGCAGGCCGAGAACAACACCGCCATGCCAGCCGCATTCTTGATGCAGCAAATGGAATGGCGTGAAAACCTAGAAGACACAGACAGCGCTCAAGGTCTTGAAACCCTGGCAGGTGTTGTGGCTGCCGAGCAGCGCCGGGTGCAGCAAACACTGGCCCAATTGCTGGATGTGGCCAAAGACCCCGCGCAAGCCGTGGGGCAGGTGAGGGCGCTCATGTTCATTGAGCGCTTCACGCAAGAAGTGAACGCTAAACTCGACCGATTGACCTGACCCTCGGGTCGCAGCGCCTCATGCAGGTGGGCGACTTGAACACCACCCCTGATTGACCATGGCGTTACTGCAGATTTCTGAACCGGGCCAGTCGCCCGACCCGCACCAGCGCCGCATCGCGGTGGGCATTGATTTGGGCACCACGCATTCGCTGGTGGCTTCGGTGCGCAACGGCGTGTCCGAATGTTTGCCCGATGACGATGGGCGAGTGATCTTGCCCTCTGTGGTTCGCTTCATGCCGGGGCAGGGCCGTCAGATCGGTTTTGACGCAGTGCAGTCTGCCGCGAGCGACCCGGTCAACACCATCGCCTCGGTCAAGCGCTTCATGGGCCGTGGCCTTCAAGACATCGCCGACCGCAGCAAATTGCCCTACGAGTTCACGGCCAGCGATCAGGGCATGCTGTCTATTCAAACGGTGCAAGGCCCCAAGTCGCCCGTCGAAGTCAGCGCCGAGATTTTGGCCACCTTGCGTTACCGCGCCGAAGACACCTTCAACGACGACTTGTATGGTGCGGTCATCACCGTGCCCGCTTACTTTGACGACGCGCAGCGTCAAGCCACCAAAGACGCCGCGCAGCTGGCGGGCCTGAACGTGCTGCGCCTGATCAACGAACCCACCGCAGCGGCCATTGCCTATGGCCTCGACAACGCCAGTGAAGGTGTTTACGCCGTGTTCGATTTGGGCGGTGGCACCTTCGATATTTCCATCTTGCGCCTGACGCAAGGCGTGTTCGAGGTCTTGTCTACCGGTGGCGACTCGGCTTTGGGTGGCGACGATTACGACCAGGCCCTGGCCGATGCCGCCATGGCGCGCCAACGCGCCTTGCAGGCGATCACTGCAGAAGACAAAACCGTGCTCAAGGCAGCAGCCCGCGCCGCCAAAGAAGCGCTCACTTCTGCGGATACGGTCACGTTGAATGCCGCCTTGTCCACCGGCAGCTTGTCGGTGCAAATCAGCCGTGCAGATTTCGAACAAGCCACCCAAGCCCTGACGGCCCGCTGCATCACCGCCGTGCGCAAAGCGCTGCGCGATGCCCAGCTGGGCAAGGACGATGTGCAAGGCGTGGTCATGGTGGGCGGCTCCACCCGCATGCCGCAAATCCAGCAGGCCGTGGCCGAGTTTTTTGGTCAGGCCCCGCTCAACAACCTCAACCCCGACGAAGTCGTGGCCCTGGGCGCGGCCATCCAGGCCAACCAGCTGGCGGGCAACAACGCCGCTGGCGAGTTGCTGCTGCTCGATGTGATCCCGCTGTCGCTGGGCATCGAGACCATGGGCGGCCTGGTCGAGCGCATCATTCCGCGCAATCAGACCATCCCCACCGCCATGGCGCAAGACTTCACCACTTACCAAGATGGCCAGACGGCTCTCGCGCTGCATGTGGTGCAGGGTGAGCGTGACTTGGTGCAAG
Source organism: Limnohabitans sp. T6-5 (assembly GCF_003063315.1). Taxonomy (GTDB): domain Bacteria; phylum Pseudomonadota; class Gammaproteobacteria; order Burkholderiales; family Burkholderiaceae_C; genus Limnohabitans_A. The sequence continues at coordinate 517,088 of NZ_NERV01000003.1, forward strand.
ACTGCCGCAGCCTGGCCCGCTTTGAGCTGCGTGGCATCCCGCCCATGGCCGCAGGCGCGGCCCGCATTCGCGTGACTTTCACGGTGGATGCCGATGGTTTGCTGAGCGTAGGGGCCAAAGAACAAATCAGTGGCGTGGAGGCGCGCATTGACGTCAAGCCTTCGTATGGCTTGAGCGACGACCAGATCGCCACCATGCTGCAAGAAAGCTTCACCACCGCCCAGGCCGACATGAAAGCCCGTGCGCTGGTGGAAGCCCGTGTGGGCGCTGACCGCATGCTGCTGGCCACGCGCAGCGCATTGGCCGCCGATGGCCAATTGCTGCAAGCGCATGAACGCAGCGCCATTGATGCACTGATGGCGACACTGCAAGCCGCTGTGCAAACCGAACAAGACGCCAAAGCCTTGGAAGACTGCACCCAGGCGCTGGCCAAGGGCACCGAGGCCTTCGCCGCCGAGCGCATGAACCACAGCATCCAAAAAGCTTTGTCTGGCCAAAACATCCAGTCCTTGTAAAGTCAGGCCTGTCGTACCGAATTCAAAGATATCTATGCCCGTCATCAAAATCCTGCCCCACGCCGAATACTGCCCCAACGGTGCGGAAATCACCGCGCCTGCGGGCACCAGCATCTGCGAAGCCCTGCTGGACAACCATATCAACATCGAACACGCTTGCGACATGAGCGCGGCCTGCACCACCTGCCATGTGGTGGTGCGCGAAGGCTTCAAAAGCCTCAACGAGATGCAAGAAACCGAGGAAGACCTGCTCGACCGCGCCTGGGGCCTGGAGCCCAACTCGCGCCTGAGCTGCCAGGCCTTTGTGGCCAAGCAGGATCTGGTGATCGAGATCCCGCGCTACAGCATCAATCACGCCAAAGAGCTGCACTGAGCGAAGGCGAACCATGCGTCAAATCGTTCTGGACACCGAAACCACAGGCCTCTCGGCCGAAGGTGGCGACCGCATCATCGAGCTGGGCTGCGTAGAGCTCTATGCCCGCAAGCTCACCGGCAACAACCTGCATTTCTATTTCAACCCCGAGCGCGACAGCCACGAAGACGCACTCAGAGTGCACGGCATCAGCAACGAGTTTTTGCGCGACAAGCCCAAGTTTGCGGAGCTGAGCGAAGAAATACTTGATTACCTGAGCGATGCTGAACTCATCATTCACAACGCAGCGTTCGACATCGGCTTTTTGAACAAAGAGCTGGAGCGTGTAGGCAAGAAACCGCTCAAGGCTTACGTCAGCAACGTGATCGACACCCTGGCCATGGCCAAGGAAATGTTCCCGGGCAAGCGCAACAGCCTGGACGCCCTGTGCGACCGACTGGAAGTGGACAACTCCGGTCGTACCTTGCACGGCGCCTTGCTGGATGCCGAGTTGCTGGCCGATGTGTACATCAACATGACGCGCGGCCAGGAGGCCTTGTTGATTGACGCGGGCGATGCCACGCCCAACGATGCGCAGCAAATGGTGGTGCAAGTGGACTTGAGCACCTTTGTGCTGCAGGTCTTGTCGGCCAATGCCCAGGAGTTGGCGGCGCACGATGAGGTGCTCACGCAATTGGACAAGTCCAGCGGTGGAAAAACAGTCTGGCGCCAGCTGAGCGTGTCCTGAAAATTGGCGCAAAATTTTGAACTCAGCCTCAATCAGCGCAAATTTTTATGCCATAATTGAGGTCTTCGCTGCAATGCAGTGAGGGCGATTAGCTCAGCGGTAGAGCACTGCATTCACACTGCAGGGGTCACATGTTCGATCCATGTATCGCCCACCAGATTCAGCCCCGTCAGTCTTCGATTGACGGGGCTTTTTCACGTCTTTGATTTTTGTGTGATCCCGGTTAGCCTTGCGGGTGGCGCATTTTTTGTCTTTACGTTCCTCGTTTATGAACTTTCACCGCATCGACCTTGTCCCTGTTCAACGCGGTGGCCCACATTCCCATCTCGTTGGACATCGACGAGTCCCGCATGTACCGACTGCTTGAAGGGCTTGGTGACATTGGCATCACAATGCAAAAGTCTGAGTGCATCCCTTCGTCCAAGGCGCGCCAGCGCGTGGTCAGCCCCTGGCTTTTCAATTGACACATTCCAAAGAGGAGAACCCCATGTTTCAACACCGCCGAATCCTGATGGCCCTGTCCTTGGCGTTGCCGCTGTCCTTGGCCGCTACAGGCCTTGCCCTGGCCCAGGACAAATACCCGAGCAAGCCCGTCACCCTGATCGTTCCGCAGGCCGCAGGCGGCGCCAATGACGCCATTGCCCGCGTGATCGCACAAAAGCTGACCGAGCAGCTGGGCCAGACCTTCATCGTGGAAAACCGCACGGGTGCAGGCGGTAACGTGGGCACGGTGGCCGCAGCGCGTGCCAAAGCGGATGGCTACACGCTGATGGTCACGGCCGACAGCTCGATGGTGATCAACCCCTCGCTCTACAAGATCACGGGCTTCGACCCGATCAAGGACTTCGAGCCCGTGGGCACAGTGGCCACCGCAGGTTATGTGCTGGTGGCCCATCCGGCCTTTGCCGCCAAAAACACGGCCGATCTGATCAGCCTGGCCAAGCAGCAGCCGGGCAAGATCAACATCGGCTCGGCCGGTAACGGCACCCTCAACCACCTGATCGGCGAGATGCTGGGCAAGGTCGCTGGCATTGACCTGGTGCATGTGCCTTACAAAGGCTCGGCGGCGGCAGTGACCGATCTGGTCGCCGGGCAGGTGGAGGTGTCGGTGCAGAGCCTGCCATCTTCGATTGCCTTCATCCGCTCGGGCAAGATCAAGGTGCTGGGCGTGGTCAACCCCAAGCGCCTGCCTGCGCTGCCGGACGCGCCCACGATTGGCGAGACGATCAAGGGCTTTGGCACCACGCCCTGGTACGGCATGTTCGCCCCCGCAGGCACACCCAAGCACATTGTCAGCCAACTCAATGCGGCGATTGCCAAGGCACTGGAATCCAAAGACGCGCAGGAGCGCCTGGCGGGTGTGGGCTGTGAGCCTTACAAGTCCACACCCGAGCAGTTTGCCCAGCTGGTGCGTGACGATCTGCCCCGTTGGGCCAAGATCGTCAAGGATTCTGGCGCCACCATTGACTGAGGACTGCAGGAATGAACATGCCGCAACTGACCCCGGGCGCCTTGAAGGGCCTGCGCGTGGTGGAAATGGGCCAGCTGATCGCTGGGCCTTTTGCCGCCAAGACTTTGGGCGACTTTGGTGCCGACGTCATCAAGATCGAACCGCCGGGGGCCGGTGACCCACTGCGCAACTGGCGCATGATTCAGGACGGCACTTCTGTCTGGTGGCAGGTGCAGTCGCGCAACAAGCGCTCGATCGCGCTGGACCTGCGCAGCGCTGAGGGGCAGGACATCGCCCGCCAGTTGATCGCCCAGGCCGATGTGCTGATTGAGAACTTCCGCCCCGGCACGCTCGAGGGCTGGGGCATGGACTACGAAACCTTGTTCAAAACCAATCCTGGATTGGTGATGCTGCGCATCTCGGGCTATGGCCAGACCGGCCCTTACCGTGACCTGCCTGGCTTTGGCGCGATTGGCGAGGCCATGGGCGGCCTGCGTCACCTGACGGGCGAGCCAGACCGCATTCCGGTGCGTTGCGGCATCTCGATTGGCGATACGCTGGCCGCGCTGCACGGCACCATCGGGGTGCTGATGGCGCTGTACCACCGCAAGGTCAATGGCGGGCAGGGCCAGGTGATTGACGTGGCCTTGAACGAGGCCGTCTTGAACGTCATGGAAAGCCTGGTGCCCGAGTACAGCGCCTTCGGTGCGGTGCGTGAGCCTGCGGGCTCGGCCCTGCCGGGCATTGCCCCGTCCAACGCCTACCGCTGTGCCGATGGCGTGGTGCTGATCGCGGGCAACGGCGACAGCATCTTCAAGCGGCTGATGGCGCTGATGGGGCGCGACGATCTGGGCAACGATCCGGAACTGGCCAACAACGCCGGGCGTGTGACGCGCGTGCAGGAACTGGACGCGGCCATCGAAGCCTGGACCCAGACCCGCAGCGTGAGCGATGTGCTGGCTGCGCTGGGCGATGCGAGTGTGCCCGCTGGCCGCGTCTACACCGCCAAGGACATCGTCGAAGACCCGCACTACCGCGCCCGCGACATGATCCTCAAGCAGCAAACGCGCGACGGCCATGAGATTGAAGTGCCCGGCATCGTGCCCAAGCTGATGGGCACACCCGGCACCGTGCGTTCGTCTGCGCCCAAGCTGGGCGACGACACCGACGCTGTGCTGGCCGAACTCGGCATGAGCGCTGACAGGATTGCTCAATTGCGCAACAACAAGGTGGTGGCATGAGCACACAAAAACACACAACCGTCTGGCAAGGCGCCGGGCGCCGCATCCACATGCAGGAAGTCGGCACCCGCGACGGCCTGCAGGCCGAAACCGCCTTTGTGCCGACCGAGGACAAAATCGCGCTGGTCAACGCTTTGTCCGAAGCGGGGCTGGCCAAGATCGAGGTGACGTCCTTCGTGTCGCCCAAGGCCATTCCCGCGCTGCGAGATGCCGAGCAGGTGCTGCGCGAAATCCGCCGCGTGCCCGGCGTGGTCTACACCGCGCTGGTGCCCAATGTGCGCGGCGCCGAGCGGGCCATCGAATCGAAAGCCGACGAGCTCAACCTGGTCATGTCGGCCAGCGAAAGCCACAACCTGTCGAACCTGCGCATGACGCGCGAGCAATCGTTTGCGGGGCTGGCCGATGTCGTGCGGGCTGTCCAGGGCTCGGGCGTGGCCATCAACGTGTCACTGTCTTGCGCCTTTGGTTGCCCCATGGAGGGCGATGTGCCGGTGCCCGTGGTGCTGGACTGGTGCCGCCGCTTTGTGGAGGAGCTGGGCGCGGGAGGCGTGACTTTGTGCGACACCACCGGCATGGCTTACCCCACGCAGGTGGCCGATCTGACTCGGGCTTTTCGGGTGCACTGGCCTGAGCGCGAGTTGACCCTGCATTTTCACAACACGCGTGGCATGGGCCTGGCCAATGTGATCGCCGCCATCGACGCGGGGGCCGACCGTTTTGATGCTTCGATTGGCGGCATCGGTGGCTGCCCCTATGCACCGGGCGCGTCGGGCAACGTCTGCACCGAGGAAATCGTGCACGCGCTGGCCCTCATGGGCTACGACACGGGTGTGGATTTGCCACGCCTGCTGGACGCTGCTGGTCAGCTGCCCGCGCTGATTGGCCACGATGTGCCCAGCCAGATCCTCAAGGCAGGACGCCGACTGGACTTGCACCCTCGGCCCAGCGACTTTGCCGAGATTGCGCAGCGGGCCGCTGCCCGGGGTTGAGTGTGGGTGTTTGATGTATGGGTTTGGTTCAACCGTCAAAGGTGCTGTAGGTCGGTACCGCCAGTTCCGACATGGATGGCTTCGGCACAGGCTTGATGTCGGCTCTGTTGCCTCGACCTGCGAATACCACCTTGTAAGTCGGCAGCTTCAACTCCGACATTCGTGGCTTCGACGCAGGCCTATGCTTTGGCTGAAGCCGCCGATCTGCCATTCCGTTGTAGGTCGGCACTCGCATAGTCCGACATCTGCTTTTGCAACCCTGCCTTCTTTGGGGGCGTCAGGTTTGGGCACGAAGGTCGAGGTTCTCCACCGCCGGTTCGCAGGAGTGCCTGATTTGACACAAGGGGAAACCCCTGTCTCAGGGGATGTTTGGGGGAGGTCCAAAGCGACTAGAATTTCCCGACCGCTCGGTTGGTTAATTCGTTTGAACCGGGCTTAGTTCTTTTCTGAAAGCTCCCGCACATGTCCCAAGTCCTGCAAAGTTTCATCGGTGGCCAATGGATCGGCCAGCAAGGCGCGCAAGCCCTGCGCAGCGCCATCAACGGCCAGCCGATTTACCACACCCATGCCGAAGCACTCGACTTTGGCGACGCGGTGCATTACGCCCGCACCGTGGGACTGCCCAACTTGCTCAAACTCGATTTTCAGGAACGCGCCCAGCGCCTCAAGGCCCTGGCCAAGTACCTGGGTGAGCACAAAGAGCAGCTGTACGCCATTTCGGCCCACACCGGCGCCACGCGTGCCGACAGTTGGGTGGACATCGAAGGCGGTGCGGGCACTTTGTTTGCGTACTCGGGCATGGGCAGCAACGAGCTGCCCAGCGGCAACCTGATCCACGAAGGCCCGGCCTTCCCCTTGGGCAAAAAAGGCGGCTTTGCGGGCACACACATCCTGGTGCCACGCGGTGGCATCGCGGTGCACATCAACGCTTTCAACTTCCCCATCTGGGGCCTCTTGGAAAAGTTCGCGCCCAGCTTTCTGGCGGGCATGCCTTGCATTGGCAAACCCGCTTCGTCCACCAGCTACCTGACCGAAGCCATGGTGCGCTTGGTGGAGCAATCGGGCATCTTGCCTGCGGGTTCGCTCCAGTTGGTGATCGGCTCCACCGGCGACCTGCTGGAACGCCTGAATGGCCAGGATGTGGTCACCTTCACCGGCTCGGCCGACACCGCCGCCATGCTGCGTGTGCACCCCAATGTGGTCAAGCACAGCATCCCGTTCAATGCCGAGGCCGACTCGCTCAACTGCGCCATCCTCGCGCCCGATGTGACGCCTGACGACGAAGAGTTCGACCTGTTCGTTAAAGAAGTCGCCCGCGAGATGACCGTCAAGGCGGGCCAGAAGTGCACCGCGATCCGCCGCGCCATCGTGCCGCGCCAGCACCTGGATGCTGTGGTCGAGAAGCTCACAGCGCGTCTGGCCAAAGTGGTGGTTGGCGATCCATCGGTCGAGGGCGTGAAGATGGGCGCACTGGCCTCGCATTCTCAACAAGCCGACGTGGCCGAGCGCGTGGCCTTGCTGCGCCAAAGCGCCGAACTGGTGTTTGGTGGCGGTACCGGTTTTGCACCCGTGGGGCAGGGCGTCGAAGGCGGTGCGTTCTTCCAGCCCACGCTGCTGCTGTGCCAAAAGCCTTTGCACACCGACAGCGTGCACGACGTGGAAGCCTTTGGCCCCGTGAGCACGCTCATGCCCTACGACGGCATTGACGAAGCGCTGCAACTGGCCGCACGCGGTCAGGGCAGCTTGGTGGGCACGCTGGTCACCAAAGACCCGCAAATCGCGGCACGCGTCATCCCGGTCGCGGCTGCCTTGCACGGCCGCTTGCACATCCTTGACCGCGAATCGGCGGTCGAATCGACCGGCCATGGCTCGCCTCTGCCCCCGCTCAAACACGGTGGCCCTGGCCGTGCAGGTGGCGGTGAAGAACTCGGCGGCATTCGCGCCGTCAAGCACCTGATGCAGCGCACCGCGCTGCAAGGCTCGCCCACCATGATCGCCGCCGTCACGGGCGAGTACATGCGCGGCGCCAAGCTGATCGAGACCGAGGTTCACCCCTTCCGTCGCTATTTCGAAGAGTTGCAAATTGGCGAGAGCCTGCTGACCCACCGCCGCACCGTGGGCGAGGCCGACATCGTGGCCTTTGGCGGCCTGTCGGGCGATTATTTCTACATGCACTTCGACGAGATCGCGGCCAAGGATTCGCCTTTCGGCAAACGCATCGCGCACGGCTACTTTGTGCTGTCGGCCGCCGCTGGCCTCTTCGTTTCGCCCGCGCCTGGCCCGGTGCTGGCCAACTACGGTCTGGACACGCTGCGCTTCGTCAAACCTGTGGGCATTGGCGACACCATCCGGGCGCGTCTGACCGCCAAGCGCAAGATCGACCGCAACAAGAAAGACGCCAACGGCGTGGGTCAAGGCGTGGTCGCTTGGGATGTCGAAGTGACCAACCAATTGGGCGAAGTGGTGGCCAGCTACGACATCCTGACCTTGGTGGCCAAGAAGGGCTGAGTGTCCATCTGAACAACGGGAGGCGCAGCATGAACTGGTACGACCGCGTGGTGTTGCCCTACCTGATCGATGTGGCTTGCGGCTTGCCCGTGGTGCAAGCGCAGCGGCGCCAGCTGGTTCCCCAAGCGCAGGGCAGGGTGCTGGAGGTCGGCATGGGCACCGGACGTAATTTGCCGTTTTACGACCGCAGCCGCGTCAGTCGCCTCGTGGGTGTGGACCCGGCAATGCAAATGCACAGCCTCGCCCGCAAGCGCAGCCAAAAGGCAGGCATTGCAGTCGAGCTGATGGGCCTGTCGGCCGAGCAGTTGCCCACTGAAGACGCCAGCTTTGACACCGTGGTCTGCACCTACACCCTGTGCAGCATTCCTGATGCGGCGCAAGCCCTGCGCGAGATGCGCCGGGTGCTGGTGCCCGGTGGAAAGTTGCTGTTTTGCGAACACGGCCGTGCACCTGACGAAGCTGTGCGCCGCTGGCAGGACCGTCTGCAACCGTTCTGGGGGCCTCTCGCCGGGGGCTGTCATCTTGGGCGTGACATTCCCGCTTTGCTGGACGCCGCAGGCTTTGCGGCCACCACGCAATCGGCCTATCTGGCGGGGCCGCGCCCGATGACTTTTCACTATTGGGGCCAGGCGCAGGCTGCGTGAATTCGCGCATCCGGGATAATCTCGCCCATGAGATCCCCCATTGCCGTCGTTGACGTTGACCGTTGCGAAACCTGGACCCGTTACAAAAACGGTTTGTGCGACACCTGTGCGGCCAACTGTTGCACCATGCCGGTGGAGGTCAAGCTGGCCGATCTGGTGCGGCTGGAACTGGTGGACCCCTTTGAAGCCGAGCACGAAGACCCCAAACAGATCGCCAAGCGCCTGTCCAAGGCCGGATTGATCGACCATTTCAACTTCAAAAACAGCATCTTCAGTCTGGCTCGCCGAGCCAGCGGAGATTGTCAGTTTCTGGATGCCAAGACGCGCCGCTGCACCGTGTACGACAAGCGGCCCAACACTTGCCGCCTGCATCCTCAAGTGGGGCCTCGTCCCAACCATTGCCCTTACGGGAACAAAGCCCAGTCGCGCTGAACGGTGCAAGGAAAAAAGCCTCCTGACTTCGCAGACAGGAGGCTTTGCGCTTTGAAGGCTGAGCGGCTTACATTGAATCGATGAAGCTGCGCAGTTTGTCGCTGCGGCTGGGGTGCTTGAGCTTGCGCAGTGCCTTGGCTTCGATCTGGCGAATGCGTTCACGGGTCACATCGAATTGCTTACCCACTTCTTCCAGCGTGTGGTCGGTGGACATTTCGATGCCGAAACGCATGCGCAGCACTTTGGCTTCGCGTGGGGTCAGGCTGTCGAGGATATCCTTGACCACGTCGCGCAGACCGGCTTGCAGGGCTGCGTCCATGGGGGCGGTGTGGATGCTGTCTTCGATGAAGTCACCCAGGTGGCTGTCGTCGTCGTCACCGATCGGCGTTTCCATGGAGATCGGCTCTTTGGCGATCTTCATGATTTTGCGGATCTTGTCTTCCGGAATCTCCATCTTCTCGGCCAGGATCGATGCATCGGGCTCAAAACCGAATTCCTGCAAGTGCTGGCGCGAGATGCGGTTCATCTTGTTGATCGTCTCGATCATGTGCACCGGGATGCGGATCGTGCGGGCCTGGTCCGCAATGGAGCGGGTGATGGCCTGGCGAATCCACCAGGTGGCGTAGGTGGAGAACTTGTAGCCACGGCGGTATTCGAACTTGTCCACCGCCTTCATCAAACCAATGTTGCCTTCCTGGATCAGGTCGAGGAATTGCAGACCGCGGTTGGTGTACTTCTTGGCGATGGAGATCACCAGGCGCAAGTTGGCCTCGATCATCTCTTTCTTGGCATCGCGGCTGGCACGTTCACCTGCGTTCATGCGCTTGTTGATGTCTTTGAGCTCGTCCAGAGGCACGACCACCTTCGATTGCAGGTCCATCAGCTTTTGCTGAATGTCTTGAACGGGCGGGATGTTGCGACCCATGACCGCGCTCCAGCTCTTGCCTGCGGCGGCTTGCTTTTCGATCCACTTGAGGTTGAGCAGTTGCGACTCCACGCGCTTGCCATTTTTGTCGCGGCCGCTGAAGTCGGCAATGAAGTTGTCCTGAGGGTAGCCGCATTTGTCCACAATGATGCGGCGCAGTTCGCGCTCTTTCTTGCGAACGTCGTCCACCTGGCCGCGCACCATGTCGCACAGCTTTTCAATGGTTTTGGCCGTGAAGCGGATGGTCATCAGCTCTTCGGACAAAGCGGTTTGCACCTTGACGTAGGCGGGCGTGCCCCAGCCTTCCTTGTCGTAGACCTTGTGCACTTTTTCGAAGTATTCGGTGATGCGGTCAAAGCGTTCCAAGGCCTGGTTTTTCAGCTCTTCGAGCTTCTTGGTCAGGGCTTTGGAGCCACCTTTGCCATCGTCATCGTCGGCTTCGTCGAATTCGTCGAAGTCTTCTTCGGCCACGTAGTCATCGGCTTCGTTCAAGTTGGCGAAGCCGTCCACCACGGTGGAAATCACCACTTTGCCTTCGCGGATTTCCGCCGCCATGCGCAGGATTTCAGCAATGGTGGCGGGCGATGCACTGATGGCTTGCATCATGTCCATCAAGCCGCCCTCAATGCGCTTGGCGATCTCGATTTCGCCTTCGCGGGTCAGCAGCTCCACAGTGCCCATCTCGCGCATGTACATGCGCACTGGGTCAGTGGTGCGGCCAAATTCGCTGTCCACGGTGGACAGGGCGGCTTCAGCGGCTTCTTCGGCTTCTTCTTCGGTGGAGCCGGTGGGCGCGTTGTCGGTGATGATCAGGCTCTCGGCGTCGGGCGTTTGCTCGTACACCGCCACGCCCAGGTCGTTCAGGGTGGCGACCACCACTTCCAGGGTTTCGGCATCGACCAGTTTGTCAGGCAGGTGGTCGCTGATTTCGCCGTTGGTGAGGTAGCCACGGGTCTTGCCCAGCTTGATCAGGGCTTTCAGGCGCTCGCGGCGCTGCTTCATTTCGGCTTCGGTCAGGACGGTTTCGTCCAGGCCGAATTCCTTCATCAAGGCGCGCTCTTTGGCCTTGCTGATCTTCATGCGCAGAGGTTTGACTTTTTCAGCCGTGCCCGAGGCATCGGTGACCGGCTCGGGCTCGAGGTCGTCCTCGATGTCCATCAAGTCTTCGTCGCCTGTGGGCTCAGCGATGCTGCCCTTTTTCTTGGGGCCACGCTTGGCGCCGGTGACGGCTTTTTTGGCGGCGGGCTTTTTGGCCGTTGCGGACTCAGTGTCAGTGGCTTTGGCCGCTTTGGTTTTTTTGGTGACCACTTCGGCTTCTGCGGCTTTGGCAGTGGTTTTCTTTTCAGTGACTTCGGATTTCTTGGCGGGCACGGCGGCGACTTTCTTCTCGGACTTGGCAGGGGGCGCCGGGGCTTTGGTGGCCTTGGCCGCTGGGGCGACGGCTTTGGCAGCCGATGGGGTCGGTGCTTTGGCGGTCACTTTGCTGCCTGGCGCTTTGGCGCTGGGCGCAGAAGCTTTTTTGGCAGCAGCGGATGAGGCTACGGTTTTCGATGGGGCAGGGGCCTGGGCAGGCTTCTTCGGCTTTTGAGCGGGCATGAACAACCTCAAGACTTCAAAACAGACAAGGAAACAGACACAGTCAGCGCCTCATACATCCCGGCGCGGGCTTGTTATGACACAGCGTCAACACCCTATATGGGCGTCAAATCTGCAATGGCAAGATGGAGGGGCGATCATTTGGAGTGCAGTCCTTGCGGAACGGTGACCGGCCCGCATGGGGGCGTCGCGCTGATGGCGGTGGTCTAGCCGGAGGTGCTGCTGTCGCTCTTGCCGAAAAAATGGATTATACCCAAATGCAGGTGGACAGCCCCAGGTGCGGGACTGTAGGTCGGCGGCTTTAGCCCCGACAAGGGCCTGCGCCGAAGCCTGCAATGTCGGACCTGAAGGTGCCGCCCTGCGGGAGGAACGGTATTTGCAGGTCGGTGGCTTCAGCCCCGACAGGTGCCTGCGCCGAAGCCTGCAATGTCGGACCTGAAGGTGCCGACCTACGGGAGGAACGGTATTCGTAGGTCGGTGGCTTCAGCCCCGACATGTGGCGTAGGCCTCAGCGTGCAGGCCGGATGGCGGTCTTGGGGCGAAAGGCTTTGCAGACTTCGTCTCGGGTTTCCATGTAAGGCCCACCGATCAGATCGACGCAATAAGGCACGGCGGAAAAGATGCCGTGCACTACAGATTTGCCCTCAGCGTCTTTGAGGCCTTCGAGCGTCTCGGCAATCGACTTGGGCTGGCCTGGCAGGTTGATGATCAGGCTTTGGCCACGGATCACGGCCACCTGGCGCGAGAGGATGGCGGTGGGCACAAATTTCAGGCTGATCTGGCGCATTTGCTCGCCAAAGCCGGGCATTTCCTTGTCGGCCACGGCCAGCGTGGCCTCAGGCGTCACATCGCGCAGGGCCGGGCCGGTGCCGCCGGTGGTCAGGACCAAGCTGCAGCCTGCATCGACCAGCTCGATCAGGGTGGCGCTGATGCGTTCTTTCTCGTCAGGAATCAGGCGCGGCTCAAAGCTGATGGGATTGAGCAGGGCGCGGCTGAGCCATTCTTGCAAGGCGGGCAGTCCTTTGTCTTCGTACACGCCGGTGCTGGCGCGGTCGCTGATGGAGACAATGCCGATTCGGATCGGGTCGTGCTGCGGCTCACTCATCGTTGTTCTCCTCGGAGGTGTCGTCGTCTTCGCCAGTCAGGATGCTTTTGACCAGCTTGAACAGCTCGCGGTAGGCCCGGCTCTGGCGGGGCGCCAGTCCCTGCGACACAGCGGCGTTGCTCACCGGCACGGCGTCCTTGCGGGCCTGACGCACCAGCGCACGCAGTTGCTGGGTGTCGGTTTGCGGGTACTGGGCCATCCACTCACCCACGGCCGTGTCGTCGGCGATCAGGCGGTCACGCCAGGCTTCGGCCAGGTGCAGCGATTGGGTGTCTTTGGCGCTGCCCAGGCGCTGGATGTCGAGCGCTTCGCGCACGGCTTGCAGTGTTTCGGGGCTGAGCAAGCGCATTTGCTTGCCGATGAACTGCATCTGGCGGCGCTTGCCTTCAAAGTTGGTGATGCGGTTGGCTTCGACCAGGCCATCGGCCAGTTTGTCCGGGAGTTTGAGCCCGGCCATCAGGTCGCGACGCAAGGTCAGCAATTGCACGCCCAGCTCTTGCAGTTCGGTGCTTTCGCGTTTGAGCTCGGTTCTGCTGGGGCCTTCCAGTCCGAATTTGAGTTCGCGCTTGAACTCCAGGTCGAGTTCGCTGCCTTCGGCAACAAATTGACCACGGACGAAATAGCCTTTTTTGGGTTTACGGGACATGACTGGGGGAACTCGTTCTCAAGAACAGCGCGGCGGCTGGGTGGCAAGTATCATAGCGGCCACTGCGGGCTGCGCGCTCGCCATCTGCTCCGAGAACTTTTGCCGTGAAAAAAACCACCCCAGCCACCGCCTCATCTTCTTTGCCGCACGACGGCTTCAGCTATTCGCGTGACCACTTTGAGGCATTGGTGGATAAGGCCTTGAGCCATGCCAAAAAACTGGGCGCCAGCAACGCCGGTGCCGAAGCCTCTGAAGGCTGCGGTTTGTCGGTCAGCGTGCGCAAGGGCGAGCTGGAAAACGTGGAGCGCAACCGTGACAAATCGCTGGGTGTGACGGTTTACCTGGGCCACCGCAGGGGCAATGCCAGCACCTCTGACTTTTCCACCGCAGCGATTGAGCGCACGGTGCAAGCGGCCTACGACATCGCCCGCTTCACGGCCGAAGACCCCACTGCCGGTTTGCCAGACCTGGAGGACATCGAGACCAACCAGCGTGAGCTGGACCTGTTCCACCCCTGGTCGATCAACAGCGAAGAAGCGGCCAAACTGGCCTTGCAATGCGAAGCTGCCGCCCTGAAAACCAGCCGCCGCATCACCAACAGCGACGGCGCGGCCGTGTCGGCCCAGCAAAGCCATTTTTTCAGCGCCCACACGCACGGCTTTCGGGGCGGCTATGCCAGTTCGCGCCACAGCATTTCGGTGGCCCCCATTGCCAAGCTGCCCGGTCGCAATGCCGAGATGCAGCGCGACGCCTGGTACACCTCGATGCGCTCGGCCGACGAGCTGGCCAGTCCCGAAGCCGTGGGCCGCTACGCCGCAGAGCGCGCCTTGTCGCGTCTGGGGGCTCGCAAAATCGCCACGACCGAATGCCCGGTGCTGTTTGAGTCGCCCGTGGCCGCGGGCCTGCTGGGTGGCTTTGTGCAGGCCGTGAGCGGCGGGGCGCTGTACCGCAAGAGCAGCTTTTTGCTCGACTCGCTGGGCAAGAAGGTGTTTCCCAAGCACATCGACATCGAAGAAGACCCGCACCTGCTGCGCGGCAAAGGCAGTTCGCCGTTTGACGACGAGGGTGTGCGCTCGGTTCGCCGCAAGGTGGTCAAGGGCGGCCGGGTGGAAGGCTACTTCCTCTCCAGCTACTCGGCCCGCAAACTGGGCATGAAGACCACCGGCAACGCCGGGGGCTCGCACAACCTGACGCTGACATCGCGCCTGACGCAGCCGGGTGACGATTTGGACGCCATGTTGCAAAAGCTGGGCACGGGCTTGTTTGTGATCGAGCTGATGGGCCAGGGCGTGAACTATGTCACGGGCGACTATTCACGCGGCGCCAGCGGCTTTTGGGTGGAAAACGGCCAGATCGCCTATCCGGTGCACGAAATCACCATCGCGGGCAACCTCAAGGACATGCTCATGGGCATCGAGGCGGTGGGCTCGGACGCCTACAACATGGGCGCCAAGTCCACGGGCTCCATTTTGGTCAACCGCATGAAGGTGGCAGGCAGCTAAGGCCTGCGGCGCAGTGCAGGCTGAACTTTTGGCGGCGCTGGCCGCTTTGTCCTGGGCCGTGGGCAGTTTGTTTTCGGCCGCAGCCTCCAGCCAACTGGGGGCCTTTGCATTCACACGCTGGCGTTTGTTTTTTGCGCTGACCTTGCTGTGGGCGCTGGCGCTGTTCACCGGGCAGTGGCGCAGCCTGAACGGCGCGAATGTCGCCTTGCTGGCGCTGTCGGGCTTCATTGGCATCTTCATCGGTGACACGGCCCTGTTTGCCTGCATGAACCGTTTGGGGCCGCGCCGCAGTGGGGTGCTGTTTGCCACGCACGCCATTTTTTCCACCTTGCTGGCCTGGGTTTTTCTGGGCGAAACCCTGTGGGGCTGGACCTTGCTGGGCGGCAGTTTGCTGGTCTCTGGCGTGATGGTGGCCATTGTGTGGGGCCGCCGCGAGAGTGAAACCCACGCTTGGGAAAACACCCAAGGCCGTTTGATGACGGGTGTCTTGCTGGGGCTGTTGGCGGCGGTGTGCCAGTCGGTGGCCACCTTGATGATCAAGCCCTTGATGGCCTCGGGGGTGGACGCGGTGGCGGCGTCTGCCGTGCGTACATCGGCCAGCTTTTTGGCGCATTTGGCGCTGCTTTGGGCCGGGGCGCAGGTGGCGCGGGTGCAAAACCCGCTGAGCGCCAAAACCCTGTTCAACACCTGGGCCAGTGCGGCCGTGGCCATGGCGCTGGGCATGACCTTGATTTTGCAGGCGCTGCACACCGGGCAAGCCAATTTGGTGGGCATTTTCTCGTCACTCACACCCATCTTGCTTCTGCCCCTGCTGTGGGGTGTGTACCGCCGCCGCCCGGCCTGGGGGGCTTGGGGTGGGGCGGTTTTGGCGGTGCTCGGTGCGGCCTTGATTTTGCAGCGCTGAACAAACAGGGATCTGCGCGCTTGAGGCGATGTGCCCGATGGGCCGTTCAGGCAATGTGCCCGATGGGCCGTTCAGGCGATGTGCCTGATGGGCCGTTCAGGCCCAGTGTTTTTGCCGGATGTCTTCAAAATACCCCGCCAATGACTGCACCAGCCGGGCCTGTTCGATCTGCAGCTTTTGTGCCGGCATTTGGTCGTGCTGTCCGGTAAACGGGCAGACCACTTCGGTTTTTATCCCGGTCATCTGCTCCAGCACCGACATGCCCCAAAACGGCACCGAAACCGGGCAATAACCGCCTTCATGCGTCATGACCACGCGGCCTTGCGCGTGCTTGCGGGCCATGGCCAGCACCGCATCGGTCATCCAGCGAAAGGCCACACCGTCGAGCATCATGCGGCCCAGGGGGTCAAAGCGTCCGGCATCGTAGCCGCAGGCCACGATGATCAATTCGGGCTGGTAGGCGTCCAGCGCCGGGAGGATGACTTTTTCAAACGACTCGCGGTAAGCCCCGAAGCCGCAACCGGGCGGCAGCGGAATGTTGATGTTGTAGCCCGCGCCTGCGCCTTGGCCGAGTTCGTCGGCCTCGCCTTTGACGAACAAATAGCCTGCTTGCTGGTGCACCGAAATCGTCAGCACATCGCTGCGGTTTTCAAAACATTTTTGGGTGCCGTTGCCAAAGTGCACGTCCCAGTCCACGATGGCCACGCGCTTGAGCCCATGCACCTCGATCGCGTGGGCGGCGGCCAGCGCGGCATTGGCAAAGACGCAAAAACCCATGCCTTGCTCAGGTTCTGCATGGTGGCCTGGGGGGCGCGTCAGGGCGTAGGCCATTTGCGCTTGGCCCTGCATGACCGCGTCCACGGCCGTGAGGGCGCAACCGGCCGAGCGGCGCGCGGCGGCCCAGCCGTTGGACGAGATGGGCGCGCCAATGCCGGTGTCGCCGCCACCGGCCAGGGCGATCTGCTCGACCTTGGCCACATAGCTGGCGCTGTGCAGGCGGGTGAGTTCGTGCACTTGCGCGTCGCGTGCCGGAATGACATTCAGATCGTGCACCAGGCCCGATTGCTGGATCAGGTTGTGCAGGCGCCGCTTGGGGTCGGCGTTTTCGATGTGGCGGTTGTAGGGCTCCACAAAGCCGCCGGGTTTGAGCATCAGGGCGTAGTTGCCCGGGTCGTGCCAGAAGCAGATTTCGTCGGTGATGTAAGCGGTGGGTGAGGTCATGAGGGGTCAGGCTTTGCGGGAAGAGACAAGTCGGGACAGCCCGGGCCAGATCAGCATCAGAACCATGACGGCCAAAATCGCGGCCGAAATGGGGCGTGTGACAAAGGGCATCAACGAGCCGTCACTGCGGCCCAGCGCCTGCCGCAAGGCCGACTCCAGCGTGTCGCCCATGACCATGCCCAAAATGAGTGGAATGGTGGGAATATTGGCCCGTGCACACACCAGCCCGAAGACCCCGAACACGGTGGCAATCAGCACGTAATACATGGAATTGGCCGCCGAGTAGGCCCCCACAAAGCACAGCGCCAAAATCGCCAGGCCCAGGATGCGCGGGTTCACATAGGCCAGGCGGGCCAACGGTTTGACGCACACCACCAGCAGGGCCAGGATGACCACGTTGATGACCAGCAGGGCCGACAGCACGCCATTGATAATTTCGGGCCGGTCCATGAACAGCGAGGGGCCGGGCACGATGCCGTGCACCACAAACACGCCCATGATGATGGCGGTGATCGCGTCGCCCGGAATGCCCAGGGTCAGCACCGTGATCATGGCGCCGCCCGAGTTGGAGTTGTTGGCGCTCTCGGCGGCCACGATGCCTTCGGGGTTGCCTTCGCCAAAAGGCGTGGGGTCTTTGGCGCCGCGCTGTGCCCAAAAGTAAGCCAGCGAGGTGGACAAGGCCGCGCCCACAGCGGGCAAAACGCCGATGGCCGAGCCCAGAAACAGGCCCTTGCCCAAGGTTTTGGGGTATTTGAAGGGCTCCAGAAACGCGCGCCAGGACACGCCTGCACGGCCAATCAGCGACGGGTCAAACGTGGGCACGGGCGAGCTGACCATGACCAGGGCCTGCGCCATGCCAAACATGCCCACTGCCACTGGCACCAGCGGGATGCCGCTGAGCAGGCCCTGCAGGCCCAGGGTGTAGCGCTGCTCGTTGGAGTTGGGGTCGATGCCCACGGTGGCCAGGAAGAAGCCGAAGCACATCATCATCATGGCCGAGGCAAATTGGCGCTGGTAGGCCTTGCCCACACACAGGCTGGCCAGCAAGATGGCCATCACGCTTTCGGGCGCGCCAAATTTGGCGGCAAAACCGGCCAGTGGGCGGGCAGCCAGGCCCAGCAGCAAAGCGCTCACGATGCCGCCAATGAAGGCCGACATGAAGGCCAGCGACAAGGCCCTTTGCGCCTGACCTTGCCGGGCCATGGGGTAGCCATCAAACATGGTCATGATGGACGAGGCTTCGCCGGGCGTGCGGATCAGGATGGAGGTGACCGCGCCGCCGTAAAAGGCGCCACAGTACACACCCAGCAAGAGGGAAATGCCCGCTAACGGCGCCATCCCGTAGGTGAAGGGCAGCAGCACGGCAATCGTGACGCCTGGCCCCACGCCGGGCAGCACACCCACCACGATGCCCAAGGCCGAGCCCACCAACAAAGACAGCACGATTTGCCATGTGCCCAAGGCCGCAAAACCTTGCGACAGACTGTCAAAAAATTCCATGCTCAGATCAACCAGCCATGTCCGAAGTGGACTTTGAGAAGTTTCAAAAACACCCACCACATGACCAGCGCCAAGGGCAGGCTCAGCGCCCAGGTGGTGCGCCAGGCAAAGCCCAGCAGGCGGCTGCTGGCCACCAAAAAGAGCAAAGTGCTGCTCAGGTAGCCCAGCCAGGGCACGGCCAGCATGTACAAGCCAAACAGCCCCAGCATGGCCCAGGCCAGCCCCATGCAGGCCTGGCTGGAGTCCAGTTCTTCTGAGTCCTTGAGTTCGATGGCATGCCGTCGGTTGAAGACCTCAACGACCCCGGCCAAGGCCATCAAGGTCAGGGCCAGCAAGGGAAAGAAGGCGGCCGACTCGAACCAGGCCATGGCTTGGGGGTAGGGCACGATGAGCTGAGGGCTGGCCAGCGCCAGGCCGCAGGCCAGCAACGCCAGCACCAGCAGCAAGACCCGGTCCCAGGACCAGCCGCGTCGCGATGAATCCGCTGTGTGGGTCACTTCTTGGTCATGCCCAGTTCGGTCATCAACTCGCCAATCCATTTGGCGTCTTCAGTCACGCGCTTGCTCATCTGGTCAGCGGTCATGGGGAAGGCCGGGATACCGGCTTTCTTGAACTGGTCCTGCACCGCTTTGTCATTGAGCGATTCCATCATCACGCTGGAGAGCTTGTTGATGATGTCCTTGGGCACGCCAGCAGGCGCTGCCATGCCGCCCCAGGTGTACAAGTCGCCATAGCCTTCTTCAGTGGGGGTTGCTGCGTTCGGGAACACGGGGTTGCGTTGCGGGCCCCAGGCCGACAGGATCTTGATTTGCCCGGCCTTGGCATAGGACATGGCGCCTTCTGCCCCGGCGGTGGTCACGTCGGCATCACCGGCCACCAACTCTTTGGCGCTGGGGTTGGGGAAGGCCACCACTTTGTAGGCCCAGCCGTCTTTCTTGGCAATTTTGGCGGCGATCAGTGCAGGCACAGCAGCAGGCGCATAGCTGCCAATCACCACGGGCTTGCCGCTTTTCTTGGCCCAGGCGGCGAATTCCTTGAGGTTGGTGGCCGGAATGTCGCCACGTGCAGCCAGCACAAAGTCGTTGATCAGCATGCCGCCGACCGACTGGTAATCGCTGATTTTGTAGGGGGTGTTGCCCGCCACGATCTGTGAGATGCCGGGGCCAGGCGTCCAGGTGCCGATGGTGTAGCCGTCAGGTTTGGCGCGGGTCATCTCGGCAAAGCCGACCACACCGCCGCCGCCGGGCTTGTTGATCACTTGCACCGGCACGCCCAGGCGCTTGCTCATGCCCTCGGCCAGCAGGCGGGTCACCACGTCCATGTCGTTGCCTGGTGGGTAGGGGTAGATGATCTCGATGGGTTTGCTGGGCCATTTGTCTTGGGCCATGGCGGGCAGGGCAGCGGCAGCGGCCAGGGCGGCCAAAGCGATGAGGCGGATGCGGTGAGTCATGCTTGTCTCCAGAAAGGTGAGGGTAATGGGTATGGGGGGATTAAACTTTTTCGGCCGCTGTGAACGCAAGGTGTAAAACCCTGAGGGCTTCGTCCACGTTCTCGCGGGTAAAGACCAGCGGTGGCGACAGGATCAGCCGATTGCCTTGCACGCGGATGATGGCGCCTTCGCTGCGCGCGGTGCCGACCAGGGTCTGGATGTAAGGCGAGGGTGGCATGAGCATGTTTTTGCTGGCTTTGTCGGTGACCAGTTCGATGGCGGCCATCATGCCCTTGCCACGCACCTCGCCCACATGGGCGTAGTGCATCAGTTCCTGCAACTTGTCTTGCATGTATGCCCCCACGCGGCTGGCGTTGCCGGGCAGGTCTTCGCTGGCCACGATGTCCAGGTTGGCGTTGGCCGCAGCGCACGCCAGCGCATGGCCCGAATAGGTGTAGCCGTGCATCAGCGCAGCGGGCACGCCGGGCTGGTTCCAGGCGCTGGCCACGCGTTCGTTGATGAGGGTGGCACCCAGGGGCACATAACCCGAATTGATGCCCTTGGCCATGGCCATGATGTCGGGGGCCACGCCCCAAGCGCGGGCACCGCACATGGCGCCAATGCGGCCGAAGCCGGTCACGATCTCGTCGCTGATCAGCAAGATGCCGTGCTGGTCCAGCAGTTGCCGCAGGCCTGGCCAGTAGCTGTCGTGCGGCACGATCACGCCGCCTGCGCCTTGCACCGGCTCGGCCACCAAGGCGGCGATGTTGTGCGCCCCGACTTGCTCGATCAGTTGGGCCAATTGGTTCAGACACAACTGGGCCAGCTGGGCTGGATCGCTTTCGTTCCAGGGGTTGCGGTAGGTGTAGGGCGTTTCGGCCAGGTGGCAGCCCGGCAGCAAGGGCTCGTAGGCACTGCGGAACATCGGGTTGCCGTTGATGGACGCGCCGCCAAAGTGCACCCCGTGGTAGCCCCATTTGAGCGAGATGAACTGGTGACGCTCGGGCTGGCCGTTCAGCTTCCAGTATTGGCGTGCCAGCTTGAGCGCGGTTTCCACCGCGTCCGAGCCGCCGGAGGAAAAGAACACCTTGTTCATTTTTTCTGGTGCGAACATGCGCATCAGCCGCGCCGACAATTCGATGGCGGGCGGGTTGGAGGTGTTTTGAAAGGTGGAGTAATAAGCCAGCTTGTCCAGCTGTGCCTTGATGGCGTTGATGACTTCGGGGCGGTTGTGCCCCACGTTCACATTCCAAAGAGAGGCCACGGTGTCCAGATAACGCTTGCCGTCGATGTCGTAAACGTAGACGCCTTCGCCCCGGTCAATGATCAGGGGCGGCGCAGCTTGCACCGCCTTGGGGTCGATCATGGGGTGGTACATGTGCTGCGCGTTGGCGCTGCGGATGTCGATGGGCGATTGAATGGAGGCGTCGAGGGGTGTTGTGCTCATGCGCTCTAGCATAGGCAGCAAGCAGGTAATGGAAAAAATCCATTATCCTCAGGTCTTTCCCGTAGACAGGTCGTGTCCACCATGGGTTTTCCCAAGCCATCGCTGGCGACGCCCAGCCAGTTGCCCCAATTTGAAAATCCGCAATCGATTTTCGATCTGCTCAACTTCCGGCTGTCCGAGCTTCTGGGCATCAGCGGTTCGCTGGTCACCCGCATCTGCGAAAACGAATACGGCATCACCCGCGAAGAGTGGCAATTTGTGGCCATGTTGGCCGAGCTGGACGCCATGTCGCCGTCGGACCTGGCGGCCCGCACAACCGTGGACAGATCTCAGGCTTCCAAAACCTTGCGTGGCCTGATGAGCAAAGGGCTTGTTGAGCGCCAAGCTGTTCCAGGCGATGGCCGCAGGGCTCGTGTCTTGTTGACGCAGTCTGGCGTGGCCCTGTTCGAGCAGCTGTTCCCGCGTGTCGTGCAGGTGCACCAGGAGGTGCTGCAGGATTTGGCGCCTGCCGATCGGCAGGCCCTGGCGCACAGTTTGAGTGCCATGCAGGCACGGGCCTTGGCCGTGGCGCAACAGCACAAGCCCGAAGGCGTTGCCGGACGCAGGCAAGGGGGCAGCCGCGCCCGCTGGGGCATGCCACCGCGCGAGGCTTAGGCGCGCAGGTCCTCGCGGATCAGGTCAGCGGCTTTTTCAGCCAGCATGATGATGGGGGCATTGGTGTTGCCCGACACAATGCGCGGCATGACCGAGCCATCGACCACCCGCAATCCCTGCAGCCCGTGCACGCGCAAGCGCGCATCCACGACGGCCATGGGCTTGTTGGCTGGCCCCATGGCGCAAGTGCCCACTGGGTGAAAAATGCTGCCTGCCCGGCGGCGCACCCAGTCCAGGATGTCGGCATCGCTTTGCTTGGCCACGCCGGGCTCGTGTTCTTGCACGATGAAGTTTGACAGCGGCGCTTGACTGGCGATTTCGCGCATCTTGCGCACCATGCGCACGGCCAAGCGTTGATCGTTTTCGGCGCTCAGATAGCCTGCATGGATGTGGGGGCGCGCCAGAGGGTCGGCGCTGCCAATCTGAATGCGCCCTCGGCTTTCGGGGCGCAGCATGCATGCTGACAGCGTGATGCCCGGAAAAGGGTGGGGCGGCTGATGCGGACGATCGAAACTGACCAGACCGAAATGGATTTGCACATTTGGCCAGTCGGCTTGTTCGGCGTTGTCCAGCGACAGAAAAGCACCAGCACGGTACACCCCTGTGGCCAGAGGGCCGGTGCGGGTGAGTTGGTAGCGCACAAAGTCACGCGCACTGCGCCAAGTGCTGTTGGCCACATCGTTCAGGGTCTCGACCCCCTGGCAACGAAACGAGGGACGAACCTGCAGGTGGTCTTGCAGGTTTTCGCCCACGCCCGGTAAATGGATGACCGGGCTGATGTGGTGCTGCAGCAGCAAGTCACTGGGCCCGATCCCCGACAGTTGCAACAGTTGTGGCGACTGGATGGCGCCTGCACTCAGCACCACTTCATGCCGGGCGTGAAGGCTGTGGGCTTGCCCCTCTTTGACCCAGGCCACGCCATGTGCGCGTTGGCCTTGCAGCAACACCCGCGTGACCTGCGCGCCACTGATGACGTGCAGGTTGGGTCTTTGCATGGCGCGCCGCAAATAAGCCCGCTCGGTGCTCATGCGCTGACCTCGGTGCGTGTTCATGCGGAAGTAGCCTGCGCCCGAGTTGTCGCCGCCGTTGAAGTCGGCGGTGGGGGCGATGCCGGAGCGGCCTGCCGCAGTGATAAAGGCATCTGACAGTGGATCGTGTGGCAATTCAGACACCTGCAATGGCCCACCTTGCCCATCACCGGGCAGGGGGTGGTCGCTGTGCATGGCGCGCTGAAAGTAAGGCAGGACATCGGCCCAGGACCAGCCTGCGTTGCCCAGCGCCTGCCAATGGTCGTAGTCTTGGCGATGGCCCCTCAAGTAAAGCATGCCGTTGATCAGGCTGGAGCCACCCAGGCCCTTGCCTCGCGGCCAGGGCAGACGGCGATCGGCCATGCCAACTTCGGGCTGGGTTTCAAATTGCCAGTCGTGAGCCGGGTTTCCCACGGTTTTGAAGTAACCGATCGGGATGTTCAGCCAAGGGTATTGGGAGGGTGTTCCCGCTTCGATGAGGGTGACTTGCAGATGCGGGTCTTCACTCAGGCGGGCCGCCAGGGTGCAGCCGGCCGAGCCCGCACCAATGATGATGATGTCGGTTTCTGGGATGACGGCAGACATTCAATCGGCCTTGATTTGGGCTGCCCGGCCGATGCGTTGCCATTTCTCGGTTTCAGCGGCAATCACGGCGCCAAATTGTGTGCTGCTCATCGGCTCGGTCTCCAGGGCCAGTGCCGCCAGGCGTTCGCGCACATCGGGCAGACTCAAGGCTTTGTTCAGTTCGGTGTTCAGGCGTTCCACCACTTCTTTGGGCGTGCCGGTCTTGACCATCATGCCGTCGAAAGAACGCAGCACAAAATCGCCGAAACCTTGCTCGGCCATGGTGGGCACGTCTTTCAGGGCAGGCAGTCGTTTGGCGCCCGTGACGGCCATGGGTTTGAGTTTGCCGCCATTGATTTGCGGGATGGCGGCTGAGGCGGTCAGAAACATGAAGTTGGTGCGGTCCGCGATCAGGTCGCCAATGGCCAGGCCAAACTGGTTGTAGGGCACATGGGTTGTCACGGTGCCCGTTTGTTGTTTGAACAGTTCACCGGCCAAATGGGCGGGTGTGCCGTTGCCGCCCGAGGCAAAGCTCAGGCTGCCGGGTTTGGCCTTGGCTGTTTGGACGATGTCCGAGGGGCCTTTCAAGGCGCTGCTCACCGGGGCCACCAGCACGTTGTAGCTCCAGGCCAAGTGGCCCACAGGCTCCAGTTGATGGAATGGGAGGGGCTGCGCGGGAAACAGCAATGGTGCCACCAAGGATGCGGAAGACAGCAGGTAAAGCGTGTAACCGTCTGCAGGTTGGCGCAAGGCATCGGCCATGCCGATGGTGCCCGCCGCACCGGGCTTGTTGTCCACCACGATGGGCTGGCCCAGTCCACCGCTCAATTTCTCGGCCACGATGCGCCCCGACACATCAGCCGGTGTGCCCGGAGGCCAGGGCACCACCATGCGGATGGGTTTGACGGGGTAGCCTTGCGCCAAAGTGCCAGACCCCAACGTCAGCAACAGGCAGGCCATCAGGCCCTGGGTGAATGGACGAAAAAGGTGCTTGATTGGCATGTTCTGGGGTCTCCATGGGTGGGTTTTCGCGACAAGGTCAGGCCTTGCTTGCTGGCCATTATTGAAAGCAGCAGCGGACAAGACAAATGAAAAATCCGAGTTCATTCATACCTGAATGGGTATGATCAGGCATGACTTTGAATCTGCAGCGGGTGCTGACGCTCAAACAATTGCGCTTGGTGAGCGTTCTGGGCCGTGAACTCAATCTGAGCCGCTGTGCCGAACTGCTGCACTCCACCCAACCTGCTGCATCGCGAGCGCTGTCGCAGTTGGAGGCGCAGTTGCAGGTGAGCTTGTTTCAACGCACGACCAAACGCATGGTGCCCACGGTTGCCGGGCTGAGTCTGATCCAGCATGCCAATCGGGTATTGGCCGAAATTGATCTTGCAGAGGAAGACCTCTTGGGTTTGTCCGGTGGTGTGCACGCGGAAATGCGCCTGGGGGTGCTGGCTTCTTTTTCACCCGAAGTGCTGGCCCGCGCCATGGCCCTGTCGCGCGACATGTTGCCCGATGTGTTGTTCTTGGCCCAGATGCAGCCCCTGGAGGTGCTTTATGAACATTTGCTGGATGGACGCATCGATCTGATGCTGGCCCATGCCGAGTTCAGGGTGGATTTGAATCTGGTGGAGGTGGTTCCCCTGTACGAAGAACACAGCACCATATTGGCCGGCTTGGAGCACCGACTGCACAAAAAAAAGAAAGTCAGTTGGGCAGATTTGGCCCAGGAAGCCTGGGTGCTGCCGCCTGCCCATACGCCGCTGCGGCCCAAAATGGACAGGATGCTGTCCGTTCACCGCAGTGGTGAGCGTTCAGGCCGTGGGCCGGATGTGCAAACCGATTCGTCCTTGCTGGCACTGGAGTTGATCCGCCAGACTCCGATGCTGTGGGCCATCGCGCACCAGCAAGCCAAGCAGTTTGAAGCCAGTGCCCAAGTGCGTGCCATTGCGCCGCCCGCAGATCTGCTCAGAGGGCCGATGTGCTGCTTCAGATTGCGGCAGGAGCGACTGAAGACGCCGCAAAGCGTCTTCATGGGGTGTCTCAAGGACAGCGCGCTGTTGGCGGGCTGAGTGACCGCCTCAGCCTGCCAGTGCGGCCTTGACTGCTGCGGACACCTGGCCCATATCGGCTTTGCCCGCCAGTTGGGCTTTGACAGCGCCCATGACTTTTCCCATGTCGCCGGGGCCTTTGGCACCCAGCTCGGCCACGATGGCTTGCACCGCAGCTGCCACTTCTTCGGCCGACATGCGTGCGGGTAGATAAGCCAGCAAAACCGCCATTTCCGCCTTTTCCTTGTCGGCCAGGTCCTGTCGGGCGGCTTGTTCAAAAGCGGCAATCGAGTCCTTGCGCTGCTTGATCAGCTTGTCCACGATGGCCACCACGGCCACGTCGTCAAGCACCACGCGCTCGTCGACTTCTTTTTGCTTCATGGCGGCCAGCAGCAAGCGGATGGTGCCCAGACGCTCGCTGTCTTTGGCGCGCATCGCGGTTTTCATGTCTTCGGTGATCTGGTCTTTCAGGCTCATGGTAAGGCTCCTGTGGGTGAAAAAGAGGGGTGCAGAAACAACAAAGCCCGCCTGAGCGTCCTCCAGCGGGCTTGTGCAAAGGCCGGTTGAGGGCCTTGCAAGAAGTGCTTAGTACAGCTTCTTGGGCAGTTGCATGCTGCGAACGCGCTTGTAATGGCGCTTGACGGCTGCAGCTTTTTTGCGCTTGCGCTCGGTCGTGGGCTTTTCGTAGAACTCGCGGGCACGCAGGTCTGTCAGCAGGCCGAGTTTTTCGATGGTGCGCTTGAAGCGACGCAGGGCAACGTCAAACGGCTCGTTTTCTTTCACGCGGATGGTGGTCATTGAATCAATTTTCCAAAATGTGTGCCGGTCGCTGAAGCAAGGAAGATCGTGCCTTGCCACCCGATACCAGCGGTTCCCCGTCACGAACTAGTATTTGGCAGACGGGGGTTTGCCAGCAAAGCCTGCGATTATAGCCTCATATGAGTGGCCATCACGGACGGACGACATGGCGTCATGTGCCTTTGTGACAGCTTGTGACCACTGTAGGGCGAGTGCCTCGGTTTTATCTGTGAAAATCAATAAAATGAAACATAAATGAATAAATTTAACCGAATGGGTGGGTGTGCAATGGGCTTTAAAGCATGGCTATTCACAGTGTGGGTGTGCTGCTCAGGCGTGGCCTGGGGGCAGGGGGCCGCATTGCCGACCGCCAAGCCGCCGTCCGTGGTGGTGGTGCTGGCCGGGGGCGGGGCCAAAGGTTTTGCCCACCTGGCCGTATTGCGTCAATTGGAAAAAGACCATATTCCGATTGCTCGCATCGTTGGCACCAGCATGGGGGCTGTCATTGGCGGTTTGTACGCCACCGGCTTGTCAACAGACGACATCGAGCGCGTGATTGGCGGGCTGGATCCCGCCAAAGTGGCGCTTGACCAACTCAACCGTCTTGAACTGCCTTCACGCACCCGTGCGTACCAGCAGAAATACCCGGTGGAGCTGGAGTTTGGCATCAAGAGCGGGGGGTTGAGCTTTGCCCGCGGGGTCAGTGATGGACAACGCTTTTTGGCTTTGCTGCAAGAGCTGACGGCGCATGTGCCGCCGCAAGTGAATTTCAACAACCTGAAGATCCCATTTCGTGCTGTGGTAACGCGTTACCGCGATGGCGAGATGAAGGTGTTTGACCAAGGAGCCTTGCATTTGGCCATTCGTGCGAGCATGGCCGCCCCTGCCGTGTTTGCCCCGGTGGAAATCGATGGGGAGACTTATGTGGACGGCGGTCTGGTGGCCAACTTGCCTGTTGAAGTCGCTTTGCAGGAAGGTGCAGATGTGATCGTTGCGTCGTTTTTGGCAGGCGGCGTAGACGATGGCAAAACCGAGCAGGCCAACCATGCGCTGGTGGTGGCCAACCGGATGATCGACATCATGATTCGCCAGAATGAAAAGCGAAATTTGACCCTGTTGCGCCCACAGGACGTGCTGGTCAAACCGTCCTTGCAGGATGTGGGGTTTGCTGATTTCAACCGCGCAGCCGAGATCGTGCAGCGAGGCCAGGTCGCCGTTTCAGAGGTCGGCGTGCGGTGGGCCGATTTGAAAACGCATTTTGCGCAATCAACGGCAAGGCCAGCGGGTAACCGCTTGTCGTTTCATCAGCGGGAAAAGCGCATTGTGGGCATTGAAGCCAAAGGCCAGAGCGATGTGTCGCAGGCCTATATCCGCTCGGTGTTGTCGCCCCTGCTGGAACAGGAATTTTCTGCGGTCGAAACCGAGCGTTACATCGACGAGCTGTACACCAGCGGATTCTTTGATCTGGTCAGTTACAGCTTGCAGCAACAGCAAGGAGATCAGTACAAATTGATCGTTCAAGTGCGGGAAAAGCCCTACAGCCCGCACTTCATGAAAACCACCTTGGGTTTTTCCACGGAAGACAGCGGGGTAACGCAGTTTTCGACAGGTTTTGGCTATCGTCGCCCTTGGTTGACGCCCTCAGGGCTGGAGTTTTCTTTGGATGCCCGCTTGGGGACCCAGTCTGAATTGGCGGCACGCTTGTACCAACCCTTGTCCAGCCGCTGGAGTGTGGAAACCGGTGTGTCCTGGGACAGCAACCATTTGCCCATTTACCGCATGGCCATCGACCGTGACGATCTGAGTACCCAAAAGCTGGCGTATTTCAACCAGACGGTGCAGACCTGGGATGCCCAGCTGGTCTATGACCTGGAGCGCAAGGCCAACATCAAAGTGGGTCTGACTTCAGGGCGCATTCGCCGAACCCTGGATACCTACAGCGAACTGCTGGCTTCTGCGGGCAACTCCAACAGTGACTTCAGCTACACCGGCTTGAAGACCCAATTGCAAATTGACCAGCTGGACTCGCTGAGTTTTCCGACCCGGGGCTATTACTTGAACGCCAGTGTGGAGCAGGGCGTCTCTGGTAACTCTTATGGCACGGGACGATTGAGTGCCAAAGTGGCCCACGGTGTTGGGCCACATATATTCAACTTGGGCCTGAATCTGGCGCAGGAAAGGCTGACGCAAGACTGCCAAAAATGCCAATCCCCCACTTTGCTGTTTTTGGGCGGCTTTCAGCTCATGGGGGCCTACCGCATGGGGCAATTGGCGGGCAATCAGCTGGCCCATGTACAAGGCACTTACATGTACCGTTTGACGGAAGGCGGCTTGCTCAAGCAAAAAACCTATGTGGGCGCTGTTTTGGAAGCGGGTGATGCCTGGCTTCAGGGGGAGGCCATGCGAACACGCTACAGCGCGACGGCCTTCGTGGCTGTGGACAGCAAGATCGGCGACATCTATCTGGGGACAGCCAGGGGGTCTGGCAATGTCTATACCTTGTTTGTGCAGCTGGGCAGGCGCTTCAGCTTCTGACGGGTGTGCTTTGTGCTGACAGTGCCTGCCCACAGGCGCTGGCGCTGGCCCAGGCCCATTGGAAGTTGTAGCCGCCCAACCAGCCGGTCACGTCCACCACCTCGCCAATGAAAAACAAGCCCGGCTGTTTGGACTCCATCGTCTGTGAAGACAGATCCCGCGTGTCCACCCCGCCCAGCGTGACCTCGGCTTTTTTGTAGCCCTCGCTGCCCGTTGGCATGAGGCTCCAGTTCGACAGCGCCTCAGCCAGCTTGTTCAGCGCCTTGTCCGGCACCTCGGCGCAGGTGCGCTGCAAGGCCGCGTCCTGGCCCACCCAGGCTTCGGCCAGGCGGCTGGGCACCAGGGTGGCCAGCTCGTTGCCCAGCAGTTTTTTGGAACGCAGCTTCACTTCGGCCAGACGTTCGGGCAGCTGCACCTCGGGGGCCAGGTTCAGGCGAATGGGGGCGCCGTCTTTCCAGTAGCTTGAGATCTGCAGCACCGCCGGACCCGACAGGCCCCGGTGGGTGAACAGCAAGTCTTCGTCAAAGTGCATGCGGGTTTTCTTTTCGCCCGTCTCGATGCTCACAGGCAGCGCCAGTCCAGCCAGTTGGGCATAGGGCGCCCAGGCCGCGCCGTCAAAGGTCAGGGGCACCAAGCCAGCCCGACGCTCCACCAGGCGCAGGCCAAACTGCGTGGCCACTTCGTAGCCCCAGCCCGTGGCGCCGATCTTGGGGATGGACAAGCCGCCTGTCGCCACCACCAGCGATCGTGTTTGCAGCGAGCCCTGTGGAGTGTCCAGTTCGTAGCCGCCATCGGCGATGTGCCGAATGGCTTGTACGCCGCAGCCGGTGCGCAGCGTCACGCCGCCCGCATCGCACTCGGCCAGCAACATGCGGATGATGTCCTCGGCCGAGTGGTCGCAAAACAGCTGGCCCTTGTGCTTTTCGTGGAAGGCGATGCCGTGCTTTTGCACCAGATCGATGAAGTCCTGCGGGGTGTAGCGCGACAGTGCCGAGCGGCAAAAGTGAGGGTTTTGGCTGATGAAGTGTTTTTGAGGGGCCGATGCGTCGAGCAGCCGGTTGGTGAAGTTGCAACGCCCGCCACCCGAGATGCGGATTTTTTCGGCCACCTTGTCACTGTGGTCCAGCACCAGTACCTTCAAGCCGCGCTGGCCTGCAATGCCCGCGCAAAACAAGCCGGCAGCCCCGGCACCCACGATCACAGCATCCCATTGGTTCATGCGGGGGAGTGTAGCTGGATTGGTGGACGCTCATGCGCATGCAATGCGCATAAAATCTGCTTGAAAGGGACGTGCGCCATGTCAAATTTCGAATCCACCGCCAAAAAACCTGTCAACCTCTCGCTCAGCGAAGCGCTGGTGCAAGAGGCCCGCGCTTATTGCGGCAACCTCTCGGCCAAGGTCGAGGAAATGCTGCAGGCGTATGTGGTCTCTGAGCGGCAGTCACGCCAGCAGCACCGCGAACAGGCGCAGCGGGCCGTGACCGACTGGAATGCCTTGCACGATGGCGTAGGTTCTTATGCCGACGGCCATTCCACGCTGTAACGTGCATTGAGCGATGCCACAGTACGACGTTCACCTGAACCCCGGCCCCATGCGCGCCACCGTGCCCATGGTGGTGCTGGTGCAGTCTTCGTTGTTTGATGGTTACCGCCGCCGGGTCGTGGTGCCACTCGTGCTGCGTTCGGCCTTGCCAGCCGGGGCCAAGGTGGCGGGCACCCGCATGAACCCGGTGTTCAAAATCAAGGGGCAGACCCTGGTGCTGCACCCACTGGACATGGTGTCTGTCGCCAGCGACCAGCTCGGGCCGTGTGTGGGCAGTCTGGCCGATCAGGGGCAGGTGATCGCCGATGCGCTCGATGAGCTGCTCACGCGCAGCTGGGGCTGATTTCAGGCCACTTTGTGTGAAGTGTTGGTCTGCGCAGCCCAGGCCCGCGCACCCTGCACCACATCACCCACCACGATGATGCTCGGGCTTTGCAGGCCCTCGCGCTGCACGGTGGACACCAGTTCGCCCAGCGTGGTCAGGGCCTGGCGCTGTGTGGGCAAGCTGGCCTGCTGCACCACGGCCACAGGGGTGTGGGCAGGCAGGCCTTGCAGCAAGCCTTGGCAGATGTGGTCCAGGCTGCTCACGCCCATGTAGATCACCAGCGTCAACTTGGCCTGGCGGGCCGTGGCCGCGAGCTGCGCCCAATCGGTTCCGCTGTCGCCGGGTTTGGCGTGGCCTGTCACAAACACCACGCCGTGCGCGTGCTCGCGGTGGGTGAGCGGTGCGCCCAGGCTGCTCATGCCCGCCAGACCCGAGGTGATGCCGTTGACCACCTCGACGTCGATGCCCGCTTGGCGAAGGTGCTCAACCTCTTCGCCGCCTCGGCCAAAAATGAACGGGTCGCCTCCCTTGAGGCGCACCACATGCTCGCCTTCTTGAACAGCGGTGATCATCAGTTTGTCGATAAAAGCCTGTGGTGTGCTCTTGCAGCCGCCGCGTTTGCCCACCTGCACGATGCGGGCGCTGGGGGATGCGTGTTCGAGCACTGCGTCGTTGACCAGATCGTCCACCAGCAGCACGGTGGCGCTGGCAATGGCTTTCACGGCTTTGAGGGTCAGCAGTTCGGGGTCGCCGGGGCCCGCACCGACCAGGGTGCAGCGGCCTGGGGTGGTTGCGTTCATGCTTTCACCTCATGCAGGATGTGTTGGACTTGCAGTGCTATCGACTCGGGCACCGGCAGCAGGCCTTGCAAAACATGTTCGGTGTAAATGGCCGTGGCAGCAGCGTCGGTCGTGGGCAGTTCGGGCACTTGCACCAATGAGCCTTCTTTCTGGTCTTGCACGCGCCGTGTCTGGCCGTCTTTGAAAACGTCCATCGCCGGGGTGCGGCGGGCATCGGCCACGGGCTCGCCCTCGGTGCCGCGCAACAGCAGGGCGTGCTGGCCCGTCAGGGCAAAGGTGGCCGACATCGACTGTAAATATTCAGGGTGGGTGTAGCTGCCCACCACCAAGGCAGGGCCGTCGCAAGGCTTCATCAGTTTGACCAGGCTGTGCCCCGGGTTGCGCAGGCCCACCACCCGGCGCACCGCCAGCAGGCGTTCCAGCCCGGCGTTCAGCTCGCCCGTGGGCAGAAAAACCACTTCACCGGCTTTCACTTGCGGTGAGTGGCCAGAAGCAACAATGCCCAACTCGGTCAGCACCGCCTGGCTGCTCACGCGTTTGTCTTCGGTGGCTGTGCCGTGCACCACCACGGCCACGCCTTCGCGGGCCATCAGCAGCGCCAAAAGCGGGGTGAGTACCGGCAGCTTGCGCGCGCCGTTGTAGCTGGGCAACACCACAGTGGGCGCTTGGCCCGAACTGACCTTGTTCAACCGGGCATGGGTGGCGTCCAGAAACCCGGCCATCTCTTCGGGCGTTTCACCCTTGATGCGCATGGCGATGCAAAAAGCGCCCAACTCCAGGTCGCTCACCTGTTGGTCGAGTATCTGGCCCATCAGGTCGGTGGCTTGCGTGCGACTGAGCGCACGCGCGCCGTCTTTGCCGCGGCCGATCTCTTTGATGTAGTGGCTGATTCCCATGCCCGCGATTGTGCTGGAAGCCAGATAACCGCTGGTTATATGGGTATGGCGTTCAGGCCGGGGCCATGCCATGCTGGCGCTTGAGCGCGTCGCAGGCAGGCGACTGCCAGAAGGCCAGCAGGTCGCGCATGGCCTCAGGCTGTGCGCAAGACGCCGCCACCGAACCCGAGAAGGTGGTGATGATCTCCACCGCCTGGGGCAGTCCACCCACGATGGTGATGCCTTGCACGCCCAGCATTTCGCTCAGCTGCTGAAAGCCCAGCGCCACTTCGCCTTGGGCCACCAGCGAGCCCACAGGCACGCCGGGTTTGGCTTGCACGATGCGTTGGGCGATTTCACTCGCGATGCCCCAGGCCTCGAACTGTTTGGCCAGTTGCACGCCGCTCGGGCCTGTCGAATAGCCCAGCGTGGGCGCGGCCAGGATGGCGGCCTTGAGCGCGGCTTCGGTCGAGATGTCGGGCACGGGCTGGCCCGCAGGCACGGCCACCGCCACGCCCGAGCGCACCAAGTCGGCGCGGCTGCCTGTCAGCACATGGCCGCTGGCTACAAGTTTGTCGATCGCGTCGCTGGCCAGCACCACGCCGTCAAAGGCTTCGCCCGCTTGCACGCGCTTGGCGGCATCGACGCCGCCGACCGACTCGACCAGCACCTGAACGTCGGGAGCCTGCGCTTTGTAAAGCGCCACCAGATCGGCCAGCAGGGGTTTGGTGGCCATGGAAGAAATCAGTCGGAGTGTGGTCATGTTTGGCTTTGAATGGATGACTGGTGCAGGAGCGACGCCCCCGTCGCGATGGGGTCGCTTCGTGTGGCAGGTGGTACGGCGACCATCGCAACGAGGGTGTCGCTCCCACAAAGGATTATGGCCAAGGGCAGGGCCTGCGCTCATGCCCCGCTTAAACTACCTGTCATGCGAATCTTGGGTATCGAATCTTCTTGCGACGAGACAGGTGTGGCTTTGGTCGAGACCACGGGCGAGGCTTTGCCGCGCTTGTTGTCGCACGCGCTTTACAGCCAGATCGAGATGCAC
This sequence comes from Limnohabitans sp. T6-5, assembly GCF_003063315.1. GTDB lineage: Bacteria > Pseudomonadota > Gammaproteobacteria > Burkholderiales > Burkholderiaceae_C > Limnohabitans_A. The sequence goes on from NZ_NERV01000003.1 coordinate 550,460, forward strand.
CAGGCCTATGGTGGCGTGGTGCCCGAGCTGGCCAGCCGCGACCACATCCGCCGTGTGCTGCCGCTCACGCGCCAGGTCATGGCCGAGGCGAGGGCGACTTTGGCCGATGTGGATGTGGTGGCCTACACCCGTGGACCTGGTCTGGCTGGGGCGCTGCTGGTGGGCTCGGGCGTGGCTTGCGCGCTGGCTGCAGCTCTTGGCAAGCCGGTGCTGGGCGTGCACCACCTCGAAGGCCATTTGCTCTCGCCATTTTTGAGCGCCGATCCGCCCGAGTTTCCCTTCATTGCTTTGCTGGTGTCTGGCGGACACACCCAGCTGATGCGGGTGGACGGCGTGGGCCGCTACGAGCTTTTGGGTGAAACCATTGACGACGCGGCAGGCGAAGCCTTTGACAAGTCGGCCAAGCTCATGGGCCTGCCTTACCCGGGTGGCCCGGGTTTGTCGCGTCTGGCCGAGCAGGGCAACCCGGCCGCTTACAAGCTGCCGCGCCCGCTGCTGCACAGCGGGGACTTTGATTTTTCTTTCGCGGGCCTCAAGACGGCTGTGCTCACGCAAAGCCAGAAGATTGGTCCCGCCGCTCACACCGAAGGCGCCCCCGAGCGTGCCGATTTGGCCGCATCTACCCAGGCGGCGATTGTGGAAGTGCTGGTCAAAAAATCCATGAACGCGCTCAAGGCCAGCGGCATGAAGCGTTTGGTGGTGGCTGGTGGCGTAGGGGCCAACCGCGAACTGCGTGCGCAGCTCAATGCCGCCTGCGCCAAAGCTGGGGTGCGCGTGCATTACCCCGAGTTGCATCTGTGCACCGACAACGGAGCCATGATCGCCATGGCGGCGGCTATGCGCCTGCAAGCGGGTGCCCAGCAAGCTGAAGCTCGCTACAGCTTCGACGTGAAACCGCGCTGGCCCTTGCACGAACTGCTCGCTCCGTGAGCTCAAGTCGGGGTCTTCGACCACCGACCTAAAGAGGCAGGGCGTTTTGGCAGGTCGGTACTCGAAGAGTCCGACAGTCAGCAAATGACCAGAGCCTCTTGCTCAAGGTTTGTGGATAAAAGCCGCTTGTCGGGGTTTTTGACCACCGACCTACAGGACACCACGGTGTTTTGGTAGGTCGGTACTCGAAGAGTCCGACTTCTTCCGAAGTCCTTCAGGGGTGAGCGCGCACAGATGCGCCATGGCGCTCTCGGGCTGAAAGCCACGCCTCGAATGCTTGCGCACTGGTTTTGTTGGGCGAGTAGCCGAACAGCGTTTTGAGGGCGGTGTTTAAAAGCACAGGCCGGTAGCGCAGAAAGTCGAGTTGCTCGGGGCCGTAACGGCTGATGCCCAGTTTGTGCCCCACAAACAAAGCGGTTTGCAGCAGCCAGGCAGGCAAGACAAGGGCTTGTTTGTTCAAGCGCTGAGCGATGTCGAAGATCGTCAGAGCCCCGTCACCGGCCAGGTTGAAGCAGCCACTCTCGGCCTGGCCGCTCAGCGCATGCATGATGGCGCCGGTAACGTCTTCGTCCCAGATGAACACAAAGGGGCTGTCACTGCCACGGATGGCCAACAGGCGCTTTTTCTCAAACAGGGCGGTGATCTGGTTGTTGACCCGCTCGCCCAGGATGGTGCCGATGCGCAGCACGGTTTGCGCCAGTTGCGGGTGGCTCTGGCGGTATTGCGCCAGCATCTCTTCGACCAGGCGCTTGTGGTGCGAGTAGGCAAAGCTCTCGTTGCCGCGCAGCGGCATGTCTTCGGTGAGCCAGGCCGCGTTGTCGGCGTGGTAGCCGTAGGCCGCGCCGCTGGACGAGACCACAATGTGCGCCACGCCGTTTTGCACACAGGCTTGCAGCACGTTTTGGGTGCCACCCACATCGACGGAATATTCAAATTCGCGGTTCGAGTCTTTGCCGGGCGTGACGATGGAGGCCAGGTGCACCACGGTGTCGATGCGGTGGGTGGCAAGGGTGCCCTCCAGCGCCGGGTCGCGCACATCTTGCGTGACGTAGGTGATGCCAGGCAGGCGATTTTCGGGTGTCACCTCGCGCACATCGACCGCGACCACGTGTGCGCAAGTACGGCGTTCTGCGAGGGTGCGAATCAGGCCCAGGCCCAAAAATCCAGAGGCCCCGGTGACCAGCACGCGGGCGGCTTGAGGTGCCTTCACGCTGTGGGGTCCACCGCGGCAGGGCCGCCACTGCTCAAGGGTTTGCGCGCCCACCAACCGGCCAGGATCAGGCCCGCGATGATGTCCCAAAAGCCCCAGACGCCGGCCACCACGGCCATGCCGCCCAAGCCGTTGAAGAAGCTGAAGATCAGCACCAGGCCCAGACCCGCGTTGCGGATGCCCACTTCGATGGACACGGCGCGGCAGTCGTAGTCGCTCAATCGCGCCAAGCGCGCAATCGACCAGCCGGTGGCAAAGGCGAGGGCATCGTGCAGCACCACCGCCATGAGCACCAGACCGACATAGTCCATGAAGTAGCGCCAGTTGCCCGCGATGGCACCGATGATGAAGCCGATCAGGGCCAGAAAGCTGAGGATGCGCAAGGGCTTTTTAAAGCGCGCTGTAAAAGCCGGAAAGCGGTGCACGCAAGCCAGGCCCAGCACAAAGGGCAGGCCGATGATCAGGAGGATGTGCACAAACATCTGCACCGGATCGAGCGCGATGCTGGTCAACAGCTTGGACGCCGTGGGGTGGATGCTGCCCCAGAAGGCAAAGTTCAGCGGCATGGCGAACACCGAGATGGCGTTTGACACGGCGGTCATGGACACGCTGAGCGCCACATTGCCGTTGGCCCGGTGGGTCAGGATGTTGCTCACGTTACCCGGTGGGCAGCAGGCCACCAAAATCATGCCCAGTGCGATGCTGGGCGCAGGCTGCAGCAAGAGCGTGAGGCCAAAGGTGATGGCGGGCAGGACCAGAAACTGCGCCGCAATGCCCACTGCAAAGGCCATGGGCATGCGCAGGAGACGGCGAAAGTCTTCAATGCGGGTATCGAGCGCGATGCCGAACATCAAAAAGCCCAGCACTGCATTGAGCACCGCCAGCGAGGCGGGGTTGAAGTTCAGGCGGATCTCGTCAACAGGCAGCATGGGGTGTTCCTTATGGGGGCTGTGGTCAGGCCAGCGCGGCCGAGGCTTGGCGCACGGCGGCGCGGTAGGCGTCTTTGTTGACGTAGTAAGCCATGCGTTCGAGTTGCAGGTAGCGGTAGCCCCCCGACACATCGGGCGAGGGGCCTTGGCGGGCCTGGTTCAAGGCCGCCGCTGCTGCGCTGCCGCTGTCCAGTCCCTTGAAGTAGCGGGCCACCAGCTCGGCTTGTTCGTAGCGGCCTTGCCAGCCCAGGCCACTGGCCTCGACCATGCCCAGCACGGCCAGGCGGCTGAACTGTGGAGAGAGCATGTTGAGGTAGAGCTTGGGCGCCATGCCTTGCCAGTTGAGCAGGGCGCGGTCGATGAAGGGGTAGTGCAGCTTGTAGCCGGTGGCGGCCATGACCATGTCGTAGTCTTTTTGGCTGCCGTCCTTGAAGTGCACGGTGCGGCCGTCCATCCGCGCGATGTCGGGGCGCACCTTCACATCGCCATGGCCGATGTGGTACAGGATCAGCGAGTTGACCACCGGGTGCGACTCGTACATTTTGTAGGTGGGCTTGGGGAAACCAAAGCGCACCGGGTCGCCGGTGAACCATTTCAAGATGGTGCTGTCAACGGCTTGCTTCAGGCGCATGGGCAGCGTGATCTTGCCGCCCACGGTGTCGGCCGGTTTGCCAAACACGTATTTGGGCACGAAGTAATAACCCCGGCGCACCGAAATGTCGATGCTTTGGGCGTGGTGCACGGCGTCGACCGCAATGTCGCAGCCCGAGTTGCCCGCGCCCACGATGAGCACGCGCTTGCCGTCGAACTGGCGGGCGCTTTTGTAGGCCGAGGTGTGCAGCAGCTCGCCGCTGAACTGGCCTTCAAAGGCGGGCATATTGGGCTCGGCCAGGGTGCCGTTGGCAATGACCACGCCTTTGTAGTTGGCCGTCTCCAGTGGGCCGTTGCCGGGGTCGATGCTCACGCGCCAGAGCGTGTCGGGGGCATCACTGACCGGTTCGACCCGGACCACGCGCACGCCAAAGCGGTAATGCCGCAGCAAATCGAAATGCTCGGCATAGGCCTTGAAATAAGGCAGCAACTCGCGGTGGCTGGGGTAGTCGGCCACATCACCAGCCATCGGAAATTCGGTGAATTCCGTCATGCGTTTACTGGAGATCAGATGGGCGGACTCGTAGACGGTGGAGCGGGGGTTGCCTGCGTTCCACAGGCCACCCACTTCGGTGTGGGCTTCAAAGCCCTGAAAGGGCACGCCGTGCAGGCTGAGCGCCCGCGCACCGGCCAGGCCAGCGGGGCCTGCGCCGATGAGGGCGATTTGTTCTTCGGTGGGGGTGGTGTTCATGGTGGGGACGATGAGGATGGTGGCAGACCCGGAATGGGGGTGGCGCCCGCCTGGCCTGCACGCGGCTTGCGGGGCTGGCCCAGCAAGATGTGGTCGTGCAAGCGGGTGGGTAGCAACGACAAGGCTTTGGACAGCCAGCCGATGCGCCGGGGCAAGACGATGTGTTCACGGCCTTGGTCCACCCCTTGCAGCAAAGCGCTGGCGGCTTCGTCGGGGCCGAGCAGGCCGGGCATGGCGAAGGTGTTGCCTGCCGTGAGCGCGGTGCGCAAATAACCGGGGCTGACGGTGTGAACGGTGAGTTGCGTGGGCCGCAATTCGGCGCGCAGGCTTTGCAAATAGGCGATCAAGCCCGCTTTGCTGGCGCAATATGCGCCATTGCCTGGCATGCCGCGCCAACCTGCCACACTGGCCACGCCGACCAGCGCGCCGCCTTGGCCGCTGTCACGCATGGTGCTCAAAAAAGGGTGGAAAGTGGTGGCTACGCCCAACAAGTTGATCTCCAGCATGCGGCGCATCACCGTCAGGTCGGTGGCCTCTGCGGTGTCAAAGCCACCGGCCACGCCCGCATTGGCAATGACCAAATCGGGTACGCCGTGGTGTTGTAGCCAGTCTGCGCCCATGGCTTGCATGGCGACTGCATCCGAAACGTCGGGGGTGTAAATGCGGCAACGCTTTGGCGCCAGCGCCGCCAAGGCGTTCAAGGCCTTGGTGTTCATGCCGACCAGGGCCACTTGGGCGCCTTGTTCGATCAGAAGACGCGCCAGGGACTGCCCTAGGCCCCCACAGGCGCCGGTGATGACTGCGTTGCGAAACATGTTGTGCTGAAAATCCGTGAATTTGTTCTGAACGATTTTGGCATGTCAAGGTGCTCACGCCCTTCGGTAAAGACCCTTGTACGGGCCCGGCAGTCGGATGTCGGAGTCTTCGACGACCGACCTGCGGGGCGTATGCGGTCTTGCAGGTCGGTACTCGAAGAGTCCGACCTTGCGTGTTCTTCGGGAGTTGCAAGAGGGCTACGCGTCAGACACCCAGATGCAGATCGAGCACAGTGGGCGATTCGCGCAGCTGTTCGGAGCTGCCTTCATAAGCCACTTCGCCCTTTACCAAAATCACGTTGCGGTCAGTGATCTGTGTGACGTGTTTCCAGTTTTTGTCCACGATGATGGTGCTGATGCCGCTTTGCTTGATGAGGCTGCAGATGCGCCAGATTTCTCGGGCGATCAGCGGGGCCAGTCCTTCGGTGGCTTCGTCCAGAATCAGCACATCGGGGTTGGTCATCAGTGCCCGGCCGATCGTGAGCATTTGTTGCTCGCCGCCTGACAGCTGCTGGCCGCCGTGGTTCAGGCGCTCGGTCAGGCGTGGGAAGGTTTCCAGCACGCGTTCATAGGTCCAGTCGCGTTGGCCTTGTGTGCCAGCGCGGGCCGCCATCTTGAGGTTTTCAACGACGCTCAGGTTGCCGAAGATGCCACGGCCCTCGGGCACATAGGCGATGCCCATTTGTGCGACTTCAAAGGTGGGGCGACCATTCATGGCTTGGCCCTTGATTTGCACGGTGCCACTTTGCGGTGGCACGATGCCCATGATGGACTTCAGCAGTGTGCTTTTGCCCATGCCGTTGCGGCCCATCAGGCCAATGGTTTCGCCGCGGGCGACAAAGAAGTCGATGCCGCGCAGGATGTGGCTGGCACCGTAGTAAGTGTTCAGGCCTTGGGCGTTGATCAAGAGTTCGCTCATCTCAATGTTCCTCACCCAGGTAGGCGGCTTGCACGCCGCTGTCGGCGCGCACGATCTGGGGTTTGTCGCTGGCGATCACCTGACCGTTGACCATCACCGTCAGGTGGTCGGCCAGGGTGAAGATCGCGTCGATGTCGTGTTCAACCAGCATCATGGCGTGGTCTTTTTTCAGGCGCAGCAAGAGCTGCACCATGCTTTCTGCCTCCGCCAAGCCCATACCGGCCAGCGGCTCGTCCAGCAACAGGACCAACGGCTCGGTGGCCAGCGTCATGGCAATTTCCAGCTGGCGTTGTTCGCCGTGACTGGCCGCGCCTGCGATGGTGTGGCGGCGGTTTTGCAGACCTGCCAGCTCCATGGCGCGCTCGGCCCGTTCGTTGACGACTTTCATGTGGGCGGCTTGGCTGAACCAGCCCATTGGGTTGAAAGGCGAGGGTTGCACACGCGACTGCGCTGACAGGCGCACGTTGTCCCAGACGCTGAAGGTGCGGAAGATGTTGGTCTTTTGGTAGCTTCGGCCCAGACGGTGGCGCGAGATTTTTTCGGGTGCCCAGCCGGTGATGTCGGTGCCGCTGAGCGTGATGGTGCCGCTGGTGGGGGGCAAGTCGCCCGAGAGTAAATTGGTCAGCGTGGATTTGCCCGCCCCGTTGGGGCCGATCACGGCATGGATGTGGCCAAGCCACAGGTCGACGTTGACTTGCTGGACGGCGGCCAACCCACCAAAACGTTTGGTCAGCTGGCGTGCCGACATCAGGGTTTGGCGCTCACTCATGGTGCGCCTCCTTGCGTGCAAAGATGCGGGTGATGATTCCCAATATGCCTTTGGGGGCAAACACAATCAAGGCCACGATGAACAGGCCCATCCACATTTGCCAGTGTTTGCCGGTTTCAAAGTTGCCAATGGCGGGCAGGTCCTTGAAGACACTCAGCAGGACTTCAAAAGAAAAGGCGCCAATGATGGCCCCAGCGAAATTGCCCATGCCACCCAGGATGACCATCATGATGGCGTGCGCGCTCATGTGAAAGCCCATGAGTTCGGGGTTCACAAAGCCGCTTTGCGCAGCCCACAGGTAACCCGCCAGTCCGGCCAGCGCACCGGCCAGCGTGAAGGCCGCGAGCTTGTGTCTGAAGGTGTCAAAACCTAAAGCGCGCATGCGGTGCTCGTTCACGCGGATGCCCGACAGGGCTCGGCCAAAGGGGCTCCACAGCAGGCGGCGCAAGAAGCCGTACACACCGACCAGGCAGGCGAGTGTGAAGAAATAAAAGACCTGCTTGTTTTCCAGGTTGACCACGACGGCATCGGGCTTGAAGTTCAGGAAGAGACCGTCGGAGCCGCCCAGAACCTTGTTGTCAAAAAACACGAAGAACACCATTTGCGCAAAAGCCATGGTGACCATGATGAAGTAAATGCCTTGTGTGCGCACCACCAGAACGCCAATGATGAGTGCAGCGAGTGCCGAGGCGCCTACGGCAATGGGCAGGCTGCTGTAGAGGCTGATGGGGTTGTCTTGCGGCGTCAGAAAAGCCAGCGCATAACCGGCAATGCCAAAGTAGGCCGCATGACCCAGCGACACCAGACCGGTGACGCCTTGCAGCAGATCAAGGCTCATCGCAAAGATGGCCAGGATCATCATGCGGTTGACCATGTCGATGTAAAAGTTGCTTCCGACAAAGGGGAAGGCAAGCAAAGCCGCAAGGCCCAGCACGAGCAGCAACTGCACGCTGCGTGGCAGGATTTCCAGATGGGTTTGGGGGGCGCTCATGTCGATCTCACTGTTTGAAAAGGCCTTCGGGCTTGTACAAAAGCACCGCAGCCATGAGCACATACACCAGCATGCCGGAAACCTGCGGCAGCAAGACTTTGCCAAATGTGTCGACCAGGCCCACCAGCAAGGCTGCGATGAGTGCACCGCGCACCGAGCCGATGCCACCAATGACCACGACCACAAAGCACATGATCAGCACTTGAGAGCCCATGTTGGGGTAAACACTGGAAATGGGGGCGGCGATCATGCCGGCAATGGCCGCCAGGCCCACACCCAGCGCAAACACCACCGCATGGATCAAGCTGATGTTCACGCCCAGCGCTTCGGTCATTTCGTGGTTGAAGGCACCCGCACGGATCTTCATGCCCAGGCGGGTTTTGGAAATCAGCAAATACAGACCCAGTGCGAGCAGCAGGCACACGCCTGACATGAACAGGCGATACACCGGGTAAGACAGGGTATCGGTCAGTGCAATGGATGCTGACAGGACTTCGGGAATTTGCACGCCGTGCACATCGTCGCCCCACAACATGGAGCGCATTTCTTCAAACACATAGATCAACCCAAAGGTCAGCAGCACTTGATCGAGGTGATCGCGATGGTAAAAGTGTTTGAACAGCAGCTTTTCAAGCAAGAGGCCAAACACCACCGACAGCGCGGTGCCCACGATGATGGCCAGGGTGAAGCTGCCCAGAATTCCCGCCAGTGACCAGGCCAAGTAAGCGCCCAGCATGTAAAAGCTGCCATGCGCCAGGTTCACCACGCCCATGATGCCGAAGATCAGTGTGAGGCCTGCGGCCAGCATGAACAGCAGCAGCCCATACTGGACGCTGTTGAGCAGCTGGATCAAAAAATTGATGAAGTCCATGGGTTTTCTACAAGATGAAAAACGGTCATGTCATGGCCATTGGGGAAAGAAAAACGGCGGATGTTTCCGCCGTTGTTGGGAGTGTGGGTTTGCGGGGCACGGCTCACCGTGCGCCGTGCATCACAGGCGGCAGCCTGCGCCGGAATCTGCCAGGGCCTTGACGGCCACACCCAGCACCTTGTTCTCACCCTTGACCACTTCGCGCAGGTACATGTCTTGCACGGGGTTGTGGGCTTTGCTCATGGTCCACTTGCCGCGTGGGCTGTCGATCACGGCGCCTTCCATGGCTTTGTACAAAGCCGGTTTTTGGCTCAAGTCGCCTTTGACCGCGTTGGCACCCTGGATCAGCAGCAAGCCCGTGTCATAGCCTTGCACCGCGTACACGTCAGGCTGCATTTTGAAAGTCTTGGCATAGGCCAGGCGGAATTCGTGGTTGCGCTTGGTGTCCAGGCTGTCGGCGTAGTGCAGGGTGGTCATCACGCCTTCGGCAGCGGGACCTGCGGCTTCGATCACGCCTTCGGTCAGGAAGCCCGAACCGTACAGGGCGATCTTGCCCTTGAGGCCCGCAGCGGCAAAGTCTTTCATGAACTTGGCCGCAGCGCCACCAGCGAAAAAGCAGGCCACGGCGTCAGGCTTGAGGGCAGCGATTTCGGTCAACAGAGCCTGGAATTCGACGTTGGGGAAGGGCAGGCCCAGTTCCTTGACGATGGTGCCGCCGGCCTTGGTGTAGCTGTCGCGGAAACCCTCAAAGGCTTCGTCACCAGCGGCGTACTTGTGCGTGATCCAGACGGCCTTCTTGTGGCCGCGCTTGACCATGGTCTCGCCCAGCGCCATGGTGGGTTGGCTGTTGGAGAAGCTGGTGCGGAACACGTTGGGCGCACACAGGGCGCGGGTTGCAGCATGCACACCCGCATTGGGAATCAGGCTGAGCACGCCACTGTCGCGAGCCACTTTGTGGATGCCCATCTGCACACCCGAATGCACGGTGCCGATGATGACGTCGACCTTGTCGCGCTGCACCAGTTTGTTGGCGTTTTCGATGCCTTTGGACGGTTCGGATTCGTCGTCAACCTTGAACCATTCAATTTCGCGGCCGCCGAGTTTGCCGCCTTGTTCGTTGATGGCCATGCGCACACCGTTTTCAATGGCCACACCCAGCTGGGCATAGGTGCCGGTGTAAGGCAGCATGAATCCGACGCGGATTTTGCCGCTTTGGGCCAGTGCGGTTTGCGGCAGCAAAAGACCAGCAGAGCTGGCTCCCAGCAGGGCAGCACCCTGGGTCAGCATTTGTCGGCGGGAGGTCAAAAAATGGGTCATGGTTGTCTGTCTCCTGTGGTGCAATGGAATGATCGAATGCTGGAGGATTTCCTGTGCAATCTGGTCAAAGCATAGCGGATGATCGTGTCACGATAAATGCATTATCTTGCTTGTCTTTGCTGATTTTTCTAGGTGGATACCCTCAAGATGGGGCTTGACACGCATCAAAACGCATGTTTTTCTGAGACTATAGATCCGGCCCTGTGAAGTTTGAAGTGAAAGGCTTTTCTTGGCATAGCGATCAGTGTGGGAGCCCCGCCCTCGGGGCGATGGGTAGTGGTCTGCGAGGCTCCATCGCGGCGAGGGCGCCGCTCCCACAAAAAAGCGTTCATGCAAACTTCATCGGGCCGGATCAATAGAAACATAGTGCTCCTGTTGCTCAAGGAAACCGCGCTACATGCTTGGCGTCTACGGCCATGCCATCAAGGGACATCCGCAAAGCTCAGATGGATATTGAGGAACGATAAGGATGCGCTATCGCAGAAATTTACGATGCCTTGTTGACGTCGACAAGTCGCCTGCGAAGACCGGGTAGGCATCATGCTGGCAACAGTGAAAGGAATGGGGGTTATTGAAGGCTATGCCGGAATCGTTGGTGATTTGGCATGTCGGGCCTGTAGGGTCATGCGGCCATGGCATGTAGAGAAAACTTGGCCTGCCCGCCTGGGATCGAACCAGGGACCCACAGCTTAGAAGGCTGTTGCTCTATCCAACTGAGCTACGGACAGATGCTGCAAAAACAAAAGGCCCTGACGGGCCTTTGTTTTTAAATGGTCGGAGCGGCGGGATTCGAACTCGCGACCCTCTGCTCCCAAAGCAGATGCGCTACCAGGCTGCGCTACGCTCCGACTGCATGTATTCTAACCGTCAAAAGCTTGGTTTTTTGACGCGCTGCACAAACAAGTGAAATCTTTCAGCGTTTTTTGTACTGAGCGGACCCGAACAGCGTTTGTTTGGCCTTGTCATCCAGCAGCGGTTTGCGGGCATCGGCCAGGACCAGCACGGCTTTTTGCACCGCCGGGCGTTCTGCGATCCGGTCAAACCAGGCTTTCAGTCGCGGGTAATCGGCCCAGTCGATGCCCTGGTTTTGCCAACTGCGCAGCCAAGGGAAGATGGCCATGTCTGCAATCGAGTAGTCTCCGCCTGCGATCCAGTCCTGGCTCTTGAGTTGTTTGTCCAGCACGCCATACAGACGCTTGGCTTCGTTGGTGTAACGCTGGACGGCGTAGTCGATTTTTTCGGGAGCGTAGATGCGAAAGTGGTGGGCTTGTCCGAGCATGGGTCCGAGGCCCCCCATCTGGAACATGAGCCATTGCAGCACATCGTATTTGGCGCGGTCAGATGCGGGCAGGAAGCGTCCGGTCTTGGCCGCCAGATACAGCAAGATGGCGCCCGACTCGAAGAGGGAAATCGGTTGGCCATCCGGCCCATCTGAGTCGACCAAGGCTGGAATCTTGTTGTTGGGGCTGATTTTCAGGAAGGAGGGCTTGAACTGGTCGCCTTGTCCAATGTTGACTGCATGCACCCGGTAGGGCAGACCGCATTCTTCAAGCAAGATGTGAATTTTGTGGCCGTTGGGCGTGGGCCATGTGTAGAGGTCGATCATCTGAAAATCCTTGGGGATGGGACAAGAAGGGGGGATCATCGCAAAAAAACGGCCTGCAAGTGCAGGCCGTTTATAGGGGAGTGCGCGCGATCAGCTGCCGCGTGTGATGGGCATGTCCACTTCGCCAGGCATGGCCAGGTGCTTGGCCAGCTCCAGCTTGGCCAGGGAGTTGCGGTGCACTTCATCCGGACCGTCGGCCAGGCGCAAGGTGCGCTGATGGGCGTAGGCATAAGCGAGCGGGAAGTCTTGCGACACACCGCCACCGCCGTGGGCCTGGATGGCCCAGTCGATGATCTGGCAGGCCATGTTGGGGGCCACGATCTTGATCATGGCGATCTCGGCTTTCGCCACCTTGTTGCCTACGGTGTCCATCATGGAGGCCGCTTTAAGAGTCAGCAAACGGGCCTGCTCGATCATGCAGCGGGACTCGGCGATGCGTTCTTGCCAGACCGTCTGACGGGCCACTTCGCGGCCAAAGGCCACGCGGCTGTTCAGGCGCTTGCACATCAACTCCAGCGCACGCTCGGCGATGCCAATGGTGCGCATGCAGTGGTGGATGCGTCCGGGGCCCAAGCGGCCTTGGGCGATTTCAAAACCTCGGCCTTCACCCAGCAGGATGTTGTCGACCGGAACGCGCACATTCTTCAGCACCACTTCCATGTGGCCGTGTGGCGCGTCGTCGTAGCCAAACACAGACAAGGCACGCACCACCGTGATGCCAGGGGTGTTGGCAGGCACGACGATCATGGATTGCTGTTCGTGGCGACCCGCGTCGGGATTGGTTTTGCCCATGACGATGTAGACCGCGCAACGTGGGTCGCCGGCACCGGACGACCACCACTTGCGGCCGTTGATGACGTATTCGTCGCCATCGCGGCGGATCTCACATTCGATGTTGGTGGCATCCGACGAGGCCACATCGGGCTCGGTCATCAGGAAGGCTGAGCGGATCTCGCCTTTGAGCAGAGGCTCCAGCCATTCGTCCTTGAGGCTTTCGCTGGCATAGCGCTCCAGCGTTTCCATGTTGCCCGTGTCAGGGGCTGAGCAGTTGAAAATTTCGGCGGCAAAGGGCACGCGGCCCATGATCTCGCACAGGGGGGCGTATTCCAGATTCGACAGGCCTTGTGGGGCGCGTGTGGATTTGGGCAAAAACAGATTCCACAAACCTGCGGCCAGCGCCTTGGGCTTGAGTTCTTCCACTATCTTGGTCGGCACCCAGGCGTTGCCTTTGGCCCGGTTTTCGGCGATTTCCGCAAAGAACCTCGCTTCATTGGGGTAAATGTGTTCGTCCATGAAGGCCAGCAAGCGGGCCTGCATCTCTTTGACCTTGGGGGTGTATTCAAAATCCATGGTCTGTCTCCTTGAAGTGAGGGGGGAAAGGGGTGAGGGGTGTTGGATCAGGCTTTGCAGGCAAACTGCCAGGCCAGCTCGGCCATGGGGCGAGCGCCTGCGCCAGATGTTTTGGCCTGATCGCTGGAGGCGGTGCCGTCTTCCACGCGTTTGGCAATGCCTTGCAAAATGGCCGCAATGCGGAACATGTTGTAGGCCAGGTAGAAGTTCCAGTCTTTGGCCAGGATGTCTGGTGTAGTGAAGCCTGTGCGCTCGCAATAGCGGCGGATGTATTCGGCTTCTGAGGGAATGCCCAGAGCGGCCAAGTCCAGCCCGCCGATGCCCCGGAAGGTGCCCGGGCTGATGTGCCAGGCCATGCAGTGGTAACTGAAGTCCGCCAGCGGATGGCCCAAGGTGGACAGCTCCCAATCCAGCACGGCCAGCACGCGCGCTTCAGTCGGGTGGAACATCAGGTTGTCCAGTCGGTAGTCGCCGTGCACGATGCTGACCAGTGAATCGTCCTTGGCGCTGTCCGGGATGTGCTTGGGCAGCCATTCGATCAGTTTGTCCATTTCCGGGATGGGCTGGGTGATGGATGCTGCGTATTGCTTGCTCCAGCGTCCGATCTGTCGCTCGATGTAGTTGCCCGGTTTGCCATAGCTGGCCAAACCGCGTTCGGCAAAATTCACTTTGTGCAGTGCGGCCATGACGCGGTTCATTTCGTCGTAAATAGCGCCGCGTTCGCCCTGTGTCATGCCGGGCAGGGACTGGTCCCACAGGACGCGACCTTGCACAAACTCCATCACATAGAAGGCACGCCCAATGACCGATTCGTCATCGCACAGCACATGCATTTGGGCCACGGGCACGTCGGTGCCATGCAGGCCTTGCATCACGGCAAATTCGCGCTCAATGGCGTGGGCCGAGGGCAGCAGTTTGGCCACAGGGCCTGGCTTGGCCCGCATCACGTATTGGCGTGATGGGGTGATGAGCTTGTAAGTGGGATTGGATTGGCCGCCCTTGAACATTTCCACGCTCAAGGGGCCTGCAAAGCCGGGCAGTCTGGCGCTGAGCCAGTTTTCCAGGGCTGCGATGTCGAAGGCGTGGGAGCCCGTGACAGGCCGGGTCCCCACGAAATGATCAAAAGCACTCATGGGGCACCTGTTGCCGCTTGTTTCAGCGGTGATTGAAGTTGAAAAATCCGGGTCAGTGATCCGCGTTGACGATTTGCATCAAGCCTTCCCGATCCAGCACCAGCAGACCACCCGGCTCGATCCGGATGATGTGCTCGCGCTCCATTTGCTTGAGTTCCTGGTTGACCCGCTGACGCGATGCGCCCAGCAGTTGCGCCAGTTCTTCTTGCGCCAGTTGCAAGCTGATGCGAATCGCCTTGGCGTCCGACAAGCTGGGCACCCCGTAGCTGCGCAGCAAGTGGTTGAGTTGCTTGGCCAGTCGGGCGCGCAAGGGCAGGGTGTTGAGGTCTTCCACCAAGCCGTAGAGTTGGCGAATGCGACGTGCATGCAGACGCAACATCGCATCGTAGAACTCGACGTGTTGCGAGAGGATTTTTTTGAAGTCGGCTTTGGCCACGTTCAGTGTGGTCGTGTCGCCATGCGCATAGGCATCGTGCGTGCGCCGATCCCCGTCGAAGATCGAGACATCGCCAAACCAGATGCCCGGCTCCACATAGGTCAATGTGATTTGTTTGCCCGAGACCGAGGTCGAGCTCACGCGCACCGCACCCTTGGCGCAGGCGATCCACTGCTCGGGGGGCTCCCCCCGTGCAGCGATCATGTCGCCGTCCTTGTAGCGTTTGACGTAAGCGCATCGAAGTATGTCGTGCCGAAGCGATGGTGAAAGGGTTGAAAACCAGCGACCGTTGTTGATCGCTTCTCTTTCTTCCATTGTCAGAATGGGTTCGTCCATGGGCTGTCTTTTCAGTGACTGGAAAATGGTTTTTTGTCGCCTGGGGGACCGGGCGGCTTATTCGTACTGCGGCGTTTGTTTGTTCAAAAACGCCGCAATGCCAATGCCTGCATTGCTGTGGTGCAGGTTCTTGACAAAGTGGTCGCGCTCTCGCGCCAGTTGCGCATTCAGGCTGCTGCCATCGGCGTCGGCCAGCAGTTCCTTGACGCTGCTCAGCGCGTTGGGCGCACGGGCATTGAGTTGACCCGCCAGCTTCAGGGTTTCGTTCAAGGCTTGCGCGGGGTCGGTCAATCGGTTGACGACACCCAGTTGTTGCAAACGTTCAGCGCCGATGCGCTCGCCGCACATCAGCAGCTCGGTGGCCAGCTGGCGCGGGACGGCACGCGACAGGCTCCAGCTGCCGCCGCCATCGGGTGACAGGGCAATGCCGCTGTAAGCCATCACGAACACGCTGTTGCGTGCGGCCACGATCATGTCGCAGGCCAGAGCCAGCGAGAAACCGGCGCCCGCAGCAGGCCCTTCGACGGCTGCGATGACGGGTTTGGGAAAAGTGCGAATGGCCTCGATCCAGTTGTGCAAGCCTTCTATGCTTTGCGCCTGGTGCTCAGGGGGCAACTGGCGGTTGTTTTGCAAGCGTTGCAAATTGCCGCCTGCGCTGAAGATGCCATTGGCCCCGGTGATGACCACGCTGCGCACATCAGCGTTGGACTCGGCCACGCTCAGGGCTTCCACCCCGGCGGCGTACATCTCTGGCCCGAGTGCATTGCGGAACTCCGGATTGCTCAGGGTCAGGACAAGGGTCTGGCCTTCGCTGGTGCTGATCAGTTGTGCGGTCATGCTCAGTCTTCGGTGTGCAAGAGGGACAAGCCAATGGCCCCGCGGCGGCGCAGCCAGGGGCTGGGGCGATAACGAGGATCGCCATAGACCGTCTGCATGTTGAACAACACTTCGAGCGCGTTGGTCGGGCCATAGCGGTTGCCCATGGCCAATGGGCCCAAGGGATAAGCCAGGCCCAGGGTCACGGCGGTTTCCAGGTCCTGCGGGGTGCAAATTCGTTGCTGGCAAATGTCTGACGCGATGTTCACGATGGTGGCCACCACGCGCTGGGTGATGAAACCACCGCTGTCACGGATCACCGACACCGCCTTGCCGTCGCGGGCAAACAGGGCGTGCGCCGCATCGCGCATGTCGGTGCGGGTGGCGGGGTTGGTGGCCAGCACGCGGCGCTTGGTGGCGGCGTCGTCAATCAACATGTCGATGCCCACGGTGCGGGCCGGGTCCAATCGTTCGACCACGGCCACGGTGGTGATGTCAAAGCCCAATGGGGCCACGATGGTCAGCGCTTCGGGGGAGGGCGAGGCACCGGTTTCGATTTTGGCACCCAGGTCCTTGAGCAATTGCAGCAGCTCCATGCGGCGCGCCGCGCGAGGCGACACCCACACGGGCGGGATGTTCTCCACCACGGGCACGGGAGCCTCGGCGGGGACTTGGGCTGTGCCATCCACGTATTTGTAGAAACCTTCGCCGACCTTTTTGCCCACCAAACCACCGGCCAGACGTTGGGCGGTGATCACATTGGGCCGGTAGCGCGGCTCCTCGTAATACTGGTGGTAAATGGCTTCAATGACGTGGTGCGACACGTCCAGCGCCGTCAGATCAAACAGCTCGAAGGGGCCGAGTTTGAAGCCGACCTGGTCGCGCAAGATGCGGTCAATCGTGGCGAAATCAGCAATGCCCTCACTCACGATGCGCAGGGCTTCGGTGCCGTAACCACGCCCTGCGTGGTTGACGATGAAGCCAGGCGTGTCTTGCGCCTGTACGGGGGTGTGCCCCATCTGGCGGGCATATTCGGACAGACGCTCGCAGACGGCAGCGTCAGTTTTCAGGCCCGCAATGACTTCCACCACTTTCATGAGCGGCACAGGGTTGAAGAAGTGGTAGCCCGCAAACTGGGCGGGGCGCTGCAAAGCGGCGGCAATGGCGGTCACCGACAGCGAGGAGGTGTTGGTCACCAGCACCGCCGTGGGGGGCAGCACCTTTTCCAGGTCTGTAAACAGGCTCTTTTTGATCTCGATCTTCTCGACAATGGCCTCGACCACCAATTCACAGTCGGCCAGGTCTTGCAGGCTTCTGGCCCCCAGCAGGCGGCTTTTGTAGCCAGCCACGATTTCGGCGGTCAGGCGGCCTTTTTCATGCAACTTGTCCCATTGCTGGAACACCGCGTCACGGGCTTTTTGAATGGCTTCGGCTTGCGTGTCATACAGCCAGACCTGGCTGCCCGCTTGTGCGGCGATTTGGGCGATGCCCCGGCCCATGGCGCCGGCGCCAATGATGGCGACTTTTGAAAATGCGAGGGTCATGTAGAAAAATGAAAAGTCATTGACCATAAGACCAGTTGCTTCACACCCGGTGACACCTGTCAGGTGTTCAAGGCGGTAACTGGCGCGTAACGGGGCATTATCGCCCCAGATTCAGGGTTCAACCGGGGCGGGGCAAAGGGTGAAGCCGGGCATAACGCGTGGCCAGCGCGCTCAGGCCCATGGCCACCAACATGCCCATCAGGCTGAAATGCGGCAAGGCGATCAAGCCCTGGTGAACAATCACGGCCCCACCGATGGTGGCCCCCAGGGCCTGCCCTGCATAGATGGCCGAGGTGTTCAAAGCCACCGAGGCTGACGCCAACCAAGGCGCTTGGACAACCAGGCGTGCTTGCTGGGCCGAGTTGGAGGCAAAAACACCCAACCCCCAGGGCAGCAGCGCCAGACCCATGGCGATCCAGCTGGTGGTCCAGGGGGTCAGCAGCATGCCTGTGGCAATGCACATCAGGGCCATGAGCACGGCGCGGGGTGTGCCCACCCGCTCAATGTGACGCGACAGCAAGGCATTGCCCACAAAGCCCATGGCGCCATAGCCCAGCAGAAGGGCGCTGAACTGGGCCGGACTGGTGGAAAAGCGGGTCGTCACATACGGCGCCAGATAACTGAACAAAATGAATTGACCGGCTGCCGACATCACCGTGACGCTGAGCGTGACCAGCAAGGTGCGTGACGACAAAGTTTGCCGCCAAGCCGCTGCAGACAAGGCGGGGGGGACCACACGCTCAGGCATGCGGCGCCAAAGCCACAAGGCACCCACGAAAGAAAGTGCCGAAATCAGAGCCATGGACCAGCGCCAACCCCACACGCCGCCGATCCAGGCGCCCAGTGGGATGCCGATCACCGACGCCACCGACCACCCCAGAAACACAAACGTGATGGCCCGCCCGCGCTGGTGCTCGGGCACCAGCAGGGCAATGCAAGAAGCCGCCTGGGGTGTGAAGATGGCTGCTGCCAGCATGGCCAACATGCGACATGCCAGCAAACTGGAGAAACCGGGTGCCACGGCCGCCATGGCATGCCAAAAGCCATACCAAACCAAGCTCCAGCTCAGCAGTTTTTTGCGATCCCAGCCGGCCACCCAGGCCGCCAGGAAGGGAGCGCCGAGGCAAACGATCAGGGCACTCACGGAGATCAGTTGCCCCGCTCGGGTCACTGAAACCTGCAATGAGGCGATGACGTCGTTCAGGATGCCGGTGGCGATCATCACGCCACTGCCAATGACCACATTGCCAAACAACATGGGCCACAAAACCCCCGGAAGACCTTGTCTGGCTGTGGATGCGGTGTGGAACCTCACCTGGTCAGCGCCGCACTTGCAAGGCGCCAGGATTGACGATGTTCGTCGGCGTGCCTTTGATGTAGTTCAGCACGTTGTCAAACGCGGCGCCCAAATACATTTCGTAGTTGTCTTTTTCGACGTAGCCTATGTGCGGTGTGCAAATGCAGTTTTCCAGCCGCAGCAGCGCCGTGCCTTGCAAAATCGGCTCGGATTCGAAGACATCGATGGCGGCCATGCCCGGTCGGCCCCGATTCAATGCCCCGATCAGGGCATTGGCTTCGACCAGCTCGGCACGGGAGGTGTTCACAAACAAAGCCGTGGGCTTCATGCGTCCCAGATCTTCGGATGTGACGATGCCTTCGGTGGCCTCATTCAGACGCAGGTGAACGCTGAGAACGTCTGCCTCTTCAAAAAATGATTCTCGGCTGGTGGAAGCTTCATAACCATCACGCACCGCCCGGACTCGGGATTCATCGCTCCCCCAGACCCTGACATTCATACCAAAGGCTTTGCCATAAGCTGCAACCAATTGACCGATCTTGCCGTAGCCCCAGATGCCCAGGGTTCGGCCCTTGAGTACTGTGCCCAGGCAAAAATTGGGGGGCATGGAACTCGACTTGAGTCCGGACTGTTGCCAGGCGCCGTGCTTGAGGCTGCTGATGTATTGGGGCAAGCGTCTGGATGCGGCCATGATCAGTGCCCAGGTCAACTCGGCCGGGGCCACGGGCGAGCCCACGCCTTCGGCCACGGCGATGCCGCGTTCGGTGCATGCGGCCAGATCAATGTGGCTGCCTGCACGACCCGTTTGAGCGATCAACTTTAAACGAGGGAGCTTTTCAAGCAAGGCTCTGGTCAGGTGGGTGCGCTCACGGATGAGCACAATGATGTCTGCATCTTTGAGCCGGACAGACAACTGACCAATGCCTTTGACAGTGTTGGTGTAAACCTTGGCGGGGAAGTTCTCGAGCTTGGTGGCGCAGTCGAGTTTGCGGACGGCATCCTGATAGTCGTCGAGGATCACAATATTCATCCCCTGATTGTGCCTTGACCAGACACAGATGAGGCGCCAGGCAAAGCATTTTGATGCGATGTGTTACGAGACCCACTGCCGATGCCTGGCAGCGGTAGGGGTGGCCAGCATGTCAGATGTGTGAGTGCAGGGCCTCAAGGGCTGCCAATCTGTCCAGTTCTGCGCACACATCGGCCATGCGGCCGGATATGACCATGCGCCCGGCGCCCGTGGTGCGCTGATCTGATTCGCTGATTCTCATCACTCGCAAGGGGCGTGCTGAGGGCATTGACGCCGGGGCATTGGGCATGTTCATGCGAGTCATGGTTTGCGAGGGTGACGGAGCGCATGTTGCGTGGCGCGTTGGCCAAACCGGGCGCAGTCGTTTGGCAGATGTCGGGCTTGTGATGGACGCTGGCGCAGCGCGTTGGAAAGCAGTCAGACCTTGAAACAGACCCGAAAAAGCAAGCAGAGCGATTCCCATGTGAAACCTTTCAGAAAATGGAGGTTGGACACAGGCAGGATTGCAAAATGGGCTCATTGCACCAGGGCTGACAAATAGGTTTGTCGGCGCCCGCCACCTGGTGTAACAAGCAGCAGATTTACATGAGCAAGGTGTTGCGGATCAGGCCCACGGCCAAGCCTTCAATGTCAAAAGGCTCTTCGGGGTTGACCACAATGGTTTGGTAATCGGGGTTTTCGGGCAGCAATTCGATGCCAGTGGCAGTTTTGCGCAGGCGCTTGACCGTGACCTCATCACCCAGGCGGGCCACCACAATTTGACCATTGCGCACGTCTTTGGTGGATTTGACGGCCAGCAGGTCGCCGTCCATGATGCCCGCGTCGCGCATGGACATGCCGCGCACACGCAGCAGGTAGTCGGGTTGCTCGGTGAACAAACTGCTTTCGACCTGGTACGTTCGGTCCACATGTTCTTGAGCCAGAATCGGCGAACCTGCGGCCACGCGACCCACCAATGGCAAACTCAGCTGACCCAGGCCGGGCAAGGTGAGGCTGAACATGTCCGACGGCGGGCGCAGCTGGCTGCGAGTGCCGCCCTTGAGGCGGATGCCGCGTGAGGTGCCGCTGACCAGTTCGATGGCGCCTTTGCGGGCCAGGGCCTTGAGGTGCTCTTCTGCCGCATTGGCCGACTTGAAGCCCAGAACACTGGCGATTTCGGCACGTGTGGGGGGGGCGCCGGTGTTGGCGATGGTGTTCTGGATCAGTTCCAGAATTTCCTGTTGCCGGGCGGTGAGTTTGGGGCTGTCGATCATGGCAGTTTCCTTTTTGAAGGACTGGGTGAGCTGTTTTTTCATCCAGTGACTGTATTTTTAACCAGTTTTTAAGGCTGTGCAAGTGGTCCAGGTAAAAAAAATCGAAAAAATCGTGGTTTTGGGAACCGGCGGCACCATTGCCGGCACGGCGGCCAGTGCCAGTGACCACACCGGCTACACCGCCGGGCAGCTGGGTGTGCAGCATCTGCTGGACGCTGTTCCTGGCCTGAATGACACCCTGCATGGGGCTGCCCTGGTGTGCGAACAAGTTGCGCAACTCGACAGCAAAGACATGGACCACGCCACCTGGCAGAAGTTGGCACAGCGCTGTACCCACTGGTTGGCGCAGCCCGATGTGGGCGGCATCGTCATCACCCATGGCACCGACACGCTGGAAGAAACCGCCTGGTTTTTGCAGCAGGTGCTCCACACCACCAAACCGGTGGTGCTGACGTGCGCCATGCGCCCAGCCACAGCTCTGGCGCCTGACGGCCCGCAAAACCTGCTGGACGCCATGGCCGTGGTCCTCGACCCGATGGCGCGGGGTGTGCGGGTGGTCTGTGCAGGCCGCATCCACCGTGCCCGCGATGTGCAAAAAGTCCACCCCTACCGGCTGGATGCCTTCAGCTCGGGTGAAGCCGGTCCGCGTGGCTGGATCGAGCAAGGCCGTGTGCGTTGGGCCGACCCGGGCAGCTGGCCGGTGGCGCATGTGCATGCCCGTCAGGTGCTGACACAGCCCACCGCCGACTGGCCTTGGGTGGCGCTGCTGCACAACCACGCAGGGGCCGATGCCCGCCAGGTGCATGCCCTGGTGGCCGCTGGTGTGCAGGGCCTGGTGGTGGCGGGCACGGGCAATGGCACTGTTCATCAAAGCTTGTTGACCGCCTTGTCCGAAGCGCAAACACAAGGCGTGGCCGTGCGCCTAGTCACGCGCTGCGCCGAAGGGCAGATCGTGGGGCAAGCCGCAGCGCTGCAAACGGCACCCCTGGGACTCAATGCCTACAAGGCGCGGGTGAGCTTGATGCTGGATTTGATAGTGGCCTGAGGTTTTTCGGTCAATTCACGCGGAGTGCGCTCGCTTCGCAATGCCCGAAGTAGTCGTCCCTGATAAACCCCTGAAACCCGCATGAATGCTAGCTTTCAGGGTCATTCCCAATGTTCAAAACTCCCACATTGATATTCAATTGAGCCTGTTTTCTGGGAGTTTTTGAGGCCCATATGTCCATCACCGCCGATTTCTTTCGCAACCGCCTCGATCAAATGATCGATCTGCGTCATCCATTGGCTGTTTTGGCCAACCGCATGCCTTGGCAAGAAATCGAAGCTTCTCTGGCCCACCTCTTTGCCCGCCAGGTTCGCGCAGGCAAGAAGATCGAAGACTCGGACTTGTTTGGAGCAACCGAAGTGATTGCCGGTGCTGGCGTCTCCAAAGCCGGACGCCCGCGTTTACCCACCCGCCTGATGGTCGCCCTGCTGTACCTCAAACACGCCTTCAACGAAAGCGATGAAGACCTCATCCAGCGCTGGGGCGAGACACCCACTTGGCAGTACTTTTCTGGCAACGAGTACTTTGAACACCGTTGGCCCTGCGATCCGACCCAACTGGTCAAGTTCCGCAAATTGCTTGGCGAAGAAGGCGTCGAGGAACTCCTGGCCCGCACGATAGAAGTGGCCGTGACCTTGAAGCTGATTGCCAAGAAAGAGCTCAGTCAAATCATTGTCGACTCCACTGTTCAAGAGAAAGCCATCGCCCACCCCACTGACAGCAAGTTGTTGGAGACCGCTCGCGTCAAACTGGTCGAAGCGGCCAAGGCCCAAGGGATCGAGCTCAAGCAAACCTACGCCAAAGAGGGTCAGCTGCTGGGCTACAAGGCTGGGCGCTACGCCCATGCCCGCCAGTTCAAACGCATGCGCAAGGCCATCAAACGCCAAGCCACCATCGTGGGCCGATTGCACCGCGAGATCGCACGCAAGATGACGACCTTGAGCCAGGCCGTTCAAGACGCTTTGGGCGTGAGCATCGACAAAGCCAAACGGCTGATCGCCCAGTCGCGCAGCAAAAAGGCGCAAGACAAACAACCCAAGCTATACAGTTGGCACGCCCCGGAAGTGGAGTGCATCTCCAAAGGCAAGAGCCGCAACCCGTATGAATTCGGCGTGAAGGTGGGCATAGCCACCACGCTCAAAGGCACCTTGATCGTGGGCGCCAGAGCCTTCCCTGGCAATCCGTATGACGGCCACACTTTGAATGAACAAGTGGAACAAGCCAGCATCCTCATGCAAGCCCTGGACACCAAGCCGCACAAGGCCATCGTTGACCTGGGCTACCGGGGTGTGGACAAAGCCAACCCAGACATTGACATCAAGCACCGGGGCAAATTCAAAAGTCTGACGGATGAAGACAAAAAAGATCTCAAGCGGCGACAAGCCATCGAGCCCATCATTGGACACTTGAAAGCAGATCACCGAATGAACCGGTGCCACCTGAAAGGGTCACTGGGCGACAGTTTGCACGCGGTGCTGTGCGCAGCCGGTTACAACATTCGGTGGCTGCTGCGCATGATCGTTAAAAAGGGCATCAGCCTTTTTTTGCGCCTGCTTTTGTCAACCGGTTTGGGGGAGTTGGGGCACCGATTGCGGCAGTTTTTTATGGGTCCCTCGGTCAAGTCCGGATCAATGAACTTGACCCTGGTCTGAAAGTGAATTTTTCAGGGACGACGAAGTAGCCTCATTGGCGGCTCTATTTGTCCCTCAAGTTGCATCAGTGCGCCGTTTTATCAGTCACGATTAGAAAGGATCCTTACCGCTTTAGCCAATATCAAAATAGCAGCTGAATTGACTGCTCGAATTTCGTTAACGAGTGATTGTTCATCTTGCGACAAGAACAAAGAGTTTGAATTTTTCCTATCTAGCCATTTTTCAGGAATATTAAGCGATTGCTCTATGCGCCGAGCATCAATAGTCTCTAGTTCACGCAAACCACGTTCATATTGACTATATAAAGATTGTCCTATAATTCCAAGAAGTGCGGCGAAATCATCTTGAGTTGCATTAAAGAATGCTCGGAGTAATCGAAGATTTTCTGGTCGATGCTCCGCACTGTAACTGATTCCATGAAACTCTGCATTTATAAGCTTTTCCTGCTCTCTTTCCTCTCGGTGAGCACGAAATTCGTTAACTCTCGATCTAAGTTCCTCTTTTGTTGACATTGAATTCTCTGAGTCAAAGAAAATTGATGTTTAGATTTTGTGTTTTGCGAGTTTTTTGCTTTTAAATATGGTTTTCAAAATGAGAGATTGTTAGGAATATTTTGTAAATCTCTTTTTACTTGATTGAAACGAGATTCAGTTGTCCATGTGAGTATTTGAATAATTTTTTCGTTTGTTTTTAATGTTGTTAAAACGTATCTAACTTTAAGGCCATTTTTGAGCGTGCCTCCGATTTCTCCTTGTAGTGCATCAAATCCATTGACTTTAATTTTTTCAAAATCGGAGAATGTACTGTTGGTTAAATTGCCGGTGAGCCTTGTTTTGGTGTTTTCGGAGTATGCTCCCCAATCAGAAATATCTGAAATATTATTTGTATTTATAATTAAATATGTATCGGCAGTGGGATTTTTTAAACTTAATTGCGGGGATTGATTTGGAACAAGTAGTGGCATCCAACCAGAATCCAGCGTGATCTTGAATGTTTGATCTTTAGAACTGAAGCTCAAAGGAGCTATAGGTGTTGATTGGGTAGAGGTTGCAGTAGTTTGCGAAATTTTTGGTGCATCTGCCTCACGATATCCTGCTTGCTTGTATTTGTTTATACATTCTTCAGTCATTGCATACGCTGCTGGTGCACCAATAATACCTATTCCAGAAGCTTCGCAATTGGCAGCATGTCCATTATCATTAATCATTTGGATGGAGCGAGAAACACAACCAGAAAGAAAAAAAGATATTGCAATGAATGCAGGAAAAATAATTTTTTTGTGATTCATAAATTTCCCTGATTGTAGTTTTCCTGTTGGCGAAAATACTTTTGAAGTTTAAATTTCAAGTTGAACGTCCTTTTGTTGGACGTTCAATGCCTTACTATTATAAATTCAGTATTTATTTTTAAGAAAAGCTTAAAAATCAGTCAGCCAGCGCCGCAAAGGCGCGTGCGGTGATGTCTTCCACGCTGCCGGTGCCGCTGATGGCGCGGTACTTGGGGGCGGCGGCTGCATCGGATTTGGCCCAGTTGGAGTAGTAGTCCACCAGTGGGCGGGTCTGGGCGCTGTAGACGTCCAGGCGTTTTTTGACGGTTTCTTCCTGGTCGTCGGCGCGCTGCACCAGGGGTTCGCCGGTCACATCGTCCATGCCTTCGACTTTGGGGGGGTTGAACTTGACGTGGTAGGTGCGGCCCGAAGCGGGGTGTGAGCGGCGGCCGCTCATGCGCTCGATGATGGCGTCGAAGGGCACATCAATTTCAAGCACGTAATCGAGCTTGACGCCTGCGGCCTTCATGGCATCGGCTTGGGGGATGGTGCGGGGAAAGCCGTCAAACAGGAAACCATTGGCGCAGTCGGCTTGGGCAATGCGTTCTTTGACCAGGTTGATGATCAGGTCGTCGCTGACCAGACCGCCGGACTCCATCACGGCTTTGGCTTGCAGACCCAAGGGGGTGCCAGCCTTCACAGCGGCGCGCAACATGTCGCCAGTGGAGATTTGAGGGATGTTGTATTTCTGGCAAATGAAGGTGGCTTGTGTGCCTTTGCCGGCGCCGGGTGCGCCCAACAGAATCAGTCTCATGGGAAGTCCTTATTGTTTGGAATCGTTTCAGTCAGGCTCGCCTGACGGTTGTTTTTGAGAATATCACGCCTGCCTCTAAGCAGACTTACGGCGCATGCCCAGGCTGCAGGGGGTCAGTTGGCCAGCAGTTTGCGCACGCGTTCGAGGTCTTCGGGGGTGTCCACGCCAGGGCCGGGCGCTTCGTCGGTGACGTGCACCGCAATGCGGTGACCGTGCCACATGGCGCGCAGTTGTTCCAGCGATTCCATGGTTTCGACAGGCGCAGGCGGCAGCTTCGGAAAGAGCGCCAGAAACCCGGCGCGGTAGCCATAAATGCCGATGTGGCGCAGGGGGGCAGGGTTGGGCAAGGCTTTGAAGGATGAGCCCGATTGCCCGTCACGCCACCAGGGGATGGGGGCGCGGCTGAAATACAGCGCCATCTGGCGCGCGTCCATGACCACTTTGACCACATTGGGGTTGGTGAATTCTTCCAGGCTGCTGATGGCGTGTGCTGCCGTGCTCATGCTGGCGTCAGGGCGATCGGTCAGCAGGCGGGCCACCTCGTTGATGAGTGCAGGGGGAATCACGGGCTCGTCGCCTTGCACATTGACCACGACGGCGTCATCGGGCAGGCCGAGCAGTTGGCAGGCTTCGGCCAGGCGGTCGCTGCCGCTGACGTGGTCCTGGCGCGTCAGCAGGGCCTCAATGCCATGCGCCCGGCAGGCCTGAACAATGCGTTGATCATCGGCGGCCACCACCACACGGCTGGCCTGCGACAGCAGCGCTCTTTGAGCCACGCGCACCACCATCGGGGTGCCTGCAATGTCGGCGATGGGTTTGTTGGGCAGACGGCTCGACGCCATGCGTGCCGGAATCAGGACCGTGAAGCCCTTGGAAGCAGGTGTGCTCATGGGCGGGGCTCAGAGTGCAGGGCGCAGGGCCGCGAGTTTGTCGATTTCTTCGTCGCTCAATGTGCGGGCTTCGTTTTCCAGCAGGATCGGGATGCCGTTATGCACCGGGTAAGCCAAGCGGGCGCTGCGTGAGAGGAGTTCCTGACGCTCGCGGTCAAAGTTCAGAGGGCCCTTGGTGACCGGGCAAACCAGCAGTTCAAGCAATTTGGTGTCCATGTGCCGATGATACCGGGCAGCGGGCGGCCCAGCGCGAGTCAACGCGACGCTGAAACGTTTACGGGCATTTTTTGTGCAATCAAGGCATCCAGCGCGCGCCAAAAGCCGTCTTCCGGCGTCAGTTGCAGCGGCACCGCCAGAGCGTGGGGATCGTGCTGCCACAATTTGGCGGCATCTTTTTCGGTGCACAGCAAAGGGCGCTGCGAGGTGCTGTGAGAAGTGGATGTGGGCCACTGGGCATAGTCGTGGTGGTCCGGCAAGGCGGTGGTCTGAGCCACGCGCATGCCTGATTGCCTGAGCATGTCAAAAAATGCCTGAGGCCTGGCCAAGCCAGCGACCGCATCCACGGCTTGAGCTTGCAAATCGCCCAGTAAAACAAGTTGCCCATCGGAGGCCCGTGCATGCGGGGCCAATTGCCTGCGGGCTTGATAACCGCCGCCCACCGCAGAGGGTCCGGTGTGCAGCAGCAAATCCACTTGGCGTGGCCAGGTTTCACGCAAGGGGCCTGCGGGCAGCAGCCAGCCATTGCCGACACCGCGCTCGTCCATCACGCAAATTTCAATGTCACGGGCCAGCGCCAGATGCTGCAAACCGTCGTCACAGACGAGGATTTGCACTTCGGGGTGGGCTTGCAGCAAGGCACGGGCGGCATCGGCGCGCAGCGCTGCCACCCACAAAGGGGCACCGGTGGTCTGGTGGATCAGCAGCGGTTCATCCCCCACGTCCTGCGGCTGACTGTCGCGTTCCACAGGCCGTGTGTCACGGGTCACGCGCCCATGGCCGCGTGAGATCACCCCGACACGCAGCCCCTGCGACATCAGGTGTTGCACCAGGGCGATGGTGGTCGGGGTTTTGCCAGCGCCGCCCGCCACCACATTGCCCACCACAATGACCAGAGCGGGCACGCGTTCGGACTTGAAGTAGCCCGCCCGATAGGCCCAGCGCCGCAACAGCATCAGCGCGCCATAAAGCCAGGCCACAGGCAGCAACAGCCTGGCGACCATGCCGCGACCTGACCAGACCTGGGGCAGATGCTGGTGAAGGTAGGCGCGCAGGCTCATGTCAACTCAGGAGCCGGGGACTTCGGCCGATTGGGTGGCGAAAGTGATTTGCGACAAGCCGCTGCGCCGCGCCGCTTCCATGGCATTGACCACGGCCTGGTGCGTAGCCGAGGCGTCGGCGCTGATGATCAAGGTCACATCTTTGCTGGCCAAAGGCGTCAGCACTGCTGCCAGCGCGCTCACCGAGGTGCCGCCTACGGGGGACTTGTTGATCGCGTATTGGCCCTGAGAGGTGACCGTCAGAATGATGTGCCGTGGACGCTCGGTTTGCTTTTGGGCGTCGGCCACAGGCAAGGTGAGGTTGATCTCGGTCAGGCGGGACCAGGTGGTGGTCAGCATCAGGAAGATCAGGATCACCAGCAACACGTCAATGAAGGGGATCAGGTTGATCTCCGGCTCGGGCGAGCCGTGGTTTTTTCGGAATTTCACAAACAACTCACTCAGTCGCGCAGGTGGGCCAGGTGGCGAGCGAAGCGTTCAGCAGCCACTTCCATGGCCAGCAGGTGGCCATCGACGACCGCTCTGAAATAGCGCCAGAACATCAAGGCCGGAATGGCCACGATCAGGCCCAACGCCGTGTTGTACAAGGCCACAGAGATGCCGTGGGCCAGTTGCGCGGGTTGGTTGTTGGCGGCAGTGTGGGCGCCAAAAATCTCGATCATGCCGACCACCGTACCCAGCAAGCCCAGCAAAGGTGCAGCAGAGGCGATGGTGGCCAGTGCGGGCAGATAGCGTTCGAGCTGCTGAGCGGCAATGCGACCCGCCATTTCCATGCTGGCATGGACGTCTTCGTTGGTGGCTTGCGGGTTTTTTTGCAGGCTGCGCAGGCCGCTGGCCAGCACGGTGCCCATGACGCCGGTGTTTTCCAGCCTGGTGATCACGTCCTCCGTGGGAAAGCCGCGGCGGGTGGCATCCAGTGCCTGCTCCATGACCTTGGCGGGCATGATTTTGTTCGTTTGCAGCTGGAACAAGCGTTCGACGATCAGCGCCAAAGCCAAAATTGAGCACACGATCAAGGGCCAAATGGGCCATCCAGCGGCTTGTATG
Organism: Limnohabitans sp. T6-5; assembly: GCF_003063315.1. Lineage (GTDB taxonomy): Bacteria > Pseudomonadota > Gammaproteobacteria > Burkholderiales > Burkholderiaceae_C > Limnohabitans_A. The sequence continues at coordinate 579,346 of NZ_NERV01000003.1, forward strand.
ATGGATAACAAAGCAATTCCTTCCAGTTTCATAACGTTCACAAACGGCAGTGATTATGGACGATGGTCAAAACTGTTCTGATGAGTGCGCCATGGCGTTCGGGAGCACATTTTGAGGCGGAGTTTCTGTGGATAACTTTGTGAAGAACTCCTAAATACAGTTTATTAGGTACTTGTGTTTGTGGGTGATTTTTAAAATTCATCTGAATCAATGAAGTCAAAAAATGTTTTAAATCAAAGACTTAAAGCGATTCTGGAATTTCTGCTCGATAGAGAATCGGTCTTTCATGAGAAGGTGCATGCCTGTGGAGTACTTGATGTACGCGGCATGCGCTTTAGCGGAGCAAATCGGTTTGAAACCCTTGAAAAATAAGACACCATGGCCCTTTTTGATGATTTGACGCCGCGTGCGTGGACAGTTTCGGCGCTGTGCCGCGCCGTGGCTGATGCGCTGGATCTGCGCTTCAACCCCGTCACGGTGCGCGGCGAGATTTCTGGCTTCTCTCGCGCAGCCAGCGGACATTGCTACTTTTCGATCAAGGACGATGCCGGGCAAATCCGTTGCGCCATGTTTCGCAGAGCGGCCAGCCTGATGAACTTTTCGCCCCGCGATGGTGAGTTGGTCGAAGTGCGTGGCCGATTGGGCGTCTACGAAGCCCGGGGAGACCTGCAGCTGGTGGTCGAATCCATGGAGCGGGCTGGGCAAGGGGCCTTGTTTGAGCAGTTTTTGCGGCTCAAAGCCAAGCTGGAGGCCGAGGGCCTGTTCGATCCGGCCCACAAGCGAGACCTCCCCGAACAAGCGCGAGCCATTGGCGTGGTCACCTCGCTGGGCGCCGCCGCCTGGCACGATGTGGTGACGGCCCTGCAAAGACGGGTGCCGCACATTCCCGTGCTCATGGCCCCCGCCTTGGTGCAAGGCGCGGGGGCCGCCGCCACGCTGGTTCAGGCCTTGCAGAACATGTACGCCCTGACCGCGGAAGACAACCCCCTGAGCCCACCTGTGGACGTGATCTTGCTGGTGCGTGGCGGTGGGGCCATGGAGGATTTGTGGTCTTTCAATGATGAAAACCTGGCCCGCGTGATCGCCCAAAGCCCAGTGCCTGTGATTTGTGGCGTGGGCCACGAGACCGACTTCACCATCGCCGACTTTGTGGCTGATGTCCGAGCCCCCACGCCCACCGCTGCCGCTGAAATGGCCGCGCCCGACCGGGGTGTCGGGCTCGAAAGCCTGTCCGTGCTCGAACACCGCTTGACCCGTGGCCTGTTGCGTCAGCAAGACCGCCAAGCCCAGCGTTTGGATGGCATCGCCTCGCGGCTGGGCCATGGCATGCAGCGTCAGCAAGACCGGCAGTCCCAGCGGCTGGACAGCGTGGCGGCCCGATGGGGCGTGGGCCTGGAGCGCCAACAAGAGCGCCAGGCACAGCGCCTGAGCGCCATCGCCGCTCGCCTGAGTCGCCCCCAGGCCTTGCTGGGCCAGCACAGCCAGTGGCTGGACCGCTTGGCGCATCGCCTGCAAGTGGGCGTGCAAAGCGCGCAGACCGCAAGCAGCCATCAGCTCGAACGCCTGGATGACCGTTTGCGTTTCAGTCAGGGCCAACAAATGCAACAGCGCACTGAACGGCTGGAGCGCGCCGCATTGCGCCTGTCGTCGGTCGACCCGCACCGCGTGCTGGAGCGCGGCTACGCCTGGCTCAGCGACGAAACCGGCCTGGCCATGACGCAGGTCGCCCAATTCCAACCCGGCCAGAAAGTTCGCGCCACCTTGGCCGATGGCGATGTGCCGCTCACCGTTCGGCCCAGTCGGTGATTTCAAAACGTCGAACTCTGCGAGTGCCGACGGGGTAAGGCCTGCGGATTTTGTGGGTCGGTGTTCGCAGACCCCGACATGAGGCTGAGGTCGGCGGTTTTTTGGAGGTCGAGGGGCTTCAGCCCCGACAACTGTGCGCTGACCCACAATGGGGGAGCTGGCAGGGGCGGTTGAATAACCCTGGCTCGAAGGGCGATCGCTCAGCCTCTAAAATGCACGGGTTGACCAACAACCCGTAACCCCACAAGAGGATCCATCATGGAACACACCTTGCCCGTACTGCCTTACGCGATTGACGCATTGGCCCCTCACTACAGCCAGGAAACTCTGGAGTTTCACCACGGCAAGCACCACAACGCTTACGTCGTGAACCTGAACAACCTGCAAAAAGGCACTGAATTCGAGAGCAAGAGCCTCGAAGAAATCGTCAAAAAGTCCAGCGGTGGCATCTACAACAACGCTGCCCAGATCTGGAACCACACCTTCTTTTGGAACTGCATGAAGCCCCAAGGCGGCGGCGAGCCCACTGGCGCTTTGGCTGAAGCCATCCATGCCAAATTCGGCAGCTACGCCGCATTCAAGGAAGCCTTTGTCAAGAGCGCAGTGGGCAATTTCGGCTCCGGCTGGACCTGGTTGGTCAAAAAGGCCGATGGCTCTGTGGACATCGTCAACATGGGCGCTGCGGGCACCCCCCTGACCACCGCTGACAAAGCGCTGCTGACTGTGGACGTGTGGGAACACGCCTACTACATCGACTACCGCAACCTGCGTCCAAAGTTCGTGGAAACTTTCCTGAGCAACTTGGTGAACTGGTCGTTCGCAGAAGCCAACTTCGCCTGATCGAAGTTCATCCTTCTGTCATAAGCCCGGCTTGTCCGGGCTTTTTTATCAGTCCATTGCGCCGCTATGTGCTCCATGTCTGCGACGCTGAAAGGTGTCTCTTTGATGCGTTTATTGGCTCTATTTCATGTTTTGTCGCGTCGTCGTCTGCTGACAACGGCATTGTCTTTGTTCGCCTTGACGGCCGCCGCACAATCGCCTGCGCCCATCAAGTTGGCACTCATTGAAGGCCTGAGCGGCCCTTTTGCCAACACCGGCGAAGCGGTGGTGCGCAACATCGCCTGGGCTGTAGAGCGCGTCAACGCCCGGGGCGGCGTCAAGACGGCGCAGGGCCTTCGCCCCTTCGCGCTGGAGCGCTACGACAGCAAGGGTCAAAACGAGGAAGCTTTGTCGGCCCTGAAGTCGGCCATTGACGATGGGGCGCAAGTGGTGTTGCAAGGCAATTCCTCGGCCAATGCCGCAGCCCTGATCGACGCCATCAACAAGCACAACGAGCGCGAACCGGGCAAGCGTGTGCTGTTTTTGAACTACTCGGCGGTCGATCCTGCACTGACCAACGAGAAATGCAGCTTTTGGCACTTTCGCTTTGATGCCCATGCCGACATGCGTGTGGCCGCCCTGATGCAGGTTTTGCGTGAAGACAAAAAGCTCCGATCGGTTTACCTGATCGGGCAGGACTACAGCTTTGGGCAATCTGTGTTGCGCGAAGCCCGCCAGCAACTGCAGGCCCAGCGCCCGGACGTTGCCGTTGTGGGCGAGGAGCTGCACCCCATGGGCCGCGTGAAGGACTTCTTGCCTTACGCGGCCAAGATCAAGGCCAGCGGCGCGCAGGCCGTGATCACCGGCAACTGGGGCAATGACCTGACGCTGCTCGTCAAGGCCGCCCGCGAGGCGGGTTACGAGGGCAAGTTCTACACCTTTTATGGAAATGCCTTGGGCGCCCCGGCGGCCATGGGTGATGCAGGTGTAGGCCGTGTGGTGGCGGTGGCCGACTGGCTGCCCAATGTGCCGGGCCAAGCCAGTGAGCAGTTTTACCGGGCTTTTCGCCAACGTTTTCCCAAGCCGAACGAAGACTACGTGCACTTGCGCATGCAACTCATGATCGAAGCCTTGGCGCAGGCCATGGAGCGCGCAGGCAGCACCGATCCGGTGGCCGTAGCCCTGGCACTTGAAAAAGCACGCGTCAGTCTGGCTGGGCAAACCGGCAGCATGCGCGCCGAGGATCACCAGTTCCAGCAAGGTCTGGTGGTCGGGACGATGGCACGCCAAGGCACGCCAGGGGTGCCTTTTGATGTGGAAGGCTCAGGCTACGGCTTCAAGGTCGTGCGTCAAATTCGGGCCGAACAGGCCCGCATGCCGACCACTTGCAAGATGATGCGCCCCGGTTGATGGGCGGGCATCCTCGCATTCAGCTCATTGGGTTTCGCCCACAGCCTCTTTGACACATTTCTTGATGTTGCTGGTTTTGGCAGCACCGGCCAGCTTGCGCTCGGCTGCTGCGGCTTCACATTTGCTGGTGGCATCGGCCTCGCACTTTTTCAGAAATGACGTTTTGGCGGCACCTGCCAGCTTCTTTTCGCTCAAGGCAGTGTTGCAAGTGGCGTCTTGAGCCCAGACGGAAGTGCAAAGCAGGGCGATCACTGCAAATGACAATTTTTTCATGATGATGATTTTGTGGGTTAAAAAATCAAAATCATAAGTCATTGGTGGCCAAGCCTTGAATGTGTCAAAAAGTAGCGGTGTTTGTCCCGCATGCACCATGCAACTGGCGTCAGGCAGTTTTTTTCAAACCCATCTGGCAGATCGGTCTTGCAGGTCGGCACTCGCAGAGTCCGACAAGTGCGCTCTGGCGTCATCGTCTGCATGGGGGCGCATGCAGTCCTTGTGGCCAAAAGCGCAGCAGCCCATTGGCCGAGTTAAAAAAAATGCGCCCCGGAGGGCGCATAAAAAAGAAAAGTCAGGCAACTGCAGGAAGCACTGACGACCTCAGTATACTGTTTTTTCATACAGCACCCAAGAAGCCGTCATCGCGAACTTGTCAGGTCTCCTGGTCCACATCCTGTTGGAAATTCGCCTGGCGCAAGGCGTTGTCGCCGCCCATCCAGGCGCCATAGAGTGCGTCAAAGTCGTGCACGATTTGCTCCAGAGGCATGTCGTCGAAGGCGCCCCGCTGGTTCACGTACTCCATGTGGCGGTGCCCCGATTTATCGAAGGGGTGATAGATCGAGTCGTTGCTGCCATCAAACTCCAGCGGCAGCAGCCCGAATTTGTCGCAAAGCTCGATGTTGAAGGCCGGGGTGGCCTTGACCCACTGGCCATCCAGCCAGATGTCGGCGTAGCCGTGCCAGATGAAGAGGTCGGTCTTCATGGTCTGGCGCATGCGTTCAGTGCTCAGGTGGTTGCGCACATCGGCATAACCAGGGCGGGCATGCAGCCCGGCCGCACGGCAGACCGCCACCATCAAGGCCGCTTTGGGCACGCACCAGCCGTAGCCGTTGGTGATGACCGTGCTGGCTTTCATGCCTGCGGGCGACAAATCAATGCGGTACGGGTCGTAACGGAACTGGTCGCGCACAGCCAAGTACAGGGACACGGCCTTTTCCCGGTCCGTGAGGCCCTGTGCGTGTTCATGGGCAAAGGCCATCACCGCAGGGTGATCGCTGTCCAACAACGTGGTGGGGGCCAGGGTGAGTGCAGAAAGCTGGTTGGTCATGCCTTTGACTGTAGCCTGTGTGGCAGCCGGGGCGGTGTCACCGTGGTTATCGTGCCTGACTGGCCGCTTCTGGGGCGTGTTTGTCGGATGCTTTTTTACTGTATCGGGTCATCAAGTTCTCCCGGATACGAATGAGGGCCTGAGCTCGCTGACCGTGCCTAAAAATCCAATGCACTCGTTGGGCATCGGTGGTGGGGGATTTCCATCATTGGATTCCTGAGCCCATGAGTTCTTCCTTTCGGTTCTTGACTTGAATCCCCAACTCATCCAGGTCCAGTTCGGTTTTCTTCGCTTTTGGAAACAACTCGGACTCTTCTTCTTTGACATGGTGATTGACGTATTCGCCCAGCACCTTGACTTTGGCGTTGTACAAAAAATCTGTCGGATCCATGTCCTGCAATTGCGTAACCAAGTCCTTGACGGATGCATGCTCAACTTCAGCTTCATCAAGCAGGTCTTTTGCGTCCTCTGAGCCTGTGCGTAAAGCCGGGTAGAACAATTCTTCTTCGACAGTCGCGTGGACCGTGAGCAGGGTGCATATTTGCTGAACTGCTATACGGCGCTGGGCCGTTGATGCTTCAAGGTCCACCAATCTTTGATAGGCCGTGAAAAGTTTTTTGACTTCTCGGTGATCCTCTTTCAGCAGCGTCAAAACGCCTTGGTTGGGGGGGCTCCTTGTGCTTTTGCTTGATCGAGGGGAGGTGCCTGTGGAGGCTGACTTGGAAATGGTCATGAATTTTCCTTTCATTGAAAAAGTGAAAAGTGAAGGGCAGTTGTTCCTTGTACAAATGCCCCGGCCTTCAAGACTTAAATTTCCCAATAGGGGCGTTTTTCATAGAACTTGTAGATGTCGCGATTCCATTCCTCGCTGGCCATTGTTGGCCAATTTGAAGAGTCAAAACCAGGTGCGCTGGTCAAACGCTCCTCGTTCACATCCAATCTGTAATCGTCTTGCTCATGGTTGTAGGTGAGCGCTGAAAATGGAACGGCAAAAAGTTTTTCGCCCAAGCCGAGAAAACCTCCAAATGAGAGCACCGCATAGGCCACTTTTCCGCTCACGGGGTCTAGCATGATCTCTTTGATATCGCCAAGATTTTTCCCCGCGGGGTTGACAACATCTTTGCCTATGACGTTGGAGGCCTTGATCGGTGAATTCCCGAAAGCTACCGATTGTGTTTGATTCATGTTGAATCTCCTGTTTAAAGTGAAGGAACCTGATACATGTCAATGCAGTCATCCCAACGCATTGATCAATGGGTCCCAAATCCACTCTATTTATCCCTCGTTGGGCGGTCTGTGCGTCTGCACACTGGGCGTGAAGTCTCACATTCAAGGCAAGAAGGGGATACCTGCTTGCTCAATGGATGTCGGATCAGGAACGGGATCAAGTTCACGCTGTGGCGTCGATGACGTGATATGGCTTTTGATGACTGCATCGGAAAGCGCATTTGTAGCGCCGTCTTCATGACCCAAGCCCAGAGCAGGCCATGTCATGCCGCACAGTGCGGCATATCCACGCCAGCGGCATCTTCAAGATGTTGATTTGAAAGCATCCGACGGAGGTTTTCCGCCGGGGCCAGGCACCATCTCGCTGCGTTTTTTCCCATCCAAACCTGGCGTAGCGCGCATATCGGTATCCACCAGTCCTGCGTCCAGGTCACGTTTAGCTTGCAGCATGACCGGGTCAGGTTCTTGGGTTGTATTGGGGATTGACTCGTCCCGCTCATGTGGCAGTGGCAAATCCAGACCAGGTCCACCTGTATCGCTCTTTTTCGGATCTTGCAGTGGATGCGTTCCAGGCGTCTTGACATCGTCGCTCGGTTCAGGCTCTGGATCGATGCCTGTCGGGTGATCGCCTGTGTATGGAATCGAAGGATCGTGCGGGGTTTCTATGCCCTCATGTTTCTTCTCAGGTGGGATTTCGCGGTTTGGTGTTGCAGAAACAATGGACATTTGAAATCTCCTTGAAATGGTGCAAGGAAAGCAAGGCTGCAAGCACCTTGGTCATATTAGGGTGGAGTTTCAATGCTGTTGGTTCGCCATTTAACGCAAGCCTATACAAAGTAGATGCAAGTCAAAAGCTGTCACCATGTCAATGCCGTCATTTAAAAGCTAAAGGGGGTTTGACTGAATACGCGTTTCAAATTGTTGTTGTGCAAAAGCCCAGACCATGCGTGAAGCGTCTGGCCCTTTCGGGTCCGAATAGGCTTGCGAGGCTGCGCCACCACTCCATGCATGACCTAAGCCATTGACTGCATGGAGCGTCACTTGCAATTGTTTCCCGACGAACCAGTCCGTAGAAAAGAAAGAATAACGCTTGCCCCGCTGAACCAGACGCGCTGCTTCAGGTTGCGCTTGGGCGTGGGCGGCCCATATTTGCGCCGCTCGCAAACCATTGGCTTGAGACACCACAGGATCCAGGTTTCCCTGGATCACCAGCAATGCGGGCAAGTTCAGGACCTGCTTAGGCGCGCGCAGGGATATTCGATAGCGTCCATGCATGGCGGCCACAGCAGCAGCAGAAGAATTTACCAAAGTAGGTTCAACACCCGAATGCATCACGACCGCGGTGAATCGATGGGGAAAATGCAGCGCTGTCAACGCGGCCATGCTGGCGCCCGCTGACATGCCTGCAATTGCTACGCGCGAAGAATCCACCGCATGCAAGTTGGCGGCATGGTCCAAAGCAGCCATGATGCTGGCCGCTTCCAACTGCGCGCGTCCGCCGCGTTTTTGAAACCAATTCCAACACCCCAGCGGATTCGTCATTCGGTCTTGTTCTGGATACAGCACCATAAATCCAAAAATCCTCGCCAGTCGATTCATGCGAGTGAGTGCAGAAAAATCCATCGCATTCTGATCACAGCCATGCAACATCACCACCATCGGACAGGCCTTCTTTGCCGGCAGGTGGGGTGGCCTGTATAGGCCATATTTCCGCACACCTGCAAGGCTGTGAGTCACGCCTGTCTTCCAACCCTTTTGAGGATTTTTAGAGATGATTTTTGATAGGTTTGCCGCCGCTTCAGAACGCAAGCTTGATCGCAACCATTTTTTTGTCGCACGGCCTGCGCCACTCAACACAGAGCGTGCTCCGTGTTCAACCATGTTCGACCAAAAATTCCAAGAAACACGACGGGCCATGATGTCAAAAACTGCCAATGGGTTTGAAAGGGGTTTTCACAGAAACAGCAAATCAGTCGTCATGATCGAGATCTTTCAGACTTGAGGATAAGCGCTTGCCGCTCGGGGTGGCGATGAAGTGAGACGGCTTGGATGAATGCATCGCGCAGGGCATTTGTATAGGTGTCCCCGACGATCAAGCCGGGGTCCATGCCTGCGTTCACCTGTTGCAATGGAACCTCCGCATATTTCAAAAGAGCTTGGGAGGCACCCATGACCAACAAGGTTTTACCGTGGCGATACGTGTCTTTGATGCAGTCCAGCGTGTGGGGTTCGTTGGCCAAATTGTTCACACATTGCTCCCCTTCAGGCAGCACCAAGGCGTCAAATAAAAAGCCCGGTTCGGTTTCGAGTGACGCATCCGCCACAAGCTCAACGCCATCGGCCGTTTTGACTGCACCGATACACGGCGCGACGAAAAGCGCAGCCGCGCCTTGCGCACAAAGTGCGGCATGCAAGGCGACGGCGCTTTTACCCAGCATGCCATCAGCGGCCAGGATGGCGATCTTGCGCCCGGTGATGGAACCATCTCCGGGGCGGGCAGTCAGCGACAGCAGTGAAGAAACCAAAACTTCAGCTTTGACGGGCTTGGCCAATGCCATCGGCATGGCGGGCGGAAGACTTGGCATGCCCAAGCCATCAGCCACCTGCTGAGCCAATGCTTCTGAGACGTTTCGCAGCGACGAGATCATGCGTTGGCGAATGGCGGGTACGGTCAGCTTGCTCAATTCAAAGCGGAATGCCGCGGCAATATGGGCCTGCTCCAGTGGTGTCTGACTTTTAAAAAACAAGGTGGCTTGGGTGTAATGGTCAGCAAACTTGTCGGGCTTGCCACGCATTTTTGAATGATCTTCCCGGGCCTGCAAACGCTCGGGCACCGTCACAAAGCCTTGGCTCGACCCTGCCTGAAACGGACACCCTCCACCGAGTGAATTGGGCTCATAAGACACGCGTCCTCGAGGAATGGCTTGACGGTGCATGCCATCGCGCTGGTTGTTGTGCACTTGATTGATCGGGCTGTTGATGGGGATTTCATGAAAATTGGGTCCACCCAAACGCGATATCTGGGTGTCCACATAGGAATGAATACGCCCGGCCAGCAAAGGATCGTTTGAGAAATCTATACCCGGTACGACATGTGCGGCGCAAAACGCCACCTGCTCGGTCTCTGCAAAAAAATTATCTGGATTGCGGTTCAGCACCATGCGCCCCACCAAGGTGACCGGAACAACTTCCTCAGGAATCAGCTTGGTGGCATCCAATACGTCGAAACTGAACTTGGCGGCTTGCTCTTCTGTGAAGATCTGCAGTCCCAACTCCCACTCAGGGAAGGCACCTGATTCAATGCGCTCCCACAGATCACGACGGTGGTAATCAGGGTCTGCTCCTGAAATTTTCACCGCCTCGTCCCACACCAATGAATGCGTGCCGAATTTGGGCTTCCAGTGGAACTTCACAAACACGGATTCGTCATCGGCATTCACCAATCGGAATGTGTGCACGCCAAAGCCTTCCATGGTCGCGTAACTGCGCGGAATCGCGCGATCACTCATGACCCACATGAGCATGTGAGTGGACTCGGGCATCAGCGAAACAAAGTCCCAAAAAGTGTCATGCGCACTTGCAGCCTGGGGCATTTGGTGATGCGGCTCGGGCTTCACCGCATGAATCAGGTCAGGGAATTTGATGGCATCCTGAATAAAGAAGACGGGCATGTTGTTGCCCACCAAATCCCAATTGCCCTCATCGGTGTAAAACTTGACGGCGAAGCCTCGCACATCACGCGCGGTGTCCTTGGAGCCGCGTTCGCCCGCCACGGTAGAAAAGCGAACAAACACCGGCGTGGACTTGTTGGCCGCTTGAAATGGTGCAGCGCGGGTGAGATGCGTCAAGGGCTCATAGCATTCGAAATAGCCATGTGCCCCTGAACCGCGTGCATGGACAATGCGCTCGGGAATGCGTTCATGGTCAAAGTGGGTAATCTTCTCGCGCAAAATGAAATCTTCCAACAAGACCGGGCCGCGCAAACCCGCCTTCAGGGAGTTTTGGTTATCGCTGACAGGCACGCCCTGGTTGGTCGTCAGCATTTGGCCGTCAGAATCCACGCGCACTCGGTCCAATGAAGCGATGCTCCCATTCATGCCTTGTGCTGCCACGCTCCCCGTCTTTTGCGTGCTGTTTTGCTCGGTCAGTGTGCTGCCCGAGGGCAGACGCGATTGGGCCTGTGCAGTCTGTCCAGCGCGCTGATTTCGAGCGTTTGCACGCCCATGCTCTAAACCTTTCTGGGTATTGAACGGCATACTCGCCGCCAAATTGTCTGTTTGCTGCGCCTTGTCGGCCGCACTGCTGCTCAGGTCTTGTGACGTACTTTTACTTTTGGTATTGCGTTTATTCATGCTGATACACCGCCTTTTCAATCATCAGGAAGCCAGAAAAAGAAATTGAAATCTCAAACCTATCGCATAAACAATGCAATCAAAATGATGATGGGAATTGGGATGCCGAGTAAATACAAAAGTACTGAACGCATAGATTTCCTTTTTGGGTTGTATGGATTGAAAAAATCCGGAGGCATTACCTGTCACGCTGGCGCCCGCCATAAATAGCGGTCCAGCTGGCCATAAAAGCCCCGGCAAGCATGGAAACGAATAACCATAAAGTCGCATAGGTGGATGCTTTGCGCGCCTTATCTGCTGCATCACGCGCAGACGTTTGTGCCGCCTTGAGTCTGGCTTGCATGCGGCTATAGACGTCATTGACCCGTTGTTCCGCTTCTTGCTGACTCAAACCCGTGCGTTGCGCAATGAGCTGAGCCGTGTAACTCGCATCCGCTGGAGGCAAAGGCCCAGAGCGCAAGGAATTCATGAAAATATGCGAGACCTCAGAACGCTGCTGCGCATTTCCCGACATGGCTCCACCCGTGTTGTCTCCAGCAGCATTACGAGGTGAGTTGGTTGAACCTGTAGAGGGCTGACTGCGAAACAGGGCGTCGAGAAAATAATCTGTTCGGTTGTTGTCTGCATCAAATTTTGAGGGCTCAGTATTGCCCAGTGCCACCCCCGCCATGGAGGCGCCATTGACAACGGTGGTGCCGACTTGAGTTGCCGTGCCAGCGATTGAACCGGCAAAAGAAGTCAATAAAGATGCCGTCGCCAAAGAAGCAATGGTCCAAGATAAAAAACCATGTGCCGTGTCGCGAAAATAGACTTCATTCGGATGAACCGATACCCAGCGTGTTCTCAGCCGACCCGCGATGTAACCCCCAAGTGCAGAGGCGATCACTTGTGTCAGGGCCAACCACCCGATCGTGGAGACCCCAAAACTGATGGCACTGATCCCTTTTTCGGACCAAGGCGATACGGCAGATAAACCTAAACCCGTCCCCAGTATCAACAAAATGAGCGACATGATGGCAGTCACTGCTGCTCCCGCTAAGATGGCGCCCCACGATACAGCACTGGCCTGAATATCAACAGATTTAGGCCTGTCAGCTCCGGTGTGTAAATCACGAGGGTCATGAATGATATTTCCCTCTGCAAGTGCTTCTGAAGTATTCATAATTATCCTGACTTGAATTGCAAATTGATAGAGTGCCTGTCATTGATAAACTGCATGGGCACCCCGAACAGGCAGTTATCTTTACGGTAAATGGATCTGTCCAATGCATCTGTGCGACTACCCACACATCCTGGAGGATATTGTTCGATGGTTCACCTTGTTGTTGCTTGGATTGGAATTTCAATGGAAATTAAATGTTCATTAAAATATAAATTTTATTAATTATTACTTACATTGTATTAATTTGCTTTCTAATTATTGCAGTTTAATAAATAAAACAATTGATGACGGTTTCAGCTGAATTTTCATAAACAAATTCATTTTCTGGACGTTTTTTTATGAGCGGCGTAAAGAAAATTGAGGGTGAATAAAATGCATGACAATCATGTAAATAACACGGACGACTTGAACTCAATTTGTTGAAATATTTACGAAATATTCAGTTGTTTTGTAAAGAGCCTGAGTCAGCCCCTCGCTGAGCTCAGGGTATTTTTCACAAATCACTTGTGTTGCGAACTGCCACGATCACCAGAACCTGACTTATTGCGGCTCCCTTGGCTCTTGTCATCGTCGTTCGTTTTTGATTTCTGATCACTTCCTTTGTGCTCACTCGATTTATGCGAAGTCGAAGATTCATGGGCACTCTTGGAACTTTTATCCCCAGACTTGGAACTGGAGTTGTCGGGCTGCTTTTGGGTCATGGAATATCCTTTTCATGGTTTGAAAATCAATGATCCGTAGGCCAACAGAACCTACAAATTCATACTAATCAAGGGGAAAATACCGCTCCGTGCGGTAGCCAACATGGCGCTGCAACAAATTGAAAAATTCAACAGGAGCGCTGACATGACCCCCGAAGAACTTTTGCAGCATCACGACCAAGGCCTTTTATGGGCGCAAGTGCCGGGCACAGTGGGCGGCCCCGATGGGGCGGCGGCCTATCAACAAGCCCTGGCAGTGCGTCAATTGCGCATGCAGCGCGGCGAAGTGCCCAAGGGCTACAAGATCGGCTTCACCAACCGCACGCTCTGGCAGCGCTACGATGTGTATGGCCCGATGTGGGGCACGGTCTGGGACACCGGACTGGTGTTTGCCGATGCGTCCGGCTCGGGCTCATGCAATATTGACCTGGCCCACACCTGTCAACCCCGGCTGGAGCCCGAAATTGTGTTTGGCATGCGCGCCACGCCACCAGCCAACGCCAGCTTGCAGCAATTGTTTGAGGCCATCGAATGGCTGGCGCCAGGCTTTGAAGTGGTGCAGTCGCATGCCCCAGACTGGAAATTCACCGCCACCGACACCATGGCCGACAGCGGTTTGCATGCCCGGTTGCTGGTGGGCCAGCGCCTGCCTGTGCGCAGCCTGGCCCCCGATGCGCAGGCCTTGCATGCCCTGTTGGCACAGGCTCAGGTCACACTGTTCAAAAATGACCAGAGGGTGGAGCAGGGCACGGGCGCCAACGTGCTGGACAGCCCGCTTAATGCCTTGCAGCACTTATTGCAAGAATTGCGCCAATGTCCAGGTTCCGCCGATTTGCAAGCGGGTGATGTGGTCACCACCGGCACCTGGACTGATGCATGGCCGCTGCTGTCCGGTGAAACCTGGCGCGCCGAGTTTTCGGCATCCTTGGGCAGCGTGAACGCCCGCATCCGTTAAAAGCCGAATGTCGGCCCTTCGCCGAAGCCAGCCATGTTGGAGTTGAAACTACCGACCTACGAGTGGGCTGTTGTAGGTCGGCGGCTTCAGCCCCGACACGGGCTCGCGCCAAAGCCAACAGGGTGGGGTCAGTTGCATTGACCCACAACAAGCCGTGCAGTGGCCCTTTCGTTAAAGCGGTTATTGACGCAAAGACCACTGAGCCGCGCTGCTAGACTCGGCCACTTTTAAAAATCCAACGCAGACATGCTCCACGATTCACCCATCGACATCGTTTATTTGTGGGTTGACGGGAACGATTCGAGCTGGCGTGCCAAACGTCAGGCGGCCCTGCAGCAACTCCCCAGCGACTCCAGCGCCGCCATGGCCCGTTACAGCAATGTCGAGGGCCGTTTTCGGGACAACCATGAGCTGCGCTACAGCCTGCGTGCGCTGGAGAAATTTTTCCCGGACCATGGCCATGTCTACATCGTCACCGATGCGCAGGCCCCCGATTGGTTGCGTCCATCTGACCGACTGACCCTGGTGGACCACCGCGACCTGATGCCCGAAGCGTCTTTGCCCACTTTTGACTCGGGGCATATCGAGTCCTGGATTCACCACATTCCGGGGTTGTCTGAGCGGTATTTCTATTTCAACGACGATGTGTTCTTTGGTGCCCCTGTGCAGTTGGATGACTGGTTTCATCCGGATGGCTTTCATGTGACGTGGTCGGATGACCCCGAGGTCAGCGACGAAGCCATGCGCATGGACGCCACTTCGCTTGAAAACGCTTGCCGTCTGTCGATCCAGTGGTTAAGCGACAAAGCTCGTTTGGGTTCAACCGCTTTGCGCGAGCAAGACCCGCTGTACCAAAACACATTCCGCACCTTTGCGCATTCACCCCGGCCCATGCTCAAGTCGATCTTGCTCGAGCTGGAAGAGACGGCCCCCGAATTGTTCGCAGCTGTCAGATCTACGGTTTTTCGCAGTTGGGACAAACCCACCATCGTGTCGGACTTTGTGCTGCGCTGGGCCTTGGCGCATGGGGTGGCGAGCGTCCGGCCATATCGCCATTGCTACGTGTCGACGGGCGAAGGCGACCAAGACGCGCAGTTGCAAGCCTTGGTGGCAGATTTCGGATCCTTGGATTTTTTTTGCATCAACGACACCACCGACGATGCACACACCAGTGACCCGCGCTTGCAAAATGTGCTGACAGTGTTGCAGTCGATCTTGGCCACGCCTTCGTGTTTTGAAAACGCGTGCTCGGCGGCGCAACAGATCGCAACGACCCATGTCACGTCGTTCGGTTTTCATGACCATTGCCCCTCTGCGCAGGCGCAGCATCCACCCAATGCTTTTGGGCTTCAGCAAAGGGCTTGAGCGTTCTGTCATGCCCTGGCGCATTGATTGTTAGCGCAAGGAATCAAGCGTGAGCTGTGAGGGCGGCAAGGGAAATTCCTCGTTGTCGAAATCATTCAGTGCTTGGCCCACAGCGGCGGTTGATGCCTGATGCGTATGCACAAGGTCTTTGCTGAGTTGTTTGGATTGGTGCTTGGTGGCGCGACCCCGAACCCGCATCCGCCACACTCTGAACGAGCGGGTTTTCAAGCGCGCACGCATCAAAGCGATCACCTGCGGTTCGCTCAATGCAAACTGCAAAGCAATGGCTTCAAACGGTGTCTCATCCTGCCAGGCCATGGCCACGACGATTGACGCATCAACTTCAGACAAGGCCGTTTGTGGTCGTGTATGTGGGGTCATGTCGAGGCCATCAATGGGCGATGTCAATGGGCCCTGTCAATGGGCGATGGCGGTTGATCGGGGA
The DNA here is from genome assembly GCF_003063315.1 of Limnohabitans sp. T6-5. Taxonomy (GTDB): domain Bacteria; phylum Pseudomonadota; class Gammaproteobacteria; order Burkholderiales; family Burkholderiaceae_C; genus Limnohabitans_A. Next base: position 594,912 of record NZ_NERV01000003.1, read on the forward strand.
TGCTGCCGGGTTGGTCGCTGTGCTGAACCTCAAAGCCATCGGCAATAAAGGCGGGGCCTTTCATCAGCATCACGATCACACAACCGATGCCCACCGTCAGCACCAGGGGCCAGTGCGCCACAACCACGCCGATGGCGATGTAAAGCCATTGGGTCCATACCCGCTGCGCCTCTGGTGTGCTGACCTCAAGCGTCCAGAGGTAAAACAAACCGACCAAGATCAGCGGTAAAAACGTACCCACCAGCCAAATCCATGGCAGTTTCTTCCAAAGAACCCATTCCAGACCAGAGGCGGTTCGGGTAAAACCCGGTAATTTTTTGAGCCAATTCATGCTGCTTTCCTTTGACGCCGTATTGACCGTTTGGTGGGGCCAGGCCGCGTGATGCATGCGAGCCCTGTTTCGCGCATCCCTGATTTCACACCTTCTGAAAACCCACGCGCAGCAGATGGGCAATGGTCAGACCGTCTAGCGATGGGGCTTATGGCAATAAGGCTGTTGTTTCTTGCCGCAGCATGCGCACCATTTCTTGCGCTGCGGGCGACAGGCTGCGGTTGCGCCGGGTCACCACGCCTATCGGGCGCTGGATGTCCGGGCCGGTCAGGCGCCGGGTGACCACGCCTTCTTGCTGGACAAAGGCGGCGGCCAGCTCGGGCAGGGCGGCCACGCCCAAACCTGCCTTGACCATGGCGTGGATGGTGGCGATGTGCTCGACTTCGTAACGTGGCTGGAAGGCGATGCGGTGCGCCATGAAGGCGGCGTTGGCGTATTGCCGCACGCTGGCGGGCAGCGGCATGGAGATGTGCGTCAACTCGAGCACTTGCAGCCAGTTCAGGGGGGCTTGGCTTTTGGCCAGGCGATGGCCCAGGGGCATCAGCAAGACAAAGCCATCGGCCGACAAAGGGGTGTAGTCCAGGTCGGCGTAGTCGGGGTTGGCGGCTGTGAGCGCAAAGTCCACCGTGCCTGCGCGCACCAGGTCAAACGCAGGGCCGGACAGGGTGTCGTGCAATTGCAGCGGAATCTGCGGGTACTGCGCCGCAAAGCGGGCCATGACGCGGGGCACCACCGTGGCCGCCAGTGAGGGCAGGGCGGCCAGGCTGACCTTGCCGGTCTGGACTTGCGTGATGTGTTGCACCCGCTGCACGGCTTCTTGCGTTTGGGCGTTGAGCAATTGGGCTTGTTCGACAAACACCTGGCCTGCGGCGGTCAGGTGCACGCTGCGGGTGGTGCGGTCAAACAGGCGCGTGGCCAGGGCCTCTTCGAGTCGGGCGATCACCCCCGACACCGCTGATTGAGACAAATGCACCTGCGCGGCGGTGCGCCTGAAGCTGCCGGTTTCGGCCAGCACCAAAAAGATGTCCAGGTCGCGGGGCGTCCAGTTGAGTTGCGCATTGATCTGCATAACGAATCAGTTTATAGAAAAATACGGCTGGACGAAGCAATGCACGGTTCCTAGACTGGGTGCACTTTCACAGACACTTGCTGGACTCATGATTTCTTCACACCTTTCACAAGCCCGCACCGTGGTGGTGGGCGGCGGCACCATGGGCATGGACGTGGCCATTGTGCTGGCCCGTGGCGGCAGCCAGGTTACCGTCATCGAGCCCGATGCGGCCAAGCGCCAAGCACTGGCTGCGCATGTGCGCCACAACCTGGAGCCCTTGGGCATGGCCCACCGCACTGAGCGCGTGCAAGCCGTGGCCGATTTGGCCGACGTGAGCTGGCCCGGCGTGAGCCTGCTGATCGAATGCATTCCTGAAAAATTGCCGCTCAAGCAAGCCCTGTTTGCGCGTCTGGCGCAACTGGCTGCGCCCGCGACGCTGCTGTGCAGCAACAGCTCCAGTTTCCCGATCAGCGCCATCGCCCAAGGCCTGCCCACGGCCGAGCGCATGCTGGGCCTGCACTTTTTCATGCCTGCGCATTTGGTACCGCTGGTGGAGGTGGTGCTGGGCTCCCAATCCCATGTTCAAGAAGCCGAGCAGCTGTGCGATTTCATGCGCGGCTGCGGCAGCGTGCCGGTGTTGGTGCGCAAAGACAAGCCCGGTTTTTTGGCCAACCGCATGCAGCACGCCCTGGCGCGTGAGGCCTTCGCCCTGATCGACGAAGGCGTGGCCTCGCCCGAAGACGTGGACGCAGCCGTCCGTTTTGGCTTTGGTTTCCGTTTTCTGGCGGCAGGCCCGGTCATGCAGCGCGACCATGCGGGCCTGGAGGTGCACACCGCAGCGGCGGCCAGCATGTACCCCAGCCTGGCCGTGAACGCTGAGCCCGCCCGCGTATTGCAAGAGCGTGTGGCCCGGGGCGACTTGGGCATGAAGACGGGCCAAGGCTTTTTCACCTGGACGCCCGAGACCCAAAAGGCCGAGCGCGAGCGCTACGACCGCTTGCTGCGCCAGGGCCTGGACCTGCTGGCGTCTGAGCTGCCGCCGCTGAACCCGCTCGATTGATTCCCCTTCCCAGTTTTTGACAAGGCAAAACCATGGCTGTTTTTTCGCACCCCCTGCTGATCACCGTCGCGCCCAATGGCGCCTACAAGCAGCGCCCTGACCACCCGGCCTTGCCGATTACCGCCACCGAGCTGGGGCAAACCGCCAAGCAGTGCCTGGATGCCGGTGCGGCCATGATCCACATGCACATCCGCGACGCAGAGAGCCGCCACAGCCTGGACGTGCAGGGCTACCGCGATGCACAGCAAGCGGTCAAGGCGGCGGTGGGCGATGAGCTCATCATCCAGATCACCAGTGAAGCGGCCCGTGTTTACAAGGCGCCCGAGCAAATCGCCATGGTCACCGCGCTCAAGCCCGAGGCCGTGTCCGTGGGTTTGCGTGAAGTGGATCAGCCCGAGATCGGCGAGGCCGGTCTGGCGCAGTTCTTTGGCTGGTTGGCCCAGGAACGCGTGATGACCCAGGTCATCGTGTACGACGTGGCCGACCTCCAGCGCTGGCAAGCCTTGCGGGCGCAAGGCGTGATCCCCGATGCGCCGTGGTCGCTCTTGTTTGTGCTGGGCCGTTATTCGGTCGGCCAGACCTCCGAGGCCAAAGACTTGTTGCCCTTTGTCATGGCCCACACTGGGCAAGAGCCGTGGTCCATGTGCGCTTTTGGTGCGGGCGAACACGCTTGCGCCACCACCGCTGCGGCCTTGGGCGGGCATGTGCGGGTGGGTTTTGAAAACAACCTCTTGCTCAACAACGGCCAGGTTGCCCCCGACAACGCCGCGCTGGTGCGGCAAGTGGCCGATTCGGCCCGCGTGCTGGGCCGCAGCCTCTACACCGCGCTGCAGGCGCGTGAAGCCTTTTTCGCGGCTTGAACATTACAAATATCACCGGAGACCACACCATGAAACGCAGCACTTTTTTCGCCGCCATGTCAGCAGCACTCTCAGCAGCCTTGCTGAGCGCCGCCTTGCCCTCACTGGCCCAGGACAACTACCCCAGCAAAACCATCCGTTTTGTCGTGCCTTACCCACCGGGCGGTCCGACCGACCTGATGGCGCGGTTGATTCAAGGCGAGCTGACCACGCGCCTGGGCGTGACGGTGGTGGTGGACAACAAGAGCGGCGCCGGTGGCAACCTGGGCAGCGCCGAAGTGGCCAAGCAGGCGCCTGCAGACGGCTACACCTTGCTGCTGGCCGCCAGCGGCCCCATGGCCGTGAACCCCACGCTGTACCGCAGCATGCCCTTTGTGCCCATGACCGATTTGGCGCCCGTGATCCAGATTTCTGCCTTCCCGCTGGTGCTTGAAGTGCACCCCAGCGTGCCGGTCAACAACGTCAAGGAGCTGATCGCGCTGGCCCAAAAGCCCGACAGCAAACTCGCTTTTGCCTCCGCTGGCAACGGCACGCCCCAGCATTTGGCCGGTGAGATTTTCAACACCCAGGAGAGCACCAAAATCACGCACATCCCCTACCGGGGTGCGGGGCCAGCACTCAACGACTTGATCGGTGGTCAGGTGCAAGTGATGTTCGACATTCTGGGCAGCTCCTTGCCCCACATCCAGGGCGGCAAGCTCAAGCCCCTGGCCGTGACTTCGGCCAAGCGTCACCCCTCATTGCCCAATGTGCCCACCATGATCGAGGCCGGTGTGCCGGGTTACGAGCTGACCGGCTGGCATGGCATCGCGGTGCGTGCGGGCACGCCAGCGCCCATCATCCAAAAGCTCAACACCACGCTGAACGCCATGTTCAATGAGCCCGAGTTCAAGAAAAAGTGGGAAGCCATTGGCACGCCCGTGGTGGGCGGTACAGCGGCGCAGTTTGGTGACTTGATCCGCAAAGAGACGGTTCGTTTGGGTCAGGTCGTCAAGAACGCCGGGGTCACGCTGGACTGAACCCCCTGTGAATGCACCCGGCCGCCAGGCCGGGTGTGAGGCGCAAGCCCGGCCTGGCGAGCGTTGGGTCAGACCCCGCCTTGCGGGTGTGTGGGGTCGATCCAGAGCACGGTCTCGGGCTTTTCGGCGGGCTCGATGTCCATGTTGACGGCCACCGCTTGACCATCGCTGCGGCACAGCACGCATTCGAGCGTTTCGTCTGCGCTGGCATTGATTTCCTGGTGCGGCACATAGGGCGGCACGTAAATGAAATCGCCCGGCCCGGCTTCGGCGGTGAACTCCAGCGCATTGCCCCAGCGCATGCGGGCTCGGCCTTTGACCACATAGATCACGCTCTCCAGTGGCCCGTGGTGGTGCGCCCCGGTTTTGGCATTGGGGTGGATGTGCACCGTACCGGCCCAGAGTTTTTGGGCGCCGACGCGGGCAAAGTTGATGGCCGCCTTGCGGTCCATGCCGGGTGTGGAGGGCACGTTGCCGTCGAGTTGGTCACCTGGCACGACGCGCACGCCGTCGTGTTTCCAGTCGGTGTGGGGGTGGTCGTGGTGAATGTCGTGTGTCATGTGGGTGGCTTTCTTGAAGGGGCTTGGGACGTGCGCGAGTCTCAGCTGCGTTGCCAGCTTTCGGGACGGTACAGCTTGAACAACTGCTCGGGCCCGATGGTGAAATAGTCGGCCGGGCCGCCCGCGCGCAAAACGTGCTCGGCATTGGCAGTGTCGTACACGCCGTCTTTGAGCAAACGCTCATCAATGTGCACCCCCACCACCTGGCCAAAAATCATCCAGGTGCTGACCTTCTGGCCGTCCAGGCCTTCCAACTGCAGGATCTGGGTGCACTTGCACTCAAAGCTGACCGGGCTTTCAGCCACGCGGGGCACGCTGACAATGCGCGACGCTTGCGGCGTGAGGCCTGCCACGTCGAACTCGCTGACCTCGGGCGGCACCGCATCGCAGGTCTTGTTCATGGCTTCGGTCAGCGGGCGCGTCACCAGGTTCCAGACAAATTCGCCCGTGGCTTCGATGTTGTTGAGCGTGTCCTTGCGTCCGATGCTGGAAAAGCCGATCAGCGGCGGCACGTAATTGAAAGCGCTGAAAAAGCTGTAAGGCGCCAGATTGAGCACGCCGCTGGCGCTGCGGCTCGACACCCAGCCGATCGGGCGCGGCCCGACGATGGAATTGAAAGGATCGTGTTTGAGACCGTGACCCAGGTGGGGTTCGTAAAAATGCGTCATGTCTGCACTGTATAGCGCGCAGCCCATGCCAAGCAGTCATGCGCAAGACATGTTGATCTTGCCGCACGCGTTTTAATGCGTCGGTGACCAAGTCGCTCAATACCGGTCAGCCATGCAGGCGCTGAGCCACCTGACACCCACGGAGACAACACATGGAATTTTCAGAACTCATCAAGGCCCGCAAAAGCGTTCGCGGCTACCAACAAAAACCAGTTCCTCGCGAGGTGATCGAAGAGATCCTCTCGGTGGCTAAATGGTCGCCCTCGTCGATGAACGCACAGCCCTGGCATGTGCATGTGGTCACGGGCGAACCACTGGATCGGATTCGCCGGGGCAACACCGAAAACATGGTCAAGGGTGTGCCACCCAAGCGTGATTTCCCGATGAAAGAGGCCTATGAGGGCATCCACCGCAAGCGCCAGGTGGACATCGCGATTCAGTTGTTCGACGCCATGGGCATCGCCCGTGATGACAAAGAGCGCCGCACCGATTGGGTCATGCGGGGTTTCCGCCAGTTCGACGCGCCTGTGTCGCTGGTGCTGACCTACGACAAATACCTGGAGCCCGCCGCCATCAGCCAGTTTGACCTGGGTGCTTTGTCGCACGCCATCGTGCTCGCCGCCTGGGAGCGGGGTCTGGGCACCGTGATCAACGGGCAGGGCATCATGCAGTCGGCTGTGGTGCGCGAGCACGCGGGCATTCCGGACGACCAGAACATCATGATCTGTATCGCTTTGGGCTACCCGGACGAAGACTTTGTGGCCAACACCGTCAAGTCGGTGCGCGAGGACGAAGCCAACTTTGTGCGTTATGTCGGTTTTTGACCGGATGGCCCGGCATGGCGCATTTCCCTGTAGGCGCTTGCCCTGCAAGCAAAAAGCCAGAGGTCCACATGCGCCGCATCGCCAGCAGGGCTGGCTCCTACAAAAACCATGACCTCGCTCAACGCCTTTCCTTGTGATTATTTTTCCTTTTGAGCTAAGACCACCATGACCGATTCATTGACGAGCGACGAACTGACCTTTCGCGACGAAGTGCGCGCCTTTTTGGCCGCTGAGCTGACCGACGAGATCCGTCTGGGCGGGCACCGCACCTCGGGCATTTTTTCGGACTACGAGGTGGGCATTCCGTGGCAGCGGATTCTGGCCAAGCGCGGCTGGGCTGCGCCGCACTGGCCAGTTGAGTGGGGTGGCTGCGGCTGGACGCCCCGGCAACACGACATTTTTGCCAGCGAGATGGCGGCAGCCGATGCTCCCAAGGTCTCGCCCCTGGGCTTGGTGATGGCTGCGCCCGTGCTGGTCGCCTTTGGCACACAGGCTCAAAAAGAGCGCTGGCTGCCCGACTTGCGCAACGGCGTGAGTTACTGGTGCCAGGGCTACAGCGAGCCGGGCTCCGGCTCCGACCTGGCCTCTCTGCAATGCCGTGCCCGCCGCGAAGGCAACGAATGGGTGATCAATGGCTCCAAAATCTGGACCACCCACGCCCACCGCGCCACGCACATGTTTTGCCTGGTGCGCACCGACAGCAGCGGCAAACCGCAGCAAGGCATCAGCTTTTTGATGTTTGAGTTGAACAACCCAGGCATCCAGATCCGGCCGATCACCAGCATCTCGGGCGACCACGAGTTCAATCAGGTCTTTTTTGACGAAGCCCGCGTGCCCGCTGACGCCCTGATTGGCGAAGAAAACCAGGGCTGGACCATTGCCAAATTTTTGCTGGAGCACGAGCGGGGCGGCTCCTCTGCGCCGTTCTTGCGGGGTCGTCTGGCGCGGCTGCACGAGTCCTTGCGCGATGCGTTTGCATCAGGACACGCAGACTCCGAGCACGAAGACATCACCTTGACCCTGGCCAACGCGCAGTGCCGCATCGACGCCTTGCACGCCTGGGAACAACAGGTGCTCACGGCGCGCATCGGTGGCGGCGCGCAGCCTTGCTGGTTGCCTGCAGCCCCCTCGATGGGCAAAGTGCTGGCGACCGAGCTCAAGCAGTACCTGACCGAGCTGGGACTGAGCATTGCCGGCCCTTACGGTGCCACCAGCCTCACGGTGGAGGAGGCCAGTGCGCACACGCTGCCTGTGCCCGAAGAGTCGGTGTTCGCCACTCGTGCGTATTTGAACGACCGTGCCGCATCGATTTATGGCGGCACCAACGAAGTGCAGCGCAACCTGATTGCACGCCACATTTTGGGCGCCGAAGTGGTAGAGCCCGTGGTGCCCACCGACGAAACGCAGGCCATGCTGCTGGCCAGTTTGCAAGGCTGGCTGCAAGACAAGTTTCCTTTCGACAAACGCGCTCAAATGATTGCCACACCTGAAGCGATGGCGCCGCTGTGGCAAGGCTTGAGCCGTGAGCTGGGCCTCTTGGGTGCGGCACTGCCCGAACACTTGGGTGGCATGGGCGGTGGTTTGCCCGAGCAAATGCTGATCTGCCAGGCCCTGGGCGCGGCCTTGGTGGCCGAGCCATATAGCAGCACCGCCGTGCTGGGCGCGACCTTGCTGCAAGCGCTGAGCGACCCGGCAGCCGATGCTTTGCTGCAAGGCCTGGCCGACGGCCAAGTGCGCTTGGCCGTGGCGGCGCTGGAGCCCGCTGGGCGGACTGACTTGAGTCGGGTACAGACCCGTTTGCACAACTCGAACGGCCAGTTAAACATCAGCGGGCTCAAAGCCCTGGTTCGCGGCGCAACTGGGGCGACGCACTGGCTGGTGAGTGCGCGAGACGAATCGGGCCAACTTCGTATTGGCCTGATCGACCCCGCAGCCAGCGGCGTGCAGCGGCGCGATGTTCACCTGATCGACGGTGCCTGGGCGTCAGAGCTGGCCTTTGACCAAACGCCCGTGCACGCCGTCTTGGGCCAGGCAGACGCAACGGCTGCACTCATGCAAGCCTGGGACACAGCCACCTTGGCCGCAGGCGCCGAAGCTGTGGGCGTGATGCAGGCCCTGATGCGCGACACGCTCAACTACACCAGCCAGCGCAAACAGTTCGGTCAGCCTTTGGCGGCCTTCCAGGCCCTGCAACACCGCATGGCCGACATGTACCTCGCGCTCGTTCAAGCTGCTGCCGCAGTAGGTGCTTGTGCCGATGTGACGGGCGACAGCCCGGAGCGCCGCGTCGAGCGGGTGTCATCGGCCCATGTGACGGTGCTGCGTGCGGCCCGCTTGGTGGGGCAGGGCGCGGTGCAGTTGCATGGCGGCATGGGCATGACCGACGAGCTGGCTGTGGGCCATGGCTTCAAGCGGCTGACGGTGATTGAGCAGCAATTTGGCGGGGTGGCGCAGCATTTGCGGCGGGTGGCGGCTTCTCGTTCAGGCCTTGGGTCATGAGCATGTCTTCTTGGCAGACCCCATGTCGGGGCTGAAGCCACCGACCTACAAGGCAAAGTCTTTGTGTTGTGTAGGTCGGTGGTCGAAGACCCCGACATGAACCCGCGCAACCCCCATCGCCGTGCTTGATGCCGTGCTTGTGGCCCCAGTGTCGGACTCTTCGTGTGCCGACCTGCGAAAGTCAAGATTTTCGCGCTGTAGGTCGGCAGCTTCAGCTCCGACGTTTTAGGCGTTGGCACAGGCCCATGTCGGGGCTGAAGCCACCGACCTACAAAAATCAAAATTTGGCCCTGTAGGGTGGTACTTGAAGAGTTCGAAAGGGTGATGGAACGGGTGCCTCAGCCTCGCATCAACTTCTGAATCAAATCCGCCGCGCCTGAAGCTTCGTATTTGCGCATGAGCTTGACGCGGTAAATCTCCACGGTGCGGTGGCTGATGCCCAAAGCTTTGCCAATCTCTTTGCTGGTCAGGCCGTCCATCAGGTGGGCGGCGACTTCGCGTTCGCGGGCGGTGAGTTCGGCCTTCACGGGTTTGCGCTCCGACAGGTCTTCAAAGGTCCAGATGCCTGCCTCGTGCGGCGCGTCACGGTTCAGGGCTCGGCCCGTCACATGGCACCAGAAGGTCTCGCCTTTGAAGCGGCCATCGACCCGTTTCATGACGCGGTCGTCGGCGTACACGCCCTTGGCGTTCAGGATGGGGGTGATGCGCTGGCCGGTGCGCTCATACTCGTCAGCGCTGGGGTAGAGCAGCTGAAAGGTCTGGCCAATCAGTTGTTCGCGGGGTACACCAAACATTTCGCACACGCGCTGGTTGCAGTCGACCATGGTGCGGTTTCGCGAGAGCACCATGCCGATGGGGGCCAGGTCAAAGGCCAGGCGGTAATCGATGTCCTGTGTCATGGGGACGCTTTTTGTAGGCGCCAGCCTGCTGGCGATGGATTTTGGTGAGCGCGTTATCGCTTGCAGGCGATCTCCCACACAACAGCCCATGTCGGCTGGGTTGCTCTAAGGGCCGCCCTCTACGAAAAACTACGTAGTTGATTACGTAGTATCGTAGCGTTCTCTTTCCTGAATGGAGTTTGGCGTGAACAAGATTTTTCCATCCGCAGCCGAGGCCTTGAAGGGCATCGTGGCTGACGGGCAACTCATTGGCGTGGGCGGTTTTGGCCTGTGCGGCATTCCCGAAGCCCTGATCGACGCTTTGCGCGACAGCGGCATGCAAAACCTGACCGCGATTTCCAACAACGCAGGCGTGGACGATTTTGGTCTGGGCAAGCTGCTGCAAACCCGCCAGATCAAGAAGATGATTTCTTCTTATGTGGGCGAAAACAAAGAGTTTGAGCGCCAATACTTGGCCGGTGAACTTGCGCTGGAATTCACGCCCCAAGGCACGCTGGCCGAGAAGCTGCGCGCGGGCGGCGCGGGCATCCCGGCCTTCTTCACCAAGACCGGTGTGGGCACCTTGGTTGCCGAAGGCAAGGAGCTGCGCGAGTTCGACGGCGAGACCTATGTGATGGAGCGCTCTTTGGTGCCCGACGTGTCGCTGGTCAAGGCGCACCGCGCCGACAAGTCCGGCAACCTGCAGTTCCGCTACACCTCGCGCAACTTCAACCCTGCGGTGGCCATGGCGGGCAAGATCTGCGTGGTCGAGGTCGAGGAGATCGTTGAGACCGGCGAGATGCACCCCGACAGCGTGCACCTGCCTGGCATTTATGTGCACCGCATTGTGCTGAACAAGCACCCTGAAAAGCGCATCGAGAAACGCACGATCACCGAGAAAGCAGGAGCCTGATATGAGCTGGAGTCAAGACCAAATGGCCGCGCGTGCGGCCCACGAACTGGAAGACGGTTTCTATGTGAACCTGGGCATCGGCATCCCGACGCTGGTGGCCAACTTTGTGCCTGCAGATAAAGAAGTTTGGCTGCAAAGTGAAAACGGCATGCTGGGCATTGGCCCTTTCCCGGTCGAAGACGAAGTCGATGCCGACCTGATCAACGCGGGCAAGCAGACGGTGACGACCATCAAGGGTTCGTCGATTTTTGGCAGCGAGCAGTCGTTTGCCATGATCCGTGGCGGCAAGATCAACCTGTCGATCCTGGGCGCGATGCAGGTGAGTGAAAAGGGCGATCTCGCCAACTGGATGATCCCCGGCAAGATGGTCAAGGGCATGGGCGGTGCGATGGATTTGGTGGCGGGCGTCAAGCGCGTGATCATCTTGATGGAACATGTGGCCAAGAAAAAAGACGGTACCGAAGACCTGAAGATTTTGCCCAGCTGCACCTTGCCTCTGACGGGCGTGGGCGTGGTCGACCGCATCATCACCGACTTGGCCGTGATGGACGTGACCGACGCGGGCCTGATGGTGGTTGAGTTGGCCCCGGGTGTGACGCCGGAGTTGCTGCAAAGCAAGACGGGTGTGAAGCTGATTTTCTGAACCTGAAATACTCGAACTTCATAAAAAGCCACGAATTTCGTGGCTTTTTTATTTTTTATGACAAATTTTCGAATTGAATTCAAATAATTAAAATCAATTTCTGGCTGCTACGTATTCTCGAATGATCAAATTTCGTACAAAATAGTAATTTTTGACGGTTTCTGGAATGTCGACTCCAAATTCAGATCGCGTACGCGGTGACCTCTTGCGCGAATGGCGTGTTGCGCAGCAGCTTGAAATGAGCACGGTGGCCAGGCGCGTGAATTTGTCATCCGCCCAGATTCAGCAATTGGAGGAGGGGGGGGCCTCCTTGTTTTATTCCGAAGCCATCAAGCACAACGCCGCCCGTAAAGTGGCGTTGGCTTTGAACGGGGATCCTGCCAGCGTCATTCGCATCGTGGCTCACGAAGACGGTCAAGGCGCTCTGGCGCATCAAGGTGTACAGGTTCTCGATGAGTTGGTTCAGTTGTCTGAACTGCAAGCGAAATCGGAAAAAAACAAATCATCTTCCGCGCATCGAATTATTCACCCGCTCGTTTGGTTGGGGGCTTTGTCGGCGGTGTCTGTTGGCGCCGCGTGGCTGTATCAGCAGCCTGAACTGATCAAACCTTGGGTGTCCATGGATTGGGTGCCTATGCATTGGTTTGAATCCAAACCGCCCGTGCTTCCTGCCCCCGAGCCACAAGCGCCTGCGCCAGATACGGTGGCCGATGCATCGGATGCGCAGCCCAGCTCGGTGGCATCCCAATCAGAAGCCTCTGCACCTATTGCTTTGGCGCCCGCTGACACTGCGTCGCCCAGCAGTCCAGCATCGACAGCGGTGGTGGCTGTAGCGTCGCCCGATGCGCTGTGCCAGAGCACCGAGCCGGGCACCTTGTTGACCTCAAAAATCCCCAGCAAAGCCGGTGACATGGTGTACATCGTGCCGCTCAAAGCGGGATCGGTTTGTGCCAAGGATGGCGCTGGCAAGAACACGGTGCTGACTTTGCAGGCGAAAGAGGGACGCAGTGTGTATGGTCCCCCTCCATGGCGTTTGTATTTTGAACACATGGATCAGGCGCAGGTGTATTTCCAGGGCGAGCGTTTGCGTTGGCCCGAGGTGCCCACGCGCTCGATTGTCCTGCGCGAAGTCAAACCGCAATAAGCCGCTTGGTGTGCACCGCGCACCAGCCCTTGATGACTTGCTGGGCCCCTTTGGGGGCCTTGTTTTTTGGTGCGTTCAGTTGGCTTCAAAAATTTGGTGTTGGGGCCGTTTGCAGCTGGGCCTCAAGTTGAGCCACTTGATGACGCAAGCGCTCATTTTCTGCAGTCAATTCCGCCACCTTTTGCTGCAAGACGCCAAGAGTTGGAGGCTCTGAGTCTTCATGCGCCGTTGACTCTTCCTTGGGGGGCTTGCGGTTCACTTCACGCACGCGTTTAGCCGCTTGCTTGAGCTCGTCCTTGCCGCCCAGCGCGGCGGTTTTTTGCTCTTCTGCGGGCAGTGAAGCCACAGCCGCAGCCGCGTTGATGGAGATCGTGCCTGCTTTGACCGCCGCCACCAACTCAGGCGCTGCCTGCTTCTGGATTTTTTCGATCTGCACGACCTGGCTGTTGCTCAGGCGGGCGGCTTTGGCAATGTCGGCGCGGCTTTTGAGTGGGTTGGCTTCGCTTGCAGCGATGTCCTGTGACCCTTCTTGCGTTGACGGATCGGCCGAAGTCGCATCTGTTTCTACCGTGGCGGCCACGGCAGTGGCACGGCGCTCGGCCAGAATCTCGCGCTTGCGCAAAGCCAGCACGCCGCGCTGAAAATCCGACACGCTGCGCCTGCCCAAGTGCTGGTCGATCATCCACAGGTGCACATCTTCCATGGATTGAAAGCGCGGGTTTTGCACCGTCTGAAAGGGCAGGCCGTGTTTTTGGCAAATGCCATAGCGGTTGTGCCCGTCGACCAGCACATCGCCCCACAACACCAACGCATCGCGGCAGCCTTCCGCCAGGATGCTGCGTTCCAGCGCGGCGTGTTCGTCGGGCGTCAAGGGGTCGATGTAGGCTTTGAGTTCTTCGAGGACGGTGATGTTCATGGGCGCTGCCATTCAAAATGCCGAAGGCCCCTTGCGGGGCCTTCTTTCATGCTGGAGCGGGCGAAGGGAATCGAACCCTCGTTATTTGCTTGGGAAGCAAAAGTCCTACCATTAAACGACACCCGCGAAGGCGTGTAGTTTACTTCAGGATATCGCCCATGCAGAGGTATTTGATTTCCACGTAATCGTCGATCCCGTGGTGTGAGCCTTCGCGGCCCAGGCCGGACTGTTTGACGCCACCAAAGGGCACATGCTCGGTGGCCAAAATGCCCACGTTGATGCCCACCATGCCGTATTCCAGCGCTTCGCTCACGCGGAAGATGCGGCCCACGTCGCGGCTGTAGAAGTAGCTGGCCAGGCCAAACTCGGTGTTGTTGGCCGCGTCAATGGCTTCTTGTTCGGTCTTGAATTTGAAGATGGGTGCAAACGGGCCGAAGGTTTCTTCCTTGGCGCAGACCATGTCGGCCGTGGCATCGGCGATCACCGTGGGTTCAAAGAACTGGCCGCTCAGGCGCTTGCCACCGGTCAGCACGCGGCCGCCTTTGGCGATGGCGTCTTTCACATGGCGCTCGACCTTGTCGAGTGCGGCAGGCTCGATCAGCGGACCCTGGTTCACGCCGTCCTCAAAGCCGTTTCCGACCTTGGCAGTTTGGACCTTGGCGGCGAACTTGGTGGCGAACTCTTCGTACACCGCTTCTTGCACATAGATGCGGTTGGAGCACACACAGGTCTGGCCCGCGTTGCGGTATTTGCTGGCAAAGGCACCTTCCACGGCGCTGTCGATGTCGGCGTCTTCAAACACGATGAAGGGCGCGTTGCCGCCCAGCTCCAAAGACATTTTCTTGACGGTGGGGGCCGATTGCGCCATCAGGATGCGACCCACTTCGGTGGAGCCGGTGAAGCTGATGTGGCGCACCACGTCGCTCGCGCACAGCACCTTGCCCACGGCAATCGAGTTGTCGCTGTCGGCGGTGACCATGTTGAGCACTCCGGCGGGGATGCCCGCACGAATGGCCAGTTCGGCTGCTGCCAAGGCGGTGAGCGGTGTCAGCTCGGCTGGCTTGATGATCACCGGGCAACCCGCAGCCAGGGCCGGTGCGACTTTGCGGGTGATCATGGCCAGCGGGAAGTTCCAGGGCGTGATGGCCGCGCACACGCCAATCGGCTGCTTGAGCACCAGCAGGCGCCGGTTGTTGTCGAACTGGGGCAGGGTCTCGCCATTGATGCGCTTGGCTTCTTCGGCAAACCACTCGACAAAGCTGGCGCCATAGGCCACTTCGCCTTTGGCCTCGGGCAGGGGCTTGCCTTGCTCGGCGGTCATGATGCGGCCCAAGTCGTCTTGGTTGGCCATCAGCAGGTCGTACCACTTGCGCAAGATGATGCTGCGCTCTTTGGCGGTTTTGGCTTTCCAGGCGGGCCAGGCAGCGTTGGCTGCGGCAATGGCTTGCTCGGCCTCGGCAGGGCCCAGATTGGCCACATCGGCTAAGTGCGCGCCTGTGGCCGGGTCGGTCACGGCAAAGCGGCTTGGGCCAGCGACCCATTGGCCGTTGATCAGGGCGTCGGTCTTGAGCAGGCTGGGGTCGTTCAGCTTGGCGAGGGGTGGGGCGAGGGGGGATGTGGTCATGGTGTTGTGGGCTTGTGGTGTTGGAGCAGGTGCCGGGCCGCTGGGCGCTGGCTGTTCAAAACGCTGAGCATATCGGGCAAAAAAGGGCCGCTGTGTCGCGCAGTTAACGCAGCGCTTTGGCGCTTGTCAATTTGGGAAGGCGTCAGCTTGAAGCGAAGGGATTGACCAACTTCACCCCGGCCAGTATTTCACCGGTGCCCATGTCCTCGGTGAGCAACACTGAGCACCCCGCAATGTGGGCGCTGGCCACGATCAGGGCATCCCAGTAGCTCAAGGCGTGTTTTTGGTGCAAATCCAGCGCCAAGTCGATGGTGTCCGGGGTCACCGCCGCACAGTCGAGTTGGCGGTAGCAATGCAGCTGTTCGCGGATGTGTGTGTGTGACAGGCCCAGCTTGAGCAGTCCGACCTGGATGTATTCGTTGAGCACCTGCGTGGAGAGCACGCCCAAGCGCTCAAAACGCAGGTGGCGCAGCACATCGATGGCGATGCGCTGTTTGCGGGGCTCGTCGGTGCTGTCGGCATAAACCAGAACATTGGTGTCGATGAAGCAACGGGCTTTGGGCAGGGCCAACAACGGACCCCAAGGCGGCGTGGGCTCAGCCGCGATCATGCAAAGCGTCCCGGTCGAGCATGTAACCCTGCAGCCGTCCCCCGCCACCCAGGCAGCGCTGCTCCCAAAGTTGCCATTCGGTGGCTTGGCGCTCTTGACCGGCCAGCTGTTCCAGATAGTCGCGCACGGCTTGGTTCAGGCTTTTGCCCATCTTGCGCGCCGCCTCGCGGGCGGCTTCGGCAACGCGTTCGTCGACTGACAGGGTGATGTTCATGGCGGTCCTTCATGAAAGGAAGAGGCGGAGTTTGCCTTTTCGAATGGCATATTCGCACATATTATGTGTAATTTCTATTTTGAACGCCAATCAGCCCCATCTGCACAGCGCGCTCGAATACGCCCCAAACTTATAATGCGGGGTTGCACTTTGAGCGAAAACACCCCCATGAGCCAAGCCACTTTCTCCGTCGCCGACATCCGCAAGACTTTCCTGGACTTTTTCGAGTCCAAGGGCCACACCGTGGTGGCGTCCAGCCCCCTGGTGCCGGGCAATGACCCGACTTTGATGTTCACCAACTCGGGCATGGTCCAGTTCAAGGACGTGTTTTTGGGTTCCGACAAGCGCTCTTATGTGCGCGCAGCGTCCGTACAAGCCTGCCTGCGCGCCGGTGGCAAGCACAACGACCTCGAAAACGTGGGCTACACCGCCCGCCATCACACCTTTTTTGAGATGCTGGGCAATTGGTCGTTTGGCGACTACTTCAAGCGCGAGTCGCTGCAGTGGGCTTGGGAACTGCTGACCCAAGTCTATAAATTGCCCGCCGACAAGTTGTACGCCACGGTGTACATGGAAGACGACGAAGCCTATGGCATTTGGGAAGGCATTTTTGTCAAAGCCGGCTGGACGCCTGAGCGCATCAAAGAAGAAAACCGCATCATCCGCATCGGCGACAACAAGGGCGGTCGCTACAAGTCCGACAACTTCTGGATGATGGCCGACACCGGCCCTTGCGGTCCTTGCTCCGAAATTTTCTACGACCACGGTGCCCACATTCCCGGTGGCCCACCCGGCAGCCCCGATGAAGATGGTGACCGCTTCATCGAAATCTGGAACAACGTGTTCATGCAGTTCAACATGGACGAAACCGGTGCCGTCACGCCACTGCCCGCACCTTGCGTGGACACCGGCATGGGCCTGGAGCGCCTGGCCGCCATCTTGCAGCACGTTCACAGCAACTACGAAATTGACATTTTTGACGCGCTGATCAAGGCCGCATCACGCGAGACCGGTTGCACCGACCTTAACAACAAGTCGCTGCGCGTGATCGCCGACCACATCCGCGCCACCGCGTTCTTGGTGAGCGACGGCGTGGTGCCGAGCAACGAAGGCCGCGGCTATGTGCAGCGCCGCATCATCCGCCGTGCCATTCGCCACGGTTATTTGTTGGGCCAAAAGACCCCGTTCTTCCACAAGCTGGTGCCCGATTTGGTCAAGCTCATGGGCGCGGCCTACCCCAACATGGCCGATCAGGCCGATCGCATTGCCGAGGTTTTGCGTGTGGAAGAAGAGCGCTTCTTTGAGACCCTGCAAAGCGGTATGCAAATTCTGGATTCGGCCCTCGAAGGTGGCGTCAAAGTGCTGCCCGGCGAAGTGGCCTTCAAGCTGCACGACACCTACGGCTTCCCGCTCGACCTGTCGGCCGACGTCTGCCGCGAGCGCGGTCTGAGCGTGGACGAAGCCGGTTTTGCCACCGCCATGGAAAAGCAAAAAGCCCAGGCCCGCGCCGCTGGCAAGTTCAAGATGGACAAGGCGCTGGACTATTCGGGCGCTGGCAACGACTTTGTGGGCTACGACGACCTGACGGCCAACGCCAAAGTGCTGGCCTTGTACGCTGACGGCAATGCCGTGACCGAACTCAAAGCCGGCCAAGCGGGCGTGGTGGTGCTGGACACGACCCCGTTCTATGCCGAGTCCGGCGGCCAAGTGGGCGACCAGGGCATGGTCCACAACGCGGGCGGCCAGTTCAACGTGGCCGACACCCTCAAGATCAAGGCCGATGTGTTTGGCCACCACGGCGAGGTGAAATCCGGCAGCCTCAAGGTGGGCGACGCGGTGCAAGCCCATGTGGACTTGGGCCTACGCGCTGCCACCGTGCGCAACCACAGCGCCACCCACCTGATGCACAAAGCCCTGCGCGAAGTGCTGGGCAGCCATGTGCAGCAAAAGGGTAGCTTGGTCAATGCCGAGCGCACCCGCTTTGACTTTGCGCACAACGCGCCCGTGACGGACGCCGAGATCCGCCAGATCGAAGCCCAAGTCAACGCCGAAATTTTGGCCAACGCTGCGGCACAAGCCCGTGTGATGGACATCGAAAGCGCGCAGAAAACCGGCGCGATGATGCTGTTTGGCGAGAAGTACGGTGAGACTGTTCGTGTTTTGGACATCGGCTCCAGCCGCGAGCTGTGTGGTGGCACCCACGTCAAAGCGACGGGCGACATTGGTTTGTTCAAGATCGTCAGCGAAGGTGGCGTGGCTGCTGGCGTGCGCCGCATCGAAGCCGTGACCGGTGAAAACGCTTTGGCTTATCTGCAATCGTTGGAAGACACCGTGACGCAAGCTGCAGGCTCGCTCAAGGCCCAGCCTGCCGAGCTGAACGCCCGCATTGCGCAGGTGCTGGACCAAGTCAAAGCGCTCGAAAAAGAACTGGCTGCCGCCAAAGGCAAGCTGGCTTCGGCCCAGGGCGACGAGCTGATGAAGCAAGCGGTGGATGTCAAAGGCATCCAGCTGCTGGTGGCCACGCTCGAAGGCGCCGACGCCAAGACCCTGCGCGACACCATGGACAAGCTCAAAGACAAGCTCAAGACCTCTGCCGTGATCGTCTTGACCGCTGTGGACGGTGAGAAGGTGCAGATCGCCGCTGGCGTGACCGCCGACACCACAGGCAAAGTCAAGGCGGGCGAGTTGGCCAGCTTTGTGGCGGGCCAGGTGGGCGGTAAAGGCGGCGGCAAGCCCGACATGGCCATGGCCGGGGGCACCAACCCCGCAGCCTTGCCCGCCGCCATGGCCAGCGTTCAGGCTTGGGTGACTGAACGCGTCTGAGTCTTTCGTAGCACGCAACATCTGTCCAGGGAGGACTTCGATGACACGCAATCGATGGGGTGTTGAAATGGCGGGCGTGGTCTTGGCCTTGGCCGCCGGTGCGGCCCAGGCTCAGTATGAAAAATCGGCCTGGCCCGCCGCTTCGCCTTCACCCGTCATTCAGATGACTGATTTGAATGATCAGCCCTGGAACACGGCTGAGCTCAAAGGCAAGTTGGTGGTGTTGAACTTCTGGGCCACCTGGTGCGGCCCCTGCAAGCAGGAGTTGCCGTCCTTGCAGGCCTTGAGTGATGCCAGCGGCGGCAACCCGGTGGTCATCACGGTCGACGTCAAGGAGCCTGCGTCCAAGGTGACCACGTTTGTCTTTGGCAACCGCATCCGTTTGCCTGTGGTGCTCGATAAATCAGGCGAGATAGCCCGGCAGTGGGGAGTGCGCGCGTTTCCGACCACTGTGCTGATTGGCGCAGATGGCCAGGCCCGCTGGCGGATCCAAGGCGCGTTGGACTGGAATGGTCCTGAAGCCCGAGCCTGGGTGAATGGCCTCAAACTCGATCAATAAAACCGTTGTCGGGGTCTGCGACCACCGACCTACACGATGCATTTGCCTGTAGGTCGGGAGGACTCGAAGAGTCCGACATGAGCCCCAAAAGCATCGCTTCTTCTAGCGCTTGAGGGCTCGTCCCATCATCATCTTGAACATGCTGCCTGCCAAGCCGCGTGACATGAGGCGGCTCATCATGAAGGCCATCATTTTGTTGCGCGGGCCGGGCACGGCGTCCAGCTTGCGGCCCAGGGCGGCCAGTCCGCAGGCGGCTACCTCTTCGGGACGCATGATGCTCATGCCCATGGACGCAAAGTCAATGCCCGTGGCCGCTGCCATGGGTGTGTCGGTGGGGCCGGGCGAGAGCACCGACACATCCACCCCCAGGCTTTTCATCTCGAAGTGCAGACCGGCGGCCAGGCCCATCACGTACGACTTGGTCGCGCCGTATTGGGCCATGAAGGGCTGCGGCATCCAGCCCGAGAGGCTGGAGACAAACAAGATCGCGCCACGTCCGCGCTGGGCCATGCCCGCACCAAAGTGGCGGGCCAGCGTCATGGGGGCGATCACGTTCATGTGCACCATCTCCTGGTGGCGGGCCTGGGACGATTCCACAAACAGACCAATGGTTTCGATGGCTGCGCAGGGCACCAGCATGTCAATGATCAGGTCTTGCGTGGTGTCCAACACTTGGTTCAAGCCTTCGGGCCTTGTCAGGTCGGCCGAGATGGTGCGAACCTGTACGCCGGTTTGCTGGCGCAGTTTTTCGGCCTGGGTGTCGAGTTGGCTGGTGTTACGGGCCACCATCACGATGTTCAGGCCTTCTTGGGCCAGTTGCTGGACCAACGCGGCGCCAATGCCCGAGGTGCCGCCGGTGACCAAGGCCCAGGCGCCATAACGTTGTTTGAAGTTGCGCATGAGAAAAATCCTTATTTCTAACTGATCGGTTAGAAATTATAATCACAAAAAATTCAAGGTCGAATATGGGACGTTACAAAAAGTACGAACGTGATGACATCGCCAGAAAAGCGATGGAGATTTTTTGGCGTAATGGTTTCCAGGGCACCTCCACGCAGACTCTGGTGGAGTCCATGGGGGTGAACCGTTTCAGCCTGTATGCGGAGTTCGGCAACAAGCAGAACCTGTACGAGGCCGCGCTCCAGCTGTATGCCCATGAGGTGGTGGACCAGCATTTCCGGGCGCTGGAGTCCGAAGATGGCGGTTTACCGCAGATCGAGGCGATGTTGGCGGGTTTTGCCGCAGCGGCCGGAGAGCTGGGCTCGGAGCTGGGCTGCTTCATGTGCAATTGCGCCACAGAGCGCGGGGCCGAAGATCCGGGTAGCCAGGTGTTTGTGCACGCGCATGTGTCGCGCATCAGCGCGGCATTGAGCAACGCCCTGAACAACGCCCGTCAAGACGGGGTCATTCGCCCTGAGGTGGATACGGTGCAAGAAGGCCAGTTTCTGGCCACCCTGTTGCTGGGTTTATTTGTGCTGCTGCGCGCCAAGGTAGAGCCAGCCGTGGTGCGCTCGTCGGCGCATATCGCGATGGCGCATTTGCAGCAACTGCAGCTCAGATCACAGGTTCAAGGTCAAAGCGCTGCTCAATGAGCGTTCCTGCCCCGTGACGGGGTCTGTGAAGGCGATGCGCTCAGCCAGCAATTGCAGGGGACTGCTGAAGTCTTCGGCCTCATCGGGGCCGCGTAAGACCTGGGGGTAGAACTGATCGCCTTCAATCGGAGCACCCAGCGCGAGCATGTGCACCCGCAGCTGATGGCGTTTGCCGGTGACGGGCTCCAGTTGATAAAGCGCGCGTTCGCCCTCGGTACGCAGCATCTGCAGGTGGGTCTCGCTGTTGGGCTCGCCGGGCACCTCGCGCATTCTGAAAAACGCGCTGTCTTCGGCCAAGCGGCTGGTGTGCATGCGCGGCTGCACCAGATGGGCACGCCAGGGCGCCACCGCCAGGTAGTGTTTGTGGACTTGCCGGTTTCTGAACAGGGCCTGGTAGGCGTCGCGGTCTTGCGGGCGTTTGCTCAGCAGCACCAGACCAGCGGTTTCCCGGTCAATGCGGTGGACCGGTGTCAAGTCGGTGCAGCCGGTCAGGCGCTTGAGTTGTACCAGCAGGCTTTGCTGCACGTAGCGGCCCGACGGGGTCACGGGCATGAAGTGAGGTTTGTCGGCCACCAGCAGTTGTTCGTCTTCAAACACGATCCGCGCATGTACCGGCAGCTGCGGCTCGTTGTCCAAATGGCGGTAGTAGTAGATGCGCTGGCCGGGCAAAAATGCTTGTTCGGGGGGGAGGGCATGGCCTTGTGAGGCCAGCACCAGGCCCTGGCGCATGCGTTCGGTCCATTGGGCTCGCGTCACGGTGCCCATGCGATCACTCAAAAAATCCAGCACCGTGGGCCAAGCACCGGCAGGCAAGGCCACGCAACTGGCGCTCACGCCGTCACGGGTGGGCAGTTGGGCCTGGCGGGCGGGGCGGGCCATGGCGGCACAGGTCAGACCCGGCGAAACACCAGGTCCCAGACACCGTGGCCCAGCTTCAGGCCCCGGTTTTCAAACTTGGTCAAAGGCCGGTAGTCGGGTTTGGCCGCATAGCCACCTTGCGCGGCATCGCCCGTGTTGCGCAGCAGTTTTTCGGCGCTGATGACGTCCATCATCTGCTCGGCATAGGGCTGCCAGTCGGTGGCGCAATGCAGGTAGCCGCCCACCTTGAGGCGTTTGGCCAACTTGTTGACCAATTCGGCCTGGATCAGGCGGCGTTTGTGGTGCTTGGTTTTGTGCCAGGGGTCAGGAAAGTAGATGTGCACACCGTCCAGGCTTTGCTCGGGCAGCATGTGGTCGATGACTTCCACCGCGTCGTGCCGCAGGATGCGGATGTTGTGGATGTCCTGCTCGCCAATGCGTTTGAGCAGAGCGCCGACACCCGCCTCGTGCACTTCGCAGCACAAAAAGTTGTCATCGGGCCGCACTTTGGCGATGTGGGCGGTGGCTTCGCCCATGCCAAAGCCGATTTCCAGAATCAGCGGCGCTGTGCGGCCAAAGGCGGCTTCGGCGTTGAACGCGCCAGGGGCGTAGTTCAGCAAATTGGTCGGGCCATAGAGTTCGTAGGCCTTGGCCTGGCCAATGGTGGTGCGGCCAGCGCGCAGCACATAGCTTTTGATGGTGCGCAAAAAAGGCACGTCAGCAGGGATGTCCGAGGGCTTGCGGCCTTCAGAGGGGGTGTTTTCGGTCATGGGGTGGGATTGTAGGATGCGCGCCGTCTGTGCCTGCGGGGCTCTGGGATAATCCGGGCATGAGCGGCAATACCTTCGGAACACTTTTCTCGGTCACCAACTTTGGTGAATCCCACGGCCCGGCCATTGGCTGCGTGATTGACGGCTGCCCGCCGGGCATGTCCCTGAGCGAGGCCGACATCCAGCCCGATCTGGACCGCCGCCGCCCCGGCACCAGCAAATTCGTCACCCAACGCAACGAACCCGATGCGGTGCAGATCATCTCGGGCGTGTACCAGGGTCAAACCACCGGCACCCCGATCTGCCTGCTCATTCAGAACACCGACCAGCGCAGCAAGGACTACGGCGACATCCTGCAGACCTTCCGCCCGGGCCACGCCGACTACACCTACTGGCGCAAATACGGTCTGCGTGACCCGCGTGGCGGTGGTCGTTCGTCGGCTCGTCTCACAGCCCCCATGGTGGCCGCAGGTGCGGTGGCCAAGAAGTGGCTGAAAGAACAGTTTGGCACCACCTTTGTCGGCTGCATGACCCAGATCGGTGATGTGCCGATTGGCTTTGAGAGCTGGGACCATGTGCCGAACAACCCGTTTTTTGCCCCGGTGGCCGATGTGTCGGCCCTGGAGGACTACATGAACGCGCTGCGCAAGTCGGGCGATTCGTGTGGTGCGCGTCTGCGCGTGGTGGCCCGTGGCGTGCCCGTAGGCCTGGGTCAGCCGCTGTTTGACAAGATCGACGCCGACATCGCTTTTGCCATGATGGGCATCAACGCCGTCAAAGGCGTGGAGATTGGCGCGGGCTTCGGCTGCGTCACCCAAAAGGGCAGCACGGCGGGCGACTCGCTCACCCCCGAGGGCTTTGTGGGCAACAACGCGGGCGGCGTGCTGGGTGGCATCAGCACCGGGCAGGACATCGAGGTGTCGATCGCCATCAAGCCAACCAGTTCGATTTTGATTGCGCGCGACACCATCGACTCCGAGGGCCACACGACCGAGGTCATCACCAAGGGCCGCCACGACCCTTGCGTGGGCATCCGCGCCACGCCCATTGCCGAGGCCATGCTGGCCCTGGTGGTGATGGAGCACGCCCTGCAACACCGTGCCCAGTGCGGTGATGTGGTGCACGCTTTGGCCCCGATCGCCGCCGCCAAGCCCTGATGCCGCAGACCCGCCGGGCATTGTTTCCGTTCGCGGCCCTGTCGGCCAGCTATTTCGCACACATCGGCTTCTTCAACCCCTACCTGCCGCTGTGGCTCAAAGAGATGGGCCTGGGCCTGGTGGCCATCAGCCTGCTGACGTCGGTGCAGGCCGCCACGCGCCTGTTTGCACCCTACGTCTGGGGCTGGATCAGCGACCACACGGGCGAGCGCGTCAAGTTGCTGCGCATCGGCGCGGCGGTGGCACTGGCCTCGGCCTGTCTTTTGTGGCTGCAGCTCACCCCCGTGTGGCTGGGCGTGGTCTTGCTGGTGATGTTCACCCACACCAGCTCGATGATGCCCATGAGCGAAGCGGCCATGGCGCACCTGGTCAGCCAGGGCGGGGCGTTTGATGCCAAGCGTTATGGCCGTGTGCGCCTGTGGGGCTCCATCGGTTTTCTGGTCACGGTGTTTGTGGCGGGGGCCTGGTTCGAGGCCTTTGGCATGCACCAGTTCCCGACCATGACCATCCTGAGCTTGCTGGCGGTGTTGGTCAGCGCCATGGCTCTGCCCGACCTCAAGGAAGCCGGGCATGCCGAGCTGGAGCCGGTGCCCGTGCGCAGCGTGCTGGCGCAGCCAGCGGTGCGCTGGTTTTTTGCCGGGGCGTTTTTTCACGTGCTCTCGCACATTGGCATTTACGTTTTCTTTTCGCTCTACCTGGACTCGCTCGGTTACAGCAAGACCCTGATTGGGGTGATGTGGGCGGTGTCGGTGGTGGTCGAGATCGCCTGGTTCTTCTGGCAGTCGCGCTGGCTTCATCTCTTGCCGCTGTCGGGCTGGATGTTTTTGTGCTCGGTGGCCATGGCGCTGCGCATGGTGCTCACGGCCGCCTGGGCCGATGTGCTGCTGGTGCTGGTGCTGGCGCAGGCCCTGCATGCGCTCACGTTCGCGGCCCACCACACGGCTTGCATTGCCTTGCTGTCGCACCACTTTCCGGGCCGTTTGCGTGGGCGTGGGCAGGCGCTCTACACCGTGCTGGCTTATGGTTTTTCGGGCGTCATTGGCGGCTTGCTGGGCGGACTGCTCAGTGAGCGCTGGGGCCTGGCTTCGGTCTTTTGGGTCTCGGTGCTCACCAGCCTGGTGGCCGTGGCCGCCACCTGGAAAGTCTGGCGTCACCACCACCCTGCCGCTGAGGTGAATGCATGAAGTCCACCCCCATTGTTTGCCCTGATTTCTTGCCCGCAGACCTGGCCTCTGCATTGGCGGACGGCCAACGCTTCGTCACAACGAGCGATGGTGTGTCCTTGGTTTGGCACAGCTGGGGGGCGCAGGACCGGCCCACAGTGGTCTTGCTGCACGGCGGCAGTGGCAGCTGGACGCATTGGGTGCGCTGCATTGCACCCCTGCGTGACGCAGGCTGGCGTGTGCTGGCGCCTGATTTGCCCGGCTTTGGCGACTCGGACTTGCCCCCGGGCTGCACCGATGTGCCGCAATTGCCCGTGCACCTGCACGCCGGGCTGCAGCAGTTGGCCCCGCAAGGCCCGGTGCAGATCGCGGGCTTTTCGTTTGGTGGCATGACGGGGGCGCTTTGGTTGGCCGAGTTTCCCGACGATGCGCAGGCCCTGGTGCTGGTGGGCGCACCCGGCATGGGCTTGTCTTCTGCCCAGCGCACATCCCTCAAGGGCTGGCGCCACCTGGCCACAGCGGAGGCGCAAGACGAGGTGCACCGCTACAACTTGATGGCCCTGATGCTGCAGCACCCCGAGAGTCTGGACAAGTTGGCGCTCGAGGTGCACCGCGCCAATGTGCAACGCGACCGCATGCCGCGCCGCCGCCTGTCGAGCACACCCATCGTGGCCGAAGCGCTGCCGCGGGTTCGCGCCCGGGTCAGCGCCATTTACGGTGAGCACGACGCCCTGTACACGGGCCGTCTGCCCGAGCTGCGCGCGGCGATCATGCGGCTGTCACCAAACTGGGGCCAATGGCACACCGTCCCCGGGGCGGGGCATTGGGTGGTTTACGAGGCGGCTGACGCCTTCAATGCCGCGTTGTTGAAAGTATTGGCTTTGTAGCTGTGTTGTGTGGGAGCGGCGCTCTGTGGGCTTGCTGCTGTGGGGGAGCGGCGCCCTCGCCGCGAAAGAGCGCCCACATACCACAAGCCATCGCCCCGAGGGCGGGGCTCCCACAATGGATGCCATAGCCCGAGGGCATGGCACCTGTATCAGAACGCCTCAGCCCTTGATGGCCGAAACGGCCGCCCGCAGGCCCAGCAGGTAGCTGTCCACGCCGAAACCAGCGATCTGGCCTTTGGCAATGGGGGCGATCACCGAGTGGTGGCGGAATTCTTCGCGGGCGTGGATGTTGGACATGTGCACCTCGATGATGGGGCACTTCAGGATGGCCAGCGCGTCGCGGATGCCGTAGCTGTAATGCGTCCAGGCCCCAGCGTTGATCAGCACCGCTTGGGTGCCGTCGGTGTGGGCGCGGTGGATGCGCTCGGCCATTTCGCCTTCGATGTTGGTCTGGAAGCACTCGACTTCGGCGCCCAGTTCTTGGCCCAGTGCCACCAGCTGGGCGTCGATTTCGGCCAGGGTGATGGTGCCGTACTGCGCAGGGTCGCGCTTGCCGAACATGTTGAGGTTGATGCCGTTGAGGGTCAGGATTTTCATGGTGGTGTGCAAGGACTTGTGGGCCTGAGCCGACATTGTCGGTCATTTGCGGCAAGATGGCGGCTGTTGACCCGATGCAAAAAAACCATGACCACTACCCTCAAAATCGATTTCGTCTCCGACATTGCCTGCCCCTGGTGCGCCGTTGGGCTGTATTCCCTCGAAAAAGCCCTTGACCGACTGCAAGGCGAAGTCCAAGTCGAGATGCATTTTCAGCCTTTTGAACTCAACCCCCACATGCCTGCGGGTGGGCAGGACCTGACCGAGCACATCACCGAAAAGTACGGCTCCACGCCCGAGCAGCAGGCCCAGATGCGCGAGAACATCCGCCAGCGCGGCGCCGAGGTGGGCTTTGCCTTTGCGCCCGGTGGCCGGGGGCGCGTCTACAACACCTTCAACGCCCACCGCCTGCTGCACTGGTCGGCGGGGCAGGGCGAGGGCATGCAGCGCGCGCTCAAGAAAGCCCTGCTGGCGTCCTACCAGGGCCGCGCCGAATGCATCGAAGACGACGCCGTGCTGCTGCAGGCGGTGCAAACCGCTGGCCTGTCTGTGGAGGCGGCCCGCGAGGTGCTGGCCAGCCAGGCCTTTGCCGACGAGGTGCGTGCCCAAGAGCGCTACTACCAGCAGGCGGGTATCCATTCAGTGCCTGCGGTCATCATCAACGACCGGCACCTGATCTCGGGCGGTCAGCCCGCCGAGGTGTTTGAGCAGGCTTTGCGCCAAATCGCGGCGCAAAGCCTGTAGGGCACCGAGGCCTGAGCCATGGTCGATCGCTTGCCGGTGTTGTTTGTCTCGCATTGCTCGCCCATGTTCGCCCTGAACCCGGGCAGCACCGGCCAGGCCTTACAGGCCTGGATGCAGGCCCATGCGCCTGCCGAGCGCCTGCGCGGCATCGTGCTCATGTCGCCGCACTGGATGACCCGTGGCCTTGGCGTCATGTCCAACCCGCAGCCGCCGACCTGGCACGACTTTGGCGGCTTTCCGCCGGCTTTGTACGAACTGCAGTACCCCGCACCGGGTGACCCGGCGCTGGCCCACAGGATGCTGGATCTGCTGAGTGCAGCGGGCCTGCCCGCAGGCGCTGACCCTGAGCGGCCGTTTGACCATGGCGCCTGGGTGCCATTGCGGTACATGGCACCTTTGGCGCAGGTGCCGGTGGTGCAGTTGTCTTTGCCGGCCTACGGGACCCCGGCCGACATTTACGCCATCGGGCAAGCCTTGGCACCCTTGCGTGAGGAGGGCATCTTGCTGATGGGCTCGGGCAGCATGACGCACAACCTGTTCGAGTTGCGCCGAGAAGAAGGCCCGACCGAGCCTTATGTGTCGGCGTTTTGCGGCTGGGTCGAGGGCACCCTGCGCCTGGGCGATCTGGCGGCCATGCTGGACTACCGCCGAACAGCACCGCACGCCGAGCGGGCTCACCCTACGGACGAGCACTTTCGCACGATCTACTTTGCCTTGGGCGCGGCAGGCTGGGGTCAGGCAGGCGGTCCACAGCCTGACTACATCAGCCACGAGGTGATTTACACCTCTTTGTCGATGGACGCTTTCAGCCTGCATTGAGCACACCACATGAACTCGCCTGAACTCACGGTTTACTTTGATGGCAGCTGCCCCTTGTGCCGCCGCGAAATCGCGCTGTATCGTCGGCTGCCAGCCAGCCAAGCCCTGCAATGGGTGGATGTGAGTGCTGGGCAGGCCTTGGGGCAGGGGCTTTCGTGTGATGCGGCCATGCGGCGTTTTCATGTGCGCGAGGCGAGCGGCCGTTTGCTCAGCGGTGGCGCCGCTTTTGCCAGTTTGTGGCGGGCCTTGCCCGGCTGGCGTGTGCTGGGTTGGGTGTTCGCTTGGCCACCGCTGTCTTGGTTGCTGGAGTTGAGTTACCGCGGTTTTTTGCCCCTGCGCCCCGGACTGCAGCGCCTGGCCAGGCGTTGGACGCGCGAACCGGATGCCTCCCAATGACATGGGCCTTGGTCAAGGTGTGCGCTTTGCTATGGCTGAGCACCGGGCTTGCACAGGCACAGATTGGCGAGCGTGTGGCGCTCGAAGGGCTGGGTGGCTTGCAGTTCGATCGCACCGAGGTGACCATGGGGCAGTTCGAGCGCTACGTGCAGGCCACGGGCGTGCGCACCCGCGCCGAGCTGGAAGGGGGCGGGTTTGAGTATGTGGGGGGCTGGCAGCGCCGTGCAGGTTGGACTTGGCGGCAACCCGATGGCGAGCCAGCGTCGGCGCAGTTACCCGCGGTGCACCTCACGCACGCAGAAGCTACAGCGTATTGCCGTTGGGCCGGGGGGCGTTTGCCCACTGCCGCCGAGTGGCGTGCTGCCGCTTTCACAGAGCTGCGTGCGGCCCCACCTGCGCCTTGGGTTCGTGGCAAGACCTACCCCTGGCCCACGGGCGAGAGCCCGCAAGGGGCCAATACCAGCGACCCCGACCCTTGGCCACGCGCGGCCCCCGTGACGCAGACCCGGGCCGGGGTCAACGGCCTGCACGACATGGGGGCGAATGTGTGGGAGTGGGCCGCAGATGCCCGGGGCAACGAGCGCCAAACGCTGGGCGGCTCCTGGTGGTATCCGGCTGGCCAGATGAAGGCCGATGTGCAGGCGTGGAAACCGGCCGATGTTTATGTGGTCTACATCGGCTTTCGTTGCGTGTACGAGGCAGGGGGCAAGCCGTGATCCAGGCGGTGTTTGCGGGCATGCACAGTTTGCGAAATGGCTACCGTGCCTTGGTGATTGGCGCCAGCGGGGCGCTCGGGCAGGCGTTTGTGCAGGCCTTGAAGACCGACCCGCGATGCGCTGAGGTGCAAGCCGTCTCGCGTGGGCAGCCTTGCGACTGGGACCTCAGCGATGCGGCCACCCTGACGGCACTGGCTGCGCAGCTGCAAGGACCCTGGCAGCTGGTGGTGGACGCCACCGGGGCCCTCACGCTGGGTGGCCAAGGCCCTGAAAAGCGCTTGCCCGAACTGGATGCCGCGCGGCTGCTGCACAGCTTGCAGGTCAATGCGGTGGGGCCTGCCATTTTGTTGCAGCAATTGAGCCTGCAGCTGGCACGCGGCGAGCGCGTCATCTGGGCCAAGCTCTCAGCGCGTGTGGGCAGCATCGAAGACAACCGCAAAGGCGGCTGGTACGGCTACCGCGCCGCCAAAGCCGCGCTCAATCAACTCATGCAAACGGCCGCCATCGAACTGGCGCGCCAACGTCCGCTGGCCGTGGTGGCTGCCTTGCAACCCGGCACCGTGCGCTCGGCCTTGAGCCAGCCTTTTGTCGGTGACGATGCCATGGACCCCGCGGTGTCTGCGCAGCGCCTGCTGGCGGTGCTTGACGTACTGGAGCCAACGGGCAGGGCGCAGTTTGTCGACCATCTGGGGCAGCACATTCCTTGGTGATGCAGGTGGCTGGGCGACAATGCAGCCCAATTCAAACAATTCAGGGAACGGGTGCGGTATGGGTGGGCACACATGGTGGTTGTTCGTGGGCATGACTTTTGTCGTCTCGGCCACGCCGGGGCCCAACATGCTGCTGGTGATGAGCCACGGTGCGCGTTTTGGCTGGCGCAAGGCGGTCATGACCATGGCCGGATGCATGAGCGCCTTGCTGAGCATGATGAGCCTGTCGGCCGCAGGGCTGGGGGCGGTGCTGCACACCTCACCCACGCTGTTTGATGCTTTGCGCTACATGGGTGCGGCCTACCTGGCTTATTTGGGCTACAGGCTTTGTATTGCACCCACTCAAGGCGCGCATGCGGGTGAAGCCATGACAGACGCTGCAGCCCAGCGCAGTGGCGGGTCCTTGTACCGCGCGGGCCTGGCCGTGGCCGCCAGCAACCCCAAGGCCATCGTGTTTGCGGCGGCATTTTTCCCTCAGTTCATCCAGCCCGGGTCGCCCGCTTTGCCGCAGTTTGGGATTTTGCTGGCCACATTCACCTTGATCGAGGTGGCTTGGTACGGCATTTACGCGGTGAGCGGTCACAAGCTCTCGCCTTATTTGCAGCGACCAGAGGTGCTCAAAACCTTCAACCGCCTGACCGGTGGCGTGTTTGTGGGCTTTGCCGCACTCATGGCGGTCAGCCGCTGAGTGCCGAAGTGTTCATGCGGGGTTACCCCCAGCGGCTGTGCGCCAAGCTGTGGATAACACCTTGGACAAGCCTTGAAGTCCGCATGCCTGTTGACCGGGCGGGCGATGCCTAAAAAACAGGCGCTCGGTGCGTCAGTCCAGGGCCTTGGCGATTTGGTGGCGGGCCACGGTGGGCTTAGGGCATTGGCCCTGAAAAATGCATGCAGTAACTCGATGGCGGCACAGCCTGTAGATCAATGCGGTGGGACCAGCGTTGAGGAAGCAGCTCAGTCCGTGGCTGGCCCGTCGCGAGCGCGTCATCTGGGCCAAGCTGTCGGTTTGTTTGGGCATCATCGAAGACAACCACAAAAGCGACGGGTACTGCGACCGATCTGCCAAGCCAGCACGCACCCAGCTCGTGCAGACCGAAGCGATTGAAATCAGTCGACAGCGCCTGCGGGTGTTGGTGGTCGCCCCGCTGCGAGGTATCGGTAGCGGTAGTGCACGCTACTGAATCAGTCCTGTTAGGGCAATGACTTGCAGGATTCACTTGCGGCTCAGATGGGCCTCATGCAGGCATTCGACACAGCACCCGTCTCAGTCCGTGGGCTATTTCTGGATTACTGGGGAAACCGCATTCCTTGCTGAGGTCGGCTGCCACACGCGGCGTCTGTCACGGTACACAACCACGCACCGCATTGGCCAGCTGTGCATGCGAGACCGCCTGCGCGGTCACGATCGTGCAGACCAGACTCTTTTGCAGAAAGACGCAGCCCTGATCGGGCAAGATCTGCACACGCTCACCCAGCGGCGTTTGTACCTGCTCGCAAGTATTCAGTGCATCTTGCTGCTGTTTCCAACGCACACGGGGTGGCAGTTTCTGTCGCCAGGCTGGGTCGAGTTCTGCCAGTGCGGCGCCCCTGTCCGAACAGTCCTCTGGCCCGGTTTTGAGTGGCGCGATGAAACGGATGTCACCGGTTTGCGCGTTGACTTCGATGGTGCGGTACTCGCAGATAATCTCTGGATTTTCGGCGGCCTGTAAAGGCACCGCCGTCAGAAGAGGCATCAGCCAGAGGAGGACATATGCGTTGAATTTAGCTCGCATGCTGGCTTCAGGCGCTGCGGCGCGCATGTTCAAGGACTTTCTTGCTGAGCAGGATGCGGTCAAAGGGTTTGACCATGGATTCGTTCATGCCGACGGCCAAGCAACGTTCATGCTCGCGGGCATCGTTGTTCGCTGTCAGGGCAATGATGGGGGTATAGCACAGCGGTGGGGGCAATTCGGTGCGCACCTTGCGGGCGGTTTCAAAGCCGTCCATGTCGGGCATCAGGAGATCCAGCAAGACCACGTCGTAGTGACCATCGCGGATTTTTTCAAAAGCCTGCCGCCCCCCTTCTGCTTGGTCGATTTCGGCTTGCAGCAACTGGCGGCGCAGCTGCAATGAAGCAACTTGCCGGTTCAATGGATTGTCATCGACGATGAGGATGCGCACAGGCCCTTGATCTGCGAGTGGCTCATCCGACCTGATGCGCGACTGCAGTGGCGCTGTGCTCTGGCACGGTAAGCTGATGTAAAAGCGGCTGCCTTTCCCGCCCGTGCTATCTACCCCGATTTTGCCGCCCATGGCCTCAACCAGATTGCGGGTGATGGACAGGCCAAGTCCGTTACCACCAAAACGCTGTGCAATGCTGCTGTCGGCCTGCACAAATTGCCCAAACAGCTTGGACTGATTTTCTGCTGAGATGCCAATGCCACTGTCTCGCACCTCGATGTGCAGGATTCCATGCGCCGTGTCCTCAAGGCTCTCTTCGTACTGGCAGCTCAGGCTCACAAAGCCCTCGGTCGTGAATTTGACCGCGTTACCCAGCAGGTTGACCAGCACCTGTGTGAGTCGGTGTGCATCGCCCAGAATCCACAGGGGCACGCCCGACCCCATGTGCAGCGTGTAGCTGATTGGTTTGGTCAGTGCACGCGGCTCAAGGATCATGTAGGACGTGCGCAACGTGTCGTGCAGGTCAAATGGTTCATGCACGATCCGCAGGGCCCCCGCAGAAATCTGCGAATAGTCCAGCAGATCGTTGATGATCGTCAGCAGGTGTTCTGAAGATTTTTGGATGTTTTCAACCTTGGCACGCACATCGTCTGCCAGGTGCTTGTCGTGGTGAATCAGGTCGGCCAGACCAAGGATCGCATTCATGGGTGTGCGCAGTTCGTGACTGACGGAGGCCACAAAAATGTCCTTCTGCTTTTGAGCATGCACCAGGTCGTTGCGCATGCGGTGCAACAGCCTCGTGTGGCGGTGCATGCGTTCGAGTCGTTGCAGACGCAGGCGCTGAAAGCGGTAGAGCAGGCCAGTCTGTAGCGCCAGGATCAGCAGGGCCACCAGTGCGTGCCAGTGCACCAGATGTGATGGCGCCATGCCCAGCATGACCTCGCCGCCCATCAGAGCGTAGGCGTAAAGCGCCAAAATGAGTAGGGCGGTGCCACCAATCCAGGCATGTGCCTGACGGATGGAATGGTCGATCACCGCAGGCAGGCAAGCCCAAGCCAACCAGCCCAGCATGGGCGAAAAAATACCGCCACTGGTCCAGGCCAACGCCAGGGCCTGCCCCAGCAAAGTCCACTGCGTCAGCCGAACCAGCCTGGGCAATGCCGTGCCCCGCCAGCGCAGTACGAACACCGTCAGGTTCAGCAGCAGGCCCGTCAAATGAAGCTCAGCTCCTTCGACGTACCCTACCGCCCAGGACACACCAGCAAAAGCGGTATTGGCCAGGGTGAGGATGGCCAGGTAAGTCAGGAACAGCTGGTCGCGTTCACCTCGTAAACCCGAGGGTAGCCATGAAGGAAAGGAGGTGCCATGTTGAGCAGCTTTGGCAGTGGAAACGGAGGGGGTGATCAATATGTGGTCCTCTTTTTGAGAACCTTATTATGTATAAGTTTGGAAAGAGAATTTTCAAGAAGTTTTCAGTGCCCGTCCAATGCGGTCACGCCGCACGGTAGGTTTGGTGCAGACGCTGCTGGGCAGATCAAACCAATTGCGCACTTCCTGATTCAGTCCCACGCCGTGCATGAAGTTGTAAATCGCTTTCTTCAGCCCTTGGCCCAGCAGGTCGTGGTCCACACCCTTGGGCATGGGAGTCGGGTCCACAAAACCCACATCGTTTTTGGCAAAGGTGCCTTCAGGCAGGGGCAATAACGTGACGCCATAGGCATTGGGGTTCCGGCCCACAGGTGAATGCACCGTGCAGACAAAGCGGTGGAAAAAGCCACTGTGGATGCAGCCGTTCTCAAACAGCTGGCGCACGTATTCGAGAGCGTCCACGGTGTCTTGCACGGTTTGCGTTGGAAAACCGTACATCAGGTAGGCATGCACCAACACGCCTGCGTCGGCAAAGCCCTTGGTCACTTTCGCCACCTGCTCGACTGAAACGCCTTTTTTCATCAGCTGAAGCAAGCGGTCGGACGCCACTTCGAGCCCGCCCGACATGGCGATGCAGCCGCTTTGCGCCAGCAGCTCGCACAGCTCGGGGGTGAAGGTTTTCTCAAAGCGGATGTTGCCCCACCATGAGATTTGCACGCCCCGGCGCAGCAGTTCTTCGGCCAGGGCCTTCAGGGCTTTGGGCGGCGCGGCTTCGTCCACAAAGTGAAAACCCGTCTGGCCCGTTTCGGCCACGATCTGCTCGATGCGGTCCACCAAAGTGCTGGCCTGGGCGGTCTCGTAGCGGCTGATGTAGTCCAGGCTCACATCGCAAAAGCTGCACTTTTTCCAGTAACAGCCGTGCGCCACGGTGAGCTTGTTCCAGCGTCCGTCGCTCCACAGCCGGTTCATGGGGTTGAGCATGTCCAGCAATGACAGGTATTGGTGCAGCGGCAGGCCGTCCCAGGTGGGGGTGCCCACGTCTTCAAAGGCGATATCAGGCTCTTGCATATTGAAGTACTGCACCTGACCTGCCTCGTTGCGCATGAAGGTGCGTTGCAGGCGCTGCACGCTGCGTTGGCCCTGCAGGTGTTCGATCAGGCTCAGCAGTGGGCGTTCTCCGCCGTCAAGCGTGACGAAATCCACATGATCGAAGACGCGGGCGTCGTTCAACTCGCGCAGCTCGGTGTTCACAAAGCCGCCACCCAGGCCAATGCGTATGTGCGGATGCGCCCGCTTGATGCACTGTGCAATGCGAAAAGCCGCATACACCGAGCCGGGGAAGGGCACTGAGAGCAACACCAAGCTGGGCTGGTGGCGTTCAATCGCCTCCAGTGTCAGGCGCTCCAGCGTGGTGTCGATCAGATTGGGCGGCTGGGCCAGCGCTTCGGCCAGCGCGTCAAAGCTGGGCTGGCTGGCGGCGAGGCGTTCGGCGTAGCGCACAAATTCAAATCCCTCATCGACCGCATCGCGCAGCACATCGGCCAGGTCGTTCAGGTACAGCGTGGCCAAGTGCCGCGCGCGGTCGGTTTGGCCCAATGCGCCAAAAGCCCAGCCGATCGGGTCGCCTGTGCCGTCATCGTCATAGGCATCGAGCGCGGCAAAGCGCGGGCCTTCGGGCAAAAAGCCACGGCCCGCAATGCGGTGGCTCAGTGTGCTGTCGCGGCCTTGCAAAAAGGCGATCACCGGATCGATGCTGACGGCGTAATCGTTGAAGTGATCGAGGAAGAAGTTCACTGGACCCGAACGGTCTTCAACGGGCAAAGCCAGCGCCGTATCGCGCAAATTGGTGAGGCCCTGGCGGTTGAGCAAAGCCAGCACGGTGGCCAGCGCCAGGTCTTCTTGCACTGCATCAAACCCCCGTGAACGCAAAAAACCCGTCAGGTAAGCCGTGGACGGGTAGGGCGTGTTGAGTTGCGTCATCGGTGGGATGATGCTCAAGACGTTCAATGGTGAGGTAGAGTACATCAAAAGGAGCTAGGTCAATTCAAAACTGTGGGAGGATTATCGTGGCGCATCCAAGACTAAGTCTTATGCATTTCGAGTCGCTCATGGTCAACACCAAGCACCTGTGCGATCAGCTTCTGTCTTTCTTGGATGATCGTTCACTGTTCGTGAAATGCTGTGTGAATGCATGAATGATTTTTTTCTTTTTCAATGAATGCATACATTCGCAACGTATTTGACGGTTTTGACGTATACAATTTGACTCAAATACGGGAACTTCAATGCACATTGCTTTACTCGAAGATGAACAGACCTTGGCGATTGATGTTCAAAACTTGTTGTCCAACGCTGGCCATTCTGTGGTGCACTTTCCGGATGGCCATCAGATCATGCGTGCTTTGTTGAAAGACACCTTTGATCTGTTTGTGCTCGACTGGAATGTGCCGGGGCCAGATGGACTTGAGGTCTTAAAGCACATGCGCAACAACATGAAGCTCGATACGCCAATCATTTTTTTGACAAGCAACAATGCCGAAGAACAGATTGTCACTGCACTTGATGCCGGTGCTGACGACTATTGCACCAAACCCATCCGGCCGTTTGAATTTCTCGCGCGCGTAGCGGCTCTTCAGCGTCGATTTCTGCCCAAGGAAAACCCCGATGTTGATGGTGAATTTGTCGAAGGCTATGTGTTTGAAAGAAGTCAGCGAACAGTCACGATTTTTGGTAATTGTGTCAATCTGACTGAGAAAGAATATGAATTGGCACGTTTGATGTTTCAGAACATAGACCGGCCCATTTCTCGCCATCGCATCATGCAGGAAGTTTGGGGACGAGAGGAGGACGCATTGTCACGAACACTGGATGTGCATATCTCCTGGGTTCGTCGAAAGCTGGATATTGGCGCTGGGGCTCAATATTTGCGTTTGGTTGTCGTGCACGGATTTGGCTACCGCTTGATCAAAATTACAGTGCCAGAAGGTGGTACGTTGTGAATTGCAGATCTTGGATCGCTTGGGGCGTGTGGTGTTTTCTGTCTGCGGCAGCGGGGCTGGCGATGTGGCCTGCCCCGGTCTTGGCGCAAGTGGTCGCCAGTGATGAGCGATTCATTCATTACAAAATCAAGCCTGGCGATACCTTGCGTGCTTTTGTAGCGCAATACATTTTTGGTGACGATGGTTTGGCGCTGGTGACCAAGATCAACCAAATGGACAACCCCAATAAAGTTCAAGTGGGCAAGGTCATCAAGTTGCCCCGTGAGCGGATCAAGTTCAGGCCCTCGACGGCGACCGTCAGCCGTTTGAATTGCACGGGCGTGACCTTGTTGGGCGGGGACAGTCCTGTCACAGTGAGTGCAGGCATGTCTTTGACGGAGGGGGCTGTGGTGAGAGTTCCGCCGGGCTGTCAATTCGGCCTCACCTTGGAAGATGCATCTACTGTGAGCATGCTTTCGGGGGCTGTGATTCAACTCAAAACTTTGCGTGTGAATGTGCTGGAGCCTTCTCCCGATATTCAAATCGAGTTGCTGGAAGGGCGGATTTTTGTGGATGTGCCACGAAAACGGCTCGACGGCGATGCGCCATTCCGCGTGAAAACGCCGACTTCGGTTGCTGGCGTGCGAGGCACCCAATTTCGAGTAGGTTTTGACGCTGCCGACCGGCATAGCCAGGTGGAAGTCGCCTTCGGCATGGTCGGCGCCAAAGGCCATGATGAGACTGAAGAAAAACGTGCTGCAGGTAATCAGGGGGTGCCAGTTTTGCCCACAGGCAAATCTTTGCCTGTAGAGACTTTGCCCAAGTCGCCGATGTTCAAAAAATTCAGCTTTGTGCCCAGTGCGCAGGCCGTGCAAGATGTATTGCTGGAGTTTGAGGTCGATCCTCAAACCCACAAAATGGCTTTGGTCAAAGCTCAGGATGTCGCTTTTTCCTTGGCCCAGAACGAGATCAAGTTGCTCAAGCCCGAAGTCGTGCTTGCAGATCTGGGCAACAAGGCCGTGTTCTATCAGGTCGCAGCCATTACTGAAACAGGCTTGTATGGCGCTACGGCAGACTACGCTGTTTGTCGCGGGTATGTTCGAGGCAAGGACTTGCGATGCAATGTGCAATTTGATCTGGCCGGGTTGAGTAAGCCAGTTTTGTATTTTGAGCGGCTCGATGCCGATGGTGGGGCCAAGATTTTGTTGAATGCGCCCATTGATGTCCGTGTCAACGACCAAGCCGTTTTTCGCGGAGTTCCTTCGGGAATCTACAAATGGCGCATTGAGTACGCCGTCTCTGACACCTTGAATGCCAAATTGACTGGGCAGTTTCAGTTGATTGCATTTCCTGGGAACGATTGATGCAGAACTTGGTCAGGTACTGGTGCGGACGCCTTTTCAAACGTGAACTTTCTGGAGATGAAAAACGTTTTTACGGCGAATGGGTGATCTTTTCCATCGTGGCGTTGGCGTTGCTTGCGTGCAGTCTTTGGTGGCAATGGGGAACATCCTTTGGCAATGTGATCTATGACCGTCTGCATCGCTTGCGGGGCCCTGCACCATCCAGTGAAATTGTGGTGATCGCCATTGATGACTTTTCGCTGGACCGATTGGGGGGGTGGCCGGTTTCCCGTTCAGTGTATGTGGATCTGCTGAAAAAACTGGCGGATACCGACAACCGGCCAAAAGCCATTGGCTTTGATATTCTGTTTCATGATGCCACGCCCATGGACGACGCTTTTGCTGAGCAATTGAAGCGTCATCGCGCTTTTCTGGCGGTGGAAACCCCATTGGATGAGATGGGTTTTAGCATCAAAAAACCCCGAGATGTTCTGGCCAATGCGGCGTTAGGCTTTGGGCACATCAACATTGCTTTTGAGACCGATGGTTTTTTGCGTGGTATCCATTTGACCGAGGCGATGGTGCCCCATCTGGCTTTGGCCATGTCCGGACAGGCCTCGCAGGGTTTCAATGAACAGGCCAGCTACCGGCGCTTCAATATGGTCAATCCTGCGGTGGGATTTCCAACGATCTCATTGGCCGATGTGCTGTCGGAGCATTTCCCGGTACACGTCCTCAAAGACAAATATGTTTTGATCGGCTCGACCGCCCCCAGCTTGGGCGATCACTATCCCACGATTTATGCAGGTCGGCAATCTTCAGGCATGCCCGGTGTGGAACTGCATGCCAATGTGCTCAATGACATTTTGCGAGAGGATTTGATTTCATTCGTCAGCCTGCCTGCGCACATTGCGTTGAGTTTTTGGGCACTCTTGTCTGTGTTGGTTGCACTGCTGGTACTCAGTCCGCTGGCTGAGTTACTGGTGACTTTTTTTGTGATTTTTTGCGCGCTGGCCGTGAGCTTTTTCATGCTGGTCAACTGGAATGTCTGGTTTGATCCGGGCCCTTGTGTGCTCGCCATCGTTCTGGTCAAACCCGCATGGGCTTGGCGACGCATGGAAATGATCGTCAGCTTCATGGGCGAGAGAGCCGCTCAGGTGGAGCAGTTCAAGAGACCTCGACGCAGTCTGGCCAAGGGTTTGCGTCTTCAGCATTTCACCAGCGATACGGTGTTGCAGTAT
Organism: Limnohabitans sp. T6-5; assembly: GCF_003063315.1. Lineage (GTDB taxonomy): Bacteria > Pseudomonadota > Gammaproteobacteria > Burkholderiales > Burkholderiaceae_C > Limnohabitans_A. The sequence continues at coordinate 633,607 of NZ_NERV01000003.1, forward strand.
TCGCGCTTGCTGGATCGCGCTATTGGAGTCATGAATGAGCGCGTTCAGTTTTTGGGGGCCATCGTCAATGATGCCCCCAATGCCATGCTTTCAGTGGATGAAAATGGCGCCATACTGAATGCCAACCCGAAGATGGCCAGCTTGGTTCCGGCAGGTTTGATTCGGATTACAGCCAGCGTGGCTCCATTTTTAGCTTATTTGGGCGTGCCTGCATCAGATGGCCTGCAATCATTGGTGGGCAAAGATCATTACGTCAGCGCCTTGGACAATCAGGCAAGCCTTCATTACCATATTTTCAGCGTAATCCGCGTATCACAGTCGGATGACAAATTTCTTTGGATTTTGTCCCTGGTGGACATCACTGAAATCCGGCAATTTCAAAACCAGCGTGACCGTACGTTGCAATTGCTGTCGCATGACATGCGCACACCGATCGCATCTATTTTGTCGCTTTGTCGCCAAGATGCTGTTGCGTATGAAAATCCAGAGAGCAGTTCCTTCAAGAAGCGTCGGCATGCAGAGCATTTGCTCAACATGATGGATGATTTCATCTTGTCCATCAAAGCGCAGGCACCAAAATACAAACTCAGTGAGGTCTTGATCGATGATTTGATGGATGAGGCCATCTTTCAAGTCAAGGATTTGGCAGTGAGCAGGCGAATCCACATAGAGCAGGTGTTTGATGCAGCGCCGCAATTCATTTGGGTAGATCAGCGCTTGTTCACGCGGATGCTGGTCAATTTACTGGTCAATGCCATTCGGTATGGTGCGCCAGACAGCACTCTTGAAATCGAGTTGGCGCACGATAAAGACGGCCGCCGCCACGCAGGTGCATGGGTCCACTGCCACATTCGCAATCGTGTGGTTGATCGCGCGCATGAAGTCGACAATACTGCCCAGCAAGGTTTTGGTTTGGGCATGGATTTTGTCCGAACGGTGATCGGCAGGCACCATGGAAGAATTCAGTTCGATGTTGACAAAAAACCAGGCCAATTGGCGGTTGTGCATCTGATGCTTCCCATGATCAATGCGCCAGATGAAGCGCCTTGACAGGGTGTTTGGCTGGCTCCATGTCCGGTGATCTTCAGTCGTTAAAAAAATATATTTAGCTCATTTTTTGCAACAAAAAGAGTAATTAATATTTATTCATTAAGATAGTGCTTGGCCGAGCTGCAAGCTTGGCCATCAAAGTCTTTTTTGACCTTTTGATAGGTGCTCGACATATGACGTGGACTGTCAACCCTTGGTGTTTGGTTTCACAAACTCGGGATGCGAATCCTGCGAGTGTGTGGCGCTGCCTCTTGTTGGTGCTTTTGTCGACTCTTTGGAGTTTGGCAGTGCACGCTGATCCCCTGCTGGATTTCAGCATGTTCTCCGCACCTGATGTGAGCAAACGCAGCATCAGTTTGCCCACCGTCAGCTGGATTGTTCACCCTCAAGCAGAAACTTATTGTCAGCAAGTGGAGCCCAAAGACGGGTTTGTGGCCAGACCTGAGGGCTGCGTTTATTGGCAAATAGCCACTTCGCGCTGCACGCTTGTGACCCGACCATCGACGACCCATTCGCAATTGGGTCATCTGCTCTTGCATTGCATGGAGGGCAAGTGATGGCCCAGATGAAATCATTGAGGCAGCAGGCCGTGGCCCGGCTGTGCCGACCGTGGGTGTGGGCCGGGGTGGGGGCTTTGCTGCTATCGGGTTGTGAAACGGTGACTTTGACGCCACCCAAGGTTGACCAGGTGAGGTTTTCCCCCATGCCCACCACCCAACGGACGATTGCAGAGCCCAAGATCAAATTTTTACCTCGCCATGATGGTTTCGAATATTGCTCACGCATCACAGGGGTGCCCATCACACCGACATCTCGTCCAATGGCCTGTGCTTTTTGGAATGTGCGCCGTCAGGAGTGCACGATCGTGACCCCCTTGTCCACCGGTTACAACTACCTGGGGCATGAGTTGCGCCACTGCTTTGAGGGGGCATTTCATGATTGAGGGCATGAACACCCTGGCCGCAGAGCAGGTCAGCCGTCGCACTTTGTTGTTTCAAGCGCTGGCGGGATTGGGCGCATGGGTTGCGCCGCTGTGTGCTCAAGCCCAGGCCTCAGATGCACTGAAAATTGGTTTCTTGAACCACTATCCGCCTTTCAGTTTCAAGGACAAGGACGGCGTTCAAAAAGGCTTTGACCTGGATGTGATGGTTCGGGTGTGTCAGATCTTGGGCGTGGCCTTTGTTCCTGAAGTCGATGGCATGGCTTCTTTGAAGCAAAAAATCCAGACTGGTCAAATTTCATGGATCGGGCACCAACTGCTGGCGACTCCGGAAAACCGACGTGAGTTCGATCTGGTCAAGCCTTCTTATGCTGCCATTCAACTGGTCTGCGTTCAGCAAGAAGACGATGACCGGGACTTTCTGAGCCTGGACGATCTGGTGGGCAAAAAACTGGGCGTTTTGGCCAACACCGGCATCGAAGAGCAGTCCCGCCAAGCCATTGGAAAGTCCACTGTGGCCTATCCCCGCATAGAAGATGCGTTGGCCGATCTGGCGCGCAAAAAACTCGATGCGGTGCTGGAAGAAAGCCTGATTGCAGATTACTTCATTGAGCGTGATCGCTTGCCTCTGAGGCTGGCAGCGCCGTTTGCAGCACCGATTGCGGCGGGTTTGGCCGTTCGCAAAGGCCATCGGGAGATGCAGGCCCAGCTGTCGTCCGCGATCCAGACCCTGCTCAAGGACGGTTCCTTGCGCAAAATCGCTGAAAAATGGTTCGGGTATGACGTCAGTCGTCCCCGGGTCAGCCATCAGCAAAGCAACTGATCAACAGGGTTCCTGCCTGCAGTGCCTCCACCGGCGTGGGGCATTGGTAAGCTACAGGCCATGAAGACAGCTAAGACCCAGAGCCCTGTGGGATATTTGCCCAAAGATGCGCAAAGCATTTTGAATCTGGCCGCCAAGTCACTTTTTGATGTGTTTGCCAACGCCAGCGAGGGCATGTTGCTGGTGGATCGCACCGGTTGTGTGGTGTGGATCAATGACCAGTACCGCCGATTTTTGCCTGCCCTGGGGTTCGCGAGCGAGCAGGAATTTGTGGGGCAGCCGGTTTCCTCGGTGGTGCAAAACACGCAAATGGAACAGGTGCTGCAGACCGGCAAACCCATCCTGATTGATTTGCTGACCAACAAGGCGGGTACCTTTGTCGTGAGCAGGTTTCCCTTGCGAGACGATGCCGGGCAGGTGATTGGTGCGCTGGGGGTGGTGCTGTTTGATCAGCCACAGTCCAACTTGCAGCCCTTTTTGTCCAAATTTTCCCTGCTTCAGCGCGAGCTGGATGAGGCCCGAGATGCCCTGGCGGTGCAAGGCCGTTCCGGTGCCGGCTTGCGGCAGGCGCGGCACAGTTTTGCCAGCTTCATTGGCAACAGCGCCCAGGTGGTTGACCTCAAGCGCCAGGCGCGCAGGGCAGCGCAGTCGAGCAGCCCGGTCTTGCTGTTGGGTGAAACCGGCACCGGCAAAGAATTGCTTGCCCACGCCATCCATGCATCATCGCCCCGGGCCCAGGGGCCGCTGATCAGCGTGAACATTGCCGCTGTGCCGGAGACTTTGCTCGAAGCCGAATTCTTTGGCGTGGCACCGGGGGCCTACACAGGCGCCGACCGCAAAGGTCGCGATGGCAAGTTCCGACTGGCCGATGGCGGCACCTTGTTTCTGGATGAAATCGGTGACATGCCGCTGGGGCTGCAGGCCAAACTGCTGCGCGCCTTGCAGGAAGGCGAAATCGAGCCTTTGGGCTCCAACCGCTTGCTGCCCTTTGATGCCAGGATCATCGCCGCTACATCGCGCGATTTGGTCAAACTGGTGCAGGATGGGCGTTTTCGCGAAGATTTGTTTTACCGATTGAATGTGCTGCCTTTGCGGGTGCCACCTTTGCGTGACCGGGCCAGTGACATCCCGGCCCTGATCGAGGTGCTGACCGAAGCATTGGCCTTGCGCAGTGCTTTACTCCAGCCCGAGTTCAGTGCGCAAGCCATCGCCTTGTTGTCCGCGCAGCACTGGCGAGGCAATGTGCGCGAGTTGCGCAATGTGATTGAACAATTGTTGTTGCGCAACGACAGCGGTTGGCTGGATGTGAACGAGGTGGAGCAAGTCCTTCGGGAGTCGGGCCTCAGCCAGATCGCCCCGGCGCAGAGTCCGGGGCCCACGCCACCAATTGCGGATGGGGGGCAGGCACCAACCCGGCTCCTTCGGCCCTTGTCTCAGCAGGTTCAGGAGTTGGAGCGCCAGGCCGTGGCTGCGGCCTTGGGATCCACACAGGGCAACAAGGTGGCCGCTGCGAAACTGCTGGGGCTTTCCAGGGCCAAGTTGTACCAACGTCTGCCTTGATCTGTATTTAAAAAAATACATTTGTATTTTATTTGGACATTTTAATTGTCTATAAATTAGACAATTTACGGTGCTTCATGCAACAAGCCATATGGGGAGGAAAAAATCTTTGATGCGACAAGGGTTTAGTATGCCGTGGTGACTGCAGCAGCCTGGCACGGCTTGTGCAACACAGTCCATGCACAAATGCAGCACACGACCATTCATTCAGGAGACCCTCACATGTTCCGTCGACACCTCATTTCGTTGGCCGCCTTGACTTTGACCACGGCGCTGGCCCCCACCGCCATGGCCCAGGGCAAAGACATCAAGATCGCCCACATTTACAGCAAGACCGGCCCGCTGGAGGCTTACGGCAAACAGACCCAAGTGGGTTTGATGATGGGCTTGGACTACGCCACCGGTGGCACCATGACCGTCGGTGGCCGCAAGATCGTGGTGATCGAAAAAGACGACCAGGGCAAGCCTGATCTGGGCAAAAACCTGTTGGCCGCCGCGTATGGTGACGACAAGGTGGACCTGGCCGTGGGCCCCACCGCATCGCCCGTGGCGCTGGCCATGCTGCCCGTGGCCGAAGAGTACAAAAAGATTTTGCTGGTCGAGCCCGCTGTGGCCGACTCGATCACTGGCGAGAAGTGGAACAAATACATCTTCCGCACGGGCCGCAACAGCAGCCAGGACGCGATTGCCAACGCCGTGGCGGTGGACAAGGACGGCGTGAGCGTCGTCACGATGGCGCAAGATTCGGCTTTTGGCCGTGACGGCGTGAAGGCCTTCAAGGAAGCGCTGAAAAAATCCAAGCTGGTGCACGAAGAGTACCTGCCGCCCGCCACCACCGATTTCACCGCGGGTGCGCAGCGCATGATCGACAAGCTCAAGGGCCTGCCTGGCCGCAAGATCATCTTCATCATCTGGGCCGGTGGCAATCCCTTCAAGATCGCCGACATGGACTTGAAGCGCTATGGCATCGAGATCGCCACGGGCGGCAACATCCTGCCCGCCATGGTGGCCTACAAACAGTTCCCCGGCATGGAAGGCGCGGCCTACTATTACTTTGGCATGCCCAAGAATCCGGTGAACGACGCCATGGTGTCCATGCACTACACCCAGTTCAAGACGCCGCCAGACTTTTTCACCGCAGGCGGCTTCTCGTCGGCCATGGCTTTGGTGACAGCGCTCAAAAAGACCAATGGCGACACCAGCGCCAACAAGCTGATCAGCACCATGGAAGGCATGAGCTTTGACACGCCCAAAGGCAAGATGACCTTCCGCAAGGAAGACCACCAAGCCATGCAAAGCATGTACCACTTCAAGATCAAGATCGATCCGGCTTTTGCCTGGGGCGTGCCCGAGCTGATCCGCGAGATCAAGCCTGAAGAAATGAACGTGCCGATCCGCAACAAACGCTGATTGCGGCAAGGATGTGGGAGCCCCGCCCCAGGGGCGATGGCGTGTGGATTGCGGGCAATTTTCGCGGCGAAGGCGCCGCTCCCACAGTACGCTTCTTGACACGATCTTGTTGTGGGAGCCCCGCCCTCGGGGCGATGGCTTGTGGATTGCGAGCGCTTTTCGCGGCGAGGGCGCCGCTCCCACAAAACGCTTTGACGGATGGATGGAATGCTTGAAACCCAAAACCTGACGGTGCGGTTTGGCGGTCATGTGGCCGTGAATGCGGTGTCGTGCCGCTTTGAACCCGGCACGCTCACGGCCATCGTCGGCCCCAACGGGGCGGGCAAAACGACCTACTTCAACCTGATCTCGGGGCAGCTGCCTGCCACCGCAGGCTCGGTGCACCTGAACGGCCGTTCGCTGACGGGCTTGCCCGCATCGGCGCGCACCCGTGCTGGCTTGGGCAGGGCATTTCAGTTGACCAATCTGTTCCCCAATCTGTCGGTGCTCGAAAACGTGCGCCTGGCAGTGCAGGCCACGAAAGAAGGCGCACACCGCCGGGGCCTGAACCTGTGGAGCATCTGGAGCGACCATGCGCAGCTCACGAACCGCACTTTGGAAATTTTGCAGTCCGTCTCGATGACTGCGCAGCAAGACGCCCCGGTGGCCAGCCTGCCGCACGGCGACCAGCGCAAGCTCGAAGTGGCGCTCTTGATGGCGCTGGAGCCATCGGTCTACATGTTTGACGAGCCCACTGCGGGCATGAGTCACGACGAAGCGCCGGTGATCCTGGACCTGATCCGCCAGCTCAAAAAAGACAAGACCAAAACCATTTTGCTGGTCGAACACAAGATGGACGTGGTGCGCGAGTTGGCCGACCGCATCATCGTGCTGCACAACGGCTCGCTGGTGGCCGATGGCGAGCCGAATGAGGTGATCGCTTCGCCCATCGTGCAAGAGGCTTACCTAGGCAAAGCCAAGGTGGCCGCATGAACCAAGCCGACATGAACACGAATTTGCTGACCCTCGAAGGCGTTCACACACACATCGGGGCCTACCACATCCTGCACGGAGTTCAATTAGCCGTGCCGCGTGGCGAGCTGACCATGCTGCTGGGCCGCAACGGCGCGGGCAAGACCACCACGCTGCGCACCATCATGGGCCTGTGGCAAGCATCGCAAGGGCGCATCACCTTCGGCGGTGAAGACATCACGCAGCTCAACACGCCCGCCATTGCGCAAAAAAACATCGCTTATGTGCCCGAAAACATGGGCATCTTCTCGGACCTGACCGTGAAGGAAAACATGCTTCTGGCTGCCCGCAGCGCCAAGCATGCGGCGCAGATGGACGAAGCGCGTTTGCAGTGGATTTTTAAACTCTTTCCGGCTGTTGAGAAATTCTGGAACCACCCGGCAGGCAAGCTCTCGGGCGGGCAAAAGCAGATGCTGGCCGTGTCGCGGGCCATTGTGGAGCCGCGTGATTTGCTCATCATCGACGAGCCCAGCAAGGGCCTGGCCCCGGCCATCATCCAAAACATGATCGACGCGTTTCAGCAGCTCAAGGCCAGCGGCGTGACGATCTTGCTGGTGGAGCAAAACATCCACTTTGCCCAGCAGTTGGGTGACAGCGTGGCCGTGATGGACAACGGCCGCGTGGTCCATGCCGGCCGCATGCAGGTGCTGGCCGAAGACGCGGCTTTGCAGCAATCCTTGTTGGGGCTGGCTTTATGAAATTTTTCGAAGACATCGATACGCGCCCCTTGCTGTTGGTCCCGGTGCTGGCTCTGCTGGCCTGGCCCTTGATCGGCTCGGGTTCGACTTGGCTCACGCTCACGGTGGCGGGCCTGGCCATGGGCATGATCATCTTCATCATGGCCTCGGGCCTGACGCTGGTGTTTGGCCTGATGGACGTGCTCAACTTTGGCCACGGCTTGTTCATTGCGCTGGGTGCATTTGTGGCCACCAGCGTGCTGGGTGCCATGGGCGACTGGACCGGCTCGGGTGAGTGGTGGCGCAACATGGTGGCGGTGTTGCCTGCCATGGCGGTAGCCATGGCTGTGGCTGCTGCCGTGGGCTTGGCGTTTGAACGCTTCATCGTGCGGCCGGTCTATGGCCAGCACCTCAAGCAGATCCTCATCACCATGGGCGGCATGATCATTGGCGAAGAACTCATCAAGGTCATTTGGGGTCCGCAACAGATCGCCTTGCCTTTGCCCGAAGCCATGCGCGGCTCGGTGCTGTGGGGCGACGCCGCGATTGAAAAATACCGCTTGCTGGCGGTGGCCGTGGGCCTGGCCGTTTTTGCGGTGCAAATGTGGGTGCTGGGCCGCACCAAGATCGGTTTGCTCATCCGCGCAGGGGTGCAAGACCGCGAGATGGTCGAGTCGCTGGGCTACCGCATCCGTCGCCTGTTTGTGGGCGTGTTCGTGGCGGGCAGCGCGCTGGCGGGCTTGGGCGGCGTCATGTGGGGCCTGTACCAACAAAACGTGGTGCCGCAGATGGGCGCTCAGGTCAACGTGTTGATCTTCATCGTCATCATCATTGGCGGGCTCGGCTCGACTGGCGGGGCGCTGATCGGCGCTTTGCTGGTGGGCCTGATGGCCAATTACACCGGCTTTTTGGCCCCCAAGCTGGCGCTGTTTTCCAACATCGTGCTGATGGCGGGCATCCTGCTGTGGCGTCCGCAGGGCGTGTACCCGGTGGCCAACCGCTGAAAGGCCAGACATGTTCAATCGACTCATTTCCAACGACCCGCCACGCAGTCGCCTGCTGGCCGCCTTGCTCATCGTCATCTTGCTCGGGCTGGCCTTCGCACCGTTTTTGTTCCCTGGCGTCAAGGCCTTGTCGGTCGCGGCCAAGGTGCTGATTTTTGTGGTGCTGGTGGCGGGCTTTGACCTGCTCTTGGGCTACACCGGCATCGTGAGCTTTGCGCACACCATGTTCTTTGGCATCGGGGCCTATGGCATTGCCATCTCGTCCAACACCTGGGGGCCGACCTGGGGCGCGATCGGGCTGGGCTTTGCGCTGGCCTTGGCGCTCACGCTGGTGTTGTCGCTGGCCATCGGCCTGTTTTCGCTGCGCGTGCGGGCGATCTTTTTTGCCATGATCACGCTGGCCGTGGCGGCGGCCTTTCAGACGCTGGCCTCGCAGTTGTCCGACTTCACCGGCGGCGAAGACGGCCTGAGCTTCAAACTGCCCGAGCTGCTGCTGCCCAGCACCGAGTTCAGCGAAGAGCCGTTCTTGGGCGTGTCGCTCGATGGCCGCCTGCTTTGCTATTACCTGCTGTTTGTGTTGGCCTTGGGCATGCTCTTGTCGCTCCTGCGCATCGTCAACTCGCCCTTTGGCCGCGTGCTTCAAGCCATCCGCGAAAACGAGTTCCGGGCCGAGGCCATTGGCTACCGCGTGGTGGTTTACCGCACGCTGTCGAGCGTGTTGTCTGCGCTGTATGCCTGTGTGGCCGGGGCCATGCTGGCGCTTTGGCTGCGCTACAACGGGCCAGACACTTCGCTCAGCTTTGAAATCATGATGGACGTGCTCTTGATCGTGGTGATCGGCGGCATGGGCACCATTTATGGTGCGGCCATTGGCGCGGTGCTGTTCTTGCTGGCGCAAAGCTATCTGCAGGACCTGCTGCGCCTGGCCAGCGAAGCCACGGCTTCGTTGCCTTTGCTGTCGGCACTGCTCTCGCCCGACCGCTGGCTGCTGTGGCTCGGTCTTTTGTTTGTGCTGTCGGTCTATTACTTCCCGACTGGGGTGGTGGGGCGCTTGCGCAGCCGCGCTGCGCTGAATGCCTTGGCATCGTCGAAACAGGCTTGAGGTTGATATGACGTTCACATCCAACTACATCACTTGCGCTGGGCTGGAAATCCATTACACCGACTGGGGCAAGGCCGACAAAGGCACGGTCATCGCTTGGCACGGCCTGGCCCGCACCGGGCGCGACATGGACGAGTTGGCCGCGCACCTGAGCGCGCAGGGCTGGCGCGTGATTTGCCCCGACACGGTGGGTCGTGGTTTATCGCAGTGGAGTGCTGACCCGGAAAAGGAGTATTGTCTCGCCTTCTATGCCCGCATCGCCCGCGAGCTGATGGACGGTTTGCAGCTGCGCGCCGTGCATTGGGTGGGCACGTCCATGGGCGGCGCGATTGGCACATTGTGTGCGGCGGGCCTGGTGGAGCCGACCTTGAAGCACCGCATCCTGAGCCTCACGCTCAACGACAACGCGCCGGAGCTGGCGCAGGCGGCCATCGACCGCATCAAGGCCTATGCGGGCACGCCGCCGTCTTTTGCCACGGTGACCGAACTCGAAACATTCTTGCGTCAGGTCTACAAGCCCTTTGGCTGGTTGAGCGATGCGCAGTGGCGGCGCTTGGCCGAAACATCGACGCGCCGGTTGCCCGATGGGCGGGTGACGCCGCATTACGACCCGGCCATGGCGCTGCAATTCACGGTGCACCCCAACGACTACCTGATCTGGGCGCATTACGACGCCTTGAATCTGCCCGTGCTGCTGCTGCGGGGTGCAGACTCGGATTTGGTGCTGCCCGAAACGGTGGTGGACATGCGCCACCGCGGCCCGGGCTTGCGAGGGCAGCTCAAAATCATCGAAGTGCCCGGTTGTGGCCATGCGCCCGCGCTCAATGTCTTGCAGCAACTCGAATGGGTGACCGATTTCATCGCCGGTGTTTGAGTGCCGTGTCATGGGTGTTTCCACTCTGAATAAATGAGGACTTTTGAGCTGACAATCTCGGCAGTCCCATTTCAGAGATTCCGATGAACATTGCATTCAAACTGATTCCCTTGTTGGCCTTGTGGGCCACGGGTGCGCAGGCCCAGAGCCGTGAGGTCAACATCATCTGTTCGGCCCAAGCCGCTTGGTGCAGCATGATCGCCGTCACCTTTGAAAAGAGCCAGGGCATCAAAGTCAACATGACGGCCAAGGGCTCGGGTGAGGCGATTGCCCAGTTGGCCGCAGAAAAAGCCAACCCCAAGACCGACATCTGGTTTGGCGGCACAGGCGACCCGCACCTGCAGGCGGCTGAACAAAACCTGAGCCTTGAATACAAATCGCCCACCTTGCCCAAGCTGCACGACTGGGCGCAAAAACAAGCCGCGCAAGCTGGCTACAAAACCGTGGGCATTTACTCTGGCCCGCTGGGCTTTGGTTACAACACCGAGTTGCTGGCCAAAAAGAAACTGCCCATCCCTAAAACTTGGGGTGACCTGCTCAAGCCCGAATACAAAGGCGAAATCCAGTCGGCCAACCCGGCCTCCAGCGGTACGGCCTACACCATGATCGCCACGCTGGTGCAGCTCATGGGCGAAGACAAAGCCTTTGATTACCTCAAGGGCCTGCACAAAAACATCGGCACCTATACCCGCTCGGGCACCGGCCCCATCAAGGCCGTGGCGCGGGGCGAGACCGCCGTGTCCATCAGCTTTGTGCACGACGGCCCCGGTGAAAAGGCTCAGGGCTTTCCCATCGAGACCATCACCCCGGCCGATGGCACGGGCGCCGAAATCGGCTCCATGTCGATCGTGCGCGGCAGTCGCAATCTGGAGGCCGCCAAGAAGTTTTACGAATGGGCGCTGACCCCTGCTGCCCAAGAATTAGCCGCAGCCACTTTGCAGTTCCAACTGCCCTCGCACAAAGAGGCCAAGGTGGACCCGCGTGTGCCCGACTTCCGCAAGATCAAGATGATCAATTACGACTACGCCAAATACGGCCAAACGGCTGAGCGCCGCCGCCTGATCCAGCGATGGGAAAAAGAAGTCAACTCGCTGCCCCGTTGAGTGAAGGTTTGAGATGAATCCTGCGCTGCGTTTGCAGCGCGCTTTGCAAGGGTGGGTCGTGCTTGGCCTGCTGGGCTTTGCGCTGCTGCCTTGGTATTTTTTGCAACAAATGAGTTTGGCCGATGCCATGCCGGGCGTCTTGGCTGGGACGGGTGTCGGGGCCGAAACGGCCAGCGGCATCGTGCAGGCCCTGCAGCACGGTCGGCCCTGGTTGTGGTCAGGCTTGGTGGGCTTGTTGGTCTGCGCTCTGGCGGTGCTGCGGCCTTGGCCTGCGCGCCTGCAAGGTTGGGGCCTGCTGGCAGGCAGCCTGATCGGCCTCTTGGGCTTGCTGCTCAGTGGCTTTGCCATCGGCGCAGTCGGCTGGGCTTTTGAATCGCTCACATCACTTTGGGGCGCTTTGCCCACCGGCCAATACGGCATGGGCTGGGGCGCTGCCGTGGTGCTGCTCAGCTTGGTGGTTTTGCTGGGCGCATCGCTGGCCCGTTTGGGTGGTTTTAGGGGCGACGTGTTTGTGTCCGCTGCGGTGGTGGGCTGTACGGCGCTGCTGCTGCTGTTTGTGGTCTATCCGGTGTTGCGCTCTTTGGTGGCGGCTTGGGTGGACGATGCGGGGGGCTATGCCTGGGCGCACCTGCTGGAGCGCGTGGCCACCGAGCGGGTTTGGGGCTTGGGCTGCGTGCAGGGGGCAGGGCGCTGCGGCGTGGCCTGGAACACCTTGTGGCTGGCCACCCTCACGGCGGTGGGCACCACCCTCATGGGCACTTTGCTGGCCTTGTGGGCCGAGCGGGGGGGCACGCGCTTGTCCAAGCCGCTCAACATCTTGGCCATGTTGCCCATCATCACGCCGCCTTTTGTGGTGGGGCTGGGCTTGATTCTGTTGTTTGGCCGTGCGGGCCTGTTCAACCAAGGCTTGGAGTGGGCCTTCGGCATTGAGCCAGGCCGCTGGTTTTATGGCGTGTTTGGCATTTGGCTGGCGCAGATGTTCGCCTTCACGCCCATTGCCTTCATGATCATGCGCGGTGTGGTGCAGGGCGTGAGCCCGAGCATGGAAGAGGCCGCACAAACCCTGCGCGCCAGCCGCATGCAAACCTTCTGGACGGTGACGTTGCCCCTGCTCAAGCCGGGGCTGGCCAACGCCTTTCTGGTGGGTTTCATCGAGAGCATGGCTGACTTTGGCAACCCCATCATTTTGGGTGGGCAGTACGCGGTGCTGTCCACGGAGATCTTTTTTGCCATCGTGGGCGCGGCGCTGGACCCGGGCATGGCCGCAGCTTTGGCGTTGGTGCTCACGGCCTTTGCGCTGGCGGTGTTTTTGGTGCAGCGCCGGGTGCTCTCGGGCAGCAGCTTCACCACCGTCTCGGGCAAGGGCGATGCGGGCGTGGCCATGGCTTTGCCGCCTGCGGTGCTGCGTGTGTGCCGCAGCGTGGCAGGACCGTGGCTCTTGTTCACCGTGGTGGTGTATCTGTTTGCGTTTGCGGGCGGCTTTGTGCAGACCTGGGGGCGTGACTTCAGCTTCACGCTGGCGCACTTCAAAACCGCGTTCGATGTGCAGCAGGGCGAGTTTGGCTGGGTGTTTGCGGGCACGGCCTGGAAGTCGCTCTTCACCACGCTCAGCCTGTCGGCCATGGCCGCGCCCATTTGTGCGGGCGTGGGCTTGCTGATCGCCTGGTTGCTGGCCCGCACCGAATTCCGGGGCAAGGCAGCGTTCGAGTTTTCTGCACTGCTGACCTTTGCCATTCCGGGCACGGTGCTGGGCGTGAGTTACATCCTGGCCTTCAACGTGCCGCCAGTGGAGCTGACGGGCACTGGGCTGGTCATCGTGTTGTGCTTTGTGTTTCGCAATCTGCCGGTGGGTGTGCGGGCGGGCACGGCGGCCTTCAAGCAGTTGGACCGTTCGCTCGACGAAGCCTCGCAAATGCTGCGCGCCAGCACCCTGACCACGCTGCGCCGGGTGGTGTTGCCCCTGCTCAAACCCGCTTTGGTGGCAGCGCTGGTCTACAGCTTTGTGCGCTCCATGACCACGGTGTCGGCAGTGATTTTTTTGGTCACGGCGCAGTACGAGCTGGCCACGACTTACATCATTGGCCGCGTGGGCAATGGCGACTATGGCGTGGCGCTGGCTTACTGCACGGTGCTGATGGTGCTCATGTCCGTCATCACCTGGGGCATTCAAAAGCTGGTGGGTGAGCGGCAGCTGGGGCGGCGGGCTTCTGCGGTCACACCGGCTTGAAACAAGGATTCAAAAGCATGGGTATTCAATTCAAACAAGTCACCAAACGCTATGGCGGCGGCGCGTCGCCGCTGGTGGTGCAAGGCATCGACTTTGTCGTGCCCAAGGGCAGCTTGACCACGATCCTCGGGCCATCGGGCTGCGGCAAAACCACCACCTTGCGCATGATTGCCGGGCTGGAAGCGCCCACGGGCGGGCAGATTTTGATCGACGGTGTGGACGTGACGCACCTGGGTCCGTCCGAGCGCAATGTGAGCATGGTGTTCCAAAGCTATGCGCTGTTTCCGCACATGAACGTGATCGAAAACGTGCGCTATGGGCTGGACGTGAGCGGTGTGAACAAACACGAAGCCAACGAACGCGCCTTGAAAAGTCTGGCCAATGTGGGTCTGAAGGGCTACGAGCAGCGGCTGCCGAGCGAATTGTCGGGCGGGCAACAGCAGCGCGTGGCCCTGGCCCGTGCGCTGGTGCTGGAGCCCTCGGTTTTGCTGTTTGACGAGCCGCTGTCCAACCTGGACGCCCGGCTGCGCCGCTCCATGCGCGACGAAATCCGCCACCTGCAGCAGCGCCTGGGCTTGACGGTGGCCTATGTGACGCACGACCAAAGCGAAGCGCTGGCCGTGAGCGATCAGATCATCGTCATGGAGGCAGGCCGCATCGCGCAAGCGGGCACGCCGCAAGACCTGTACGAGCGGCCCGCATCCGCATTTGTGGCTGGGTTCATGGGCGAGGCGGTGCTGTTTGACGGCCAGTCGCTGGCCGATGGCACGGTGCAACTGGGGCCGCTGCGGCTGGTGCCACGTCATGCAGTGGCGTCGGGTGCCGTGCGTGCGGCGGTGCGGCCTGAGGCTTGGTTGGTCGGGCGTGAATTGCTGGGTAACGAGACCGTGCCCGGCAGTCTGTCGGCCAAGCTTGTGCAGTGGTCTTATCTGGGCAGCTTTGTGGAGCTGACTTTTGACACCGAACTGGGACAGGTTTTTGTCGTCTCGCCCGAGGTGGAGCGCGACTGGCGCATCGGCCAATTGCTGGCCCTGAGCCTGCCGGGGCGTGGCGTGTCGGTGGTGGCGGTTTGAACGACCGATTTGGCTGTTTTGTAGGTCGGCGGTCGAAGACCCCGACGTTGGTGGTTTGTTCGGTCAGGCTGATGGAGGCTGAGCAGGTATACCGAAAAACGTCGGACTCTGCGAGTACCGACTTACCGGGCGGAGCCGTATTCTTGTAGGTCGGCGGTCGAAGACCCCGACGTTGGCTGCTTGAGCGATAGCGGATCAATGGCTTGAACCTTGAAAGAGAAATGATGAGCAAAGACGTGGTGTTCGATTTGGGCGGTGTGGTGTTCCGCTGGCAGCCGTTGGTGCTGTTGCAAGAGCTGTTTCCCGAGCAGGTGAGCAGCGAGGACATCGCCCGTGAATGGGCGAGCCAGATTTTCGAAACCTTTCACCCAGAGGCTGATTGGGCGCTGTTTGACCTGGGCCGCATTGAGCCCGAACCGCTGGCCCAGCGCATCGCTGCGCGCACTGGATTGGCCAAATCCGATTTGCTGCGTTTGATGCACGGCATCCCGCCGCACTTGCAACCGATCCCGGGCACCGTGGACTTGATCCATGACTTGAAGTCGCAAGGCCACCGTCTGTATTTCCTGTCGAACATGCCCGCTGGCTATGCCGACCATCTGGTGCGGATGAACCCCTTTTTCAGCCAGTTTGACGAAGGCATCTTCTCGGCCTATGTGCAGCAGATCAAACCCCTGTCAGACATCTTTGCAACCGCCCAAGCGCGTTGGCCTTTGCGCGGGCAGCCGGTGTTCATCGACGACGTGCAACACAACATCGACGCTGCCGAGCAGCACGGCTGGCAAGGCATCCGCTTTGAAACGCCTGAGCAGGTGAGAAAGGCGCTGGAGGCGCGGGGTTATTTGCCAGTTTGAACCTGCAGACGGGCGACGATAGGGCCATTTTTGCAGGTCCGTGGCTTCAGCCCCGACCAGTGGCTGTGTCTTTCAATGAACGTCGAAGCAAAAGCCCCAGCACACTGACCCTTAAGTTTTTGCCCCATGCGCCAAAGCCCGCGCCCGGCTGGCGGCCAGCGCCGAAGCATCCGGCGCTGATAAATCCCAGCTCTGCATGTGGCTCAGGCTGATGTCGGCCAGGGCCTCGATCCATTGCGCGTGGTTGTTCAGGCAGGGGATGTAGTTGAAGCTTTCGCCGCCCGCGTGCAAAAACGCTTCTTGCGCCTCTTGCTGGATTTCTTCCAGCGTTTCCAGGCAGTCGCAGGTAAAGCCCGGGCAGATCACGTCAACTTTTTTCACGCCTTGCTGCGCCAGTGCGATCAGCGTGGGTTCGGTGTAGGGCTCCAGCCACTTGGCTTTGCCAAAGCGCGATTGGAAAGTGAGCTTATATTGGTCTTTGGACAAGCCTAGGGCTTCGGCCAGCAGGCGGCCGGTTTTCATGCACTCGCAGTGGTAGGGGTCGCCCAGTTGCAAGGTGCGCTCAGGCACGCCGTGGAAACTCATCACCAGCTGCTCGGCTTGGCCGTTGGCTGCCCAGTGTTCACGCACCGTCTGCGCCAGCGCGGCGATGTAGCGCGGGTCGTCGTGGTAGCGGTTGACAAAGCGCATCTCGGGGATGAGGCGGGTTTTCAGGCCCCAGAGGTAGACGGCATCAAACACGCTGGCCGTGGTGGTGCCGCTGTATTGGGGGTAGGCGGGCACGATCAGCACGCGCTGCACGCCTTCGGCTTTGAGGGCGTCGAGCTGCGCCGGGATGGACGGCTGGCCGTAGCGCATGGCGTAGCGCACGCTGACGTGGTGGCCGCGCTCTTGCAGGGCAGTGCCCAGCGACTGGGCTTGTTGTTCGGTGAAGGCTTTCAGGGGCGAGCCCTGCTCGGTCCAGATACTGGCGTATTTGGCCGCCGATTTGGCGGGGCGCACGCGCAAGATGATGCCGTGCAGGATCAGCCACCAGATGGGTTTGGGGATTTCCACCACGCGGCTGTCACCCAAAAATTCGGCCAGGTACTTGCGCAGGGCCGGGGCGGTGGGGGCGCTGGGGGTGCCCAAGTTGCAATACAGGATGGCCGTTTTGGCAGCCTGACCATGCTGGAAGGAGGGTTCTTGTTGAAATGCCATGCGGTATTCTCCCACCACCATGATTGACATTTCCCGAATCAAAGCCATTACCCTCGATCTGGACGACACTTTGTGGCCCGTCTGGCCCACGATTGGCCGTGCCGAGGCCGTGTTGACCGCGTGGTTGACCGCGCATGCGCCCAGCACGGCGGCGCTGTCGGCCGATGCCGAACTCAAAAAAGCCGTGCGCGCCGAGATCAACGCCCGCCATGCCGACCGGGCGCACGATTTGTCATTTTTGCGGCTGCAGTCGATTCGAGCCTTGTTGCAGCAAGCCGGTGACCCGGTGCACCTGGCTGAGCCAGCGTTCGAGGCCTTTTTTGCCGAGCGCCAGCGGGTGGATTTGTTTGAGGACGCGCTGCCTGCCTTGGCGTTTTGGAGCCAGCGCTACCCGGTGGTGGCCCTCTCAAACGGCAACGCCGACGTGCACCGCGTGGGCATTGGCCAGCACTTTCACGCCAGCGTGAGTGCCCAGTCGCTGGGTGTGGCCAAGCCGGACTTGCGCATTTTTCTGGCCGGCGCAGAGGCCGCAGGCGTTGCGCCGCATGAGGTGCTGCACATTGGCGATGACGCGCACGCCGACTGCGTGGGCGCTTTGGCTGCTGGCATGCAGGTGGCTTGGCTCAACCGCGAAGGGCACGAGTGGACCCATGGCGACACCCGGCCGCACCTGGAGGTGCGAGACTTGCACGCGCTGTGCGCCAGTTGGCCCGAATACGCTGATTGATCCGGCCCTGCCGACGGACTTATGCCTTTGTGGGAGCCCACCCCGTGGGCGATGGCCTGCCGTGGTGGTATGCGTGCCATCGCCCACAGGGGTGGGCTCCTACAAATAAAGCGTTCATGCCAACATCATCAGGTTGGATCAATCGTTGGTGGCTTTAGCCCCGACATGGAAGCTGTGCTGTTTGAAAAGGAGGAGACCGAGATGACATTGAAAATTTACGGCATTGGCGCATCCCGCGCCGCACGCCCCTTGTGGGCTGCGCTGGAGCTGGGGGTGCCGTTTGAGCACATCGCAATGCCTTACCAAGGCGGTGCCACGCGTACCCCCGAGTTTTTGGCCATCAACCCCAATGGTCACATTCCGGCTGTGGTGGACGAGCGCCCCGAAGGCGCGGTCACCGTGTGGGAGAGCATGGCCTGCGCCCTGTACATCGCCCGTGTGCACGGCAAGGCTGACGGCCAAACGATCACGCCCGCCACGCCCCGCGAAGAAGCCGAGGCTCTGCGCTGGAGCTTTTGGGCTGTATCTGAGCTGGAGAGTGATGCGCTCACGGTGCTCATGCACCGCATGGCCATGCCCGCCGATCAGCGCAAACCCGAGTTGGCCGATCGCGCGGAAAGCCGACTGAAAGTGCCCTTGGCCGTGCTGGAAAAACACCTGCAGGCCCAAAATGCCCAAGGTCAGGCTTATCTGGCCGCCAATCGCTTCACCGTGGCCGATGTGTGCGTGGCCAGTGTGGCCAGTTGGGTGCGTCCAGCCGGTGCCTTGCTGGCGCAGTACCCGGCCGTTTCCGCCTGGCTACATGCCTGTGTGGAGCGCCCCGCCCACAAGCAAGCCCGTGCACTGAAGTGAAGGGCGCTGTGCGGCTGAATCGAACATGCCTTATGAAACGATGGACCTGGCACAAGCCGCAAGTTGGGATGCCACATGAGTGAAACCGAAAAACAAAGCGCCACACGGCTGGCCAGCCAGTGGATCGCTTCGCGCCAGACCGTTTTGCCCAAAAGGTTGGTGGCCCCAGGACCCAACGCGGCTGAACTTGAACAATTGTTTCAGGCCGCTGCCGCCGCGCCTGACCACGACCTCATCAACCCCTGGCGCTTCTTGATCATTCCCGAGCACAAAAGGGCCGATCTGGGCGAGCTGTTTGCTTCTGCCTTGCTGGAGCGCGATGCCAGCGCCTCCAACGATCAGCTGGCGCAGGCACGCGACAAGGCCCTGCGGGCACCTTTGCTGATGCTGCTGATCGTGGACGAAGCCAAAGGCTCTGCCGACATCGACCTGCACGAGCGCGTGCTGAGCGCGGGCTGCGCCGTGCAAAACCTCATGCTGTTGGCCCATGCCATGGGCTATGGCTCGGGCTTGACGAGTGGCAAGGCGCTCAAGGCAGATTCATTTAGAGCCGGTCTGGGGCTTGGTGCTTCAGAGCACGCCATTTGTTGCCTGAGCGTGGGCACGGTCAGCTCACGCAAACCCTTCAAGCCGCGCCCCGAGGTGCCGCAATTCACCCGCATCTGGTGAGAGGATGCGTGCGGTAGCAGGTTCCAAGCGACAGGCTTTCTTTTGTCATGTCGCTTGCACCGATTGCGCATGCAGCCGGATGCCCAGGGCCGAGGTGACTTTCAAAGGTGTTGCCTGTTGGGCAGATTTTGTGGGAGATTGCCCTGCAAGCGAAAAGCCTGTGGTCCACAGGCGCCGCATCGCCAGCAGGGCTGGCTCCCTATCAAGGTGCAAGTTTGAAGTCACCGTGCGGACTTCACAGGGGCGGATCTTCAAAACAACTTCGCCCCCAGCTCAAAGAAGTCAAAGCCACCTGTGCGCCCGCCCAGGCAGCGGGCCAGAAAGTCTTCGGTTTTGCGGTAAACCACCATGTTGTCTTGCCAGCGCCGAATTGCGTCGCCGGGCGGCAAAAAATCGCAGATTGGCATTGAACTAAGGGACGAACTTATGCGTAAAAAATAAACTTAAGAATTTTAAAATTTGCATTTTTTACTAATTGAGTAGTGCAATTCTTGTCTCTGCGATTTATTCGCAGGGAATTCTTTTTAATTTTTTTGAAACGGTCATCAAATGAACAACGCAGTAGGCATCTCTGCCAGCCTTGCCCAAATTCCAACGAGCCTTATCGATACAAAAAGTCTTCTCGATCTTTTTGAAAAATACAACAGCGTTACATACTACGCCGGTGGCGGTGGCGGTGGCGGTAAAGGTGCTGGGGGTCAATCAGCCAATCCACCGAACATAAGCCTCTACGCCTTGTAAGCCAAATGCGGATGCGGCTTTGTTTTGCTCGCCGGTCGTGGCCGAGATCGGCCTTCAACCCTTCGCACCAGATTGCCCTTGAGCAGTTCGATGCTCTGGGCGATGCACGTCGCAAGGGCACCCGGCAGCAACAGCAAACGGGGCAGCATGCGTTGCATCAGGCTGGCCGCGTAGCTGCGGTTGCAGACACGATCCGTGCGCTCTTGCATGCCACGGGCACAGTGACTGAGCAAAGCGCCCAGGTTGTCGGCCAACACTTTGGCGGCGATGTCAACGACACAGGCTTGCTGGCTCAAGCCACTGACGCTTTCGATTTTCAGGCGGTGCTTGAGGCGTTTGAAGGCTTCTTCGATGCGCCAGCGTTGGTGGTACAGCTGCCCAAACAGCTCAGCAGGAAACGCTTGTGCATCCAAGTTGGTGAGCAGCACGCGCACCTTGCCGCTGGAGCTGACACAACGCACCAGGCGCACGCGCGGGGCTTGGCGAATGAACTCGTAATCCTTGGCATCTTCAGTGCTGGGCATGTTCAGGGTGACCATCGCCTCGCTGGCACCGCTACGCAAGAACTCGCGCACCGCCTTGAAGCCGCAGTCACTGTCGCAGCGCATGCAAAAGCGGATGCTTTGCTGCTGCAACAGGGCAATCAACCAAGCAGCCGGATAACCCCGGTCAAGCACCAGCACATCGGTGGCTTGCAGGTGGTGCAAGTTCTCAAAAAGCATCTGACGCTCGCCCGTCTCGGGGCCATAGAGTTGGGCATGCAGACACAGCTCAGGGCCGGGCAGATACAGGCCAAACAAACGCTGATCGGGATGTGCCGCAAGGCGCGTTCGGTGACACGCACGGGTGGCGGGCATGAACACAGAGGCGTCTGCGGCCACCACACGCAGGCCATGCCAAAGCGGCATCCAGCCTCTGGCCTGAGCCAGGTCCAGCAATTGAGCATTCAAAGCGGTAAGGGCTTCGGGCTTGAGTTTGTTGCGTGCTTGGGCAAATGCGCGGTCACTGGCCACGCGCTCAAGACCTGCGTGACCGGCCAAGCTGGCGAAAAACGAGTCCAGCATCAGCTGCTGAGATTGAGAGCGTTGGCTGAGCAAAGCGCCCACGAGACAAGGCAGGGGCAGTTTGCGTTGGCGAACAAAGGCGGTGGATTGTGGGCCTCGGGCCAAATCTGCAAAAGCGCAGCTGTGGATGAATTTGCTCAGCTGAGCAAAGACAGAGGTCAGCTCAGCAAGAGGCGATGAACCAAGGGTAAACCCTGTATTTTCT
This sequence comes from Limnohabitans sp. T6-5, assembly GCF_003063315.1. Lineage (GTDB taxonomy): Bacteria > Pseudomonadota > Gammaproteobacteria > Burkholderiales > Burkholderiaceae_C > Limnohabitans_A. Next base: position 654,773 of record NZ_NERV01000003.1, read on the forward strand.
TACCATGGTGGTTGTCATGTTGTGGCGAGAGAAAATAAGAAAAACTTCAATTAAATCAATGAGTTGCGTTAATTATTATAGCTTAAGTTCGGTGGATTGGTCAATCAGCGGGCAGCACTAGCAGGCTGCTGAAATACCCCCCTTGACGAAAGCCTCCCTTCAGCTTCGCCGTAGAAAATACCCGCATCACAAAAGCAGACAACTATGCGCGGCGCTGACACCTTCACCGAAAGCCTGTTTCTGATGAAGCGGCTGGATGATTTCGTACCTGCAAACCACCCTCTGAGGCCGATTCGCGAGATGGTGAACAAAGCACTGATTGCCATGAACGGCTTGTTTGCGGACATGTACGAGGCTGATATCAAAGGCGGCCGCCCCAGCGTTGCGCCAGAGAAGTTGTTGCGCGCCATGCTGTTGCAGGTGCTCTACAGCGTGCGCTCTGAGCGCATGCTCATGGAACAAATTCAGTACAACATGCTCTTTCGCTGGTTTGTGGGTTTGGCCATGGACGATGCCGTCTGGGTGCCCACGGTCTTCACCAAGAACCGCCAACGCTTGATTGAGCATGATGCGGTGGTGGAGCTGTTCAACCAGATCGTGGCTCAGGCTGACGAGCAAGATCTGCTCTCAGGTGAGCACTTCAGCGTAGACGGTACCTTGATCCAGGCCTGGGCAGGTCACAAAAGCTTTGTACCCAAAGACCGCAAGGATGAGGACGACAGCGATGGTGCCAACTTCCGCAACCAGCGCCGCAGCAACGAGACGCACGAATCGAGCACCGACAGTGATGCGCGGCTGTACCGTAAAGGCAAGACAGCCAGCGAGCTGCGTTTCATGGGCCACACACTCACTGACAACCGCAACGGCTTGGTGGTCAACGCCATGGTCACGCAAGCCGATGGATACGCCGAACGAGAATCGGCCAAGGCCATGATCAATGATGCGCGCCAAGCGCGTGAAGAGGAGACGACGCTCACATTGGGTGCGGACAAAGGCTATGACGCCAAGGAATTCATCGAGGCCTTGCAGGAGATGAACGTATTGCCGCATGTGGCGCAAAACAAATCTGGTCGCCAATCGGCAGTACCCGATGCAGTGGCAGCCAGCGAGGGTTACGAGATCTCACAGGAAAAGCGCAAGCGCATAGAGCAAGGCTTTGGCTGGGCCAAGACGGTGGGTCACATGAGGCAGGTTCTGGTGCGAGGACTGGAGAAAGTCGACCAGATGTTCGTGCTGACGATGACGGGGTACAACCTCACGCGACTGCGCACGCTGGGACAGGTGCGCCTGCAAGGTGCTCGATGAGTGAAAAGAGCTGGAAAAGGGGCCTCAAAAACAGTTTTTGAGGCCTCAAAGGCAGCGGTATTTCAAAATGCGAAAAGAAAATCTAGGAAATGCTTCCTAGGGCAAGATGCTTCGCCTGAAACGATGAGTATTTCAGCAGCCTGCTAGATGCTGCGGAACAGGAACGTGTGACAATATGCCCGTTTAATCGCGTGTAAAAACGGATGTTGCTTCAGAATTTTTGTGCTGAACTGGCATCCTTCTCTAATTTTTTTACTGAAAATTATAATGGTCTCGATATTTTTTGATGCGAAAGGAATGTGATGATTAACAAGAGTGGTATTAATATTACGACGGACACAGAAAAGATTGGTTTTGATGACTTAGCCAATCTTTATGAATCCGTTGGGTATGGTTCTGCATCTTCTTATAAAGAGGACGAAGGGTATAGGGCAGCATTTTTTGGTCCCAGTTCTTTTTGTTTTTTTGCTTTGAATGATGATGGGCAGTTAGTTGGAATAGCTAGGGTTTTTAGTGACAACAAAATTTGCTCATGGATTGCCGAAGTGTGTGTTCATCCCTCATGGCAAGGAAAAGGAGTTGGTAGTAAACTTGTTGAAATGATAATTGAGCGTTTTGGACATACTGCAATTTATGTCGACGCTTTTGTTGGAGAAGAGAGCTTTTATGCAAAACATGGGATTAAGCCGAAGCAAAAATTAGTGGCTTGCAGTCGTGCAGGTAAAGTTAATGATGTTTCAGAGTCGTCACCTTTCATGCATTGACGTCTACCGCGACTGAACCATGTTATATGCTACCGTTGACAAAGAAGTATCAAGACTTTTGCAACTCTACAAAGAATTGTCCGCTATCAATTTTGATAGCCTTCGGACTATTGTGGAAAATGAGATTTTTACGGTTCTTCAACCAGTTTTTTTGACAACGGAGAATGCCCAAAAAAATTTTGATACTTCGCAAAGCTGGCAAAATTCTGTTGAATATCTAGAAAAAATAGCTCGAAAACGCGTCGAAAATATTGGAATTTTTTTGATCTCCGCTCTTGAGGCAAGTGCAATTTATAACCAAACGCAAAAAGATCGTATTACGCTCCCGTTAGTATTTAAAGCATTAGCGGGAGATTCACATAATGGAGGAATGCGTCCCCTGCTTATTGAAAATAGAAAAAGCGCCGTTGTTCTTAAATTCGCCGATCCCCGCCCTTATCAAGTGCTGAGGGAAATTCTTCAAGAGTTATCACAAGCAATCGGTTGTGATGTTGCACCCCCTCCAATTTTTGCCGATAAAAAAAATCAATGGTACTTCATCGAATATCTTGAAGAAGAAAACACCGAAGAGAGAATCAGCCAAAATAATATTGAAACATTCATGTACAGCATGGGAGTAATGACTGCGACCGCCTTTTCTTTAGGATTCGTCGATCTTCATCTGGAAAATATTATTGCCGTTGGAAGCAAACCTATCATCATTGATCCCGAGTGTATTTTCTATAATTTTGATGGTGATACTGTAGTATCGGAAAAATTATTAAGCACTGGTCTATTAAGTCACAATGTTCACATGTCCTCTTTAAGAGGAGGTGGTACGGCTGGAGTCCCGCTGCATGATTTTACTATGTATATCACAAAGGATGGGGTGCTTCGATATCGCAAGCCAGTACGACCTCATAGAAATAGGGTTCGACAAGTTGATGGTTCTTTGATTTCCCGTACGGGAAATTATTGAGCCCCATGCGGTTGAAATGTATAAAATTTCCCGAACGGGAAATTCAACAAAGCATGACCAGCATTCATTCACCACAGCAATTGGGCAGTGCCGTCCGCGCAGCCCGCAAGCAGCTCGCGCTCACGCAGCCTCAATTGGCCCTGGCGGCAGGGGTGGGCGTGCGCTTTGTCGTGGAGCTGGAGGCAGGCAAGCTATCGGTGCAACTGGCACTGGTGCTACGCGTCATACAAGCGTTGGGAGGTGAAATCCACATCACTGGATTTCCAGAGGGCAGCGCCTAACGTTCTTCCTGCGGTGTCTTGACGTGCATGCCCTTAGCGCTGAGCGCCTCAAAACCGCCCCAGCGCCTGCATCTTCCAAGCCAGCCACAGCTTGCGCAGCGGCGTGAGCGCAATGCGTTGGTGCAGCACCTGAAAACCCGAGGCTTCGATTTCCCGCAGCAAGGTGCGGTAGATGCTGGCCATCATGAGGCCGGGTTTTTGGGCGCGGCGGTCGGCGGCAGGCAGCAGGGCCAGGGCTTCGTCGTACAGGGCGTGGGCGCGGTCGGTCTGGAACTTCATCAGCGCGGTGAAGCGGTCTGAATAGTCGCGCTGCATCAGGTCTTGCGCTTTGACGCCAAAGCGTTGCTGTTCGTCCAGCGGCAAATAGATGCGCCCGCGCATGGCGTCTTCGCCCACGTCGCGGATGATGTTGGTCATCTGAAAGGCCAGGCCCAGCTTGTGCGCGTACTGGGTGGTCGCCTCGTCGGTCTGGCCAAAGATGCGTGCGGCGACTTCGCCTACCACACCGGCCACCAGGTGGCAGTAGGTCGTGAGGCCCGCAAAGTCCAGATAACGGGTTTGGTTCAGGTCCATCTGGCAGCCGTCGATCACGGCCATCAGGTGGCGGCTTTCGATGCCGAAGGCAGGGGCCAGGGGCATGAGGGCGTGCATGACGGGGTGGCTGGGCTGGCCTGCGTAGGCTTGCATCACTTCTTTTTGCCACCAGGCGAGTTTGGTGGCGGCCACGCTGGGGTCTTTGATTTCATCGACCACGTCGTCCACTTCGCGGCAAAACGCATAAAAGGCGGTGATGGCCGCACGCCGCTCGGGGGGCAAAAACAGGAAGGCGTAATAGAAGCTGCTGCCCGAGGCGGCGGCTTTTTGCTGGACGTAGTCTTGCGGGCTCATGGGCTGGGATTGTCTCACTGCGAAAGGCGCTGAAATTCTCGGCCCAGGGTATGGGGCGAGGCCAGCCGCCACAGCAGCCGCCAGAGCAAGGCGCGCATTTCGTGGCGCGGCATTTTCACGCGCTGGGTCAGGGCTTGTGGGCCTGCCTGGCGCAGCAGGGCCACAGTGCGGGCGCCGATCAGGGCGGGAAGTGCGCAGGCCAGGCGCAGGCGGCGGCTGCTCAGGCACTGGCTGTAATGCAGGCCTTCGCTCAGTTGGGTGTAGGTTTGCTGCAGGTACTCGCCCCACAAGGGGGCCAAAAGTTGCAGCGTAGCGGCATCACCCGTGCGAACGGCTTGCCTGAGCTGCTCGGGGCTGAGGCCCAGTGGTGTCAGGCGCGCCTCAGGCAAGTAGCACCGGCCCGCAGCCAGGTCGGCCCCGGCGTCGCGCAAGATGTTGAGCCTTTGCAGGCCCATGCCGTAGGCTCGGCCCGCCAGACGCATGGCGTCTGCGCTTTGGGTGGCAAAGCCGGGCAGGTGCCGCTCGCACAGTTCGGTCCAGAACTCGCCCACGCAACCGGCCACGAGCCAGGTGTAGTCGTCCAGTTCAAATTCGGTTGCCAGGGCTGCAGGCCCTTGGCCAAAGCGCTCAACGTCCAGCACCTGCCCGCGTGTGATGTGCCCCAGAACCCAGCGCACGCTGGCCTGGTCGTCGGGGGGCAGGGCGTGCAGCAGGGGCAGGCAGTCGGGCAGGGCCTGCATCAGCGCCCGCTCATGCGGGTCGGTCTGGTGGCGGGCAAACTCGTTGAGCAGGCTCTGGAGTGCTTGCAGGGACCCTGCGGGTGATTGAATCGCTTGGGCCAGGCCAGACAGCAAAGCCAGGCGTTCGGCGGCAGGCTGGGCCGTGGTGTCGGCCACGGTGTCGGTGGCCCGGGCCAGCAGATAGCCCACTGCTATGGGGCCTTGCAGGGCGGGTGGCAGCAGACGAATCGTCAGGTAAAACGAGCGCGATACGCCGCGTAAAAGAGGCAGTTGCTTGCGGGTCAAAAGAGTGGAGGCTGGCATGTGTAGGCATATTGTCGCTTGACAGAAGTCAGTCATTTGCTTAAATTACTAACCAGTCAGTCATTAATTTTGGGATGGTTTTTCCATGTTTCATTTCTCTTTGCCTCAAGGGGCCGGGCGCTGGGCGCTTCGCTTGAGTGTGGTTTCGGCGTTCACGGCGGTGGCTTTGTTGTCGGCCTGTTCGCGCCAGGAGGCGGTTCAGGAGCCGGTTCGCTCGGTCAAGCTGCTCACGGTGGGGAGCTCGGTGCTCCATGCACAGGGTGAATACGCCGCTGAAGTGCGTGCCCGGGTCGAGTCGCGTCTGGGTTTTCGGGTGGCCGGCAAGCTGGTGCAGCGCCAGGCTGAGGCGGGGCAGCGTGTGGGCGCAGGTCAGGTGCTGGCCCAAATAGATGCGCAGGATTACCAATTGGGGGCGCAAGCGGCCATGGCCGGTGTGACAGCCGCCCAGACCCAGCGCGACTTGGCGGCTGCTGAGTTCAAGCGTTTCGAGGCCTTGAAGGCGCAAAACTTCATCAGCGGTGTGGAATTGGAGCGCCGCGAAGCCAGTCTGAAAGCGGCCGAAGCCACCTTGGCGCAGGTCAAGGCGCAGGCCCAGGCCCAAAGCAATCAGGCGGGCTATGCAAAGTTGCAAGCCACGGCTGCGGGGGTGATCACTGCTGTGGAGGTTGAAGTCGGCCAAGTGGTGTCGGCCGGGCAGCCGGTGGTGCGTCTGGCGCATGACGGTCCGCGCGATGCGGTGTTTGCCGTGTCGGAGCAGGCCATTTTGGCGATCAAGACCGGACAAGCCATGCAGGCGGTCTGGCCTGGGACGGGCCAGGTGTTCAAAGGCCGGGTGCGCGAAGTGGGGGCTGGGGCCGATCCGGTGACCCGCACTTACACGGTCAAGCTGGCGCTGGAGGCGGCGGATCGCCTGCCTTTGGGGGCCACGTTGACGGTGCTGGCGGCTGAAGAGGCACCCCGCACAGCCCAAGTCATCAAGCTGCCCACCAGCGCGCTTCGCCAAGAAGGTGCAGGCAGTGCGGTTTGGGTGCTGGACGAAGCGACCATGACGGTGCGTTTGCAGCCTGTGCAAGTGAGCACGGTCGATGGCAATGAGGTGGTGATCGCGTCGGGCCTGAGCGTGGGCCAAAAGGTGGTGAGTGCCGGGGTGCATGTCTTGTCGCCGGGGCAGAAGGTCTCGGTGTACAGCGCACCGGCAGCGGCTCCCGCACCCGCAACGGCTCCCGCCCCCGTCACAGCGGCTTCTTCAGCAACCCAGCGGTGATGCCCATGCGTGACACCGAAAAAAAGAGTTTCAACCTCTCGCGCTGGGCGCTGGAGCACCCGGCCCTGACGCGCTACCTGATGGTGGCGCTCATGGTGCTCGGCATGGCGTCTTACTTTCAGCTGGGGCAGGACGAAGACCCACCGTTCACCTTCCGGGCCATGGTGGTGCGCACTTATTGGCCCGGGGCCACGGCCCAGCAGGTGGCCGAGCAGGTGACCGATAAGCTCGAACGCACGCTGCAGGAAGTGCCCTATGCGGACAAGATCCGCAGCTACTCCAAGCCGGGCGAGTCGCAGATCATTCTGGAACTCAAGGACTATTCCAAGCCCGGTGAGGTGCCGCAGGTCTGGTACACCGTGCGCAAAAAGATCGGCGACATGCGCGCCACCTTGCCGCAGGGCGTGGTGGGGCCGTTTTTCAACGATGAGTTTGGTGATGTGTATGGCGTGATTTACGCCCTGAGCGGCGATGGCTTCAGCGCCGCCGAGGTCAAGACGCACGCCGACCGCGTGCGCCAGACGCTGCTGCGCGTGCCCGATGTGGCCAAGGTCGAGCTTTTTGGCGTGCAGGACGAAAAAATCTTCATCGACGTCTCGCAAAAGAAGATCGCCCAGATGGGCTTGGACATGGGCGCCGTGCTGGCGCAGCTGGGCCAGCAAAACGCGGTCGAGTCGGCCGGCACGATGCAGTCACCCAACGACGTGGTGCAGGTGCGCGTGGGCGGCCAGTTCCAGAATCTGGACGACCTGCGGGCCATGCCCATACGTGGTGGCTCAGGCGCGCAGGTGCGACTGGGCGACATCGCCACGGTCAGCCGTGGGTATGTGGACCCGCCGTCCGTCAAGGTGCGCCATGACGGCGAAGAAGTCATTGCCCTGGGTGTGAGCATGGCCAAGGGCGGCGACATCATCGCTCTGGGGAAGGCGCTCAATGCCACGGTCAAGCAAATCGAGGCCAGTTTGCCCGTGGGCTTGGCGCTCAAGCAGGTGCAGGACCAGCCCGCAGCCGTGTCCAAATCGGTCAATGAGTTCATCAAGGTGCTGATCGAGGCGGTGGTGATTGTGTTGGCGGTGAGCTTTTTGGCGCTGGGTTTGCACAAGCGGCCCGGAAACAACCCCCTGTGGAAGCGCTGGACGCTGGACATCCGACCCGGTCTGGTGGTGGGCATCACCATCCCGTTGGTGCTGGCGGTGACCTTTTTGGCCATGAATTACTTTGGCATCGGTCTGCACAAAATTTCGCTGGGCTCGCTGATCATTGCGCTGGGCCTGCTGGTCGACGACGCCATCATTGCGGTCGAGATGATGGTGCGCAAGATGGAAGAGGGCTACGACAAGTTCCGCGCGGCCACCTTTGCTTATGAGCTGACGGCCATGCCCATGCTCACGGGCACGCTGATCACGGCGGCGGGCTTTTTGCCCATCGGCATCGCCAAATCGGTGACGGGCGAATACACCTTCGCCATCTTCGCGGTCACGGTGATTGCGCTGATCGTGAGCTGGGTGGCCTCGGTCTACTTTGTGCCCTACCTGGGCGCTTGGCTGCTCAAGCCTCCAGTGCATGCGGTGGTGGGCGAGGGGGCTGTGCACAGCCACGACAGCGCCGAAATGTTTGACACGCCGTTTTACCGCCAGTTCCGCCGCTGGGTGACTTGGTGTGTGACCCACCGCTGGAAGACCATCGGCATCACCATCGCCCTGTTTGTGCTGGGCATCGTGGGCATGGGCAAGGTGCAGCAGCAGTTCTTCCCCGATTCCAGCCGCCCTGAAATTTTGGTGGACCTGTGGCTGCCCGAGGGCGCACCCTACAGTGCCAGCGAAGAGGTGGCCAAGCGCGTCGAGAAACGCCTGGCGCAAGAAGAGGGCGTGAGCTCGGTCACCACCTGGGTGGGCTCGGGCGTGCCGCGTTTTTACCTGCCGCTCGATCAGGTGTTCCCGCAGAGCAATGTGTCGCAGTTGATCGTGTTGCCGCGTGACCTGAAGGTGCGCGAGAGCTTGCGTGTGAAGCTTCCGGCCTTGCTGGCGCAGGAGTTCCCCGAAGTCCGTGGCCGCGTCAAGCTGCTGCCCAATGGCCCGCCCGTGCCCTACCCGGTGCAGTTTCGCGTGGTGGGCACCGAGCCTGTGGCCCTGCGCCAGAAGGCCGAAGAGGTCAAGGCCGTCATGCGCCGCAACGCCAGTGCCCGGGGGGTGAACGACAACTGGAACGAGTCGGTCAAGACCGTGCGCCTGGAAGTGGACCAGGCCAAGGCCCGCGCCTTGGGCGTGACCAGTCAGTCCATTGCGCAGTCCTCACGCACGCTCTTGTCGGGGGCGCCTGTGGGCCAGTTCCGCGAAGGCGACAAACTGATCGACATCGTGCTGCGTCAGCCTTTGAACGAGCGCGATGCGCTGTCCGATCTGGGTCAGGCCTATGTGCCCACGGCGTCGGGCAAGTCGATTCCGCTCTTGCAAATCGCGCGTCCCGTCTTCGCCTGGGAACCGGGCGTGATGTGGCGCGAAGGCCGCCAGTACGCCATCACGGTGCAGTCGGACATCGCCGAAGGGGTGCAGGGCGCCACGGTGACGGCGCAGCTGCAGCCTGAGTTGCAGAAGCTGCAAGCCCAGTGGGCCAGCCAGGGCCAGACCGATTACCGCATTGAAGTCGCAGGCGCGGTCGAGCAAAGCTCCAAAGGCTCGGCCTCGATTGCGGCGGGTGTGCCCATCATGCTGTTCATCACCTTCACGCTGCTGATGCTGCAGTTGCAAAGCTTCAGCCGCTCGGTGCTGGTGTTCCTGACCGGTCCTTTGGGCATGGCGGGGGTGGCGGCATCGTTGCTGGCGCTCAACCGGCCATTTGGTTTTGTGGCTTTGCTGGGGGTGATCGCGCTCATGGGCATGATCCAGCGCAACTCGGTGATCCTGATTGACCAGATCGAGCAGGACCGCGCAGCAGGTGTGGAGCCTTGGCGGGCGATCGTCGAGTCGGCCGTGCGCCGTTTGCGGCCCATTGTGCTGACGGCAGCAGCGGCCGTGCTGGCCATGATCCCGCTGTCGCGCAGCGTGTTTTGGGGGCCGATGGCCGTGGCCATCATGGGTGGCCTGATCGTGGCCACCGCCCTGACTTTGCTGGCGCTGCCGGCCATGTACGCGGCCTGGTTCCGTGTGCCGCGCCCGACAGAGCCTGCCCAGGCGGCTTGAAAAACACCGTCGCAGAGGAGAAAACCAGCATCGCCCGGACCCAAAAATAGGGTCCGGAGCGGCTAAAATAGAAAGTTGACCGATTTCAAGCGGGCGGTCAGGCCTGTGGATGGCACCCATCCCGGCCTGTTCGCCCTTTTTGTTTGGACCCGCGCGGGTGGCGAAATTGGTAGACGCACCAGGTTTAGGTCCTGACGGTGGCAACACTGTGCGGGTTCGAGTCCCGCCCCGCGCACCAACTCTTTTTCATGAGAAGGGCTTGTCCCGGAACATGAGAGCGATTCACATTAACCGAGAACGACGATGACAGTGACTGTTGAAACCCTTGAAAAACTGGAACGCAAGATCACCCTGACTGTGCCCGTGACGGCCATCCAGTCCGAGGTCGATGCACGCCTGAAGAAAATGGCCCGTACGGTCAAGATGGACGGTTTCCGTCCGGGCAAAGTGCCCATGAACGTCGTGGCCCAGCGCTATGGCTACTCGGTTCAGTACGAAGTGCTGAATGACAAAGTGGGCGAAGCTTTCTCCGTGGCTGCCAACGAAGCGCAAGTGCGCGTGGCTGGTCAGCCCCGCATCTCTGAAAAAGAAGGCGCACCGGAAGGCCAATTGACTTTTGATGCCATTTTTGAGGTTTACCCCGAAGTGAAGCTGGGCAATCTGGCTGACACCGAAGTCGAAAAACTGACCGCTGAAGTCTCTGATGCGGCCATCGACAAGACCGTGGACATCTTGCGCAAGCAGCGCCGCACCTTCGCTCAGCGCGCTCAAGACGCCGCTGCACAAGACGGCGACCGCGCCACCATCGACTTCGAAGGCAAGATCGACGGTGAAGTGTTCTCTGGCGGCAAAGCCGAAGACTTCCAGTTCATCCTGGGCGACGGCCAGATGCTCAAAGAGTTTGAAGACGCTGTGCGCGGCATGAAAACCGGTGAAAGCAAGACTTTCCCGCTGGCTTTCCCTGCGGACTACCACGGTCAGGATGTTGCGGGCAAAACCGCCGACTTCCTCGTCACCGTCAAGAAACTCGAAGCGGCTAACCTGCCCGAAGTCAATGAAGCCCTGGCCAAGTCCTTGGGTATCGCTGACGCAACGGTTGAAGGCCTGCGCGCTGACATCCGCAAAAACCTCGAGCGCGAAGTCAAGTTCCGCTTGCTGGCCCGCAACAAGCAAGCCGCTATGGATGCTTTGGTGGCCAAGGCCGAGCTGGACCTGCCACAGTCGATCGTGCAAAGCGAAATCGAGCGCCTGAAAGATGGCGCCCGTGCCGACTTGAAGCAACGCGGCATCAAGGACGCCGACAAGGCCCCAATCCCTGACGATATCTTCCGACCCCAAGCCGAGCAGCGCGTGCGCCTGGGCTTGGTGGTGGCCGAAGTCGTGCGTGGCAATACCCTGCACGCCAAGCCTGAGCAGATCAAGGCGCACATCGAAGAGCTGGCTGCAAGCTACGAGCGCCCCGATGATGTGGTGCGTTGGTACAACAGCGACAACCAGCGTCTGGCCGAGGTGGAGGCCGTGGTCATCGAGAGCAATGTGTCTGATTTCGTGCTGGGCCAAGCCAAGGTCACCGAAAAAGCCATCACCTTTGAAGAGCTGATGGGTCAGCAGGCCTGATGGATTCTGTGAACACTTGAAGAATGGGGCTTGTGCCGGGCTTGCAGTCTGGCTGACAAGCCCCATCTCTTTGGTGGGTTGAGAACTCGGGTTAAAGTCATCTGAAATTCATGGAGAAATGATGAGCGCACTGGATATCACTAATCTGGGCATGGTGCCCATGGTCGTTGAGCAATCGGGCCGTGGCGAACGTGCCTATGACATTTATTCACGCTTGCTCAAGGAGCGCGTGATTTTTCTGGTGGGCGAGGTCAATGACCACATGGCCAACCTGATCGTGGCGCAGTTGTTGTTTTTGGAGAGCGAAAACCCTGAAAAGGACATCTCGCTGTACATCAACTCACCAGGCGGCTCGGTCAGCGCAGGCATGGCGATTTACGACACCATGAACTTCATCAAGCCCGATGTGTCTACGCTATGCAACGGCATGGCCGCCAGCATGGGTGCTTTCTTGCTGTCATCGGGTGCCAAGGGCAAGCGCTTTTCGCTGCCCAACTCCAAGATCATGATCCACCAGCCTCTGGGTGGTGCGCGTGGTCAGGCCACTGAAATCGAAATTGCTGCACGCGAAATCGTCAAGACCCGTGCACATTTGAACCGCATCCTGGCCGAAAACACCGGCCAGCCGCTGAGCAAAATTGAGTTGGACACCGAGCGCGATTACTACCTGTCGGCTGACGAGGCCAAGGACTATGGTTTGATCGATCAGGTGATCGCCAAGCGAGCCTGATGCGTGCCGGTTGACCCGGCCTGATTTGGACGGCGTTTACCTGTGCAGGTGAGCGCCGTTTTTCTTTCGTTATCATTGACGATCTCCGGATACCAAGGCGACTTTTTATGGCCGACAAAAAAGGCTCCACTTCTGAAAAAAACCTGTACTGCTCCTTTTGCGGCAAAAGCCAGCATGAGGTCAAAAAGCTGATTGCAGGCCCATCGGTCTTCATTTGCGACGAATGCATAGACTTGTGCAACGACATCGTGCGCGATGAACTGGCCACCACCTTGGTGGGCGAGGGTGCCAAGGACGGCTTGCCGACACCGTTGGACATCAAAACCAACCTCGATAACTATGTGATTGGCCAGGAAAAAGCCAAGCGCAGTCTGGCGGTGGCGGTTTACAACCATTACAAGCGCCTCAAACACAAAGAGGGTGCCAAAAAAGACGATGTCGAACTCGCCAAGAGCAACATCTTGCTGATTGGCCCTACGGGTTCGGGCAAGACTTTGCTGGCGCAGACCATGGCGCGCATGCTGGACGTGCCCTTTGTGATGGCTGACGCGACGACCCTGACCGAAGCCGGTTACGTGGGCGAGGACGTCGAGAACATCGTGGCCAAGTTGCTGCAGACCTGCAATTACGACGTCGAGCGTGCCCAGCGCGGCATCGTGTACATCGACGAGATTGACAAGATCACCCGCAAATCCGACAACCCCTCGATCACGCGTGACGTGTCGGGCGAGGGCGTGCAGCAAGCCTTGCTCAAGCTGGTTGAAGGCACCATGGCCAGCGTTCCCCCTCAGGGCGGGCGCAAGCATCCCAACCAGGATTTCCTGCAGATCGACACGACCAACATCCTGTTCATTTGCGGTGGCGCTTTCGCGGGGCTTGAAAAAGTCATCGAAAACCGCACTGAAGCTGGCGGCATTGGCTTTGGCGCCACGGTCAAGAGCAAGAAGCAGCGTTCACTGACCGATGTGTTCAACGAAGTTGAGCCTGAAGACCTCATTAAATTCGGCCTGATTCCCGAGCTGGTCGGTCGGTTGCCTGTGGTGGCCACTTTGGCTGAATTGACCGAAGACGCTTTGGTGCAAATCCTGACCGAGCCCAAAAACGCCGTGGTCAAGCAGTTCACCAAACTGCTGTCCATGGAGGGCGTGGAGCTTGAAGTGCGCCCCAGTGCGCTGACGGCGATTGCCCGCAAGGCATTGGCCCGCAAGACCGGTGCCCGAGGCTTGCGCTCCATCATGGAGCAAGCATTGATCGACACCATGTTTGAATTGCCCAATGCGGCCAATGTTGAAAAAGTTGTGGTAGACGAGTCCACCATCGACGACAACAAAGCGCCGCTGCTGGTTTACCGCGAGTCGGCCAAACAGGCCTGACCAACATGTGTGATGCGCTGCGCAATAGCCCCTCAAACTGCTGGGTTGTAATTGTGCGCAGAGCATCCATGTGTAGCTGAATTGACCTGAGGGAAACACCATGTCTGGACACACACCTTTGCCGCCCACCCCGATCGAACTGCCCATGTTGCCGCTGCGTGACGTGGTGGTGTTCCCTCACATGGTGATTCCGCTGTTTGTTGGGCGTCCCAAGAGCATCAAGGCGCTCGAATCGGCCATGGCAACCGAACGCCGCATCATGCTGGTGGCTCAAAAAACTGCCGCCAAGGACGAGCCAGACGCTTCTGACATGTTTGATGTCGGCTGTGTGTCCACGATATTGCAAATGCTCAAGTTGCCCGATGGCACCGTAAAGGTGTTGGTGGAAGGCCAGCAGCGTGCTTTGGTTCAGAGCATCGTGGATGGCGAGGTCCACTTTGTCGCCAAGGTGGCTCCGGTGGACCCGAGCATAGAGCAGTCCGAGCCTGGCAGTGAAATCGAAGCGCTGCGTCGTGCCGTGATGCAGCAGTTTGATCAGTACGTCAAACTGAACAAGAAAATCCCGCCGGAAATCCTGACCTCCATCTCGAGCATTGACGATGCCGGACGCTTGGCGGACACCATTGCCGCGCATCTGCCTCTGAAGCTGGAAAACAAGCAGCAGGTGCTGGACTTGTCCAGCATCAAGGCGCGCCTTGAGAATCTGTTTGCCCAACTCGAACACGAGGTGGATATTCTCAATGTCGACAAGCGCATTCGTGGTCGAGTCAAGCGCCAGATGGAAAAAAATCAGCGCGACTTTTACCTCAATGAGCAGGTCAAAGCGATCCAAAAAGAATTGGGTGATGGCGAAGACGGTGCTGACATCGAGGAAATCGAAAAGAAAATCAAGACGGCCAAAATGTCCGCTGAAGCCCGTAAAAAGGCTGAAGGCGAGCTGAAAAAACTCAAACTCATGTCGCCCATGTCGGCAGAAGCTTCGGTGGTTCGCAACTATCTGGATGTGCTGACCGGATTACCCTGGAGCAAAAAGACCAAGCTCAAGCACGATCTGGGCAATGCCGAAGAGGTGTTGAATCAGGATCACTATGGGCTGGACAAAGTCAAAGACCGCATCCTGGAATATCTTGCTGTGCAGCAACGTGTGGACAAGGTCAAGGCGCCCATTTTGTGTCTGGTCGGGCCACCCGGCGTCGGCAAGACCTCGTTGGGGCAATCGATTGCCAAGGCCACCGGTCGCAAATACGTGCGCATGGCTTTGGGCGGGATGCGTGATGAGGCCGAAATTCGTGGGCATCGCCGCACTTACATTGGTGCTTTGCCGGGCAAGGTGCTGCAGAACCTGAACAAGGTGGGCACCAAGAATCCGCTGTTCCTGCTCGACGAAATCGACAAATTGGGTACCGATTTCCGGGGCGATCCTTCCAGCGCCTTGCTGGAGGTGCTGGATCCTGAGCAAAACCACACCTTTGGAGATCACTACGTTGAAGTTGACTTTGACCTGAGCGATGTGATGTTCGTGGCCACCTCGAATTCGATGAACATCCCTTCGGCCCTGTTGGACCGCATGGAAGTCATCCGTCTTTCGGGTTACACCGAAGACGAAAAAACCAGCATCGCCATGAAGTATTTGCTGCCTAAGCAAATGACCAACAATGGTGTCAAGGAGTCCGAGCTGAACGTGTCCGAAGCAGCGGTTCGGGACATGGTGCGGTATTACACACGTGAAGCGGGTGTTCGATCTTTGGAGCGCGAACTGGGCAAGATTTGCCGCAAAGTCGTCAAGGCCTTGCTGCTCAAGCAAATGAAGCCGCAAGTTCAGGTGACTGCCGACAACCTCAATGAGTTTTTGGGTGTGCGCAAATACACCTATGGCCGTGCTGAGCAAAAGAACCAGGTGGGTCAAGTGGTTGGTTTGGCCTGGACTGAAGTGGGTGGCGACTTGCTGACCATCGAAGCGGCCCTTATGCCCGGAAAAGGCGTGATCACCCGTACCGGTTCGCTGGGCGATGTGATGAAAGAGTCTGTAGAAGCCGCCCGCACTGTGGTTCGCAGCCGTTCGCGTTTGCTGGGCATCAAGGACGAAATCTTTGAAAAGAAAGACCTGCACATCCACGTGCCGGATGGCGCTACACCCAAAGATGGTCCGAGTGCTGGTGCTGCCATGACCACGGCCATGGTGTCGGCCATGACGGGTATTCCTGTGCGTGCTGATGTGGCCATGACCGGTGAAATCACCTTGCGAGGTGAAGTCACGGCCATTGGTGGCTTGAAGGAAAAATTGCTGGCGGCATTGCGTGGCGGCATCAAGACCGTGATGATCCCCGAGGACAACGTCAAGGATTTGCAGGACATTCCCGAGAACGTCAAAAATGGCCTGGAAATTGTGCCCGTGAAGTGGATTGATCAGGTGCTGGAAGTCGCCCTGGAAGCCAAGCCTTTGCCCTTGAGTGAAGAAGAGGTGGCCGCTGCCGTGACGGCAGTGGCCGCAACGGCCAAACCGGAAGCAGTCAAGCATTGATGGAAATTTTTGAGTTCTATTCAATTGGCCTCGAAAATCACGCTATAATTCATGTCAATGCAGAGGATGAAGCATATAATGCCAAGTTCTTTGAAATGCGGGAATAGCTCAGTTGGTAGAGCGCAACCTTGCCAAGGTTGAGGTCGCGAGTTCGAGCCTCGTTTCCCGCTCCAAATCTTGAAAGAAGTGCCAACATCTTTCAGCAAATAGGGAAGCTAAAGCTTCCCTTTTTTGTGCGATTTCTGAGATTCCTTTGATAGGAACGGGGCGCGGTAGCAAAGCGGTTATGCACCGGATTGCAAATCCGTGTAGGTCGGTTCGACTCCGGCCCGCGCCTCCACTCATGAATCGGTGTGATGAATTGGATTTTGTCGTGGTCGGATTTGGTTCTGATTTTCGATGTATAATTTGAGTCCAGACAATGCGGGAATAGCTCAGTTGGTAGAGCGCAACCTTGCCAAGGTTGAGGTCGCGAGTTCGAGCCTCGTTTCCCGCTCCAAACATTGAAAGAAGTGCCAACATCTTTCAGCAAAAAGGGAAGCCAACGCTTCCCTTTTTTGTCAGGTTTTTTCTGAACATGGCTCGGTAGCAAAGCGGTTATGCACCGGATTGCAAATCCGTGTAGGTCGGTTCGACTCCGGCCCGAGCCTCCAAAAATTTCATGTTTGAAATCAACAAACTGGCCCGCTTCAGGCGGGCTTTTTTGTGGCGGTTACCTGAACAGCCGCATGAGCTTGCTATTGTTTTGCAGGCAGGGCAGGGCAGGGCAGGTATGTGAAACGCTTGCACTGCCAGTGGCGTAATCTGCGAGTTTCATTTACCCCGTGGTCTTGTCGGCCAGACTCTCAATCGTTTCCCTGAACCGGCGTGCCGCAGGCGTTTCGCTGTCGGGCCGCCACAGCAGGGCAATGCCAATTTCGGTGGCGGCGCCCGGCCCATGCACCTTGCGGAACACGACACCCGGCATGGCGTGGCGTGTGGCCACCGAGGGCACCAGGGCCACGCCCAAGCCGCTCTCGACCAGGCTGACCACGGTCTGCACTTGCACCGCTTCTTGCTGCACCTTGGGCACAAAGCCCGCCTGCTGGCAAGCGAGCAAGGCCATGGCGTGCAGACCGGGCACTGCTTGGGCGCTGTACATGACAAAGGGCTCTGCCGCGAGGTCCGACAGCTTAAGTTTGGGTTTGGCCAGCAGCGGGTGGCCTTCGGGCAGCGCGGCCACAAACACATCGCGCTCCACCGGGGTCATCTGCGCCTGGGTGGCGTGCACCATCGGAAAGCGCAGCAGCCCGGCGTCCAGATCGCCTTGCTCCACCTGCTCGATCAGGCGGCTGGTGGTCGACTCGCTCAGCACCAGCTCGACGTCGGGGTAGCGCGCGCGAAACAGCGGCATCAGCCGGGGCATGAGCGAATAGGTGGCCGAGCCGATGAAGCCGATGCGCAGCGTGCCCGCTTCGCCCCGGGCTGTGGCGGCGGCCGTGCGGCCGAACTGCTCGGTGTGAAACAGCGCGCGGCGGGCATCGGCCAGCGCCGCCTCGCCCGCGGGCGTGAGGTGGGTGCCGCGCCGCGTGCGCTCGAACAAACGCACGCCCAGCTCTTCTTCGAGTTTGCGGATCGAGGCCGACAGCGGCGGCTGCGAGATGTGCAGCCGCTCGGCCGCGCGGTGGTAGTTCAGGGTTTCGGCAAGGGCCACAAAGTGGCGCAGCTGGCGGGTGTCCATTGATATCCAATAGCTATCACAGAGGTGAAAACAAATATTAGACGAAAACATCCCCGGCAGAAATAATGGCCTGCGATACACCCTTTCCACATCTTCGTCTCAGGTATGCAGCCACTCAAAGGAATCCGGGTCCTGGACCTGTCGAGCGTGATTTTTGGCCCACTGGCCAGCCAGGTGCTGGCCGACTATGGCGCCGAAGTCATCAAGGTCGAGCCGCCCGAGGGCGATTCGACACGCCACACGGGCCCGGGCCTGGAGCCGGGCATGGCCGCCATGTTCATGGGCGCCAACCGCAGCAAAAAGAGCTTGGTGCTCGACCTCAAGCAGGCCGCAGCCCAGCAGGCCTTGCAGGCGCTGGTGGATTCGGCCGACGTGTTCATGCACAGCATGCGGCCCCAAAAACTCGCGGCGCTGGGCATCGACCCGGACACCCTGCGCCAACGCCACCCCCGGCTGGTGTACGCCAGCTTGTTGGGTTTTTTGCCTGGGCCTTATGCGGGCCGACCCGCATATGACGATGTGATCCAGGGCATGTCGGGCCTGGCCGATCTGATGGAGCGCCAGACGGGCGAGGCGCGTTACCTGCCCACCATCGCCGCCGACAAGACCTGCGGCCATGTGGCGGCGCACGCCATCTTGGCCGCCCTGATGCAGCGCGAGCGCACGGGCGAGGGCGCGCTGGTCGAGATCCCCATGTTCGAGTCCATGGTGGGCTTCAATCTGGTGGAGCACTTTTACGGTCAGCACTTTGTGCCGCCGCTCTCGGGTGCGGGTTACCCGCGTGTGCTGGCGCCTTGGCGCAGGCCTTACCGCACGGCCGATGGCCATGTGGCCATGATGCCCTACACCACCACCCACTGGCAGCGGTTTTTTGCCGAGGTCGGTCGCCCGAACTTGGCAGCGGACCCGCGCTTTGCCGACATCGCGCAGCGCACCAAGCACATTGCCGAGTTGCTTGAACTCGCGTCCGGTTTGGTGGAAAAGCACGACACGGCCTACTGGATCGCCACTTGTGAGCGGCTCGAAATCCCGGCAGCGCCCGTGGGGCGGCTGGACGATTTGCCGCAAGACCCGCATTTGTTGGCCACCGGGTTTTTCGAGTCGGTGCAAGACCCCGCCATGGGCGAGGTGCGCTTTCCGGGGGTGCCCGTGCGCTTCAACGGCCAGCGCCCGCCCGTGGCGCTGCCGCCGCGCTTGGGGGAACACACGCGCCCCCTGCTGTCCGCTGCGGGCTTGTCTGCCGCGCAGATCGACGCCATGCTGGGCAGCGGCGCGGCCGTGGCCCCCACACTTTCCAACGATTCCGGAGTTTCACACCCATGAGCAGCGCAGCGTTTTCGACAGCGGCGGTGGACCGCACTTTGCCTCAGCTGGGGCGCGGCTTTGTCTGGCAAGACCTCACGGTCGGTCAGCGCATGCGCACCTTCCGGCGCACCATCACCGAGACCGATTTGGTCAACTTCATTTCGGTCACGGGCATGCTCGAAGCCATCTTCATCGAAGAAGGCTACGAAGGCGGCGCGATGGCCGGGCGACCTGTGCCGGGCGCACTCACCTACACCCTGATCGAAGGCTTCATCTTGCAGACCATGATCCAGGGCACGGGCCTGGCCATGCTGGAGCTGCACCAGAAAATTTTGGCACCTGTGCTGGTGGGCGACACCATCGAGGCCGTGATCGAGGTGACCGAGATCCGACCCACTTCGCGCAGTGGCCGCGCCGTGGTCACGTCGCGCATCGACGTGTTCAAGCAGCACGGCACGCCCGTCATGACCTACACCGCCACCCGCTTGCTGGCAGGTCGCCCAGCCGATTGAGCGTTTTCAAAAACCCCGATCCACACCAGGAGACAAAAAATGAACATCCAACACACTTTTCGCAGAACCCTGCTGGGCCTGGCCGCTGCGGCTTGCTTGCCCCTGAGTGCTTGGGCGCAGGCTTACCCGAGCAAGCCCATCACCCTGCTCGTGCCCTTTCCGCCGGGCGGCCCCACCGACCTGGTGGCGCGCGTGCTGGCCAAAAAAATGTCGGAGCAAATGGGCCAGTCCATCGTGATCGACAACAAGCCCGGTGCCAACGGCAACATTGCAGCCGTGGCCGCCGCCAAGGCGCCAGCCGACGGCTACACCGTGCTCTACAACACCTCGTCCATCACCTTGAGCCCAGCGCTCTACAAGAGCCTGGCCTACGACGTTCAGCGTGACCTCGCGCCCGTGGCGCTCACGGCCGTGGTGCCGCTGGCGCTGGTGGTCAACCCTGCCGTGCCTGCCAACACTGTGCGCGAGTTCATCGCTTACGCCAAAGCCAACCCCGGCAAGCTGTCCTATGGCTCGGCAGGCAATGGCAACGTGACGCACCTGGCGGCCTTTCAATTGGTCAAGCACCACGACATCGACGCCACCCATGTGCCCTACCGTGGCAGCGCCCCGGCCGACGTGGACTTGGTCGCAGGGCAGATCCAGTTCATGACCGACACCATCAACTCGGTGATGCCTTTCGTGAAAGAAAAGCGCCTCAAGCTGCTGGCGGTCACCACCAGCCAACGCATGTCACTCTTCCCCGAGGTGCCCACGCTGGGCGAGACCGTGATGCCAGGATTTGAAGCGGGTGCCTGGCAGGGCATCATGGTGCCCGCCAACACCCCCAAAGCGGTGGTGCAGCGCCTGAACGCCGAAATCACCAAGGCCCTGCAAAGCGCCGAGGTCAAGGAAAAGCTGGCCCAACAAGGTGCCGAACCTCTGGGCTCGACCCCCGAGGAGTACGGCGCTTATGTCAAGAAGGAACTGGCGCGCTGGGCTGCCGTCGTCAAAGCCACGGGCGTGACGCTCGAATAAAAATTCACCGGAGACAAGCCATGATGCAACGCAGACACATCCTCAAGACACTCACCACGCTGGGCCTGCTGGCCGCAGCCATCGGTGGCACGGCCGTGCAAGCGCAGACAGCGGCCTTCCCGTCCAAGCCCTTGCGCTTTGTGGTGCCGTTTCCACCGGGCAGCGGCACCGACACCTCGGCACGTTACTTCGCCAAAAAGCTGACCGAGATGACGGGCCAGACCGTGGTGGTGGACAACAAGCCCGGTGCCAACGGCTTCATCGCCGTGCGTGCCGTGCAAAGTGCTCCCGCTGACGGCTACACCGTCTTTGTGGGCAGCAACTCCACACTGGCGGTGAATGCGGCGCTGTTCAAGTCTTTGCCCTATGACCCGGTGGCCGATTTCGCGCCACTGACCATGATGATGCGCGCCGCATCGCTGCTGATCGTGCCGGGCCAGTCAGAGTACAAGACAGTGGCCGATCTGGTCGCGGCCGCCAAGGCCAAACCTGGCCAACTCAATTACGGTGCGGGCTCGGCCGGTTACCAGCTGATGGCCGAGGCCTTCAACGATGCTTCCCGCATCCAGGCGGTGCATGTGCCGTTCAAAGGTGCCAGCGAAGTCGTGTCGGCAGTGACGGCAGGCACCGTGCAGTTTGCCTTTGCCGAGATGACGAGCGCGCAAGAGATGGTCAAGGCCGGCAAGTTGCGTGCACTGGCTTTTGCGTCAGAGCAGCGCTCGCCCACATTGCCTGCGGTGCCCACCGCCAGCGAGGCGGGCTTGCCAGGCTTCACGGCCTACACCTGGGTGGGCGCCATGGTCTCGGCCAAGACACCCAAGGCCGAAACCGACAAGCTCGCGAGCTTGCTCACCGCCATCGAGCGCTTGCCCGAAACCCGTGAGTTTTATGAGCGCCTGGGCGCTGAGGTCATGAACGGTGGCCCCGAAGAAATGCGCACCTTCCAGGCGGCCGAGATCAAGCTGTGGAAGCGCATTGCCGCCAGCGCAAAAGTGGAGCAGCAATGAACGCTGCCATCGAAGACACCGGTCCACGCGGTGCGCTCTCGCACATCCGCGTGCTCGACCTCTCACGTGTGCTGGCAGGGCCTTGGGCCGCGCAGACCTTGGGTGACCTGGGCGCCGAGATCATCAAGGTCGAGCGGCCCGAAACGGGTGACGACACCCGCACCTGGGGCCCGCCCTACCTGAAGGACGCACAGGGTGAGCCCACGCGTGATGCGGCGTATTACCTGTGCACCAACCGCAACAAGAAATCCATCGCGATCGACCTGAGCACCCCCGAAGGCCAGCAACTCGTGCAGCAATTGGCGCAGCAATGCGATGTGCTGATCGAGAACTTCAAGGTCGGCAGTTTGAAACAGTACGGGCTGGACTACGACACACTGCACGCCCTGCACCCCCGGCTGGTTTACTGTTCGGTGACCGGCTTTGGCCAGACCGGACCCTATGCCCAGCGCGCAGGTTATGACTTCTTGATCCAGGGCATGGGCGGGCTGATGAGCATCAGCGGTCAGCCCGATGGCACGCCCGGCGCTGGCCCCATGAAGGTGGGCGTGGCACTCACCGACATCCTCACGGGCTTGTATGCCAGCACCAGCATCCTGGCGGCCTTGCAAGCACGCCAAGTGACAGGCCGCGGCCAGCACATTGACTTGGCACTGCTCGACGTGGGCGTGGCGTGTCTGGCCAACCAGTCGATGAACTACCTGCACAGCGGGGTGGCCCCCCAGCGCATGGGCAATGCCCATCCGAACACAGTGCCTTACCAAGACTTCCCGACGGCCGACGGCCACATGATTTTGGCCATGGGCAACGATGGCCAATTCGCCCGTTTTTGCAAAACCGCCGGGCGGCCCGAATGGGCAGACGATGCGCGCTTTGTGACCAACGCCGGGCGTGTGCAAAACCGCGTGGCCTTGATTGAGTTGATGCGCGCACTCACCGTGACCCGCAGCACACGCGAGTGGGTGGCCTTGCTCGAATCGGCGGGCGTGCCTTGCGGTCCCATCAACACCATTGCCGATGTGTTTGAAGACCCGCAGGTCAAGGCACGCGGCATGCAGATCCAGATGGACCACGCAGCCAGGGACGATGTGGCCTTGGTGGCCAGCCCGATCCGCCTGTCGGACACGCCCGTGCAGTACCGCCACGCGCCGCCGCTCTTGGGGCAGCACACCCGCGAGGTGCTGGCGGATCTGCTCGATTTGAACGAAGACACCATGCAACCATTGTTTGAAAAAGGGGTGTTGGCATGAGCCAGCTTGATTCCTTGAACCCGTCGGCCATTCCTGCGCAAGACGAAGCCCTGCGCCAAGAAGTGCGGGCCTTTTTGGTCGAGGCCATGCGCGGCGTACCCGCCCATGTGCGCGCCCGCTCCTGGTCGGGCTACGACCCCGAGTTCAGCCGCGAGCTGGGCCGCCGAGGCTGGTTGGGCATCACCTTTCCGCAGGCCTATGGCGGCGCAGGGCGCAGCGCGTTTGCGCGCTATGTGCTGGTCGAAGAGTTCCTGAACTTTGGCGCGCCCGTGGGCTCGCACTGGATCGCCGACCGCCAAAGCGGCCCCTTGCTGCTCAAGTACGGCACCGAAGCGCAAAAGCAGCGCTACCTGCCTGCCATCTGCCGGGGCGAGGCCTTCTTTTGCATCGGCATGAGCGAGCCCGGCTCGGGCTCGGACCTGGCCAGTGTGCGCACCCGTGCGGTGCCCCATGAATCTGGCTGGTTGTTGAATGGCCAGAAAATCTGGACCACCAACGCCCACAACTGCCACCTCATGATCGCGCTGGTGCGCACCAGCGGCGAAGCGCTTGATCGCCACAAAGGGCTGTCGCAGGTGATCGTCGACTTGTCTTTGCCGGGCGTCACGGTGCGGCCCATCGTCGACCAATCGGGCGACAGCCATTTTTGCGAAGTCTTTTTCGAGAACGTGCAGCTGGGCCCTGATGCCTTGGTGGGCAACGAGGGCGGTGGCTGGGAGCAGGTCACGGCCGAGCTGGCTTTTGAGCGCAGCGGTCCGGAGCGTTTGTTTTCCAGCATCGCCTTGTTCGACGAGTGGCTGGCCTATGTGCGCACGCCGCAAGGCCGCACACCGCAGGCCCAGCGCCTGGCGGGCAAGATCCTGAGCCAGCTGGCACCGCTGCGGGCCATGTCGGTGGCCATCACCGAGAAGCTCACACGGGGCGAAAGCCCGGTGGTCGAGGCGGCGCTGGTCAAAGACCTGGGCACGGGCGTGGAGCAGTTGATCCCGGCGGCGATTGCCGACGACCTGTTTTCGCGCGATGCAGCCGATGTGCCCGCCGAACTGCTCAACACGCTCAACTACATCACACAGGTCGCGCCCAGTTACTCGCTGCGTGGCGGCACGCGCGACATCCTGCGCGGCATGATCGCCCGTGGCCTGGGCTTGCGCTGAAAAGGAAACACCATGGACGATCTTTTTTCCGACGCCGTCAAGGCGCTGCTCACCGACCACTGCACACCCGCTGTGGTGCGCGCCATCGAAGCAGGTCAGCCGCACGCCCCCTTGTGGCAAGCCCTGGAGGCCTCGGGCTTTGCCGACGCGCTGGTGCCTGAATCTGCGGGTGGAGCAGGGCTGACTTTGGCCGATGTCTACCCGGTGCTGGAGTTGTGCGGCACATTTGCCGTGCCTGTGCCATTGGGCGAGACCTTGCTGGCGCGTGGCCTGTTGGCCCATGCTGGCGTGTCCGCGCCAAAGGGTTCGGTGGTGTTCGGCACGGGCCAGCTGGCCAGCGATGGCCGTTTGTACTGCGCGCAGGTGCGCTGCGCCGCCAAGGCCGACTGGGTGCTGGTCTCGTGTGGCGGTGTGTGCCGCCTGCTGCCTGTGGCGGAGGCTCAAATGCAGGTGGCTGGGTTTTGCCTGGATGCGCAACTGAGCTGGCCGCAAGCGGCTTGGGAGCAAGCGCAGCCGGTGCCCGGCACGCACGACCTGGTGACCTTGCAAGCGGCGCTCTATGCCGCCCAGCTGGCGGGTGCTTTGATGGCCGTCTTCAGCCGCACGCTGCAGTACGCCAACGACCGACAGCAGTTTGGCAAACCGATTGGCAAGTTCCAGGCGATCCAGCACCAGCTGAGCCTCATGTCCGAGCACGCATTTGCTGCCCGCATGGCCGCCCAGTTGGGGCTGTGCGCCGAGGGCCCGGTGCCCGACCGTTTGCGCGTGGCCATGGCCAAGGCGCGCACCAGCGAGGCGGCACTCGAAGTCGCGGGGCTGAGCCACTCCATCCACGGGGCGATCGGCTTCACACGCGAGTTTGATTTGCAGCTGTACACCCGCAGGTTGCACGCCTGGCGACAAGCCGCTGGGTCAGAGTCCTACTGGCACGACGTGCTGGGCCAGGCCCTGCTGGACAGCCCCGAGCCGCTGAGTCTGGACCTGATACGCACACTCACCGACGTTGTTGTTTGACCCTTTAATACAGGAATTGCCATGCGTTCATTTCTCAAAATCACCCGTGAGGGCAGCATCGCCATCCTCACCATGAGCCAGCCCGAGACTCGCAACGCCTTGACCGGCAACACGGCGGTCGAAGAGTTTGTGCAGGCTTGTGCCGACATCACCAAGGACACCAGCATCCGCGCGGTGATCCTCACCGCCGAAGGCCCGGTTTTCAGTTCGGGCGGCAACGTCAAGGACATGCTGCGTTACCAAACCCAGCGGCTCTTGCCCGACGTGATCCGTGAGGAATACCGCAATGGCATCCAGCGCCTGCCCAAGGCGCTCTACAACCTGGACGTGCCTGTGATCGCCGCCATCAACGGCCCGGCCATTGGCGCGGGGCTGGACTTGACCTGCATGTGTGACATCCGCATCGCATCCGACAAAGCCACCTTTGCCGAGAGTTTTGTGAAAGTGGGCATCGTGCCGGGTGACGGTGGCGCTTGGCTGCTGCCGCGCGCGGTGGGCGCATCCAAAGCCGCTGAGATGGCTTTCACGGGCGAGGCTTTGTCGGCCGAGCAAGCGCTGGCCTGCGGTTTGGTGTCGCGCGTCGTGGCGGCTGAGCAGCTGCTGCCTGAGGCGCTGGCCTTGGCGCGCAAAATCGCCGCCAACCCGGGCGCGGTGCTGCGCATGACCAAGCGTTTGCTGCGCGAAGGCGAGCGCAGCTCGCTGGAATCGCTGCTGGAGTTGTCAGCGGGTTACCAGGCCATTGCCCACATGACCACCGACCACCATGAAGCGGTGAACGCGTTCATTGAAAAGCGTCCGCCGAAGTTTTCTTGACCTGAAGGCTGGCTTTGTCCGAGTTGAACCCTCACCTGTTGGACCCTCTTGAGAAAGTTCGGGTTCAACTTGTGGCTTAATATCGCTTTTGCATTTTTATCTGGAGCCATCGATGGGCAACAAAATCGTCACCGAAGCAGATCGTAAATTCACCCCTCCATTGCCAGCATTGCCTGGTGTGACCCTGCGCACGCATGGCCGTGGTCAGCGCGTCAGCCTGGAGCGTGGTGTGGCAACCCGCAGCAAGAAAAACCCCGGCAAGCGCTCCAAAAAGGGCGGTTGATCCAGGCTGTTGCAGCTGAGCGCTGCGACAGATCGTCAAGCCACTGATGCGTGTCAGTGGCTTTTTTTTAGGTTTGGCCACCCAGAGAATGCCTGAATGGGCAGCTGACCGGCCAGATAAAAGGTGATGCCATGTTGATCTCTTATGCGTCGCTGTTGATTGCGGGTTTGATGCCTGTCATTTGTGCAGGCATTGCCAAGGCTGGTGCCAAAGGCTATGACAACCACGACCCCCGAGCCTGGATGGCTCAACAAACCGGCTTTCGTGCCCGCGCCAACGCGGCGCAATCCAACAGCCTGGAAGCCTTCCCATTCTTTGCTGTCGGCCTTGTTTTGGCCCTGCTCACAGGCGTGGACCCCTTTGTGGTGGATATGCTGGCCGCCGCGTTCATTGCAGCGCGTATCGCCTATGTGGCCTGCTATGTCAGTGACAAAGCCCGGTTTCGTTCCATTTTCTGGGCCGTGGGCTATTTCAGCGTCATTGCGTTCTACGTGTTGGCCATGATGAATTTGCAACTGGGCTGAGCCCGGAAAAACGTCTTTCTCAAGGCACAATAGAGCCTTGGCCCCGGTGGTGAAACTGGTAGACACACCGGACTTAAAATCCGTTGCTTCCTGAAAAGGGGCGTGCCGGTTCGATTCCGGCTCGGGGCACCAGCAGTCAGTCATAAGGCACCATCATGAACCACGACAACGCACCGTTTGAAATCCACGTGCATGGTGATGTGCCGATCAAGCCCGGCACCGACACCAAGGCCATTCAGGAAGCTCTCAAGCCCCTTTGGCACTACGTCGGCGCACGCACCTTGAGTGAAGGTGCCATGAGTCTCTACGAGGAAGAGCCGGGCATCCGTTTTGATGCCAACACGCAGCGACTGCACATGTGCTGGACCGTGCGCGGGGACGACGATTTCCGCATGGTGCTGGACGACTTGTGCATGAACCTCAACGATTTGTCGGCAGCGGGCACCCAAATCGAAGTGACCTTTTACGACACCGAGTTTGATGACGAAGATGAAGCCCGTGGCGCGGAGTCTCGTGATGACTTTGTGATGCTGTTTGTCGGCCCCGATCCGGGCGCCATCATGCAGGCCCAGCGCGATTTGCTGGTGCACGACGTGGTCAACATGATGGAGCGCCATTTTGATGGCTCGGAGTTGTCCGGCGTCGTGGGCGAAATTGACAAATTGTTCAGCCAGCGCTTCGACAATCTGGTCAGTTCGCTGGAATTGGGCAAGCCGCCCAAGGGGTCGGGAGGCAACGGCAACAGTGGGCATGGCGGTGGCGGTGGCCGTCGTCCTCGTCACTTGCATTGAACGGGGTTTGCCATGGCAGCCCTGTTTACCCGCGATGTATTGAACCCTGGTGTCCGGTTGCGTGAGGTATTTGGTTGGGCGATGTATGACTTCGCCAATTCTGGTTACACCACCGTGGTCATCACTGCCGTGTTTGCGGCTTACTTTGTGGGGGGTGTGGCCCAGGGCGCTGCATGGGCCACCTTGGCCTGGACGGTGGGTTTGAGTGTTTCTTATGCCATCGTGATGCTCACCATGCCCGGGCTTGGGGCATGGGCGGATCGCACGGCTGGCAAAAAGCGTTTGTTGATGAGCGTCACCGCTGCTTGCGTGATCAGCACCGCTGCGCTGGCTTGGGTCGGCCCTGGACAGGTGGCCTTGGGTTTGGGCTTGTTGATCATCTCCAACACGTTTTTTTCATACGGCGAGTCCCTGACGGCTTCCTTTTTGCCTGAACTGGCCAAACCAGAGGCCATGGGCCGCATCAGCGGTTGGGGTTGGTCCTTGGGCTACATCGGCGGCATGCTGACTTTGGGCGTGTGCCTGGCCTATGTGCTGGCGGCGCAAGCCCGTGGTGAGACAGGTAGCCAGTTCG
Organism: Limnohabitans sp. T6-5; assembly: GCF_003063315.1. Taxonomy (GTDB): domain Bacteria; phylum Pseudomonadota; class Gammaproteobacteria; order Burkholderiales; family Burkholderiaceae_C; genus Limnohabitans_A. The sequence goes on from NZ_NERV01000003.1 coordinate 682,660, forward strand.
TGCCGGTGACGATGCTGATCACCGCCTTGGTCTATGGCGCGGCGGCATGCGTGACCTTTGCCCTCATGCGAGAGCATTCGCCCCCCCAGCCTGACGCGCCGGTGGTCAGCCTGCTGCAAAGCCTCAAACAACTCCAGCAAACTTTTCGGGATGCGCGGCCCTACCAGGACTTTGTCCGCCTGATGGCTTGCGCCGTGGCCTATCAGGGCGGGGTGGCGGTGGCGATTTCACTGGCTGCGATTTATGCCGAGCAAGTGATTGGTTTTCAGCCGCAAGAGACCATGGTCCTGATTTTTGTTCTGAACATTGCGGCCTTTGTGGGCGCCTTTGTGTTTGGTTACGCGCAAGACCGCATTGGACACAAATTGGCGCTGACCTTGACTTTGCTGGGTTGGATATTGACCTGCGTGATTGCCGCCTTGTCGAGCACCAAAGAAGTGTTTTGGTGGGCTGCTGCCATCGCAGGGGTGTGCATGGGTTCGAGCCAATCGTCTGGCCGCGCCATGGCCGGGCTGATGGTGCCGCCTGCGCGCCTGGGTGAATTCTTTGGCCTGTGGACCTTTGCGATCCGTCTGGCCAGCATCCTGGGGCCTTTGAGCTATGGCCTCATCACCTGGCTGAGCGGCGGCAATCAGCGCCTGGCCATTGGCTCGACTTCGCTGCTCTTTGTCTTGGGCTTGGTCTTGCTGATGCCGGTGAGCGTCGAGCGCGGACGCCGAATGGCGCTGGGACAGTCTGAGCCTTCTTCGTGATCCGGACCGCTGAAGTTTGAATTTTTTGCACCGCTACTCCGTAGGTCGGCAGCTTCAGCTCCGACAAGTGTCCACGCCGAAGTCAGTAAAGTCGGAGCTGAAGCTACCGACCTACAAAACCATGGCTTTTTGAACACTTTGCGGGGCAGGATCCATAAGCGCTGATCAGACCTGCGGGTCGGCCTTGTGGCAGGCCGCATGCGGCAAATCCAGCCAACGCTTCGCCGCCGCTTGAAGGCTGCTCAGTTCGCCATTCGTCAATAGCTGCATGCGGGCCGAAGCGGCCAATGGCGCAGGGCCTGCGCGCAGCTGGCCAGCCGCATCCAGCAGTCTTCGCGTTTGCCGGGCCACCGGTTCGCCGGTGGACACCAGCTGAATGTCGCTGCCCAGCAAGCTTTGCAGCGCCTTGTGCGCGAACACGTAGTGGGTGCAGCCCAACACCAGGGTGTCCATTTGACCTGCAGCCTGGCCAAACTCGCCCATCTGCTGTGTGTAGTCGCGCAGCAGTTGGGTGATTTTTTCAGAGGTCTGAGCACCGCTGGCGGCGTGTGTGCTTTGCTCGATGGCCAGCGCCAAGCCATTGCAAGGCTGAACCACGAAGTCGGCCTGGTCTTGCAGGCTGGTGAGCAGCCGATGGAATTTTTCGCTGGACAGCGTACCCTTGGTGCCAATGACGCCGATGCGTTTGGTTTGGCTCAGCGCCATGGCAGGTTTGAGCGCGGGCTCGACGCCGATCAAGGGCAAATGCGGGTACTGCGCACGCAAGGTGTGAATGGCCGCTGCCGTGGCCGTGTTGCAGGCCACCACCAGGGCTTTGATGTGGTGATGCTCGATCAGGTGCCGTGCAATGGCCAGGCTGCGTTGGCGCACGAAAAGATCGCTTTTTTCGCCATAGGGCGCATGACCGCTGTCGGCCCAGTACACAAAGTGCTCATGCGGCAGCTCGGCTTGAAGGGCCTGCAGAACGCTCAGGCCGCCGATGCCGCTGTCAAAAACGCCGATGGGGGATTCGGTCATGAATGGGGTGAGGGCAGGGGCATCTTGTCAAAACAAAGCCCCCGACGCATCACATTCAGGCAGCTGTGACGCCAATGCCCTTGAACTCGCCCGTGGCGATGCGTTTTTGCCATTCGGCCGGGCCGGTGATGTGGGCGCTGGTGCCGCCCGCGTCCACCGCCACCGTCACGGGCATATCGACCACGTCGAATTCATAAATGGCTTCCATGCCCATGTCGGCAAAGCCCACCACTTGGGCGTGTTTGATGGCTTTGGACACAAGGTAAGCCGCGCCGCCCACGGCCATCAGGTAAGCCGACTTGTGCTTCTTGATGGCTTCGATGGCGACCGGGCCACGCTCGGCCTTGCCGATCATGGCGATCAGGCCGGTGTTGGCCAGCATCATTTCGGTGAAGCCGTCCATGCGGGTGGCCGTCGTTGGGCCTGCCGGGCCCACAGCCTCGTCGCCCACGGGGTCAACAGGGCCCACGTAATAAATCACGCGGTTCTTGAAGCTCACAGGCAGCGGCTCGCCCTTGGCCAGCATGTCTTGAATGCGTTTGTGGGCGGCGTCACGGCCCGTGAGCATCTTGCCGTTGAGCAGCAAGGTCTGGCCGGGTTTCCAAGCAGCGACCTGTTCGGGTGTCAGGGTGTTCAGGTCCACGCGCTGGCTCTTTTCGGTGTCGGCCGTCCAGCCCACGTTGGGCCACAGGTCGAGCGAAGGCGCTTCGAGGTACGAAGGGCCGGAGCCATCCAGCACAAAGTGCGCGTGGCGGGTCGCTGCGCAATTGGGGATCATGGCCACGGGCTTGCTGGCCGCGTGCGTGGGGTACATCTTGATCTTGATGTCGAGCACGGTGGTGAGGCCGCCCAGGCCCTGCGCGCCAATGCCCAGCGCGTTGACCTTGTGGTACAGCTCCAGGCGCATTTCTTCGACTGGGTCGAGCTTCTCGCCTTTGCTCGATTTTTCGAGCAGCTGGTACATGTCCAGGTCGTCCATCAGGCTCTCTTTGGCCAAGAGCACGGCTTTTTCAGCGGTGCCGCCGATGCCGATGCCCAGCATGCCGGGTGGGCACCAGCCCGCGCCCATGGTGGGCACGGTTTTGAGCACCCAGTCCACGATGCTGTCGCCGGGGTTGAGCATGATCAGCTTGGATTTGTTCTCGCTGCCGCCGCCTTTGGCCGCCACGGTCACATGCACATGGTGGCCGGGCACGATCTTGGTGAAGATCACGGCAGGCGTGTTGTCTTTGGTGTTCTTGCGGTTGAAGTGCGGGTCAGACACCACGGAGGCACGCAGCATGTTGTCGGGGTGGTTGTAGCCACGGCGCACGCCTTCGTTCACGGCATCTTCCAAGCTGCCGGTGAAGCCGTCGAATTTCACGTCCATGCCGACTTCGAGGAACACGTTCACGATGCCAGTGTCTTGGCAAATCGGGCGGTGGCCGAAGGCGCTCATCTTGCTGTTGGTGAGGATCTGCGCAATGGCGTCCTTGGCGGCGGGGCTTTGCTCGCGCTCGTAGGCGCTGGCCAGGTGCGAGATGAAGTCAGCCGGGTGGTAGTAGCTGATGTATTGCAGCGCGGCAGCAACGGATTCGATCAGGTCGTCTTGTTTGATCAGTGTGGTCATGGTTCGTGAGTCCAGTGGAGAGTCAAAAATATCGAAAAGGGTTCAGTGGCCTGCGCTGTCGTGGTGCGACATCAGGCGGTCAGCCACGGCAATGGCAATGGCGCTGAGCAAGAAAGCGATGTGGATGATGGTTTGCCACATCAGGACTTTTTCGTCGTAGTTGGCGGCGTTGATGAAGGTCTTGAGCAGGTGAATCGAGCTGATGCCGATGATGGCCGTGCCCAGTTTGACCTTGAGCACCGAGGCGTTGACGTGGTCGAGCCACTCGGGTTGGTCCGGGTGGCCTTCGAGGTTCAGGCGCGAGACAAAGGTTTCGTAGCCGCCCACGATGACCATGATCAGCAAGTTGGAGATCATCACCACGTCGATCAGGCCCAGCACCACCAGCATGATCACGGTTTCGTTCAGGCTGGTGATGGCCGCATCCGTCTTGTAGCCAATGCTGCTGATCAGCAATTGCAATGCGTGTTGGTTACCAAAGGCGGCTTCGAGCAGGTGCACCAGCTCAACCCAAAAATGGAACACATAAACCGCCTGCGCTGCGATCAGCCCCAGATACAGCGGCAATTGCAGCCAGCGGCTGGCAAAGATGAAGTTGTTGAGTGGGCTGGTGGCGGTTTTGACGCCCGAAGATGGTTTGGACATGGTTTTCCTGAAACTTTCCTGAAGCCAGTGGCTTCTGGGGGTCCCGAATTTTAGGCGGTAGAACAGCAATTCAAAACCAAGTCCATGCAAGTCTGATGTCAGTCAGTGCTTTGTAAGAGCGAACGCCGACATTTGCACCAGTTTTGAAAACGCCATGTCATTGAGGAGACAAATCTGATGAGTTCCACCATTTACCAACCGAGCGCTGATTTCGTTAAAAACGCCAACGTCTCGGGCATGGCCGCCTACGAAGCCCTGTGCAAAGAAGCTGACACCGATTACCAGGGCTACTGGGGTCGCCTGGCCAAAGAGCTGATCACCTGGAAGACGCCTTTCACCAAATTGCTGGACGAGTCCAATGCACCTTTCTTCAAGTGGTTTGAAGACGGCACCTTGAACGTGTCCTACAACTGCCTGGATCGCAACGTCGAAAAAGGCCTGGGCGACAAAACCGCCATCATCTTTGAAGCCGACGGCGGCGAAGTGACCAAAGTCACTTACAGCCAGTTGCTGGCCAAGACCTGTCAATACGCCAACGCGCTCAAATCCCTCGGCATCAAAAAGGGTGACCGCGTTGTCATCTACATCTCCATGTCGATTGACGGCGTGGCCGCCATGCAAGCTTGCGCCCGCATCGGCGCCACCCACTCGGTGGTGTTCGGCGGCTTTTCTGCCCAGTCGCTGCGAGACCGCATCGAAGACACCGGTGCTGTCGCCGTGATCACGGCTGACCACCAAGTGCGCGGTGGCAAGCAGTTGCCCCTCAAATCCATCGTGGACGAAGCCCTGGCCCTGGGCGGTTGCGACGCCATCAAAAACGTGCTGGTCGTCAAGCGCTCGGGCGCCGACATCGCCATGACCGCAGGCCGCGACCTGTGGATGGCCGACGTGGCCGACCAGCAAGCCACCACCTGCGAGCCAGAGTGGGTGGGCGCTGAGCACCCCCTGTTCCTGCTTTACACATCGGGCTCGACTGGCAAGCCAAAAGGCGTGCAACACAGCACCGGCGGCTACTTGCTGCACGCAGCCTTGACCACCCAATGGACCTTCGACCTGAAGGCTGACGACGTGTTCTGGTGCACGGCCGACATCGGCTGGGTCACAGGCCACACCTACATCACTTACGGCCCCTTGGCCCTGGGCGGCACCGAGATCGTGTTTGAAGGCGTGCCCACATACCCCGACGCAGGCCGCTTCTGGAAGATGATCCAGGACCACAAAGTCTCGATCTTCTACACCGCGCCCACCGCCATCCGCTCGCTGATCAAAGCCGCTGAAGCCAACGACGCCGTGCACCCCAAGAGCTACAACCTGAGCAGCCTGCGCCTGCTGGGCTCGGTCGGCGAGCCGATCAACCCGGCCGCCTGGGAGTGGTACTACGAGCACGTGGGCGGCAGCCGTTGCCCCATCGTGGACACCTTCTGGCAGACCGAAACCGGTGGTCACATGATCACCCCGCTGCCTGGCGTGACCCCCATGGTGCCCGGTTCTTGCACACTGCCGTTCCCCGGCATCCAGGCCGCCATCGTGAGCGAAACCGGCGAAGACATGCCCAATGGCCAAGGCGGCATTTTGGTCGTCAAGCGCCCTTGGCCTTCCATGATCCGCAACATCTGGGGCGACCCTGAGCGCTTCAAGAAGAGCTACTACCCTGAAGACTTCAAGGGCAAGTACTACCTGGCTGGCGACGGCGCGATCCGCGACGAGAAAACCGGTTACTTCACCATCACCGGCCGCATCGACGACGTGCTGAACGTCTCTGGTCACCGCATGGGCACGATGGAAATCGAATCGGCGTTGGTGAGCTGCACCGAGCTGGTGGCCGAAGCTGCCGTGGTGGGCCGCCCTGACGACACCACGGGTGAGGCGATTTGCGCCTTCGTGGTGCTCAAGCGCGCCTTGCCAAACAACGACGAAGGCAAAGCGATTGCCAAGCAATTGCGCGACCACATCGCCAAAGAAATCGGCCCCATTGCCAAACCCAAGGACATCCGCTTTGGCGAGAACCTGCCCAAGACCCGCTCGGGCAAGATCATGCGCCGCCTGCTGCGTTCGCTGGCCAAAGGCGAAGAGATCACGCAAGACATCTCGACCCTGGAAAACCCGCACATCCTGGGTCAGTTGGGTCAGGCGTACTGACCAAACGCGGGCGTCAGCCCGCTGTATCAAGCAAAACAAAGGCAGCTTCGGCTGCCTTTGTTTTTTTGGGTGTGGGTTTTTTATTTAAATAAAAAAATAGTACTTAAATTTTATAAAATCTCATCTTCAAAATTATTCCTGTACATGAGTTGAGCAGGACATCAAGGATAAAAAATGAGATTCATAGTCAGCTGGGTCATGAATTTGGCTTCAAGTTTTTTGCATAGGATCTCCATGAAAAATCTGCTGGGTACCATCCTGGCGGTTTTTATGAGTTCAATCGCCATGGCTGAAAACGCCAGTCCTTTTGGCCTGGAGGTGGGCGTCGCTACTTTGTCGCAAGTGCAAAAGCAAATCGGTGACAAAACGTCACTGACCCCCACGGGCATCAATAAATACAGTGGTGGAAAGATGTTTGAAGTCGACGGCCATGGGCTGAACGTGGAAGGCGTGAATGCCGTGACCTTCATCTTTGATCAGGCTGACGTGTTGGTTGGGGTCCTCGTGTCCATGCCTAAAAATCCCAAATCACTGATCAAAACCTTTTCGGGAAAATACAAGGTGATCAACAACAAGGTTGACAACTTCATGAACTATGGCAGCGCCCAATTCAGCAAGGGAGACACAGTGATCGACATTGACGCGCCCCACCTGAGCTTTGTCATGGAAGTACGTTACTTGAGCAAACGCTTGCGAGATGCCTTCATGCAGCAATCGAATGCAGAAACGGCCGCCAAGCAAAAACGCAAAGCCGATAGTCTTTGAATTGCTGATCTTCAAATAGGTTCAAAAAAACGGCAGCCGAGGCTGCCGTTTTTTGTAGGTCGGTGGTCGCAGACCATGGCAATTTTTCGTGTACCGGGCATGCCCTGTATGGACAGTCAAAGGGCAATGTCGGACTCTTCGAGTGTCGACTTGCGAAAAGACCAGGGCTTTTGTAGGTCGGTGGTCGAAGACCCCGACAAATTTCCGCAAACCCCGCTTCAACTCTTCATGCCCAGCCCCAGCTTCTCGATCAGCCGCTTTTCCTTCACATAGCTGGCGAGGATGAACTGGGTGTAGGCCTCGCTGTCCATGTAGATGACCGGCTGGTCGTACTTCTCAAAGGCGGCCACCACACCAGGGTCGCTCAGGGTTTTCTTGAAACCGTCTTGCAGCTTGCGCACGATCTTGGGGTCCATGCCCTTGGGGCCTGCGATGCCAAAGGGCGAATCGGACACCGTGTCGTAGCCCAGCTCGTTGAGCGTGGGCACATTGGGCCAGCGTTTGGTGCGTTTGCTGCCGTAGGTGGCCAACAGGCGCAGGGTGCCTGCTTCAACGTGGGGTGCCCAGCCGGTGGCGTCGCTGTGGGCGTCGATGTGACCGCCTAAAAGCGCCTGCAGGCCGTCCGAGCTGCCTTTGAAGGGCACATGGGTGAGCTGGATGCCTGCCTTGCTGGCGAACTCTTCCACGGCCAGGTGTGGCGTGGTGCCGTTGCCAGTGGAGCCGTAGGCGAACTTGCCAGGGTTGGCTTTGGCGAAATTGACCAGGTCTTTGACCGTCTTGATGGGCGAGTCGGCCTTGACCACGATGCCGAAGGTGTAACCGGTCAGGCAGGCGATGTAAGTGAAGTCCTTGAGCGGGTCGAACTGCATCTTTTGCATGTGCGGCAAGCGGGCCACGCCGATCGTGATTTGCGACAGGGTGTAGCCGTCGGGGGCAGCCTTGACGAGTTCGTTGGGGCCGAGCATGCCGCTCGCACCGGGCTTGTTTTCAACGACGACCTGCTGGCCCAGCACCTTGGTGGCGCCTTCGGCCAGGGCGCGCATCACGATGTCACTCGACCCGCCTGCCGGCCAGGGGCAGATCAGCTTGAGCGGACGGGTTGGAAAGGCGGGTGTCTGGGCCAGCGCGGGCAAGGCCAAAGCGGCGGCAGCGGCGATGCCACTTTGCACAAACTGGCGGCGTGAGGTGTCGTTGGTGTTCACAAGTCTCTCCTGATGGGTTCAGCACGCAGTATGGCCCGGGCGTCTGCGCGTATGCATCGGGAGTTCCCTCAAAAGGTCGCGTGTGTGACCAACACCTCAGTCCCCGCGCACCACACCTTCACGCCGGGGATCGGCTGCGCCAAACCAGCCTGTGGCGGTGCGCTCAATGGCTTGCAGCCCGCTGGTCATGTCGATCAGGCGTACTTCGTGGCCTCGGCCTTGCAGTGCTTGCACCGTGCTGGCGGGCCAGCGCTGGTTTTCGAGCAGCACGGGGCCACCCAGATTGGCAAAGTTGGGCAGGTTCACCGCCTGCTGCACGTTCAAGCCCCAGTGCAGGGTGCCCACCAGCACCTTGCTCGTGAAGTGGATGATGACGGCCCCGCCCGGGCTGCCTGCACTCAGCAGCAACTGGCCGCTGGCCTTGTCAAACATCAATGTGGGCGACATGGACGAGCGCGGGCGCTTGCCGGGCTCGACCCGGTTGGCCACCGGGCGGCCTTGCGCGTCGGTGGGTACGAAGCTGAAATCGGTCAGCTGGTTGTTGAGCAAAAAGCCGCCGGGTCGGGCTGGGTCGGTCGTCACCATGCGGCGCGAGCCAAAGGCGGCTTCGATGGTGGTGGTCATGGCCACGGCGCGGCCTTGCGCGTCGACCACGCTGATGTGGCTGGTGCCGTATTCGGGCTGCGTGGGCATGGGGGCGTGAGCGATGGGGCTGGCTGCTGGTTGGCCTGGTAGGGCCACTTTCATGGCTTGGGCGCCGATCAGCTGGCTGCGTTCGCGCAGGTAGTCAGGGGCCAGCAGACTGCGCCAGTCACCGCCCGGCGCGTTCACAAAGTCGGGGTCGGCCACGTACTGCGCCCGATCGGCAAAGGCCAAGCGCGAGGCTTCGGCATAGCGGTGCAGCCAGTCGGGGGAGGGCAAGCCCTCGGCCAACTCAGGCCCTTGCGCGCGGGTGTGACTCAGCATGCCCAAAATTTGCCCGATGGCGATCTGGCCCGAGGAGGGCGGGGGGAAGCCGCAGATGCGGTACGCACGCGACGTGGCCGCGTGATCAAAACACAGGGCTTCGCGCATGCGGGGCTGGTAATTGGCCAGGTCTTGCAGGCTCAGCCCCCCCGGGCGCGGCGGCTGAGCCGTGCGGGCCACGATGGCTTGGGCCACAGGCCCTTCGTGCAGGGCGCGGCTGCCCTCGCTGGCCAAGCGGCGCAGCACATGGCCGTATTCGGGGTTGCGCAGCACATGGCCCACGGGCCAGGCTTGGCCCTGGGGGGTGTAGAAAAAGCGCAAGGCCAGTGGGTCTTTTCTGAGGTGCGGGTCGGCTTGTAGCAGGGTGTGCAGGCGTGGGCTGACCTTGAAGCCCTGTTCGGCCAGCGCAATGGCGGGCGCAAACAGTTGCGCCCAGGGCAGGGCGCCGTGCTGGCGGTGGGCCGCTTCGAGCATGCGCACCGCACCAGGCACGCCCACCGACTGGCCACTCAAGACCGCATCGTCAAAGGGCAGGGGTTTGCCTTCGGTGTTCAGGAACTGGTCACCCTTGGCCGCAGCGGGGGCGGTTTCGCGGCCATCGAAGGCTTGCACGCGCTGGCCGTCAAAGTGCAGTAAAAACGCGCCGCCACCGATGCCGCTGGACTGTGGTTCCACCAGGCCCAAGACCAGCTGCACTGCAATGGTGGCATCCAGCGCGGAACCACCGGCCCGCAAAATCTGGTGCCCTGCATCGGTGGCCAAAGGGTTGGCTGCCGCTACTGCTTGCCGCGTGGTGGCCCAGCCGGGTTTGTCGGTGAAGCCGCTGGCCGATTCGGGTTGGTCGGGGATGGTGTAGTGCCAGCCGCTGGCCAGGGGCTGCGTGGTGCAGGCGGTCAGCAGCGCCAAGGCGAACAGTGCGATCAGGCGATAGACGGTACTGTGCATGGATGGCATCACTGATGGCAGAGGCCGAACGGGTTTGACATGTTGATGGGGCGGTTTGCTGCCATCTTAGGCCTCTATCGGCCAATTTATCGCCAGCAGGGCTGGCTCCTACAAAGATGGGTACCTGTGTGGGAGCTTGCCCTGCAAGCGATTGTCAGCTCACTTCGGTGCCAGACGGATCGCGCCGTCCAGGCGAATCACTTCGCCGTTGAGCATGTCGTTTTCGAAGATGTGCTTGGCCAATTTGGCGTAGTCCTGGGGGGTGCCCAGGCGGCTGGGGAAGGGCACGCCTGCGGCCAGCGCATCTTGCACTTCTTGCGGCATGCCAAACAGCATGGGGGTGCCGAAGATGCCGGGGGCAATCGTCATGTTGCGGATGCCGTTGCGCGAGAGGTCGCGTGCGATCGGCAGCGTCATGCCGACCACGCCGCCTTTGGACGCAGCGTAAGCGGCCTGGCCAATTTGCCCGTCATAAGCGGCCACGCTGGCGGTGCTGATCAACACGCCGCGCTCGCCTGTGGCTTCGGGTTCGTTTTTGCACATGGCTTCCGAGGCCAGTCGGATCATGTTGAAGGTGCCCACCAGGTTGACCATGATGGTCTTGGTGTAGACGGCCAAGTTGTGCGCGCCGTTCTTGCCCACGGTCTTTTCGGCGGGGGCGATGCCTGCGCAGTTGACCAAGCCCACCAGCTTGCCCATGGACACGGCTTGGGCCACCACGGCTTGGCCGTCGGCTTCATTGCTCACGTCGCACTTGACGAAGGCGCCGCCCAGCTCTTTGGCCACCGCCTCGCCTTTTTCAGCCTGCATGTCGGCGATCACCACTTTGCCGCCGTTGGCCGCCAGCATGCGTGCCGTGCCTTCGCCCAGGCCCGATGCGCCGCCTGTGACGATGAAAACCTTGCCTTGAATGTCCATGTCTGACTCCTGTATTGGTTGACGTTACGTAAACGTCAATTATGCACATTCATGGCTTGCGCATGCAGGGATGCGTAAGCTGATCTCATTGGTTTACGGTAGCCGCGCTACATCAAAAGGCTGATGGTCATGGTTGCAGAGTCTTTCTAGCATGGGTTTGGACATCTACCAATGTCAGGTGGGTGGCTTTACATCAGGAGTATTGAATGGCTTCAGGCATGGCTGTGGGTACGGGGGGCTTGATTCGCAACGATGACAACTGGCGCAGGGCGACCGAGTTGTTGGCGACTGCAGGCATCACTGTCGGTGGCACAAGTCCTTGGGACTTGCAGGTGCATCACCCAGCGACCTTTGATCGCATTCTGACCCGGGGCAGCCTTGGCTTGGGTGAGAGCTATATGGATGGTTGGTGGGACTGCGCTCAGATTGATGAGCTGATCACCCGCATCCTGCGTTCACGTCTGGATGAGCGGGTGGGGCGTGCAGGGTGGCTGTGGGCATCCTTGAAGGCGCGATTGACCAATCTGCAGTCCCAGCAAAGGGCTTGGCAGGTGGGTGAAGTCCATTACGACTTGGGCAATGACCTGTATGAATCCATGCTGGACCCGTCCATGGCCTACAGTTGCGGCTATTGGGCGCAAGCGCAGACGCTGGAACAGGCTCAGGAGGCCAAACTCGACTTGATTTGCCAGAAGCTTCAATTGCGGCCTGGCATGACGCTGCTGGACATTGGGTGTGGCTGGGGCAGTCTGATGTTGTTTGCGGCACGCCATTACCGTGTGCAGTGCGTGGGCCTGACCATCTCGAAAGAGCAAGCCAGGCTGGGCACTGAAAAAGCTCAGGATTTGCCCATTCGTTTTGAGTTGGCCGATTACAGGGCATTCAATTTGCAAGGCACTCAGCGCTTTGACCGCATTGCTTCGGTGGGCATGTTCGAGCATGTGGGGCATAAAAATTACCGCAGCTTTTTCGACATGGCCAGGCGCTGCTTGCGTGATGATGGCCTGTTTTTGTTACACACCATTGGCAAAAACAAGCCGGGTTGGGGCATTGATCCATGGATTGAAAAATACATTTTCCCCAATGGCGTGTTGCCTTCTGTTTCAGAAATCGGTTTTTACAGCGTGAACGACTTTGTCATGGAAGACTGGCACAACTTTGGCTGTGACTATGACAAGACTCTGATGGCATGGCATGAGCGGTTTGAAGCAGCCTGGCCCCAATTGAAAGAGAAATACGGGGAGCGGTTCTACCGCATGTGGCGGTATTACCTGCTGTCTTGTGCGGGCACCTTCAGGGCACGGGACAACCAGTTGTGGCAGGTGGTGTTTTCGCCGCGTGGGCTTCCTGGCGGTTACAGGCGCCCGCTGGCGTGAACGCAATGGGCGTGCATGGGGCCATATGCAGGCGCTCATGGGGGAAAAGCAAGGGGTCGTAGACAATGAGGCTTTTGGCGATAGCTCGCCCCACTTCATTGATTGAAACCATGCCTGCACGCATTTTCCTGATCCTGGGCGCCTTGTTCGCTTGTCTGAGTGTTGTTTTCAGCGCGGTCATAGCCCATTTGTCCGATTTTGCAGGTGGCAGGGCCTTCATGGTGCAAACCGCATTGGGCCAGCAGCAATTTCATGCCTTGGGCTTGCTGCTTGTGGGGCTGGCTTGTCGTGGGCATGCGCCTTCGCGCTGGTGGCTGGCTTCGGGAGCGCTCATGGTGGTCGGCATGTGCCTGTTCAGCTTCAACATCTATGCCCATGCCTTGCTGGGTTTTGATGCCTTGCGCGCCCTGGTTCCCTGGGGTGGCGGTGCATGGATTGTGGCTTGGCTGCTGTTGTTGGTAGGGGCTCTCCGGTCATCGCCTGCGCGCGGCGGCTATGACCTTCATTGAAACTTCCAATCGTCAGGACCCTCTCGGGCCTGTGTATTCGACTTATGATTCGGATCAATGAGTTTTCTCATTCGATAGTTTTTTTCAACCACCAAAGGAAACACCATGTCCCTGATCAACACGCAAGTTCAGCCTTTCAAAGCCAACGCTTTCCATAACGGCAAGTTTATTGAAGTGACCGAAGCCAGCCTCAAAGGCAAGTGGAACGTGTTCATCTTCATGCCTGCCGCTTTCACCTTCAATTGCCCCACAGAAATCGAAGACGCGGCTGACAACTACGCTGCTTTCCAGAAAGCCGGTGCCGAGGTGTACATCATCACCACCGACACCCACTTCTCGCACAAAGTCTGGCATGAGACTTCGCCTGCTGTGGGCAAAGCCAAGTTCCCATTGGTCGGCGACCCTACACACGCTCTGACACGCGCTTTTGGCGTGCACATCGAAGAAGAAGGCCTGGCACTGCGCGGCACCTTCATCATCAACCCCGAGTTGACCATCAAGACCCTGGAAATCCACTCCAACGAAATCGCCCGTGACGTGTCGGAAACCCTGCGCAAGCTGACGGCTGCCCAGTACACCGCCGCTCACCCCGGCCAAGTGTGCCCCGCCAAGTGGAAAGAAGGTGCCAAGACTTTGGCTCCCTCCATCGATCTGGTCGGCAAGATCTAAACCTGCCAGCAGCCTCAATGTAGGAGCCGGCCCTGCTGGCGATTGCTCACTGATCGCTTGCAAGGCAAGCTCCTAAAAAAAACCCTGCGGCGCAGGGCGTTGAGCACAGCACAACAAGGCCACAAGCCGGGTGTGTGCTGTTCTCAACGATTCCCCCCCACCCCTTGATCTGAGGTCCCGCCACAAGCAGGGACCAGGATGAGTGCAGCCTGAAACCGGAGAAAACCATGCTCGACGACACCCTCAAAGCCCAATTGCAACAATACCTTGGCTTGCTGCGCCAGCCGATTCGCCTGATCGCCTCGCTGGATGACAGCGAAACTGGCACCGACATGAAGAGCCTGTTGGAGACCATTGTGGGCCTGTCGGACAAGGTCACGCTGGACACCTCGGGCAACGATGCGCGCAAGCCTTCTTTTGTGGTGGCGCGTGAGGGCCAAAACGTGAATGAAGGGCAAGGCGTGCGCTTTGCGGGTTTGCCGCTCGGCCATGAATTCACCTCGCTGGTGTTGGCGCTGCTCTGGACCGGTGGCCACCCGCCCAAGGTCGAGACTGAAGTGATCGACGCGATCAAAGCCCTGGACGGCGACTTCAGCTTCGAGGTCTACATGTCCCTGAGCTGCCACAATTGCCCCGACGTGGTGCAGGCCTTGTCGCTCATGGCCATCTTCAACCCCAAGGTCAAAACCGTGGTCATCGAAGGCGGTGCGTTCCAGAAAGAAGTGGAAGAGCGCCAGATCATGGCCGTGCCCATGGTCTTTTTGAACGGCCAGGTGTTCGGATCGGGCCGCATGAGCGTGGAAGAAATCGTGGCCAAGCTGGACACAGGTGCGGCCACCCGCGAAGCGGCCAAGTTGGACGCCAAAGACCCCTATGAAGTCTTGATCGTGGGCGGTGGCCCCGCTGGCGCGGCTGCGGCTGTGTACGCAGCCCGCAAAGGCATCCGCGTGGGCGTGGCGGCTGAGCGCTTTGGTGGCCAGACCAACGACACGATGGCGATTGAAAACTACATCTCGGTGCTGGAGACCGACGGCCCCAAGTTTGCCGCTGCCCTCGAAGCGCAGGTGCGCCATTACGGCGTGGACATCATGAACCTGCAGCGGGCAGACAAATTGAGCCCTGCTGGCGCCGACGGTTTGGTGCACATCCAGATGGAAAACGGCGCGACGCTCAAGGCCAAGACGGTGATCTTGTCCACGGGCGCCCGCTGGCGCAATGTGAACGTGCCCGGCGAATCCGAGTACAAAAACAAGGGCGTGGCCTACTGCCCGCACTGCGACGGCCCGCTGTTCAAGGGCAAGCGCACGGCCGTGATCGGCGGCGGCAACTCCGGCATCGAAGCGGCCATTGACCTGGCTGGCATCGTCGAGCACGTCACCGTGATCGAATTTGCCGAGCAACTCAAGGCCGACGCCGTGCTGGTGAACAAGCTGCACAGCTTGCCCAACGTGACGGTGCACACCAACGCGCAGACCACCGAGATCACCGGTGACGGCAGCAAGGTCAACGGCATCCGTTACAAAGACCGTGCGACCGGCACCGAGCACCACGTGGAGTTGGCTGGCGTGTTCGTGCAAATCGGCTTGGTGCCCAACACCGAGTTCCTGAAGGGCACGGTCGAGCTGAGCAAGTTTGGCGAGATTGTGGTGGACGCCAAGGGCCACACCAATGTGCCGGGCGTGTTCGCGGCGGGTGATTGCACCACGGTGCCTTACAAGCAGATCGTGATCGCCGCAGGCGAGGGTGCCAAGGCTGCACTGAGCGCTTTTGACCATCTGATCCGTAATTGATCTTTTACGGCGCGCAATGTGTCGCACTCAGAAAAACCGGATTGCTTACAGTCCGGTTTTTTGTTTGTGCACCCAGCATGGGCGCACACTTTCAGGTGCAAGTCCTGATGCGAACTGGTCACAGTGAGCAAAGAGAAGCCCAACTGCTTGAGGCTGGCATCGCGTGGCAAGCGTGAGTCAACTCACGCGTCGCTCGTGAGTGCTGGGCGAGTGGGTTGCGCCATCGGCAGAGGGGGCGAGCCCAGACAGTCATGACCTCCAGCTATCGAGTCGCCCGGTTCGGACCCGCACAGGCCTGGTGGTGTAGCAGGAGCGCCTCCGATCATGGGGGCCCTCCATGCCGACATTGGAAGAATCTATCCGAAGCGTTGAACAATTGATCCCACTCTTTACGGCATTGGCACCAAGACTTGATGGATGCTTCATTTTGTCAAAATCAGCTTGCCCTGCCGAGTGGTTTGCAGGCGGTAGACCTCACCCAGATGGCGGATCAGCAGCGACGATTGGCCCGCCAGCAGGTCGCGGCTGTCGATGATGCGCAAACCACCGGATGCGGATGAAACCGGTGTCGTGAACGCCTCGGAGGGCACAACAGTCTCATCCAAAAGGCGTTTGCGATCATCGCCGGGTGTCATGGCTTGCTGCCTTCGGTCACAAAACCGATCTTGGTCAGGCCTGAGCGTTGTGCTGCGGTCATGGCCTGGGCCACATGTTCGTAGGGCACTTTCTTGTCGCCTCGGATGTACAGATGCGGCTGCGGGTCCTTGGCGGCATGCAAGCGCAGAGCTTCTTCCAGGTCATCGGCTGCAATGGCCTGCTTGCCCAAAAAGAACTGGCCTTGCGCATCCACGGCCAGCTGCAGGTTGTCGGGTGGCGTTTTGTCCCGCGTGCTGCTGGTGCGGGGCAGTTCCACTTTCACGGCGTGTTGCACCACCGGAATGGCAATCATGAAGATGATGAGCAGCACCAGCATGACGTCCACCAAGGGCGTCATGTTGATTTCGCTCATCACGTCATCGGCGTTGTCGTTGACTTCAAAGGCCATGGGGCTCTCCTTGGGGGCTGCGCAGCGTTCAGGCGTGGCTCTGATTTAGTGGGGATCTGGGCTCAGTGCACTGCCGGAGTCAGGCTGGACGCTTGCGACGAGGGCGCGATGCGGGTGCCCGTCACGTAATAGGCGTGCAAGTCGTGGGCAAAACGGTTCATTCGGGAAATGATGAATTTGTTGCCACGCACCAGCGCGTTGTAGCCCAGCACCGCCGGAATGGCGACTGTCAGACCGAGCGCGGTCATGATCAGGGTCTCTCCAATGGGGCCGGCTATGGCGTCGATGCTGGCGTTACCGGTGACCCCAATGGCCACCAAGGCGTGGTAAATGCCCCATACGGTACCAAACAAGCCGACGAATGGTGCGGTGGAGCCGATGGAGGCGAGGATCGCCAGACCGTTTTGCAACTTGCCCGTGCTGTCGTCAATGGCGTTGCGCAGGCTGCGGGTGACCCAGTCGCTCACGTCCAGGCGGTCGTGCAATTGTTTTTGCGCGGCCTGGTGGTGGTCGGTGGCTTCTTGGCCGGTGATGGCCAGGTCGTGGAACAGGTTGCCTTTGGAGCCCAGGACGTTCAGGCCCTCGCTCAGGCTGTGGCTGTGCCAGAAGGCTTCGCTGCCCAGCGCTTGCTGTTTGTAGCGCCAGACGTCGAGCGCCTTGAGCACGATGACGATCCAGCTGACGATGGACATGCCGATCAGCAAAGCCATGATGGCGCGTGTGATGGCATCGCCATGGAGCCAGATGTGAGAGAGACCAAAAGATTCGTACATGATTTTTTTACTCCAAAACAAATCGAACAGGGACGTTGAACCACATGGCTTCGGGGGTGCCGTGGCGTTTGCCGGGCACATAGCGCCAGCGTTGAACGGTTTCGAGGGCTGTTTTGTCCAGTCGGTCGTAACCGCTGGACGTGCGGATTTCTGCTTGTTCGGCAGTGCCTTGCAGGCCAATGAATACGCGCACGATCACGGTGCCTTGCTCCCCCATGCGCTTGCTCATGCGAGGGTAGACAGGCGCCGGGTTGTTCAGGTAGTCGGCGTCAGACGACGGCAGCACCAGGCTGGGGGGCGTGGGTTTGCCGACACTCGCGCTGGGGGCTGCAGCGGGGGTGGCGGGGCTGACGGGGGAGCTGCTGGTCGCCGCCACGACTGGCGCGTTTGGGCTGGCTTCAGCTGACTTGCTGACCGTTGGCAAGGGGGTAGGGGCCGGTATGGGTCGGGGCCGGGGCACAGCGGGTGTGACCGGTTTGGGCCGTGGCTGCTGTTTGGGTTGCGGTGCTGGTGGCGTGGGTGCCTCCAGCATCACAGAGGCCATGATGACCTGGGCTTCTTCGACGAAGGCGGGTTGTTCCAGCCAACCTTGTTCAATCGCCCAGAGCACGCCCATGTGAGCCAGCAGCACCACCCCTGTGACACGCCAGATACGGTTGTTGTGGCTGCGGTCAGGTCTGCTGGGCACTTCGAGGGAGGCTTTTGGGGTTGTCATGGAGATTTCAGGCAAGGCCTTTTGCAC
Source organism: Limnohabitans sp. T6-5 (assembly GCF_003063315.1). Lineage (GTDB taxonomy): Bacteria > Pseudomonadota > Gammaproteobacteria > Burkholderiales > Burkholderiaceae_C > Limnohabitans_A. The sequence goes on from NZ_NERV01000003.1 coordinate 700,522, forward strand.
CTTGCAAGTGGACGTTGACGTGTTGTTCCAGTGCGGCAACATGGTTCAGATGGATGTCTTGCACTTGGGCGCAACCGCACAGGGCCAGGGTCATTTCAAATTCATCGCGCAACAGGCGCAGCACATGGGCCACGCCTTGCGCGCCCGCATGGGCCAAGCCAAACACGGCGGGGCGGCCCAGCAGCACCGCATCGGCCCCCAGCGCCAGGGCCTTGAAGATGTCGGTGCCGCGTCGGATGCCGCCGTCCACCAGGATATTCATGGTGTGGTTGGTGGCCGTGTTTTGACAGCGCACCGCAACGGCAATCGGGGCCAGCAAGTGGGCGGTGTCGGGCAGGGTGTCCAGCGTGCGGCCGCCGTGGTTGCTGACGATGACGCCCGCCACTTGCAGGCGAGCCGCTTGCAAGGCGTCTTGCGGGTGCGTGATGCCTTTGAGCAAGATGGGCAGTCGGGTCATGCTTTGCAGCCAGGCCACATCGGCCCAGGTCGGGGCTGCGTTGGCCAGGCCTGCGCACAGGCCGCTGGTGTCGGTGGATGGGGCGGCTTCTGGTGGCCAATGCACAGCACGCACGCCCAGGGGCAGTTGTATGCCTTTGCGGCGTTCTCGGTCGCGCACGCCGTGTACAGGGGCGTCTACGGTGAGCACCAAGGCTTCGTAGCCTGCGGCCTCGACCTGCTGAATCAGGTCTTGTAAATAGACTTTGTCGCTTGGCCAGTACAGCTGAAACCACAGCGGCCCCCGGTCAGGCTCGGCCAGCATCAGGGGTGCCACGGTGTGCAAGGGTGTGCTGGTTTGGTGGCTGAGCACCAGGCCGCATTGTTGGGCGGCAGCCGCCATGGCCATACCGGCTTCCCCATCGGCATGGGCCCAGCGCTGAAAAGCCATGGGCGCCACCAGCAAGGGGAAAGGCCAGGTTTTACCCAGCAATGTGCAGCGGGTGTGGCCGCCGCTCAAGTCTTGCAGCACGCGCGGTGCCAGGCCCCACTGTTGCCAGCCGCGCAGGTTGCTGCGCAGGGTAATTTCGTCTGCCGCACCGCCGCTGAAATACGCCCAGGCAGACGCAGACAGCGCCGCTTGTGCGGCATGTTCGTGGTCTTGCAGGTTGACGATGGGGGTGGGCATGCGCTTGTTTTCTGGGGGTCAGGTGCTGGCCCATTGGCGCAGCAGGTTGTGATAAACGCCTGTCAGCCCGATGGTTTCTGACGTTTCGCCGTGTTGCTCGCGCAGTTTGAGCAAGTTCATGTCCAGATCGAACAGGATGCGGCGCTGCTCGTCTGAGCGCACCATGCTTTCGATCCAGAAGAAAGAGGCCAGCCGCACGCCCCGCGTGACCGACTTCACTTGGTGCAGGCTGGTGCCGGGGTAGAGCACCGCATCACCTGCCGCCAGCTTCACATCATGACTGCCATAGGTGTCTTGCACCACCAACTCGCCGCCGTCGTAGTCGGCTGGATCGGACAGGAACACGGTGCACGAGACATCGGTGCGCACCCATTCCTGGGTGGTGCTGGAGCGCAGCACGGCCCCATCGATGTGCGGGCCATAAAAATTGCTGTTGCCGCCATAACGGTTGAACAGCGGGTTGTAGATCTTGCGCGGCAGAGCCGCCGAAAAGAACAAGGGCTCACGTTGCAAGGCCCCCAGGATCAGTGCTTGCAGGCTGTGCGCCGCAGCACTGGTCTGCGACAGTTGTTGGTTGTTCTTTTGTGTCAGTGCTTGTGCGCCCGCGCTGCTGCGCCCGTCGATCCACGGCGCATCCTCGCCCAGCAAAGACCGGGCAGTGTGGAGTTCTTCCGTGGTCAACAGGTTTTTCAGGGGCAGCAGCATGGGATACCTCAGAACAAGGTCTTGAGACTCAGTTCCACGCGACGTGGGGTGCCTGGGATGTAGAAGCCCGAATAGACCTGGTCGATGTAACGCTGGTTGCTCAGGTTGGAGACGTTCAACTTGAGCACGGTGTTGTCAGACAGGGTGTGCTCGACCATGGCATCGACGGTGGTGAAGGCTGCGGTGGTGAGGGTCGAGTTGATCAAGGGGGTCTGTTTGCTTCGGTAGTTCAAACCGGCGCCCACACGCCACATGGGGGCCACGCGGTAGGTGCTCCACAAGCTGGCGCTGTGCTCGGGCGTGAGGCCCGGGCGATCGCCTTGCACCATGTTGCCGGTGGCGCTGCTGACGTCGATGCGTGCCGTTGGAATCCAAGTGTGGTTGTAGAACATCTCCCAGGCCGCCGAGAGACGACCCGCGAAGTTGAACTCCAGGCCTGTGGCATGGCGCTTGCCGGACAACAGGTATTGGTTGGCTGCTGTGTCCACATCGGTGTTGCGCTCGTTGTATTTTTCGGAGTGGAAAAAAGCCAGGCCCAACAGGGATTTACCTTCGAACAGCTCCCACTTGCCACCCACTTCAAAGTTCTGGCTTTTCTCGGGCGGGGTGTTCAAGGTGGTCAAGTTGGCGTTGGCCACGGTCTTGCCGTTTTGCACCACCGTCGGGCTCAGCTGAGTACCCACGCCATAGAGGTAGGTGTCGCCCGAGGTGTTGTAGGACGTGCCCCAGGATGTGTAGTAAGTGGTGCTGGGGTCGGGCTGCCACAGAGTGCCGATGCGTGGACTGGCCAGTGTTTTGCCCAGAGCCACGCTGTAGCCTTGGGCATCGGTGTACCGGGCCGAAAAACGTTCCAGCCGCAGACCGCCTTGCAGCTTGACGGTGTCGTTCAGTTGAACCGTGTCTTGCACGTAGGTGCCCAGATTTTGGGATTTGAAGGACAGCGTGGGCGCCCACGGCCGACCATCGACGATGCCCACGCCATTGTTGGGCGTGCCCACCAGGGTGCTGTCGTAGGGTGTGGTCAAGCCTGCGGTGGCGTTGTTGTTGCGACGGGCTTTTTCATCGTTGAAGTCAACACCTGCGATGAGGCTGTGTTGATGGCCCAGCCATTGGAATTTGCTGGTGTAGTCGCTTTGCGCTTGCAGCACATCACTGTCGCCATAGCGTGCTTTGGGATTGCGGCTGAGTTCCGTGTTGTCGTTCAAGCCTGAAAAGGAGGTCAGGCGCTTGAAGCCGACCTGGGTGCCCAGTAAATCGCGGCTGTAGTGGCCCATGCGCACAGTGGTTTTGAGTTCATTGTCTTGGTCAAAACGGTGTTGGTGCGCGAAGGTGCCATAGGTGGAGTCGGTGCGCAGGTGGTCGCTGGACATGCCGTAATAATTTTTCGCATCCAGCACCGGCACCATCGTGCCGCTGGGGTTTACTCCGCTGTTGCGCGGGCCACCATTGATGGATGTGCCGTTGTCCACCATCCAGGGGTGGCTGTACAAGGGACGGCCGTTGGTTTCAAGGTGGTAGAGGCTGGTGGTGAATTCATCCCGTTCACCGATGCCCCAGCGGTAGCTGGCCGCAGCGCCTTTTTTATCGACCGATGCCCCCCAGTTATCGGCTTTATGGAGCATGGCGTTGAGGCGCAGGGCTGTGTTCTCGCCGGTCTGTTTGTTGAAGTCGCCGGTCAGGCGCCGCGAGTTGCCGCTGCCCACCGTCACGTTGACCTCGTTTTGGTCCATGAGGAAGGGTTGTTTGTTGACCTGGTTGACCACGCCGCCCGTGGAGCCTTTGCCAAACAGCATGGAGGCCGAGCCTTTGAGCACCTCCACGCGGTCGAGGTTGAAGGTGTCGCGCTCGACCAAGGGTGCGTCGCGCAGCCCGTCGACATAAAGGTCGCCCGCTTGTTGCAGTGAAAAACCGCGCATGCGCACGTCTTCTTCACCGGTTTCGCCCGCCAGAAAAGTCACGCCCGAGGTGGTTTTCAGCACTTGGCGCAAGTCGTCCAGATTGCGGTCGTTCATGAGCTTTTCGGTCATGACGGTGACGGTCTGGGGAATGTCCTTCAAGGCCTGATCGCCTTTGGCGATGCCGGTTTTCTTGACCAGCAGATTTTCCTTGGCCGAGGTCGGTGACTCCTGCTGATCGCGCACCGTCACCGTTTTGAGGGTGCCTTCGGCGGATGCCTCTTGAGCTGCCGCCAGCTGAGGGCTCGACAGCGAGCTTGCCAGCATCAGGGCAGCCAGAGGCAGCATTTTTGCGGGAGGTTGCGTTTTGATGACGTGGTTGTTTCTTTGAGTCATGGTGATGCGAGTCATTGAGTGAAAGGAAGTGACAAACCTGGTTTGTCGGCAAGTTCAATGGCTGGCTATCACCACCCGGGTCTTGTCCCGGTGTGAATGGCTGGCTGTCTAAATCGAGGCTTTACTTGAAGCCCACGCGGTCGAGCATTTGCTGGACCTTGATCTGGTTCTGTCCTACTGCACTGATTGGGATCAGCTCGCTCTTGAAGCTGCCCCCGGTCATGGCCTTGAGGGCCGGGTTGTCAAAGCTCACGCCTTTGGACACGGGCCACTCGTTGTTGCCGTTGGCAAAGTGGTTCTGCGCCGAAGGGCTGGCCAGGTACTCAAGGAACTTGACGGCGTTGTCCACGTTCTTGGCGTTTTTGGCCACCGCTCCCCCGGCAATGTTGACGTGTGTGCCCCAGCTTGACTGGTTGGGGAAGACCACGCCAATCTTTTCAGTCACGGACTTGTCGGCGGGGTTGGTCGATCGCATCAAGCGGGCCAGGTAATACGTATTGGTCACGGCCACACCGCATTCGCCCGCAGCCACAGCCTTGATCTGGTCGGTGTCACCACCTTTGGGGCTGCGCGCCATGTTGTCTACCAGGCCTTTGAGCCAGGCTTCCGTCTTTTCAGCACCCAAATGCTCTGTCATGGCGCCAAACAGACTCAGGTTGTAGGGGTGCGAGCCAGAACGGATGCACAACTGGCCTTTGTATTTGGGGTCGGCCAGCTTTTCGTAACTGTCAAAGTCCGATTTTTTATATTTGATCTTGTCGAACACCACCACCCGGGCGCGGGTGGACAGGCCAAACCACGCAATGCCGCCGTTGTCGGCAGCCTTGGCGTGAAGCTGGCTGGGCACGGCCTCTTCAAGCACCCTGGACTTGATGGGCAGGAACAAGCCATCCACTTCGGCACGCCACAGACGTGACGCGTCCACCAGCAAAATGACATCGGCAGGGGAGGCGGCCCCTTCTGCTTTGAGACGGGCAAGAATACCGGCATCGTCGGCGTCCACGCGGTTGATCTTGATGCCCGTGGATTTGGTGAAGTCAGCGTACAGGGCTTCATCGGTCGGATAATGGCGCGCCGAGTAAATGTTGAGTTGTTTGTCCTGGGCAAGCACAGAGGTGCAAACCAGGCATGTGGCAACAAGGGCGGCGGTTTTCAAAATGGACATGTGTTGAATGATCTTTGGATCGTTGATGGAAAAATTATAAACTAAATGCGAATCATTATCAATGAATTGAATTCGAGGCGCAATCAAGCCGCAGCAGCGTCGAACAACAAACGGAGACCTTTCTTCTGGGGCCATGCTTGCATGGCACTCGCGTGCGCCCTCCTGGCGGGGTGCAGCACAGTGATGCCTACGTCTCAAGCGCCTGGGAGCATGAGCAAAAGTGGGACAGGGGAAACGTTGGCCAACCCTGAACAGGCGCTACAGCGCGAACGCCGGCAGGCCCGCATTGGTTTGGCCTTGGGCGGCGGCGCGGCACGCGGTTTTGCACACTTGGGCGTGATCCAGGTGCTGGAAGAAGCAGGCTTGCGTCCGAGTCTGGTGGTGGGCACTTCTGCCGGAAGTTTGGTTGCTGCGCTGTATGCCAGCGGCAAAACCACCCAGGAGTTGCGACACGTGGCTGAAACCATGGAAGAGGCCGAGATCACCGACTGGATGATGCCCATCGTTAATCGGGGGGCTCTGCGAGGCGAGGCGCTGGCGCGGTATGTCAACAACCAAGTAGGTGGCAAGCTCATTGAGCAGATGAAGATCCCGTTGGGCATCGTGGCCACGGATCTCAAGAACGGTAATGCCGTGACCTTCCGGCTGGGGAATACCGGTTCGGCCGTTCGCGCTTCCAGTGCCGTGCCCGCCGTGTTCCAGCCCGTTCGCATTGGTGAACGTGAATATGTGGACGGCGGCCTCGTCGCCCCCGTGCCCGTGCACCAGGCTCGTGAGATGGGGGCCAACTTTGTGATCGCGGTCGACATCTCCAGCGACCCGGAAGGCAATCCATCAGGCGACACCTTCCAGATCCTCTTGCAAACCTTCGCCATCATGGGCAAGAGCATCAACAGCTTGGCTCTCAAGAACGCCGAGTTTGTGGTGCGTCCCCCTTTGATGGGCTTCAAGAGCGCGGACTTCACTGTGCGTCGCCGCTCCATTGAGGCCGGGCGGTCTGCCATGCAAGCCCAGCTGCCGCAGCTGCGGGCCCGCATTGCGGCCTTTGAAGCCGGGCAGTGAAATGAAAAAGGGCTGATCTTGCAATCAGTCCTTGAAAGAATTCCTGTTAAGAATCCTTGTTTCCCAGTCGAAATTCAAAAAGGTTCTGATCCGGTGATGCAATTGCAGCAGGTGCGCGAACTTTATTTGGAGCAGGAATTCAAGACTTAAGGTTGGATGTGGCGATCCCCAACAGGGCTGGAATCTACTGAGCAGGCTGAGCTGCAGGGGCCGAGCGCTTGAAGGTCACCACATGGTCCACCTCGGCGCGAATGCCAATCCACTCGCCAAGTTTGTGGTCGTGGTGGCTCGGCACATGGGCCATCAACAGCTCGCCCGTGGCCAGGCGCAATGTGTAAAGAAATTCCGAACCCCGGAATGATTTGCGGATGATCTCGGCCTTCACCGGGGCGTGGTCGTCGTGCACGATGTCGTCGGCGCGCAGCAGCACATCGCACTGGCCGCTTTCAAAAGCGCTGGGCAGAGGGCACTCTGCCACATCGCTCAAATCGCCCACGGGGGTTTGCACCACAACCTGGCCACCGACCTCGCGCAGCGTGGCCGGGGTGAACACACCGTGCCCGATGAAGTCGGCCACAAAGCGTGTGGCCGGGCGGTGGTAGAGGCTGTAAGCATCGTCCCACTGGTGCAACTGGCCCTGATGCATCACGCCGATCACATCGCCGATGGCAAACGCTTCCAGTTGGTCGTGCGTGACCAGCAGCGCAGTGGCGTTGGCCGCTTTGAGGATGTTGCGCACCTCATGCGCCAGCCTTTCGCGCAAGTCCACATCAAGGTTTGAAAACGGCTCGTCCAGCAGCAGCAAGTCAGGGCGGGGGGCCAGCGCCCGGGCCAGGGCCACGCGTTGCTGTTGGCCGCCCGAGAGTTGATGCGGGAAATTTTTTTCGGCACCGGTCAGGCCCACCAGTGCCAGCACCTCGCTCACGCGTTGCTGGCGCTCGGCGCGGGGCAGGTGGTTCAGGCCAAAGCCCACGTTGCGGGCCACATCCATGTGGGGAAAGAGCGCGTAATCCTGGAACACCATGCCAATGCGGCGGCGCTCGGCCGGCTCGGTGTGGCCCGGTGCACTGACCACCCGGCCCGACAGCAGGATCTTGCCGCCCGACACGGGCTCCAGCCCCGCCACTGCACGCAGCAAGGTGGTTTTGCCGCAGCCCGAAGGCCCGATCAGCACCCCGATGTCGCCCTTGCGCAGACCCAGGTTGACGCCTTGCACAGAGGGCGTGTTGCGGCCCGGATACTGGATGTCGAGTTGGCTCAGCGCTAGAAACATCGCCCGATTGTAGGCAGGTTGCCGCCTGCCTCGAGGGTGCCCGGAGGCGAGCCGGGCCTGCGGTGTTCTGGGGCGCTTCTACAATACGCGGCTCTATGTCCCGCACTTTGGCCCGAGGTTTTTCGGGCATTCCCTCTTTGCTCTTCGCCTTGCTGGCCCTGATTCTGGCGTTGCCGGTGCTGGCCGTGCTCGGCTCATGGCTTCAGTGGAGCGGCTCAAGCGCTGAGATTTTGCAAGAGATGGCCCGCACCGTATTGCCCGACTACGCGCTCACTTCGCTGGGTCTGTGCCTCATGGTGGCCGTGGGTGTGACGGTGCTGGGTCTGTCCACCGCGGCGCTGGTGACCTTGTTTGATTTTCCGGGGCGGGGCGCTTTTGAATGGCTCCTGCTGTTGCCGCTGGCCATGCCCGCTTACGTGGTGGCCTATGCCTACACCGACTTTTTGCAGTTCAGTGGCCCCTTGCAGATGGCGCTGCGGGACTTGCTTGGCCTGCAAGGCCGCCTGTGGCCTGACGTGCGCAGCGTCTGGGGCGCAGCGCTGGTGTTCACCTTGTCGCTTTACCCCTACGTCTATTTGCTGGCCCGCACCGCCCTGGTGGAGCGCGCTGGCGGCCTGATGGAAGCGGCCCGCCTGCTGGGTGCACCGCTGCCGCGCCGCATCCGCGAAATCGCCTTGCCGCTGGCGCGCCCCGCCGTGGCCGCAGGTGTGGCCTTGGCCCTCATGGAAACGCTGGCCGACTTTGGGGTGTCCAGTTATTTCGGCATCCAAACCTTCACGGCCGGTATCTACAAAGCCTGGCTGGCCATGGACAACCGCATCGCAGCAGCCCAACTGGCCACCTTGTTGCTGGCCGTGGTGGTGGTTTTGCTACAGCTTGAGCAGCGTGCCCAAAAGCGCATGCGCTTCAATCAGGCCCGAGGCAGCCGTCAGGGCTCGGCCGAGGCGCAACCCGTGCAACTGGTCGGCGGGGCGCGTGTGCTGGCATGGTGCTTGTGCGGTGTACCCGTGCTGTTGGGTTTTGCGCTGCCAGTGCTCATTTTGTGCCACGCCATGTTGGGTGAAGCCACCGAGCTGCCCTGGGCTCGCTTTGGCCAATGGGCCTTCACCAGCTTGCGCTTGGGGGCTTTCACCGCTGTGCTGGCCGTGGGCGTGGCGCTGGCGTTGGCCTTCAGCGTTCGCACCCGTGCCGATGCCCTGAGTCGCACCGCCATCGGTTTGGTGGGTCTGGGCTATGCCATTCCGGGGGCCGTGGTGGTGGTGGGCTTGCTCTTGCCGGTAGGCTGGATTCAGCACACCTGGCCCGCCTCAAAGGCCGGCGCCTGGGTCACAGCCACCGCATTGGGGCTGGTGTGGGCCTATCTGGTGCGCTTTTGTGCGGTGGCCTTGCAGTCGGTACAAAGTGGTTACGCTCGCATTCCGGTCAGTCTGGACGATTCGGCCCGCATGCTCGGGGTGACCGGCTGGGGCTTGCTGCGCCGTGTGCATGCGCCGCTGCTCAAGCGCACGACCCTGGCGGCCGTGTTGCTGGTGTTTGTCGACGTGATGAAGGAGCTGCCCGCCACCATGGTGCTGCGCCCGTTCAACAGCGACACCCTGGCCGTGGTGGCCTACCAATTGGCGCGTGACGAGCGCCTGGGAGAAGCCGCCTTGCCCTCGCTTGCACTGGTGCTGGTGGGCTTGATTCCCGTCATCTTGCTCAGCCGTACCTTGCGCCAGCCTCTGAAATGAAACGCGATGGCACGGAGGGTGCCACCTGTGCTTTTCGGTCACCCTACAGTCAGCCGTCGCTTGCAATTGTCTATTTGAATGTCGCCTTGATGCAGACATGTCCATGCACAGCAAGCCATGATCGGCTTTCGAGGCCTGGGCAAAGGGCATGTCTTGTGGGATGGGCCAGCCTGCTCGCCTCCATGCTCTGCGGCCCATAAAAAAAGGGCTGATCTTGCGATCAGCCCTTGAAGGGATCCCTGTTTCCCAGATGAAATTCAAAGAGATCCGAGGAGACAACTTGCAAAAACAGCAGACAGATCCTTGCAAAACCTGTCTGTCGTGAAAATCACTTCTTCTTGGCAGCTTTAGGGGCAGCAGTTTGGGTCACGGCCGCCAGGTTGGACTCGGCCAGATCGGTGGCTTGCTTGACCGCTTTTTGCACGGTTTCGAATGCGCTGTTGGCGGCAGTCACGGCACCCTTCATCATGGCCACAGCTTGCTCGGAGCCAGCTGGGGCGTTGGAGGCGGCGCTGTCAACCAAAGAAGCGAATTGCTGTTGTGCAGCAGCGGCTTGGGCTTCGAACGCTTTGGTGAATTCGCCACCGGTGCCGGTTGCGATGTCGTACAAGTGGCGGCTGTAAGCGGCGGTTTTTTCAGCCAAAGGCTGGAACAGGCTGGCTTGCATGGCCACCAACTCTTGGGCATCTTTCACGCTCAGAGCGGCTTGGGTGTTGCTGGACGATTCGTCCAGGGCTGCTTTGGCGGCAGTCAGGTTCAACTCGACCAGTTTTTCCACGCCTTCGAAGGCTTTGGCGGTCAGACCAAACAGGGTTTCAACATTGGCTTTGTGCGAAGCGACGATTTGTTCAGCGGTCATCATGAGAATCTCCAGATCAAGGTTTCAAAAAAAGGTTTCAAGTGACTGCGCCGAAACTGGCCTGGGCCGTACAACTTTGTTGCAGTGCAGCATGGTTTTGATTTTAGGGGTTCTAGCGATTCATGCAAGGGGATTGAACCCTTTTGAATCCAATTTAGAGAGCATTTTCTAGAATCGATCGATTGCCACCGAATTGACATGCACGCCTATTACGCCGATCACTTTGTTTTGCCCTTGCCCGAAGGACACCGTTTTCCGATGCACAAGTACAGCCGCTTGCGTGACCGACTTACGCAAGAGCTGCCACGTGTCGTCATGCGCGAAGCGCCGACGGCCAGCGATGGCGAGCTGGCGCTGGTGCACACGCCGGACTACATCCGGGGCGTGGCCCATGGCAGTCTGGACGCTGCGCTGCAAAGAGAAATCGGTTTTCCATGGAGTGTGGCCATGGCAGAGCGCGCACGTCGTTCTGTAGGGGCTTCGGTGGCTGCTGCGCGAGATGCCCTGGTGCAGGGCGTCGCTGGCAATCTGGCGGGCGGCACCCACCATGCCTATGCCCACAAAGGTGGCGGCTTTTGCGTCTTCAATGACATCGCAGTCACGGCCCGGCTCATGCAGGCCGAGGCGTGGCGACACCGGCGTCAAGTCCTGCATGTGGCAGTGATTGACCTGGATGTGCACCAGGGCAACGGTACGGCGCACATCTTCGCCAAAGATCCCAGTGTGTTCACCTTGTCGCTGCACGGTGAGAAGAACTTTCCGTTTCGCAAAGAAATGAGTGATCTGGATGTGGGCCTGCCCGACGGCTGCACCGATGCGCCTTATCTGGAAGCGCTGCACCAGGCACTGCAAACCCTGCAAGACCGCTTTGATCCGCATCTGGTGATTTATCTGGCCGGGGCTGACCCGCACGAGGGGGACCGCTTGGGGCGGCTGAAACTGAGCGCAGACGGCATGCAGGCGCGCGACCGAGTCGTCATGGACTGGGCCTGGCAGCGGCGCCTGTCCGTGGTGCTGTGCATGGGCGGAGGTTACGGTCATGACATTGAAACCACGGTGCAGGTGCAAGTACAGACCTGGGCGGTGGCGCTGGGGTATTGGCAACGCTGGCACAATCTCGGGCGATGAACACCCCTGCCACGCCCCCCTTGAAACCCCAGGCCGATGCCCGCAGCAGCTACAAGGCGTTTCGCGCCATCAGCACCCGCTGGATGGACAACGATGTGTACGGTCATGTGAACAACGTGGTGTATTACAGCTGGTTCGACACCGCCGTGAACGCCACACTGATTGAAAAAGGCGTGCTCGACATCCACGCGGGCTCGACCATTGGCCTGGTGGTGGAAACCCAATGTTTCTACTTTGCCCCCCTGGCTTTCCCGCAAACCATTGACGCCGGTATCCGTGTGGCCAAGCTCGGTACATCGAGCGTGCGTTACGAGGTCGGTCTGTTCGCCCAAGGCGAAGAGATGAGCGCCGCCCGGGGCCACTTTGTGCATGTGTACGTAGACCGTGAAACCCGCCGTCCAGTACCCCTGCCACCCGAATTGAAAACTTTTTTGGAGACTTTGACATGAGCACCCCCACCATCACCCAACAAGTCAGCACCCGCGTGAACGACCCGGCCAGCGTGGACGCCGCCATCCTCAGCCGTTTCTCGGCGCGCGCCTATTTGCCCAAACCGGTCGATCGCAGCGTGTTGCAGGACATCCTGGACATCGCGGCCCGCGCGCCCAGCGGCACCAACACCCAACCCTGGAAGGTGTATGTGCTGCAAGGCGCCAAGCTGGAAGAACTGGTGACCAAGACCTGCGCTGCACACGACGCCATGAGTGCCAACCCCGCCTTGGCAGCTGAATACGCCGAGTCCTATGACTACTACCCCGAAAAATGGGTCAGCCCCTTCATCGACCGCCGCCGCGAGTGCGGCTTTGGCCTGTATGGCGTGCTGGGCATAGGCAAAGGCGACAAAGACCGCATGCACGAACAGCACCAAAAGAACTTCCGCTTCTTTGACGCACCGGTGGGCCTGATCTTCACCATCGACAAAGTCATGGGCCGGGGCAGCTTGCTCGACTACGGCATGTTCCTGCAAACCCTCATGATCGCAGCCCGTTCGCGTGGCCTGCACACCTGCCCACAGGCGGCGTGGAACAATTTCTCCAACATCATCTTGCCGCTGGTGGGCGCGGGCGACAACGAAATGGTGGTCTGCGGCATGTCGCTGGGCTATGCCGACGAAGCGGCCGTGGTCAACACCTTTCAGACCACCCGTGTGGCCGCGCAAGACTTCACCCACTGGGTGGACTGAACCGTTGCGTTTGACGATCCGGCGCAGGCCTGCCGCTGTGCCAAGTTCCCTTTTTTGAGTTCCCCATGAGCCACCCCATCTTCACAGCCCCCAGCCCCGCCGCTCAAAAACTGGAACTGCTGCGCGAATTGTTCCCGCAAGCCATTGAAACAGCCCCTGATGGCAGCGTGCGTGTGAACGCCGCCGCCATCCAGCAAGCGCTGGACCCGGTCAACCCCGAAGGCATTCGGGTCGAAGAAGACGGCTATGAACTGCGCTGGGTGGGCAAGCGCGAGGCGTATCACACCGCTTTTGTGCCGCCGCAGAAAATTTTGAAACCCTTGCATGCTGACAGCCAAGACTGGGACACCACCGGCAACCTGCTCATCAAAGGCGACAATCTTGATGCGCTGCGTCTGCTGCGCCAAAGCTACTTTGGCAAGGTCAAACTGATCTACATTGACCCGCCTTACAACACGCAAAACGATACGTTCATCTATCGAGACGATTTCAGCGCGAAGCAAAACGAGGTTCTCAAACAGCTGGGATACAGCGCCGACAACATCGACTACATCAAAAACATCTACGGTGCCCGCACGCACAGCGGCTGGTTGAGCTTCATGTACCCGCGTCTGCTGCTGGCCAAAGACCTGCTGCGTGAAGATGGCGTGATCTTCATCTCGATTGACGACAATGAACAGGCGCAGTTGAAGTTGTTGTGTGATGAGGTGTTTGGGCAGGAGAATTTTGTAGCAGAGATTGTCTGGGAGGGAGCCAACAAGAACGATGCACGTCAAGTCGGAACCGTTCATGAATATGTTTTGGTCTATGCTCAAAACCGTAGTGAACTGCCTCGCGAATGGAGCCTCAAAAAAGAAGGTGCAGAACCAGTATTTGCTGAGGTCAAGCGATTAAAAAAATTGCATGGTTCGGACTTTGAAACCATTTCCAAAGAACTTGCGGGCTGGTTCAGAGCAATGAAAGCTAAACCTTCATTTGCGTTGCGCCGCTTTCGCTATGTTGATGAGAGAGGTGCATACAAAGAGGACGATCCGACAGCGCCAGGAGGAAGAAAGTTTGATTTGATTAATCCCCAAAATAACCAAGTATTACCGCTGAGAAAAAATCGCGGCTGGGGGTTTGATCAAACTGAATTCAATCGTTTAGTTGATGAGGGCCGTGTCTCGTTTATTACAGATTCGAGTGTCATGATTCGTCGATATCTTCATGAAACCGACACCATTACACCGCCCAGTGTGCATTACCAACCGGCACGCTCAGCTTCTGAGCGGTTGACACGCATGATGAATGGGAATGTTTTTGAATTTCCCAAGGACGAAACGGTACTTAACAAGTTTGTCGAAATGGCAACTGATCCTAACGATGCCAATTGCATAGTTCTGGATTTCTTCGCTGGCTCAGGGACCACAGCTCATGCTGTGATGTTGCAAAACGCGTTGGATAGCGGTTGTCGGCGTTTCATTCTCGTTCAAATCCCCCAGACCATCGACCCCAAGAAACAAAAAGAAGCCCACAGCTTCGTGACCGACACCTTGGGCAGACCCGAGGCCACGATTTTTGAAATCACCGCCGAGCGCATCCGCCGAGCCGGAGCCAAGTTGCAGGCCGACCGAAAAACCGACTTGGCGACCGATCCCACCCATTTGGACACGGGTTTTCGCGTGTTCGAGCTGACCGACGACCCCGATGCCCTGATCTTGCAAAAGCCGCTGGCCGAGGCCACGCAGGCCGACTTGGTCAAGCTGCAAACCACCATCGCCACGCCTCAGCCTGAACAACTTCCGCGTATCCTTTACAACCTGCTGCTGGCCGAGGGCCTGCCCTTGTCCACCCGCATTGAGGCCGTGCAAGCCGAGCAGCACCCGCAAGCGCTGTACCGCGCAGCTGATGTGCTCATCATCTTGCAGGCGGTGGACACCGAAGACCTGCGCCAAGCATTGACCCAACTCAAGGCCGCTGGCACCCCGGTGCAGCACCTGAGCGTGTATGCGCCCTGGGTGCAAGACAACAATTTCTTGCTGGGCCTCAAAACCTTGCTCGAAACGCTGGGTCTGTCGGAAGACAAGCTGCGCTTACGGGGTTGACCGACCATGGACGAAGCCGCAGTAAACAACACCATACGAGGTGAAATATGAAAATTGCCATTGAAAATTTTGGTGCCATTAAAAAGCGCATCGAAATCGAGCCCAAACCGCTTACCATCTTTTGCGGAAGCAACAACACGGGCAAGACCTATGGCCTGTATGTGCTTAACGCTTTGATGGACTCACGTTTTGTTGCCTCTTTTGATTGGGCAAAACACAACGCCAAATTGTTGCTTGAACAGGGTCGATTGCTGATTGATCGAGAGTCTTGGCTGGGGGAAGATGCGCTCAAACTCGCACAAAAGAACATCTCTCAAGGTCTGAAAAGCTCACTTGCTAGATTTTTTGTGGCAGACAGCGGCCTGACAGACGACGCCATTTTTGAAGTTTCACTGTCCTTGTCTGAAATCGAGGCAAGTGTGGTTAATTTCGAACTTTCGTATGGGGAGTCCACCAACTCATCACAAAAGAAACCAATGGGGCTGAGAGGTGAATTCAGTGGCAAACGCATTGGGCTTATCTTGTATGGTGACTGGCCAAACATTGCAGCCGTGGAGCGAGTGATTAACAACGCATTGATGGCGCTTTACTGTCCGATTCGTCAGGGGCGTGCCTTGTTGTTGCCTGCGGAGCGTACAGGGATTAACTTGTTTTTTCGCGAGCTGAATTCGCGGCGGGCCGCTTTGCTGCGTCATGTCACTAGCCAAACGCTCGATACCAACGAGCTGCTCAAGGACATCATCGTTTCACGGTATCCGCAGCCGATTCATGACTACATTGAATTCATGAATGCGCAGCCAGAAATAAAACGCCAGACCAGTGAAAATTTTGCAGATTTGGCCGCTTGGTTGCAAAAAGAAGTTTTGAGGGTGAAGTACAAGGTCGATCGTTACGGCGATATCAGCATTGCGCCCTTGCGCAGTAAGACGGAGTTAGGTTTGCACTTGGGTTCGTCAACTGCTAAAACTTTCTTTGGACTTTGGTCGTATCTCAATCATTTGGCGCAGCCGGGGGATTGTTTGATGATCGACGAACCAGAGTTGAACCTTCATCCGCTGAACCAGCGCAATATTGCCCGCTTGCTGGCTGAGTTGGTTAATCGCGGTATTCGTGTGGTCGTTAGCACCCATTCCGACTATATGGTTCGTGAATGGGGCAACCTTGTGATGCTTAGCGAAGATTTTCCTGGGCGGGATGCGCTTTCGAAGCGTCATGGGCTGAGCAGTTCGCAGTGGCTGCCAGCCGATAAGGTCCACGCTTACGAATTCCATTCTGGCGGTGTCGAAGCTATGTCTGTTGATGTGGGCAGTGGCATCCGTACCCCGTTGTTTGACGAAAGCATTGAGCAACTCAACGCAGCGGCACAAGATATTTACTTTGCAGTGCAGGAGGCAAGACCAGCTGAACCTGAGCAAAAGGTGCTCAAGGCGCGCAAGGGCAAGGTATGACAGAAAACGAATATTTTGAAACGCTGCGAGAAGTGCTTAACCCGCCACTCAGAGATGGCCGCAAAAATGTTGGAGGTCATTTTGTGATCGAAGAGAAAGATCAAAAACCGTTTGGATTGAATGTAAGCGGATTAGGCGGTCACGAAGCGATCAAGCTAGAGGGGATGAAGACAGACTGGCCATGCTTCAGAGGTTCTCATCGATTTGCGCATCGTCGCTGCGACCGCATTGTGGTTGCTTGGAACAAGAGCAAAGGAGTTCCCCAGTTTCTACTCGTCGAGCTAAAAAGTGGAAATTCGGCCGGTGCACGTGCACAACTGGGCGCATCGCTGGCGTTCTGCCAGTTTCTGCATCACATGGTTTGCGTGGGTCAAGCAAATCCACCAAAGCCTGAGTTTTCTGCTGTCACGGTGAGTTCAACCCCGTTTGCACTCAAGCTCGGCAGCACGCCCGGTTTGCCATCTTGGAGTTCAAATGGTATTCATCCTGATTGTCGGCACATGGACTTTCCGCGTTCACGGGGCTCACTGCCTGTAAAAGCTGTACTGATCAAGGTTTGAGTCAGTAGCATGACCGCCCAATTCCAATACACCCGCTTGGCGTACCAGGCCCAAGCGGTGAACAGCATTTTTGAGGTGTTTGCCGATGTGCGCTTTGTTGCGCCCAAGAGTGTTCATGCCAATCCGACTTATGTGGCGCATGAGGCGTCCAAGACGATTCTCGCCAACATTGAGCGGATACGGACCGAAAACCATGTGCAGGCGGGTGAGGTGACGGTGGCAGGTTCAGTGACGCCCGCTTTGTCCCTGGATGTGTTGATGGAGACGGGTACGGGCAAGACCTTCACCTTCATCGAGACGATTCACCGGCTGCACCAGAAATACCAGCTGTCCAAGTTCATCGTGCTGGTGCCCAGCAATGCCATTCGGCAGGGCACGGTCAAGAGCTTGCAGTCCACCGCGGATTTTTTTGCCAAGGAATACAACAACCAGAAGATCAATGTCTTCAATTACTCTGACAAGACGGTAAAGGGCTTCATTCACGCGGCCAACATGGGTATTTCGGTCATGGTGGCCACATACCAGTCGTTTGCAGGGGATGGCCGGATCATCAACAAGCGCGGGGTGGAGTCCAACCTTTTTGGCCAGGCCAAAAGCTACATGGAGGCACTGGCCGCCATTCGGCCCGTGCTGATCATTGACGAGCCGCACCGCTTTGACGGCAAGGTGGTCAAAGAGTATTTGCCCAAGTTCAACCCACTTCTCACCATCCGGTTTGGGGCCACTTACAAACGTGACGAGTTCAAAAACCTGGTTTACACACTGGACAGTCTGGAGGCTTTTCGCCAGCGGCTGGTCAAAGGCATCACAGTAGATACCGTGGGCACTGGGTCCACGATGGCGCAAACCCTGTGTTTGCAGCAAGTCACGGGCACCGCCAAAGAGCGTTTGGGGCATGTGAGTTACCAGACAGCCGCGGGCAAAGCTGCCACCACAGAGCTCAAAGCCAAAGACAACTTGGGCGAAAAAACCGGTCTGGCTTATCTGGATGGTCATGTGGTGGAGAGCGTGACGACCAAGGAGCTGGTGTTCACCAATGGCTTTGCCTTGCCGCTGGGCGAGGCCACGGCTTACGGCATGCTGGCCGATGAGGTGCAGTCGCTGTTGATCCAGTGCACGGTGGCCAACCACTTTGAGCGGGAACAGGCCTTGTTCAAGCGCGGCATCAAGGCCATCAGTTTGTTTTTCATTGATGCGGTGGCCAAATATTTGCCAGATGGGCAACGGCCCGCCGTGTTGCGCGAAACGTTTGAGCGCCATTACAAGGCTGAATTGGCCAAGGTATTGGCCGATGCCGATCTGGACCCGGATTACCGTGCTTATCTGGAGCGCACGGCAGAGGATGTGGGCAAGGTTCACAAAGGGTACTTTGCCCGCTCGCACAGCGAGAAGGGTGAAGAGGAAGCCATCAAGCTGATCTTGCAGGAGAAAGAAAAGCTGTTGTCTTTCGACACCGACTTGCGCTTCATCTTTTCGATGTGGGCGTTGCAAGAGGGTTGGGACAACCCCAATGTGTTCACCCTGTGCAAGCTGGCCCCCAGTAACTCCAAGATCACCAAGCTGCAACAAATTGGCCGGGGTTTGCGCTTGGCAGTGAACCAGAGGCTGGAGCGGGTGCATTCTGACGATGCCGCGTTTGACGAGATCAACGATTTGGTGGTGGTGGTGCCCGCCAGCGAGGGCGATTTTGTTCGGGCTATTCAAAGCGAGATCACTGAGCACAGTGTCAAGCGTGTGGCGGGCGTGTTTGACGATGCCGTTTTGGCCGAATTTGGCGTGGCGGCGAGCACGCGCCAGGCCAACAAGGTGTTGGATGCCTTGGCGGGTTTGGGCCTGATTGCGCTGGATGACATGTCGGGGCAGGCCACGGTACTTTGGCAACGTCCGCAGTACCAGGCTCAGCGCGAGGTGATTGTGGCGGCACTGAACAAAGTGACAGGCATGACGCCAGAAAATGTGCAGAACATGCTGCGTTATCTGGATTTGTACTTTGATGGGGCAGGGCAAGTCAAAGCCAAAAAGAACAAACAAACACCTGTATTGACGATCAACCCCGGTCAATATCAGAAGTTCAAACACCTGTGGCAGAACCTGAACCGTCATGCGGTGCTGCGCTACGAGCTGGACACGGAGCAGCTCAAATTGAATGTTCTGGCCAGCATTGAACGCAACTTCAATGTGCGGGCTTTGTCTGTCACTGTCACCACGACTTCAGGGGTGCAAAACCTGCACCAAGCGACGGCAACGCAAGGCGAATACACGATCAAGCCGCATTCGGTTTACACGTTGGCTCAGTTTGTGCGCGAGCTGGCCAATATGACGCGCCTGTCCATGCACACGGTCAGTGACATTTTGTGTCGCATGCCCGCCGACAAGTTTGCGAAGATCAAGGACAACGAAAATCGCGCCTTGCTCAGCCTTCGAGATTTGATTCAAAAGTGCATTCATGCGCTGGTGGTGAACAAACTTTGCTACGACTTGCGCGAGATCCGGGTGCAAACCTCTTTGACCGACAAAAATGGCCAGTTGCTCAAGACCATTCCTTTGTCGCTTTGTGGTGTGGAGGCGCATGACGTGGTCAATCCGGCGGTGCGGGAGCGGTCCTTGTACAAAGAGCCATGGATGCCGGTGGACAGTCAGATTGAGCGCTACACGGTCGATGAATCCAATCACCAGCGGATCACGGTGTTTGCCAAGCTGCCCAAGATCAATATTCCAACGCCGCTGGGGAATTACAACCCGGATTTTGGCTACGTGATTGAGCAAGAAGGACAGGCTCAAGCCTTGTATTTGGTGGTTGAAACCAAAGGCTATGACAACCTGCAAGAAATCCCTGACCCGGAACGATGGAAGATCGACAGCGCCAAGCATTTCTTTGCTGCGTTGAAACAGCATGGCGTTGATGTGCATTACAAGACCAAGATCAATCAAGACACTTTGGCTCAGCTCATGATAGAGATTGATCCCGCCATCGGTGGCGCCAGAGATTAAGCGTCCATCATTTTGGAGAGCCTTCGGGCTGACGCCAGGGCTGGCCGGGTGCTTTGAATCACGAAACGCATGTTTACCCGCAGGCTTGAGCCTGTTCCTTTGCCTTAACATCCAAGCTCTTGCCCTTCGCGCTGCCTTTGTCCTTTTTGGGGGCCAAAATTCGCCATGATCATCACCAGTCTGCTCGACACCGACCTCTACAAGTTCACCATGATGCAGGTCGTGCTGCACCAGTTTCCGGGTGCGCAGGTCGAGTACAAATTCAAGTGCCGCAACCCGGGCATACCTTTGGCCCCTTTTGTCAACGAGATCCGGCAGGAAATTCGTTCGCTGTGCAACTTGACCTTCACCGAGTCGGAGTTGGACTATCTGGGTTCACTGCGTTTTATCAAAAGCGACTTTGTGGACTTTCTGGGCTTGTTCAAGCTCAACGAGAAATACATCCAGGTCACGGCCTTGCCCTCGGGTGAGATCGACATCACCATTCAGGGCCCTTGGCTGCACACCATCTTGTTTGAAATCCCGGTGCTGGCCATCGTCAACGAGGTGTATTTCCGCAACACCCAGAAAGTGCCCGACCTGATGGAGGGGCGGCGCAGGGTGGATCAGAAGATCGCTCAATTGCAGGGCACTGGCCTGGAGACCCTCAAGATTGCCGATTACGGCACACGCCGCCGCTTTTCACGGGCCTGGCACGAAGAGGTGCTGCGCGTCTTGTCGGCCCGTCTGGGCACAGGCCCCGAGGGGCAGTTTGCGGGCACCAGCAATGTCTATTACGCCTACCTGCTGGGTTTGACCCCCCTGGGCACCATGGCGCACGAGTATTTGCAGGCCGCGCAAGCGCTGGGGCCACGCTTGCGGGACAGCCAGGTGTTTGCCTTTGAGTCCTGGGCCAAGGAATACCGGGGCGACCTGGGCATTGCCCTGTCCGATGTGTACGGTTTCAACGCCTTCCTGCGCGACTTCGACATGTACTTTTGCAAGCTGTTCGATGGCGCACGGCACGACAGTGGTGACCCGTTCAGCTGGGGTGAACGCATGATCGCCCACTACCAGCTCAACCGGGTGGACCCCAAAACCAAAACCCTGATCTTCAGCGACAGCCTGACGATTCCGCGCACCATCGAGCTGTACCAGCAGTTCCGGGGGCGCTGCCAGCTGGCTTTTGGCGTGGGCACCAACCTGACCAACGATCTGGGCTACGAGCCGCTGCAAATTGTCATCAAGATGACCCGCTGCAACGGCCAGCCCGTCGCCAAGTTGTCAGACACGCCGGGCAAAGGCATGTGCGATGACGAAAAATACCTGGCCTACCTCAAGCAGGTGTTTGAGATCGACCAGACGGCCTGAGCCATCTTGAGTCAGCCCCCAGAGCTTCACATGAACTACCTCAAAATCGCCGTCCTGTTCGTCATCGCCGCTGTGCTCAACGCGCTAGCGCCTTGGCTGCTGCAGCGCATCGCGCAGCTGGGCGGCACCGAGACCGCCATCGCCTCCACTTTGTGGTGCTTGAGTCTGTTTTTGGGTTTTGGCTGGGCCTGCAGCAAAGTGGCCGAGGGCACGGTTTTTCCGAGCTTCACCATACAACTGCTGATCGGCATCGTGCTGCACGACGCGCTGGCGCCCCTGTCGGTGGAGCTGGCTTTGGCGGTGGTGGTCTGCACCGCGCTGGCGGCGGTCATCCTCAAGTCCGGTGGCGACGAAATCGACCGCAAAGCCTTTGTGAAGATCGCTTTCCCGACCCTCATGATCGCAGTGGTGGGCTACTTGATCACGTTTTTCATCACCTACGCACTGCTGCTGGCGCTGGGGTTGGCGGGCAACACGGCCGCCCTGTTGGCGGCCATTTTGGGCTCGACCGATCCGGCGGCCCTGATCCCGACGCTCAAACAGTTGACCATCAAACCCGAGTACCGCCGCGTCTCGGACATGGCCGTGGCCGAGAGTGCGCTCAACGACGCGGTGGGCGCCATCTTCACCTCGGCCATCGCGGCCATGGTGCTGGGCGGCATGAAGCTGGACAACATGGGCGGCCTGGCGGGTGGACTTTTCAGCGCCGACAACCTGATGCTTTTGGGGCAGCAGTTTTGGTGGGGCACGGTGGCGGGCATCGTGGGGTGGCTTTGCATGTACGGCTTTGATTGCTATAAGGCCACGCACCATGCGAGCGGGGCCGACGAGCCGATGTACGACTTTGCCATTGCCCTCGCCGGGCCGCTGGTGACCTTCATGTTCGCGCAGCTCATCCACGGCAATGGTTTTCTGGCCGCCTTCATCGCGGGCTTGCTGGGCAACTTCAACCGCGGCTCCAAGGCCTTCCATTCGCTGATCCACAGCATGGAAACCAAGATCGAGAGCATCGCCAAACCCACCATCTTCATGATGGTCGGGCCTTTTGTAGCCTTGCCTGACTTGGTCAACACCGCCGGGCTGGGCTTGGCAGTGGCCCTGCTGTTCATGCTGGTGGCCCGTCCGGTGGCGGTGATGGTCTCGCTGCTGCCCACCCGCATCAGTTTCAAAGAAAAATTGTTTTTGTGCGCCGTGCGCGAGACGGGGGTGATCCCGGTGGTGCTGGCGGTGATGACGGTGGCCCAGTTTCCGCAGATGACGCAACTCATGCCGCTGACCGCCTGGGTGGTCATCTGGACGCTGACGCTTCTGCCCGCCATCACACCCTGGTGGTCGCGCAAGCTGGGTATTTTGGAATGAATGAAAGAGAACAAGACATGAAACCCAAGATTTTGGTCGCGTGCCCGATATTTGAAGATGTGCTGGCTGGCCTGCGCGAGCATTTTGATGTCACCGACAACCAGGCCGGTGAAAGCTGGAGCAAAAGCGAATGGATGGCGCGTTTGTCGGGCCATGTGGGTGCCTTGACCGTGGGGGCCAACCCGGTGGATGCCCAGGTGCTGGCTGCCAACCCTCAAGTGCGCATCGTCGCCAACATGGCCGTGGGTTACAACAATTTCGATGTGCCCGCCATGACGGTAGCTGGCGTGCTGGCCACCAACACCCCTGATGTGCTGACCGAGACCACGGCTGATTTTGGCTTTGCTTTGCTCATGGCCACGGCCCGACGCATGGCTGAGAGCGAACACTACCTGCGTGCCGGACTTTGGAAAAATTGGCGCTATGACATGTTTGCCGGGGCCGAAGTGCATGGCTCGACCATCGGCATCATCGGCATGGGCCGCATCGGGCAGGGCATTGCCCGCCGCGCCGCGCACGGTTTTGGCATGAAGGTGATCTATCACAACCGCTCACGCCTGAGCCCCGATCTGGAGGCCGAGTGCAAAGCCAGCTACATGAGCAAAGAAGCGCTGCTCAAGACGGCAGACCATGTGATGCTGGTGGTGCCCTACAGCGCCGAATCGCACCACACCATTGGCGCAGCAGAACTGGCCATGATGAAACCGACCGCCACCCTGGTGAACATTGCGCGCGGCGGCATCGTGGACGATGCGGCCCTGGCGACGGCCTTGCGTGAGCAGCGCATCGCGGCGGCAGGCCTGGATGTGTTCGAGGGCGAGCCTGCCGTGCACCCTGATTTGCTCACCGTGCCCAACGTGGTGCTCACGCCCCACATTGCCAGCGCCACGGTCAAAACGCGCCGCGCCATGGCGCAGTTGGCGGCCGACAACCTGATCACCTATTTCAGCCGTGGACAAGCCTTGACGCCTTTGAACACCGTGCCTGGGCGTGCCGCATGAATGAGTGGGTATTGCTGGCGCTGGGGGGATTGAATCTGCTGGTGCTCCTGGTGCTGTTGCTTCGATCCCAAGCTGCACCAGACAACGGGGCGGACAAGACCGCTGAACAAACGGCCTGGCAACAGCAGCAGTTTGGTGCTTTGCAGGTGCAAACTGAGCGGTTGCAACGAGAGCTGCGCACCGAAATCAGCCAGTCTGGTGTGCAGGGTCGGCAAGAAGCCATGCAGACGCTGACGTTGTTTCAGCAATCGCTTTTGCAACAAAGCGCTGAAGCCACCCGCACCCAAAACCAGCAGATTGACGCCTTGGCCCAACAGCTGGCCTTGCTGCAAAAAAGCCTGACCGACAGCCTGGCCCAACAGGTCAATGCGCTGTCTGAGGCCAATGCCCGGCGCCTGACCGAGATGCGCGGCACCATGGAAACCCAGCTGGCGCAGTTGCAACAAAGCAATGCCGCCAAGCTCGACGAAATGCGTCAGACCGTGGATGAAAAACTGCAGGCCACCTTGCAAGCCCGCTTGGGCGAGAGCTTCAAGCAAGTGGCCGACCGGCTCGAGCAGGTGCACAAAGGCCTGGGCGAAATGCACCACCTGGCGCAGGGCGTGGGCGACCTCAAACACCTGCTGACCAACGTCAAAACGCGCGGCATATTTGGCGAAGCGCAACTGGGCGCACTGCTCGAACAGGTACTCGCTCCGGAGCAATACGCCGAGCAGGTGGCCACCAAACCCGGCGACAAGAACCGCGTGGACTTTGCCATCCGCTTGCCGGGCCGCTCGGACAACGGTCAGCCCGTGTGGCTGCCGATTGACGCGAAGTTTCCCAACGAAGATTACGAGCGCCTGCTCGAAGCTCAGGGCCGCGCCGACCCAGTGCAGGCCGAGCTGTGCGCCAGGGCATTGGAGGCGCGCATCAAGCTCGAAGCCCGGTCGATTGCCGACAAATACCTGGAGCCACCGCACACCACCGACTTTGCGGTGATGTTTCTGCCCACCGAAGGCCTGTACGCCGAGGTACTGCGTCGTCCCGGCCTGATGGAAAGCCTGCAGCGCGACCACCGCGTGACGTTGGCCGGTCCGACCAACCTGATGGCCATGCTCAATGCGCTGCAAATGGGCTTCAGAACCCTCGCCCTTGAAAAGCGCTCCAGCGAGGTCTGGCACGTTTTGGGTGCGGTCAAGACTGAATTTGGAAAATTTGGTGATGTGCTGACCAAGGTGCGCAACCAGACCCAGACCGTGCTTAACACGCTCGACCAGGCCCAGACCCGAAGCAATGTGTTGAACCGAGCCTTGCGGCAGGTCGATGCCTTGCCTGAGACTGCGGCACAGGCGCTGTTGCCTGGCTCGGCAGAAGAGGGCGCTGAGTGAGCCAAGAGCTGGCCCGCCTGATCGCAGGCCAGATTTTTTTACATGCTTGCATGGCGGGCATGCGCATGGCCACTCCATTGTTGGCCCTCAAGCAGGGCTACAGCGCCATGGCGGTGGGCGCTTTGCTCTCCTTGTTTGCCCTGACGCAGGTGTTTCTGGCCATTCCTGCCGGGCGCTACACCGATCGGCATGGCCTTAAAAAACCCCTGCGCTTCAGCATTGCCATCGCCAGCATCGGCGCCATGCTGTCGGCCATCTGGCCGGTGTTCCCGATGTTGTGCGTGAGCGCCCTGGCCTCGGGCGGCGCCACGGGCATGACCGTGATCGCCCTGCAGCGCCATGTGGGCCGTTCTGCCAAAGATGGCGTGGCGCTCAAAACTGCGTTCAGCTGGCTGTCGATCGGCCCGGCCATCTCCAACTTTTTGGGACCTGTGGTGGCGGGGCTGCTGATCGACCACGCGGGCACGCAAGCGGCCGACACCACAGGCTTTCAGGTGGCTTTTGCGGCCATGGCCTTGTTGCCGCTGGTGACGTGGTTTTGGGTGCGCCATGTCCAGGAACACCTGATCCAGCCTGCACCAGACAACGCAGCCCCACGCAATGCACTGGACTTGCTGCGCGAGCCGCTCATGCGCCGACTCTTGATGGTCAATTGGCTGTTGTCGTCCTGCTGGGACGTGCACACCTTCGTGGTGCCCATCCTCGGGCACGAGCGGGGCTTCAGTGCCTCGGTGGTCGGTACGATTTTGGGCTCGTTTGCCATGGCCGCGGCCTTCATCCGGGTGTGCTTGCCGTGGCTGGCGCGCCATGTGCATGAGCACCAGATCATCACCTTCGCCATGGTGGCGACCGGGCTGCTGTTTGGCCTTTACCCCTGGCTACCCAACGCCTGGGCCATGGGGGCCTGCTCGGTCACGCTGGGCCTGGTGCTGGGCAGCGTGCAGCCCATGATCATGAGCACCTTGCACCAGATCACCCCGGCCCACCGCCAGGGCGAGGCGCTGGGCCTGCGGCTCATGAGCATCAACGCGTCCAGCGTGTTGATGCCCACGCTCTTTGGCGCGGCCGGGGCCATTGCGGGCGTTGCGCCTGTGTTCTGGGTGGTGGGCACGGCAGTGGGCTGGGGCTCACTGCTGGCCTGGAAACTGCGACCGGAGCGCACCCACTCACCCTCATCGTAGGTCGGCGGTCCAAGGCCCCGGCCAATGCGAGTGGAATGGCAGCGTCTTTTCAAGCGGCAGATGCCGGACTCTGCGAGTGCCGACCTACGAAGGCGAGGTGGCTTGGTGGCTCAATTGGTAGAAATCGCAGATGGCTTTCCAGGCGTCCTCAGGCGTATCCACGTAGCGAAATAAATGCAGGTCTTCTGCCGTGATGGTGCCTTCTTCGACCAACACATCCATGTTGATCAGCCGTTTCCAGTAATCCGTTCCGAACAAGAGGATGGGCACCGGACGGGCTTTGCGGGTTTGCACGAGGGTCATCACTTCAAACAGCTCGTCCAGCGTGCCAAATCCACCGGGAAAAGCCACCAATGCTTTGGCTCGCATCATGAAATGCATCTTGCGCAACGCAAAGTAATGAAACTTGAAGCTCAGATGGGGGGTGACGTAGGGGTTGGGGTTTTGCTCATGGGGCAAGGCGATGTTCAAGGCCACAGAAGGCGCGCCGGCTTCATGCGCGCCCCGGTTGGCCGCTTCCATGATGCCGGGGCCGCCGCCCGTGCAGATGAACAGTTTTTCTTCATCGGGCAGGTTGGCCGAGGAACGGGCCACCAAGCCTGCAAAAGTGCGTGCGTTTTCGTAATGCTGCGCATTGCGCACCAGGGCTTGCGCTTTGGCGATGGCGGGTGCCAGACCGCTTTGCTGGGCAAGCACAAGCTGGGCCTGAGCAGTCAACCTGTCCGTGAACCGGGCACTGCCAAAAACCACCACGGTGTGGTCGATGTGGGCTTCGGTTTGAGCCAAATCAGGCTTGAGCATTTCCAGCTGGAAGCGGATACCCCGTGTTTCGCGCCTCAGTAAAAATTCGGGGTCGGCAAAGGCCAATCGACTTGCTTGCGGTTCCAGCCAATCGGCATCGTGAAAATCGGGTTTGGTTTCCGCCCAGGCATGGGGCAGGGACGGGGATTGGAGATCTGGGGTCGATTGCATGCTGTGATTGTGCCTCTGCCCATCTCGGAGGCTCTGTGGATTATTGTGCTCTGCCCATGAAAAAAGCCCCTGTCGGGGCTTTCTTAGGAGAGTCGTCTTCGATCAAACGCGCTTGCGGTATTCGCCAGTGCGGGTGTCGATTTCGATTTTGTCGCCTTGGCTGACGAACAAAGGCACTGGCACTTCCATGCCGGTAGCGATCTTGGCGGGCTTGAGCACTTTGCCGGAGGTGTCGCCTTTGACCGCGGGCTCGGTCCAGGTGATCTCGCGCACCACGCTGGTGGGCAATTCGACCGAGATGGCTTTCTCGTTGTAGAACACCACTTCGAGTTCCATGCCGTCTTCGAGGTAGTTCAGGGCGTCACCCATGTTGGTGGCTTCGACTTCGTACTGGTTGAAGTCGGTGTCCATGCAGACATACATCGGATCAGCGAAGTAAGAGTAAGTGCAGTCTTTCTTGTCCAGAATGACCTGGTCCATCTTGTCGTCGGCGCGGAACACCACTTCGGTGCCGAAGTTGGCGATCAAACTTTTGAGCTTCATGCGCACGGTGGACGAGCCACGGCCACCCCGTTGGTATTCGGTGCGCAGGACGACCATGGGGTCTTTGCCGTGCATGATGACGTTGCCAACGCGGATTTCTTGAGCGGTTTTCATAGGAATTGAGTCTGAAATGAAAAAGGGGTGACCTGAGGTCAAGCCCACTATTCTAACCTGCGGGGCAGGATTGGCTGGTCGGCAAGGCTTGGTCGATCAATCGCATGCCGTCAGTCCTTGCACCAGAGCGCCCAGCACAATGCCGCCCAAAGCCCACAATATGTCGGTGTTGCCGGTGCCCAAGGCCGCAATGGCTGGGCCAGGGCAGACCCCGCTCAGACCCCAGCCCATGCCAAAAATGGCCGAGCCGATGACGGTCTGGCGGTTCCAGCTGGCGGGTTGGGTGAGGAACTGGCCACCCAACAGCGGACGGCCAAACCAACGCGGAAACCCCTTGTAAGCCACCATCGCCAGACCGGCTGCACCGCCCATCACCAGCATCAAGCCCCAGTCCTTGAATCGCAAAAAGCTGATCACGACTTCAGGCTGAACCATGGTGGCCAGTGACAGGCCAAAGCCAAACAGCGCCCCGGCCAGCAAGGTGATCAGTGCTTTGGGAAAGGTGAGGGTGTGCGGGTTCATGCCAGGCTCCAGGCGATCAGGTTGGCGGTCAGAAAGGCTGTGGCCATGAAAGTGAGCACTGCGCCCAGCGAAGGCAGCTGCAACGAGCCCAGCCCGCAAATGCCATGGCCCGATGTGCAACCGTTGCCAAGGCGTGCACCGTAGCCCACCAAAAAACCGCCAATCAAGAGTTGCCAGGCTGGCACGCTGGTGTGCTGTGCTTGACCGCCTGCCAGCGCAAAGCGCCAGACCAAAGCCCCCAGCACCACACCCAGCGCGTAAACCAGCCGCCAGTTGCGGGAGTTGAGAAAGCGGTCTTGCTGAAAAAACGAGCGTTTGAACACGAGGGACCAGCTGCTGGAAAACACGGTGCTCATGCCGCCCACCCAGCCATTGAATACATAAAGCAGCGCCACACCAGCGCCAATGGTCAGGCCGCCCAACAGGTAGTGCTGCCAGCCGAGGGGGAAGAGGGTGTTGATGAGGGTCATGGTTGGGATTATCGGGGTGAATCGCTATGGGCTTTGCTCAAGCAGCTGCCTTGGGCTTTTTATGGATCCGGCCCATTCAAGTCATTGCATTTGTCCTGAATCTGCCGCGTCACAGCTGGGCCTCGTTTGGTCGGTCAAAGTGCGGTGTTTGCGCCATTCGACCTTGAAATGTGAATTTTGATGGTTTGAGTGTTTCCAATTTTCCGCCGGTGCCTACTTTTTAAGCGCGCTCCGCCAGCCCTTGCTGGGTGGGGCTTTGGCGGCTTGTCCCTGTAGTTGTCCACAACTTTGGGCACGGACTTTGGGGACTGTTCTGGGGGTTGTCGGGTGTGTATTTAATTGAGAATGATTCTCGATATAATTGGAGGACTGTCATTTGAGACGTCCCATGAACCTCGATCAAGCCCCTTTGTCCAGCGTTTGGCGTGTCGCGCGCGTGCGAGTTCCTGTGGGGCAAGGTGCTCAGGCTCGGCAGTTGGAGGAGATCGGTTTTTTGCCGGGTGAGCCTGTGTGTGTGATGTCGCGTGGCTTGTTGGGTGGCGATCCGCTGGCGGTGCGGGTGGGCTTGTCCACCTTTGCGCTGCGCCGCGCTGAGGCTCGTTGCATCGAGCTGGAGTCTGTGGATGCGTGAACAACGCCTGTACCTGATGCCACGCGGCACCATGCTGGCATTGGTGGGCAATCCCAATTGCGGTAAAACGGCTTTGTTCAATTTGCTGACGGGCAGCCGCCAGAAGGTGGCCAATTACGCAGGCGTCACCGTTGAGAAAAAAGAGGGTAGTCTGCCCATGCCTGACGGTGCTGCGTTGCGTGTGCTGGATTTGCCGGGTGTTTACAGCCTCTACCCACGTTCGGACGATGAGCGCGTGGCCTGCGATGTGCTCATGGGCAAATCTGCCGGAGAAAAGCGCCCAGATGCTTTGGTCTGCGTGGTGGATGCCACCAACTTGCGTCGTGGTCTGCGCTTGGTGCTGGCGGTCAAGCGCTTGGGCCTGCCGTGTCTGGTCGTGCTCAACATGGCCGATCAAGCGGAAGGCCGGGGCTTGAAGATTGATACCGAAGCGCTGTCTGAGGCCTTGGGCTTGCCGGTGGTGACCAGTGTGGCTGTGCGTCAAGGGGGCGAGGCCGCCATTCGGCAGTGGTTGGTCAAACGGCCTTGGACCCACAGTTCCCCTCTGCCAGGGCGTGTCGAAAGCCCTGAGGTGCAACAGGATGCGGGCCACATTGAGGCCGACCATGTCGTGGTGCAGGACATCTTGCGTCGCTTGCAGCTGGATTCGTTGGTGCCCGATGTGTTGAGCGACCGCATTGACCGCGTGGTGCTGCACCCGTGGATTGGGCCGCTGATTTTGCTGGCCGTCTTGTTTTTGGTGTTTCAGGCGGTGTTTGCCTGGGCTGTATGGCCCATGGACCTGATCAAGTCCGGTACGGACGCGCTGTCGGCGGTGGCCCTGCAGGTGCTGCCCGAGGCCTGGTGGCGCGACCTGCTGGTGCAGGGGTTGCTGGCGGGCATGGGCGGCGTGCTGGTGTTTTTGCCGCAAATCCTGATCTTGTTTTTCTTCATCTTGCTGCTCGAAGAGTCAGGCTATTTGCCGCGCGCGGCGTTTTTGCTGGACCGCATCATGGGCGGGGTGGGGTTGTCGGGGCGTTCGTTCATTCCGCTGCTGTCGAGTTTTGCTTGCGCGGTGCCGGGCATCATGGCCACGCGCACGATTGCCAATCGGCGTGACCGGCTGGTGACGATCCTGATCGCGCCTTTGATGACTTGCTCGGCCCGTTTGCCGGTCTACACCCTGCTGATTTCGGCCTTTGTGCCTGCCAAAACGTGGGGCGGCATGCAGTTGCAAGGGTTGGTTCTCTTGGGTCTGTATCTGGCGGGCATTGCGGGTGGCATGGGTGTGGCCTGGGTGCTCAAGCAGCTCACATGCACGGGGCGCCAGACGCGTCCGCTGATGATGGAGTTGCCGTCTTACCATTGGCCCACGCTGCGCAATCTGGCGCTGGGTTTGTGGCAACGGGCCTGGATTTTCTTGCGCCGCGTAGGCACGGTGATTTTGCTGTTGACCGTGGTGCTGTGGGGGCTCGCCAGTTATCCGGCTGCGCCTGCAGATGCGGTGGGATCAGCCATTGAATACAGCTATGCAGGTCAGATCGGGCGGGCTTTGCAAGTGCTGTTTGCGCCGTTGGGCTTCAACTGGCAGATCAGCGTGGCCCTGCTGACGGGCATGGCTGCCCGCGAAGTGGCCATTGGTGCGCTGGCCACGGTCTATGCCGTGGTGGCGGCCGATGGCGGTGGTGCGGCCACTGCATTGGCACCGGTGCTGGCCGGGCAGTGGAGCCTGGCCACAGGCATGGCACTTTTGGCTTGGTACATCTTTGCACCCCAATGCCTGTCCACGCTGGTGGCCATTTACCGCGAAAGCGGTGGCTGGAAGTTGCCCGCCATCACCGTGCTCTATCAGCTGGCGCTGGCCTATGGCGCGGCCTTCATCACCTTTAGGTTGGTTTCAGTTTGGACCTGATGGCCACAGCACTCAGGCCGAAAACAGCGCAAACAGTTCACTCTTGAAATGAATGCCCAGCCGTGCAAAAGCGCGGTTGCGGTAGGTCTTGACGGTGGGCAGGCCCAAGCCCAGATCCAAGGCAATGCCCTCTTGCGTCATGCCTGTCAGCAGACGGGCGCAGACTTCCCGCTCGCGTGGTGTCAGTGCGGGCTCGAACTGTTGCAGTTGCATGACCCATTCTGAGGTGCTTCGGCGCGCCAGCCGGGGCCGGGTGAGTTCGATTTGTTTTTGCGCCAGAGACAGCAGCGCCGGGGCCAGCGATGCAAAGTCGGACAGCTGGCCGTCACTGAAGGGGTGCTGGTGATCGTGCCGGTAAAAGTTGATCGCAAAAATCGCCGCGTTCTGACGCTGGACGATCGAAACCCGCTCGGCCATGCCATGGGCTTCATACACACGGGCCCGGTGTTGGGCGGGGACTTCGGGGGCCGTGATGTGGCACAGCACCAGGCTGTCTGTTGATTCGTCCTGAGCGGCCAAGGTGCGGTCGCTCAGATAAGGCCCCGACAGGTAGGCGTTCCAGCATTCGCGGGTGGTGTCCGGAATGCCCAGGCTGGCGGACATGAAGCGGGTCGGGTCACAGCCACGCCCAGTCTGGTAAATCGAATAGGAGGCCGCTGGCACCAGGGGCTGCAGGTGCTCGAGCAGCGAGGTTTCAAATGCGTTTTGGCCCATCAGACCGATGAGCCCTGGCAAGACCTGAACGGAATGGTTGGAACAGGAAGGGGTCCACTGACGCATGGGTATAAAGCAAAGAGGGCTGGGGTTTTCCCGTCATCTTAAGGGAGGACAGACAGGCCCTTGAATTGGGAATACCCTAGCGCCATGCTGAACTTGCCAACACCCACACTGAACTTGTTTGCCGATTTGTCCGTCCAGGTGGACAAGCCCCAGGAGGTCGGCCAGACCCACCACGGCGTGCGCCGTTTGATTCCGATTCTGGGCGGGCAGGTGCAGGGGCAGGGTTGGACGGCCCGTGTGTTGCCCGGCGGCGCTGACTTCCAGCTGATCGTGAACGAGCGCATGGCCGAGCTGGACGCCCGCTACACGATCGAGACCGATGGCGGTGATCTGATTTTTGTGCAAAACCGTGCCGTGCGCACCGCCGCGCCCGAGGTGATGGCGCGCTTGGTGCGCGGCGAGCCGGTGCCGCCTGAGTCGGTGTATTTCCGCTGCAGCCCGAGTTTTGAGACAGCTTCGCCCTCACTGCGATGGATCACCGAGCGCCTGTTTGTGGGCACCGGTGCCCGCCACCCGGACCGGGTGGTGATGCGCTTTTTTGAGGTGGCCTGAAGCCCATTTTTTCTTATCCACCCTGATGGGTGTCTTTTTTCCCCTGTCTGAAATACCACATGACCCGAATCGCATTGAATACCGTTGCTTCCCTGGCCCGCCGCCATGCCCTTTTGACTGCAGCATGCACGCTGTGCGCCGTGATGAGCGTGGGTGCGCAAGCACAAACAGCCGCACAGGGCTACCCCAATCGCCCGGTGCGCGTGATCGTGGGCTTTCCGGCTGGCACCGGTCCCGATATCGTGGCGCGTTTGCTGGCGCAAAAGCTGTCCGAGGGCTGGGGCAACATGGGTGT
Organism: Limnohabitans sp. T6-5; assembly: GCF_003063315.1. Taxonomy (GTDB): domain Bacteria; phylum Pseudomonadota; class Gammaproteobacteria; order Burkholderiales; family Burkholderiaceae_C; genus Limnohabitans_A. Next base: position 733,155 of record NZ_NERV01000003.1, read on the forward strand.
GATCGTGGACAACAAGCCCGGTGCCGGTGGCCTGATCGCTGCCAGCGAAGCGGCCCGCGCCGCGCCCGATGGCTACACCCTGATGCTGGGCGAAACCGGTCAGCTGAGCATCGCGCCCAGCAGCTACAACAAGCTACCTTATGACCCGGCGAAAGACTTTGCCGCCGTCAGCCAGGTGGTCAGCGCCGACTTTGTGCTGCTGGTCAACCCGCAAAAGGTGCCCGCCAAAAACGTCAAAGAGTTTGTGAGCTGGACACAGCAGCAAAAGGGCCTGTTCATGGCCACCTTTGGTGCAGGCACGCCCGGCCACTTTGGCGCTTTCATGTTTGGCGATGCGGTCAAGCTCAAGCCCGAAGCCGTGCACTACAAAAACACCGGCGATGCGTTGGGCGGGCTGTTCAGTGGTGACGTGCAAGGCGTGTTTGCCAGCGTGGGTCTGGCTGCGCCCAACGTCAAGGCGAGCAAGCTGGTGGCTTTGGGCAGCACCGGGGCCACCCGCACGGGCGCACTGCCCGATGTGCCCACCATCAAGGAGCAGGGCTACAGCAACCTGGAGTTCTCGTCGTGGTTTGGCATCGTGGCACCGTCCAAGGTGCCCGCCGACATCCTGGCCAAACTGAGCGCCGACATCCAGAAAGCGGTCAAGTCGCCCGACCTCAAGGCCAAGCTCGAAGAGTCGGGCTTTCGCGTGACGGGCACCAGCCGCGAAGAGTTTGCCCGCACCATCGCGGCCGACACCGTGACCTGGGGCAAGGCTGTAGCGGCCACGGGCTTCAAGGCTGATTGACACGGCCCGTTTTGCATTTACCCCTCTTTCAAGGAGACACACCATGCGTTCCATTTCCATCCACCGAGCCTTTCAGGGCCTGGGCGTTTTGTCTGCGGTCGGCGTGCTGGTCGCTTGCGGCACTTTGCAAAGCACATCGCCTGCCCCTCTGAAAGCGGCCACAGGTGCCAGCTTGCCCAACTGTGAGGCCTTGGCGTCCAAGCTCCAGTTGCCCAACACGCGCATCGAATCGGCGGCTTCTGTGGTTGCGGGCGCAGTGATGCAAGGCGACAAAGCCGTGCCAGCGCACTGCCTTGTGAAAGGCCGCATGCACGAGCGCAAAGGCAGCGATGGGCGTGACTACGCCATTGGCTTTGAGATGCGTTTGCCGGTGGCTTGGAATGGCCGGTTTTATTACCAAGGCAATGGTGGGCTGGATGGGGCGGTGGTGCCCGCTTTAGGCGCTTTGGGCGGTGGACCGCTCACGGGCGCACTTATGCAGGGCTTTGCTGTGATCAGCTCCGACGCTGGGCACAGTGGCCCGCAAACCACGGTGTTCGGTCTGGAGCCACAGGCGCGGCTGGACTACGGCTATCAGGCCGTGGAAAAACTCACGCCCATGGCCAAGCAGCTGATTGCCGGGGCTTACGGCAAAGGGCCTGACCGCTCGTACATCGGCGGCTGCTCCAACGGCGGGCGTCACGCCATGGTGGCGGCAGCGCGTGTGGGTGAGCAATACGACGGCTATCTGGTCGGCGCTCCTGGCTACCGCCTGCCTTATGCGGCGCTGGCGCAAATCTGGGGTGCCCAGCAGTGGGCACCGCTGGCCACACCCGGTGCCACGGTGAAGAACCCGCTCAACCCCAATGGCACCTTGCCCGATCTGGCCAGTGCCTTCACCTCGCAAGAGCGCCAGACTGTGGCCAAAGCGATTGCTGATAAATGTGATGCCCTTGACGGCGCGAAAGACGGCATGGTGCAGGCCACACAGGCTTGCCAGGCGGCTTTCAACGTGAAGACCGATGTGGCCACCTGCACGGGTGAGCGCAACGGCGCTTGTTTGACCTCTGCACAAAAAGACGTGGTGGCCCGCGTGTTTGGTGGCGCGCACACGGCGGACGGCCAGCGCATTTACGCCAGCTTCCCTTACGACACGGGCGTGGCCGGGGCCAACTGGGGCACCTGGAAGTTTGTCGACTCGTTGATCCGTGATCCGCTGGCCATTGGCACCATCTTCAGCGTGCCGCCTGCGCCACTCAAGCCGCTGGATGAAAACGTCAGCCAGCGCTTGGCCATGTTCTCGGCCACCAACGACAGCTACCGCGAATCGGGCTGGTCGCTGATGACACCGCCCGGAGAGGCCAACCCCGCCAACATGGCCGCTTTGCGTGCGCGGGGAGCCAAGGTGGTGATGTACCACGGCGTGAGCGATGCGATCTTTTCGGCCGAAGACACCCGCCAGTGGGTGGAGCGCCTGAGCCGCGCCAACGCCAATCCGGGTTCGGACTTGGCCCGCTACTTCCCGGTGCCCGGCATGAACCATTGCAGCATGGGCCCGGCCGCTGACCAGTTTGATTTGCTCGGTCCGCTGGTGCAATGGGTGGAGCAAGGCGTGGCACCGCAGGCCGTGGTGGCCAGTGTGCGCGGCGCGGGTAATGCGGGTGGTGTGAACACCGAGCTGCCTGCCGACTGGTCTGCGAAGCGTACCCGTCCGTTGTGCGCCTACCCCACGGTGGCCACTTACAAAGGCAGCGGTTCGCTGGAAGACGCCAGCAACTTCTCGTGCAAGTGAATAACCCTACGAACAGCCGTCATAAGGAATGTCATCCATGCAAAAACTGAAATTGAATACGACGTTGATCCTGGGCGCGCTGTTGTCTGCCAGTGGTGCGGCTTGGGCGCAGACCTCGGACTGCGCCGCTTTTGCGGCCACAGCCTTGCCAGGCATGACCCTCAAAACCGAAGCTGTGGCGGGTGACAGCACGCGCCCGCCGGGTGCTTCAGCAGGCCCCACACTGGTGGCGCATTGCAAGGTGAACGGCAAGATGGCCGAGCGCATGGGCCAGGACGGCAAGCCGTACCACATCGGCTTTGAGCTGCGCTTGCCCACCGCCTGGAACGGCCGCTTTTTGTACCAGGGCGGTGGCGGCAACGACGGCGTGGTGCGCCCTGCCGTGGGGCCGCAAGCCGCACCTGGCTATGCGCTCAACCGCGGCTTCGCCGTGGTCACGACCGATGCCGGGCACCAAGGGCCCACGGCCGATTTCGGTTTTGACCCCATCGCCCGGACCGACAATGCCTACAACGCGCACGACAAGGTGGCGGTGACGGCCAAAGAGCTGATCCGGCGCTTCTACAGCAAGCCCGCTGATAAGTCTTACTTCATCGGCTGCTCGGGTGGTGGGCGTCAGGCCATGATGTTCACCCAGCGCTTTCCGAGTTACTTTGACGGTGTGATCGCCATGGCCCCGGCCATGCGCGTGTCCAAGGGCGCAACCATTGCGGCGACCTGGGACACGCAAGCGCTGCAGGCCATTGCGCCCAAAGGCGCAGACGGCCAACCGGTGCTCAGTCAGGCGCTGTCGGATGGCGATCTGGCCTTGGTGCGCAAAGGCGTTCTGGACGCGTGCGACGCCCAGGATGGTGTGGCCGATGGCCTGGTGTCGAACCCTGCGGCCTGCAAATTCGATGTGGCGGCCTTGCAGTGCAAGGGCCCGAAAGACGACAGTTGCCTGGCCCCCGCGCAAGTGGGTGCGCTGAAGAAGATGTTCACAGGGCCTAAGAACTCGGCTGGCCAGCCGCTGTATTTCTCTTGGCCTTGGGATGCGGGCATTGGCTACCCCCAAAACGACTGGCGCATGTGGAAGCTGGGCAATTCGCCCACGGGCAAGGCCAATTCGCGCCATGTGTTCCTGATGGAAGACGCGCTGCAGGGCTACTTTGTCACGCCGCCCGACCGCAGCCTGAGTATTTACAAGTTTGACTTTGACCGGGACCCACAGCGCATGGATGCGCATGCGTGGATCTTCAACACGGCCGACGATGCCAAGTTGACGGGTTACCAGGCGCGTGGTGGCAAGCTGATGTTCATCCACGGCATGGCCGACCCGATCTTCTCGGCCGACGAGATGGTGGACTACTACCAGCGCCTGACGGCCCAGAACGGCCCGAAGACGAATGAGTTTGCGCGCCTCTTCCTGGTGCCTGGCATGGGCCACTGTGCAGGCGGCGCGGCCACTGACAGCATCGATGGTCTGGGCAGCCTGGTGGACTGGGTTGAAAAAGGCCAGGCCCCCCAAAGCGTGCCCGCCAGCGGCACAGCGGTGTACCCGGGCCGCACACGCCCGCTGTGCGCCTACCCGCAATACGCGCACTACAAAGGCACAGGCAACCCTGAGGATGCAAGCAACTTCAGCTGCCGGTGACGTGGGCGCTTGGGTTTTGCCTGCGTAGGAGCCCACCCTGTGGGCGATGGTTCGGGTATCGCCATGCCACGCCCATCGCGCACGGGGTGCGCTCCTACAAAAACATCCTCGGCTCGTTGCAGCCCACCGCGTCGGCGCTGGCTTTTCTCCTTGTAGGAGCCCACCCCGTGGGCGACAGGCGAGGCACACGCGCCTGAAATATCCACGAAAAATTCAACCATCACGGGGCCGGATCAACGAGACAAGCCCCCGGATTGATGCGGCAGGTCCGCTGGTCGCTCCTTCAGGAACCGATTCGTGGGCACAGCAAGGGTTTGTACTGAATTAATTTTCGGACGGATTGTCCGACAATTATTTTCAATGAACACCACCGAACTTGACCGCCCCCAGGCCACGCCGAAGTCGGCCAGCGGGTCCCTGAACCTGCCTGCCTTGGTGGCCTGGCTGGCTCCGCGTGTGCCGGGTGCGGACGCGCAATTGCGCGCTGAGCGCATGGACGGCGGTCAATCCAACCCGTCGTGGTTGCTGCACGGGGCAGGGCAGTCGTGGGTGCTCAGGGCCAAGCCCGCACCTGCGGCCGAGTTGTTGCCGTCGGCCCATGCCATCGAGCGCGAATACCGCATCCTGCAGGCGCTGGCCAGCACCGATGTGCCGGTGCCGCGCGTGCGGGCGCTGTGCGAAGACGAGTCGGTCATCGGCGTGGCGTTTTACGTGATGGACTTTGTGCAGGGCCGCATCTTTCGCGATGCCACCTTGCCCGAAGTGCCCGCTGCCGAGCGCAGCGCCTACTTCATGGCGGCCAACCGCGTGCTGGCTGCCTTGCACCAGGTGGACTGGCGGCAGCTGGGTTTGCAGGACTTTGGCCGACACGAGGGCTATTACAGCCGCTTGATCCGCCGCTGGACGCAGCAGTACCAGGCCACGCGCCAAGCACCCGTGCCCGCGATGGAGCAGCTGATCGCCTGGTTGCCGCAGCACATCCCGGCCGGGGCCGATGGCGCAGAGCACACCTGCATCACGCACGGCGACTACCGCATGGAAAACCTGATGTTCCACCCCACACGCCCGGAAGTGGTGGCGGTGCTGGACTGGGAACTGTGCACGCTGGGCCACCCTTTGAGTGACCTGTCGTACAGCGCCTTGGCGTGGCACATGCCCGCAGGCATTTTGCGCGGCTACGGTGACCAGAACCTGCCTGCGCTGGGCCTGCCCGCCGAGCAAGACTACGTGGCCAGTTATGCCGAGCGCATGGGGCTGGACACGCAGGCCGTACTGAAAGACTGGCCGTTTTACCTGGCCTTCAACCTGTTTCGCCTGAGCGCCATCCTGCAAGGCATTGGGCAGCGCGAGCGCGAAGGCACGGCGTCCAACGCCACGGCCAAAGAGATTGCCGCCATGGCCGAGCCGGTGGCGCAGTGGGGCTGGGCCATCGCCCAAGACCAGCCTTTGCCTTGATCGTTTTCTGGCCCCGGATTTTCAAACCCCAAAGGAGACAAACATGAAACCATTGAACAGCCCTGTGACTCGCCGATTGAGCCTCAGCACCTTGCTGGTCAGCTTCTTGGGTATGGCCTTTGCTGTGCCCGCCAGTGCGCAAGAGGGCGCACCCGCCAAGATCATCGTAGGCTTCCCGGCCGGTGGCTCGTTTGACGCGATCGCCCGTCTGATTGCCGACAAAGCCAAGACCGAGCTGAACCGCCCCATCGTGGTGGACAACAAGGCTGGTGCCGGTGGCCGCATTGCGGTGGATGCGCTCAAGGCTTCGCCTGCAGATGGCAGCGTGGTCATGTTGGGCCCTGACGCCCTGACGGCTTTGTACCCCTTCACCTTCAAAAAGCTGAACTACGACCCCAAGAAAGACATCGTGCCGATTGGCACCGCGGCTGAGTTCGCTTTCAGTTTTGCTGTGGGCACAGCCCCCAAGGTCAATACCTGGGCAGAGTACGTGACGTGGGCCAAGGCCAATCCCAAGGATGCCAATTTCGGCATTCCCGCATTGGGCGCACCGCACCACTTCTTTGGCATCCTGCTGGGCAACGCCATCAACGTGCCCATGCAGCATGTGCCCTTCCAGGGCAGTGCCCCGATCAACCTGGCCCTGATGGGCGGTCAGATCAGCTCGTCCATCGATGTGGCCAGCAGCCAGGTGGAAAACCACAAGGCTGGCAAGATCAAGATGCTGGCGGTGTCCACCGAGCAGCGCATCCCGCAGGCCCCCGATGTGCCCACCTTCACCGAGCTGGGCTTTCCGGCCATCAGTGGTGCTGGTTTCAACGCGCTGTATGCGCCTGCAGGCACACCCGCCAATGCAGTGGACGCCTGGAACAAGGCCTTGGCCAAGGTCATGGCCATGCCCGATGTGAAGGACAAGCTGGTCGCCATGGGTTACCTGCCGGTGGGCAAGTCCACCCAGGAGCTGATCGACCGCCAGAACGCGTCCATCAAGAAATGGGAGCCAGTCATCAAGGCTTCGGGCTTCACGGCCGACTGATCCAGTGGCTGTCCAGGCGCCATGCGACCGCGTGGCTCCTACAATGCGCCATCTCTTTTTTGTGCCGACCCGATGATGGACATTCCCAAACTGCAGATGACCCCCGCTTACCGCGTGGTGTCGGACGATTTGCGCCAGCGCATTGTGCGCGGGGAGGTCCAGGCCGGGCAGGCCTTTCCAACCGAGGCTGACCTGGCCACGCGCTTTGGGGTGCACCGATCCACCATTCGCGAAGGCTTGCGCCAGCTGGAGCAAGACGGTTTGCTCCAGCGCGTGGGCAAGCGTCTGGTGGTGACCATTCCGAAGCACGCTGACCTGGCCCACGCGGCCGAGCGGGCCTTGCGCATGCATCAAGTCAGCTACCGCGATGTCTGGGAAGTTGCGTCAACGCTGGAGCCCATGTGCGCCAGCTTGGCGGCCGAACGCATCAACGACGAAGAATTGGCGCAGCTCGAACGCAATTTGGAACACACCGCAGTGTTGGTGCAAAGCGGTCAGTCGCCCATCACGGCCACCATCGAGTTCCAGTCACTGATCGCGGAGGCCACGCACAACCAGGCCTTGTTGCTGGCGCGTGCACCCGTGAGTTTGCTGATGCGCTCGGGCTATGCGGCCATTGCGCCTGCATTGCCCCAGTCAGGCGCCCGCTTGCTGGAAGCGCACCGCCATGTGTACGACGCGCTCAAGCAAGGCGATGCCGAATCGGCTGTGGCCTGGACCCGCAAGCATTTGATGGACCACAAGCGGGGGTTCGAATTTGCCGGGCTGGACTTTGATTCGCCCATTCCCGAGTCCGCCTGAAGACAGCGGGCACCCCGGGTCTGGCAGGGTCTCAGCCCTGCGCGCCGATCAAATAATCGACCTTGCCCACTTCCACACCGTTGTGCCGCAGGATGGCGTAGGCCGTGGTGATGTGGAAGTACATATTGGGCAGCATCCAGCCCGTCAGGTAGTCCTGTCCAGTCATGGTGCGGGTTTTGCCCGGACCTGCAGGGAAGGTGATTTCTTTGTCTTCGGTGCCGTCCAGCGCAGCAGCAGGCACGGTGGCAATGAAAGCCAGGGTTTTTTGGATGCGTTCTTGCAACTGGGCCAGCGTGGTTTCGGTGTCGTCGAACTTGGGCGCTTCCACGCCTGAAATGCGGGCCACGCCGTTTTTGACTGCGTCGCAGGCGATCAGCACCTGGCGGGTGAAAGGGAACATGTCAGGCGCCAGGCGGTAAGTGGTCAGCGCTGTGGGGTCGATCTTTTTGGCTTCGACAAACTGCTCGGCTTTGGCCAGGATGTGGCTCAGGTTGGTGAGCATGCGGGTGCACACGGGCAAGCTGGCGCTGGACATGGAAAGGGTCATGGAAGTCTCCTGTTGGAAATGAAGGGTCAGGCACAAGGTCAGGCATTCGCCACGGGCAGGGCGCGCACGGGCTCGCCAATGGCGTAGAAGTTGCCGCCTGCCACATGGTGCAGGCTGCGCAGCTCGGGCGGGGCGTCTTCAAAGTGCCAGCGGCCTTCGGTGAAAACGCGTTCGTCGGCCCAGGCGGCGATCACCTCGGCCAGGATCAAATCGTGTGGACCTGCCACATGGGCGGTGGCGGGCAGCACGCGGCATTCGAGTTGCGCGATGCAGCCTTGCACCAGCGGCACGCCGGTGTGTGGTGCGGCCAGGGTGCTGATCTGGCAGCGGGCCAATTTGTCTGCGTGGTTCTTGCCGCTCATGCCGCCAGCGGCCATGACCTGGTCTTTCATGGCCACGGTGGGCACATTGATGCTCAGCACGCCCGAGGCGTCGATCAGCTCGCGGGTCAGCGTGGCCTTGTCGATGACGACTGCGATCTTGGGCGTGTCAAAGTCCAGCGGCATGGCCCAGGCGGCGGCCATCACATTGCTGCGGCCTGCATGCTGGCTGCCCACCAACACCGTGGGCCCGTGGTTGAGCAGGCGGTAGGCATGTTTCAGGTCAACGGTTTGCATGGGATGTCAACGGGCCTCGGGGGAGAGGCCGGAGCGCTCTTTTTGGTATTGGTCGTAACGCGGCAAGCCATTGCTGGGCGCAGCACCGGTGCCGACCGCCTTGGTTTTTTCCTGGGCGCGGATTTCTTCGTACACGGCTTGTGTCGAGACCAGGCCACAGCCCGTCAAGCCGGTCAGCAGCGTCAGGGTGAAAAGTGTCTTGGCAGTCATTTGCGTGTGTTGAATTTTTGCCAATATTGAAATTCGTCTTCGCGGATTTCGTATTCCAGGTCTTCCACGCGCATGAGCATGCGCTCTTTGGCGTCGCTCAGCGCGCGGTTGTAGATGCAGGGGCCGATTTCTTCGAGCACAAAGCCGAGCAGGGCGCCGGCAGAAATGTTGCCGATGCGTTGCTCGAAGTTGGCTTCAAAGTAGCGCTCAATGCTGGCAATGGCCTGGGCGCGGTCTTCTTTGCTCAGCTCAATGGGCATGGTGCCGAGGGCGTCAAGCCAATTCGGCGATCAATTCGATCTCGACGCAGGCACCCATCGGGATTTGCGCCACGCCAAAAGCGCTGCGGGCGTGGGCGCCGACTTGCGGGCCAAACACCTGGCCCAGCAATTCGCTGCAGCCGTTGGTCACCAGGTGCTGCTCGGTGAAGTCGCCGGTTGAGTTGACCAGGCTCATCACCTTGACGATGCGCTTGACCTTGTTCAGGTCGCCCACGGCGGCGTGCAGGGTGCCCATCAGGTCAATGGCCACAGCACGGGCCGCTTGTTGGCCTTCGGCTGTGCCGATGTCTTTGCCCAGCTGACCGGCCCAGACCTTGCCGTCTTTTTTGGCAATGTGGCCGGACAAGAAGACCAAATTGCCGCTTTGCATGAAGGGCACATAGGCCGCAGCGGGCACAGCCACCGGAGGCAGTTCGATGTTCAGGGATTTGAGGGTGTCGTAAACGCTCATGGCAAGGGGTCGTTTCAAGTTGAAAAGTAAGAGTTCAGCAGGCGCTGAAAAGACAGAAAACAGGCCAGATTGTCGCCGAAGCGCCGCCAGCATTTGACCTTGTGGCTTTGGCACACAACGGGGATGTGGCGCTGTGATGGTGTAGGTCGGTACTCGAAGAGTCCGATATTGTCGAATTGCCCCACAGAGACAGACACGGGCATGGGCGGCAAGCGAGCGCATGTCGGGGTCTTCGACCACCGACCTACAAGACGGCAGGAGCCCTGGTTCGGGATGTGGCGCTGTGATGGTGTAGGTCGGTACTCGAAGAGTCCGACGTTGACGGCTTGATCCATAGAGCCCGACACGGGGCATGGACGGTAAACGTGCCCGTGCCGAGGATGCCGTGAATTTCACCCGTCCATCGGCGCCACGGTGACCGCCACTTCCAGCGTGTGTTCGCCGCCGCCTTGCAGCACGCCGCGCAGGGGCGAGACATCGGCAAAATCGCGGCCCACGGCCAGCCGCACATAGTCCAGGCCGGGGCTGGCCAGGCCGCATCGGTTGTTGGTCGGGTCCAGATCGAGCCAGCCCTGGCAGGCGTGGCTGGCCAGCTCGGGCAGATACACGGAGGCCCAGGCGTGCGAGGCATCGCTGCCTATCAAACGGGCTTGACCGGGCGGCGGCTGGGTCAGCAGGTAGCCGCTCACGTAACGGGCGGGCAGGCCCAGCGATCGCAGGCAGGCCAGCAGGATGTGTGCAAAGTCCTGGCAGACGCCGCGCTTGGCCTGCAGGGCTTCGAGCGCCGGGGTGTTGATGTCGGTGCTTTGCGAGGCGTAGGTGAAGTCGCGGTGCATGCGCGCCGTCAGGTCTTGCGCGGCTTGCATCAAGGGGCGATCGGGTGAAAAGCTGCTTTGTGCGTAGGCCGCAAAGGCTTCGTGCACGGGCGCATGGTGTGAGCCAAAGACAAAGCCGTTGTTCACGTCGGCCGGATGCCCGCCCCGGTAGCGCAAATGCTCGCGCACCGATTCCCAGCTTTGAGATGACGTGGCGGGTTCAATCACTGAGGTGTTCAGTTCGCTGTAGGCGCGCACCAGCAAGCCGTCGTGCGGGTGGGTCAAGGCCCAATAGGCGCGGTGGTTGCAATAGGCGTCCACACTGTGGTGCACGTACGCTGGGGGCTCCACATGCAGGTGGTGGTTGAGCACCTGCTGGCAGGGTGAGTTGGCCGGTTGCAGGTGCGCCACATGCTGCGCGGTTTGCACGGCCGGGCTGTAGCTGTATCGGGTTTCGTGGGTGATGGCCAGACGCATGGGAACAATCGATCAAGCGCCAAAGCTGAAACGGGCTTCACCGCTGTGGGTGAAAAACAGCGCGCACAGCTGGTCGGACACCTGCCGTGCGGCGCTTTGGCAATGCCCCAAAGCCGCATGCAAGGGCAGGGGCTGGGCCGAGCCCATGAAGTGGGCATCGGGCGCACTGTACAGAGGCCACAAGGCTTCGGGCGTGAGGTCCACCAAACGCGGCACCAAACCTGCCAGCGGCACGGTGGCGCCATCGGCCAGATTGCCCATGCGCAGCAGGCGCGAACGCAAAGTGTGCGCCACCCAGCCCAGGGCGCGGGGGTTGTCGGGGTTGGTGACCAGCAGGTCCATCAGGGCCTGTGGCGTGCGGCTTTGCTGGTATTGCGCGTGGAAGCTGATGGTGCTGTCAAACAGGTCCAGCACCGCATCAAAGCCCGCTTGCTCGCCAATCAGGCCGCCTTGCACGGCTTCGCTCAGAGCGCTCGACAAAAACTCCAGCCGCTCGATGTGGCGGCCAATCGACAAGAGGCGCCAGCCATCGTCGCGCGTCATGCGGTCGGTTTGCGCCCCAGTGAGCGCTGCCAGCATCTGACTGGTTTCGCCCAGCAGGGCTTGCACTTCCACCGTGTCTTGCGAGTTGTCGCTGGCCACCGAGTTGAAAAAGCGCGATTCGGCTTGCTCCAGCAGCCGCCAGTGTTCGGGCGACAGGCGCTCGCGCACCGAAGAGGCGGCCAGCCGCACCGAGCGCAGGTTAAAACCCACGCTGGTGGCCAAGGTCTTGTCCCAAAGCCCAGCGATCAGCGAACGCTCAAACACGCGGTGCGACAGCGCGGCGGCAGGCACACCCGGGCGCACCAGGCCGTGGCGCGTGGCCATGCGGGTGATGAAGTTCAAAAGCAGTGGCTGGTTCTGGTTTTCGCTGTTCAAAATCTCCAGACTCATGCGCACCAGACGCAAGGTGTTTTCGGTGCGCTCGGTGTAACGACCCATCCAGAACAGGTTTTCTGCGGCGCGGCTTGTGACCAGGCGCTGGCGCTGGGCCAGTATCTGGGCCGAGGGCTGTGCCGACTCGGCTTGGGGCGGCTTTGCTTCGCTGGCCGCAGTGGGCTCAGGCGGGGCGGCCGTGGCGGGCGCGACCGTGTCGTTTGCAGGTGCGGCCGATGCGCTCTGCACCCACACATCGGCGCTGCTGCCGCCGCGTTGCATGGAGGCAATGCCATCGCGCGTGCCCAAGCGGGCCAGGCCGCCGGGCAAAACTTGCCAGCCGCCTTGCGCGTCGGCCACGGCAAAGACGCGCAGCACCACCGGACGCGACTCGATCCGGGCCTGGCCGCCGGGCGGTGTTTGCCAGGTGGGCTGGTGCGACAGCGGCAAGCACGACTGCAAGGTGTGGGCGTCCGGGTCACGCAAGATGCGCCCGGCCCATTCGTCTTGCTCGCGGCGGCTGAGCTGGTGACCGAGCACCGGCTCGAAGCTTTGGCGGTCGGTGTTGTAGGGGTAGGTGGGCTTGATCACGCAACTCTGGATGCGTGGCAGCACGTCTTGCAAGGCCGCCGCTTCGCCGCACCACCAGCTGGGGATGGCGGGCAGTTGCAGCTCTTCGTTCAGCAGCGCACGCGCCAAGGAGGGCATGAAGCCCAAGAGCGCGTTCGATTCCAGAAAACCCGAGCCGGGCGTGTTGGCCACCAGCAGGTTGCCGCTGCGCACCGCTTGCAAGAGGCCGGGCACGCCCAGCGTCGATTCGGCGCGCAGCTCCAGCGGGTCGAGCCAGTCGTCGTCCACCCGCTTCAAGAGCCCGTGCACCGGCTGCAGGCCTTGCAAGGTCTTGAGGTAAAGCCGTTCATCGCGCACCGTCAGGTCGTTGCCTTGCACCAGACTCAGGCCCAGATAGCGGGCCAGGTAGGCGTGCTCGAAATAGGTTTCGTTGTAGGGGCCGGGCGTGAGCAGGGCGATGTGGGCCGAGGCCCCAGCTGGGCTGCGCGCCTTGATGCCGTCGATCAGCGTGCGGTAGGTCTCGGCTAGGCGCTGCACCGGAAAGCCTTCAAAGGCTTGCGGAAAAAGCCGCGAGACGATGAGCCGGTTTTCGAGCAGGTAGCCCAGGCCCGAAGGCGCTTGGGTGCGCTGCGACAGGAGCCACCAGCAGCCGTCCGGCCCGCGTGCCAGGTCAAACGCGGCCAGCGACAAATAGCGGCCCCCCACAGGCGGCACGCCGTGCATGGCACTCAGGTAAGCGGGGTGGCCCTGGATGAGCGCCGCAGGCAATTGCCCGCTCAGCACCAGGTTTTGCGGGCCATAGGCGTCGGCCATGATGCGTTCGAGCAGCTGCATGCGCTGCAGCACGCCCGCTTCGATCTGCTGCCAATTGGCCTCGGGCACCATGAGTGGGAACAGGTCGAGTGACCAGGGGCGCTGCGGTTGGTCGGCGGCGGCATACACGTTGTAGGTGATGCCGTTGTCACGCACCTGGCGCTGCAAATTGCCCATGCGGGCGTTCAGCCCGTCCGGGCCTTCGGCGCCCAGATGCTGGATGAAGGTTTGCCATGCCGCGCTCATGCAGGTGGCTGGGGCCTGCGTGTGGGTCAGTCCGCGCAGTTCGTCCCAGTGGCCCTCGGGCGCGGCCAGCGCCTGGTGCGTCAGCCAGTTCATGGCTTGCGCGTCCAGGGGCTGGGGTGTGCCGTGGCGGGATTCATTCATTCAACCATTGTCGCTCAGGCATTGCGCAGATCCAGTGTGTACGGGAACTCAGGACTGGCGTGCAGCGTGGCGTTGGGGCGCAGTGCAGCCAGCTGTTTCATCGCCCCAGGTGTATGCCCCATGCGGAAGAAACGCGCCAAGCGGCGGCTTTCGGCCTCGTAGGCGTTGACCGGGAAGCTGTCGTAACTGCGGCCACCGGGGTGAACGACGTGGTACTGGCAGCCGCCCAGAGACCGCTTCATCCAGGTGTCCACCAGGTCCACCGTCAGCGGCGCGTGCACGCCAATGCTCGGGTGCAGCGACGAAGGCGGGTTCCAGGCTTTGTAACGGACGCTGGCCACGTACTCGCCCACCACGCCCGTGGGCTGCAAGGGCAGAGGCTTACCGTTGACTGTGACGGTGTGGCGCGACGGGTTCATGCCGGTCACATGCACCTCGATGCGTTCCAGCGACGAATCCACATAACGGGCGGTGCCGCCTGCGCCGCTTTCTTCGCCCATGACGTGCCAGGGCTCCAGTGCATTGCGCAGGGTGACCACCGCACCGTCGACCCGGATTTGCCCCACCAGCGGGAAACGGAACTCAAAATGCGGCGCAAACCAGCTGGGGTCAAAGTGGAAGCCCGCATCGCCCAGCTCGGTGAGCACGTCGTCAAAGTCCTTGTGGATCCAGTGCGGCAGCATGAAGCGGTCGTGCAGCTCGGTGCCCCAGCGCGTCACGGGCGCTGAATACGGCTCGTCCCAGAAGCGGGCCACCAGCGCACGCAGCAAGAGTTGCTGCACGATGCTCATGCGCTCGTGCGGTGGCATCTCGAAAGCGCGCAGCTCCAGTAGGCCCAGCCGTCCGGTGCTGCTGTCGGGTGAATACATCTTGTCGATGCAAAACTCGCTGCGGTGGGTGTTGCCGGTCACGTCGACCAGGATGTTGCGCAGGGTGCGGTCGACCACCCAAGGTGCCATGTCGGTCCCGTATTTTTGGCGGTTGCGGGTGATCTCGCGCAGCGCGATCTCCAGCTCATAGACCTGGTCATTGCGCGCCTCGTCCACACGCGGTGCCTGGCTGGTCGGGCCGATGAACATGCCGCTGAACAAATAACTCAGGCTCGGGTGGTTGTGCCAGTACAGCACCAAGCTGGCCAGCAACTCGGGGCGGCGCAAGAAGGGGCTGTCGGCGGGCGTGGCCCCGCCCATCACCATGTGGTTGCCGCCGCCCGTGCCCGTGTGGCGGCCGTCGGTCATGAACTTTTCAGCAGACAGGCGCGTCTCGAAAGCGGCTTTGTACAAAAACTCGGTGTGCTCGACCAACTCTTTCCAGTTGTGGGCCGGGTGGATGTTGACCTCGATCACACCCGGGTCGGGCGTGACCTGCAGCAGTTTGAGGCGCGGATCGCGTGGCGGTGGGTAGCCTTCGAGCACGATCTTCATGCCCAGCTTCAGCGCTGTGGCTTCGACCGCGCTCAACAGCGCCAGGTAGTCTTCCAGGCGGGCCAAGGGCGGCATGAAGACATACAGCACGCCCGACTTCTCGCCCTTGGCCATGGCCTCGGCTTCGACTTGGGGGCCGTTGGCGCGCTGGGGGTCACGCACTTCCACGCACAGGGCTGTGCGCACCACAGACGGGTCGGACTCGAATTTGACAGGCGCGGCGGCTTTCACCGCTGCGCTGGCGTGGCGCGCTTGCAGCGTGATGGGGGCGGCAGGCAATGCTGTCCGGGGGGCAAAAGGGTCCTGTTCGATTTGGTGCCAGCGGTCGGTGGGCGCCGCCCACGGCAGCGAGTCCAGCGGCAGTCGCCAACCCATGGGGGAGTCACCTGGCATGAGGTACATGCGCTCGTCGCGCACGAACCAAGGGCCGGTTTGCCATGACGTCCCCGTCAGCTCAGGCGAGGCCGTTTCGACAGGCTGAATGGGCAGCACAAAACCTATTGCCTGGTCCAAGCCCTTGCTGAAAATACGGCGCAAGCGGTTGCGCTCCATCTCGTCGTCCAGCCGTGCATCAAACGGGTCCACGTTCACGGGCAATCGGCGTTCACGCCACAGGTAGTACCAGGTGTCCTCGTAGCCCGGCAGCACGGTGTCTGCGCTCAAGCCCAGATGCGCCGTGAGCCCTTGCATGAAGCGCTTAGCGTCGGCGCTGGTGTAGTGGCTGGGTTCGCGTTCGTCGGCAAACACCTCGGGGTTTTGCCAGCAGGGCGTGCCATCGGCACGCCAGTAAATGCTCAGTGCCCAGCGCGGCAGTTGCTCGCCCGGGTACCACTTGCCTTGGCCAAAGTGCAAAAAACCACCCTGGCCGTATTGCTGGCGCAGCTTGTGCACCAGCTCGGTGGCCAGGCCACGCTTGGTTGGGCCTAGGGCGTCGGTGTTCCACTCTGCACCATCGCGGTCTTGGGTCGACACAAAGGTGGGCTCGCCGCCCATGGTCAGGCGCACGTCTTGAGCTACCAACTGCGCATCGACTTGTTCACCCAGCGTGAGCACATCTGCCCATTGCTCGTCGCTGTAGGGCTTGGTCACGCGGGGCGACTCGTGGATGCGCGTCACGCTCATCTCGTGGTGGAACTCGACCTCGGCTTCGTCCATCAGGCCCTCAATGGGGGCGGCGGCCGAAGGTTGGGGTGTGCAGGCCAGCGGGATGTGGCCTTCGCCCGCCAGAAGGCCGGAGGTCGGGTCCAGCCCCACCCAGCCCGCGCCCGGCAAATACACCTCGCACCAGGCGTGCAGGTCGGTGAAGTCGACTTCGGTGCCGCTCGGGCCATCGAGCGATTTCACATCCGGGGCCAGCTGGATCAGGTAGCCGGAGACAAAGCGGGCCGCGATGTTCATGTGGCGAAACAGCTGCACCAAGAGCCAGGCTGAGTCGCGGCAGGAGCCACTTTTCAGGGTCAGGGTTTCCTCGGCCGTTTGCACACCGGGTTCCATGCGGATGGTGTAGCGGATGTCTTGGTGCAAGCGCTGGTTGATCTGCACCAAAAAGTCGATGGTGCGCTGGCGCTTGCGGTCCATGCTGGCCAGGTATTTCTTGAACAGCGGGGTTTTGTGGTCTTTGTCCAGATACGACTGCAGCTCTTCCCGCACGGTGTCCGAGTACTTGAAGGGCACTTCTTCGGCCGATGGTTCCAGAAAGAAGTCAAAGGGGTTGAACACGGCCATTTCGGTGACCACGTCCACCGTGACCTTGAAAGCGGTGGTTTTTTTCGGGAAGACCAGCCGCGCCTGGTAGTTGGCAAAAGCGTCTTGCTGCCAGTTGATGAAATGCTCTGCGGGCTCGACCTTGAGGCTGTAGCTCAGGATACGGCTGCGGCTGTGCGGCGCAGGGCGCAGGCGAATCACCTGGGGGCCGAGCTGCACGGGGCGGTCGTATTCGTAATGGGTAACGTGATGCAGGGCAACGTGTATCGACATATCTCGTTCAGCGCAACAGGGGCTGCACGCATGACAAATGCAGCTTGGGCTTTCTAAACTAGCAAGACACGCGCCAGCCTGGGGTTTTGAAACATGCAGGCCAAACAACGCAAGGCGCAGCACACAGCCAATTCAGGGAGGCTGCCGATGAAGACAAGACCGAACCGGGCATGGCCCCGCACGCGCATGGGCCGCCTTGCAGGGTGTCCATGAACTGGGCGCAACGCTTGTGGCCTTGCCTCTTGGCGTGGTGTGTGGGCTTGGCGCTGCAATTGCAACAAGCGGCGCTGTGGCCCACGGGCGCTTACCTGGGCATGGCCGCCTTGGCTGCGCTCTGGGTGTGGGGGCTCTCCCGGGCCGGGCATGGGCGCTGGCTGGCTGAGGGGACGCGGCTGGGGCTCATGGTGTTGGCTTGGGGTGGGCTGTCGTTCGCCTGCACAGGGCTGCATGCCGTGTCCAAAGTGGTCAGCACAAACAGCGATTGGGAAGGTCATGACCTGGATCTGGTGGGCGTGGTGCAGGCCATGCCACAAAGGCAAGAACAGGGTTGGCGTTTTCGTTTTCAGGTGGAAGATGCTCGCCGGGCCGGTGTTGCTGTCGTCGTGCCTGAGCAGCTGTATCTGGGCTGGTATGGCAAGGAGGGCGTGAGCGACAGTGGCTGGCGTTTGTCGCCCCTGCCTGAGCCTGTGCTGGCGGGGGAGCGTTGGCGCCTGCGGGCGCGGCTCAAGGCCCCGCATGGGCATTTGAATCCTCGGGGTTTTGACTACGAACTCTGGTTATGGGAGCAAGGCGTGGGCGCCACCGCTTATGTGCGCACCGGTGCCACCGACCCGCCGCCACAGCGCCTGGCGCAGACCTGGACGCACCCGGTGGAGTGGTGGCGGCAATCGGTGCGTGACCGTTTGCTGCTGCGTTTGTCGGCCTGGGGTGAGGGGGCCTGGGGTGGGGGGGCCGCCCCCGGGCCCAACCTGGCGGGCATTGTGGCGGCCCTGGTCACGGGCGATCAGGCCGCGATTGACCGCAGCGACTGGGATGTGTTTCGTGCCACGGGCGTGGCCCACCTCATGAGCATTTCCGGTTTGCATGTGACCATGTTTGCCTGGTTGGCGGCAGTCACCGTGGGCTGGTGCTGGCGCATGTCGGCGCTGTGGGGCTTTCAAGGGGCTTTGCGCTGGCCTGCAGCCCATGTGGGTGCCTGGGCCGGGTTGGTGCTGGCGGCTTTGTATGCCTTGTTCAGTGGCTGGGGCGTGCCTGCGCAGCGCACTTTGTGGATGCTGGCGGTGGTGGTCGTGCTTCGGGTGTCGGCACGGCAGTGGCCAGTGGGCCTGATCTGGCTGCTGGCGGGGGTGGTGGTGCTCACCATCGATCCCTGGGCCTTGTTGCAAGCAGGTTTCTGGCTGAGTTTTGTGGCGGTGGGCGTCTTGTTGGCCAGCACAGGTCACGATGGCCATGCCCCGCCTGAAGTACCAGGACAGGATGCTTGGGATGCACCAAAAGGCGGCACCAAGGGGGTGCCCTTTTGGGTAATGCACCAAGGGGGTGCCGGGCTGGTCAAGCAGCTCCGAACCTGGGTTTGCGGCCCTGCCTTGACCCGTGTGCTGGGCCTGTTGCGCGAACAAGGCGTGGTCACTGTGGCCTTGGCGCCTTTGACTTTGTTGTTTTTCGGGCAACTCTCCCTGGTGGGTTTGCTGGCCAATTTGGTGGCCATTCCCTGGGTGACTTTGCTGATCACCCCCTTGGCCATGCTGGGACTGGTCTGGCCGGGGGCGTGGGTTTGGGCTGCGGTGTGTTTGCAGCCCTTGGTGGTCTGGCTGTCCTGGCTGGCTACTTGGCCGCAGGCCAGTGTGAGCACGGCCATGCCGCCCTGGGGCCTGGCTGTGCTGGCGCTGGTGGGGGCGGTGGTCTGGGTGTTGCCTGCGCCCCGGTCTTTGAAAGTGCTGAGTGTGCCGCTGTTTTGGCCGGTCTTGTTTTGGGCGTCCCCCCGACCTGTGGTGGGCAGCTTTGAGCTGCTGGCGGCCGATGTGGGGCAGGGCAACGCCGTCTTGGTGCGCACCGCTCACCACAGCCTGTTGTACGACGCAGGGCCCCAGTATTCGACCGAAAGTGATGCGGGCCACCGCGTGTTGGTGCCCTTGCTGTCGCAAATGGGGGAGCGGCTGGATCGCCTGGTGCTCAGCCACCGCGACAGTGACCACACAGGGGGTGCCCGAGCCATTTTGGCCATGCAGCCACAGGCGGATCTGTGGACGTCGCTCGAAGACGAGCACCCTTTGCACCGCTTGCGCGGCACCTGGACACGCTGCCAGGCTGGCCAGTCCTGGGTCTGGGATGGCGTGCGTTTTGAGGTGCTGCATCCACCGTCACCCAGCATGGGGGCCAAAGACGGACGGGACGGGCCTGTGCAAGACCGCCAGTCTCTGGGCAAACCCAACGCCGTCAGCTGTGTGCTGCGCATCTCGGATGCCCACGCCTCGGCCTTGTTGGCCGGTGACATCGAGTCGCCCCAGGAGTTGAGGCTGGTCGAGGCGGGCTTGTCCAAGGTGGATGTGCTGCTGGTGCCTCACCACGGCAGCAAAACCTCGTCGAGTCCGCCGTTCTTGCAGACCTTGCAGCCCCGGCTGGCGCTGGTGCAGGCCGGTTACCGCAACCGCTTCGGGCACCCCGCAGCGCCAGTGGTGGCGCGCTACGACAGCCTGCACATCAGGGTGGTGGACAGCGCCCATTGCGGTGCGGCCACCTGGCGCAGCGATGCGCCTGAACAAGTGCTGTGCGAGCGGGAACGATCGCGCCGGTACTGGCACCACCTGCCGCCCTGAGCGGCGCCATGTCGGGGTCTTCGACCGCCGACCTGCGAAGGAGCCGCATCCTGTAGGTCTGCACTCGCAGAGTCCGACATCTGCCGTGCTTCATGGCGTGAGGGTTGACCCCCAAATGTCGAGGTTTTCGACCGCCGACCCGCAAAAATGATTGTTTGGACTCGGTCATCAAAAACGGGTACGCATCTTGCTATCCTCTCTACAGGAGTGACGAGCTATGCGCCAATTCGATGAAATGTACAGCCGCTTGCCTGCAATCGGCATTGCGGGAGAAGTCCGTAAACACTATGCGGCTTATGCCCTGTGGTTGAAAGCGCAAGACCCTCAGATCATGGCTTCGCGCCGTGAAGAAGCCGAGATGATTTTTCGCCGTGTGGGCATCACCTTTGCCGTCTACGGCGAACTGGACGAAGACAAAAACAAAGAAGAGGGGGGCACCGAGCGCCTGATTCCGTTTGACCTGATTCCCCGCGTGATCGCCGCCCAGGAGTGGAAAAGCATGGAGGCCGGACTGGTGCAGCGCGTCACGGCCCTCAACCGTTTCATCCACGACGTGTACCACGACCAGGACATCTTGAAGGCCGGGGTGATCCCCCGCGAGCAGATCGAGAACAACGCGCAGTTTCGCCCCGAGATGGTGGGTGTTCATGTCCCCAACAACATCTATTCGCACATCAGCGGCATCGACATCGTGCGCGCCCCCGACAGCGCCGGCAACGGCGAGTACTACGTGCTCGAAGACAACCTGCGCGTGCCCAGCGGTGTGAGCTACATGCTCGAAGACCGCAAGATGATGATGCGGTTGTTCCCTGAGTTGTTCAGCCAGCACCGCGTGGCCCCGGTGGCGCATTACCCGGATTTATTGCTGGAGACCTTGCGCGCCAGCAGCCCCGCCACCACGGCCGAGCCCACGGTGGTGGTGCTCACGCCCGGCATGTACAACAGCGCCTATTTCGAGCACGCCTTTTTGGCGCAGCAAATGGGCGTGGAGCTGGTCGAAGGGCAAGACCTGTTTGTCAAAGACAAATTCGTCTACATGCGCACCACGCGCGGCCCCAAGCGGGTGGACGTGATCTACCGCCGGGTGGACGACGACTTTTTGGACCCCAACGTGTTCCGTCCCACCTCGACGCTGGGCTGCGCGGGCCTGATGGAGGCCTACAAGGCCGGTCATGTGGCGATCTGCAACGCGGTGGGCACGGGCGTGGCCGACGACAAGTCGATCTACCCCTATGTGCCCGACATGATCAAGTTCTACCTGGGCGAGGAGCCGATCCTCAAAAACGTGCCCACTTATCAGTGCCGAAAGCTCGACGATTTGCAGTACACGCTGGCCAACCTCAAGGACCTGGTGGTCAAGGAAGTGCACGGCGCAGGCGGCTACGGCATGCTGGTCGGCCCGGCCTCGACGAAAGAAGAGATCGAGCGTTTCAGAGGGGCCCTCTTGGCCAACCCCGAGGGCTACATCGCGCAACCTACGCTGAGTTTGTCGAGCTGCCCCACGTATGTGGAAAGCGGCATCGCGCCGCGTCACATCGACCTGCGCCCCTTTGTGCTGAGCGGCCGCACGGTGCAAATGGTGCCTGGGGGCCTGACCCGCGTGGCACTGAAAGAAGGCTCTTTGGTGGTGAACTCGTCGCAGGGCGGCGGCACCAAAGACACCTGGATTTTGCAGGACTGAGCCATGCAGAAACTCGGTTTTTCGTAGGCCGGTGGCTTGAGCCCCGACATCTTGGTTGTGCACAGGCCCATGTCGAGCTTTTGCCGCCGACCTCCAAAAACCAAGCACAGCCAGTCGGTTTTAAACCCGCCCACACAGCCCAAGATCCGCCACGAATCGTCAAGGAAATCCCATGCTTTCAAGAACCGCTGACCACCTTTTCTGGATGTCCCGCTACATGGAGCGGGCCGAGAACACCGCCCGCATGCTCAATGTGAGCTACGAGACTTCCTTGCTGCCGCAATCGGCCGCCGCCGTCGAGGCGGGCTGGGAGGGCATCTTGTCCATCAGCGAACTGCTGCCTTCGTACCAGGCGCTGTATGCCAACGTCAATCCCCGAGACGTGATGGCCTTCATGGTCAAGGACGCGGACAACCCCTCGTCGATCATCTCGTGCCTGCGCGCTGCCCGTGAAAACGCCCGCGCCGTGCGCGGCACCTTGACCACCGAGGTGTGGGAGACGCAAAACCAGACCTGGCTGGAAGTCAACCGCATGCTCAAAAGCGGCGAGTTCGAGCGCGATCCGGGTCAGTTCTTTGAATGGGTCAAGTTCCGTTCGCACCTGTCACGCGGCGTGACGGTGGGGACCATGCTGATGGACGAGTCGCTGTACTTCATGCGCATGGGCACTTTTCTGGAACGGGCCGACAACACGGCGCGTCTGGTGGATGTGAAGTTCCACGCCATGAACAATGACTTTTTCGGTGCGCCCATGTACGGTGGCATGGAGGCCGAGGTCACGCAGGAATACGACTTCTACCACTGGAGCGCCATCTTGCGCAGCGTGAGCGGCTTCGAGGTGTACCGCAAGGTCTACCGAGATGTGATCCGGCCCGAGCGTGTGGCCGAGTTGCTGATCCTGCGGCCCGACATGCCGCGCTCGCTGCACGCGAGTTTGAATGAGGTGCTGTCGAATTTGAAGCTGGTCTCGCACGATCCCGAAAGCGACACATTGCGCCACGCCGGGCGTTTGCGCTCGGAGCTGGCATTTGGCCGCATCGACGAAATCCTGGCCACGGGCCTGCACG
This sequence comes from Limnohabitans sp. T6-5, assembly GCF_003063315.1. Classification (GTDB taxonomy): domain Bacteria; phylum Pseudomonadota; class Gammaproteobacteria; order Burkholderiales; family Burkholderiaceae_C; genus Limnohabitans_A. The sequence goes on from NZ_NERV01000003.1 coordinate 755,686, forward strand.
CCTACCTGACCCAGTTTCTGGAACGGGTGAATGTGCTGGGCGGCCGCATCAGCCGCGAGTTTTTGATGCCGCAAGCGGCATAAACAGCCATGGCAAGACTGGATGGCCACGTCGATGCGCTCCTCGCCATGACGGGTGGATAGTCGTCATGGCGAGCGAAGCGTGGCAATCCAGTTGGCAATTCAGCACCAGTCTCTTTCTTGGCAGGCGCAGTCAGCAAAGATTTGTCGGGGTCTTCGATTGCTGACCTACCAATGGCCAGTTTGCTCCTCGGCACTCGAAGAGTCCGACATGTGCTATTTCAGTCCAGCGTCAGCACCACAGGCGCATGGTCACTGGGGCGCTCGTTTTTGCGGGGTACGCGGTCGATGACGCAGGTTTTTGCGCGGGCTTTGAGGGCCTCGGAAATCAGGATGTGGTCAATCCGCAAACCTCTGTTGCGCCGGAAGGCGAACTCGCGGTAGTCCCACCAGCTGTAGCTTTTCTCGGGCTGCTCGAACAGGCGGAAGCTGTCCGTGAGTCCGAGGTCGCTCAGCGCTTTGAGTTTTTCTCGTTCGGCATCGGTGCAGTGGATGGTGCCTGCCAGGCCCACCGGGTCCCACATGTCCAGTTCGTCAAAGGTGATGTTGTAGTCGCCCAGCAGCACCAGCTGCGGGTGGCGGGTCATTTCACCCTTTACCCAGTCGCGCAGTGCATCCAGCCAGCGCATTTTGTAGACAAACTTGTCGCTGTCCGGGGCCTGGCCGTTGGGGAAGTAAGCGCCGATCACGCGCAGGCTGCCGCCCGCCTCGTCGGGGTAGGTGGCCGCAATCACGCGTGACATGTCGTCTTCAAAGCCGGGGATGTTTTTGACCACTTCCGTGCCTTCGGCCTTGGAGATCAAGGCCACGCCGTTGTAGGTCTTCTGGCCAAACCATTGCGCCTGGTAGCCCGCCTCGGCAAAGGCGGCGGCGGGAAATTTGTCGTCGGTGAGTTTGAGTTCCTGCAGGGCCAGCACATCGGTGGGGTTGGCGGCAAGCCAGTCCAGCACCTGCGGCAGGCGCACCGACAGTGAGTTCACGTTCCAGGTGGCAATTTTCATGGAGCGCTCAAATGTGCAGGGCGGCCAGGCCACCGATCACGACGCCAACGGCGCCAGCGCCGTACATGACGTATTCCAGCCATTTGCGCTTGGACAGCAAGGCAATCGCGGCCATGGCGATGGACACCTGTAGCACGGTGGTCGCTTGCGCCCAGCGGTGGTGTTGGTGCATTTGCTCGTCGGATTGCTCATCCCAGGACTTGGCTTCGGCTTCGAGCTTTTCTGCGGCCTGTTTGATCTCGGCTTTTTCAGCTTTGTAGCGTTTGATTTCGTCGGTGTAGAAGTCTTTCCTGGATGCGGGCGCCAATTCAATGGCCAGCTCGCTCAGGTTTTGCTTGCTGCTTTTGGCCTGGTAATAGTTCCACTGGTTGGAGGCTTCTGTTTTCTTCAAGGCTGCATTGTTTTTGTACAGCCCGGCATTGGCCTGCGTGGCGCCGCCCATATAGCCAAACAAGGCGCCCACCGTGGCGATCAGGGCGGTGAACATGGCGATGCTGTTGGTGTGGCTGCCGCCATGGCCTTGAGCGGCGTGTTCCAGTTCGTGGTCGTGCGGGCCGTGGACGTGAAAACCGTGTCCTGACATGTGAGGATTCCTTAAAGGCTGTGTTGGTAAGTGACAAAACTGAAGGGCAAACCCTGGGTCGAAACCTGTGGTTCGCGCCGGACCTCTTGCCAGTCGGCGCCGAGTGTAGGGGCGAATGCATCCCCTTCGTAATCGCAGTCAATTTCGGTGACCACGGCGCTGCTGGCGAGCGGCTCGGCTTGGCGATAAATTTCGGCGCCGCCCATGATCCAGGCGTCGGGCACATCGCCGCACAGATGCATGGCGTCTTCTATCGAGCTGGCCCGCACTGCGCCTTGGGCTTGCCAGTCGGCCTGGCGGGTGATGACGATGTTCAGTCGGCCGGGCAGGGGGCGGAATTTCGAGGGCAGCGATTCCCAGGTTTTGCGACCCATGATGACGGGCTGGCCGAGCGTCACACGCTTGAAGTGCGCCAGGTCTTCGGGCAGATGCCAAGGCATCTGATTGTCTTTGCCGATCACGCCATTGCGGGCGCGGGCGTAAATGAGGTGGAGTTTCATGTGGGGTGTCGTACTGAATTGCCGTCTAGCCTTGCTCAACCCAATGCGCTGGATGGCCACGTCACTGCGCTATTCGCCATGACAGCCAAGATAACCGTCATGGCGAGCGAAGCGCGGCAATCCATGTCTTTGGGGTTCAAACGGCCACCGGTGCCTTGATGGCGGGGTGGCATTCGTAGCCTACGACTTCGAAGTCTTCGTATTCGTAGTCGAAGATCGAAGCGGGCTTGCGCTTGATGTTGAGCGTGGGGTAGGCCATGGGCGCACGACTCAGCTGTAGCTCAACCTGTTGGTGATGATTCGAGTAGATGTGGCAGTCGCCACCGGTCCAGATGAAGTCTCCGACATCCATGTCGCATTGCTGAGCGATCATGTGCGTGAGCAAGGCGTAGCTGGCGATGTTGAAGGGCACGCCCAGAAAGATGTCCGCGCTGCGCTGGTACAGCTGGCAGCTGAGCTTGGGCTTGTCGCCTGCCTTTTGGGGCGGCGCCACATAGAACTGGAAGAAAGCGTGGCAAGGCATGAGCGCCATCTGGTCCAGCTCGGCCACGTTCCAGGCGCTGACGATGATGCGGCGGCTGTCGGGGTTGCTTTTGAGCGTGTCCATGACCTGCTGGATCTGGTCGATGTGGCCGCCGCCCGGGGTGGGCCAGTTGCGCCATTGCACGCCGTACACCGGACCCAGGTCACCGTCTTCGCGCGCCCATTCGTCCCAGATGGTGCAGCCGCGCTCTTGCAGCCATTTCACATTGCTGTCGCCGCGCAGGAACCACAGCAGCTCCACGATGATGGCCCGCAAAAAGACCTTCTTGGTGGTGACGAGCGGAAAGCCCTCGTTCAGGTCAAAACGCATCTGATGGCCGAACACGCTGCGCGTGCCGGTGCCGGTGCGGTCACCCTTTTGCACGCCGGTCGTGTAGACGTGGCGCATGAAGTCTTCGTACTGGCTGCGCACTGGGCGATGAAGGCGGCGGGCTGGGGTGTTCATGGTCGCTAAGTTTAAAGGCTGGATTTCAAGCAAGCACACGCCCGGGATTGAGCAGGTTTTGCGGGTCCAGCGCCTGTTTGACCGCCCGCATCATGGCCAGCGCCGTGGGGTCTTTGTAAAGGGGCAGCTTGCCGACTTTGAGCTCACCCACGCCATGTTCGGCGCTGATGGAGCCGTCAAAGCGCTTGACCTGGTCAAACACCAGGGTGTTCACGCGTTCTTCGTTCTCGCGCAAAAAGTTGAGGCCATCCACACCCTCGGGGGCCTGAACGTTGTAGTGCAGATTACCGTCGCCCAGATGCCCGAAGTCCACCATGCGCACGCCAGGCACCTCGCTTTCCAGCAGGGCGTCGGTCTCGGCCACAAAGGCCGGGATGCGCGAGACCGGGATGCTGATGTCGTGTTTGATGTTCAGGCCTTCGGTGGCCTGCGCCAGGGTGATGCTTTCACGGATGTGCCACAGCCCGCGTGCCTGGTTCAGGTTTTCGGCGACCACGGCATCGGTCACGCAGCCGACCTCCAGTGCGGTTTCCAGCAAGGCTTCAAACTGGCTGCGGGCATGCTGCTCGTTTTCGCTGTCGGAGTTTTCGAGCAGCACGCACCAGGGGGTGTCCTGCCACAGCGGCACCCGCAGTTGGGGGTAGTGTTTGTCGACCAGACTCAGCGCAAACTGGCCCATGACTTCAAAGCCCGTGAGGCCCGGACCCAGGCGCTGGTGGGCCAAGCCCAGCAATTGCACAGCGGCTTGCATGCTGGGCACGGCGGCCCAGGCGGTCAGCTGTGCGGCGGGTTGCGGGTAAAGCTTCATGGTGGCGGCGGTGATGATGCCCAGCGTGCCTTCGCTGCCGATCATCAAATTGCGCAGGTCGTAGCCGGTGTTGTCCTTGCGCAGACCTGACAGGCCGTGCCAGATGTCGCCTTGTGCGGTGACGACTTCCAGGCCCAGGCACAGCTCGCGGGTGTTGCCGTAGCGCACGACTTGCGTGCCGCCCGCGTTGGTGCCCAGATTGCCACCGATCGTGCAGCTGCCTTCGGCGCCCAGGCTCAGGGGGAACAGAAATCCGGCGCCCTCGGCAGCCGCTTGCAGGTTTTGCAGCACGCATCCGGCTTCCACCGTGATGGTCAGGTTGGCCGGGTCAATTGTCCGCACCGCGTTCATGCGGGTCATGCTCAGCACGATCTGGCGGCCCGAGTCGTCGGGCACGCCGCCCACCACCAGCCCGGTGTTGCCGCCTTGCGGCACGATGGGGGTGCCCACCGCAGCGCAGGCCTTCACCACGGCGGCCACTTCGCGCGTGCTGCCGGGGCGCACCACGGCCAGGGCGCGGCCCCGCACGCGTTTGCGCCAGTCCTGTTCCCAGGGGCTCAGGTCGGTGGCAGGGTCTTCATGGGTGAGGACGTTGGCTGCGCCGCAAATGTCACGCAGCTGGGAGATCAGGACGGCTGAAGGGGTCATGGTGCGGTCAGGGCGGTCGGCCGGAAGCGTTCGGGAAAAATCAATCTTTGGGCACAGGCACAAAATGACCTGTCGCCTTGGCGGCCCGGATGCGGATGCGCACATGCAGGGCGCAGGCTACGAACAGACTGGTGCACAGCAGCACCTGCAGCAGCGCCAGGCCATTCGATGGCCATTTGTCGCTCCAGGCGCGCACGGCGCCTTCGGTGAAGTACAGCCACACCAGCATGCTCACCCAGCGGTAGGTGTACATGCGGTTTTTCAGCAAACCTGCCAGAGGCAGGCACAGCGGCAGCACTTTGATGGCCCACCAGGAGCCTCCCGGACGCAGTGGCGCCAGCCAAAGCTCCCAGGCCAAGCCCACAACGATGAGGCCCAGCAAGCTGCCGGTGGCCAGGGTTCGGGTGAAATTGACGCCGGTGGGGATGTGGTCTGAGTTTGGGTTCATGGCGGTGGCATCATACCGGGCATGAAATCTATTTCCCCCATGCCTTCGTGGCGTGAACACCTGCTGGGCTGGTGGCAAGAGCTGGCCGAGCTGCCCTGGCGCCAGATGCTGGGCGTTTTGTCTCACCGTTTTCGGGATGCCCGGTTGGGCGTGAGCGCCAGTTCCCTGACCTTCACGACCGTGTTGGCCCTGGTGCCTTTGTTTGTGGTGGGCCTGTCGGTGTTTGCGGCTTTTCCGATGTTCGGCAAGTTTCAGGACACCATCCAGCGCTGGCTGATCGATAGCCTCATGCCCGAGAGCATTTCCCGGCAGGTGCTGAGTTATTTGACGCAGTTTTCACGCAAGGCCAGCCGCTTGGGCTCGGTCGGTCTGGTCGCCGTCATCATGACGGCAGTAGCCTTGATGGTCACGATTGAGCGGACTTTGGGGCAGATCTGGCGCATTGATCGGCAACGGCCCCTGGCTCAACGCGTGCTGCTGTATTGGTCGGCCATCACACTGGGGCCTTTGTTTCTGGGGGCGAGTCTGGCGATCACCTCGTATGTGGTGACGGCTTCGAGCAATGTGGTCGATGTGCTGCCTGGTTTTGTGCGCGGCATTCTGGATGGTCTGGAATTCATGCTGCTGGTCGCGTGTGTCAGTGGGGTGTATTTTTATGTGCCTTACACCCGCGTGCAGTGGCGCCATGCGATGACGGCGGGTTTTCTGGTGGCCGGGGGCATCGAGATCGCCAAGAAGTTGTTGGCCATTTACCTGACCCAGATTCCGACCTATTCGGTCATTTACGGCGCTTTTGCGGCCGTGCCGATTTTGCTGGTCTGGATCTATGTGATTTGGGTGATTGTGCTGCTGGGCGCCGTGCTGGCCGCCAGCATGCCCGAGGTGCGGCGCCAGCATTGGCGCCAACCCGATGGCGCGGGCTGGCAGTTCCGCGTGTCGCTGGAACTGCTCGGCGCACTGCACGCGGCGCGCAACACCCCGTTGCACGGCCTGAGCGCTGAGGCTTTGAGCTTGCAATTGCGGCTTGATGTGCGCGAGGTCATGGTTGTGCTGGACGCGCTTCGCCAACTCGATTGGGTCGGCTGCCTGCGTGACGGGGGCGGCGCAGAGGCTTCGCGGTATGTGTTGCTGATCGATCCCGAACACACCCAGGCCGGGCCTTTGGCCCACCGACTGCTGCTTTTGCGCGAGGCCACCTCAGAGCCCCTCTGGTTGGCTGCAGGCCTGGACCAATTGCCCCTGGCACCGCTTTTGCCACAGTCACTCACCCTGTCTTCGTAGGTCAGGGGGCGAAGACTCCGACGTTTCAAAAGGGAATGCGGCCTGTCCAGATGTCCTTGTACATGACCCAGTCGCCCATGAAGCTGTAAAGCGGGCGCTTGAAGCTGGCGGGCTTGTTTTTCTCGAACACAAAGTGACCGATCCAGGCGCAGCCATAGCCGCACAGCAGGCCATACACAAAGTATTGGGGTTTGCCGGTGACGGCCAGCATGGCCAGGCAGATCAGCGACAGTGTGCTCCCCACAAAGTGCAGGCGGCGGCAGGTGCGGTGGCTGTGCTCGCTCAAGTAGAAAGGGTAGAACTCTGCAAAGCTGACGTGGTGAAGGGCTTGGGTCATGGGGTGTCTCCTCAAAAGTTCAGGCGGTGCGAAAGGCTGCGTTTAAAAAACCACGGAAACGCGCCCGGCCACCGCGCACAGGTGCTTGCGTGAGCTGGTAATCGGGAAATCGCTGCAAAAAGCGCCCGATGGCCACGCGGCCTTCCAGTCGCGCCAGGCTCAGGCCTGCGCACTGGTGCACACCAAAGCCAAAGGCCAGGTGCTTGTTGCCGGTGCGGCGCAGGTCCAGCTGTTCGGGGTTCTCGTACACCGCAGGGTCGCGGTTGGCCGCGCCGATGCACAGCGTGACCAATGCGCCTTCAGGAAGATCGACGCCATTGACCTGTGTGGCCTGCAGAGCGCGGCGGTTGCCCAGCTGGTTGGATGATTCAAAGCGCAGGAACTCGTCTACCGCCAGACCCAGAATGTGTTCCCGTTCTTCGTCGCTGGCCGCTTGTTTCAGGTCGGCCTTCAGTTGTTCGCGCTGTTCGGGCCATTCCTGCAGGCTGATGAGCGCGTTGCCGATCAGGTTGGTGGTGGTTTCATGCCCGGCGTTGAGCAAAAAAACGCAGTTTTGCAGCAGCTCGACTTCGCTCAGGGCGTCGCCACCTGTTTCGCCATCCTTTTCGCCTTGGATCAGTCGGGTCAGCACATCGTGCTCCGGGTCGCCCGGGCGCTGGCGGCGCTGGGCGACCAGTTCGCGCAAATAAGCCAGAAACTCGGTCACGCTGCGGTTGCCCAGCGCTTCCTGCTCGGGCGTGAGGGCGGGCTCAAGCGCTCCCAAAATGGCCAGCGACCAGCCGCGCAAGGGCTCGCGGTCGGCGTGCGGCACGTCCAGCAGGTTGCCGATGATCTCCACCGGAATGGCCGAGGCAAAGTCTTCGATCAGGTCGCCGCCGCCGCGTGCCTCGATCTTGTCCAGCAGGCTGTCGACCAGCTGCACCAGCCCAGGCTCCATGGCCTCAATGACGCGGCGGGTCAGCGCGCCCATGATCAGGCGCCGCACCCGGGTGTGCAGGGGCGGGTCGTTGAAGACCAGGCTGTTGGTGTGGTGCTCAAACAGCGGGGCAACACCGCCTGCTGTGGCGTAGGGCGCTTGGTTGAACGGGGCGTGGTTGTATTTGGGGGCGAACTCGACTTGCTTGTCGGAGCTGAAGACCTTGGCGTCGCGGTACACGGCCACCAGATCGGCGTGACGCGTGAGGAAATACGCCCCATCGGGCATGCGCTTGAATGGCTCGGCTTCGCGCAGCGCGGCATAGACCGGGTAGGGGTTGTCCAGAAAATCGCGCGGCAGGCTGCGCAGGTCCAGCGTGCGGGCGATTTCTTGAGCCCGGGCCACGTTCATGGAGGGCGTGATGTTGACGTTCATGATTTCAGAAAATCCTTGAGGGCCTGCAGCACGCCATCGGGCGCTTCGGTCATGAGCGAATGGCCTGCGAGCAGATTGACCACCTTCGGCTTGGCACAAAGCTCGATCAGGCTTTGCGCAGCCTTGGGCGGTGTCATTTGGTCGGCGTTGCCCAGCACAAACAGGGTGGGGCAAGTCACACGGGGCATGGCGGCTTCGGCGCCGCTGTAGCTGTCGCAGGCCTTGAAGCCGGTGTGGAACACATTGACTTGCGTGTTGCTGGCCAGCACCCGGCGCATGAGCGCCTTGCTGCCGCCATACAGCCAGGTGCCCGGCCCCAGGGCCGAAGGCGGTGGGGCCAGCGTCGAGTGCGAAAAGCTGTTGACCATGTCGATGGCCTTGAACGGTGCGCTGACCGACAGGTCGAGCAGGGCAGGTGAGACGCGCATCGGATAGGCGGTACCGACCATGACCAGACGGCTCACGCGGCCCGGGTGTGTCTCTGAATCGCGTGCCGCCGCTTCGAGCGCGATCAGCGAGCCAAAGCTGTGGCCGATCAGCGCTGCCTGGCTGATGTTCAGGGCATCGAGCAGCGCGATGACGGTGTCGGCCGCTTCGGCCACGCTTTGCGGTGGCGGGCCTTCGCTTTTGCAGTGTCCAGGCAGGTCAATCGCCAGCACATTCCAGCCGTGGTGGGCGAGGTACCGGGTTTGCAAGATCCAGACGCTGTGGTCGTTGAGCACGCCGTGGATGAACACGGCGGTGGGCTGCGTGGGGTTGAAGTCTTTGCCGCCGGTGTAGGCGTAAAGCGCGTGGCCTTGGACAGAGATTTTCATGCGGCTTTCTCCGCAGCCTTGAGGGCTTTTTTGAGGTCGTCGATCAGATCGGCGGGGTCTTCCAGGCCAACCGACAGGCGGATCGTGCCAGGGCCGATACCGCTGGCGGCCAGGGCCTCGTCAGTCATGCGGAAATGCGTGGTGCTGGCCGGGTGGATCACCAGGCTTTTAGCATCGCCCACATTGGCCAGGTGGCTGAAGACCTTGAGGGCTTCGATGAATTTTTGACCTTGGGCGCGGCTGCCTTTGATGTCGAAGCTGAACACCGAGCCCGCGCCGCGTGGCAACAGCTTTTGCGCCAGCGCGTGCGAAGGATGGCTCTCCAGCATGGGGTGGCCCACGCGGCTGACCATCGGGTGCGCGGCCAGAAACTCGACCACTTTGGCGGTGTTTTCCATGTGCCGGGCCATGCGCAGCGGCAGGGTTTCGATGCCTTGCAGGATCAGCCAGGCGGTGTGCGGGCTCATGCAGGCGCCAAAGTCGCGCAGGCCCTCGCGCCGCGCACGCAGCAAGAAGGCGCCCACGGTACTTTCTTCGCTGAAGACCATGTTGTGAAAGCCTTCGTAGGCCTGGCTCAGTTCGGCGAACTTGCCGGACTTGTCCCAGTCAAAACTGCCACCATCGACCACCACACCACCCACCACCGTGCCGTGGCCCGACAAAAACTTGGTGGCCGAGTGGTAGACCAGATCGGCACCGTGGTCAAAAGGTTTGATGAGCCAAGGCGAGGTCAGGGTCGAGTCCACCAGCAGCGGCACACCGGCCTCGTGCGCAATGGCGCTGATGGCCGGGATGTCCAGCACGTCCATGCCCGGGTTGCCCACGGTCTCACCAAAAAAGAGTTTGGTGTTGGGTTGCACGGCGGCTTTCCAAGCGTCCAGATCGCCCGGTTTGACGAAGGTGGTGCTGATGCCAAAGCGGTTCAGGGTGTAGTGCAGCAGGTTGTGCGAGCCGCCATACAAAGCGGTGGACGCCACGATGTGTGAGCCCGCCCCCATGAGGGTGGCAATCGTCAGGTGCAAAGCCGCCTGGCCGCTGGCGGTGGTGATGGCGCCAATGCCGCCTTCCAGAGCCGCCATGCGCTGCTCCAGCACCGCGTTGGTGGGGTTGCTGATGCGGCTGTACACATGGCCAGGCCGCTCCAGGTTGAACAGGGCGGCGGCTTGGTCGCTCGACTCGAAGACGAACGAGGTGGTCAGATGAATCGGCACCGCCCGTGAGCCGGTGCTGGGGTCGGGTGCGGCGCCTGCATGCAGGGCCAGGGTGTCAAAACCGGGGTCGCTGTAGCCAGCCATGGGGTGTCTCCGAAAAAGAAAGTGTGCGGCAAGCTTCAATCGCTACGCTCGGCTTTCATTGTGGGCTATATTGGAAGCCAATTAAAACTGTACTCGACCCCAAGGAGACACACCATGCAAGTCAACGACATCCTCCGCGTCAAAGGCGGCACGCTGTTCACAGTGCACCCCGATGAGCCCCTGTCTCGCGCCATGAACGACATGGCCGAAAAAGACATCGGGTCTTTGGTGGTCATGGCCCAAGGCGACCTGGTGGGCATGCTGACTTTCCGCGAAGTGATCCAGCAGATCGTCAAGAATGGCGGCCAGGTGGGCCACACCACCGTGCGCGAGGCCATGGACAGCCAACCGTTGACTTGCACCGGCGAGACCGACATCGACAATGTGCGCCGCATGATGCTGGAGCACCATGCCCGCTACATGCCTGTCATGGACCAGCGCGTGTTGATGGGTGTGATCAGCTTCTACGACGTGGCCAAGGCCGTGGTGGACAGCCAGAACTTTGAAAACAAGATGCTCAAGGCTTATATCCGCGACTGGCCAGCCCATGAAGCGGTGGAGCCGGACGTCAAGCTTTGAAGAACGGAGCACGCGGCGCGTATTGAGCGCGCCAGATCGCTGTCCAATGCGCCAGTGAGGCGTCAATGTCCGTGACTTCTGCCCGCACGGGTAAATCCACGGCCAACGCGGCCTGCCTCAGGGCATGCAGGGGGGGGTGCAAATCCAGCGCCTGGGCACCGTTTTGCTTGCTGAGTTTTTCGCCGTTGGCGCCCAGCACCAAGGCGGTGTGCAGGTATTGTGGTGTGGGCAAATCCAAGGCCTTTTGCAGCAGTATCTGGCGTGCCGTGTTGTCGGCCAGGTCTTCCCCGCGCACCACATGGCTGATGCCTTGCGCCGCATCGTCCACCACCACGGCCAGTTGGTAGGCCCACAAACCATCGGCACGGCGCAGCACGAAGTCGCCCACGGTCTCCAGGACATTTTGCGCTTGCCTTCCCAGCCTGCGGTCATGCCATTCGGTGATGGGCGGCAATCTCAATTCGGCCTGAACCGCCTGCACATTCAGGCGCCAGGCCCGTGCTGGCTTGCCTTGCAGGCCTGAGCGGCAGGTGCCTGGGTAGACCGCGACCTGGTGGCGCAGCACGGACCGGGCTTGTGCCGATTCAATGTCTTTGCGCGAGCACCCGCAAGGGTAGGCCCAGCCTTTGACGATCAAGGTCTCCAGCGCTGCTTGGTAGGCGTCTCCACGCTGGCTTTGCCAAAGCACCGGGCCATCGGGCACCAAATGGCAAAGTGCCAGTTGCTGCATGATGGCCAGGTCTGCGCCCGGCACGCAGCGCGGCGTGTCCACGTCTTCCAGGCGAACCCGCCACTGGCCCTGGTGGGCGCGTGCGTCCAGCCAGCTGGCCAGTGCGGCCACCAGGGAGCCCGCATGCAGCAAGCCGGTGGGAGAGGGGGCAAAGCGCCCGATATAGCCTGGCCCGGCCTGCTCAGACTCCGGGCGATTGCCTTCCCATCCCATGGATGGATCAGCGTTTTTTGAGCACCGACAAAGCCAATTCCAGGCCCGACACGAATGCGTCTTCGACCCGATGGCCTGTGCACCAGTCACCGCACAGACCGATGCCCAGGTCCTTGAACCACAAATGGCTCTGACCCAGAGGCTGTGAGGTCTTGGCATACAGCCAGCGGTGCACCTCGGCATGCGCCGGTGTGGCCCGAATGCCGGTGATTTCTGCAAAGGCCTTGAGCAGCTTGCCGGTGATGCGTTCGGGCGTGTCGTCCACATGTTCCGCAGACCAAGGGGCGCTGGCTTGTACGGTCCAGCGCTCAATGCGTTCACGCGCAGGTTTGGACGATTCGCGTGCCATCCAGGCGATGCGGTGGTGCGTGCTGCGCGCAGCGTTCCATTGGGGGCCGATCGTGATCAGGCCAGGCTGAACGGCTTGCGGGTAGGCCACCATCAGCGTCCAGCAAGGCTCGACCCGCACATCGCTCAAAGGCTGCGCCAGGGCGCTCAAGCCCGAGCTGTGCAGCAATGTGGTCGCTTGTGCAGGCGGGATGGCCAGGACCACACGGTCAAAACCGGCAAACACATGCTGACTACCGTCCTCGCCTTCGGTGTGCAGTTGCCAGCCGTTTTTCTTGAAGGGATCGGCGCTGATCTGGGTCACGCAGGTTTGCAACTGCACATTGCCGTCTTCCAGCAGCGGTTCGGCCCAGGCTTTGACCAGGCCATTCATGCCGGGCGTGGCCACCCAGTGACGCTCTCCGCCCGGCAGTCCGGCTTCGATGACGCGGCCATTGGGGTCGAGCACGCGCACAGCATTGGCGCTCCAGGGCTTGCACAGGCCGGGTACGGTGCTCAAGGCCAGGTCAAAGCGCGGGTCTCGCACGGTGAAGTACTGCGTGCCGTGGTCAAAACTGCCGAAGGCACTCGCACGCGTGGCCATGCGCCCGCCAAGTCCTCGGCTTTTTTCGAACAGTGTGACGTTGTGACCGGCTTGGCGCAGTGTCCGTGCACAAACTACGCCGGCCATGCCGACGCCGATGATGGCTGTGTTGTGTTGCATAGAGTGACCTTTTGTGTCGTATGGAATGACTTTCACCTTATACAGCATGTCGTTAGAGGATAAAATTCAAATTTCCGCATCATCAAAAATGTGAAAAATGTTTAATTAGTCATTTTTAATTTCCATTTAAGTATTTTTAATGGATGAGAATTGATTTTGTTTCTCAATATGATGAATATAAAATAATTAAGCTATAAACTCTGATGATAGTTGTCTTTCGTGCAGGTTAAATATTCAATTTCAAGGGTCAACTTTTGCATTGCTCAATATGTATTGAGTCACCTTCGGAGTATGAGAGTGGTTGATTTTTTGGCGATTTTTGTGATTTTGATGGGTTTGATGCCTGTTGGTCTGACCTATGCTCAAACTCAGCCGAGCACCTCGCCACCCACTGTGGTGCTTACTTCCACTTCCTCTCTCGCCGATCATGAGGAAGAGCGCCAAATTCCCGCAGCTGTGGTGGCTTATGTGCAAATGGCGCTGCAGCGCCATCCTGAACTTTTGCAAGCCGAAGCGCAAAGCCGTGCACAGGAAGGCTTGTACAAGGAAGCCAAATCCCAATTCATGCCGCGTGTGGTGGTGGGCGGCAATGCCGGTCAAGAAAATCAGCGCCTGACGGCATCAAACGTCTCGAACGCCTACAAGCAAAGCCAGGCCTACGTCCGCATGACCATGCCCTTGCTGGATCAGGGGCTGGAGGCACAGGCCGAGCAACGCCGTCAATCTTCCATTGGTGCGGACTGGAAGCTGGTGGACAAGCGGGAAGAGCTGATGCTGCGCACTTTGGAGGCCTATGTGGAAGTGCTCAGGGCTTCGCAGTTGCTGGTGCTGGCACAAGACAATTTGTCCATGCACCGTGGGTATGTCAAACAGGTCAAGGGGATTGCCAAGCTGGATTTGGGCCGGGCGGCTGACTTGCCCGCTGCCATGAGCCGCGCATCCCTGGCGGAGTCGGTCATGACCTCTCGCCTGATGCGTCTGGAGCAGGCGCGTCTGGAGTTTCAAAGCCTGACAGGCTTGGCCAAGGCACACGATTTGCCTGAAATGCGTTCGCTGACGCCTGCTGCGAGTCTCGAAGAAGCCTATCAAAAAGCCCTCAATGCCAGCCCAGCCTTGCAAGTGGCCCGGGCCGATGTGGAGCAAGCTCAGCAGGGCATTGCCTTGGCCAAAGCTCCCTATCGCCCGCGCGTGAATCTGGATGCCACGGGCAAGACCGGACGCGATTTCAACGGCATTCATGGCAATCAATCGGATCTTTATCTGGGTGTGCAGGCCGAGTGGACGGTGTGGGCTGGCGGGGCGGATGGACATGCTCTGAATGCAGCCACGGCCACCCAGATGGCCACGCGTTTTGCCTTTGAAAAAGCACGCGATGAATTGCAGCAGCGCGTGGGTTCTGCCTGGTACGAATTTCTGGCGCACACCCAGTCCCTGGCCTCATTTGATGATTACGTCAACCACGCGCAAGAGATGGTGTACGCCAACCGCAAGCAGTTCAGGGTGGGGCGTCGCAATTTGCTGGATGTGCTCAATGCCGAAAATGAATTGTTCACCGCCCGCTCCAACAAGCTGTCTTCCGAGATGGACCAGATCAAGGCTTCTTTTCGCTTGATCGGTCTGCAGGGGCTTCTTCCCACGGTGTTGCAGCTGTGAGGGGCCAAGCGATGCATGACAGGGTGCTGTTTGCGGAGGCTGATCAATGACTTTGCAGCCCTCTGTTTTTGAGGCATTGAGTCAGTTGGCCCTGCGTTTGGGCCAGCGTGTTTCGGCGCGCGACCTGATGGCGCAAACGGCCGAGTTTGGCGACGAAGAGCTGAGCTTGCTGGCTGCTGCGCAAACCCTGGAACGACAGGGGTTGCAGGTGCAGATGGCGGCCGTGGGACCTGCTGACTACGACAGTCGCCTGGGGCCGGTGGTGATCGGGCTCCATGGGGGGGGGGCGGCTGTGCTGCTGAGTCGCCAGGGCGCTCAATGCCAGGTCATTCGCCCACATCTGCTTGCTGGCGAGCCCCAGTGGGTGCCCGTGAATGAGTTGGCGGCCGAAAGCGCTGGCTGGAGTCTGCACGCGCGTCTTCGCCCAGCGTCGGCTTTTCCGTCTGAAAGCCCTGACGCACAGCCTCAGGCAGGCAGTTTGCCCTCAGCCCCGCATTGGTTCTGGAGTGTGTTTCTCACCCTCAAGAGCTATTACCTGGACAGCACCTTGGCGGCGGTGCTGATCAATTTGCTGGCGCTGGCCACATCGATGTTTTCGATGAATGTGTATGACCGCGTCATCCCCAACGCGGCGGTGCATTCCTTGTGGGTGCTGGCCTTGGGTGTGACCCTTGCAGGCGTGCTGGAGTTGGGGCTGCGCACCTTGCGCGGCTATCTGGTGGATGTGGCCGGTAAAAAGGCCGATCTGCTCTTGTCTTCACGCATTTTTCAGCAGGCCCTGAATTTGCGGGCGCAGGACCGTCCGGCCTCGAGTGGCCAGTTCGCAGGCCAGTTGCGCGAGTTTGAATCGGTGCGTGACTTTGTCAGCTCCACCACCTTGGTCACGCTGAGTGACGTGCCCTTTGTCATGGTGTTTTTGTGCGTCATCGCCTACTTTGGCGGCCCGCTGGTGTGGGTGCCGGTGGTGGGGGCTGCGCTGGTGTTTTTGGCGGGTTGGGCCTCGCAGTGGCCGATCCGTGAATCCATTGCCCGTTACCAGTATGAAAGTGCCCAAAAGCTCGGCTTCATGGTCGAGACTCTGGAGCGGTTGGAGCAAATCCGCGCCATGGGCGCCGAGCCCCGGTTGCAAAGCCACTGGGAACGCATCAGCGCCACCACCGCCCGCAGCGCCATGACCAGCCGCTGGGTGTCGGCCATCACGCTGAACTTCACCCAGTTTGTGCAGCAAACCTGCAACACCACCCTGATCGTCTGGGGCGTGTACCTGATCCTGGAAGGTCGCCTGACCTCGGGCGGGCTGATCGGCTGCACCATCCTGGCCGGTCGCGCCCTGGGGCCGCTGGCCCAGGTGGCGGGTTTGCTCACCCGCTACCAACATGCTGCCGGGGCCTTCAAGACACTCGACCGCATCATGCGACTGCCCGGCCAATACGAGGCCGGGCGCAGCTACATGGGCCTGCAGCAATCGACTGGCCAGGTACAGCTGCGCCAGCTTCAGTTCAGTTACCCCCACACCGACCGCCAGGTGCTGCAGATTCAGGATTTGTCCATCGCCGCCGGTGAACATGTCGCCCTGATGGGGCCTGTGGGCAGCGGCAAATCAACGCTGCTGAAGTTGCTGGCCTGGCTGTATCCGCCTACGCAAGGGCAGGTCTTGCTCGATGGCCTGGACATGGCCCACATCTCGCCCGCAGACTTGCGCGCCCAGCTGGCCTGGGTCAGCCAGGATGCAGTTTTGTTCCGGGGCAGTTTGCGTGACAACCTGCTCATGGCCGCCCCGCATGTGCCTGATGCCCGTCTGCAGCATGTGTTGCAGCTCACGGGCATCCAGTCTTGGGTGGCTGGGCATCCGCAAGGGCTGGACATGCCTTTGGGTGAGGCCGGTGCCGCCTTGTCGGGCGGGCAGCGCCAGATGGTGGCTTTGGCCCGTGCTTTGCTGGCCAACTGTCCGGTGGTCTTGCTCGATGAGCCCACCAGCGCCTTCGATGCCGCCGGTGAGCAGCGTTTGCTGGAGCAACTTCAGACCGAGTTGACCGGTAAAACCGTGGTCATCGCCACACACCGCCCCGGCCCGCTCAGTCTGGTGACGCGCCTGGTCTTGCTCGATGGCGGTCACATCCTGGCCGATGGCCCCAAAGAGGCCGTGTTGCAAGCGGTGCAGGCTGGTCGTGTCAAACGCATTGCCGGGAGGTCTGCATGAGCGCGCCCCGTTCACAAGCGCCGGGCGCAGCGTCTGGCATGCCGA
This sequence comes from Limnohabitans sp. T6-5, assembly GCF_003063315.1. Taxonomy (GTDB): domain Bacteria; phylum Pseudomonadota; class Gammaproteobacteria; order Burkholderiales; family Burkholderiaceae_C; genus Limnohabitans_A. The sequence goes on from NZ_NERV01000003.1 coordinate 772,292, forward strand.
CGCCCATGTCACCCCAAGAGCGCCAGGCACTGACGCAAAAAATCCTGCGTCTACGAGCCCAAAACCAGCTGCAGGCCGATCTCGATTTGCTGGATGACGTGTACGCTGCTTCCCTGCGCGAGCGTCAGCCGGTGCTGCGCATCGGGCTGTACGCCACCGCCGTGGTCTTGCTGGTGTTCATGCTCTGGGCGGGCTGGGCGCAGCTCGAAGAAGTCACCACCGGCATGGGCAAAGTCATTCCCACCAGCCGAGAACAAGTCATCCAGAGCCTGGAGTCGGGTGTGCTCGCCGAGTTGCTGGTGGCCGAAGGTGACACGGTCGAAGTCGACCAGCCCTTGCTGCGCATCGACGATGCGCGACAGGGCGCCACGGTGCGCGAAGGCCAATCCAAGATCGACGCCTTGCAGGCCGCTGCTGTGCGCCTTCGCGCCGAGGCCCAAGGCGGCACTCTGGCGTTTCCGGCCGAATTGCAGCGCCGCGCTCCAGAGCTGACGCGCAACGAACGCGATACCTTTGAGGCCCGTCGCCGCAGCCTGGACAGCAGCATTGCCGCGCAGCAGCAAGCCTTGAAGTTGGCCACCGAAGAGCTGCGCATCACCGAGCCGATGGCCGCCAGCGGCTATGTGTCCGATCTGGAGGTGTTGCGCATCAAGCGCACCATTTCCGAGACCAAAGGCCGTCTGAGCGAGCTGGCTGGCAAATTCAAGGCCGATGCGGCCACCGAGCTGGCGCGTGTCGAGGCCGACATGGGCTCGCAGCGACAAGGCCTGTCTGGCAAGGAAGACAACTTCCGCCGCACCGTCTTGCGTGCGCCCAAGCGCGGCGTGGTCAAAAACATCCGCATCAACACCCTGGGGGGCGTGATCCAGATGGGGCAGGACCTGCTGGAAATCGTGCCCATGGACGACAAGCTGCTGATCGAAACCCGCATCCGCCCCTCGGACATCGCCTTCCTGCACCCTGGCATGGAGGCGGTGGTCAAGATCACGGCCTACGATTCGAGCGTCTACGGCTGGCTCAATGCACGATTGGTGCAAATCAGTCCCGACACCTTGCGCGACGAGGTGCGTCGCGAAGAAACCTATTACCGCGCCTTGGTTCGCACCGACAGCGCGAGTTTGAAAACACCGGACGGCAAAAATCTGCCGATCATTCCGGGCATGTTGGCCCAAGTGGATATCAAGACCGGTCAAAAGTCGGTCCTGACCTATCTGTTCAAGCCTGTCATGCGCGCCCGAGAAGCGCTCAGAGAACGGTGAATGCCATGAAACACATCCAGACCCACGCATACCTCATGACCCCGCAGCGCCAGCGGGGGCCGGTTTTCAAGCCAGCCATCTTGTGTGCGGCCTTGACCGCCTTGGCCTCACACAGTGCGGTGTGGGGGCAGGCCGCTGCGGCCACGTCAGACGCCGACATTGAACGCCAGCGTCAGGCCACACAAAGCATGGTCGAGCAAGTCACGGCCGACCAGGACAAACCCACAGATCGTGCCAGCAGCCTGGGGCAGGCATTGCCTGCCGCTTTGCAGTCGAAATTCAAGCCCTGGAAAGAGGCCGTTCGCGCCAAAGCACCGGTGGACACCGCGGACAAGGCTCGCCTGGAGTTGCCCGTTTTGGCCAAACCCGAGCCCGCCGTGGTGCTGCGTCGCCCGGTCGACACCTCGCCCAAATCCAATCTGTCCACACCGGACTTTTCACGCCAGAGCCTGACGTTTGCGCAATTGACGGGCAAGTCCGAGATTGATTTGCCTGAACCGGAAGGTGGTTTGGGCACATCGGTGGTGACACGCAAAACCACCGAATTTCAGCAAGTGGCCTTTTCAATGCCCGATTTGCTGCAGGCCGGGCTGGAATTCAGCCCGGAGTTGAACGCAGTCCGGGCGCGCCAGGAAAGTTCTCGCCAGCGTGTTTCCAAAAGCCGTGCGGATTTGTTGCCTTCTTTTTCAGCGCGATACGCCACAGGCAAAGAGAACTCCACGACCACGACCCTGAACAACAGCGGTCACGATTACAAAAACACCTCTTTGCGCGTGACCCAGCCGCTGGTGAATTACCCGGCCTGGGAAACCTGGCAGGCCAGCGGATTGGCCATGGATGCGGCCTTGCTGCGCAGCTCGGCCATGGAGCAGGACGTGTCCTTGAACCTGGTCAAAGCCGTGATCAACCTCACGACCAGCCGCATCACGCTGAATTTTTCAGATGAATTGCTCGATAACCTGTCTGGCATCCTGAGCTATCAGGACCAGCGCTCGCAATCGGGCGCCAGCAGCCAGGCCGAACTCGAACGCGCCCGATCACGCGTTCTTGCGGCGCGCCAGGCCCGGCTGGAGCAGCAGGCCAACTACAAAGGCGGCTTGCTCGAACTGGAGCGCCAATTGGGTTTTGCGCCGCAACTGCTGAACCTGCCCTTCTTGAGCCAGTTGCCTTCCTTGCCGCGCACGCAAGCTGAAATCCGCGATCTGGTCTTGAAGGAAAACGCCGAACTGACCGCGCTGCGTGCCGAAGTGGAAGCCCAAAAAGCCCAGGTGCGCGCCCAATACGGCCGTGCAGCGCCCACGGTGCTGGCCAGTCTGGAAGATGACCGCGCCACCAACAACGGTGGCGTGATGGGCTCGCGCCAGGACACCCGCGCCCTGGTGGTGCTCAACTGGGCGGTCTCCTTGGGCGGCAAGGAATACTTTGCAGGCAAGGAAGCGTCTGCCGACTTGTCCGAGTTGCAAAGCAAGCTGGAGCAAAACGAGCAGCGTCTGGCGCAAGCGGTGGACACTGACTTCGCCTTGCTCCAAGCGGCCACTTTGCGCATCAGCTTGGGGCAGCAAGAGCAAGAGGCCGCCCGGCGTGTGACCGAGGCCGTGCGCGAACAACTCAAGGTGGGGCGCATTTCTTCGCTGCTGGAAGCCCTCGATGCCAGCCAGAGTCTGTATGACGCCCGACTGAAATTGACGCAAGCCCTGGGTCAGCAAATGCTGGCCCAGGCGCAACTGCTCAAAAGCATGGGACGGCTCAGTACCATGCGTGAGCAGGCCCGCATCCAGTTGAAGTGATTATTTGATTTTTCTTTTCCAAACAATAAAAAGGCTCATCCATGGCTGGTTCCTCCGACTCGAACGACGCATCCGATATTTTTTGGCCCGGTTATGTGGACGCCATCTCCAACCTGGCGATCAATTTGCTGTTCGTGATCGCGGTGATGTGCATCGTGATCCTGAGCTTTGTGCTGGAAGAAACCACCAAAGGCACACCCCGCGAAGGCACAGTCCCGCAAGATGTGCAATACGTCAATGACAACCCCAATACCCATGCCGCGCAATTGCAGGAGTTGCAGCTTGAAAACGCCAAACTCAAGGAAACGCTGCAGGCTTTGCAAAAAAGCAGCGCAACGCCTACGAGCACCACTACGACCAAGACCGAAACCCAGGCCAAAACAGAAAGCACCACCACGACCAACAATGTGCCCAACAACGCACCCAAGATGGAGGTGGTGCAGGCCCGTCAGGAGGTGGTGAAAGAGGCCAAAGGCGAGTCCAGCGTGAACACGGTGGGCGCAGGCCTGATCGTGAACTTTGACCCCAAAGTGGTCACGTTGTCGGCAGACGAGTCGAAAAATGTGGTCTCGCGCCTGGAAGCATTTGGTCCCGTCAAAACCACGCGCTGGCAAATCACGGTCATCACACCCAAGGGCTTCAGCGAGTCTTCTCGTTTGGGGTATTACCGTGCCGTGGCGGTGCGCAACGTGCTCATTCAGGCCGGTACACCCGGCGAGCTGATCAATATGCGGGTGATTGAAAGTGTCCAGTCGGGCGCTGACAGTGCCCGAGTCACCGTCAATGCGGCGCCTTGAATGCAAAGAGTCTGACGCATGAATCTTCGGCAACTTTGGCAACAAATGCACCAGCCTCCGAGTGAGGCTGTTTTGCGTTTGTCACTTTCCGAACGCCATGAACGGCGTTGGTTGATCCGTTTGACCGTCCTGTTTCTGGTGGCGCTGGCCTGGGCCGCTTGGGCACCGGTGGATCGCGTGGTGCGCGCAGAAGGCCGCATCATCCCGTCCACCCGAGCCCAACTGGTGCAGCACCTGGAAGGCGGCATCGTGCGTGACATTCGCGTTCGTGAAGGTCAAAACGTCAAGGCGGGTGACATCTTGCTGAGCTTGTCGGGCACCCAGGCCAACACCGATGTGGAGCAAGGACGCAACCGCATCGTGACCCTCAAGTCCCAGCAAGCCCGTCTCAAGGCCGAAGCCACCGGTGCTGCGTTGCCAGAATTTCCAGCCGATGTGCCTGATGTGCAGAAAGAACTCGAGCGTGCAGCATTTCGTGAGCGTGCTGAAAAAATTCGTGCCGAACAGGGCGCCTTGCGCCAGCAAATCAACCAGCGCCAATCCGAATTGAGCGAAGCCCAAAACCGGCTCAAAAACATGGCCACCGAGCTGGATGTGGCGCGCAAGCAATTGGCCGTGATGGAGGGGCTTTACCGCAAAGGTGCGGCTTCGCAGCTGGAGTGGCTGGATGCACAGGGGCGCTTGCAGCGCCTGAGCACAGCGCAAGGCGATATCACCAGCTCCATCCCACGCCTTCAGGCAGCCATTGATGAGCAGTCTGCCCGTTTGAACGAGTCCACGGCGCGCTTTCGTGCCGAGGCCCGTGCGGAGCTGGCCCAGATCAGTGCAGAAATCCAGCGATTTGAGTTGAACGTGAGCAATGACAGCGATCGGCAAGCGCGCAACGATGTGCGTGCGCCGGTGACCGGTTTTGTGAACAAGCTCAACTTCAACACCTTGGGGGGCGTGATTCGCCCCGGTGAGGTGGTGCTTGAAATCACACCCAGTGAGGGGCCTTTGGCCGTGGAGGCCCGTGTGCGACCCGATGATCGGGCGCGCTTGCGGCCCGGTTTGCCAACGCGCGTGCTGATTGGTGCCTATGACTACGCCATTTATGGCGCTCTGGACGGTCAAGTGACAGAAGTCAGTGCCGACACCTTGGCCGACGAACATGGGCAACGCTATTACCGGGTCTTGATCCAGACCGGTCAGGCCAGGGGAGCCTTGGCCGAGCAGGTCATCTTGCCGGGCATGACAGCCCGTGCCGACATTGTGGCGGGCCAGCGCAGCGTGCTCAGCTATGTGCTGTCACCCTTGATGCGCTTTGCCTCGCAGGCCATGCGCGAACCGTCCTGAAAACGTCCGCCATTCACCCCGAAATTTTTCCCCCAGATATTCACTGAAGCAACCGAGGTCACCATGAAACGACTCAAACCCTATTACTTTTTTGTTGGTCTGCCGATCCTGCTGGTCCTCTTGGGCTTTGTCTTCTTCTACAAGGAAGTGGCAGGCACCATGCGGGGCAATCCGCACCCCCAGATCAACTATTTGATTTTTATACTGATGGCTGTGGGCGCAGGCATGATGCTGCACGCTGTGCATCGCATGAACGGAGAGGGTGCATTCATCCAGAAGTTTTTCAGGCTGGCACGCGATGGTGCCACCCCTGAAACCCTGCGTGAGATGGTCCTGGGTGAACGCTACGACGTCAGCACCGTGCTGGAGTTTTTGGCCGAGACGCAAAATGCGCCCATCAGCGATGTGCAGCACGCGGCGCTGGAGTCCGAGGTGCACCGGTTTGAGTCCCGTCAGAACATGCGCCTGTATTTGCCCCAGTTCTTGTCCGGTGCCATGGTGGGCCTGGGCTTGCTGGGCACCTTCATTGGTTTGTTGGGCGCGCTGGAAGAGATCGGCAAACTGATTTCTGCCTTCACCATGGTGGAGTCGGGCAACGCCGCAGCCGCTGTGCGTACCCTGGTGGATCGCTTGAGCGCACCCATGAAGGCCATGGGTGTGGCCTTCAGTGCGTCCTTGTTCGGCGTGTTGGGCTCGCTCATCATGAGCGTGCTCATGGTGGGTGTGAAGCGTTGCTCCAGCGAACTGGTGGCGGCCATGCACTCGCGTTTGGTGTACCTCACCGACTTCACCACGCACGCGGCCCCGGAAAACAAGCAAGACCAGCTGACAGCCAGTTTGAATGTGGTGGCTGAGCAGTCGCCCATTTTGAAAGCGCTGACGGTGGCGCTGGAGCAGTCCGAGCGCCGGGTACGCGATCTGATCACCTCGCTGGGCACGCTGTCGGCCCGCATTGAGCGCAATGAAGTTCAGCTCTGGGCCGAATTGAGCGAGGGCTTCAAGGCCAACCAGCAAGGACAAAACGCCATGTTGGAAAACCTCCACCAAACGGTGCAGGCCGTGCGCGAAATCGCCCGCGAGGTCACGCCTGCCGCTTACCGCGAAAACGCTGTTGTGGCGGCCCTGGTGACCCAGCAAAACCGTTTGGAATCGGTCTTGCAGGTCATGGAATCGAGCTACGGACAGTTCAATAAATCCCTGACCCAGCAAAGCGAAGTGTTGCTGCGCCAGGAGCAATCGGGTCAGGAGCTGGTGCAGCTGCGTCAGGCCATGGCCGATCAGCAGCGCGGCATTCAGCAAGCGCTCAACGCCTTGGGCAGCAGTTTTGCCAGCCTGGACAGCGTGATCCGCGAACACCAGGAGCTCATGGTGCACCAGCGTGCCACAGACGATGTGCACAGCTCGCAACTGGCCTCGGCCTTGCGCGAAGAAGGCGAAATTCTCAACCGCCTGATTGGCCGCATCGAAGCTTTGCAGCATGAACAAGGTGCGCAGCAAGAGCGGCATCTGAGCTTGCTGGTGCAAGAGCTGCGTGCGCAGCCTCCTGCAGCCACCAGCTGACTTGATGGTTGACCGGTTCGCGCGACTGCTTGAAATTTGATTCCCAGGGAAAAAAACAAATGGACACCCCACTCACACCCAACGCCCCCACACTGCCGCTGGTACTGGCACAAGCCAACACCTCAGGACCTGTGACGGATGGCGCCGTGGCCGCCGATGCACCTGCGTCAAGCGGAGTGAGTGCCGGTGTGGGCGCCCAGCAGGGACTGCGCAATGTGAAAGTGGTCGAGAGCAAAGAGATCGAAGGCGGCACAGGCTTTGCCTTGCCCGTGACGAGCAGCCAGGTCAAGTCGGTGCAGGTGCTTGATCTGGACATGCTGCTTTTGCTGGACAACGGCGATGGCATCTTGTTGCGTGAAGGTGCGTTTCTGGCCACCACCAACACCGCACAGAAAGTCACATTCAGCAACGGCACCCAATTGCCCGTGACCGATTTGCTCAAGCAAGTGGGCGTGATGAAACCCTCGGAGGCGGCCAGTTTCCGGGTCAGCTCCACCGACCTCAAACTGGTCAACAACGAGCCCCCAGGTGGGCAGGGTCTCAATCTGGGCAAAGGCGATGACGACACCCAAAAAGGGCCAGCGGTCGAAGAAGTGACGCAGCTTTTACAGTCGCTGCAAAACGCCAAGTTGTCAGATGCACCTGTGGCTGAACAACCCATCACCCCCCTGAAAATTTCGGACAGCGTGGCCGAGCCCGTGGTGCTGCGGCCTGCGGCATCACCGGGCACCGAGTTCACCACCAACAACCAAAGCACTTCCAACCTGACGGCTTTGAAGGTGGCCAGTTTGACTGGTTACACCGACCCCAAAGTCAGCCATGTCGCCTTGAGTGACAGCACGCAAACCTTTGCGGGAACCTCGATAGACAAAATGGTCGCGACGCAGCAGCTGTCCGTCAAAGTGCAAGCGGATGCTGTGGCACCTCAGTGGCCAACCAGTCCAAGCAAAGGTTTGGCGACGCTGAACCTGGATGCGCCCAGCAATGCCAAAACAATGGTGATTGTGCTTCCCACAACAGACCAAGCAACCTTGGACAGTTTGAAAAATAGTGGCGTTCAACTGAACGGACAGGAAATTGTTCAAACAACCTCATTGTCTGTTCCTGTGTCCGGCATCAGTCACTTGCCCGTGAGCTGGAATTTGGTCGATGGTGACGTGTCAACCTTCTCATTTCAGATGAAGGTGCAATACAAGGACGCTACTGGAAGCATCATTGCTGAGCAATCTGTCAGATTTAAATACCAAACCATCAACGAGCTCAGTCAAGCCTATGAACTGGATGGCAACGGCAACCCCATACTTGCGCTCCCCTCCAATGGCTTCAACTACAACATCGAAGGCCGTGATGTTGCTGACAACATCCAGGCTTGGTTTGGCAATGACCAGGTGCATGGCCGAGGTGGCAATGACACGATCGATGGTGGCGCAGGCAACGACAGCCTGTACGGAGATGCGGGCAACGACAGCCTGATCGGCGGCACAGGCAACGACCTGCTCGATGGCGGTGATGGCAACGATGTGCTCAATGCAGGGGAAGGCAACAACACACTCCTCGGTGGCAATGGCAACGACACGCTGAGCGCAGGTTCTGGCAACGACAAGCTCGACGGCGGTGCTGGCGATGACCTGTTGAACGCCGGTGATGGTGACAACTTGCTTTTGGGCAGCGATGGCAACGACACCTTGGAAGGCGGCGCTGGCAACGATACCCTGGACGGCGGTTCCGGTAGCGATGTGTTGACAGGGGGCGGGGGCAACAACACGGCAACTTACGCTTCAGCGACCGTGGCCGTTGAAGTGGACCTGGTCACTGGCGGCACTGTTGGCGATGCCCAAGGTGACGTTTACACCGGCATTCAAAACGTGGTGGGCTCAGCGTTCAATGACCGGATTCAGGGCAACGCGCAAAACAACCTGCTGCAAGGCGGGCTGGGCAACGACACCCTGGAAGGCGGCGCAGGCAGTGACACCCTGGTGGGCGGCTTGTCCTTGACGGGCAATGATCTGGCCGCAGGAGAGGCCAACACGGCCAGTTATGCCCAAGAGACTGCAGCTGTGCTGGCCTCGTTGGACAAGCAAATCTCCAACGCTGGCGCGGCTTTGGGCGATGTGTTCATCGGTATTCAGAATCTGGAAGGGGGGCTGGGCAATGACCTGTTGGTGGGCGATGCGCAAAGCAACCAGCTGACCGGTGGTGCAGGGGATGACACCCTCATGGGCGGTGCAGGTGCTGACACCTTGATGGGGGGTTTTGGGTTTGATGTGGCTTCGTATGCCAATGCAACAACGGCTGTCAAAGCCAATTTAGCGGTAGCTTCAACCAATTCAGGCTCCGATGCCGCAGGTGACACTTACGAATCCATCGAAGGCCTTGAAGGCTCGCAATTCGATGACCAATTGACAGGCCAGTCGAGCTTGGCTTCCTTGCTGATGGGCGGGCTTGGCAACGATTCGCTGACAGGTGGCTCGGGTGCAGATACCTTGCTGGGCGGTTCGGGCAACGATTCCTTGATGGGGGCTGCAGGCAACGACTTGCTGGACGGCGGGGCTGGTCAAAACACGCTCGATGGTGGCGATGGCAACGATGTGCTCAGCGCTGGAGATGGCAACAACTCCTTGGTGGGTGGCGCAGGCCAAGACACCCTGAACGCAGGCACGGGCAATGACACGCTGGATGGCGGAGTCGGCAACGACCTGCTCAATGCGGGCGATGGTCTTAATTCGCTGGTGGGCGGTGAAGGTGATGACACCTTGATCAGCGGCAGTGGCAAAGACATCCTGGACGGTGGCACTGGCAACGACGTGCTGTCCAGTGGCGCAGGTGACGATCAGTTGACCGGTGGCACAGGCGATGACAGTCTAATCGGTGGTGAAGGCGTCAACACCTTGCGCGGCGATGCAGGCAACGACACCTTGAGCGCAGACAGCGGCAACGATTGGCTCGACGGCGGTAAAGGCAACGATCTGTTGAAAGCCGGTGATGGCCAAAACACCTTGTGGGGTGGCGCAGGTGCCGACACCCTGATCAGCGGCGGCGGCAATGACACATTGGACGGTGGCGATGGCGATGGCGATGGCGCTGACCTGCTCAATGCGGGTGATGGCCTGAACAACCTGACGGGCGGTGTGGGTGACGACACCTTGCTCAGCGGCAGCGGCAACGACAAGCTCGATGGCGGCGAGGGCAACGATGTGCTCAGCGCTGGAGATGGCGACAACTCACTGGTGGGCGGCGCAGGCAACGATAACCTGAGCGCAGGCACGGGCAATGACACAATGGATGGCGGCGTGGGCAACGACTTGCTCAATGCGGGCGATGGCCTGAATTCGCTGGTGGGCAGTGATGGTGATGACACCTTGCTCAGCGGCAGCGGCAAGGACACCCTGGACGGTGGCGCTGGCAACGACGTGCTGTCCAGTGGCGCAGGTGACGATCAGTTGACCGGTGGCACAGGCGATGACAGTCTGATCGGTGGAGAAGGCGCCAACACCTTGAAGGGCGATGCAGGCAACGACACCTTGAGTGCAGACAGTGGCAATGACCTGCTTGATGGTGGCGACCACAATGACCTGTTGAAAGCCGGTGACGGTCAAAACACCCTGTGGGGTGGCAAAGGAGCCGACACCCTGATCAGCGGCGGCGGCAACGACTCACTGGACGGTGGCGATGGCGATGGCGCTGACCTGCTCAATGCGGGTGATGGCCAAAACACCTTGTTGGGTGGCGCAGGTGCAGACACCCTGATCAGTGGCGGCGGGAATGACACACTGGACGGCGGCGAGGGCAGCGATTTGCTCAATGCGGGCGATGGCCGAAACACCGTCATGGGCGGGGGGGGCGACGACACCTTGTTCAGCGGCAGCGGCAATGACCAGCTCAATGGTGGCGATGGCAACGATGTGCTCAACGCCGGTGATGGCGACAACGCCCTGGTGGGAGGCGCAGGTAATGACATCCTGAGCGCAGGCACGGGCAACGACACGCTCGATGGTGGGTTGGGCAACGACCTGCTCAATGCGGGCGATGGCCTGAATTCGCTGGTGGGCGGTGAAGGTGATGACATCTTGATCAGTGGCAGCGGCAAGGACACCCTCGACGGTGGCGGTGGCAACGATGTGCTTTCAAGCGGTGCAGGCGATGATCAGTTGACCGGTGATGCAGGCGATGACAGCCTGATCGGTGGTGAAGGCGCCAACACCTTGAAGGGCGATGCAGGCAACGACACCTTGAGCGCAGACAGCGGCAACGACTGGCTGGATGGCGGTGAAGGCAGTGATCTGTTGAAAGCCGGTGATGGCCAAAACACCTTGTTGGGTGGCGCAGGTGCAGACACCCTGATCAGTGGCGGCGGCAATGACTCACTGGACGGTGGCGATGGCGATGGCGCTGACCTGCTCAATGCGGGTGATGGCCGAAACACCGTCGTAGGTGGGGGGGGCGACGACACCTTGCTCAGCGGCAGCGGAAACGACCAACTTGATGGTGGCGCTGGCCACGATGTTTTGAATGCCGGGGATGGTGACAACTCTTTGATGGGCGGTGCAGGCAACGACATCCTGAGCGCAGGCACGGGCAACGACACGCTCGATGGCGGCGATGGCGCCGACTTGCTCGATGCAGGGGATGGCCTGAATTTGCTGCAGGGCGGTGAAGGTGATGACACCTTGTTCAGCGGCAGCGGCAAGGACACCCTCGACGGTGGCGTTGGCGTTGGCAACGATGTACTGTCCAGTGGCGCCGGTGACGATCAGTTGACCGGTGGTGCAGGCGATGACAGCCTGGTGGCCGGAGAAGGCGCCAACACCTTGAAGGGCGATGCTGGCAACGACACCCTGAGCGCAGACAGCGGCAATGACTGGCTCGATGGTGGCGACAACAATGATCTGTTGAAAGCCGGTGATGGCCAAAACACCTTGTGGGGTGGTGCAGGTGCCGACACCCTGATCAGCGGCGGCGGCAACGACTCACTGGACGGTGGCGATGGCGATGGCGCTGACCTGCTCAATGCGGGTGATGGCCGAAACACCGTCGTAGGTGGGGTGGGCGACGACACCTTGCTCAGCGGCAGCGGCAACGACCAGCTCGATGGAGGCGCTGGCAATGATGTCTTGAATGCAGGAGATGGTCAAAACACCTTGCAGGGTGGCTTGGGCGATGACATCCTGGTCTCGGGTGCAGGTCATGACAGCCTCGCTGGGGGCGACGGCCAAGACAGCTTGTTCGGTGGCGAGGGCGACAACAAGCTCAACGGCGATGCAGGCCATGACACCCTGAGGTCGGGCGGTGGCAACGACACGCTGGATGGCGGTGCTGACAACGATGTGTTGATTGCGGGCGATGGCCAGAACTCGCTCGTCGGCGGTTCGGGCAACGACACCCTGAGCTCAGGCATGGACAACGATACGCTGGACGGTGGCTTGGGCAATGACGTGCTGAACGCCGGTGAAGGTGACAACTCGTTGGCGGGTGGCGGCGGGGATGACAGCTTGAATGCAGGCGGCGGCAATGACAAGCTCTACGGCGATGACGGCAACGATGTGTTGAATGCGGGTGAAGGCCAGAACACCTTGTTTGGCGGGGCAAATGATGACACGCTGATGGCTGGCAGCGGCAATGACATCCTGGACGGAGGCCTGGGCAACGACTTGATCATTGCGGGCGAAGGCGAGAACTCGCTGGAGGGGGGCGACGGCCATGACATCTTGAGCGCAGGCATTGGCAATGACACCCTGGTGGGGGGCGTTGGCAACGATTCCTTGAATGCGGGCGATGGCCAGAACACCCTGATGGGCGGATCGGGTGATGACACCTTGCTTGCAGGCAGTGGCAATGACACCCTGGATGGCGGTGCAGACAATGACTGGATCAATGCGGGTGATGGTCAAAACTCGCTGCAAGGTGGCGACGGCAATGACCGCTTGATGGCTGGCAGCGGCAACGACTGGCTTGACGGTGGACAAGGCAACGATTCCTTGAATGCAGGTGATGGTCAGAACACTTTGCTGGGTGGCTTGGGTGATGACACCTTGGCAGCAGGCAGCGACAATGACCAACTCGACGGTGGCGATGACGATGACTCATTGAACGCTGGCGAGGGCAACAACTCGCTGTTGGGTGGTGGCGGTCATGACATCTTGATTGCAGGCAGCGGCAACGACCAACTCGACGGTGCCGATGGCAACGACTCCTTGAATGCAGGCGACGGTCAGAACACTTTGCTGGGTGGTCGGGGGGACGACACCCTGGCTGCAGGCATGGGCAATGACACGCTGGACGGGGGGCTTGGCAATGACTCCATGAGTGCTGGCGAGGGCAACAACTCGCTGGTGGGCGGCGGTGGCAATGACACCTTGAGCGCAGGCAGTGGCAACGACAAGCTTGAAGGAGGCAATGACAACGACTCTTTGAATGCAGGCGATGGCCAGAACACCTTGCTGGGTGGCGACGGCAATGACACACTGACCAGTGGCGTGGGCAATTCCACCTTGCTGGGCGGTGCAGGTGATGACAGTCTGGTGGCCGGTGATGGCAGCAATGTGCTGCAGGGCGATGAAGGCGCTGACCAGCTGAAAGCTGGATCAGGCAATGACACCCTGGATGGCGGCATCGGCAATGACACCTTGTCAGCCGGTGACGGTTTGAATTGGCTGTTGGGTGGTGCAGGTGATGACAGCCTGGTCGGGGGTGCAGGCAATGACACCCTGGATGGCGGCATCGGCAACGACACCTTGTCAGCCGGTGATGGTTTGAATTGGTTGTTGGGTGGTGAAGGTGATGACACCCTGGTCGGGGGGACTGGCGCTGACACCCTGGACGGTGGCACTGGCAACGATGAGATCCATGCGGGCAAAGGCCATGACCTGTTGATCGGTGGCGCGGGTGCTGATGAGCTGGATGGCGGTGACGGGGTTGACACCGCCTCCTATGCGGCTTCGAGCGTGGTGGTCACTGTCGATCTAGGCGCTGAAACGGGTCAAGGCGGGGATGCTGAGGGTGATCATTACACCGCCATAGAAAACGTGATCGGTTCTGTCTTTGACGATCAATTGACGGGTGATCAAAGCGATAACCTGCTGATGGGCGGTCTGGGCAATGACACCTTTGTCGGCAGTGCTGGCAACGACACGTTTGTGGGGGGCACCGCCCTGGATGGCAGCGACCAGGCAGTGGGCGAGCGCAATACCATGAGCTATGCGGCAGCTACGGCAGCCGTGACCGCTTCCTTGACTGACTCTGCAGAAAACACCGGTGCAGCCGCAGGCCATGTGTTTGTCGCGATACAAAACCTGATGGGTGGGCAGTTCAACGACAAGCTCACGGGCGATGCGCTGGCCAATCAATTGTGGGGTGGAGCAGGCCATGACACCTTGATCGGCTTGGTCGGCCAGGACACCTTGGATGGCGGCGATGGCAATGACGTCTTGCTGGGGGGCGTGGGTGATGATGCTTTGATCGGTGGCCAGGGCAATGACGTTCTGGACGGCGGCGATGGTGCAGACCAGCTGCTGGGCGGCGCGGGCGATGACACCTTGATGGGCGGCGTGGGGGCAGACCTCTTGTCAGGCGACGAGGGTATGGACATCGTCTCCTATCAAAACGCCACAGGGCCTGTGAAGGTCAATCTGGCAGACGCCAGCCAAAACGCGGGTGACGATGCCGTGGGCGACACCTTGACGAGCATTGAAGGGCTCATCGGGTCGCAACTGAACGACCAATTGACCGGAGACGGGACGGCCAACAAGCTCTATGGTGGTGCCGGCGATGACACCTTGACCGGTGGCGCCGGTGCTGACACCTTGAGTGGTGGGGAGGGGCTCGATATAGCGTCTTATCTGAGCGCGGCTTCGGGCATCAAGGCCAGCCTCGCTCAGCCTGGAACGAACACAGGCGATGCGCAAGGCGATGTGTATGTCGGCATCGAAAACTTCATGGGTTCTGCCTATGCTGACACGCTGGAAGGCAACACCAGCGCCAACGTGCTTTCAGGTGGCAAAGGCGATGATGTTCTGGTGGGGCGTGGCGGTGGTGACACCTTGCAAGGTGGGGATGGCGGTGATGCGGCCGATTACTCGGACGCCCTGGACAAAGTGGTGATCAATCTGGCCAACCAGGGAGTCAATGCCGGTGCTGCGGTGGGCGATCACTTGGAGTCCATTGAGCGTGTCGTCGGTAGCCGTTACAACGACGAATTGACCGGTGACGGCAATGACAACGCCTTGGTGGGCGGTGACGGCAGTGACACGCTCAATGGCGGTGCAGGCAAAGACGCATTGGATGGCGGCGATGGCATTGACACGGCCACTTATGCTTTCGCAACGATAAGCGTGGCGGTCAACCTGGCAACGGGCGGTACAGAGGGTGAAGCATATGGTGACACGTACGTCAACATTGAAAACCTGGTCGGAACAATTTTTGACGACAAACTCGAAGGCACTTCGGGCAACAACGTCATCACAGGCAATGCAGACAGTGACACCTTGGTGGGCGGCGGCGGCAGCGATGTGCTTTATGGCGGTGAGGGCGATGACGTCATGCGCAATACAGGTAATGGCGTCAACCAGTATTTTGGCGGAAGTGCTGAAGCTGATAGCGGCGTTGATGTGGTCACTTATGAAGGCTTGAACACGCCTGTGCGGGTGAGCCTGTCCACAGGCGGCACCAACAATGCCACGGCAGGGCAGCAAGGCAGTACAGAAACCTTTTCGGGCATTGAAAACCTCACCGGAGGCACGGTCAACGACTGGCTAGAAGGCGATCTCAAGGGCAACCAATTAAGTGGCGGAACGGGGGAAGATAGCCTTTACGGCATGGATGGCTCCGATATGTTGCTGGGTGGCAGTGGCAATGACTTGTTGGTGGGCGGCGCTGGCAACGATCTTCTCAATGGTGGCGAGGGGATGGACACCGTCAGTTATCAAAGTTCGTCACAAGCCGTGACCATTGACATGGGTCTTTCTCAGAAAGGGTTGTCAGGCGCCAATGATGCGACTGGTGATGCTTTTGTGGACATTGAGGTCTTTGAAGGCAGTCGGTTCAGTGACACGTTCCTCGCTTCCTCTGCCGCAACCTGGATGCGTGGTGGTGACCCAACCTCAACTCGGGTGACCGATACGGTCGATTACTCGGCTTCTGCGGACACCGGGGATGGTTCGGGCATTGACGTGGATTTGGTGCGAGACAACCAGATCAATGCCACTGTTTCCGTGCAAGGTGCCCGAGGCGTGGGCGACTGGGATGGTGGTCTGGCCAAGGGCGACACCTTTGATTCCATTGAAAACATCATGGGCTCCAAGCGCAATGACTGGCTTGCTGGCGACGCGCAGGCCAACAAGCTCGAAGGTGGTCTGGGCAACGACACGCTCACGGGCCGGGGGGGCAATGACACGCTCGACGGTGGTGATGGCACCAATACCGTCAACTATGGAGAGACTTCGTCGAATTTGCTGGTGAATTTGAGCGCAACCGACAGCAATGGCTATGTGGCTGTCTCTATCGGCTCAGGCGCCAGCGCAGAAGTGGACCTGATCAAAAACATCCAGAACGTCGTGGGTGGCACAGGCAACGACAGCTTGACAGGCAACAGCCAAGACAACTGGCTGGATGGAGGCACTGGCCATGACAGCTTGGTGGGACTGGCTGGGGCCGACACGCTGGATGGCGGGGCAGGCAATGACTTGCTCGACGGTGGCGCAGGCGACGATTCGCTGCTGGGCGGCACGGGTGTTGACACCTTGATGGGCGGCGCCGGGGCGGACACCTTGACCGGTGGCATCGGCTCGGACACCTTGAACGTAGCCAGTTACGAAAACGCAACGGTAGGCGTCACCGCATCCCTGAGCACGCCTTCTGCCAATACAAACGATGCGCAAGGCGATGTGTACAACGCCATCTCGGGTCTGAAGGGTTCAGCCAAGGACGACGTCCTTGTCGGGGATGGGCAAGCCAACACCCTGGACGGTGGTGCAGGCAACGACCGGCTGGATGGCGGAAGCGGCAATGACAACTTGATCGGCGGCGCAGGCAACGACACCTTCATGGGCGGTGAAGGGGCTGATCTGATGGAAGGCAAAGGTGCTGCGGATGCTGCGTCTACAGATGTGGATGTGGTGAGCTATGCCGCATCGACGGCGGGCTTGGTGATTGACCTGTCGAATTTGTCGGTGGGTCAGGGCCAAGGCACTGACTGGGCCAAAGGCGATGTGTTTTCAAATATCGGCAAAGTCATTGGCACATCGAAAGACGACACCTTCTGGGCAGGCAGTGCTGCCATGGTGATCGATGGCGGCTCTGACACGGTCAGCGGCAGCAACACGGTGAGCTTTGAGGCGTCCAGCAGCGCAGGGGTTTCAGCTTCCTTGATGGTGAGTCCTGGCATCACGCTGGCCGGTTGGGGTGTCGGTAAAACTTACACGAACATCCAGAATCTGACGGGCACAAGCTTGGCCGACGTGCTGGAAGGCGATGCCAACAACAACGTCCTCAAGGGCGGCGGTGGAGATGATGTCTTCAAGGGCACGTTGGGGAATGACACCTTGATCGGTGGCGCTGGCAACGATACGGCTGATTTTTCCAGTTCGGCAACAGCATTGCACATGAGTCTTGGGGACAGCGTGGTCACCGGCGACAGCATCCACAGCACATTGGACAGCATCGAATGGCTGGTGGGCGGCAGTGCTGCCGATACCTTGATTGGCGGTGCAGGCAACGACATCCTGACCGGGGCTGGCGGTGCTGACAGCTATTTGGGCGGCGATGGCACGGACTTGGTCAACTATGAGCGCATCGGACTGACCGCGGGCATGACCATTCGCATGGACACCGTTTCCGGTGCGGATGGCGATGCAGTTGGGGACACCTATGCCGCAGACATCGAGGGTGTGATCGGCACCCGCTATGCCGACAGTCTGTATGGCCGATCCTCGGCAGAAATTCTGCAAGGTGGCGCGGGCGATGACACGCTGTATGGCAGTGAGGGCGCCGATATTCTGGAAGGCAATGCAGGCACCAATACAGCGGACTACAGCGCTTCGACAGCGGTCAATATCGATTTGTCGGACACCGCAGCCGAACAAGGTGGTTTGGCACAGGGTGACTCGTTGTCCAGCATCCAGCGCATTGTGGGCAGCGGCTATGAGGATGCGATGACGGCTGGAACTTCGTCCATGCAGTTGTTCGGGCGTGGCGATAACGACACGTTGACAGGCAACAGCGGCAACGACCGGCTCGATGGCGGCGCTGACAATGACAAGCTGACAGGTAATGGCGGCAACGACACCCTGCTGGCAGGCACGGGGGTGGACACCCTCAGTGGCGGTGATGGCAACGATGTGCTGGATTTCTCGGGCAAGGGCTTGACGACGGATCGGGGCTCGGGCGATGCTGGGGATGACACATTCATTCTGGATTACTCATCCTCCAACTTCCCTAGCTCAGGCTCTGGCGCAGGCTTCCTGATGGATGGAGGCAGTGGTGGCACGGATACTTTGAAGTTGAATCTATCTGCTTTGACCAGTTGGAATTTGAATAGCACCAACATAGTGGATAGTAAATTTATCAGCTTTGAAAAATTGGATCTGCGAGGAAATCACCTTAATGAATTGAAACTGTCAGCTGAAGGCGTCAAGAACTTGGTTGACTTAAGCAATTCTCCCAGTTTGACTTTGTACCTGGACAGTGGTGTTGGCGTTTCGGTTGATCCTTCGACAACTACTAACTGGAACGTCACTGGAAATACTTGGAATGTGACCAACGCCACCTTGGGCATCGCCGCTCACGTGACCATTGTGTATGCCTGAAGTTGCCAAACCTACCACCGTCATGCCTATCGCCATGAATGCCCAACAGCTTGGCCGCTGGCTTCAGCAAGAAGCGCAGCGCCAGGGGGCATTTCCCGCATCGCGTTGGGCCGAGCTGTTGCAAGACTGGCTGGATCAAGGCAGCCCCTTGGAGGGCTTGGCCTGGACGGCTGTGCGCCAAAGCTTGGCGGAGTCAGGTTTGCAGTTACGTGTCTTTGCGCAAGGCATCGCGGCAGACGCCTGGCATGAGGGCTTTTGGTTTTGGGCAGCATCAGGCGGGCAGTGGTCAGCACGCCGAGTGGATGCCGCAGGCCAGCCGCATGACCCCTTGAGCGCGGCCGCTTCTGACATGGCCCACGAGGCTTTGCCCGGGCCGGTTTACCTGATCCAGTCGGTGGGTTTGCCGCACCAGCGCGGCGGGCAACGCAGTTATTGGCAATGGGTGGCCCAGATTCTGCAAGGGCGTCTGCAAGGCCTGGTGCTGTCGAGCATGCTGATCAATCTGGGCGTGATCAGCATGCCGCTGTTTTCCATGCTCGTGTATGACAAGGTCATGCACAACGGCATTTTTGAAACCTTGTGGGCCTTGGCCATTGGCGTGTTTCTGTCTCTGGCGCTGGAGGTGATGTTGCGCTGGTTGCGTGCCCGCCAAGTCGAGCGCCTGGCCCAAGTGCTGGACCAGCGTGTGGATGCGGTCTTGTTCCAGTCCCTGCTTCAGCCCAGCGGGCGCGCAGGCAGTCAGCCGGGCATGACGGCACGCTTTGTCTCGCTTTACCGCGATTTGTACAGTGCACGCGATTTCTTTTCTGCTCATTACCTGTTGGCCCTGGCCGATGTGCCTTTCATCTTCATCCTGTGGGCGGTGATTGGCTGGATCGCCTGGCCACTGCTTTTGATGCTCATGGCCTGGACGGCGGTGTATGTGGGGCTGGGCACTTGGGTGAAGAACCGTTCCAAGCACATCGGTCGCCATGCAGCGCAGTTGCAGACGGGCAAGTTTGCCCTGCTGGCCGATGCGCTGTCCTCGCTGGACGCTTTGCGCACCAGCCATGTGGGCCAGCGCTTTCAGGGCCGCTTTGCCACCCTGTCGCAAGACCATGCCGATTTTCAGGCGCTGCAACGTCATGAGTTGACGCGCCAGATGCTGCTCAGTCAGGCGGTCTACATCGGCTGCTCGGTGAGCTTGCTGGTGTTGGGGGCTTATCTGGTGTTTGACCAGTACATCACCCAGGGCGCCATGGTGGCGGTGGGCATGTTGGCCGGGCGTACCTTGGCCGCAGTCGGTCAAGCCCTCATGACGCTGGGCCGTTGGCGTGAACTCACCGATGCGCTGGCCGCCCTCGATCCGTTTTTGCATTCACCATCGCTGGATGCCGCCCCGGTCATGGAAGCTCCTGCGCGTGCGGTCGAAGGTGACATCAAGCTCTTGCAGGTCGGCCATGGTTATGGCGGTCAAGCACAAGCGCTCAAGGACATCACGTTGCACATTCGGGCGGGTGAGCGCATTGCCTTGTTGGGGCGTCCCGGTTCGGGCAAGTCGACGCTGGCCAGGGTGTTGGCGCGTGCCATTGAGCCGACGGCTGGCGAAGTGCGTGTGGACGATGTGGCTCTGGCGGCTTACCCCCTGAACAGCCGCGCCAGTTGGCTGAGTTTCAAGCCACAAGAGGCGACTTTGGTGGCCGGTACGGTCGAGAGCAATATCCTGGCCGGACTGCCTTTGTCTGCTTCGGCCGAGCAACGCATTCAGGCTTTGAAACGTGGCTTGTACCTGTCGGGCATGGATGTCGATCTGGGCAATGGCAGTTTGAGCCTGAGCCAGGCGGTGGAAGAGTACGGCAGCAACCTGTCGGGCGGGCAAAGGCAAAAGGTGGCTCTGGCGCGTGCTTTGGCCATCGACGCGAAAGTCTTGATTCTGGACGAGCCGACCAATGGCCTGGACCCGGAATCCGAGAAATTGCTGGTGCAGCGCTTGGCGCAACTCAAAGGCACGACCTTGATTTTGGTCACGCACAGTGCGCGGGCCTTGGCCCTGTGCCCCCGCGTGGTGGCGCTGGACCGTGGCTGCGTGGTGGCCGATGGGGCCACGCGTGAATTGGTCAAAGTGGACCCTGTGCCCGGCGCGTGACGCCAGAGCCAAATACAAGAATTGGGAGTTTTTCAATGAATACCGTCACCCTGCGTGTGCCCCACATCACCCAAGCCCTGGAACGCGGGCAAGTGCTGGCTTTGCAAGACGTGCTGCGCCTGGAGCGTGCAGGCGATGATCTGCTGGCCTGGGTGCAGCAGGTGGACGGCTCGGTGCAGTTGCTTCGATTGCCAGGTTTTTATGAGGCGGGGCGCGATGCGGTGGTGGAGGTGACTGAGGCCAATGCCTCTGCCGACAAAGTGTTGCGCGTGACGGCGCAGACGATGGTGCCCCCTACAGTGCTCGATGAACAATCGGCCTCTGGCCCGGTTCCATCAGATTCCGAGTCAGGCGATGGCGATGTGCTTTGGCTGCAATTGCTGGCCAATGACTTGTCCCATACCGATGACGTGTGGCGAGGTTTGATGTCCTCATCCGATGCGGGCTTGCGGGTACTGTCTGGTGTTTACAAGCCGATTGAACCGATCGGCGCCGCTGTCCTTGCCAAGCCGGTGCACGATTTCAGTTTTCAGGGTGAATCGGATTTGTCGGCCCCCGAATTCACGATCCATGAAGTCTCGGCATTGGGGGACAAATCTCTCAACGCAGCCGAAGCCGCTGCAGGCACGCTCATCAGTGGCAAGACCGAACCGAACTTGGCGGTGACGGTGACGCTCACGCAAGGTACACAAACATGGTCGTTCCAGACCCAGTCGAATGCGCAAGGAGATTGGTCATATACCTTGACGCAGGACGATTGGGCCAAGCTGCAAGATGGACCCACGACGCTGAGTGCCAGCAGCCAAGACCCGGCAGGCAATGTGGGGCACATGAGCTTGCCCACTTTTGAAGTGCATCGCAGCCTACCCGCAGCGCCGACGGCGGTGATGGACAAGACGGGCACGAGCGCAGTGCAGACCAAAGACAACACGCCGGGCTTCACGGGCACAGGCCCGGCAGGGGGCAAAGTGCGCTGGGTGCTGGACGGCAACAGCAACGGCAAGATGGACGCGAATGAGCGCGTGTTTGAGGTGCTAGTGGGCTCAGACGGCAAATACGCCACCAGCCTGGCCACCTTGCCTGCAGACGGTGCCTACCAATGGGTGCTGCAAAGTGTGGACAAGTACGGCAACGTCTCCACGGGCAGCACGACGGTGGCGCTGGAGCTGGACACCGTGGCCCCGGTGCAGATCCTGAACAGCGTGGCAGCGCTGAGCGACAAGGTGATCAATGCGGCCGAAGCAGCGGCAGACACAGTCATCAGCGGCAAGACGACAGCAAACCTGGATGTGACGGTGACGCTCACACAAGGCGCGCAAACATGGAAGTTCCAGACCCATGCCGATGCGCAAGGGGATTGGACCTGTCACTTGACACAGGCCGATTGGAGCAAGCTGCAAGATGGTTCGGCTACGCTGAGCGCCAGCAGTCAAGATGAAGCGGGCAATGTGGGGCAAGCGAGCTGGCCCGCCTTTGACGTGCACACGACGCCGCCCCCCGTGCCGACAGCGGTGTTGGTCAAGACGGGCACGAGTGCGGTGCAGACGAACGACAGCACGCCGGGCTTCACGGGCACAGGCCCGGCAGGCGGCAAGGTGCGCTGGGTGCTGGACGGCAACAGCAATGGTGTGATTGACCCCAGCGAAACCGCAGTGTTTGACGTGAGTGTTGGGGCAGACGGTCAATACAGCTTTACTTTTGAGAGCATGAGCTTGCCGCCCTTGCCCTCAGACGGTGCCTACCAATGGGTGCTGCAAAGTGTGGACAAGGACGGCAACGTCTCGACCGGCACCACAACGGTGTCGCTGGAGCTGGACACGGTTCTTCCCGTGCAGACGCTGAACAGTGTGGCAGAGCTGATCGACAACGTGATCAATGCGGCCGAAGCGGCGGCAGGCACAGCCATCAGTGGCAAGACAGATGCGAATTTGGCCGTGACGGTGACGCTCAAACAGGGGGCGCAATCGTGGACATTCCAAACCCAGGCGAATGCCCAAGGAGACTGGACTTACACCCTGAGTCAGGCCGATTGGGCCAAGCTGCAAGAAGGTGCAGCCACGTTGATCGCCAGCAGCAAAGACGCAGCAGGCAATGTGGGACAGTCCAACGCGCTGAGCTTTGAAGTGCACGCGACGCCGCCTGCAGCGCCAACAGCGGAGATGGACAAGACGGGCGCGAGTGCGGTGCAGACCAACGACAGCACGCCGGGCTTTACGGGCACGGGCCCGGCAGACGGCAAAGTGCGCTGGGTTCTGGACGGCAACCACGACGGCAAGATCGACGCGAACGGGAGCGTGTTTGAAGTGAGCGTCGGCTCAGACGGCAATTACGCCACCAGCCTTAATACCTTGCTCGCAGACGGTGCCTACCAATGGGTGCTGCAAAGCGTGGACAAGTACGGCAACGTCTCGAACGGCACCACGACGGTGGCGCTGGAGCTGGACACGGTTCTTCCCGTGCAGACGCTGAACAGTGTGGTGGAGCTGAACGACAACGTGATCAATGCGGCCGAAGCGGCGGCAGCCACAGCCCTCAGCGGCAAGACAGAGCCGAACCTGGACGTGACGGTGACGCTGAAGCAGGGTTCGCAAGAGTGGACTTTCCAAACCAAGGCCAACGCGCAAGGAGACTGGACCTGTACCTTGAGTCAGGCCGATTGGGCCGAGCTGCAAGAAGGCGCAGCCACGCTGCTCGCCAGCAGCAAAGACGGTGCGGGTAATGTGGGGCAGTCCAGCGAGCTCGGCTTTGAAGTGCACGCGACGCCGCCCGAAGCGCCGACAGCGGCGATGGACAAGACGGGCACGAGTGCGGTGCAGACGAATGACAGCACGCCGGGCTACACGGGCAATGGCCCGGCAGAGGGCAAAGTGCGCTGGGTGCTGGACGGCAACAGCAACGGCAAGATCGATGCGAACGAAAGCGTGTTTGAAGTGAGCGTCGGCTCAGATGGCAAATACAGTTTTAATTTTGAGCGTCCAGACTTGAGCCCCTTGCCCGCAGACGGCCCCTACCAATGGGTGCTGCAAAGCCTGGACAAGTACGGCAACGTCTCGACCGGTAACACGCTGGTGCAACTGGAGCTGGACAGACAAGCGCCACTGCCGATCCTGAACAGCACGGGGGCGCTGAGCGACCGGGTGATCAATGCGGCCGAAGCGGCGGCAGGCACAGCCATCAGTGGCAAAACCGAGCCGAACTTGGACGTGACGGTGACGCTGAAGCAAGGTTTGAATGAATGGACTTTCCAGACCCAGGCCAATGCGCAAGGGGACTGGGCCTATACCCTGAGCAAGACCGATTGGACCAAGCTGCAAGAAGGCGCAGCCACGCTGATGGCCCGCAGCCAAGACGGTGCGGGCAATGTGGGGCTGTCCAACGAGTTGAACTTTGAAGTGCACGCGACGCCGCCCGCAGCGCCGACGGCGGTGATGGACAAGACAGGCACGAGTGCGGTGCAGACCAACGACAGCACGCCGGGCTTTACGGGCAAGGGCCCGGCAGACGGCAAAGTGCGCTGGGTGCTGGATGCCAACCATGACGGCAAGATCGACGCGAACGAAAGTGTGTTTGAAGTGGGCGTCGGCTCGGACAGCCATTACCTCCATATCCTGAACGCCTTGACCGCAGATGGGGCCTACCAATGGGTACTGCAAAGTGTGGACAAGTATGGCAACGTCTCGACGGACACCACCTTGGTGCAGCTGGAACTGGACAGACAAGCGCCAACCCTGAGCCTGAGCACTGTGGCGGCCTTGGATGATCATGTGATCAATGCGGCTGAAGCCGCAGCGGGCACGGTCATCAGTGGCAAGACGGATCCGAGTCTGAGCGTGACGGTGACGCTGAAACAGGGCTCGCAAGAGTGGCAGTTCGACACCCAGGCCAATGCGCAAGGAGATTGGACCTGTACCTTGAGCAAAGACGATTGGGCCAAATTGCTGGAAGGCACAGCCACGCTGAGCGCGAGCAGCAAGGACGCTGCTGGCAATGTGAGTCAGGTGAGCTTGCCCGACTTTGACGTGCATGTGACGCCGCCAGATGCGCCGACTGCAGTGATGGACAAGACGGGCACGAGTGAGGTGCAGACGAACGACAACACGCCGGGCTTCACGGGCACGGGCCCGGCAGGAGGCAAAGTGCGCTGGGTGCTGGACAGCAACAGCAACGGCGTGATTGATGGCAGCGAGGGGGCACGTTCATTCGACGTGAGCGTAGGGTTGGATGGCAAATACAGTTTTAACTTTGAGCGTCCGGGCTTGAGTGCTTTGCCTGCAGACGGTGACTACCAATGGGTGCTGCAAAGCGTGGACAAGTACGGCAACGTCTCGACCGGTAGCACGCTGGTGCAACTGGAACTGGACAGCCAGGCCCCCACGCTGAGCCTGAACAGCGTGGCAGAGCTGAACGACAAGTTGATCAATGCGGTCGAAGCGGCGACAGGCACAGTCATCAGCGGCAGGACAGATGCGAACCTGGACGTGACGGTGACACTGAAACAGGGTTCGCAAGCGTGGCAGTTCCAAACCAAGGCGGGTGTGGATGGTGTCTGGACCTACACCTTGATCCAGACCGACTGGGCCAAACTGCAAGAAGGCGCAGCCACGTTGATCGCCAGCAGCAAAGATGCGGCGGGCAATGTGAGTCAGGTGAGCTTGTCCGATTTTGAAGTCCACATAAACCCCCCGGCAGCGCCGACCGCTGTGATGGACAAGACGGGCACAAGTGCGGTGCAGACCAAGGACAGCACGCCGGGCTTCACGGGCATGGGTCCGGCAGGGGGCAAAGTGCGCTGGGTGCTGGACGGCAACAACGACGGCAAGATCGACACCAGCGAAACCGCAGTGTTTGACGTGAGTGTTGGGGCAGACGGTCAATACAGCTTTACTTTTGAGAGCATGAGCTTGCCGCCCTTGCCTGCAGACGGTGCTTATCAATGGGTGCTGCAAAGTGTGGACAAGTACGGCAACGTCTCGACCGGCAGCACGCTGGTGCAGCTGGAGTTGGACACCGTGCGCCCCGTTCAGACACTGAACATCGTGGCAGAGTTGAGCTACAACGTGATCAACGCAGCTGAAGCGGCGGCAGGCACAGCCATCAGTGGCAACACCGAGCCGAACCTGGACGTGACGGTGACGCTGAAGCAGGGTTTGAATGAATGGACTTTCCAAACCCAGGCGAATGCGCAAGGAAACTGGACCTATACCCTGAGCAAGGACGATTGGGCCAAGCTGCAAGAAGGCGCAGCCACGCTGAGCGCCAGCAGCAAAGACGGTGCGGGCAACGTCGGGCAGTCCAGCGAGTTGAGCTTTGAATTGCATATGACGCCGCCAGCGCTGCCGACAGCGGCGATGGACAAGACGGGCACGAGTGCGGTGCAGACAAAGGACAGCACGCCAGGCTTCACGGGCACAGGCCCTGCAGACGGCAAAGTGCGCTGGGTACTGGACAGCAACAAGGACGGCAAGATCGACGACAACGAAACCGTTGCCTTTGAAGTAGACGTAGACGCCTACGGCCAATACAGCACCAGCCTGGCCACTTTGCTTGTAGACGGCAAGTACCAATGGGTGCTGCAAAGTGTGGACAAGTACGGCAACGTCTCGACAGGCAGCACGACCGTGGCTCTGGAACTGGACACGCAAGTGCCGGTGCTGGGGCTGGATGCGGTGACAGGCGACGACAAGATCGGGTATCAGGAGTTTGTGGCCGACACGGGCATTGTGTTGACGGGCCAGGGCGAAGCCAAGGGCGTTGTCGTGCTGACCCTGTCGCAAGGCAGCGTCAAGACCACGCTTGACAATGTGCGGGTGGATGACTCAGGCCATTGGTCGGTCACGGTGAGCAAAGCGCAGTGGGCAGCTTTCAGCTCAGGACAAGTGACGGTGTCAGTGGCTCAGACGGACGGCGCAGGCAATGTGGCCACACCTGTGGAGCGCAGTGTGCCCATTCGCACCACCGCTGTAGCACCCGTGACCAGCATGGTGCTGGCAGACGGCCAGGACACCGGACGTGATGCCAGCGACGGCGTGACCTACATCGCAGCCCCACAGATCAAGGTGTCTGCATCCCCCAACAGCTGGGTGCGTTTGGTGCGCGATGCCAACACGGACGGTATTTTGCAAGCCAGTGATGTGGTCTTGGCTGAGTTGCAGACCGATGCGTCGGGCCATGTGGTCTGGAGGCCAAGCTCAGCGCTGGGTGAAGGGGTGCAACACATCCTGGCCTTGGGCTGGGACCCGGTCTCGGGCAGTTATTCCAATGCGGACCTCACGACCGGACAGGTGTCCAACGTGACCGCGCGGCTCATGCTGACCATTGACACGCAGGCGCCGGGGGCGCCCACCCTCAATGCGGTGGCGGGTGACAACACCATCATTTTGACCGAGAGCCTGACCGATCAGTTGGTCAGCGGCACGGCGGATGCCCTGGCCGATGTGACCTTGACCTGGAGCCGGGGTTTGAATCCGGTCACGGTGCGTGCAGACAATTCGGGGCATTGGCAATACACCCTGACGCCCGCTTTGATGAAGGCTTTGGGTGGGGGTGTGGTGACCGTGACGGTCAGTCAAGCCGATGTGGCTGGCAACGTGGGTACGGGTACGGGCTCTGCGGTGATCACGCTGGACACGTCCGATTTGCCAGCCCCTTATGGATTGGCGCTGGATGCTTCGCTCGATACGGGCCGCAGCCATACAGATCATGTGACCCGGACAACGCAGCTGACTGTGACGGGACACAGCGGTGCGGGCAACACGATCGAGGTGTTCGATGACCGCAATGACAACGCAGTGATGGATGACGGGGAGTCGCTGGAAGCCGCGACGGCCGATGCGCAAGGTCTTTTCAGCGTGAGCCACACGTTTGCTGTGGATGGCAGTTTCAATCTGCGAGCCATCGCTCAAGATACGGGGGGCAAGGTGAGCGGAGCCAGTCAGGCCTTGGGCGTGACGGTGGACACTCAGGTCAATCCAGTGAACGATTTGCGGGTCTCTGACAATGACCGCATCAATCTGGCCAAGCGCAGCAGTGGGGTCAATATCAGCGGCACCGGTGAGGCTTTGGCAGATGTCTCTGTGTTGTTCAAGGATGAAGGTGACCACCTCTTGCTGACGGTTGTCGGGCGAGTCGATGCCCAACACGCGTGGTCTGTGACCCTTACCCCGGCGCAAATTGAGCTTTTGGGACAAGGGCGGCTGCATGCAGAGGTCACTCAGACCGATGTGGCCGGCAACGTGTCGCAGGTACAAACACACGAATTTTTTGTGGATACGGTGCCTCCGGATGAGCCCTTAACGGACAGGGTTCAAGCTGCTTTGGAATGGAATGCCAGCACTGAGTTGGCGGGAGGACTGAATTGGCAGGAGTTGGCCGATGGCACGACCGTCGCCGTTGCCTTGCCTGCTAATTTGGGGGAGGGCGGCGTGGTCGTGCTGGCTTGGGGTAACCAGCAGGTGCGCTACAGCGTTACGGCAGAAGAGCTGGCCGCTGGTGTGGCTCAAGTGTTTGTGCCGGCCACCACCATTGTGGCGGCGGGCGACAACAGCGCCTTGAATGTCAGTGCCTTGTTTGAAGATGCTGCAGGCAACACGGGTCCGTGGAATGGCAGTCAGGTTCAAGCCTTTCAGGTTTTGAATGGGTTGTCGGTCAGCTTTTCAGAGCGGCCACCCGGCATGATTCCCGTGTCTGAAGACTATGGTCGGGTATTGAGCAGCACCTATTACACCCACAAAACGCAGGATTTTCGGATTCAATTGTCCGGGGCCGCAGGCAGCACCGTGGTGATTTATGAGGGCAGTCAATATGTTGAAGGGCAAGCACTGACCCGAGTCCAGCTCGACAGTTCTGGTCAAGGCGTGGCCATACTTTCTCTGTCTGAAGGCAGTCACACCCTTCAAAGCTTTGCCACTTTGCAAGGGGTGAGCGCACCTACATTACAAAGCACGCTTTCGGTCGTTGTGGACACCGCCGTGCCTGCATTGCCCGTGGTGACGACTTACGACGACAAAGTCAATGCGGTGGAGCGTGACGCGGGTGTCTTGGTCAGCGGTACGGCAGAGCCCAATGCCGAGGTGAAGTTCAAATTGGTGAACTCCCGCACAGATGTGGTGGGCCAGGAATACACCGTGTTGACCGATGGCGCAGGTCAATGGTCGACCCGCATCACCGTGGGGCAATGGGCGGAAGTGGGTGATGGGCCTTTGTCGCTGCGCTTGACGCAAACTGACCTCGCGGGCAATACCAGTGACCCACAATCAGTGAACATCACCCTGGACACGACGGTGTTGGCGCCTACCGTCAACAGTGTCTCGGGCAATGATTGGGTCAATGCGCAAGAGATGGGGGATGGTTCGGTCGCCTTGAGTGGTGGCAGTGAAGCCTTGGCTTGGGTCTCGATCGCGGTGGCCGGGTCATCGGGCACATACAACACTTCGGTGCGTGCTGATGCGAATGGTTTTTGGTCGGTGCCTTTGAATCCTTCGGTTTTGCGTGACAAATTGGGCGAAGGCTCTGCCACTGTCAGTGCCAGCCAAACCGATGCAGCGGGCAACGTGTCGGTGCTTGTTAACCATGTTTTCAAAATTGACACGGTGGTGGATGCCCCTGTGCTGGACGCCATCAGTGGTAACAACATCGTCAACGCTGTCGAGGCTGCTCAAGGGGTGGTGGTCAGTGGCTCAGGGGAGTCGGGGGCGACGGTTCAGGTGATTTTTTCCAAAGGCAGTCTGGCTTTGCCTGCCCGCTCAGCGCTGGTGGGCAGTGGCGGTCGGTGGCAATTGAATCTCAGCAGCGATGAGTTTCAGCTTTTGGGGGATGGGGCTTGGTCGGTGGCGGTTTCGCAAACCGATCTGGCGGGCAACGTGTCCTCGGTGACTTCGGGCACATTGACTGTGGACCGGACACCCATTGCCGGTTCGGTGCAGGTCAATGCGTTGAGTACGGATGACGTGGTGTCGTTTGCCGAGCAAGGCAGTGATTTTGTCGTGACGGGCACCGGGCCAGCGGGAACGCAGGTTTACTTGAGTTTGCAAGGCAGTTTGGGGAGCGTGAAACTGGAGGCTTTGGTGGTCAACACGCAAGGTCAATGGCAAGCCACACTGACGAGCGTTCAGATGCGCTCTATTTTGGGCAGTGGACCGGTTCAGGTTCAGGCTTGGGCTGTGGACCCTCAAACCGGGGACCGATCCACGCAGGTCAATACAGTGGTCGAGCACACCTTTGTTCTGGAAGACCTGGAGCCTACACCCTCAGTCAACCAGATTGGCGGGGATGGCTACATCAATGCCCTAGAGGCGGCCGCCGGGACGGTGCTTACAGGGACGGGAGTGGCCGGACATTTTGTTTCTATCCAATTGACCGGTGCAAATGGCAACATCAGTCGCCTTGTGCAGGTGGGCCAAGACGGCAGCTGGCAAATCCGTTTGGGTTTTTCAGACCTTCAGACGCTGGGGGAAGGCGCTGTCCAGATTCAAGCCGTGCAGCGCAATGGTTTGACGGGTGGCGCTCAGACTTCTTTGCCAGCGACGCAACAATTTGTCATGGATACCGAGGCGCCGAACAGTCCCCACAGCAGTGATGCAGTTGCTGCGCAAAGCTACAACGCAAACCATGCGCTGGCGGGCGGTGTGACGCCGGTTGAAGCTGCGGCGGGTGTGAAAGTGGCCGTGCCACTGCCCGCCAATGCCCGAGCGGGTGACACACTGGAGTTGCTCTGGGGTGCTCAAGTGGTGGTTCATGTGCTCACGGCGACTGAATTGGCGGCCATCACAGGCGGCGATGCGCAGCAGATATTCATCACGGTACCCGGCAACACCATCGCACGTCAGGGGGATGGCTCGGTGGATATCCATGTCCGGGTCACCGATTTGGCAGGCAACGTGGGCGATCCATATTTGCTGGTTTCTGGTGTGGCGGTGGATGCGCCGCCCCTGGCGCCGCAAATCGACGCAGTGATGACCGACGGTTATGTGAATCTGGCCGAATTCACCGCAGACCAGACCACGCCAGGCAGCATTTTGATCTCGGGCACCTCATCGAGTAATGGGGCCGTGACGGTGGAATTGAGTCGTACGGGGACCCTCATCAAAATCACCCTCCAATGCACCGCAGTTGGTGGCATCTGGACCGTGCCTGTCAGCCAAACTCAGCTCCTTGATCTCGGAGAAGGCACCATTGACATGGCTGCGTACTTGATCGATGCCGGTCTTGTTCAGTCGGCCACGAGCAATGGCAGCTTTGTGTTTGACAAAACCTTGCCTGCATCCGTGCTTGATGTGAATATGCAGGCTGCGCAGGTGCAAAACGCTCGCGGTGAGCTGGCGGGTGGTTTGATTGTCATGCCGGATAACCACAATTTGACCGAAGCCACTGACGGCACCGTGGTGCATGTCGGTTTGGCCAGCGACGCGCAATCGGGCGATGAGGTGGTTCTTTATTGGGGCAGTAGTTCAGGTGCCGGTGGCTTGGAAGTGCGCACCAAATTGACCCAGACCGATGTGAACCAAGGCTTTGTGGCGGTGACTGTGGCGGAGTCTGTCATCACTCTGGCGGGCGATTCGAGCAGTTTGCGAGTTGAGGCCCGATCCGTTGACCGTGCAGGTAACGAAGGCGAGCGTTTCCTGGTCTGGACCGGCACGGTCGATGCCTTGCCTGAGGCACCGACCGTTACAGCTGTGGCGACAGATGGACTGGTTAATCTTCTGGAAAGCCAGGCCGATGTACTCATCGAGGGTGCGGCCACCGTGGGGCAGGTGGTGACCGTCAAGATCGTGGTGGGCACTGCCATCAAGCTGCAGAAAACAGCCACCGCAGTCGATGTGAATGGCCACCCCTATTGGTCGGTGTCTTTGACGCCTGGTGACATAGTCACCCTGGGTCAGGGTACGTTTGAGATTCAGGCCTACCAGACGGACGGCACGGGCAATCCTTCCAAGGTGGCGAGCAGCCGATTTGTGATCGATACAGTGCCGCCTGCGCCCCCCACCCTCGACGCAGTGACCGCTGACAACCGCGTCAGCTACGCCGAGTCTCAGTCTGGAGTGAAATTAACCGGCACGGGTGAGCCTGGCGCCTCCATCAGTCTAAAACTGTCGGATCAGTACTCGCATCGGGTGAGCAAAAGCAATGTCGTCGTCGATGCGAACGGCGCGTGGACAGTCTCTGTGCTGGCGGCTGACTTTGCTGGATTGGATCAAGGAACATTGCAAATTGCAGCGGTTCAAGCCGATGCGGCGGGCAATGTCTCGACAGTCACGCAAAAAACTTTGACCTATGTGTCAGTGCCGGTCAGTGTGCCGACCATTGTCAGCGTCAGTGGTGTCAGTGGCAGTGACATCTATTTCAATGCCCAAGATCAGATCAACGCAAGCGGCAATTTGGTCGTGAGTGGCTCGGGTGAATCGGATCATCAACTTCGTCTGGATGTCCGTGTGGCCGGTGTGGCCTATGACGTGCCGTCGGTGACTGTGGGTGCTAACGGCTTGTGGAGCGTCGTTCTCACTGCGGCAGATTTGAGCCGAATCGGGCAAGGCGTGACGCAACTCCAGGCGGTGCAAATCAATGCCGCGGGGGATGAATCCTTGCCTCAGATCTTTGACACTTTTGTCATTGATACCCTGGCTCCGCAGCTCAATGTGGCGCAGATAACCGCCAATGGACTCAATGGCAATGCCAAAGAAGACGATGTGATCACCGTGACGGTGCAATTGTCCGAGGCTGTGACCGTGACTGCCCTGCCCCAAGTGGCATTGCAATTGGGGGCACAGACGGTATACGCCCAGTACAACGCAAGCGCCAGTCAGTTGGCGGGCAGCAACCGCGCTGTCTTTACCTACAAAGTTGTGGCCGGTGATACAGACACCGACGGTGGCGTGGCTTGGGCGGCCCAGTCAGTCGACTGGAAGGGCGCTCAGGTGCAAGACGCGGCAGGCAACCCGGCCGGTACAAGCATTTCACAGGTGCTGGCTAACACGGTGCGGGTGGACACATCGGCCCCTAATGCACCAAGCATTGATGGCTTGGTGAGTCCGTCGGGTGGGGCAGATGGCGCCGTGGCTGCTTCCTCATTGGGGGGCGACTACATCAACAAAGTCGAGGCCAATCAGAACCAGGTGGTGGTCAAGGTCAATTTGGTGGGCACCAATGCTTTGGCAGGCGACAGTCTGCAAGTGTTTTGGGGCGGTCAGCAGGTCAGTCCCAAGACGCTTCTGGCTGGTGAGATCACTCAGGGCTTTGCTTGGGTCACCGTGCCTGCCAGCACCATTGGCAGTGCAGAAAGCACGGTGGACATTACAGCCAGGCTGGTGGATTTGGCCGGGAACGTTTCAGGCGTTTTGGTGGGCATTCCGGTGAAGGTGGACACCATCGCCCCGGGTGCATTAACGATGAACACGGTATTGAGTGATGACCGGGTGTCTGCGGTCGAGGCGCTGTCGATGTTGGGCTTGGGTGCGGGTGTTTCTTCGGCGCAGGATGTGACCGGTTCGGGCGTGGTGGTCGGGGTCACCTTGAATGCGGTGGTCCGCCAAAACGGCCATTCGTACAACTTGACGCCCGTGAACAATGGCACCACTTGGTCCATCAAGGCCGGTGATTTGGGGCAGGTCATTGCCCAGCTGGATGATGGCTCTTGGGATCTGGTCGTCACCCAAACCGATGCCGCCGGGAACGACAGCACACAGACCGTGCGCAGTGTGCAGCTCGATCGAGATGTGCCTTCCGCCCCCACGATCCTGTCTGTGCCTGCAACGCTTGATGGCTGGATCAATCTGGTCGATGCCAACAGTGGTGTGCTGGTGAATGTTTCCTTGGCCGGAACGCGCGCCAAGGCGGGTGATGCCTTGGTGATTTCAGGCTTTGCCACCGACTACCAGGTGGTCTTGAAAACCACCGATCTGGCTGCGCAGCAGATCGCCGTGCTCGTTCCAAAAGACCTGGTGTTGCAAGCGACAGGTGCTACCCCTCAAACGCTCAACATCACCGCGCACATTGAGGACACCGGCGGCAATATGTCCGCTGCGTCCAATGTCGTCGGAGTGAAGCTCGACACCATCATCTTGACGCCAGTGGTTGTGGCAGCAGCATTTGCCGATGGCATCACATCTGCTGAAGCCAGCATGGTCACTGGTCAAGTATTTTCAGGCAGTGGTGTGGAGGCTGGCGCTTCGGTGGTGATCACGATGCAAGGCGCTTTGGGCGACAGCTTGCGCTTTCCCACCACGGGCCAGGCCGACGGCACTTTTTCCGTCACCGTCATGCCCTCGGATTTTCGGGTGCTGGGTTCAGGCACAGTGGCTTACACGGTCGTACAAACCGACAAGGCGGGCAACGTTTCGACCTCCACCACAGGCTCGTTCAATGTGGTCTTGACTTTGCCGCCACCGAGCCTTTTTGACATGACGGGCGACAACCTCATCAATGCGGCAGAAGCCTCTGCGGCGCAAACTTTGTCAGGATTGGCCAGTGCCGGGGCACAGGTCAAGATCCGGTTTTTCGATGCATCGACCAACACCGAATACTTGTCTGAAAAGACCGTGACAGCAGCTGCATCCGGCACCTGGTCCTTGTCCTTGACTGCGGCCGATATCCAAACCCTGTCACCCAGCGGTGCGGCAACCATCCTGATCAAGGCGCAACAGAGCTTGAACAATCAGCTGTCGGATCAGGCCACTTTGAGTGTTCTGATTGATCGGGTGCCACCGGCTGTGTCGGGCGCGGTGAGCTTGTTTGATGCCAATCTGGACGGCGCGAAAAACGATGGCTTGGTGCTGACCTTCACTGAGCCCGTGCGCTTCAGTGATTTGAACGCCTTGTCAAAGTTTGTGTTGCCGACAGGGCGAACCTGGGGCACGGGAGCCCGCCTGGAGGCCAGTCAATCGCAGACCCTCAATGGCGCCGAGTATGCGGCCGTGGTGAAAATTTTCCTGGGCACGGGGTCCAATCTGGCGGCGGGTGACACCATCACCCTGTCCAGTGCGCAGGTGGTTGATGTGGTGGGCAACACGGCCTTGTCCAATGCCGTGTTCACTGTGCCGAGTCTGCTCATTCCTGGCACGCCAACGCCACCCGTGACGATTGCCACAGACAACCGCATCAATGCCACCGAGTTGACTCAAACCACAGCCGTGGCGTTCACCCACTCGGCAGCAACAGCCGGAACGCAGTTGGTGGTTTACCTTGACGGTGTCGTGGTCAAGCGGCAGGACATGACCCCCAACACCACCAGCACATCGGTGACCCTGACTTCGGCAGAATGGGGGGCGGTGTCGGGTCAGAAGTCTTTGGTGGCTCAAATTGTCAACCCCACCACCGGCGCCACAGGCGCCTATTCCGCACCCAAACCCATTGCGCTGGATTTTGCGGTGGAGAGCTCTGTCCAATTGAACGCGGTCTCAGACACGGGCACTGTGGGCGCATTCGATGGCGGAGACAAGATCAGCCTGGTCTTCAAAGAGGCCGTGAATCTGAGCACAGCAGCCTTGCCCGCAGGACTGAGTGCGAGCAGTCTGGTGGCGGTGGATGGCATCAAGCAAGTGGGCGATACCAACACCTACGCCACGACTTGGCAGGTGACCCTGGGCACTGGCACGACTTTGCAAGCGGGTCAGATCGTGAACTTGAATGCAGTGCGTGACATGGCGGGCAATACGGCCACCTTGAGCACCACCGTCAGGGCGGATGTGTTCACGCCCAACCCCACGCTGGTGATTGACACGGTAGCGGGCAACAATGTGCTGGATGCCAGCAAAAAATCGGCCGGTGTTTCGGTCACTGTTCAGTTGACGGGCGCCAAGGCGGGCGATGTCATCCAATTGACGATGGACGGCGAGGTGGTGGGCACGGCCACTGTTCAGACCACTGGCCAAAGCAGCGCAGCTTTCAGCCTGGCTGCGGGCAGTTGGGGCGGAGATGGCGAGCGTGTGCTGCATGCCAATCTGGTCCGTGCAGGCCAGACCACCAGTTCCTTGAACCGCTCGGTGTATGTCGCAGCAGATCAAAAGCATTGGTCGACCGTGTATGCCGATACCTTGTGGTTTGACCCGGACACCTTGATGACCCTCAAGGATGGCAGCCAGGTCATGACATGGACATCCAGTGACGGCACGGTGACTTTACAGCCCAAAAAAGGGGCTGTGCCCAAGTTGACCGACTCGTCAGGCCATGTGGCCTTGTACTTCAATGGCGCATCCTCTTTGAATACAACCCAAAAGACGGCTGCACCCAGACTGGATCTGACGGGCTATTCGGACTTTTCCATGCTCAAGTTGTTGGGCTACCCTCCTCAATGGGGCTACACCATGAGCCGAGAAATTGATGGTGCTGTCAACGGGACGGTTTATGCATTCAGGCACCACTTTGGCGGTGTCCAAACATCACTGTCATCCCACTTTTCGGGCTACGGGGTGAATACGGTTTCCAACGCGGCCACCGTCAGCTCCTGGATGGTCATGAATGGATTCAACGACACCACAGCGGGTTCGCTGGCCGTGAACAATCGGGTGCTGAGTTCAACCGCCAACAGCACCATGATGTCGACACCAGGCAAGTTTGCAGTGGGCGCTGCAGGGACGCTGGCCATCGGTGCCTCGGGCGGAACGGGTTCAGGCAGCGCTGAATTCGTCACAGGGGTGATGGGCGATCAAATCGCTTTCAACCACACCTTGACTGCAGCCATGAGGGGCGAGGTCTCGACCTATCTGGCTGCCAAATACCAGACCGTGGGTCGACTGGTGGCAGTCACCGGGACGGCGCAGACCTATGACTTGTCCCTCAGTCAGAATGCCACGCCCATTCTGGATGATCTGTTGCAGCTCAATACCTCCGATTTGGGCGCTGGCAAGGACCGTGTGATCACGGCCGGCGCAGACTATGTCAACACCAGCGCAGGTGATGACACCATTGAAATCAAGGATGCTTTTTTCCGTCAAATTGATGGTGGTAAGGGCTTAGATACCCTGGTCTGGTCGAATGCCTACAGTGGTAGCTCCAAACTTTATCTGTCGGATTTTGTGTCCAATTTCCGGGGCGATTCGGGGGCGACGGCAGACAACACGCGCGTCAATGCAGCGGGGTATCACCAGTTACTGGGTATTGAGCGGCTTGACTTGACGCAGTCCGCTTTGGAGGCAGGCGCTGTGGGCAAGCAAGTATTGACCATTGCATCGGCCGATGTTGGGCAATTGTCTGAAACCAACACGCTGGAAGTCATGCTGGGCGGGCAGGATGTCTTGCTGACGACCAGCAATGACTTCTCATCCAGGGTGTCGGGTAACTTCTTGAATAACGGTGTTTACTTTGACACGCGCTATCAAAAGACGGTCAATGGTGAAGATGTCACCTTGTATGTGAAGGGCGGCTCTGGCGACCCCGATCCCAACGATTTGACCCTGACGGCCAGTGCACTGCAGCTCAATTTTTCTGCTGCCATGTACGGAGCCGCGCCCGTTGTGGGGGATTTTTCGATCACAGCCTGGTCCAATGGTTCGCTACCCGGCCTCACCTCGGTGGATTCGGTCAATGTCAAGCAAGGTTTGTATTTTGGCTTCAACGGGGCGGTGACTGAGCCCATGCGCATCGACTACACAGGGACGCTGGCCGATGAAACCGGGCGCAGTTTTCTGCACAAAACCTGGGGCGTTGGCACCGATGGCGGCGATACCCTGGACGCCAGCACCTGGACGGTGGCTGCGGCCATTTTGGGGGGCGGCGGCAACGACGCCATCACGGGCACAGCCTATGCCGATGTGTTGGTAGGTGGCTTGGGCGCAGATCGTTTGACGGGTGGGCTGGGCTCGGACCGCTTCGTCTACAAAACCGTTTACCAGGGCGTGGGCGGCGCAGGCGGTTTGGGCGGTCTCACAGGGGATGTCGTCACAGATTTCAACACCTCCCTGGGCAAAGATGCCGACGTGCTGGACATGTCGGACTTGTTCGCCAGCAGCCTGGGCGCCACAGGACAAGCTGTGATCGATGCCACCAAGCTCATCAAAGGGGGCTACATCGATTTGGTCAAAACCAATGCAGGCCATGACCTGCAAGTGTTTGTCGACCGCGATGGCGGCGGCGCCATGGGCTTGCTGGTCACCTTGCAAAACATGGACAGCTACTTGACGGTGCCGGGTGAAACCACCGAGCAACTGTTACAGCGCTTGTTGACCGAGGGGCGCATGCAGGTCTCTCATGCTTGATCTTGCCCTTCAGGTCAAGCTTGTGTGATCAGCGCCTGTTGCGTGGCTGGATTCTCCAGCTGCGCAATCCACCAGCGCAGGCCATGTCCGGCAGGGCTCAGGCGGCTGTCTCGCCAAGCGATGTGAACCAGACTTTGTCGCTTTTGCGTGACCTGCTTGATGACCAAGCGAGCTTGTTGAACATGGGGTTCGGCCAGGTTTTTGGGCAAAAAACCTGCCCCCAGTCCCCGCAATTGGGCTTGCAGTTTGCTTGGCATGTCGGGCACCGTGAAGACCTCTTGCCCACCTTGCAAACCAATCGTGAGGCCTGTACCACGTTGAATCGAGTCCGCAACGGCCACAGCCCGGTGCTGCATGAGCAGGTCGTCGGTCAATGGTTCAGGGGCTGTGGCCAAGGGGTGGTGAGGCGCTACAGCAAAGACAAAAGGAATTTCGCCCAGTGGCATGTGCTGAATATCGGCCGACATGCTGTGCTCGGGCACCACGCCAATAGCCAAGTCGGCTTGGCCGGTGGTGAGTGCCGCCAGAGTGCCCGACAAGGTTTCGTGGCGAATGCGCAAGCGGGTGGGGCTCTTCAGGGCCAAAAAGGCCTCGCACATATCCATGACCACGCTGCGCGAGACGATGCTGTCTGCTGCCACAGTCAGCACGGCTTCCCAGCCGGTGGCCACGCGCTTGACCCGGTTGGCCACCGCGTCAATGTCTTGCAACAGCCGCCCGGCTTCGCGCAACAGTTCCACGCCTGCGGCCGTCGCTCGGGCTTGGCGCGAGCTGCGGTCAAACAACAGCACATCCAGTGCGTCTTCGAGTTGTCTGACCCGGTAGGTCAGGGTACTGGGCACCAAGTTCAGTTCGCGGGCTGCTGCTGCAAAACTGCCGCGCTCTGCAATGGTTTGCAGCATGAACAAGGCATCTGGTGTGAGCCAATCTTTGGGACTTTGCATGATCAATGCATTTTATTTCAAACAATTTGAATGATGGCGGCAAATGGATTGAACCGTGCAGACCCCTGCTTTCAGTACAGTCATGCACAGGCTTTCAAAGGAGATCACATGTTGACAATGCGCAAATCCACTGAACGTGGCTACGCCGACCACGGCTGGCTCAAGTCGTTTCACAGCTTTTCTTTCGCCAATTATTTCGATCCAGCCCACATGGGCTGGGGCAATTTGCGCGTCATCAACGAAGACCGCATTGCGCCCGGCACCGGTTTTGGCACCCATGGCCACCGCGACATGGAAATCATCAGCTATGTGCTCTCGGGTAACTTGGCGCACCAGGACAGCATGGGCAATGTCAAGGGCATTCCGCCCGGTGACGTGCAGCGCATGAGCGCAGGCTCAGGCGTGCGTCACAGCGAGTTCAACCACGCCCAGGGCGAGCAAACCCACTTTTTGCAGATATGGATCGAACCCAACGTGACCGGGATTGACCCAGGCTATGAGCAAAAAACCATTCCCGATGCGGCCAAGCGTGGCCAACTGGCCTTGGTGGCGGCTCCCGAAGAGGCTCAATACACAGTCATGATCCATGCCGATGCCCGCATGTATGCGGGTCTCTTCGATGGCGCCGAAACAGCGCAACTGCCTCTGGACCCCTCACGCAAGGCCTATGTTTTTTTAGTTCGCGGCAGCTTGCAGGTCAATGGTCAGCTGTTGAATGCGGGTGACGCCGCGTTGCTGCAAGCTGAGTCGTCATTGGCCTTGAGCG
The DNA here is from genome assembly GCF_003063315.1 of Limnohabitans sp. T6-5. Taxonomy (GTDB): domain Bacteria; phylum Pseudomonadota; class Gammaproteobacteria; order Burkholderiales; family Burkholderiaceae_C; genus Limnohabitans_A. The sequence continues at coordinate 811,846 of NZ_NERV01000003.1, forward strand.
AAGGCCAGGACGCCGAAGTCCTGGTCTTTGACCTGAGCGCTTGATTTTTTTCTCTCAACCCCCTGTCTTTTTTAAGGAATTTTTCTCGTGGCTAAAACTGTTGTTGTTTTCCATTCCGGCTACGGCCACACCCAGCGCGTGGCCCAGTTTGTGGCCCAAGGCGCCAACGCCCAACTGGTCACCATCGATGCCGATGGCAACATTTCTGACGACGACTGGAGCGCACTGGACGCCGCCGACGCCATCATCTTTGGCTCGCCCACCTACATGGGCATGGCGTCGTGGCAGTTCAAGAAATTCGCTGACGCCTCTTCCAAGCGCTGGTTCACCGGCGCCTGGAAAGACAAAGTCGCTGGCGGCTTCACCATCTCGGCCAGCCCCAGCGGTGACAAGTTGTCCACCATCCAGTACTTCATCACACTGGCCATGCAGCAAGGCATGGTCTGGGTGGGCCAGCCGTCCATGAACGACGGCACCATCAACCGCATCGGCTCCAACTCCGGCGTGATGGCCCAAGTGGGCCCCACCAGCCCCGCCGAAGATATTCCCCAAGGTGACCTGGACACCGCCAAGGCTTACGGTGAGCGCGTTGCGGCTGTGGCCGCCAAGCTGCGGGGGTAAAAGGTTTTGTAGGTCGGTACTCGCGCGCTGTTCTTTTTAGCGCATGCCCATGTCGGGGATGAAGCCGCCGACCTACAAAAACAGTACCCGCAGGTCGGCACTCGCAGCGTCCGACGTTTTGCGTTCACCGAGACAGCACCGCATGACTTTTTGGGGTGCTCAGGTGCCAGGGGCTCCTTGCTTGCTAGGATAGACCCATGAAAATCATGACAATGTTGCCCTGGCTCGATTGGTTGGCGCTGGTGGCTTTTTTCAGTCTTTGGGTGGGTTATGCCTGGTTTGCCAAGGTGCGTGGCAAGCGTGACCAGAGCCTCATTGCCACCACCAATTTGTACCGCCAGCAATGGATGCTGCAGGCCACGGCGCGAGATCCGCGCATGCTCGATGGTCTGATCACGCAAAACCTGTCGCACACGCCATCGTTTTTTTCATCCACCACCATCATCATCATCGGCGGCTTGTTTGCCTTGTTGGGCACCACCGACAAAGCAGCAGAGCTGGTGCGCGAGATCCCGTTTGCCCAGCCCACGCCCATACTGGTGTTTGAGTTCAAGGTGCTGGTTTTGGTGGGTATCTTTGTTTACGCTTTCTTCCGTTTTTCGTGGTCCATGCGCCAGTACACCTTTGTCGCGCTGGTCATTGGGGCCATGCCACCCCCGGAGGAGTTCGATTCAGGGCGTCAGGATCGTCAGGCTGTGGCCCAGCGGGCGGGGCACCTGGTCGGTGCTGCCGCAGAGACCTTCAATGACGGTTTGCGGGCCTATTATTTTTCGTTTGCAGCCATGGCCTGGTTTTTTTCGCCTTTAGCCCTGGTCTTGGCCACAGCCTTGGTGGTTCTCATTCTTTATGGTCGCGAGTTCCGATCAGATGTATTGCTTGTCCTGCGGGACTGAGTTCTTGGATAGGCATGGCTTGCTGCTCTTGGTCTTTTTGATGCGTTGAGTTTTGGCGATGAACAAAGCCAGATGTCGTCCCCACTCATGGACGGCTCGATTTACAAACTACCCAAATTAATTTTCATTGCCTTTTTTTGCTATTTTTGGTTGTTTTGCGATATTTTTGGCAGGAGTACCCCAATTAGAGGTTTTTGATTTTCATGATTTATTGAATAATTTTTATCAAAATTTTCATTTAAATCAAAAAAATTCAGTTAAAAGTAAATTGTTTACTTTTAATGTAATTTTCTGAAAATCAGAAAAATCATGAAGTCAATCAAAATGTTGGACGCCCAAGGGCGCGTGGTTCAAAGTGCGGAGACGATCAACCGCAATGTGCGAGCCAGCAAGTCCAGCCCCGTCAGTCTTGATGCCATAGCTTCGACCAAATTGATGGTGTTGACTTTGAATGACAAGGTGTTGCCTGAAGTCGCGCCGCCACAGAAGATCCATGTTCGGCGTGTCGCCAAAAATCTGGAATTGGTGCTGGATGGCGATTTTTCTGAAGGTGCAGATTTCGTCATCAACAATTATTTTGATGTTTGCAAATCCAATGATTGCCGAATTTATGGCTATGACCAAGCGGGCAAGGTCTTGGAATACCAGGTGGCGGATGGCGTTGCTTCCAGCGCATGGAGTGCCGATTTGTTTGGCCAGACGCAAGTGCATGCCGTACCTTTGGTACCCAGTGCAGTAGCTGCCGGTGGCGGTGGAATATTTGGTTTATGGGGTTTGGTGGGAGCAGGTGGTTTATTGGCTGTTGCAGGCTTGGCTTCCAAGGGCAAATCTGATCCGGTCGCTGCGCCCAGTGCACCCCAGTTGGCGCTTTCTGCGGACACCGGGATCGCGGGGGATACAGTCACTCAGGATGCGCGGATCAATGTCAATGGTGTAGCGTCTGACGTCACGGTTTACTACAGCCTGGATCAAGGCAAAACCTGGACCACCCAGTGCACCCCAGTAGAGGGCCTCAATACTTTATGGGTTCGGGCTGAAAAAGGCGGTGTGCGCAGTGCCACGTCGACCATGGTGTTCACTTTGGATACCAAAGGCCCTGAGGCCACCATCACGATGGATAAATCCGTCTTGAAAGTGGGTGACACGGCAACAGTCACCATCACCTTCAATGAAAAAGTCACGGGTTTCAGCAAAGACGATGTCATCGCGCAGCATGGCAGTTTGGGTGATTTTGTGTCTGATGCGACTGGGCTGATTTGGACGGCGACGTTCACCCCAGAAGCGGGTTCCGACAATCTGGGGTTGAGCTTGAGTCTGCAATCGACTTACGCCGATCAAGCAGGGAATGCGGGTCATGCGGCTTCAACGACTTATGCCGTGGACACTCAACTTCCGGGTTTTACGGTCAAGCTGGATACCGCCAGCGACACCGGTCTGGTGGACGATTCGGCCACCAACGATGACACGCCGACCCTCAGCGGCACCGGCACGACAGGTGACATCATCCGCGTGACCATGCCCGGCACACTGGAAGTGCTCAGCACCACCGTGGACGCCAGTGGCCAATGGCGTGTGACGCCCACCCAATCGATAGCCAGCGGCAGCGTGAGTGTGATCGCCACCGATTCGGCTGGCAACGCCAGTCCAGCGCAAATTTTGTCATTGGTGATTGACAAGAGCATCTCGATCCCTGTGGTGAGCCTGAGCTGTGACAGTGGATTGAGCGCGACGGACAAAGTCACCAACAGTGGCGTCCTCAGTGTCCTTGCTGACGGCGGCGCTCAGCTCGAATACAGCACGGACGGCAGCAGCTGGGCGAGCACCTTCACCGCCACAGAAAGGGCAAACTCAGTCTACGTGCGCGCCACCGATGCTGCTGGCAACACGGCCACCTCGCAGCCGATGACGTTCACCCTGGACACCACAGTCCCGGTCTATCAAGTGGCACTGAGCTGTGACTCCGCTGTGCCCACAGACAAGATCACCCAAGAGGCTGTCTTGATGTTGGGGGGGGTCGAGACATCCACCTCTTTGAGTTTCAGCTCTGATGGTGGCGCTTCCTGGTCAAGCACATTTGTGCCGACCGAAGGTCACAATCTGGTGACCGTGCAGGTCAAGGATGTGGCAGGGAATGTGCGCCCCGAGGACTTTTCCTTCACAGTGGACAGTCTGCGTCCATCTGCGCCTGTCATCAGCTTGGTCAATGACAGTGGTTGGCGTGACAACGATCAGATCACGGTGGATGGGCGGATCAATATTGACTTTGATTTGGGCACCACAGTGGAGTTAAGTCTGGATGGTCAGACCTGGGTCACCACGTTTGCTGCGAATGAGGGTTTCAATACGGTCTCTGCCCGTGCCAAAGATGCTGCTGGCAATGTCAGTGAAACCAGCAGTCTGAATTTTTGGATGGACACCCAGCTGCCCGATGCACCGCTTGTGAGTTTGGTTTGTGACACCGGCAGCGATATCCCTGACCAACTGACCGCTCAGGGCTTGCTGCGTCTCAATACCCAAGATACGGACAGCCAAATCCAGTACAGCACCAATGGGGGCATCTGGACGACCACGTTCAGTGCGCACGAAGGCTTGAATCAGGTTCAGATTCGGGTCGTAGACGGTGCGGGCAATGTGGGGGCGACGACCCCTTTCAACTTCACTCTCGACACGCAAGGTCCTGACGCACCCACCGTGTTTTTGGCTTGTGATTCGGGCATTTATGAAACCGACAACATCAGCCAAGATGGCGCGCTGCTTGTCGGTTCTGTTGAGGCTGGCAGCATTTTGGAGTACAGCACAGACGGCGTGGGTTGGGCATCGACATTCGCGGCGGGTGAGGGCATCAACACCGTCAAAGTCCGCAGTGTGGATGCAGCAGGCAATGCAGGCCTTGTCGAAACGCTGGTGTTCACGGTCGATAAGCACGTCAGTCAGCCGCTTGTGACTTTGGCTTCAGACACCGCGATTTTTGGTGACAGTTTGACCCATCAGGGCGAGTTGACTGTTTCGGGGGCTGACAGTGATGCACGTCTTGAATACAGCACCAACGGTACCGACTGGTTCAACAGCTTCGTGGCGGTCGAAGGTGAAAACCGCGTGCAAGTGCGCGCTACCGACGCTGCGGGCAACACGGCAACCTCTGAGGAAATGGTGTTCACGCTGGACAGCCAGATCAGCACCTTCACCGTGGCATTGAACTGCGACAGTGGACAGGCGGCAGACAGCATCAGCCGAGAGGGCTCATTGCTGCTGAGTGGTGTAGAAGTTGGAGCGGAAGTCAGCTACAGCACCAACGGAACCATCTGGACCAGCACCTACGCAGCAGCCGAAGGCCTGAACAACGTCAAAGTGCGGGTCATGGACGCCGCAGGCAACCAACGCACACAAGATTACAGCTTCACCCTGGACCGCACAGCGCCTACCCCAGCCGTGCTCACCCTGGTGTGCGACAGCGGCAGCCAAGGCGCAGACAAACTCAGCAACAACGGCGCGATCAACGTCGCCGCCGAAACCGGTGCCACGCTGGAATACAGCACCAACGGCACAGTCTGGGGCAGTACGTTTGCAGCCGCAGAAGGCGCCAACACGGTGAGCGTGCGTGTGACCGACAAAGCGGGCAACGTCAGCAGCACCTCCAGCCTGAACTTCACGCTGGACAGCGCAGCCCCTGCGGCCGCCAGCGTTGGCTTGGTGTGCGACAGCGGCCTGAACGTTTTGGCCAACAGCGACAAAGTCAGCCACACCGGCACACTGGCCGTGCAGACGGCAGAAACAGCAGGGCTGATTGAATACAGCACCAACGGCGTGAACTGGGCCACCACGTTTGCAGCTGCCGAAGGCGTGAACAACGTCAAAGTGCGCGTGACCGATGCCGCAGGCAACACCGGGGCCGTGGCCACCTACAGCTTCACCCTGGACACCCAAGCACCCGATGCACCCGTACTGAGCTTGGTGTGCGACAGCGGCGCGTTGGGCACCGACAAGATCACCCAAGACGGCCGCTACAGCGTCACGACCTCGGAAGTGGGCGCCACGCTGCAATACAGCACAGACGGCGTTGGGTGGGGCACCACCTTCACAGCAGCCGAAGGCAGCAACACCGTCAAGGCGCGGGTCATCGATGCTGCAGGCAATGCAGGCGCCGCCGGTACCTTGATCTTCACGCTTGACACCAGCATCAGCAAACCCACCGTGGCCCTCAGCTGCGACAGCGGCACCAGCAGCAGCGACAGCATCACCCGCAACGGTGCCCTGAACCTGAACAACGTGGACAGCGACGCGCAGGTGCAATACAGCACCGACGGCCAAACCTGGACCAGCAGCTTCACGGCCGTGGAAGGCACCAACAGCGTGACCCTCAAAGTCACGGACGCAGCGGGCAACGTGGCCACGTCAGATGCGCTGAGCTTCATCCTGAATGCCGCAGACCCTGTGTTCACGGCTCAACTGGATTCGTCCAGCAACAGCGGCAGCCAGACAGACCTGCTGACCAACGACTTGACGCCCACCATCAGTGGCACCGGCACGACGGGCGACATCATCCGTGTGACCATGCCCGGCACGGGCGAGATATTGAGCACGACGGTGGACGCCGATGGCGCCTGGAGCGTGACCGCCAGCACCGATGTGGCCAGCGGCACGGTCAGCGTGACTGCGACCAATGCCGCAGGCGTGGTGAGTGCCGCCAAGACACTGACGTTGCAAATCGACGCCAGCATCACCACCCCCGTGATCAGCCTGATCAGCGACAGCGGATCCAACACCACAGACAAAGTCACCAGCAACGGCGCCATCGGCATCACTTCAGACAGCGACAGCCTGCTGGAATACAGCACCAACGGCACAAGCTGGAGCACCACGTTCACAGCCGCAGAAGGCGCCAACACGGTCCAAGTGCGCGCCACCGACGCTGCAGGCAATGTGGCCACCTCGGCTGCATTCAGCTTCACGCTGGACAGCCAAACCAGCGCCTTCACAGTGGCGCTCAGCTGCGACAGCGGCACAGCAGGCGATAAAGTCAGCCGAGATGGCACCCTGGTCATCACCGGCGCAGAAGCCGGAGCCAGTATCGAATACAGCACCAATGGCAGCACCTGGACCAGCACCTACACAGCAGCCGAAGGCCTGAACACCGTCAAGGTGCGGGTCATGGACGCCGCAGGCAACCAGCGCACCCAAGACTACAGCTTCACCCTGGACAGCACAGCGCCCACAGCGGCCGTGCTCACCCTGGTGTGCGACAGCGGCAGCCAAGGCGCTGACCAACTCACCAACAACGGCGCCATCAATGTCGCCGCCGAAGCCGGTGCCACCCTCGAATACAGCACCAACGGCACAAGCTGGGGCAGCACCTTTGCAGCCGCAGAAGGCGCCAACACGGTGAGCGTGCGCGTCACCGACAAAGCGGGCAACGTCAGCAGCACCTCCAGCCTGAGCTTCACGCTGGACAGCGCAGCGCCCGTGGCCCCCACAGTAGGTCTGGTCTGCGACAGCGGCACCATCAGTGGGGCAGGCACCGACAAAATCACGAACTCAGGCACCCTGAGCCTGAGCAGCGTAGAAGCAGGCGGCCAGCTTGAATACAGCACCAACGGCGTGAACTGGGTCACCACGTTCGCCGCCGCCGAAGGCGCCAACAACGTGCAAGTGCGCGTGACCGATGCCGCAGGCAACACCGGGGCCGTGGCCACCTACAGCTTCACCCTGGACACCCAAGCACCCGATGCGCCCGTCCTTGGACTGGTGTGCGACAGCGGCACCTTGGGCACCGACAAAATCACACAAACCGGCAGCCTCACCGCGTCCTCACTGGAAGCGGGTGCCACGCTCCAATACAGCAGCAATGGCTCAGCCTGGGGCACCACGTTTGCAGCCGGTGAGGGCAGCAACACTGTCAACGCACGCGTGGTCGATGCTGCAGGCAACACCGGAGCGGCCAGCCAACTGGTGTTCACCGTGGACACCCAGATCGTCAAACCGATCCTGACCCTGGCTTCCGACACCGGCACCCCGGGCGATCTGGTCACCATCGACGCCAGCCTGAACGCCCCCGGCAGCGCCACCGGCTCGGCCATCGAAGCCGGTGCCGTGGTCGAATACAGCACCAACGCCAGCAGCTGGACCAACACCTACAGCGCCATAGAAGGCAGCAACACCGTCTACGCACGGGTCCGGGACGAGGCAGGCAACATCGCCGTCTCCGACGTCCTCAAATTTGTGCTCAACACCAAAGCAGGCACCTTCACCGCGGGCCTGGACAACAACAGCAACAGCGGCGCCCTGACGGACCTGAGTACCTACTACGACACCCCCACCATCACCGGCAGCGGCGCAGAAGGCGACCGCATCAAAGTGACCATGCCCGGCACCGGCGAAGTGCTCACCACCGTGGTCGACAACAACGGCCTGTGGTCCGTCACGCCCACGCTGGCCATTGCCTCGGGCAATGTGCAAATCGAACGCACCTTGCAAGCGGGCAACTCGGTGGACGCCACCATCAACCTGGCGGTGGTCATCGACCAAACCGTGGCCTCACCCTCCGTCAGCTTGCTGTGCGACACCGGGCGCAGCCAAAGCGACAAGATCAGCACCGTAGGCAACCTGAACATTGGGCTCATCGAAACAGACGCCTTGGTCGAATACAGCACTGACGGCAGCACCTGGAGCAACACCTTCACGGCGCAAGAAGGCGCCAACACCGTGCAAGTGCGCCAAACCGACAAAGCCAACAACACCAGCACCCCCACCGTGTTCAGCTTCACGGTGGACACCGGCAAACCCGTGCCCACCGTCAGCATCACGCCCATTGGCGGCGACGATGCCGTGGGCCCGGCCGATGCGGCCAACCCGCAAACCACCATCACCGGCTCTGCGCTGCAAGCCAGCGAAGGCGATCTGGTGCAAATTGCCGTGAACGGCCACACCTTCAGCGGCACGGTCAACGCCGTGGGCAGCTACAACATCGGCATCGACACGGCCGACCTGGTGGCCGACTCGGACAAAACACTGGAAGTGCTGCTCAACGCCAGCGATGCCGCAGGCAACCAAGCCAGCACCTCGGCCAGCCGCAGCTACAGCGTGGACACTGCGGCGCCGCAAGTGCAAAGCATCGCGCTGGATAAAACACTGCTCAAAGCAGGCGACAGCGCCACCGTCACCATCCGCTTCTCCGAGAAAGTGATCGCCTTTGATGTGGGCGATCTGGTGGCCGACAACGCCAGCCTGAGCGACCTGGCCACAGCCGACGACGGCCTGACCTGGACGGCCACCCTGGTGGCCAACAGCAGCATCGAAGACACCAGCAACCTGGTGCAACTGTCGGCCACCTACACCGACACTGCAGGCAACGTGGGCACCGCAGGCACGAGCGGCAACTACAGCCTGGACACCAAAGCACCGACGGCCACCATCAAACTGGCCGACGAAGCCCTGCAAGCGGGCGAAACCACCACGCTGACCATCACCTTCAGCGAAAAAGTGCAAGACTTTGGCAATGCCGATGTCACCGTGCAAAACGGCACATTGGGCACGCTGGTCAGCAGCGACGGCATCGTCTGGACGGGCACCTACACCCCCAGCGTCAACCTTGAAGACACCACCAACGTCATCACGCTGGCCAACACCTACAGCGACCTGATTGGCAACGCCGGAGCCGTGGGCACCAGCGGCAACTACAGCGTGGACACCAAGGCCCCCTCGGCCACCGTCACCCTCCAAGACACCCAAGGCGCGGCCATCACCAGCCTCACGGCAGGACAAAGCGCCAACCTCACGATCACCTTCAGCGAAGCGGTCAAAGACTTCAGCAACGCCGACGTCATGGCCCCCAACGGCACACTGAGCACCCTGGCCAGCACCGACGGCGGCACCACCTGGACCGCCACGTTCACGCCCAACGCCAACGTGGAAGTCGCGGCCAACAGCATCAGCGTCAACCCCGGCGCCTACAGCGACCTGGCCGGTAACGCAGGCTCAGCCGCATCCAGCGCCAACTACGCGGTGGACACCCAAGGCCCCACAGCCAGCATCACGCTGAGCGACAACGCGCTGACGGCAGGCGAGAGCGCGCAAGTCACCATCAGCTTCAGCGAAAAAGTCACTGGCTTTGACAACACTGATGTGACGGTCGAGAACGGCACGCTCACCACCCTGGCCACCACAGACGGCGGCAAGACCTGGAGCGGCACCTTCACGCCCACGGCAGGCACGGCAGACGCCAGCAACCTCATGAGCGTGGCCAACAGCTACACCGACGTGGCGGGCAACCAAGGCGCCAGCACCAGCAGCGCCAACTACGCGATTGACCTCAAAGCGCCAACGGCCAGCATCGCCTTGAGCGACAACGCCCTCAAAGCAGGCGAGAGCGCCACGGTGACCATCACCTTCAGCGAGAAAGTCAAAGACTTCAGCAACGCGGACATCACGGCGCCCAACGGGGCTTTGAGCAGCTTCACCGCCAGCGCAGACGGCCTGATCTGGACAGCCACCTTCACGCCGAGCGTGGACACCGAAGCAGCCAGCAACACGCTGAGCCTGAGCACGGCCTACACCGACGAAGCGGGCAACACAGGCACAGTGGCCACAGCCTCGTACGCCGTGGACACCAAGGCTCCGAGCTTCACCGTCATGCTCGATGATGCGAGCAACAGCGGCGCTTTGTCAGACCGCCTGACCAACGTCAACATGCCCACGATCAGTGGCACGGGAACGACGGATGATGTGATTCAAGTGACCATGCCCGGCACCAACGAAGTGCTGAGCACCACGGTGGCTGCAGACGGCAGCTGGAGCGTCACGCCAACCCTGGTGATCGCCAGCGGCAGCGTGAGCATCATCGCCACCGATCCGGCAGGCAACACCAGTGCAGCGCAGACACTGCCTCTGCTGATCGACGCCAGCATCACCACACCGCTCATCAGCCTGATCAGCGACAGCGGATCGGACAGCACAGACAAAGTCACCAGCAACGGCGCCATCGGCATCACTTCAGACAGCGACAGCCAGCTGGAATACAGCACCAACGGTACGACCTGGGGCACCACCTTCACGGCGACGGAAGGGGCCAACACGGTCCAAGTGCGTGCCACCGACGCCGCAGGCAACGTGGCCACCTCCAGCACCTTCAGCTTCACGCTGGACAGCCAAACCAGCGCCTTCACAGTCGCCTTGAGCTGCGACAGCGGCTCGGCCAGCGACAAAGTCAGCCGTGACGTCACCTTGGTCATCACGGGCGCAGAAGCCGGGGCTGACATCAGCTACAGCACCAATGGCAGCACCTGGACCAGCACCTACGCAGCAGCCGAAGGCTTGAACAACGTCAAAGTGCGGGTCATGGACGCGGCAGGCAACCAGCGCACCCAAGACTACAGCTTCACCCTGGACAGCACCGCGCCCACCCCAGCGGTGCTCACCCTGGTGTGTGACAGCGGCAGTCAAGGCGCAGACCAACTCACGAACAACGGCGCCATCAACGTGGCCGCCGAAGCCGGTGCCACCCTCGAATACAGCACCAACGGCACAAGCTGGGGCAGCACCTTTGCAGCCGTAGAAGGCGCCAACACCGTCCGCGTGCGCGTCACGGACAAAGCAGGCAACGTCAGCGAGCCATCGAGCCTGAGCTTCACCTTGGACAGCGCAGCTCCCGTGGCGCCCACCGTGGGCCTGGTGTGCGACAGCGGCAGCATCACTGGCGCGGGCACAGACAAACTCAGCAACATCGGCACGCTCAGTCTCAGCAGCGTAGAAGCAGGCGGCCAGCTCGAATACAGCATCAACGGCGTGAACTGGGCCACCACCTTTGCAGCCGCAGAGGGGGCCAACAACGTGCAAGTGCGCGTGACGGATGCCGCTGGCAACCTGGGCGCAGTCACAAATTACAGCTTCACCCTGGACACACGGGCGCCCGATGCGCCTGTCCTTGGCCTGGTGTGCGACAGCGGCGCTTTGGGCACCGACAAGATCACCAACGATGGCATCTACAGCGTCACGACCTCGGAAGCAGGCGCCACGCTGCAATACAGCACAGACGGCGTCGCCTGGGGCACCACGTTCACAGCCGCCGAAGGCAGCAACACCGTCAAGGCGCGGGTCCTTGACGCGGCAGGCAATGCAGGCACTGCCAGCACGCTGAGCTTCACGCTGGACACCGGCATCAGCAAACCCACCGTGGCCCTGAGCTGCGACAGCGGAGTCAGCAGCAGCGATGGCATCACCCGCAACGGCGCGCTGAACCTGAACAACGTGGACAGCGACGCGCAGGTGCAATACAGCACCGACGGACAAACCTGGACCAGCAGCTTCACAGCCGTGGAAGGTGCCAACAGTGTGACCCTCAAGGTCACGGACGCAGCGGGCAATGTGGCCACCTCAGATGCACTGAGCTTCACACTGAACGCAGCAGACGCGGTGTTCACCGCCCAGCTGGACCTGTCCAGCAACAGCGGCAGCCAGACCGACCTGCTGACCCAGGACCTGACCCCCACGATCAGCGGCACGGGCACAGAGGGCGACATCATCCGTGTGACCATGCCCGGCACGGGCGAGATATTGAGCACGACGGTGGACGCAGACGGCAAGTGGAGCGTGACCGCCAGCACCGACATCGCCAGCGGCACGGTCAGCGTGACTGCAAGCAACGCGGCAGGCGTGGTGAGCGCAGCCAAAACACTGGCCTTGCAAATCGACGCCAGCATCGCCACCCCGGTGATCAGTCTGATCAGCGACACTGGATCGAACAGCACAGACAAAGTCACCAGCAACGGCGCCTTCAGCGTCAGCGCAGACAGCGACAGCCTGCTGGAATACAGCACCAACGGCACAAGCTGGAGCACCACGTTCACAGCCGCAGAAGGCGCCAACACCGTGCAAGTGCGCGCTACGGATGCCGCAGGCAATGTGGCCCCCTCCAGCGCCTTCAGCTTCACCCTGGACAGCCAAACCAGCGCCTTCACCGTCGCCTTGAGTTGCGACAGCGGTACAGCGGGCGACAAACTCAGCCGCGACGCCACCCTGGTCATCACCGGCGCAGAAACCGGTGCAGACATCAGCTACAGCACCAACGGCAGCACCTGGACCAGCACCTATGCCGCCACCGAAGGCCTGAATACCGTCAAAGTGCGGGTCATGGACGCGGCAGGCAACCAGCGCACCCAAGACTACAGCTTCACCCTGGACAGCACCGCGCCAACCCCGGCCGTGCTCACCCTGGTGTGCGACAGCGGCAGCCAAGCGGGCGACCGACTCACCCACAACGGCGCCATCAACGTGGCCGCCGAAGCTGGCGCCACCTTGGAATACAGCACCAACGGCAGCAGCTGGGGCAGCACCTTTGCAGCCGCAGAAGGCGCCAACACCGTCAGCGTGCGCGTCACCGACAAAGCAGGCAACGTCAGCGAGGCATCGAGCCTGAGCTTCACCCTGGACAGTGCAGCCCCCACAGCCCCCACCGTGGGCCTGGTGTGCGACAGCGGCAGCATCACTGGCGCAGGCACCGACAAACTCAGCAACATCGGCACCCTGAGTCTCAGCAGCGTAGAAGCGGGCGGCCAGCTGGAATACAGCACCAACGGCGTGAACTGGGCCACCACCTTTGCAGCCGCAGAGGGTGCCAACAACGTGCAAGTGCGCGTGACGGATGCAGCAGGCAACCTGGGCGCAGTCACAAATTACAGCTTCACCTTGGACACCCAAGCGCCCGATGCGCCTGTCCTTGGCCTGGTGTGCGACAGCGGCGCTTTGGGCACCGACAAGATCACCAACGATGGCATCTACAGCGTCACGACCTCGGAAGCAGGCGCCACGCTGCAATACAGCACAGACGGCGTCGCCTGGGGCACCACGTTCACAGCCGCCGAAGGCAGCAACACCGTCAAGGCGCGGGTCCTTGACGCGGCAGGCAATGCAGGCACTGCCAGCACGCTGAGCTTCACGCTGGACACCGGCATCAGCAAACCCACCGTGGCCCTGAGCTGCGACAGCGGAGTCAGCAGCAGCGATGGCATCACCCGCAACGGCGCGCTGAACCTGAACAATGTGGACAGCGACGCGCAGGTGCAATACAGCACCGACGGACAAACCTGGACCAGCAGCTTCACAGCGGTGGAGGGCGCCAACAGCGTGACCGTCAAAGTCACGGACGCAGCTGGCAACGTGGCCACCTCGGACACGCTGAGCTTCACACTGAACGCAGCAGACGCGGTGTTCACCGCCCAACTGGACCTGTCCAGCAACAGCGGCAGCCCAACAGACCTGCTGACCCAGGACCTGACCCCCACGGTCAGCGGCACGGGCACAGAGGGCGACATCATCCGTGTGATCATGCCCGGCACAGGCGAGATCTTGAGCACGGCAGTGGACGCCAGTGGCGCCTGGAGCGTGACCGCCAGCACCGATGTGGCCAGCGGCGCCGTCAGCGTGACTGCGACCAATGCCGCAGGCGTGGTGAGTGCCGCCAAGACACTGACGTTGCAAATCGACGCCAGCATCACCACTCCAGTGTTCAGCCTGGCCAGCGACACTGGATCGAACAGCACAGACAAAGTCACCAGCAACGGCGCCTTCAGCGTCAGCGCAGACAGCGACAGCCTGCTGGAATACAGCACCAACGGCACAACGTGGACCAGCACCTTTGCAGCCGCAGAAGGCGCCAACACCGTGCAAGTGCGCGCCACCGACGCCGCAGGCAACGTGGCCACCTCCAGCGCCTTCAGCTTCACGCTGGACAGCCAAACCAGCGCCTTCACAGTCGCCTTGAGCTGCGACAGCGGCACCACAGGCGACAAAGTCAGCCGTGACGCCACCCTGGTCATCACCGGCGCAGAAGCCGGGGCCGACATCAGCTACAGCACCAATGGCAGCACCTGGACCAGCACCTACGCAGCAGCCGAAGGCCTGAACAACGTCAAAGTGCGGGTCATGGACGCCGCAGGCAACCAACGCACACAAGACTACAGCTTCACCCTGGACAGCACCGAGCCAACCCCAGCGGTGCTCACCCTGGTGTGTGACAGCGGCAGTCAAGGCGCAGACCAACTCACGAACAACGGCGCCATCAACGTGGCCGCCGAAGCCGGTGCCACCCTCGAATACAGCACCAACGGCAGCAGCTGGGGCAGCACCTTTGCAGCCGCAGAAGGCGCCAACACCGTCAGCGTGCGCGTCACCGACAAAGCAGGCAACGTCAGCGAGGCATCGAGCCTGAGCTTCACCCTGGACAGTGCAGCCCCCACAGCCCCCACCGTGGGCCTGGTGTGCGACAGCGGCAGCATCACTGGCGCAGGCACCGACAAACTCAGCAACATCGGCACCCTGAGTCTCAGCAGCGTAGAAGCGGGCGGCCAGCTGGAATACAGCACCAACGGCGTGAACTGGGCCACCACCTTTGCAGCCGCAGAGGGGGCCAACAACGTGCAAGTGCGCGTGACGGATGCCGCTGGCAACCTGGGCGCAGTCACAAATTACAGCTTCACCCTGGACACGCGGGCGCCCGATGCGCCTGTCCTTGGCCTGGTGTGCGACAGCGGCGCTTTGGGCACCGACAAGATCACCAACGATAGCCGCTATAGCGTCACGACCTCGGAAGCAGGCGCCACGTTGCAATACAGCACAGACGGCGTCGGGTGGGGCACCACCTTCACAGCCGCCGAAGGCAGCAACACCCTCAAGGCGCGGGTCCTGGACGCAGCAGGCAATGCAGGCACTGCCAGCACGCTGAGCTTCACGCTGGACACCGGCATCAGCAAACCCACCGTGGCCCTGAGCTGCGACAGCGGAGTCAGCAGCAGCGATGGCATCACCCGCAACGGCGCACTGAATCTGAACAACGTGGACAGCGACGCCCAAGTGCAATACAGCACCGACGGTCAAACCTGGACCAGCAGCTTCACGGCGGTGGAGGGCGCCAACAGCGTGACCCTCAAGGTGACAGACGCAGCAGGCAATGTGGCCACCTCAGATGCACTGAGCTTCACGCTGAACACGGCTGAAGCGGTGTTCACCGCCCAGCTGGACCTGTCCAGCAACAGCGGCAGCCCCACAGACCTGTTGACCCAGGACTTGACCCCCACGATCAGCGGCACGGGCACCACGGGCGACATCATCCGTGTGACCATGCCCGTCACAGGTGAGATCCTGAGCACGACAGTGGCCGCAGACGGCAAGTGGAGCGTGACCGCCAGCACCGACATCGCCAGCGGCACGGTCAGCGTGACTGCAAGCAACGCGGCAGGCGTGGTGAGCGCAGCCAAAACACTGGCCTTGCAAATCGACGCCAGCATCGCCACCCCGGTGATCAGTCTGATCAGCGACACTGGATCGAACAGCACAGACAAAGTCACCAGCAACGGCGCCTTCAGCGTCAGCGCAGACAGCGACAGCCTGCTGGAATACAGCACCAACGGCACAAGCTGGAGCACCACGTTCACAGCCGCAGAAGGCGCCAACACCGTGCAAGTGCGCGCTACGGACGCCGCAGGCAACGTGGCCACCTCCAGCGCCTTCAGCTTCACGCTGGACAGCCAAACCAGCGCCTTCACCGTGGCCCTGAGCTGCGACAGCGGCACAGCGGCCGACAAACTCAGCCGCGACGCCACCCTGGTCATCACCGGCGCAGAAACCGGTGCAGACATCAGCTACAGCACCAACGGCAGCACCTGGACCAGCACCTACACGGCAGCCGAAGGCCTGAATACCGTCAAAGTGCGGGTCATGGACGCCGCAGGCAACCAGCGCACGCAAGACTACAGCTTCACCCTGGACAGCACAGCGCCCACCCCAGCCGTGCTCACCCTGGTGTGCGACAGCGGCAGCCAGTCAGCTGACAAACTCAGCAACAACGGCGCGATCAACGTCGCTGCTGAAGCCGGTGCCACGCTGGAATACAGCACCAACGGCACAGTCTGGGGCAGTACGTTTGCAGCCGCAGAAGGCGCCAACACGGTCAGCGTGCGTGTGACCGACAAAGCGGGCAACGTCAGCAGCACCTCCAGCCTGAGCTTCACGCTGGACAGCGCATCCCCCGCAGCGCCCACCGTGGGCCTGGTGTGCGACAGCGGCACCATCACCGGCGCAGGCACCGACAAGATCACCAACGTGGGAACGCTCAGCCTGAGCAGCGTCGAAGCAGGCGGCCAACTCGAATACAGCACCAACGGCGTGAACTGGGCCACCACCTTTGCAGC
This sequence comes from Limnohabitans sp. T6-5, assembly GCF_003063315.1. Lineage (GTDB taxonomy): Bacteria > Pseudomonadota > Gammaproteobacteria > Burkholderiales > Burkholderiaceae_C > Limnohabitans_A. Next base: position 828,536 of record NZ_NERV01000003.1, read on the forward strand.
GGCTGAAGGCGTCAACAATGTGCAAGTGCGCGTCACAGATGCCGCAGGCAACCTGGGCGCAGTCACCACCTACAGCTTCACCCTGGACACCCAAGCACCCGATGCACCCGTCTTGGGGCTTGTGTGCGACAGCGGCGCGTTGGGCACCGACAAGATCACCCAAGATGGCCGCTACAGCGTCACGACCTTGGAAGTGGGCGCCACGCTGCAATACAGCACAGACGGCGTAGCTTGGGGCACCACCTTCACAGCTGCCGAAGGCAGCAACACCGTCAAGGCGCGTGTCCTCGATGCCGCAGGCAATGCAGGCGTCGCCAGTACCCTGAGCTACTCGCTTGACACCAGCATCAGCAAACCCACCGTGGCCCTCAGCTGCGACAGCGGCACCAGCAGCAGCGACAGCATCACCCGCAACGGTGCCCTGAACCTGAACAACGTGGACAGCGACGCGCAGGTGCAATACAGCACCGACGGCCAAACCTGGACCAGCAGCTTCACGGCCGTGGAAGGCGCCAACAGCGTGACCCTCAAAGTCACGGACGCAGCGGGCAACGTGGCCACGTCAGATGCGCTGAGCTTCATCCTGAATGCCGCAGACCCTGTGTTCACGGCTCAACTGGATTCGTCCAGCAACAGCGGCAGCCAGACAGACCTGCTGACCAACGACTTGACGCCCACCATCAGTGGCACCGGCACGACGGGCGACATCATCCGTGTGACCATGCCCGGCACGGGCGAGATATTGAGCACGACGGTGGACGCCGATGGCGCCTGGAGCGTGACCGCCAGCACCGATGTGGCCAGCGGCACGGTCAGCGTGACCGCGACCAGCGCCGCAGGTGTGGTGAGTGCAGCCAAAACATTAGCCCTGCTGATGGACAAGGTGGTGGCCACACCCACCATCGCTTTGGTGTGCGACAGCGGCGCCAGTGCCAGCGACAAAGTCAGCCGAGTCGGCAGCATTGTGGCGGGCAACCTGGAAGCCGGTGCCAGCCTCGAATACAGCACCAACGGCACTGACTGGGCAACGACTTTCGTGGCCACTGAAGGCGACAACACCGTGAGCGTGCGCCAGACCGACACGGCAGGCAACGTGAGTGCAGCCAGCACGCTGAGCTTTACCCTGGACACCACCGCCCCAGCGCCTGCGGTCAGCATCAACGCCATCGGTGGCGACGACGCCTTGAGCCCCGCTGACGCCGTGCAAACCCACACCGGCATCACCGGCAGCGTCACCGACGCCCGCGAAGGCGATGTGGTCAAAGTGCTGGTCAACGGTCAAACCTTCAGCGCGACGGTGGATGCACTGGGTCATTACAGCGTGAGCGTGGCCACGGCCGATCTGATTGCCGACCAAGGCAGCGCCATCGAAGTGGTGCTGACAGCCAGCGATGCAGCAGGCAACACACAAATCGTTTCGGACACCCGAACCTACGCCGTGGACGTCACCGCGCCCACCGTGCAAAGTATCGTGCTGGACAAGAGCGCCCTCAAAGTGGGCGACAGCGCCACCGTCACCATCACCTTCAGCGAAAAAGTCAAAGCCTTTGACCTGTCAGACCTGACGGCCGACCAAGCCACGCTGAGCAACCTGGCCACCGCCGATGGCGGCCTGACCTGGACCGCCACACTCACGCCTACAGTAGGCATCGAAGACACCAGCAACCTCATCCAAGTGCTGGCCAACTACACCGACCTGTCGGGCAATGTGGGCACAGCAGGCGCGAGCAACAACTACAGTGTCGAGACCAAAGCGCCGACGGCCACCATCAAACTGGCCGACGAAGCCCTGCAAGCGGGCGAGACCACCACGCTGACCATCACCTTCAGCGAGAAGGTGCAAGACTTTGGCAACGCGGATGTCACGGTGCAAAACGGCACACTGGGCACCTTGGTCAGTACCGACGGCATCGTCTGGACCGGCACCTACACGCCCAACGTCAACACAGAAAGCCCCCTCAACGCCATCAGCCTGGCAGGCAGCTACAGCGACCTGATCGGCAACGCCGGTACCGTGGGCACCAGCGGCAACTACAGCGTGGACACCAAAGCCCCCTCGGCCAGCGTCACCCTGACCGACAGCGCCAACGCAGCCCTCACCAGCCTGACCGCAGGCCAAAGCGCCAAGCTCACCATCACCTTCAGCGAAGCCGTCAAAGACTTAAGCAACGCCGATATCACAGCGCCCAACGGCACGCTCAGCACCCTGGCCAGCACCGACGGCGGCACCACCTGGACAGCGACGTTTACGCCCAATGCCAATGTGGAAGTGGCCGCCAACAGCATCAGCGTGAACCCCGGCGTCTACA
>NZ_NERV01000004.1 GCF_003063315.1 Limnohabitans sp. T6-5
CCGGCAAGAACGCAGGCAGCTACACCAGCACCATCACTGGCAGCAATGCGAACTTGGAAAACAACTACGCCAACATCACCAAGGCCGGTGGCACACTGACGATTGGCAAGAACACGAGCACCAACGTCGTGCTGACCGCCAACAGTGACACCAAGGTCTACAACGGCACGACACAAGCCGTGACAGGCTTTGCCGTGACCGGCCTGCTGGGAGATGACGTCACCAACAGTGCCGCCGCAGTAGCAGGCATCTCCGCAGGCACCTCCGGCAAGAACGCAGGCAGCTACACCAGCACCATCACTGGCAGCAATGCGAACTTGGAAAACAACTACGCCAACATCACCAAGGCCGGTGGCACACTGACGATTGGCAAGAACACGAGCACCAACGTGGTGTTGACCGCCAACAGTGACACCAAGGTCTACAACGGCACGACACAAGCCGTGACAGGCTTTGCCGTGACCGGCCTGCTGGGAGATGACGTCACCAACAGTGCCGCCGCAGTAGCAGGCATCTCCGCAGGCACCTCTGGCAAGAACGCAGGCAGCTACACCGTTGCTGTCACAGGCAACAATACCAATTTATCCAGTAACTATGCCAATGTGAGATTTGTCGCAGGCTCACTGGATATTGCCAAAGTGAATGCAACCGTCACAGGCACCAACACCACGGCTACTGCAGATGGCACTCTGAAAACACAAGCCGAAGCGACGAAGTCCGGGTTCATTGTGGGTGAGGACGTGAATGTCTCTGGTTTGGCGTCAGGCACGACAGCGGGCACCTACAACTCCAATCTGAGTCTGAGCCCCACCAACGCCGCCACCTTGCTCAACAACTACAACATCAAAATCACCAACGCAGCACTGACCATCAATCCGGCAGCGGCCATCTTGAGCACAGCCGTCATCCCGGTCACGATTCCTCAAACCAGAACGGTCACCCCCATCAGCCGATTGACCCTGTCGGGCTTTTCGAACCAAAGCGGCGTCGGTGCGGCTGTGGCCGGTAGCGTAGACCCACAGGAGCCCACGAACGCCAGCGCTTTGTCCTGCACCCCTGAAAATGACATGGACTGCGCTTGCGAAGATCTCGGGTCTTCAGGTGTAGAGCTGTGTCTGGCCCCCGCTCGCAGCTGACCCCTTATAACGACTTTAAAAGTTTTAGGAAATTAAGATAACAAACACACTATAGTTATTTAATAAATGTTTTACGATTTTAAAAACTCAAATTAACGCAACTCAGTGCGAACCTGCAAGACTTGAATAAACCATGAAACCCACTTTCAAACTGATCACTCTGGCTTCAGTGCTTCAAGCCGCATGTGCAAACACATGGGCGCAAACCGCCCCCCCCCAAGCCCCATCACCTGTCGGCATTCAGCAAAACATCAACCAATCCATCAACCAGCTGCCCAAGGCCAAGGTCAAGCCTTTGGCCAACATTGACGTGCTGGGTCTGGAAAATGCAGACTCCATCGACCGTTTGCTGGGGGTAGAAATTCAAAGTGCCGCCTTGCAAGACGAGATCCAGAAATACTGGGCCGCTTCCATTGGCAAGGGCGTTTCCACCGATGAGTTGCAAAACTTCAATGGCTGGCTTTTCGAAGAGTCTCGCCGCTTGGGCTTTTTGTCGTATGCGCAAACCGAAGTCAAAAAGTCAGACGGCGGCAGCATCCTGTTGGTCAAAATTCTCCGGCCCACGATCAACGCTGTGCGAGTGATTGCCAAAAACCCTGCATTGCTGCAAACCTATGGTGCCTTGATTACCCAACGGTTCGAGCAGGACTTCAAGGCCAACATGCCGGTGGACACACTGGGACTGGACCAACGCCTGGATTCGGCCAGCTATGACCTGCCCATTGAGCTGGATGCCACCATCCGTGCAGTGGGCCCTGAGCAGATCGACTTGATCGTGAGCATTGCCGAAGCCCCCTCACGTTTGGGCAAGGTGCTCGATGGTGTGGTTCAGTTGAACAACTACGGTCTGCGCCAATACGGTATTCCTCAAGTGATGGCGTCTTTGTTGGTCGGCGGGCATGAACCCAAAGCCAGCTTGAGCTTGGTGGGTCAAAAATCCCAAGGCATCAATTACGGCAGGGGTGAATACGAATCGGCGTTAGAGGGTTCGCAATCACGCTGGCGCTTGTGGGCCGCAGGCTCGGACAGCCGAAACATCATGGGCGGCCAGTCCACCACACTGGGCCGCAGCGGTGAACTGGGTGCAGGTTTGACCCGAATCCATGGCGGTTTCCGCGATTTCGTGTTCAAGCAAAACATCGAAATCGCAGCCCGTCACGGCAGCAGCACGCTGGAGAGCACCGGGCAGGTCACCACCCGGGTACACGACAACCAGTTCCGACTGCGCATCACGGCCGACAACGAAAAACTGACGCGCGACTCCAGCCGCGCTGAGTTCACCTACACCGTGGGCAATTACAGCCTTATTTCAGGTCAAACCCCAGTCGACCCCGGACTTTACGCCAAGCTCGAATTGGCCTTGCGGGACCAAAAATCCTGGAACCAGGAAGGCAGCCTGTTCTCGGTGTTCAAGTTCCGTGGACAAATGACATCAGCGCGCCTGGACTCCTACAACCAGCTCTCACTGGGTGGCATCGGTGGTGTGCGAGCCTACACCTCGGTGGACGGTACGGGTGACGACGGGGCTGTGGCCTCGGTAGAACTCAACCGCCGCTTGAGCAATGGCATGGTGGTGGGCGGCTTTTATGATGCGGGCCTGGTCAAACTGAAGAATCCAGCCACCAACGGCACCGAGCCCCTGAACAAGTACACACTGCAAGCGGTAGGTTTGCAGTTGTCAGGCAATGTACAAAAAGCCAGCTACAGCCTGACCCTGGCCAAAGGCTTGGGCGGGTATTCGGCATGGACGCAGTACAACATCGAATCCACCCCCAACAACTGGCGCCTGAACGCCTCACTGACTTACGTCTACTGACCCTGCGCCATCAGGGCCTGACCAGCACGCTGGCAGGCTCTGCATCCGGCAGCGGCCACGCCATGCGGATGATGGTTCCCACACCCTGATGAACCGGGCTGCGCAACTGCAGTTGTATGGCGTGTTGTCTGGCAATTTCGTGCACGATCGCCAAACCCAAGCCACTGCCTGAAACACCGGCCGCAGCCGCCCGGTAAAACCGCTCAAACACATGGGCCTGGTGTGCCTGCGCAATGCCCGGGCCGTTGTCTTGCACCTCCACCCAATGCAGCCCCACCCGCACGGTGATGTGTGAGCCTTTGGTGCAGTGGTGGATGGCGTTGTCCACCAGATTGCTCAGCGCCTCATGCAAGAGCAGGGGCACACCCAAGACGTTACACACAGCCCCAGGCGCCAAGCTGGACTCGAAGCCCAAATCATGTCCGCACTGATGCGCCCGCGAGGCATGCTCTTGCGTGACCTGGCGCGCCAAAACCAGCAAATCCACTCGCTGCGGGCTGTGCATCTCCTGCGCATGTTCGACACGGGTCAAGGCCAGCAATTGCTCGGTCAGCCGCACGGCATCGTCGGTCGTTTGGCTTGCCGCCCGGATCAGGGCATGGACCTGCTCAGGCGCTGTGCTGCGCTGCGCCAGCGCCAGCTGGGTTTTGAGCACCGTCAGCGGGGTGCGCAATTGGTGCGCGGCATTGTCCAAAAAGCGTTTGCGAATCTCGATCAAGCGACCCAAGCGTTCCAGGTAGCCGTTGAGTGTGGCCAGCAAAGGCCTCAGTTCACGCGGCAAAGCCTGCGCCTGGACGGGTGAAAAATCATCGCCCGACTTCTGCGCCAGTTGCTGCCGAAAGGACTCCAGTGGGCGGATTCCACGCTGCACACCCCACACCACCAAGCCCGCCGCAGCCCACAGCAACAGGCCCTGACTGCCCAGGGTGTCCCACAAAATACGCCGGATCAATTGCTGCCTGGCCTCCAGGGTTTCGGCCACGGTGATGCGAAGGATAGGTTGCGGCATACCCTGCGCGCTCATGACGTGGATGAGCTGGGCCAGACGCACCGGCTGATGCAGAAAAAAACCATCGTCAAACTGCACCAGGGCGAAATACTTGACCTGCGACGGGGTCTGGGCCCGCACATCCGGCAGCGAAGCGTCACCGGTCAACGCTTGACCGTCAGGCTTGGTGACTTTGTAAAACAATCGCGAGCCCGTGTGGTTTTCAAACAGATAGCCCGCGGCCTTGTGAACATCCAGTTGCAACTGCCCGTTCTGCCATGACAACTCTTCAGCCAGCGTGCGGGCGGCCAGATAAAGCGAGCGGTCATAAGCTTCGTTGGCTGCCTGCACCGCATTGCCGTAACTGACCCAGGCGTTGAACGCCATCAAAGCCATCAAGGGCGCCAAAATCCAGCCCAACAAGCGCTTGCGCATGGACGCTGCGGCCGGTGTTGTCCCGCTATTCAAAGCGCCCATCTCAGGCCTGGCCTTCGGGCGACAAGGTCAGCATGTACCCCATTCCCCGGAAAGTGGTCACCCGCACGCCTGAGGCCCCCGACACAGCGCTTGACGCCTCCAGCTTCTTGCGCAATCGGTAAATCAGCACCTCCACCGCATCCAGCTCAGTGGCTTCGCCCTCAAACACCTGCTCGTGCAATTGCTCCTTGCTCACAGTGCGCTGGGGGGACTCCAGAAGCACACGCAAAGCAGCGGTCTCACGTCGGGTCAATGACAGAGCCTGGCCGTGCAGCACCACAACACCATGGCTGCGGCTCATCGTCAGTGGGCCGAGCCGCAGTTCATCCACCTTCACACGGCCTCGACGGCGCAACAGCACCTGCAAACGCGCTTCCAGCTCGCTCAGGTCAAACGGTTTGGGCAAATAATCGTCTGCCCCCATGTTCAGGCCCAGCACCCGATCAGGCACGCTGGCCCGGGCCGTCAGGATCAAAACCGGCACCTCATCACCGCGTTCGCGCAGCACTTGCAGCACACTCAGGCCGTCCTGGCCCGGCAATTGCAAGTCGAGCAAGACGGCATCGAAACCATGCCCGGGCTGCAGACAGCGCTCGGCCTGCAGGCCATCGGTGGCAAAGCTGACCGCCATGCCGCCCTGGCGCAAAGCCGTGCCCAACCACAGTGAAATATCGGGCGTGTCTTCCACCAGCAAGATGTTGGGCGGCATGGGTGGCTTGAGGGTATTCACTGAACTGGATTGACAGGTTTTTGACAGTTTGGCGCGTGCAGGGCGCCGACAATCGTTCTGAACGGCAAGCCCCTCGCACATGAATCACGGGCCTGCACACCCTCTTTTCATTGTCACACAGGAGAACTCTGTGCACCTTTCCAAACGCGACTTTTTGAGCTTCAGCGCCGCCGCTGGCGCTTCACTCGTCCTGCCCACCAGGGCGCAAAACAAACCCCTGATTGCCAGCATCAACATGTTTGTGCCTGCGGCCCCCGGAGGCGGCTGGGACGGCACCGCGCGCGCCATCGAGCGCGCCGCCAAAGCCGCCGGCCTGGTGGGCAATATGCAGTTTGAAAACGTCGGTGGCGCAGGCGGCATGGTCGGCTTGCCCCGCTTCGTGAACCAGCGCAAAGGCCAGGCCAACACCCTCATGGTGGGGGGCTCGGTCATGATCGGCGCAGGCATCGCCAACAAGAGCCCCGTCACCATCAAGGACGTGACCCCGATTGCCCGCCTGACCGAAGAAGCCGGTGTGATCGTGGTGCCCGCCAGCGGCAAGATCAAAACCTGGAAAGAACTCGAATCCGCCCTCAAGGCCAATCCCAAGGCCGTGTCGGTGGCGGGCGGCAGTGCCGGCGGCACCGACCACCTGATTTTGGGCATGCTCATCAAGGCCCTGGGCAAGAACCCGCGTGAGGCCGCCTATGTGGCCTTTGCTGGTGGCGGACCCGCCAACGCAGCCATTTTGGGTGGCCAAGTAACCGCCGGTATTTCTGGGTGGTCCGAATTCGAAGAGCAAATCAAGGCCGGTCGCATGATCCCTCTGGCCGTTTCAGGCAAGCGCCGCATTCCGGGCGTGAACGTGCCCACACTGACCGAGCTGGGCGTGAACGTCACCGAATCCAACTGGCGCGGCGTGTTTGCGCCACCCGGCATTTCTGCGCCACAGCGCGACGCCATGATCGACTTCATGACCAAGCTCAACGTCTCAGCACAGTGGCGCCAAGAGTTGGAAACTCGCAAATGGACCGACGCCTTCATGACCGAGCGCCCGTTTGAGCGCGATCTGACCAAGGACATCGAAGAAAAAATCGTCCTGATGAAAGAACTGGGGCTCGCATGACCGCTTTTCGCGTGGCTCTGGTGCTGATGGCGCTGTGCGGCCTGGCCGCCTGGCAAGTCACCGTCATTCCCCAATCGCTCATGCAAATGGCTGTGGGTCCGGTGCTGGCACCGGCTGTGATCGTGACCGCTTTGAGTGTGCTGGCACTCTTGTATGGCCTGAGCGCCTGGCGTGGTCGCCAGGTCGATGAAAGTCACGCCCCGGATCAAGCGCCATTGCCCGGCGCCAACGCCCGCATGCTGAGCCTGCTGGCGGGCGGCGTGGCCTTCATCGCCCTGGTTGCGCCACTGGGGTTTGTCATTCCCGGCACCTTGTGCGGCATGGGTGTGGCGCGTGCGTTTGACGCCCCGCTGGGCCTCAAGTCGGCGCTGGTCTGCGGCGCCATTGCCAGCACCTTCTGGTTCGTGTTTGCCCAGTTGCTGGGCGTGGGCCTGGGCCCTGCACTGCCCTGGCTGATCTGATGCTGGCTCACCCCCCTCAATTCTTCACGCCAACGCTCATCGCCCAACGCCCAACGCCCAACGACTTTAAAACGGACACCCCATGCAATCTTTCAACGCCCTGATGGAGGGCTTTGGCAACGCCCTGCAACCCGTCACCCTGATGTGGGGTTTCGTCGGCTGCTTCATTGGCACCCTGGTGGGCGTCCTGCCCGGCATTGGCCCGGCGCTGACCATCGCCTTGCTGCTGCCTCTGACCTACCATGTGCCGGCCACCAGCATGTTCGTCATGTTTGCAGGCATTTATTACGGTGCGGCTTATGGCGGCTCGACCACCTCGATTTTGCTCAACACCCCCGGCGAATCGTCGGCTGTGGTCACCGCCCTCGAAGGCAACAAAATGGCCCGCCGTGGCCGTGCGGGTCAGGCCTTGGCCACTGCCGCCATCGGCAGCTTTGTGGCGGGCACCATCGGCACCCTGGCGCTGACCTTTGTCGCCCCCTGGGTGGTCGAAGCGGCGCTGGCCTTTGGCCCGGCCGAATACTTCAGCCTGATGGTGCTGTCGGTCGTGGCCGTGTCGGCCGTGCTGGGCAACTCCATGCTGCGCGGGCTCATCGCACTGGCTGTGGGCTTGCTGCTGGGCATGGTCGGCGTGGACTTGCAAACCGGGCAACCCCGCTTCACCTTTGGCCGCCCTGAACTGCTGGACGGCATCGAAGTGACTGTGGCCGCTGTGGGCCTGTTTGCCGTGGGTGAAGCCCTGTATCTGGCGTGGCAAGGCCGCGAATCCAAGACCGGCGAAGTCATGAACATGTCGGGCAGCTTGTGGCTGAGCAAACAAGACTGGGCACGCTCCTGGAAAGCCTGGTTTCGGGGTGCCTTGTTCGGCTTTCCCATCGGGGCCATGCCTGCGGGCGGGGCCGAGCTGCCCACGCTGCTGTCGTACTACACCGAGAAAAAACTCTCCAAACACCCCGAAGAATTCGGCCACGGCGCCATCGAAGGGGTGGCAGGCCCGGAAGCGGCCAACAATGCCGCCGCAGCGGGCGTACTCATGCCGCTGCTAACCTTGGGCATCCCCACCTCGGCCACGGCCGCCATCATGCTCTCGGCCTTTGAAGGCTACGGCATCCAGACCGGCCCGCAGTTGTTCAGTCAACAAGGCAGCCTGGTCTGGACCCTGATCGCCAGCCTCTACATCGGCAATGTGATCTTGTTGGTGCTCAACCTGCCATTGGTGAGCCTGTGGGTCAAGCTGCTCAAAATCCCACCGCCCTGGCTGTATGCGGGCATCATCGTCATCTCTACGGCGGGCGTGTACGGCGCAGGCAACTCGGTGTTCAACGTCGGCTTGCTCTTCGTGTTCGGCCTGATCGGCTACACCATGCGGCGCTTTGACTTCCCGGCAGCGCCTCTGATCGTCGGCCTGATTTTGGCCCCGCTCGGCGAACAATCCATGCGCCAAGCCCTGACCATCAGCCAAGGCGAATGGTCCACCTTCTTCACCCGCCCCCTGTCCGGCAGCCTGATGGTCATCGCGGCGCTGCTGCTGATCGTGCCGCCACTGTGGAAACGGTATCGCCCAAACAGCGTGTGATGTTCAAGACCCGACCGACAAAAATGCCCATGATCGTTTTGTAGGTCGGTGGTCGAAGACCCCGACATGGGGTTGCCAAGCAAGCACTCATCTCAATGTTCGCGTTCGGGCATCGAGACAAACGTCGGACTCTTCGAGTACCGACCTACAGGAAAACCAACGGTCTTTTTGCAGGTCGGCGGTCGAAGACCCCGACATGGCAGCAACCGGCAGCGCACCTACAGATTCGCGCCCTGGCATCGAGACAAACGTCGAACGCTTCAAGTACCGACCTACAGAAAAGTCAATGCTCGCATGAGCTGACACGTGTTTCACGTCTGCCCAAAGCTCACGAGGTCCCACTTTTTTGCGTCCGTCGGCTTTGCAACATGGCCACGTTCATCTCACCATCCAAAGATGACGCATAAAACTGTTCAATCATTTGCACTGACGTGCGGGCATTGCGAGCCAAGGTCAGCATATCAATCCCTTGCCCAAAAAGCAGTCGAAACATGATGGACGTATGACGCAGGCAATACAGCGTCCTTAATCTTCCCAATGAATCCTCAGGGGTGACGCCCGCCTCACGCATGACCCATTTGAACCAAAAGCCCAGCACGGCCAGCGCATAACCCCGGTCGGTTTCGGCGGGCAAAAAAACGTAATCATCGGGTCCGCCAAACCCCAAAGAACGCGAATGGGCCAACGCGGCTTCATAGACATGCACTGCAGGGTACAAAGTCACGATAGGTGTGTCATGGCTTTTGGTCTCCGGCGAGCTCAGCCGCAAATACACACTCTCGCCTCTGACCACCTGCACATGCTTGTGTTTGAGCTGACGCAAGTCTCCCGGGCGAATAAAGCTGTTCACCATGAACCGGATGACCCACGCCATGTCAGGTGCCAAAGTCAAATTGCGCGGTGCCACCCAAAACCTTTCACGGTTTCCTGCGGATGCTTTGATTTCTGGCGCCTTGCTGCCCTGTCTTGACAAACGATAAGCCGTGCGCACCACGGCCGCGTACTCCTGCAAGCTCAACATCGAGCGAGGGCGAGACGCCACTTTGACAACTGGCAATTCTGGCGTTTCGTTCAAAAAACCGTGTTTGATCGCCAGTTTGAACAACTTTCGCACCACCACCAAGTACTGAGAAATGGTGGTCGTGCTCATCTGATGGTCCGTCAAGCGCTTGACAAACCCATCCATCATGACCGGCGTCGCTTGCGAAGGCGGGATGAACTTGAAAAACGGCAACACATGCGCATCCAGACGATTGCGCAAGATGCCCAAGGACAAAGGACTCAATTCCCCACGCTGAACGCGCTGATTTTCTTTTTCGAGCAACTGTTCCGCCAAAGCATCAAAGCGGTTGAGCCGCATGGGCCCCCGCGTTAAAACGGTGTCGGTCAAATCTGAAGTTTCAGTGCGTATTTGTCTCGAATTTCTACTATTTGTCATCTGAGCCCAAACTTCTGGACTGACAACATAAAAAACGGGCTTATTGCGATCGAGTATGGCAACTGCTGACTCTCCCGAACTCCCAATGACATCCATCGGTTTTCCCAAAAAATCAGACAAACTGGCACACAAGGAAGCCAAAAGTGGTTGAACAGTCATAAGTTAGAAAAGCATAGGTTGTGCAAAATCATTCTAGGTTCTTCATTCTTAATTTCAGTGTGCAATCTAGCTGCTCTGGCTGCCGTGGCAGCTGTTACTGGTGCTTTCGCACAGTCTTCTGTGACTATTTGGGGTGTTGTTGACGTTGGAATGGGTAACTACAAAGCCAACGACGGCACAACTGCTACCAAGATGACTACTTCCAACTTGTCCTCTAGCCAACTCGGCTTCAAAGGCACTGAAGACCTCGGCGGCGGCTTGAAAGCTGGTTTCTGGTTGGAAGCAGGCTTGAACCCTGACAACGGCGTGGGTCAAGCATCCAACACCAACAACCAAACTTCTGGCGCACAAGCAGCTAACGGTGGTCTGACTTTCAACCGTCGCAGCACCGTGTCTTTGGCTGGTAACTTCGGTGAAGTTCGCCTGGGTCGCGACTACACACCAGACTTTTGGAACAAGACAGTCTTTGATCCGTTCGGCACGCTGGGCGTCGGTCAAGCATCTAACTTGAACCTCTCTGGTACTGGTTCTGCTGGTGTTCGCGCATCCAACAGCATTGCTTACCTGTATGGCGTTGGCGCCAACGAAGGCAGCCACGCTCTGAGCGCCAATGGCATCTACGCTCAATTGATGTCCGCACAAGGCGAGAACGCCTCTGGCTCTTCGACCTCCAAAGATGGCAACTACGTGGGTGGTCGCCTGGGTTACAAAGCGGGTGCTCTGAACGTGGCTATTGCCTCTGGCACAACTAAAAACGCCCTGGTCGGCGATAACAAAGTGACAAACCTGGGTGCGTCCTACGATTTGGGTGTTGCCACTTTGATTGCAAATACCAATATCAACAAAACTGGCGACAACACAGTTGACAACACCACCAACTTGATCGGTGCTCAGATTCCTCTGGGTTCTGGCTACATCCCTGTCTCTTACAGCGACTACAGGAGCTCAGGCACTGCCAGCGATGGTTACAAGGCGACTCAATTCGCGATTGGCTATGTGTACAACCTGAGCAAGCGTACAGCCCTGTACGCCAACTATGCCAAGTTGGACAACAAAGGTGGCGCCAAGTTCAACGTGAACAGTGCACCTGCTGGCGCAACGGCGAACGGTTCTTCTTCAGGTTATGAAGCTGGCGTCAAGCACGCCTTCTAATCTCTTGCTGTCGTCAGACAGTTTGAGATTTGAAAGTCAAAAACCCACCGTGGCAACACGGTGGGTTTTTTTTTATCAGTCCCAACGAAATCCTCTTGCAGTTGTGCGTCAATGCCCCTTCGTTGATTGGCTGCCGGGGACGTGAGGCCCTCGCGTCATGCGCATCAAACGAAACCGTCTTCTCTGAGCACCCTCACGCGCCATACCCACCGGACGCTTTGAATCGTGATCGACAAGTGAGTCAATGGCTTGTGAGTTGGGCTGTGGTCAAAGACTTCGGGGTATGCGTTGCGGACTTCTTCTTTGCTGGCGGCATCTGCAACATGCAGATGTTGAAATTTTCTAAGTACACATTTGAAGTCCGGGATCTCAGATGGCAGGATCGCGTTCAACCGAGAAACGTCCGCGCAGCGGAAAGTCAATCCACCTGCACCAAACGCCAATCGATGCGGTTGTCTGCGCGAAAGACTAAATTAACGTTTTTGGTCATGGCCCATGAGATGAGTTGGTTGTGCAAAGGGATCATGGCCACTTCGTCGCTTTGCAATTGCAAAGCCGCTGTCAGTAAACGGGTGCGGGCGGTGGGGTCGGATTCTGTTTTGGCGCGATCAATCAGCTTGTCCAATGCGGGATTGCTGTATCGGCCCAGGTTGTAGTTGCCGTCGCCCCCCGCTCCAGGGGTGCGCACCAGCGATTGCAAGGTGTACAGGGCATCAAATGTCGTCACACCCCAGCCGATCAGGTAGATGCTGGCTTCATGGCGTTGCATCATGGGCAAATATACGGGCGCATTGACGATACGCAAGCGGGTTTTGATACCCACCTTAGACCACATGCTCGAGATGGCCTGACAGATTTCGCTGTCGTTCACATAGCGACCCGCAGGGCACGCAAAGTCTACGGTGAAGCCTTCAGGATAGCCTGCCTGGCTCAGCATTTTTTTGGCGGCATCTGTTGAAAACGGCAAACGTGCGTGCAGTTTTTCCGTCCAGCCATTGATCTGTGGTGAGACCAACGCACCGGTGTTTTGGGATTGCTGGCGCATGATGATTTCATGCAGCGAATCGATGTCAATGGCTTGGTACAGCGCTCGTCTGACACGCACGTCTTTGAGCGGATTTCTGCCTTTGATGTTGGAGCCGACCAACTCGTTTCTGAATTGATCCATGCCCAGCATGATGGTGCGGGTCTCCGGGCCAGTGACCACTTTGAGGTCATCGTTTTTCTGCACTCTGTACAGATCTTGCGGATTGGGGTCTTGCAGCAGGTCAATTGATTGCTCCTGCAGCGCATTGATGCGGGCGGTATCGGAGCGGATCGGGGTGTAGACAACCTCGGTCACATTGCCTTCCATCTTGCCCCACCACTTGGGATTTTTGACCAGAATGAATTTTTGACGTGGCACCCAATCTTTGAGCATGTAAGGCCCTGTGCCATTGGCTTGTCGATGTGAGGGTGTGTCCTGGTTGCTGTTGATGTCTTTTGGCTCCAGCGAGTCGTTGGCCTGTGCCCAAGCCTTGCTCATGATGCGCAACTCGGTCAGCTGTGCCAACAGCACGGGGTCGGAGCCTTGGGTCCAGACATCGACCGTGAAGTTGTCGACTTTCTCCACCTTGGCGATGCTGGCCACTTGCGCTGTGAATGTGGATGTCTTGGCCATCGCGCGGCGCAATGAGAAAACGACATCATCGGCATTGAAGTCCGAGCCATCATGAAACTTGACGCCTTGGCGCAGCGTGAAGCGCCATTGCTGTGGCGTTACCATTTTCCAGCTGGTGGCCAGCATGGGTTCGGGCTTGAAGGTGCGCGAGTTGAAATAGACCAGTGACTCGTAAACAGCCGCGTGCACGCCACTTTGAAATCCATTGACTTGAGAGTGAATGTCCCAGGTTGTGATGTCACTGGCGGCTGCCCAGCGAACAGTTTTGGACCAAGCAGGCAGGGTGTGACAGCTCAAAGCCAATGCCATGAGTCCCGCCTGTATCGCTTGAATTGAGATCGCCGCCTTGAATAATCGATTCATATGCACCTCTGAAGTGGTGCAATTTTAGTTATTTAAATCACCAAAAAAATATTAAAGAATTCAATAACATATCAAACTTGCTTTCAACTCACCGCATGACAAGCGATCTTGATGCCTTTGAGCTCGCGCAAAGCGGGGCGTTCCGATCTGCAAATATCGGTGGCTTGCGGGCAACGCGGATGAAAGCTGCAACCACTGGGCGGGTTAAGAGGATTGGGCACCTCGCCTTGCACAGGCGTGCGGGAGCGGCCGGTGTCGTGCATTTTGGGAATCGCGTCCAGCAGCATTTTGGTGTAAGGGTGCTGTGGGTTGGCAAACAAGGTGTGCTTGTCGGCCAGCTCCACCAATCGGCCCAGATACATCACGCCCACCTGATCACTCACATGGCGCACCACGGCCAGGTTGTGGCTGATGAACAGGTAGGTCAGACCGCGTTCGCGCTGCAGGTCCTTCATGATGTTGAGCACTTGCGCCTGCACGCTCACATCGAGCGCCGACGTGGGCTCGTCACACACCAAAAATTCGGGCGCAGTGGCCAAGGCCCGCGCAATGGAAATGCGTTGACGTTGGCCGCCCGAGAACTGGTGCGGGTACTTGACCATGTCCAGCGCCGACAAGCCCACTGATTGCAGCAGCTCGGCCACGCGGGCCTTCAGCTCTGCGGCATCCTGGATCAAACCATGCTCTTGCAAGGGCTCGCCAATGATGGCTTCAACCGTCCAGCGTGGGTTCAGGCTGGCATAGGGGTCTTGAAAAATCATCTGGATGCGTTGGCGCATCTTCCGGGCATCGACTGATTGGAAGGCGGCGTGCGCGTCCTGTCCATCAAATGTCAGGCCGCCGCGCGTGGGCTCATACAAACCCACCAGCAAACGAGCCACGGTGCTTTTGCCACAACCGGACTCACCCACCAAGGCCAGGGTTTTGCCTTTTTCAATCTCAAAGCTCACGCCGTCAACGGCGTGAAGCAGTTGGCGCGGTTTGCGCTCAATCATGCGGTTGAGCCAGGGCGCAGACACATCAAAGCTTCGGGCCAGATCGTGCGCAACCACCAAGGGCTGTTTGTGGGATGACGCGGTCATGCGGCACCTCCATCGTGCAACCAGCAAGCGGCGCGGTTGGCCCCGGCGTTCATCAAATCGGGGCGCTGCTGCCTGCAACGGTCAAAGGCCTGCGGGCAGCGCGGGTTGAAGGCGCAGCCTGTGGGAATGGCGTTCAAGCGTGGCATGGCGCCGTCAATCTGGTTAAGTCGTTCACGGTCACTTTCCATGTCGGGAATCGAGGCCATCAAGCCTGCGGTGTAAGGGTGGGCCGGGTGGTTGATGACCTGGTGCACCGGGCCGATTTCGGCAATGCGCCCGGCATACATCACGGCCACGCGGTCGCAGGTTTCGGCGATGACGCCCATGTCATGGGTGATCAGCATGACGGCCGCACCACGGTCTTTGCAAACCTTTTTGAGCAAGCCAATGATTTGCGCCTGAATCGAGACATCGAGGGCGGTGGTTGGCTCGTCGGCCACGATGAGTTGGGGCTCGGCCGCCAAGGCCAGGGCAATCACCACACGCTGGCGCATGCCGCCTGAGAACTGGTGCGGGTAGTGGTCAATGCGTTCATCGGCGGCAGAAATGCCGGTGTCCTTGAGCAACTGGATGGCCCGTTGGCGCGCCTCGGCCACGTTCACCGGCAGATGCGCCTGGATGGTCTCGACCAACTGGCGGCCGATGGTGTAGAGCGGGTTGAGCGAAGTCAGCGGGTCCTGAAAAATCGCACCGATTTTGCGTCCCCGAATGTGACGCATCTGGTCTGCGTTGAGCTGGTCGATGCGTTGGCCTTCGAGCAAAATCTGCCCACTGGCCACACGGCCTGGCGGCTCCAGCAAGCCGATGATGGAGGCGCCCGTGAGCGACTTGCCAGCCCCCGATTCGCCCACCACGCCCAGAATTTCACCGGGAGCAATGTCGAAAGAAATATCGTCCAGAGCACGCAAGGTGCCATGGCGGCTGGGGAATTCGACCACCAGGTTTTGAACTTGAAGCAGACTCATGGCGGTCATTCAGAGGATATATCTTTGGAAATTATTGCGAACACAACAAATGTGCGCGGGTCGGCGGCTGGAGATCCGGACAACTGCTTGCCTGTTCGCAATGCTGTTTGCTCGTTCCGTTGGTGCAGGCGCCATGTCGGACTCTTCGAGTGCCGACCTACAAAAGAACGCAGCGGTGGCTTTGCAGGTGCTACGGGTTCCCGTAGGTCGGTGGTCGAAGATCCCGACAAATGTTTGCTTGTCCGCAATGCTGTTTGCGCGTTGTGCTCGTTCGGGCGTCATGTCGGACTCTTCGAGTGCCGACCTGCAAAAGAACGCAGCGGTGGCTTTGCAGGTGCTACGGCTTCCCGTAGGTCGGTGGTCGAAGACCCCGACAAATGTTTGCTTGTCCGCAATGCTGTTTGCGCGCTGTGCTCGTTCGGTCGTCTTGTCGGACTCTTCGAGTGCCGACCTACAAGAAAATGCTGAGATGATTTTGCAGGTGCTACGGCTTCCCGTAGGTCGGTGGTCGAAGACCCCGACAAATGTTTGCTTGTCCGCAATGCTGTTCGAGCGCTGTGCTCGTTCGGGCGTCATGTCGGACTCTTCGAGTGCCGACCTGCAAAAGAACGCAGCGGTGGCTTTGCAGGTGCTACGGCTTCCCGTAGGTCGGTGGTCGAAGACCCCGACAGCGGCTTGCGGCACCGCACGCGTTGTCGCACTCATCGCAATCTCGGGTTCAGCGCATCGCGCAACCAGTCGCCCAGCAGGTTGACCGACAAGGCAATCAACACCAGCATGAGCCCGGGGAAGATGGTGATCCACCATTCGCCGGAAAATAAAAAGTCATTGCCCACACGGATCAGGGTGCCCAGCGATGGCGAGGTGACCGGTGCCCCAACTCCCAGAAAAGACAAGGTGGCTTCGGTGATGATGGCGGTGGCCACCTGGATGGTGGCCAGCACCATGACCGGCCCCAACACATTGGGCAGCACATGCTTGACCATGATGCGCAAGGGGGCCACACCTGTGACACGGGCTGCCTGCACGTATTCCTTGTTGCGCTCGACCAAGGTGCTGCCCCGCACCGTGCGGGCGTATTGCACCCAGCCCGTGAGCGAGATCGAGATGATCAGCACGCCAAAAGCCAGCGACTCGTTGGCATTGGGGAACAAGGCCCGCCCGACGCCCGCAATCATGAGGGCCACCAAAATGGCCGGGAAAGACAGCATCACGTCGCACAAGCGCATGAGCAGGGAGTCGATCCAACCCCCTTTGAAGCCGGCCAGCAGGCCCAGTCCGACACCGATCACCACAGACAACATGACCGAAGCCAGCCCCACTACCAGCGAGATGCGCGAACCGTAGATCAGGGCCGACAAAATGTCGCGCCCCTGATCGTCGGTGCCTAGCAGGTATTTGGCTGTACCGCCTGCCATCCATGCGGGGGGCAGACGGGAGTCGCTCAACTCCAGTGTGGCCAGGTCAAACGGGTTGGAGGGGGACACCCAACCCGCAAACACGGCACAAAAAAGACAAACGAACGCGATGAAGGCGGCCACCATCGCCATCGGCGATTGACGGAAGCTGTACCCCACATCGCTGTGCCACCAACGCTGCCAAGCTTGTTGCATGCTCACGCCTTAAGGTTTGACGGTGATGAATTTCCAGGCCATCCCGTTGTCCGGAAACTGCACCAGCTCGATGTTTTTCTTGGCCGCCCAGTTGAGCGCTTGTTGGTGCAGTGGCAGGTGGCCCACATCGTCCTGGTGGATCTTCATGGCCTCGCGGATCATCTCGTTGCGCTTTTTCTGGTCGGTTTCAGAGGCCACCTTGTCGGTCAACTCGTCCACCTTGGGGTTGCTGTAGGCGCCCAGGTTGAACTGACCACGACCACCGTCACCGGGTGTGGACATGATGGGATACAGCACGTTGTGGGCGTCCACGGTGCTTGCTGTCCAGCCGAGCATGTAAAAACTGGTGTTGCGGCTCAGGATCTTGGGGAAGTAGGTGCCCTTGGTCTCGGCTTCGAGGTTGATCTTGACGCCGATCTTGGCCAAGTTGGCGGCCACGGCCTGGCAGATTTCTGCATCGTTGACATAGCGGTCGTTCGGGCAGTTCATCTTGACTTCAAAACCGTTGGGGTAACCGGCTTCGGTCAGCAGCTTCTTGGCCGCTTCCACGTCGTAAGGCAGGCGCTTGGCCAGGTCAGGCGCAAAGCCGTTGACTTGAGGCGGGAACATCAGGGCCAGGGGCGTGGCTGCACCGCGCATGACACGGCTCTTGATGGTCTCGATGTCGATGGCCTGGTAGAAGGCTTTGCGAACACGGACGTCCTTGAAGGGGTTCTTGCCCTTGATGTTGGAGTAGAGCAGCTCGTCACGCTTTTGGTCCATGCCCAAAAAGATGGCGCGCAGCTCGGGGCCTTGCATGACTTTGAGCTTGTCGTTGGACTTGAGGCGGTCCACGTCTTGAACGGGCACTGGCTCCATCACATCCAACTCGCCCGACAACATGGCTGCCACGCGGGTGGCGTCGTTGCCAATGACGGTGAAGATGACTTCGTCGACATTGCCAGCAATCTTGCCCCAGTAGTTGTTGTTGCGCGCAAAACGAGTCTGCACGTTGGGCTGGCGCTCTTTGACAATGAAGGGGCCGGTGCCGTTGGCTTTGAAAGAGGCTGCATTTTCGATGCCTTTGCGGCGATCCACAGGCTTGGTGGCCTGGTTCTCTTCACACCACTTCTTGCTCATGATGGCCCAGTGCGTGATCAACTCGGGCACGATGGGAAACGGTGCAAAGGTGATGATGTCGATGGTGTGGTCGTTGATCTTCTTGATCTCTTTGAACTGGCCCACGTAACTCTTCATGTCTGAGCCTTCGCCCTTGGCGCGCTCGTAACTGAAGATCACGTCGTCTGCGGTGAACGGTGTGCCGTCATGGAATTTGACGCCTTTGCGCAAGTCAAAGCGCCACACGGTCGGGGCGGTTTGCTTCCAGCTGGTGGCCAGCAGCGGGGTGAGCTTGTAATTGGCATCACGCGAGACCAGCGTCTCGTAGACGTTTTCCACCACCGTGATTTGCAAAGACTCGTTGAGCGAGTGCGGGTCCATCGACAGGGCGTCGCCCTGGTTGCCAATGCGCACGGTGACGGCCTGGGCACTGCCCATGGCCAATGCCGACATGACGGCCAGCGCGCAAAGGGAGCGTGAAAACTTGTGGTTACGCATGAGAGTCTCCTTGGGTTGAGGTAATGGGTTTGAGGGATCAGGAAAGGGGCAAGGCTTGCTCGATCAGGCTGGCATGCAAAGCAGCGCCGAGCGGCAAGATCTCGTCGTTGAAATCGTAGCGGCTGTTGTGCAGCGGGTGCGGCCCGGGGCCATGCGGCAGGCCCTGGCCAATGCGGATGTACGCGCCCGGCTTGGCTTGCAGCATGAATGAAAAATCTTCGCCGCCCATGCTGGGCATCATGTTGCGCCAGACCTTGTCTTCGCCCACCAGCTGGGTCGCCACATCGGCCACAAAATGGGCTTCGGCCACGGTGTTCACGGTGGCCGGGTAGGTGCGCTCGTAGTGCAGCTCGGCCGAGGCGCCAAAGCCCTGGGCAATGCCTGAGCACAAAGCACGCAGGCGGTCTTCAATCTGGTCTTGCACTGATTCGCTGTAGGTGCGCACCGTGCCCACCAGGGTGACCTCACCCGGGATCACACTCATGGCAGCGGGGTGGCCGCCTTGCATCGAGCAAATGCTGACCACGGCCTGGTCAAACGCCGACAAATTGCGTGACACCACGCTTTGCGCCGCCGTGATGAGGTGGCCTGCCACCAGCACCGGATCAACAGCCTGATGCGGGCGCGCACCGTGGCCGCCTTTGCCGCGGATGAGGATTTCAATGCGGTCAACTGCCGCCTGCATGGGGCCGGGCGTGACGCCAATCACACCCAAAGGGGTTTCGGGCGAGTTGTGCTGGGCAAAGACTTTTTCACAGGGAAAGCGCTCAAACAGACCGTCTTCCATCATGGCGCGGGCACCGGCGTAACCTTCTTCACCGGGCTGAAAAATCAGCACCGCCGTGCCGTCAAAGCGTCGGGTTTCTGCCAAATAGCGGGCGGCGCCCATCAGCATGGCCGTGTGGCCATCGTGTCCGCAGCCGTGCATCAGGCCGGGCTTGGACGATTTCCAGGTGCATTCGTTGTATTCGGTCAAGGGCAGGGCGTCCATGTCGGCCCGCAGACCAATCATGCGGCCGGGGTTGCTGGCCGAACGGCCCTGCCCATGCACCAGCGCGACCACGCCGGTTTTGCCCAGGCCGGTGTGGATGCTGTCCACACCGCACAACTTGAGCGCCTCGGCCACGCGGGCTGAGGTGTAGACCTCTTCAAAGCCCAATTCGGGGTGCGCGTGCAAATCGCGCCGAAAGGCCGTGAGCTCGGGGTGAAACTGGGCAATGCGCGCAAAGGCAGCGCCATGCCCCCAAACCGATTGCAAGGAAGCGCCCATGGTCAATGTCCTCCGGCCTTGCCCACGCGCAGGCGGGGATCGACCACAAAATACAGCAAGTCCACTACCAGATTGATGACCACAAAAATCAGCGCAATCAGGCACAAATAAGCGGCCATCACTGGAATGTCGGCAAACGTGACCGCCTGGATGAAGAGCAAGCCCATGCCAGGCCACTGAAACACCGTCTCGGTGATGATGGCAAAAGCGATCAAACCGCCCAATTGCAGGCCCGTGATGGTCATCACCGGCACCAGGGTGTTTTTGAGCGCATGGCCAAAGTGAATGGTGCGGTTGGACAAGCCCCGGGCGCGGGCAAATTTGATGTAGTCGGTGCGCAAGACCTCCAGCATCTCGGCGCGCACCAGGCGCATGATCAAGGTCAGCTGAAACACCGCCAGCGTGATGGCGGGCAACACGATGTGGTGCCAGCCTGAGGCCGTGAGCAATCCCGTGCTCCACCAGCCAACATGCACCACATCACCACGCCCAAAACTGGGGAACCAGCCCAGTCCTACCGAAAACACCAGGATCAGCAAAATGCCGATCAGGAACGTCGGCAGCGACACGCCCAAAAGCGACAAGGTCATGAACATCTGGCTCATGAAGGTGCCGCGACGCAGGGCCGCATACACCCCCATCGGAATGCCAATGAGCAGCGCCATCGAGGCGGCCACCAAGGCCAACTCCAGCGTGGCCGGGAAACGCTCGGCGATCAGCCGCGAAACTTTGGCGCCTTGACGCAAGCTCAGGCCAAACTCGCCCTGCAGGGCATGGGTCAGGAAATGCCAGAACTGCACGAAAAAGGGCTGATCCAGGCCCAGGCTTTGGCGCAGCTCCGTGATTTGCTCGGGTTTGGCGTCTTGCCCCAGCAAAAAGACCACCGGGTCGCCCACGTACTGGAACAACAAAAACGCGATGAAAGCCACCGTGACCATCACCACCACGGCCTGAATCAGGCGTTGAAGAACGAATGCGAACATGAAAATGAGGTGCGTGGACGATGGGTGGATGTGAAGGCCATTTTGGGGGCCTGCGTGGCTTGCGGGATCATCGGTGAATTTATCAGTTGCTCAATCCTGAGACTATGCAACATTCAGGCCCGAATGCAGGAGAGGGAATTCCCCCAAAGCGTCTGTCGCGCACAAGACTGGTGCATTGGCACACAGAAACTGCAGGGCAGCCCCTCAGGTCGCTAACATGGGGGCTCCATCCACGGGAGAACACCATGATCCAGCTCTACATCGCCAACAAAAACTACTCGTCCTGGTCCATGCGCCCCTGGGTGCTGCTGCGCCAGGCGGGCATCGACTTTGAAGAGGTCTATGTCCGCTTTGACAGCTTTGCGCCCGACTCGCAGTTCAAGGCCGCATTGAAAGGCGTGAACCCTGTGGGCAAAGTGCCTGTGCTGGTGCACGATGGTCTGGCCGTGTGGGACACGCTGGCGATTGCGGAATATGTGGCCGAACAGTTCCCCGACAAGCAGCTCTGGCCACAAGAGCGCACCGCCCGCGCACGGGCCCGCAGCATCTGCGCTGAAATGCACAGCGGCTTTACGGGCCTGCGCAGCGCCTGCCCCATGAACATCGAGGCGAACCTGCCCGAGATCGGCGCTTTGACCCTGCGTGACAAACCCGCCGTGCGCTCCGATCTGGAGCGCATTTGCAGTCTGTGGAGCGGCCTGCTGGCAGAACACGGTGGCCCCCTGCTTTTTGGCGACTTCAGCGTGGCCGACGCCTACTTTGCCCCGGTGGTGATGCGCCTGAAGACCTACGCCCTGCCCGTGCCTGCCGATGTGGCCGCCTACATGGACCGCGTGTGCGCCCTGCCCGGCGTCAAAGCCTGGATCGACGACGCACTGGCCGAGCAGGACTTCATCGACTTCGAAGAACCCTTCCGGGTGGCTCGCTGAGCCAAGCGACGGCCATGCAAGTCTTTGTCGTCGGCGGTGCGGTGCGCGATGCCTTGATGGGCCAAAGCGTCAACGACCGCGACTGGGTGGTGGTGGGCAGCACGCCCGAGGGCATGACCGCGCTCGGCTTTGCCCCTGTGGGCAAGGACTTTCCGGTGTTTTTGCACCCGCAGACCCGCGAGGAATACGCCCTGGCCCGCACCGAGCGCAAAACCGCCCGGGGCTACAAAGGCTTTGCGGTACACGCCGAGCCGAGCGTCACGCTCGAAGAAGACCTGGCCCGGCGCGACCTCACGGTGAACGCCATGGCCGTGCCCGAGGCGCTGGCCCATGCCGCGCCCAGCGCATGGGCGGGCCAGATCGTGGACCCGTATGACGGCCAAGCTGATCTGAAGAACAAGCTGCTGCGCCATGTGACCGATGCCTTTGCCGAAGACCCGGTGCGCATCCTGCGCGTGGCGCGGTTTGCGGCGCGCTTTGCCGACTTCAGCGTGGCCAACGACACCATGACGCTGATGCGCCAGATGGTAGAGGACGGCGAAGTGGATCACCTGGTGCCCGAGCGCGTCTGGCAGGAACTGGCCAAAGGCCTCATGAGCAAGAAGCCCTCTCGCATGTTCGAAGTGCTGCGCGAATGCGGTGCGCTGCGCGTGCTGCTGCCTGAGCTGGACCGCCTGTGGGGCGTGCCCCAACGCCCTGAATACCATCCTGAAGTGGACACGGGCGTGCACATGATGCTGGTGATGGACATGGCCGCCCACCTGAACACGCCGCTGGCAGTGCGCGTGGCCTGTCTGATGCACGATCTGGGCAAAGGCACCACGCCCGCCGACGTGCTACCGCGCCACATTGGCCACGAAGGCCGCAGCGTCAAGCTTTTGCAAAAGGTGTGCGAGCGCCTGCGCGTGCCCACCGACTGCAAGGAACTGGCCGAAGTGGTGGCGCGCGAGCACGGCAACATCCACCGCAGTGCCGAGCTGAACGCCGAAGCCCTGATGCGCCTGCTGGAGCGCTGCGACGCGATTCGCCAGGCCCAGCGTTTTGTGCTCGTGCTGCAAGCGTGCGAATGCGATGCACGAGGGCGGCTGGGGTTTGAAGAAGCGGCGTACCCACCAGCCCAGCGTTTATTGCTCGCCCAACAGGCCGCGCTTTCGGTCGAGACCGCACCGATCGCTCAATTCGCCGCTCAAGAAGGTCTAAAAGGTCCTCAAATCGGCGAGCGGATCACTCAAGCGCGCGTGCAGGCCATTCGCCAATCCGGGGTCTGAGGGCTGCGTCCATTCAAGCACTTGCCGGATCTCAAGGTCCGACAAACACAAGGCAATCATCGTGATCTTGGCTCAGACAATGATGCGCTTGCTGTCGATGACCGTGGTCGAGCGTTGGGGCGCACCGCACAAATGTCGGACTCTTCGAGTGCCAACCTGCGAATGCCGCACGGTTGCGGGAAATCATGAGGCTGCCTTGGGTGAGGTGGTGAATCTGCCCTTGACGTCGGGGTATTTGACCACCGACTCATCTGGGACGAGGTGACTTGTAGGTCGGCACTCGAAGAGTCCGACATCTTCCATCCAACGATGTTTCTCCGTAGCTCAGGAGCTTGAGTCCGACATGTGTTTGCAAAGCACCTGCGCCTGAGTTTTGACAACCCCTGCCTACAGCCACTTCAGATGTGCGAACGCGCCCACTGCGCAATGTCAGCTGCAGACCGGAACGCGCCAGCCTGACGGGCAACTTCTTTGCCGCCGACAAACAGCGCCAGCGTGGGGATGCTGCGGATGTTGAAGCGGGCAGCAATGGCCTGAGCTTCTTCGGTGTTGAGTTTGGCCAGGCGCACCTGAGGCTCCAGCAAGCCAGCGGCTTGCTCGAAAGCCGGGGCCATCATGCGGCAAGGGCCGCACCAAGGCGCCCAGAAATCCACCAGTACGGGAATCTGGTTGCGGCCAATGTGGCTGTCAAAAGTGGTAGCGTCCAGCGCCAGCGGGTGCCCGTCAAAAAGAGCCTGGTGGCACTTTCCGCAATCGGGTGCGCTGCGTAAATCGGGCACGCCTACCCGGTTGGTGGTGTGGCAATGCGGACAAACAATGTGCAAAGACTCGGATGAAGCGGTCATCAATTCCCCTTGTGTTCAGAAACACTTGGGGGCCATGACCCGCGCTTCAAGAGGCAGCAATACAACGGTTGTGCACCGTCAAGTTCAGATCAACGATTGCGTGGCGCCATGGGGGGGCGGCCTGCCAAATGACGGAAGCTGATGCGGCCCTTGCTCAGGTCATAGGGCGACAATTCCAGGGTCACACGATCACCCGCCAGAATACGGATGTGGTTTTTGCGCATCTTGCCTGCCGAGTAGGCAATCAGTTGGTGACCGTTGTCCAAAGTCACGCGGAAACGGGTGTCAGGCAACACTTCGTTGACCACGCCCATCAGTTCAATCAGTTCTTCTTTAGCCATTTAACACGTCTTTCTCAAAACAGAATCGGTTTGGATGTCTGGCGCTCCACCCAGAGCACGCCTTCATCGAGGGCATACTGAGTGGCTGCGTCAGGCGTTGCAAATTCGGGCACAAACCGCATCACGCGGTCGGTGCTGGCGCTGCCGTGGCCACTGGCCACCGACACTTGCGCGCCAAAAGCCCCATTGGGCAGCGCCCGGGAGCAAGGTTCAATACGGTACTTGCCCATCGCAAGGGGCTTGTGAAAACAATGGTGAATCGACATGGATTTTATCTAATAGAGGTCTGGCCGCTTTTGCTGACTCTTGGTTACGGCTTGGCGGCACTGGTTTTGGCATGTCCTGCTGCCAAAAAACGCTTCCCTATGAACGCCCGAACAGGCTGATCACCGAACGTCACCGTGCAGAGGTGAGCGAAAAAGGAAGCAAAAAATCGTCTGGGCCCAGCTCTTGAAAAGCATGGCGGGCGATGAGCACAGTGGAGGACAAGACTGGCATCCCTCTGCCGGGATGCGCTATCGGCTCAGCAAGAGCGAGATGGGCATAAGTCGCCAATGGCGTGCCGCACTGTACCACGTTCGCAGTTTTGGTGCTTTTTTATACCTGTTTACAGCCATTTGGCGATCAAACTGGCCAACATGCTGAGCAACAAAGTGCTGGTAATCGGGATAAACCATTCACGCCCGAACAGTCGAAACCGGAAATCGCCCGGCAAACGGCCAAAACCGAGCTTTTGCAGCCAAGGGTGCAAGCCGCTGAAGATGATCAGGGCCAACAAGACAACGAGCATCCAGCGCAGCATGCTTACAGCCGATGCGAGCGGTCACCCCGCTCAAAGCCCTGGGCGGCCCAGTCGCTTGAGGTGGCCACGCCAATTACTTTGAACAGCTCGCCCATCTCGTGTTCGTTGACCAGGCGCTGGGCTTGACTGCGTTCGGCCAAAGTGGCGGCAGCCATGCATTCAGCAATGCCCAGATTCAACAAAAACCAGGCTTGGCTGGTGTAACCCAGCACGTCAAGTCCGGCATTTTGCGCGGCAAGCGCCACGCCGGTGAAGTTGACGTGGGCCGTGATGTCTTTTTGGCCCACCGCCACCAGCGGGTCAGCGTCTGCCTGGTGCAGCTGGTGGCACATGACGGTGCCCATGTGACGTTGAGGATGGAAATACTCCCCTTCCGGAAAGCCGTAATCCAGAAAAAACGCCGCACCGCCCTGCCCAGCCTTCAGACGCTCAGCCAAACTGGCAAGGAAGGCTTCGGCCTGCGGGTGGATTTCGGTCAGGTAGTCGTGTTCCCCCTCCACCTCCAGAGGCGGACGCAAGTCGGTCGGCCGGTCTTCCCAGACAAACCCCTCTCCCTCGCTGATCACGCCGCGCTCATGCCAGACGCCACCTGTGCGCTGCAACAACTGCACCGGCATGGCGTCGAGCACCTCGTTGCCCACCACCACGCCTTCGATCACATCCGGCCAGGCGTCGAGCCAGCGCACTTTGTGGGCGTGTGGAGCCAGTGTGTCGGCCTGCCGGGCGCGCAAAGTGCCAGACAAATCGATGATGGTGTAACGCTCAACCGAATCGCCCAGGCTGTCCAGCAGCTGCAAGGCCAGGGCACCTGTGCCCGCGCCAAACTCCCAGACATCCTGCGTGCCCGTGGCTTGCAAGGCCTGACGCACTTGCACCGCAAGCGTCTGCCCAAACAGGGGCGAGAGCCCCGGCGCGGTTACAAAATCGCTTCCCGAAGACGGCATGGCGCCAAACTTTTGCAAGGTGTTGGTGTAGTAGCCCAGGCCAGGCTCGTACAGGGCCATGGCCATGAAACGGTCAAAGCCGATCCAGCCGCCCGCTTGCGCGATGGCCTGATGGATGCGGTCACACAGGGGCTTCGTTAAACTCATGGCGTTTTTCATTAACTGTGGATTGTCCCCCAATGTCCTCCCCCCTCCCTACTGCGGGAATGCCCCGCACCGTTTTGGTGACGGGTGCCGCTCGACGCTTGGGCCGTGAAATCGCCCTGGCTCTAGCTGACGCCGGATGGCAAGTGGCCATCCACTACCGCAACTCCCATGAAGATGCGCAGGCCACTGCCCGCGACTGCGCCGCCAGATCAGGTCACCGTTCAGCCATCTTCGCCGCAGATTTGGACATCGAGTCCGAAACACGTCAGCTGTTGCCTCAGGTGATCGAGCACTTTGGCTCGGTGCATGCGATCGTCAACAGTGCTTCGCTGTTTGAACATGACACCTATGAAAATTTCAGTTTCGAACGCATGGAAAAGCATTTGCGCAGCAATACCGGCGCGGCCATTTTGTTGGCCACAGCCTTGCATACGCACTTGCTGGAACACAATGCACCGGACATCTCGGGAGTCGTGATCAATATGCTGGATCAGAAGTTGTGGAACCCCAATCCTGACTTTTTGAGCTACACCCTGTCCAAAGCGGCATTGGAGGCGGCCAATACCTTGTTGGCCCAAGCCTTGGCCCCCAAAGTGCGCGTCGTGGGCGTTGCGCCAGGCTTGACACTGACCAGCCACATGTTGTCTCAGCAAGCGTTTGAACAGATGCACAAACTCTCGCCCTTAGGCCGCTCTTCAACCGCTACAGATGTTGCGGCCACCGTTGTGTTTGCTTGTGCCAACCACTCGATCACAGGCACCACGCTGCTGGTCGATGGGGGACAACACCTTCATAAATTTGACCGTGATTTTTCATTGATGGACCCCAGCGCATGTTGACCAAAGGAAACCAAATTCTGAGCCTGACCGGGCTTCGCTTTAATGCGAACCTGGGCATTCTGGCGCATGAAAAATCAGCCCCTCAAGCCATTCAAGTCGATGCTGATCTGAACATGGGCTCTCAGCCCTTGAAGCCGGATGACGACGAAATCACCAATGTGTTGGATTACCGCAAAGTCCACACCCTGATCATTGACACCTGCACCCAACAGCACATCAATCTGCTCGAAAGCCTGACCGGCAAACTGTGCGTGACACTGATGCAATTGCCCAATGTTTTGGGTGCGCGCGTGAAAATCGTGAAACTCGACATATTCGACGACTGCGAAGTATCCATTCAACAAGAAGTCGGTCAGTGGTAAATCATGGAAGATTCTGAAAAAAAACCGTCTTATCTGAATGCCAATCAGGTCATTTTCTTGCCACTGTGGGCTCGGTGGGCAGTGATTGGCATTTTGGGCACACTGGCTTTGAGTGCCACAGTTTGCGGTGTTGTTTTTTTATTCGCAAAAGAATGGAGAGACACTGTATTGCCTGCCTTGTCGATTGCTCAAACCGCTGCAGGTGGGTTTGCAATTGTTCTGTTTGTGTTGTTTGCTGAAAAGCAATTGAGTACTCATCGTTTGATGGAGAAAACAGATCATTTTCTGGACAATCATCTGTTGGACAGTTTGTCACGCATCGAGCTACCGGGTGTCGAAAAAAACAAAACGGTTTCAGTTGCGCAAATCACACGCCAAGCAGGCATTTATGGTCGACGCAAAGACATCTATGGGGCCAACTATGAAATCAGTCTGGCCGAATTCAAAATGCGCATGTGGGTGGGCATCAATGTCCGACGCATCAGCACTATCTATTTTGTCAAAGTAGACGCTCCTGCAGACGTTCAGAAAATCAGTGATATTTTCAAGTTCACATTTGGTGGCGCAGAAAAAGTCGGTTACCACACCAACTTTGAATATTCCGAAATTGACGGCGAACACATTGTGTCGATGTGGTCAACCGTACAAGCCGAACAGGGCATTCTTGGCAATCCTGCGGAGCAATTATTCTGGGTCCAAGACATCGCCATGATGACCCAATCCGTGGCACGCACAGCTTGGCGCAACAAACTGTCCTTGCTCACAAACGCCGAACCCGGACCACTTTGAGTCCATTTCAAATACTCCATGAACACAACAACTGAAAACACCTGGGTGGACGCTGAAAGCCAAGCCAGCGATGCAGCGGCCAAGGCCGTCAAGATCGAACGCGAAACCCACAAGCTCGAAAAACGCCTTTGCCGCCAGATGGGCCAAGCGATTTCCGACTTCAACCTGATCGAGGCGGGCGACCGCATCATGGTCTGCATGTCCGGGGGCAAAGACAGCTACGGCATGCTCGACATCTTGCTCAAGATGAAGGCCCGTGCCCCGGTCGACTTCGAGCTGGTCGCGGTCAACCTGGACCAAAAGCAGCCGGGATTTCCGGACCACATCCTGCCCGCGTACCTCAAAGAGCTGGGCGTGGAGTTCCACATCGAGACGCAAGACACGTATTCGATCGTGAAGGACAAGATCCCCGAAGGCAAGACCATGTGCAGCTTGTGTAGCCGCCTGCGCCGTGGCATTTTGTACCGTGTGGCGCGTGAGTTGAGGTGCAACAAACTGGCGCTCGGACACCACCGTGACGACATGCTGCAGACCTTCTTCTTGAACATGTTCTTTGGCGGCAAGCTCAAGGGCATGCCCCCCAAGCTGGTCAGCGACAACGGCGAGTTCATGGTGATCCGCCCACTGGCCTATGTGGCCGAAACCGACCTGATCCGTTGGGCAGAGCACCGACAGTTCCCCATCATCCCGTGCACCCTGTGTGGCAGCCAGGAAAACCTGCAACGCCTGCAGGTGGGCAACATGCTGCGCGAGTGGCAAAAGAAGCACCCCGGCCGCATTGAAAACATGTTTGCGGCTTTGCAAAACGTGGTGCCCTCGCACTTGATGGATGCCAAGCTGCACGGCTTCAAGGACCTGAAAATCACCGGCATCGCCGACGAGGCGGGTGACAAGGCTTTTGACGAGGAAGAGTTCACTGAGGCCAAGTTGCCCGGCATTCAAGTGATCTCGGTTTGAACCCAAGGGAGGTTGTCATGCGTTATTTGTGGATTCTGGGTGCGTTGACTTTGATGTTGTTGACGGGCTGCTCTTCAATGCGCATCGTAGACAGCGATGTGGTGTCGGTGGCGGCAGCGCCCCCTGGCATGAATTTGCAAGGCGCCACCTACCGCTTTGAACGCCTTCCCTCCCAAGTCAACAACCCCGAAGTCGGCCTGGCTGAACAGCAAGCCCAAGCGGCCATGGCTGCTGTGGGTCTGGTACGCAACGACGCGGCGGCACAACTGAGCGTGCTGGTCGGATTTTCGGGCTCAAAATATTTTGCCGATCCTTGGGGACGCCCGATAGCACCAGGCTTTTACCCAGGCTGGACGCCTTATGGCAGCATTTTTATGGGCAGAGGCTTGGGATCGTATGGCGGTCTGGGCATAGGCATGGGCATGCGTCTGCCGCCACCCCCGCAATACCTGCGCGAAGTCAGCCTCATCATGCGCGACCTGAAGTCTGGTCAAGTGGTCTATGAAACACGGGCCAGCCACGATGGCCCGTGGAGCGACAGTGTTCAAATTTTCAGCACACTGTTCCAAGCCGCCTTGGCCAACTTTCCCCATCCTCCCGCAGGGCCACGCCGGGTGAACATTGAAATTCCGCGCTGAAAGCAAGCATGCAAACCACCCGCATTTTGGCCATTCGCCACGGAGAAACGGCCTGGAACGTGGACACCCGCATTCAGGGGCATTTGGACATTCCGCTCAACGAACAAGGACTGCGCCAAGCGAACAACTTGGCCCGTGCGCTGGCCCAGGGTGACGCCATTGATGCGATTTATGCCAGCGACCTGTCCCGTGCGCACACCACGGCCAGCGCCATTGCGCAGGCCATGGGCCAAACGGTGACGGCCCATACCGGTCTGCGCGAACGGCATTTTGGCGAGTTTCAGGGGCGCACCTTTGCCGAAATTGAAGCCGAATTGCCCGAACATGCCTGGCACTGGCGCAAACGCACGCCCGAATGGACGCCCCCCAGTGGCGGCGAATCGCTGGTCACGCTGCGCAAACGGATTGTCGGCACAGTGGACGAACTGGCTGCACAGCACCCAGGCCAGCAAATCGTGCTCGTTGCCCACGGTGGTGTGCTGGACATCCTCTACCGCGCAGCCACCCGCCTCGAATTGCAAGCGCCGCGCACCTGGCAACTGACCAACACGGCCGTTAACCGGCTGCTGTGGACGCCGCAAGGACTGTCCCTGGTCGGTTGGGGCGACACCTCGCATTTGGATGATCAGGTGCAAGACGAAACCACCACCTGAGCTTGGACCATTCGTCTATAGGTCTGTGGTCAAAAACCCCGACATTGGCTTGCTGAAGGCTTGGCTTTGTTCTGACCCAAAGGGGCTGCATGCAACGTCGGACTCTTCGAGTACCGACCTACAAGAAGCCACATTGCATTCGCAGGTCGGTGGTCAAAGACCCCGACATTGGCTTGCTGAAGGCTTGGCTTTGTTCTGGCTCAAAAGGTCTGCATGCAACGTCGGACTCTACGAGTGCCGACCTACAGGAAGCCTCCT
This sequence comes from Limnohabitans sp. T6-5, assembly GCF_003063315.1. Classification (GTDB taxonomy): domain Bacteria; phylum Pseudomonadota; class Gammaproteobacteria; order Burkholderiales; family Burkholderiaceae_C; genus Limnohabitans_A. Next base: position 30,343 of record NZ_NERV01000004.1, read on the forward strand.
TGCATTCGCAGGTCGGTGGTCGAAGACCCCGACATTGGCTTGCTGAAGGCTTGGCTTTATTCTGACCCAAAGGGTCTGCATGCAACGTCGGACTCTTCGAGTACCGACCTACAGGAAGCCTCCTTGCATTCGCAGGTCGGTGGTCGAAGACTCCGACATTGGCTTGCTGAAGGCTTGGCTTTATTCTGACCCAAAGGGTCTGCATGCAACGTCGGACTCTTCGAGTACCGACCTACAGGAAGCCTCCTTGCATTCGCAGGTCGGTGGTCGAAGACCCCGACATTGGCTTGCTGAAGGCTTGGCTTTGTTCTGGCTCAAAGGGGCTGCATGCAACCTCGGACTCTTCGAGTACCGACCTACAAGAAGCCTCCTTGCATTCGCAGGTCGGTGATCGGTGGTCGGTGGTCGGTGGTCGGTGGTCGAAGACTCACACGATTGCTTGCTGAATTGCCGAGTTTTTGCGGGCGATATCGCAAACAGTCACTGCCCAAAATTCTTGGGCGGCGTGACGCCCAAATGCTTGAAAGCCGCCAGCGTAGCAATGCGCCCGCGTGGCGTACGCTGCAAATAACCTTGCTGGATCAAATACGGCTCGATCACATCTTCGATCGTGTCGCGCTCCTCGCCGATGCTGGCCGCAATGTTGTCCAGACCCACCGGGCCGCCATCAAAACGGTGAATCACCGCTTCGAGCAGCTTGCGGTCCATCAGATCGAAGCCTTCGGGGTCCACGTCGAGCATGGTCAGGGCTTTTTGCGCGATGGCTTTGTGGATGGTGCCGTCACCTTTGACGTCGGCATAGTCGCGCACCCGGCGCAGCAGGCGGTTGGCAATGCGCGGCGTACCGCGCGAGCGGCGGGCGATCTCGAACGATCCTTCAGCGTCGATGGGCGCCTTGAGCAGGCCGCTGCTGCGGGTCACGATGCGGGTGAGCTCTTCAGGCGTGTAAAACTCCAGCCGCGACACAATGCCAAAGCGGTCGCGCAACGGGTTGGTCAACATGCCCGCGCGGGTGGTGGCACCCACCAAGGTGAAGGGCTGCAAATCGAGCTTGATGCTGCGGGCCGCCGGGCCTTCGCCGATCATGATGTCGATTTGGTAGTCCTCCAGCGCGGGGTACAAAATTTCTTCAACCACGGGTGACAGGCGGTGAATCTCGTCGATGAAGAGCACATCGTTGCGCTCCAGATTGGTGAGCAGCGCAGCCAGGTCCTTGGGCTTTTCGAGCACGGGGCCGCTGGTCTGGCGCAGGTTCACACCCAGCTCGGCGGCAATGATGTGGCTCAGCGTCGTCTTGCCCAGGCCGGGCGGGCCAAACAGCAGCACATGGTCCAGCGGCTCTTCGCGCATTTTGGCGGCGCTGATGAAGATTTCCAGCTGTTCGCGCACCTTCACCTGCCCGACGTATTCGTCCAACAGCTTGGGGCGCAAGGCGCGCTCCAGTGCTTCCTCTTGGTTGGACACGGGGGCTGCCGTCATGACCCGGGGCGCGGGCTGTGGAACGAAGTCGTCGGTGCGGATGCTCATCGGATCAATTCAATTCAAAGTATTGCCATCGCGGCGTTATTTGGTCAGCGCCTTCAGAGACAACTTGATGCCCTCGCTCACACCCACATCCGCAGGCAACAGCTTCAAGGCGGCGGCGGCTTCCTTCTCGTTGTAACCGAGTGCGAGCAAGGCCTGCTGAATGTCACCGTGGGCATCGCCCACATGCTGGCTGAACAAGCCGCCGATGTCGCCGCCCAGCTTACCCTTGAGTTCCAGCAACAAACGCTCGGCGGTCTTTTTGCCGATGCCGGGTACTTTGACCAATCGACCGACTTCTTGGGTGGTGATGGCTTGGGCCAGATCGGTCACGCTCATGCCCGACAACACGCTGAGCGCTGTGCGTGGGCCGACCCCGGAGATTTTGATGAGTTGGCGAAAGGCTTCACGCTCGGCCAGCGTTGCAAAACCATAGAGAATCTGGGCGTCTTCGCGCACCACAAAGTGCGTGACCAAACTGACTTTTTCACCCGTTGCAGGCAGGTTATAGAAGGTGCTCATGGGCACATTCACTTCGTAGCCCACGCCGTGGCAGTCCACGATCACTTCGGGGGGATTCTTGTCGCTCAGGATGCCTGTGAGTTTGCCGATCATGGAAAGGGGCCTTTGAATTGCAGTGATCTGGAGGAAAATCGGGGCTCCTCGGCCTGCAAAGCACCCAGCGAAACCACCACGGACAGGATTATCCACTTGATCGTCAGACACACCTTCACGCCACACAACAACACCCGCCTGTCCAACCTGTGCGGCCCCATGGACGCCCATCTGCGCTCCATCGAAGCCGGACTCCAGGTGAGCATTGCACACAGACATGAGCAGTTCAAGGTGGACGGCCCCAAGGCGCCCGCGCAGCTGGCCATGGAAATCCTGCAAGCCATGTACGAGCGTGCCGATCGTCCAATTGCCCCCGACATGGTGCAGCTCATGCTGGTGGGCGACAGCTCGGGTGAAGAAGGCGCTGACCAACCTGCCCTGCAAACCCGCCGCGCCGACCTGAAGGCCCGAACACCGGTGCAGGCGGCTTACCTGGACAACATCAGCACCCACGACATCACTTTCGGCATTGGACCGGCAGGCACGGGCAAAACCTACCTGGCCGTGGCCTGTGCTGTGGACGCGCTGGAGCGCAGCAGTGTGCAGCGCATTGTGCTGACGCGCCCGGCGGTGGAAGCGGGTGAGCGGCTGGGCTTTTTGCCAGGCGATCTGTCGCAAAAAGTAGACCCCTACCTGCGCCCCCTGTACGACGCGCTGTACGACTTGATGGGCTACGACAAGGTGCAAAAAGCCTTTGAGCGCAACGCCATCGAGATCGCGCCGCTGGCCTTCATGCGTGGGCGCACCCTGAACAACGCGTTTGTGATCCTGGACGAAGCACAAAACACCTCCACCGAGCAAATGAAGATGTTCTTGACCCGCATTGGCTTTGGTGCCAAAGCCGTGGTCACCGGCGATGTGAGCCAGATCGACCTGCCCAAAGGCCAGCTCAGCGGCCTGATTGACGCCGAGCGCGTGCTCAAACGCGTCAAAGGTATCGCTTTCACACGCTTTTCAAGTGCCGACGTGGTGCGCCACCCGCTGGTGGCCCGCATTGTGGACGCCTACGACGCCCAAGGCAGCGCCGCGCTCAGAGCGGGCATCACCACCCGCCGCAAGCCCTTGCCCACCGACGATTGAACTCAGATTAAAAAACGCTCCATGGCCTTGAAACAACTCCAACTGTCGCTGCAATTTGGCGATATCCCCGATGCTGCACGCCACCGCGCAGCCCTGCCCCGCCATGCGGTGACCCGCGCCATTCGCCATGCATTGGCAGACGATGCCGAAATCACAGTACGCATCGTGGGCGATGAAGAAGGCCGTGAACTCAACAAAAGCTACCGCAAAAAAGACTACGCCACCAACGTGCTGACCTTTGACTATGCGCAAAACCCCGTGGTGATGGCCGACTTGGTGCTGTGCGCGCCGGTCGTGGCCAAAGAAGCCAAAGAACAAGGCAAGACGCTCGCAGCGCACTACGCCCACCTGCTGGTGCATGGCAGCTTGCACGCCCAAGGCTGGGACCACGAAACCAGCGACGCCGACGCCGAAGAGATGGAAGCTTATGAAATCGAGATTTTGGCGGGTTTGGGCCTGAAAAACCCCTACCGCTGAACAGGCCAGATGCAGGCATCTTTGAATGCCGGGGCACTGCCATCCAATGGCCTGCGCGTGATCACTGCGGCGCAATGCCCGCCTTTTGAATCACTTCACTCCAGCGCTTGATGTCACTGTCCAGCAACTGCCCCAATTGGGCAGGTGTGCTGGATTTGGCTTGCACATTGAAACTGGCCATCCGCTGAATCAAATCGGGCTGCGAGAGCACCTTGCCCACCGCCAGGTTCAAAAGCTCCACAATGGCTTTGGGGGTTTTGCTGGGTGCGGCCAGCGCGTTCCAAGAGGACACGTTGAATTGACTCAGGCCGGGCAACTCGCGCACGGTGGGCACCAAGGGCATGTCTTTGGGCCGACTCTCGCCCATCACACCCAACAGTCGCACGGCTTTGGCGCTGATCTGGGGCTTGAGGGGGCCGAGAATTTCAACCGCCGCATCGATTTGGCCTCCACGCAAGGCATTCAACACGGCCGGAGTGCCATTGAACGGAATCACCTGGGCCACCAGATTGGCCTGCGTGCGCAGCAATTCGGCCGCTAAATGCTGCGTGCTGCCGATGTTGATCGTGCCGATATTGAGCTTGCCAGGGTGGGCGCGGCCATAAGCCATCAGCTCCGCCAGGGTTTTGTGGGGTGATGACTCTGGCACCACCACCGCCATGTCAAACAGCCCAAGCAAGGACACCGGCGCAAAATCGGTGCGCGGATTGAAGGGCAAATTTTTGAACAAGCCAGCGCTGACCGCCGTGCCGTTGGACATCAACAGCAGCGTGTAACCATCCGGCTCTGCCTTGGCCACCAGCTCTGCAGCGACGATGCCTCCAGCCCCAGGACGGTTGTCAATGATCACCGCTTGACCCAGGTCTTCAGCCAACTTTTGTGCAACGCTGCGAGCCGTGAGATCAGCCACACCGCCTGCGCCAAATGGCACCACGATCTTGAGCGGTTTAACTGGAAAATTCGTTTGTGCTTGCGCAGCGTTCAGCGTGAACAATCCGAAAGAGATGGCTTGAATCCAATCGCGGCGCTTGATCATTTCAAATCTTTCAAAATCGACAAAATCTCTGATGCATGACAGAATGCAAGAGCATAAGGCTGTCATTTTCACACGCAACAACCAGCAGGATATTCATGAGCTTACGGTGTTTGGGTCTACGCTTGGCAGGGTGCGCATTCATCTTGTGGGGCCTCAGTGGTTGCGCCACGACCGATGCGCCTGTGTCACCCGCCGCTGCTTTGCCGCATCCCGTCCATGGCGCCCTGGTCTTCAAACCCGAAGACAGCGCCCATTGGGAACCCGTGTTGTTGCCGGGCAAGCTGCGCACCGCCTTCAAGCTTGAAAAACATGACCGTCGCCCGGCGCTTCGAGCGCACGCTCAATCCTCTGCCAGCATGTTGAGACAGCGCCTGAACCTCGCGCCCGATCAGTTGGGGCGATTGCAATTTCAGTGGCAAGTTGAAAACCTGATGGACGGCGCTGACATGGCCGTGCGAGAGGCCGAGGACTCCCCCGTGCGCCTGATCCTGGCATTTGACGGCGACCGCAGCCGCTTTTCTGCCAAGAACGCCATGCTCAGCGAATTGACCCAAGCCCTGACCGGTGAACCGCTGCCTTACGCAACCTTGATGTACGTGTGGTGCAACCAACGCCCGGCAGAATCCGTGATCATCAACCCACGCAGTGACCGCATTCGCAAGCTGGTGGTCGAGTCAGGCGCCAGCAGGCTCAAACAATGGCTGCTGTACGAACGGGACATTCGCGCAGATTTTGAAAAAGCCTTTGGCGAGCCGCCCGGCGCCTTGGTCAACCTGGCCATCATGACCGACAGCGACAACACACGCACCAACGTGCGAGCTTGGTATGGCGACATCCGCCTCGATGGCCCACGCCCCATCATCACAACCCAGAACCCCTGAAGCTGACCGCTGCTGCTGACGATTTGACGCCTGAACGAGTGGGCCTGATGTAGCGGTATCCGCCAAGAGCGATCAGGTCCCTTCACAGTTTCCCTGTGGGTTGGCACTCAAAGAGTCCGACATGGGTGAGTCAGCGAAAACGCCATTTCAAATTTGACTCTTTAGCTGGCCAGGCCGACGTTTGAAATGGCCTTTTTGACCATAACGAGCGAAAAATTGCTTATTTAACAATCTGATTGCTCTGGCTACATTGGCAGCCGCTGGCGCTACTTTCGCACAATCTTCTGTGACCATTTTCGGTACTTTCGATCCTTCGATCGCGAACGCGCAGACTACTTACGGTAGTGGCAAAAGCGTCACCCAAAATCTGGTTCGTAACAACAGCCAAGGTACTTCTCAAGTTACTTTCACTGGTGTGGAAGACTTGGGCGGTGGTTTGAAGGCATCGTTCTTGATCGAAAATGATTTCGATGCAGGCAAAGACAGTAGCTGGAATGCTGCTGGCGGCGAAATGTACACAGGTTTGGAAGGCTCTTTCGGTTCGATCAAATTGGGCGGTGCAAACACTCCCTCCTTGACTGCACAAGCTAGCCGTCAGCCTTTTGGTACCAAAATTGGTTCCGGTTTTGGTGGTGTACTGGGCACTAAACACGTTCGCAATAGCAACTCCGTTGTTTACGCTACCCCAGTGTTCAGCGGTTTTAGCGCTGCCATTGGTTACGCATTCAAAACCAATGCCGATACAAATCCCGCACCCACAATTGCTGCAGTCGCAGATCATACTGATATCGGTTTGAACTACGCTAACGGCCCAGTGGCTGCTGGCGTTTCGTTCTACTCGGTTGCCAAAACGGGTGCAGACCTGAACAGCAACACCCAAACTAACGCGTATGCTTCGTACGATCTGGGCTTGGCCAAATTGACACTGGGTTACGTTGACGAAAAGCTGGCTACCGGCGTCAAGCAAGACGGCTTCAACGTTGCTGCAGTTGTTCCTCTGAGCGCGAACCTGAGCCTGTTGGGTAACTATGCCAAATTGGATGTCAAAGAATCTACAAAAGACAAATCGATTTTTGCCATTGGCGCAAAATATTTGTTGAGCAAGCGCACCAGCGTTTACGCTCGTTATGTTGACGAAAAGAACGACAACGTAACTGCCGCCGATTCTGTTAAAGGTGTGAAAACCACTTTGGTTGGTGTGCAACACAACTTCTGATCCAACGCTGGCACAAGCCAGCTGAAGATTTAAAAGTCTAAAAACCCACCGTGGCAACACGGTGGGTTTTTTCTTCGGGTGCGCCCAGCATGGGCGCACACCTGCGGATTCAAGCCCCGCTGCGAGTGGTCACAGTGAGCTTGAGCATGAAGGCGTCAGATACCTGCCTCGCAGAAGCACATGTTCAGTCCGCCAAGGTTTTCGAGGCGGTACATCCTCATCGCGGTATGACGCGTCGTATGGCTGATGTCAATCTGGTATTTCACGTCGAACCACTCAACGTGGCGAAGCGCACAGTCAGTGCAAACGTTCCGGGTTCTCACCGATGAATGCCTACCTGCCACCAGAGCTTGTGCAGATGGTGAACCTGCAACCCTGTTCAAACACCGAACACAGCATTGCAAAAATAACTGGCGCGCACATTCAAGCATTTGAAGTCATTGCTGTTGAGGCAGGCGGTTATACTTATATATAACAAAACACAGGAGTGCTTCATGCATACCACCAGTCTGCGCAAAGTTGGCGGCTCAGTGATGTTGGCCGTCCCACCAGCTTTTCTTGAACAATTGCACCTGCAAACTGGCGCCATGGTCGGCATGATGGTCGAACATGGTTGCCTTGTCGTGCAACCCAAGCCGCGACCACGATACACCCTTGCCGAGCTACTGGCTGCATCTGATTATTCGCAACCGCCGTCAGCGCAAGATCGCGAATGGATTGACGCACCTGCGGTGGGTGGTGAGCTGATATGAGGCGTGGTGACATTTATCTGGTCTCCATCGACCCAACAGCAGGACGTGAGCAACGCGGAAGTCGTCCTGTTTTGGTGGTGTCGCCGACCGAATTCAACGAGGCCACCAAGCTCCCAGTTGTTTTGCCGATTACCAATGGTGGGGAGTTTGCTCGTCGGGTGGGCTTCGCAGTCGCTTTGTCTGGAATCAAGACGACTGGTGTCATTCGCTGCGATCAACCACGCGTAGTTGACCTGGCCGCACGCGATGCGCGTAAGGTGGACACCCTTCCAGAGGAGATCATGGACGAGGTGCTGGCCAAAGTGGTTACGCTGTTTGAATAAGGCACAGTACGTGTGCCCCCTGAAAACATGACAACAGTAAAAATCGGAATCGCCTCTCAAGAACAAATGCGATCGAGATTTTTGGCCATTGCGAAAGGCGAGTTGAAAGTAAAGCCTTCCGATCCAAAGATTTGGTTCACCTCGATGCGTTCTTTGTCGCAAGTGCTCAGTGACGAGAACAGGGCTTTGCTCAATGCCATGCGAGAGTCCAAGCCGCAATCCATCACAGAACTGGCGTTGTTGACCGGTCGCAAACAAGGCAACTTATCTCGCACACTCAAAACAATGTGCAGCTATGGTCTTGTCCGCATGGAGAAATTGGACCATCGTGTGCGCCCTGTGGCGATGGCAGACAAGTACCAGATCATGGCTTGAGAACTGCAAACGAACTTATTGAAATAAGCATGTGTAACCATTGTGAAGTCGCCTGAAACGTCTACGTGGCAGCAAGAAAGCTGGCGAACAGGCGATGGCCTGCCTGAGGAAACTCTACACGGGCCTGAAACTTCAGATCAATGAAGTCAAGAGCGCGGTGGCCAGTGCCCACATGCGATGGAGACACCTGGACAGCATTTGGGGTTGCGCATCGTTCAGCATGACTTTCAGGGCGAAATTCTTGGCCATGACTTACCTGAAATCGTCTTCTTTTTGATGCTTGATTCTGGCAATTGTTATATCCCCATTAGACACATGTCGGAACCGAGCAATGTAGCCGCTACTACCAAAATCAATGATCACTTCTCGATGGTACATCTTGTCCTCTACTGGACGGAACCGTTCGGGCATGATGGCAATTTTTTGGAGCGCGTCACGAATCACCGAAACTGCCCGCTTGGCAACATCTTTGTCTAGCGTTGCCAGGAAGTCATGAAGCCGTTTGAGGTCTGCGATAGCTTGGGCTGAATACTTTATAGATGGCATACGGGCGCAGGTAATTCTTTATCCGTGCCCCATGAGTCCATCCACACTATGACTTCATCATGGGTGGCGTGTAGTCCTGTTTCGTCGAAATGCTTGAGGGCCGCATCACAGCTTTCGTGCCATGCGTATTCACGCTCTTTCTGCGCGATGAGCTGATTGATAGCCTCGGTAGCAAGCGCATGAGGGGTGCGCTTTTGGCGCACTGCTATCGCCTTGAGCTTTTCCCGTGCGGTCACATCCAGGCGGATGGACATAGGAACTGTGGAAGCAGTCATGGTGTTCATAGTCTGTTGATTGCAATGTAGTGCAAAGTATAGTCATTCACTACATGAGGTCAAGCCGACTTGCTGGCCGATGGATTCTGGGTTCCCAATTTTCAGGCAGTGCTTGGGAACAAACGGGTGATGACGTACTCGAGGAAACTGTACACAGGCTTGAAACTTCAGATCAACGAAGCCAAGAACGCGGTGGCCAGTGCCTTGGGGCTTGACCCTGAAGTCATCACGCAGGGGCTGTCATTGCAAAAGGGATCGTTGTTTCTGTACCGCTTGCAGAATGGCTTGACCTGTGGACCGCCGTATGCTGAATCCACCGATCAAATCAGCCCATCGATCCAACACGCCCAGCATGCCATCCAGACGTTGTTCGGCCCAACGCACATCCAGCCCGCCGCTCTGCGCCAATTGCATCAAATGCCTGCGTTGAATATTCAAACCCTCGCCACAAACGTCCATTTGGTGTTCACCACCTGGGCCTTGGCTATAGGTGAGGTCAAAGCACGGCGCCAGCTTCCAATGCCGTTGCGCATCCATGCGGTAGGCCAGATTTTTAGGGTGATCATCCCGGTTGTGAAACAGCACATTGAAGACGGCACGCTCAAATGCTTTTTGCACTTCACGTTCATCACGCGTGATCATGCGTGTGGCGCGCAAAAAAGTTGTGTAGTCCACTGCCGATGGAATTCTGAAGTCAGCGTGCAGAAAACCAGCCAAAGAATGGATAGGGACCCGCTGGCCTTGTGCCAGATCGAAGCGCTCAATGCCCAGTGCAGCCTGTTTGGCACCCAACTCAAATACATGGGTATCAGGCACCGCCAAACCGCATTCTCTGGCTAGTTGTGCATAAAACGCCTCGATGGCACAAACCTCTTTGTGTTCGCCCAAAGCCTGAAACTTAACCAACCAACCAGAACCGGATGGCATAGGCACGGTGCTGATATGGGCCGTCTTCGGCTCGTAAAACACCAGCACCTTCGGCCTAGCCCCTTGTGGCGAACCACCTAACAAGGCCAAGCGTTGCAGGGTTTCGGTGTCTTCGCCCTGCAAGACCAAAGCAGTTTCATTGGCCAAAGCGACCAGATCCATCGTGTCGGCCAGGACATCTCCCTGCGTGTCGGGCTCATAGGTGAGCGCGCCCATTCCACGATGGCCAATGAAGCTCAAACGGTCCAGTGGTGAAACCTGTTCTGGCCGAATACCTTGCTTTCTGAACAGTCTGTCCATGAGCAGCATGCCCCAGCCATCGGGCAAAGAGTCTGCAAACAAACCCGGCAAGCGCCACTGATGCAACGGGAATTGGCCCATGGCCTGCTTTTGCAAAGGCAAGTGCCGAGGTGAAAGAGCAAGACCCTCATTCAAGGCTTGGGGTGAGTATTCGAACAGCAGTTGCTGACCATCGTCGGCCAGTGTGCCCAGTGGCCAGTTTTCTCCCCAACCTTGGTAGCGAACTTGCACTGTTTTCAAAACTTGTCCTCGGTACGAGGGCGCTTGCGGGTGACACGCTGACGAGCGGGTTGTTGCTGTTGCACCATGTCGGCAATGGATGTGATCACTGGTTTGAACAGTGCCTGCAATTGCGCTTCTTGACCGAGGCACTGCACCAGTTTGATCCAGGAGGTCACCGAACCCTTGCCGGTATTTTCGAGCGTGTTGAGCGTGCTGCGAGACACGCCCATTCGCTGCGCCATGTCCGCTTGAGCGATTTCTTTTTGGACCCGCAACACTTTCAACCGGTGTGCCAGCGTCTTTCCAATTTCGTCGGCAGACGAGAAATTAAAGTCTAGAAATTCATTCATAGACTAAATTTTACAACTTAAAGATGGATTTTTAAACATTAAATTACATAGAGGAATCTTTTTGGTATCCGCAGAATCAAGGTATTTGGGATCTACCCGCAATTATTTTGCAATCGCATGAATGACCGTGTCATCTGAAGATGCTGTGATCTACCCTCTGAAATTGGCATTGCTAAGAGCCTGCAACACGGTATGAGGCGACAAGCCCAGTGGTTGCTTGCGATGTCACTTGCATATACACTTCCGAATTACCGGAGGTTTATCGCCATGTCCACAACACTCTTTGTTCCCAGTGCAGAAGCTGCATTCATCGCAGGCTTAACCGACCGACAAATGAATCGGATTGTGGATGAGCACCTCGTGCCAGAGCCCTTCTTTAAACAGCAAGGCAATAGTCGCCTGTTCACTCGCCTGGGCGCTGCTTTCGCCAAGTTTTACTTTGCGACCGAGGACTTGCTGCTTGCCAGTGCCCGTAAGCAAGTGCTTGACGAACTCAGTGCCCGAGTCAACCGGCTGCAAGTCAAAGACCAAATTTTGGCTTTGACGTTGCTAGATTCCATGAGCTGGAAGGTTGAGCGCAAGTTTGTTGAAGTCGATGTTTTGCCGTTTTTGCAAGAAGCCTTTTATCGAGCCAATGAAGTGGACCAGGCCGACGCGCTGGTGAATACCGACCCGGAAATCATGAACGGATTACCTGTATTCGCAGGCACACGGGTGTCTATCGGTATTGTGCTGGGCTCGTTGGCTGAAGGCATCTCAATGGACCGCCTGAAGGCGTCATACCCCTTTCTCACGGAAGCACATGTTCAGTCTGCCAAGGTTTATGAAGCAGTACATCCTCGTCGCGGTAGGCCGCGTCGTATGGCTGATGTCAATCCAGGGATTTCACGCCGAATCACTCATATGGCGAAGCGCACAGTCAGCGCATGACACTCCGGTTTCTCATCGACGAATGCTTATCACCTGAGCTTGTGCAGATGGCGGTTAAAGCTGGCCACAACGAGTCCACCTGTGTGCGAGATCGCGGCCTGTCAGGAACCAAAGACTGGAAGCTCATTGAGCATGTCGTTGCAGGCGACTTCACACTGGTTACTCATAACGCCATCGACTTCAGAGGTGCTGGAGTTGGCATGCTTGGCGGAGAGCATGCCAAACAAGCTATACATGCAGGGCTTGTATGCCTGAATTCTGAGTACACCATGGACCTGCAACGGCAACGCGACTTGTTTCAGATAGCCCTCAACCAGCTGGAAGAATTGGACGATTTGATCAACCAAGCGCTGGAAATCTTTGAACTGGAAGATATGTCGGTCGAGGTTGTCATCTACGATATTCCAACCACCGCCTGAAAACTGGAAAAATTGTCCACTGTGGATAATTGGGGTCAGATCCGAGTCTGACCCCAATTATTCCCAGAAAAAAACCACCGTGTTGCCACGGTGGGTTTTTAGACTTTCAAATCTTCAGCTGGCTTGCGCCAGCGTTAAATCAGAAGTTGTAGCGAATGCCTACGCCGTAAGACGATGCACTTTGACCTGCGTTGGTCGAAGCGAAGGTACGAGCGAGGTCATAAGCTGCGTTGGCCTGATTATCCAGCTTGGTGTACAAGGCATACACTTTGGTCTGCTTGTCCAGGATGAAGTTGTAACCCAGCGTAAACTGGTCGGCGCCCGATTTGGCTTCGCTGCCACGGTTGCCAGCATGACCGAAATTCACATGGAATTCATTCTGGCCCATGGTGTACATGGCTGACAGGCGGAAAGCTGTGCGGTCAACGCCAGTGCCCGACGTTTTCTGAACATAACCACCGAAACCCAGTGGGCCCATGGTGTAGTAAGCGCGTGCGGTCACGGCGTTCAGAGTGTCTGTTGTATCGCCATTTGCACCACGCTCATAGCCCAGACCCAATTGCAGGGCATCCATTGAATAGTTGGCCGCCATAGACAGCGGGCTCACTTTGGTGCTGGTGATGCCATTGCCGTCAGCGCCTTTTTTCAGGCCGTATTGGGCTTCCACGACCATATTGTTGAATTTGGGCGATGTGTAGGCCACTGCGCGGTCAAATTGGAATGCAGAAGCGGCATCCCACAGAGCGTCAGAAGAAGTGCCTGTGTCGTGGTTGTGGTTGCTGACGTAGTCAGCAGTTGCAAAGTAAGCGGCAGAACCGGCCAAACGCCCCAGTTTGACCTGACCGAATGAGCCGCCCAAGGACACTGTGGCTTCACGAGCAAAGAAGGTCGAGTTGGTCGAACCGGTGGTCAAGTTGGTGCCTGCTTCCAGTGTCACGCCTGTGGTCATGCCGCCAGCGATGTCACGGGTGGCACGCACGCCGATACGTGAAGAGTTGTCCACGAACACGTTTTCAGTAGCAGAGCCAACTGTTTGACGTTCGAGCGACACATTACCGCGGCCATAGATGTTGACACCTGTTTCTGCGAAAGCTGCAGAAGAAATGAAGGCCAAAGCGGAGAGCGCGAAGAGTTGAGTATTTTTCATTTTTGATAATTTATAAATTGTCATAAAGCAGAAACCCACCGTGTTGCCACGGTGGGTTTCTTTTTCTAATATTTCAGCTGACTTGCGTCAGCGTCAGATCAGAAAGTGTGCTGCAGGCCCAAAGATGTCATGGACTTAGCAGATGTGGATGTGTTTACCAGAGCAGCGCTGTTGGTGACGTAGTCCACATACACCAAGCTCCGCTTGCTCAAAGCGTAACGCACGCCAACGTTAGCGATCTTGGCGTTTGTGCCGGTTGCGTTGTCATACTTGTGCTCGCCATACTTAACGTAAGGTGTCAAAGCGCCCATAGGCACAGTTGCTGTCAGAGCATATGAATCACCCTTTGTGAATGCAACAGCAGTACCTGCTGCAGTTGCTTTTTCGCTTTGGACGCCAGCACCCAATTTCACGACGCCGAGGTCGTACGTAGCACCAATAGTAGTCAGGGTACCCGTGCTCTGGACTGTAGCGTCAGCATCAGCTTTTTGGTAAGCAAACACAACAGCCAATGGGCCAGATGTGTATGTTGCATCAACGCCAGAGCTGTTGCCAGAAGCAGCAACACCAGCAGAAGCAGCTGTACCGTATGCATAAGTTGCATTAACTGCCAAGCCTGCAACCAATTCAGGCAGGCTGTAACGAACGGCCTTCACGTAACGTGTGGAGTCTGTAACATCGGTCGAAGCAGCTTGTGCATTCCCGCGAGTGGGGTTAGCCAACATCCAGCCAGCATTATTCAAACCAGGTGTTGCTTGGCCGGAGAACAAGATGCCGCCACCAGAGAAGCCAGAGTAGCAGCCGTGCTGATCGATTGTGCACACTGCTCCGATCGTGTTGGTGCCTTGGCGACCCAAACGAACTTCTCCCCAGCCACCGGAAGCGCCCAACCAAGCACCACGGTTGAACAGCTTAGCGCTTGTTGAACCATCTGCGAAGCTAGGTTGCATTTCCAACCAGAAATTGGCTTTTGTGCCGCCGCCCAGGTCTTCCACACCTACAAAACGCAGGCGCGAAGCACCGTGAATGCCGCTGCCCATGGTTGTTGCAGTAGACTTTGTTGCGCCTGCACCGACTTCAGTGGAACTGATACCAGCGTCCAGTTGACCGGAGATGGTCACAGAAGATTGAGCGAAAGCGCCAGTAGCGGCAGCCAATGTAGCCAGAGCAATCAGAGATTTTTTCATTGCAAGTTTCTCCAAGGTTAAACAAGAGCTCTGAATTCGGTGGGTGGATATCACCCCTCAAAACTCAGAGCCAACCTCCAAATCCGGAAGGTTGGATGTATTGCACCAGAGCCTTTGGCCTTCTCCAAGGTTTTTGAAAAAGAAAAGGGCTTTCCGTTGCAATCGTGCAACATGCACCCGGTTTTACCCTTATGGGCAATATCAAATTTGACGATTTAATCATTCAAATCAACAACTTATCAGGTGCATTGAACGTTACTCGCTCTGACAAACCTTCATTGGAACTTCTGCAAATACCCAATTTGACTGAAATAACCGCCGCTTCGGATCGGTTCTCAGAACCCCAAAAAATTGCGGTTTTTTTTATCCCTTTGAAAAGTGTCTGTTCGATACGTCACACTAGAATTTTGAAATCTCGTCCCACGGTGCGCAACCTAACTTATCGTGAAAACTTCCAGGCGACCACTCGTTAAGTTCAAATCAACGAATCTGGTCCAAAAACCGCGCTTTGCAGCGCCGAAACCCCAAAAATGGAATTTTGTGATCATCACTTTTAGGTTTCTGACACGCTGGGGGTGGTGTTCACACTGGTTTAGCTGTCATCAACGAGGTGGCCTGTTGGTTGTTGGCCATCCATAAAGACGTTGTTGGACATCGAAATGCAATCAATTCTTGCATCTTGACGAAGTCATCTTTCAAGGGGCGTTTGAAAATGGGTTCGTGGTGCGCAATGCGATTTCGTAAAGCGCGCAACTGTTCCAAGTCTCCATGAATCAGTCGACGCAGTTCTTGGACAGATTTTGTTGCATCCAAATGCGGCAGCACGCTGAACAGATGATCATTCCACAATCGGGTATCGAACCGTCCGGTGAACATTTTTTGCCAAAAAACCATTTTGAGTTCAGCGATGACTTTGCCGGTGCTTTGCTCACGAGCGCGAGCACGAACAAGTTCATGGCGCGGATTGAAGCCAACTTTTGGACTCGGTAAGCTATTTTCGAAAACGCTCTCCCACGGCCATTGGCTCCCATAGACAGCGGCCAACGCATCTGACACCGCATTGCGGATGACCACCTCACAGACATGCAAAGGCGCAAGTAAGGCTGCTGATATTTGCGCATTCCATGCATACAAAGCCAATGCACGCGGCAATATTGGCCCTGGCGAATGGATTGCCGCCTCAAAAGTTGCAAGACGCGCATCTGACAGCATTGACTTTATCGTTTGTAGAGGTTCTGTATGTGACATGCAAATTTGTGTCTTATAATTGTCCGACTAGCCACTAGGACTTGCGGGCGAAAGCCTCCCCCTAGGGACGTACGATAGATAGAAAAGCCCGCCTTGTGCGGGCTTTTTCTATGGCGTTTATACATCCAAAAATACTCACTTTTGATTCATTTCACTGCTTGCTGATCCGCTCAGTCGTCGCAATCGTTGAGGGTTAGCAGCAAGTTTCTTGATGGAGGATGCAAATAACGATGGCCCAAAGGTTTTTTGTTTGCATCATGGTTTGATGGGTCTGCCTGAATCACCGCAGACGCTGTTCTTGCCTCTGGCAACGGTGCGGTCGGGATGAAATTATGGTTTTGCTTGCGAGGGTATGCATTCTCCCCCCGACGTGGGGCCTGTGCCGAAGGCTGCGTTGTCGGCGCTGAAACTCAGACCTACGAGGGATGTGTTGTAGGGCGGCGGCTTCAGTGTGCCGTGACTGCGAATTTCAAGCCTGTGGCCTTGAGCACGGCGTTGAGAGTTCTGATCGTCGGGTTACCACGGGTTGATAGCGTTCGGTAGAGGGTCTCACGAGAAAGATGCGCCTTCTCGGCAGTAGAAGCCATGCCACCACGCGCATCGACAACTTTTCTATTGATCCGGCCCTGTGAAGTTTGAAGTCAACGGCTTTTCTTGGGCACAGCGATCAGTGTGGGAGCCCCGCCCTCGGGGCGATGGGTGGTGGTCTGCGAGGCTCAATCGCGGCGAGGGCGCCGCTCCCACAAAAAAGCGTTCTTGCAAACTTCATCGGGCCGAATCAATAAGTCATGCCCCTTCAGATGGTTCAATTCAGTGTCGGCCACAACCAAATCAAAAGCCACTGCATACTTCAGTGCGCCTCCCGATCATCGGCCAAATGAGTCAGGCGGTATTCCGCCTTTTCTCCCGTATCAACCATCGTGACCTCTACCAACCAGTCACCATCGCTCAGCTGACGAACTGCATGGCCGACTTCATACTGAGGCCCAAAAGGTCCAATGCTCTTGATCTTACCGACCGGTATGGGCGGTGATTCAAGGACTGTAAGCATCACAGTTCTCTCCAAAAAATCCTCATTTAAAGATTGCTGAACAAGCTGTTTTTGACGCTTTCTTATCTGGTAACTTGGTCCATTGCACATCATCACCTGATCTGCATCACGCATGGTTCAACCCAGTTGTTTAAACTCCCCTCATGACTTTGAACGCTTTGATCCTGGCCGCTGACAGTGCTTTGCGCACTTTGTGGGCCGAGCCCCGTGCCAGCCGCCCGACACCCACTGCCACCACACCCGAAGGGGTGCTGAGCGACGCCGAACGGCGCGAGGCGGCAGCCTTGATGCGGGTGAACCATGTGGGTGAGGTCTGCGCCCAGGCGCTGTACACCGGCCAGGCGCTGGCCTGCACCAACCCCGCCTTGCGGGCGCAATTGGCGCAGGCCAGCCGCGAAGAAACAGATCATCTGGCCTGGACGCAGCAGCGCCTGAATGAATTGAAAGACCGCCCGTCGCTGCTCAACCCTCTTTGGTATGCGGGGGCTTTTGCCATTGGATACGCGGCAGGCAAGTTGGGCGGGGACCGTGTCAGTCTGGGCTTTGTGGTTGAAACCGAGCGGCAAGTCGAAGCCCACCTGCAAAGCCACATGGACCGGCTGCCAGCGGCCGATGCGGCCTCAAGGGCCATCGTGGCGCAAATGAAAACAGATGAAATCGCGCACGCCCACATGGCGCAACAAGCGGGGGCCGTCGAGTTGCCTGCACCCGTCAAAGGGCTGATGAAAGTCGCCGCCAAGGTGATGACGACGGTGGCGCCCCGGGTTTGAACATCACGGCTGGATATGTGCGCCAGAGACTCACAGATAGGCCATTGGAATGGCTGTCACAGTGGAGGACAAGGGCACATCGCGCGGCGTCAGGCACAGCACGGCGCCAGGCCCTAAGGTTTTGCCCAAATTCTCGGCGGCCAAAAATGCTTTCCCTATCTGCGCAGACGGCGCTGCCGTTTTCTTGATTTCTACTGGATAGATCACATCATTGACCTCAATGAGCAGGTCAATTTCTTTTTGTTCTGTATCTCGATAAAAGTAAATTGGCGCTTCTTTTCCGTTGTGCCAATAGCTTTTAAGGATTTCGGTGACTGCCCAAGTCTCGAGCATGGCGCCAGACATACTGCCTGCCTCCAGCGCCTCGGGGGAGCCCCATTTCGTCAAATAAGCGGCTAAACCTGTGTCCAGGAAATACAGCTTGGGCGACTTGATCATCCGCTTGGTCAAATTGCGGTGATAAGGCTGCAGCAAATACACCAGCCCCGACGCTTCGAGCACCGACAACCAGGCCTTGGCTGTTTTGGTGTCGATGTCTACTTCATTGGCCAGATTGGCATAGTTGAGCAGTTGCCCTGTTCTGGCTGCCACCACACTTAAAAAAAGGTGAAAACTCAGGGGATCAGAAACTTTGAGCAGATCGCGCACATCACGCTGCACATAGGTTTGAACGTAAGAGCGGTAAAAAATATCGCGGCTTTGAGGGCCTTGGCTTAGCAAACGCGGATATGAGCCCATCCAGATTTGTTCATAAAGCGCCTTCAGGGGCATATCTTGGGCCGCGCTGCGCGCATGACCAATCCATTCTGGCGTAGGCACAAATGGCACCGCTTGGAGGGCTCGGTCTTGTTGCTCGGCCTGAGACAAACCGAGCAGATCCAAAATGGCCACTCTGCCCGCAAGGCTCTCGGTCACACCTTGCATGAGCTGAAATTTTTGAGACCCTGTGAGCCAAAACAAGCCGTTTCTTGAGTCCCTGTCCACCACCATTTTGATGGCGCTGAAGAGTTGCGGCGCGTACTGCACTTCATCAATCGTCACAGGCGCCGGCCATGTTTGCAGAAAAAGCGCCGGATCTTGCTGCGCCAAACGTCGCATTTCCAGATCGTCCAAGGTGACATAGGACCTGGCGCCTTCGCTGCACATGTCCAACAAAGTGGTTTTGCCCACCTGGCGGGGACCCGTGACCATCAGCACCGGAAAGCTCTGGCTGATCGTGTGTATGGTTTGACTGAGTGTGCGAAGGCGCATGACTTCCTGAATTTATGGAAAGTAATTCCATTTTTTCAGAATTTTAAACCACTTCCACCAACTCAAAACTGGTCGTGATCTCGGCCGTTTTGCCCAGCATGATGCTGGCCGAGCAGTATTTGTCGTGGCTCATGGCAATGGCGCGCTCAACGGCACTGGCCGGGATGGCTTTGCCCGTGACGGTGAAATGCATATTGATTTTGGTGAACACCTTGGGGTCTACCTCGGCGCGTTCGCTGCTCAGTTTGACGCTGCAACCGCGCACGTCATGGCGGCCACGCTTCAAGATGAGGACCACGTCGTAAGCGGTGCAGCCGCCCGTGCCGGCCAGCAAGGTTTCCATGGGGCGGGGTGCGAGGTTTTGACCACCGTTTTCAGGCTTGGCGGCATCGGGCGCGCCGTCCATGGCGATCATGTGGCCCGAGCCTGTTTCGGCCAAAAAGCCCATGCCCGAGCGGGTGCCGGCAGCGCCGGTCCAGGTAACTGTGCATTCCATTGTGTGATTCCCAATCTGTTCTGAGGTGCTGTTCAAGCGGCTCATATGTTAAAGCCTGGCCTCGCGCCCCATGACAACCCCGCCTCTTGTAGGTCGGCGGCTTCAGCCCCGACATGGATCTGAGTCAAAGCCACGAACGTCGGAGCTGAAGCTGCCGACCTACCGGGCAGCCCTACACGCTGAAAGACGGCGTTGGCAAAACGACCATGCTCCGTCGTTGGCTTGTGCTTCGACGATGTACCGCCCCATGTCTTTACAAGATTTTGCAAATTGATACACCCGGTTGCTGCACCGCAGCAAAAATATCGCTAAAATTGCGAACAGTCGTGCTTTTTTGCACGGACCCTTTGTCTCCTCCACCCTCTGAAAAGGTGGATTTGCCCCGAACCGCAAGGCTCGGGGCATTTTTTTTGGCCCGTTATCATCGGTGCTCACCCTTTTGACCGTCGCTCCCCTTTGTGCGACCGCTTGCGCATGACCACCCCTCACCTCAAACCCGCCGATTACCTGATCAAAATCCTCAACGCCCGCGTGTACGACGTGGCCACCGAGTCGGCCCTGGAGATCGCCAAAAACCTGTCGCGTCGCCTGAACAACCAGGTGCTGCTCAAGCGTGAAGACCAGCAACCGGTGCATAGCTTCAAGCTGCGTGGGGCCTACAACAAGCTGGCGCACCTGACCCCAGCGCAGCTCAAAAAAGGCGTGATCTGCGCCTCTGCTGGCAACCATGCACAAGGCGTTGCGCTGGGCGCCAGCAAGCTGGGCGCCCGCGCCGTCATCGTCATGCCCACCACCACCCCCCAAGTCAAGATTGACGCGGTCAAGAACCTGGGCGGCGAGGTGGTGCTGTTTGGCGACAGCTATTCCGACGCCTACAACCACTCAGTGCTGCTGGAAAAAAAGCAGGGCCTGAGCTTTGTGCATCCGTTTGACGACCCGGATGTGATCGCGGGCCAGGGCACCATCGCCATGGAGATGCTGCGCCAACACACGGGGCCGCTCGATGCCGTATTCGTGGCCATTGGCGGCGGCGGCCTCATCAGCGGCGTGGCCAACTACATCAAGGCGGTGCGGCCCGGGGTCAAGGTGATTGGGGTGCAGATGAACGACTCCAACGCGATGATGCAGTCGGTGGCTGCCAAAAAACGCGTGACTTTGGCCGATGTGGGCTTGTTCTCGGACGGCACCGCCGTCAAGCTGGTCGGCGAAGAAACTTTCCGCGTGGCGCGGGGCCTGGTGGACGAATTCATGACGGTGGACACCGACGCGGTGTGCGCGGCCATCAAGGACATTTTTGTGGACACCCGCTCCATCGTGGAGCCCGCAGGCGCGCTGGCGGTGGCGGCCATCAAACAATATGTGGCCACGCACAAGACCAAAGGCCAGACCTACGCCGCCATTTTGTGCGGCGCCAACATGAACTTTGACCGCCTGCGCTTTGTGGCCGAGCGCGCCGATGTGGGCGAAGAAAAAGAAGCCCTGTTTGCCGTGACCATCCCCGAAGAGCGCGGCAGCTTCAAGCGCTTTTTGGAGCTGATCGGCAGCTTGCCGGGCGGCCCCCGCAACGTGACCGAGTTCAACTACCGCATGAGCGATTCAGACCAAGCCCATGTGTTTTTGGGCCTGAGCACGCAGGGCAAGGGCGAGAGCACCAAGATCACAGCCAACTTCAACAAACACAAGTTCAAGGCCCTGGACCTGACGCACGACGAACTGGCCAAAGAACACATCCGCCACATGGTGGGCGGGCACTCGGCGCTGTCACAAGACGAGCGCCTGCTGCGCTTTGAGTTCCCCGAGCGGCCAGGTGCCTTGCTCAAGTTCCTCAGCCTGATGCGTCCGGGCTGGAACATCAGCCTCTTCCACTACCGCAACCAGGGGGCCGACTACGGCCGCATTCTGGTGGGCATTCAAGTACCACCCAAGGACGACAAGGCGTTTGACAAGTTCCTCAAAGCGCTGGGTTATCCGTATGCGGAAGAGACGGATAACCCGGTTTATCGGCTGTTTTTGCGGGCTTGAATCCCAGCATTTTGTAGGAGCCTTGCCCTGCAAGCGATTTCCCACGCCCCCCCCACCATCCCACTCGCGAACAGGACTGGTGGTGTTGTGCTGGATCAAGGCGCTTTGTCCGACCCAGGCAATTGAAGTGTCCAGCCGTTGGCGGGGCCGGTGCCCAGCCGGGCCAGTCGTGGCTCCAGACTTTGCAGCACCACGCCATCAGCCACCACCTGCCCCACCCGATAGGCCTTGGGCGGCAGGCCGTCGGTGCCAATGAGCGCGCTGCCCTGGCCTGAACTGGCGGCGATCACGCCCATGAGCTGAAAGCGTGCGGCTTGTGGTGTGGGCGCTGCGGCTGTTGCCGTGACCACGCCCAAGGCTCGCCCCAGACCGGCATCGCTTGGTGCTTGTGTGCGCTGGCTCACCGTCAGTGTTTCGGACGCTGGAAGCATGCCGTCTTGCACCGGGAACTGCAAAAACCAATACACCAGACTGGCCGCAGCTGCTGACCACGCCAGCAGCGTCAAGCCATAGCGCCAGGGCCAACGATTCAGTGAAAAGGGCTTTGAAGCTGAAGGGGTGGTGGACATGTCATGGAGGGTGCGCATGCTCAGATTATGATGGACGCTATGTCTACAAACTCACTACACATGCCCCGCCGCCAACGCGGTTTCACCCTGATCGAACTCATGGTCGTGCTGGCCATCATTGGCGTGCTGGCCGCGCTCATCGTGCCCAATGTACTCAGTCGCGCAGACGATGCACGCATCACGGCCGCCCGCACCGATGTGGGCAATTTGATGCAGGCGCTCAAGCTCTACAAGCTGGACAACCAACGCTACCCCAGCGGCGAACAAGGCCTCAAGGCCCTGACTGCCAAGCCCACCACCGAGCCCGTGCCTGGCAACTGGAAGCCTTATCTGGACAAACTGCCCAACGACCCCTGGGGCCGCGCTTACCAATACATGAACCCCGGCATCAAAGGCGAGGTGGATGTGATGTCCTTTGGCGCTGACGGACAGCCCGGCGGCGAAGGCAACAATGCCGACATCGGCAGCTGGCAATAAGCCCCGCCGCCTTGCACACGCGCATTCGGGCGGCTTCACCTTGCTGGAGTTGCTGGTCGTGGTGGCCCTGATCGCCATCGCCACAGCCGGTGTCAGCCTGAGCTTGCGTGACAGCGCCGACAGCGCCCTGGAACGCGATGCCGACCGCTTGGCCGCCTTGCTAGAAACCGCCCGTGCTCAGGCCCGCGCCAGTGGCTTGGCCGTGGTGTGGCGGGCAGAGGGTTCAGGCTTTGTGTTTGAAGGCCTGCCCGCACCGGGCTTGCCCAAACGTTGGCTGTCGGACACCACCCGCGCCCAAACCGAGCAGCCGATTGTGCTGGGACCCGAACCCTTGATCGCTCCCCAAGCCATTGCCTTGAACACCACCACGGCCACGCGCACCGTGTGGGTCGTCACCGACGGCCTGCGACCCTTCAAGGTCCAAAGCACACGCACAGGGCTGACGCCATGAGCAGTGGGTGGGTCGAGCCACGTCGGACTCTTCGAGTACCGACCTACAGAGGCCGTGACCAGCTTGGCGTGTGCGGTGCCTTGGTAGGTCTGCGGTCGAAGACCCCGACATACAAAGGCCGTGACCAGATGCCGCTGAGCAATGTCTTCGTAGGTCGGCGGTCGAAGACCCCGACATGGGGCGTGCGCGATGCCGACAATGCGAATGCCTCTGTTCACGAGCCACGTTGGACTCTTCGAGTACCGACCTACGGAGGCCGTGACCAGCTTGGCGTGTGTGGTGCCTTGGTAGGTCGGCGGTCAAAGACCCCGACATGGGGCCTGCGCGATGCCGACAATGCAAATGCCTCTGTTCACGAGCCACGTCGGACTCTTCGAGTACCGACCTACGAAGGCCGTGGTCAGCTTGGCGTGTGCGGTGCCTTGGTAGGTCGGCAGTCGAAGACCCCGACATGGGGCGTGCGCGATGCCGACAATGCGAATGCCTCTGTTCACGAGCCACGTCGGACTCTTCGAGTACCGACCTACGAAGGCCGTGACCAGCTTGGCGTGTGTGGTGCCTTGGTAGGTCGGCGGTTGAAGACCCCGACATGGGGCGAGCGCGATGCCACGAGCGCCCATAGACCGTTACACCATCAGCGGGCCAGAACGCAAACAGGCTTCACCTTGATCGAGGTGCTGGTGGCGCTGAGCATTGTGGCGGTGGCTTTGCTGGCAGGGCTCAAGGCCACCGGCTCGCTCAGCCAGAACGCCGAGCGCCAGAACGTGAGCATGCTGGGGCAAATTTGCGCCGAGAACGAATTGATCCGCTTGCGGCTGCTGCGCCAATTACCCGACACCGGCAACACCCAAATTGAATGCCCGCAAGTGGGCCGCTTGTTGGTGGTGGACCTGTCGGTGCGCCCCACGCCCAACCCCAACTTCAGGCGGGTGGATGCACGCGTGCTGGACGAGGGCCAGTATGTGCTGCAGCTGTCCACCGTGATGGGTCGCAATTGATGGCACGGCTTGCGTTCAGCCTGTGCAATGAAAAATGTCGGGGTCTTCGACCGCCGACCTACGAAGGCACTGCACACGCTCAGCCGACCACCGCCCCCGTAGGTCGGCACTCGAAGAGTCCGACATCTGTCTGTGGCGGCTTCACGCTGATTGAGGTGCTGGTGGCCATCAGCGTCATGGCTTTAATGTCCCTCATGGCCTGGCGCGGCCTGGACGGGATGCTGCGCACGCAAAGCAGCTTGCAGGTGCGTTCGGACGAGGTGCGCACCTTGCAAGCGGGTCTGGCGCAGTGGCAAACCGATCTGGACCAACTGGCAGAGTTGGGCGGCACGCCCAGCTGGGACTGGGACGGCAAGGTGCTGCGGCTCACGCGCCGTGCGGCCCTGGACGCCGAGGTGCAGGTGGTGGCCTGGACCTGGCGCAACAACCCGGGGCGCCCCGGTGGCGGCGACTGGCTGCGCTGGCAATCGGCGCCCTTGCACCTGCGCAGCGACTGGCAAAACGCCTGGAACCTGGCCCGGGAATGGAGCCAAACGCCGACGCCCGCCTCGCAGGCAGGCGAGGTCAACATCCACCCCTTGAGCGGCTGGCAGCTGTTTGTGCACCGGGGCGGCAGCTGGACCAACCCGCTGTCGAGTGATGCGGTCACGCCCGGTTCATCCACAAGTTCGTCCGGCAGCACGTCCGGCACGCCCCCACCAACCAGCAGCCCTGCCAATAGCGCCACAGCCAGCAGCACGCCGCCCGACGGCGTGCGCCTGATCCTGACGCTGCCGCCCGGCCCGTCTGGCGCAGGCGCCTTGACCCTGGACTGGATACGCCCGACCTTGTCTGGAGCCCTGCCATGAGCGCAGCACGCAAACCACAAGAACCGCGCCATGACAAGCACCGCATTCGTATCGGTCCCCGTAGGTCGGCACTCGAAGCGTCCGACATTTGCTTTCGGGGCATCCGGCATTTGTGGTGTGGCGCATGCTCCATGTCGGAGTCTTCGACCGCCGACCTACAAGGTCATCGCGCTGCTGCAAGCGGACACGGCTCCCGTAGGTCGGCACTCGAAGCGTCCGACATGTGCTTTCGGGGCATCCGGGGTTTGTGGTGTGGCGCATGCCGCATGTCGGGGTCTTCGACCGCCGACCTACGAAGGCAATGTGCAGACGCTTGCGGCAACAGTCCCCGTAGGTCGGCACTCGAAGAGTCCGACATTTGCTTTCGGGGCATCTGGCGTTTGTGGTTTGGCACATGCCGCATGTCGGGGTCTTCGACCGCCGACCTACAAAGGCAATGTGCAGACGCTTGCGGCAACAGTCCCCGTAGGTCGGCACTCGAAGAGTCCGACATTTGCTTTCGGGGCATCCGGCGTTTGTGGTTTGGCACATGCCGCATGTCGGGGTCTTCGACCGCCGACCTACAAAGGCACAGCACACACCCAGCCGACCGCGCCCCCCGTAGGTCGGCACTCGAAGAGTCCGACATGTGCCCGCAGAACCCCCAACGCCAAATTCAGCCATTGCCGCCTTCCAACGAACGTCGGGGTCTGCGACCACCGACCTGCGAATACCCGCATCCCCGCGTCGTTCACCGACAGGCGGAACGCGGTGCCGCCTTGCTGACCGCGATGCTGATCGTGGCCCTGGTGGCCACGCTGGCCAGCGCTGCACTGTGGCAACAGTGGCGCCAGGTCGAGATCGAAACCGCCGAACGTGGGCGCAGCCAAACGGCCTGGATGATGACCGGCGCCCTGGACTGGACGCGCTTGATCTTGCGCGAAGACGGTTTGTCCAGCGGCGCTGTGGACCACCTGGGTGAGCCCTGGGCTTTGCCGGTGCAGGAATCCAAGTTGTCGAATTTCCTGTCGCAAGACCAAAAGTGGCAAGAAGGTGATGCCGAGGTTTTTCTCTCGGGCCAGATCACCGATGCGCAGTCGCGCCTGAATGTGCGCAACCTGATCGAAGA
The DNA here is from genome assembly GCF_003063315.1 of Limnohabitans sp. T6-5. GTDB lineage: Bacteria > Pseudomonadota > Gammaproteobacteria > Burkholderiales > Burkholderiaceae_C > Limnohabitans_A. The sequence continues at coordinate 56,214 of NZ_NERV01000004.1, forward strand.
CGGCCAGGTGTCCAAGGTCCAGCTGGCACGTTTTGCGCGCTTGTTTGAACGCCTGGACCTGCCGTTGCAAGAGCTGCAAACGCTGTCGCGCCAATTGCAGGCGGCGCTGCAAAGCAGCACATCAGCCACGGCAGGCAACACCGCCCAAACACCCCTCTTGCCCCAGCAAACCGCCCAACTGGTCTGGCTGGGCCTGAGCCCGGCCACAGCGCGGGCGCTCGAAGGCTTTGTCAGCGTGCTGCCCGAAGCCACGCCGGTGAACCTGAACACGGCCAGCGCTGAGGTGCTGATGGCCAGCCTGCCCGGCCTGGACCTGGCCGCTGCGCGCCAATTGGTGCAGCAGCGCGACAAGGCGCCCTGGACATCGCTGGACGCCGTGCGCCAGGCCTTGGGGGCGGCAGGCACAGGGGTCAACGAACAACAACACAGCGTGGGCAGCCGATATTTCGAGGTACTCGGGCGCATGCGCATCGACAACGTGGTGCAGCAAGACCTGGCGCTGGTGCGTCGTGAAGGCAACCAGGTGCGCATGCTGTGGCGGGTGCGCAGCCCGCAGCTCACGCTGGCCCCGACCCTACAATGAACCTAGAAAACGCAGTTGACCGCTTTGACCACGCTGGAAACCCTGTGCATCCTGAACGCTGTGACCACGAAGACGCTCACCTTGTGGCTGATACCGCTACGCACCCGATGGCACGGCCCTGGGGGGCACTGGCGGCGTTGCTCGTCGTTGCAGGGGGGCAGCCTGCTGCCTCCTCGCGCCTGGCCATTGCCCCCCATGGCCGCACCCTCGGGTGCGTCCAACTGCATTTTCTAGGTTAAAAAAGCTCATGCGAACTCTGATCATTCAACTGCCCTTGGGCATGCCTGGCACCACCACGGTGTATGCGCATGCCTTGGTGCAAACCGATGCCCCTGCGGCCTCGTTGAACCTGCAATGGGCGCAAACCGCCTTGCTGCCCCGCGCCGACCGGCAGACCGAAGTCGTGGCCCTGGTGCCCGCCGGGGCTTTGTCTTGGCACCGTGTTTCGCTGCCCGCCGGGCTGCACAAACAGGCGTCGCGACTGCAAGCTGCCCTGCAAGGCCTGCTGGAAGACGCCCTGCTTGACGACCCGGCGCAGATGCACCTGGCCTTGCAAGCCCAATGGAAAACCACCGAGCAGCCCTGGGTGGCCGCCTGTGACCGCGCTTGGCTGAGCGCGCAGCTGCAGGCCCTGGAGTCGGCCGGCATCACGGTGCACCGCATCGTGCCCGAATTTGCCCCCGTGGGCGCGGCGCTGCACATCACGGCCGTTGGCCCGGCCGATGAAGGCTGGCTGTGGCTGCAGCAGGCCGATCGCGGCGTGTGGGGCCTGCCCATGGCCAGTGTGCTGACGGCCCAAGATGTGCTCAGCGACGAAGATCGCGGCAGCGCCAGCTTGAGCGCCGAGCCAAGCGTGGTGAGCTGGGTGAGCGAGCGCCTGGGCCTGAAGGCGCCCATGGTGGCACCCAAGCAGCATTGGCTGCAGGCCTTGGGCACGGACTGGGACTTGGCGCAATTTGAATTTCAGGCCAACGCCCGTGCGCGGCGCCTGAAAAACTGGCAACGCAGCGCCAGCCACCTGTGGCACAGCCGCGACTGGCGCCCGGCCCGCTGGGGCCTGGGCGTGTTGCTGGCCAGCCAGTTGCTGGGGCTCAATGTGTGGGCCTACAAAACACGCGCCGACTGGCAGGCCCAGCAAAGCAGCTGGGCACACATGCTGCGCGAGACCTTCCCCAAAACCCAGGTGGTGGTGGATGCACCTTTGCAAATGACCCGCGAAGTGGCCCGGCTGCGCCAAGGCTCGGGCCAACTGAGCGCGCCCGACCTGGAAACCATGCTCGGCGCCCTGGGGCAAAGCTGGCCTGCGGGCACCGCGGCCCCCACGCAGTTTCAGTTTGAACCTGGCCAGCTGCGCCTGCCTGAGCTGAGCTTGAGCGCCAGCGCGCAACAGGCTCTTGAAAAATCGCTGAGCGCCCAAGGCTATGCCTGGCGTACCGACGGCACGGCCGGGGTCATGAGCACGAAAGAAGCGCAACCATGAGCACCTGGCAAAACCAACTTCAAGCCACCACGGCGCCCCTGCGCGCTTCGCTGCGTGCCGCCTGGGCACAGCGCAGCGCTCGCGAACGCCAGCTGCTCAGCCTGGCAGCCGTAATCTTGGCCCTGGCCGCCGTCTGGCGCATCGCCCTGGCCCCGGCCTTGCAAACCTGGAACGAAGCCCCCGCCCGCCAAGCCGCACTTGACCGCCAAAGCGCCCAGATGCGCCAGCTGCAAGCCCAGGCCCAAAGCCTGAAAAAACCTTCAGCCATCACCCGCGCTGACGCCGTGCAGTGGCTCGAACGCAACCTTGCCGCCTTGGGCGCCGACGCCAAGCTCAGCCTGCAAGGTGAGCGCGCCACCGTGAGCCTGCAAGCGGCCCCCGCCGACGGCCTGACCCGCTGGCTGCAGCAAGCCCGCGAACACGCCCAGGCCTTGCCCGTTCAAGCCCAGTTGCGACAAGTCAGCGAGCCTGCAACGGCCAAGCCTGGCCCAGCATCGCTTGCATCGCCTGCGGCCAAGACCCCCGATGCCCCCGCCCAGAGCAGCGCGGTGCGCTGGAGCGGCACCCTGGTTCTGAGCCTGCCTTGATGCGCCCTGTTGTGATGCAAACCACCCTGCCCCGCTCGGCCCTGAAGCGTCAGGACTTGAAAGCCCTCACCCGGTTCTCAGGTCGGCGCGCAGGCCTGCCCCCGTCCGCTGCCCCGGCGCGCAGCCCTTGGCGCCCAGCCGTCTGGGGCGCCTGCCTGGGCCTGAGCCTGGCGCTGCTCGTGTGGGCGCCCGCACGCTGGCTGGCCTGGGGCCTTGACCAAGCCAGCCAAGGGCAGGTTCAGCTGCACCAAGCGCGGGGCACGGTCTGGCAGGGCTCGGCCCAGCTGGTGCTCAGTGGCGGCGCGGGCAGCCGCGACGCGCAGGCCCTGCCCGGGCGCTTGCAGTGGCACATCACCCCCGGCTGGATGTCCTTGCAACTGCAATTTCTGGCCGACTGCTGCATGCAGCAAAGCGCGAGCGCCCGGCTGCAGGCGGGCCTGTCCACGCTGCAATTGCAGCTGAGCGACCACACCTCGACCTGGCCTGCCGCTTTGCTGTCGGGCCTGGGCGCCCCCTGGAACACCTTGCAAGCGGCCGGACAACTCCAGCTGCGCAGCCAATCGCTGCAGCTGCATTGGGCGGCCGGCCGTTTGCGGCTGCAAGGCCTGGCCGAACTCGACGCGCTGAACATGTCCTCCAAACTCAGCACCTTGCAACCCATGGGCAGTTACCGCATTCAGCTGCGAGGCACGCCCGAAGGCTCGGCCACGCCCGATCTGCAGCTGAGCACCCTGCAAGGCCCCTTGCAACTGCAAGGCCAGGGCCAATGGGTGGGCCAGCGCCTGCGCTTTAGCGGCGAAGCCAGTGCCCAAGCGGGCAGCGAGGCCGCCTTGTCCAATTTGCTCAACATCATCGGCCGCCGTCAGGGCACGCGCAGCCTGCTTTCACTGGGATAAACCCATGCACCACATGCCACCTTTCACCCTCCGCTCACTGTCTGGCTCACTGCACACCCTGTTGACAGCCGCCGCGCTCACCTGGGCTTGCCTGGGCACGCCCGCCGGGGCGCAAACGCCCAAGCCCATCAACCCCAAAGAGCCGGTGACGCTGAACTTTCAAAACGCCGAAATCGACGCCGTGGCCCGCACCTTGGCCACCTTGTCGGGGCACAACGTGGTGGTGGACCCGCGTGTCAAGGGCACGATGACGCTGTCGAGCACCGTGCCCGTGCCCCCGGCGCAGGCGCTGCGCCTGTTTGCCAGCCAGCTGCGCACCCAGGGCTTTGCCGTGGTCGAATCCGCCGGGCTCTACACCGTGCTGCCCGAAGCCGAAGCCAAGCTGCAAAGCGCCAGCGTGTCGGCAGGCGCCGTGCCCGCCAGCAGCGGCCAGATCGTGACGCAAATTTTTCGGCTGAACCACGAAAACGCCAACAACCTGGTGCCGGTGCTGCGCCCGCTGATCAGCCCCAACAACACCATCAACGTGAACCCCGGCACCAACGCGCTGGTGATCACCGACTATGGCGACAACCTGCAGCGCCTGGGCCGCATCATTGCCGCACTCGATGTGTCCAACGCCACCGGGGTCGAGGTGATTCGCCTCAAGCACGGCATCGCCCCGGATGTGGCCACCCTGGTGCAGCGCCTGCTGGATTCGGGCGCCGCAGCGGGCAGCGCAGCAGCTGCCCCGGCCACGCCCGGCCAGGCCGACACCGGCTTCAAAACCACCGTGCTGGCCGAAGTGCGCACCAACAGCCTGATCGTGCGGGCGGCCAACCCGGCGCGCCTGGCGCTCACGCGCAGCCTGATCGAACAACTCGACCAGCCCAACGCCAGCGGCGCCAACGCGGCCAGCGGCAACATCCATGTGGTCTACCTGAAAAACGCCGACGCCACCAAACTGGCCACCACGCTGCGCGCCGCCATCAGCTCCAGCGCCCTGGGCACCAGCGGGGCCGTCAGCAGCACGCCCACCTCGGCTCCGGCGGGCACGCCCGGGGCAGCAGGCACAGGCCTGAGCGCCAGCGCCCAGCCCTCCACTGGCGGCCAAATCCAGGCCGACCCGGCCACCAACGCGCTCATCATCACCGCGCCCGAGCCGCAATACCGCCAGTTGCGCAGCGTCATCGACATGCTCGACCAGCGCCGCGCCCAGGTGTTTGTGGAGAGTTTGATTGCCGAAGTCAGCGCCGACAAGGCCGCCGAGTTTGGCGTGCAGTGGATGAGCGGCACCGGCACCAATGGCAGCGCTGTGGGCTTGCTGGGCACCAACTTTTCTGTGGGGGGCACCAATTTGCTGAGTCTGGCGGCCAATGCGGCCACGGGCAAATACACCGCGTCCACCGGGCTGAATGTGGCCGTGGGGCAGCAGCGCAACGGGGTGTTGGCGCTGGGCGCGCTGGCCCGTTTTCTGCAAAGTGAAGGCGACGCCAATGTGCTGTCCACGCCCAATTTGCTGACCCTGGACAACGAAGAGGCCAAGATCGTCATCGGCCAGAACGTGCCCTTTGTGACCGGCCAGTACACGGCCAACAACAGCAACAGCGGCGCGGTCAACCCCTTCCAAACCATCGAGCGCAAAGACGTGGGCCTGACGCTGCGCGTCAAGCCGCAAATCAGCGAGAGCGGCACGGTGAAGATGCAGATCTTCCAGGAAGTGAGCAGCATCGACAGCAAAAGCTCGTCCACCTCGGGCCTGATCACCAACAAGCGCTCTATCGAGTCGAGCGTGCTGGTGGAAGACGGCTCGATTGTGGTGCTGGGCGGCTTGCTGCAAGACGACACCAGCACCAGCCAGGAAAAAGTGCCCGGCCTGGGGGATTTGCCCTTTTTTGGCAACCTGTTCAAGTCTGAAGCGCGCAGCCGCAAGAAAACCAACCTCATGGTCTTCCTGCGCCCGGTGGTGGTGCGCGACGGCGCGGCCACCGAAGCCCTGTCCATGGGCCGTTACGAACAAATGCGCTTGAACCAGCAAGGCGTGCAACCGGTGGGCACGTCCACCCTGCCCATCTCGGGCGCGGCCGTGCTGCCCGCCTTGCCTGTGCCTGCGCCAGCCACCCAGAAGCCCTGAGCCCGGTATGCGTTACCCCCTGCCCTACGCGTTTGCACGCACGCACCAGCTGCTGCTCGAAGACGACGGCCAAGGCCTGACCCTGTGGCTGTGCCCAAGCAGCGACCGCGCCGCGCTGTCTGAAGTCACGCGCAAGTTCGGCACGTCCGCACTGAACCTGCAGCACAGCACGCTGTCTGAGGTGAGCCGCCTGGTCCACCAGGCCTATTCCGGCGGCCAGGCGCACAGCGGCTCCACAGCGGCGGCCATCGTCAACGAGGTCGAGTCCGAAGCCGACCTCTCGCGCATGATGCAAGACCTCCCCGCCGTGGAAGACCTGCTGGAGGCCAGCGACGACGCGCCCATCATCCGCATGCTCAACGCCTTGCTCACCCAGGCCGCACGCGACGGCGCCAGCGACATCCACATCGAGCCCTATGAACGCCATTCGAGTGTGCGTTTCCGCATCGACGGCACGCTGCGCGAGGTCGTACAACCGAACCGGGCGCTGCACGCTGCACTGATCTCGCGCCTGAAAATCATGGCCGAACTCGACATTGCAGAAAAACGACTCCCGCAAGACGGCCGCATCAGCCTGCGTCTGGGCTCACGCGCCGTGGATGTGCGCGTGTCCACCCTGCCCAGCGCGCATGGCGAGCGCGCCGTGCTGCGACTGCTGGACAAAAGCGAGGCGCGCCTGACGCTCGAAGCGGTAGGCATGCAGGGCCAGGTGCTGGCGCAAATAGACCAGTTGATTAACCAGCCGCACGGCATCTTGCTGGTCACCGGCCCCACCGGTTCGGGCAAAACCACCAGCCTGTATGCCGCCTTGCAGCGGCTGGACGCCACGCGCAACAACATCATGACGGTGGAAGACCCCATCGAATACGAGCTGCCCGGCGTGGGCCAAACCCAGGTGAACGCCAAGATCGACCTGACGTTTGCCAAGGCCCTGCGCGCCATCCTGCGGCAAGACCCGGATGTGATCATGATTGGCGAAATCCGCGACTTTGAAACCGCGCAAATCGCCATTCAGGCGTCCCTGACGGGCCACCTGGTGCTGGCCACGCTGCACACCAACGATGCGACCAGCGCCGTGAACCGCCTGATCGACATGGGGGTGGAGCCGTTTTTGCTCAGCTCGTCGCTCTTGGGCGTGCTGGCTCAGCGTCTGGTGCGCAAGCGCTGCACCGCCTGCCACGGCGCGGGCTGCGACGCCTGCGGCCACACCGGTTATGCCGGGCGCACCGGTATTTTTGAACTGTTGGTGGCCAGTGAAGACATCAAGGCCCAAATCCACAACCGCGCCGCCGAAGCCGATTTACGCGCCACCGCGCTGGCCCAAGGCATGGTGCTCATGCGCGACGACGGCCAGCGCCTGGTGGACGCGAGCATCACCAGCGCCGAAGAACTGCTGCGCGTGACGCGGGACTGATGCAAGGTTTGACCGCCCTCCTGGCTCCAACGTCCCTCCTGGCGTTATTTGCCCCAGCACGCCCGCTGCGCGGTGATGTCCATGAAGACACAGGTGTTTGCAGGCGCTTGCCCTGCAAGCGATGTGCAGCGGTAGCCGCATTTTGTAGGAGCTTGCCCTGCAAGCGATTGCCTGCGCTGCACCTGTGCTCTATCGCCAGCAGGGCTGGCTCCTACATGAATCAGGTCCTGCTTGGCCTGCTGCTGGGCGCCGGGATAGGCGCTTTCGCACAGACACCGGACGCCATGCCACAGGCAGCGCCCTTGCCCGCAACCACAGAACCGGCCCAGCCCCCACCCCCGCCAAGCCGATGGGACTACAGCCTGGGCGCCAAACTGGACATGGGCGATTTGCGACACCCTGGCCACATGCAGCTGCGCCCCACGCTGGGCCTGCGCTATGGGCGCTGGCGGGTCGGGACGGTCGAGGGGGCCAACTGGCACCGCTTTGGCCAAGCCCTGCAAGACAACGCCCTGACCTATGACTGGCTCAAAACCAGCAACTGGCAGACCGGCCTGTCCGCCAGCGTGATCAACCTCGACCAGGACGCTGACTTTGACGCCTTCAAAAGCGGCCGCAAAACCCTGCGCCTGCGGGCCAATCTGGACTACAAGTTTTCACGCCAATGGCTGGCCGGCCTGAGCCTGACGCAAGACGTGCTCGGGCGCGGCGACGGCACCACCGCCTCGCCCACAGTGACTTACATCCAGCCACTGGACGATGACAGCGCCATGCTGCTGAGCGCCTACACCACTTGGGGCAATGCCGCGCACTGGCAAAGCACGGCGGCGCGCTCGCCCGGCTCGGCCCTGCGCCAGGATGCAGGCCTGGGCAACTGGGGCGCGCAAATCACTTACCGCCAACGCTTTACGCAGCGCTGGGCGTTTTATTCGCAACTGAGCGCCAGCCAGTTCATCAACCCCGTGCTGCCCAGCGGCCAAGCGGTCGTTTACGGCGGCCAGCTGGGCGTGATTTATTTCAGCCACTGAAGACCCTTGACCCATGCCCGCCTACCGTTTTGAAGCCCTGCAAGCCGATGGCGCCATGCGCAAGGGCGTGATCGAGGCCGACAGCCAAAAATCTGCCCGCAGCCAACTGCGCGCCCAGTCCCTGGTGCCCTTGAGCGTCGAGGCCATTGCCTCCGGCAGCAGCGCCAGCGGCCCAGATGTGCCCTGGTGGCAGCGCCCGGTGGGCCGTTCGCGCGCCTTCAGCGCCAGCGAACGGGCCGTGTGGACGCGCCAGCTGGCCGGTCTGGTGGGCAGCGGCCTGCCTGTCGAGCGCGCCTTGTCTGCCCTGGCCGATGAAGCCGAAGACGAGAAACAAGGCTTGCTGATGGCCGCCATCCGCGCCGAAGTCAACTCAGGCAGCAGCCTGGGCCGGGCGCTGGGCCTGCACCCGAACGAGTTCCCGGCCATTGACCTGGCCGTGATTGCCGCAGGCGAGCAAAGCGGGCACCTGGCCGATGTGCTCAACCAGCTGGCCAACGACCTGGAAGACCAGCAGCTGCTGCGCGCCAAACTGATGGGCGCCGCGCTGTACCCCGCCATCGTGAGCCTGGTGGCGCTGGCGATTGTGATTTTTCTGGTCACCTCGGTGGTGCCGCAAGTGGCCGGGGTGTTTGCAGGCACCAAGCGCCAGCTGCCCCTGCTGACGGTGGCCATGCTGGCCATCAGCGATGGGGTGCGCCACTGGGGCTGGCTCATGCTGTTGACGCTGGTGCTGACCTTCATGGCTGGCCGCATGGCGCTGCGTCAACCCGCCCTGCGCCTGCGCTTTGACGCCGCTTGGCTGCGCTTGCCCCTCGTCGGACGCCTGGCACGCGGCTACAACAGCGCCCGATTTGCCTCCACCTTGGCCATGCTTACTGCTGCTGGGGTGCCCATCCTCAAGGCCCTGCAGGCAGCGGCCGACACACTGTCCAACCAGGCCTTGCGGGCCGACGCGCTTGAAGCGTTGGTACGTGTGCGAGAAGGCGCGCCCCTGGGCACAGCGTTGGCCCAAAACGCCCGCTTTCCCGGCCTGCTGTCCATGTTTGCCCGACTGGGGGAACAGACCGGCCAACTGCCAGTCATGCTGCAAAGGGCCGCCACGCAGCTGTCGTCTGAAGTGCAACGCCGCGCCATGGCCCTGGCCACCATCCTGGAACCCCTGCTCATCGTGGGCATGGGTGGTTTGGTCATGCTCATCGTGCTGGCGGTGCTGATGCCCATCATGGAAATGAACCAGTTTGTGAAGTAAGGGGCCCACAAAATGTCAGCTCGGCTTCGAAGCCACCCATGTCGGCTCTGTGGCTACCGACCTACAGGGGACAGGGTATTCGCAGGTCGGCGGCTTCAGCCCCGACATGAAGCCTGCGCCGAAGCCAACAATGTCGGAGCTAAAGCTGCCGACCTACAGGGGGACAGGGTATTCGTAGGTCGGCGGCTTCAGCCCCGACATGAAGCCTGCGCCGAGGCCAAGAATGTCGGAGCTAAAGCTACCGACCTACGGGGGACGGGGTATTCGTAGGTCGGTGGCTTCAGCCCCGACAGGTGCCTGCGCCGGAGCCGACAACGTCGGAGCTAAAGCTGCCGACCTACAGGGGACAGGGTATTCGTAGGTCGGCGGCTTCAGCCCCGACAGGTGCCTGCGCCGGAGCCGACAATGTCGGCTCTGTGGCCGCCGACCTTCGGGAAACGCCCATGAGGTGCATGACCGCCTCAAAGGTTCGAGACGCCCGATGCCACATGCCCGGCCGGGACGTGCTTGGCCGCTGACTCGATGTGCCCGGTCTGGTCGTCAAAAAAGAAATCGGGCTCGAATTCGCGCAGGAACTCGCCTTTGGGCAAGCCGCCCAGAAACATGGCTTCATCGACTTCGATGTTCCAGTTCATCAAGGTGCGGATGGCGCGTTCGTGCGCGGGCGCGCTGCGGGCCGTGACCAGCGCCGTGCGAATGCGCATGGCGGGCGTGCCCTCTTGCTGCAGGCGGTGCAAGGCCGCGAGCAAGGGCTTGAAAGGCCCCGCCAGCAAAGGCTGGCTGGCCTTGTCGCGTTCGTGCTGCTGAAAAGCCGACAAGCCCTGGGCTTGAAACACGCGCTCGGCTTCGTCCGAAAACAGCACCGCGTCGCCGTCAAAGGCAATGCGCACTTCGTTCGGATGCCCCTCTGAGGCCAAGGCCGAGTGGGGGTAGACCTGAGCTGCAGGCACACCCGCATCCAATGCTGCGCGGACATCCGACAAGTGGGCCGACAAGAACAGATTGGCATTCAGGGGCTTGAGGTAACGCCAAGGCGGCTGGCCCCGCGTGAAACTGCCGCGCTGAATGGGCAGGCCGTAATGCTGGGCCGAGCGGAACACGCGCATGCCCGAGACCGGGTCATTGCGCGAGAGGATCACCACCTCGACGCGCTGCGCGTCGACGTCGTTGAAGGCCAGCAGCTTGCGCACCAGTGAAAACGCCACGCCCGGTTTGGCGGGCTCTTCCAGGCGATCGAGTTGCAACTTCATGTAGGCCCGGTCATCACCTTGCTCGAAAACGTGGTTTTCTTCTTCAAAGTCGAACAAGGCCCGCGAAGAAATCGCAACCACCAACTGACCTTCCAAGGTGACGGGCATTGTGTTCTCCTGTTGCAGGCCGCGCCGAGCGGCCTTTGAGGGGTGAGTCTAATCAATCGCACCAGCACACAAGATACCGCTCCGACTTTGGGTAGCTTCAGCTCCGACTTCTGTGGCCTGGGTGCAGGCTTCATGTCGGGGCTGAAGCCGCCGACCTACAACATGCCCCCCGTAGGTCGGTAGCTTCAGCTCCGACATTCTTCGCTCCGGCACAGGCCCATGCCGGGGCTGAAGCCGACGACCTGCAAATTACACCTCGCTGCCGTCACGGCTTCAATCCACCACCGCGACAGCTCGTTTGCCTTCCCGGCGGGCGATCCACACTGTGGAACCCAGTATGACCAAGGCGCCCATCCAGGTCGATTGGGTGGGCACATCGCCAAATATGATCCAGCCCAGCAGCGAAGCCCAGACCAAATCCAGAAAACGCAGGGATTGCGTGGCTGAGATGTCGGTCAGCGCAAACGCACGGGTCAAGCAATATTGAGCCAGGCTGCCCAACAAGCCCGCCACTGCAAAACCCAGCCATTGCAGGGGCAGGGGCGTCTGCCAATTCGGCAAGGCCATGGGCAGGCTGAGCACGCTCACCGTGAGGGCTTGCCACAGCACGATGACGCCGGGTTTTTCATAACGTGTGAGTGCCTTGGTGATGAGAAAGGACGCCGCAAACACGGGCGTCGAAGCCAGCATGACCAGGTTGAACCAGCCGCCCGAGCCAGACATCTTGGGCAGGACCACCACCAACACCCCGGAAAAGCCGATCAGGGCCGCGATCCAGCGGTCTTTGTGCATGGGCTCGCCCAGAAACCAGGCGGCACCCAGCATGATGAAAATCGGCCCTGAAAAGCCGATGGCCGTCACATCGGCCAAGTGGATGTGCGGCAAGGCTGTGAACCACAGGCACAGCCCTACCGTGTGCACGCCACCGCGCCAAAATTGGCCCGCCATGTTCACCGGTTTGTAGGCCTGCCAGCCGTGGTGCAACACCCAGGGCACGATCACCAGAAACCCGAACAGGTAGCGCACAAACTGCACTTGGTAGACATCCATGTGCAAGGTCAACTCGCGGGTGATGGCGTTCATCACCGAAAACAGCATGCCACCCAGGACCATCCAGACCATGCCGCGCACGGCCACCGGCCAGGCAGACATGGCGCGCCGACCGCGTCGGTGCGCCAAAGACAGGCGACGGGGGGGCGAAAAAAAGGACTCGCGTGGTTTCATGCAAGTCCCTGGACAAAAAGTGGCTTCACCCTTTCATCATAGGCACGGGCTCAGAAATACCAGTCACTTGGGTTACGCCGGGGTCGGGCATGCCCCATTGAATCCGCAGGTGGGTGGTCATAACCCCTGCATTTTTGTGCTCTGCCCATGCCGCCTGATTTTGGCGTTGGGGGTCAGCTGGCAAATGTCGGACTCTTCGAGTTCCGACCTACGGGGCACCGCCGCAAACTGACCACCAAACCATTCGTAGGTCGGCGGTCGAAGACCCCGACATGAAGATTCATCAACCCGAAGCGCTTGTTTTAAGCGGCGCAGGTTGACCTGGAGATTGTCGGACTCTGCGAGTTCCGACCTACGGGGCTCACTGCATTTTGCAGGTCGGTGGTCGAAAACTCCGACAAATGCAGGGTCGCCGACAACGCTCGTACAGCGTCGATTTATGCACCGCTGTTTTGCAGCGCCGCGATGCGCTCTTCGATGGGTGGGTGGGTGCTGAACAGCTGGCCAATGCCACCCGCAATGCCCATGGCGGCCACGCTCTTGGGCAATTCGGCCGTGTGCACGCCGCCCAGACGGGCCAGGGCGTTGATCATGGGTTGCTTGCGACCCATGAGTTGGGCCGCACCCGCATCGGCGCGAAATTCACGGTGACGGCTGAACCAGGCCACCACAATGGCTGCGGCAAAACCCAAGACGATGTCGAGCACGAGGGTGGTCACCATGTACCCGATGCCGGGGCCACGGTTTTCGTCGTCGTTGCGGCGCAAGAAGCTGTCCACGGCATAGCCAATGACACGCGAGAGGAACACGACAAAGGTGTTCATCACGCCCTGGATCAGGGTCATGGTGACCATGTCGCCATTGGCGATGTGGGCCACTTCGTGCCCGATCACGGCTTCGATTTCTTCGTGCGTCATGTTTTGCAGCAAGCCGGTGGACACGGCCACCAGGGCCGAGTCGCGGAATGCGCCCGTGGCAAAGGCGTTGGGGTCGCCTTCAAAAATGCCGACTTCGGGCATGCCGATGCCAGCTTTGTCGGCCAGCTTGCGCACGGTGTCCACAATCCAGGCTTCGTCGGCGTTCTGGGGCTGAGCGATGACTTTCACGCCCGAGGTCCACTTGGCCATGGGCTTGCTGATCAAGAGCGAGATGATGGCGCCGCCAAAGCCCATGACCAGCGCATAACCGAGCAAGGCGCCCAAATTCAGACCCGAACTCGTCAGGTAACGGTTCACGCCCAGCAGGCTGGCCACAAGGCCCAACACAGCCACCACGGCAACGTTCGTCAAGACAAACAGAAAAATACGTTTCATGTTTCGTTTCACTTTCAACCCGAAAGGCCCGGGCGTAGCATGTCAATCACAGCGCGAATGGTAGGGGCTCAAAGCCCAAAATCAAACGGTTCAAACGATTTCCTGAACGCCATACGGTTTTTCAGTTTGCTGACGAATGCGCCGAAGCCGAAAAACATCGACATCGTCATAGAACCCGGGGTCTTCATTGGCCTGCCACCAGCCTGGCACACCCAAAACGGGCAGCGGGCTGAACGGTTTGCTCGCCAATTTGTGGGGCGTCAGGTCCTGCGCCAGCCAGGCGTCCAGTGCGCAGGCGTCCACCACTTGGGGCACGCGCCACAAATGCACGGTGATCGATTTGTAGGGCTGCACCAGTTTTTCAAGGGCCGCGTGACCAAAGGTCCACAGCCGGGTGTCTGCCCATTGGTTGCGCCGATCAAGCAGCGCCTCACGCCAGCGGTGCGCACGCAGGGCGTCCCACACCGCATCGGAGGTCTGGATCAGCAAGGCATTTTCATCAAAAACTGTGGCAGCATCGCGCACCGGGCCACGCACTTGGCCCACGCCCGCTCGGGCGATTTCTGAAGCCTGCAATTGGTTGAGCCGTTTTTTGGCCAGCGGAAAATGCATCCAGCACAAGGCGTTGAAAAAGTCGTGCAAGCCCTCTCGGGTGGGCACCTGCCCCTTGGCGAAGATGAAGTCCTCGTAGGCTTGACCATCCGGCAAATCGGCTTGCGGCACAAAATCCACAGGGCTCTGGCCCGCCTCGGTCAGCGCCTGAGGCTGGGGGCACCCGGCCTCCACGCGCTGCGCAATGGGCTCGCCCACCGCCCGCCATTGGGCTAGCCAGGGCGCGGTCCAATCAATGTGCGCCAGGCCCAAGGCCGAGGTCGGCTCACACCGGCGTCCCGGCCCCTTCAGGTTCAAACCTTCACCAGGCGCCACGGCAAGCTTTCACCCGAACGCAAAGGCTTGAGTTCGGCCTCGCCAAAGACAAAGCTCTCCGCAGGCATCCAGTTTTCGCGACGCAAGGTGATGGTGCCCTGGTTGCGGGGCAGCCCATAAAAATCAGCGCCGTTGAAGCTGGCAAAGGCTTCGAGCTTGTCCAAGGCCCCCGCTTGGTCAAAGGCTTCGGCGTACATCTCCATGGCGGCATGGGCCGTGTAGCAACCGGCACAACCCGTGGCGTGCTCCTTGAGGTGTGCCGGGTGCGGGGCGCTGTCGGTGCCGAGGAAAAACCGCGGATTGCCAGAAGTGGCGGCTTGGACCAGCGCCAGTCGATGCGTCTCGCGCTTGAGCACGGGCAGGCAGTAGTAATGCGGACGGATACCCCCCATGAAAATGGCGTTGCGGTTGTACAGCAGGTGGTGCGCGGTGAGGGTCGCGCCCAGATTGGCGTCGCCTGCCGCCACGTACTGTGCAGCCTCTTTCGTGGTGATGTGCTCCATCACGATCTTCAGACCCGGAAAGTCCCGGCGCAGCGGAATCAATTGCTGCTCGATGAACACGGCTTCGCGGTCAAACAGGTCGATGTCTGGCGAGGTCACTTCGCCGTGCACCAAGAGAAGCAAGCCTTCGCGTTGCATGGCTTCGAGTACCGGGTAAATCTTGCGCAGATCGGTCACGCCCGCATCGCTGTTGGTGGTGGCCCCTGCCGGGTAGAGCTTGCAGGCCACGACGCCTGCGGCCTTGGCGCGGGCAATTTCTGCCGGGGCCAGCTTGTCGGTCAGGTACAAGGTCATCAAGGGCTCGAACGCAACACCCAGGGGCACGGCAGCCTGGATGCGCGCTTTGTAAGCCAACGCTTGTTCGGCCGTGGTCACGGGCGGCTTGAGGTTGGGCATGATGATGGCGCGACCAAACTGCGCAGCAGTGTGCGGCACGACCACATTCAAGGCGGCGCCGTCGCGCACATGCAGGTGCCAGTCATCGGGGCGGGTGAGGGTGAGTTCTTGGGTCTTGGCTTGAGTCATGGGGCGTATTGTCCCAAATCACGCAGACAGGGCCATGAACACCCAATGGCGCTGTGTGCATTTTTTCATGCACAATGAATTTTTCCATTTGCAAAGGGCCCTCTCCATGAAAGCTGTTCACCCGTTGTTTCGCCATCCTCTGCTGGCTGCCACAGTACTGGCGGCCATGGTCACCACGGCCGCGCCCGCCTGGGCCGGCAAGACGCTGGACGCGATCAAATCGCGTGGCACCCTGAACTGCGGTGTCAACACCGGACTGCCAGGTTTTTCAAGTGCCGACAGCCAGGGCCAATGGACGGGTCTGGATGTGGATGTGTGCAAAGCCATCGCAGCCACCGTGCTGGGCGATGCCAGCAAAGTCAAATGGACGCCTTTGAACGCCAGCCAGCGTTTTGCGGTGCTGCAAGCCGGTGAGGTCGACATCCTGTCGCGCAACACCACCTGGACTTTGAACCGCGACGCTTCGCTGGGCCTGCACTTCACAGGCACCACTTACTATGACGGCCAGGGCTTCATGGTGAGCAAAAAATCCAAAATCACCAGCGCCAAGAGTCTCAAGGGCGCCACCGTGTGCGTGCAGTCGGGCACCACCACCGAAAAAAACCTGAACGACTATTCCAAGGCGAACAAGCTGAGCGTCAAGCCTGTGGTGTTTGACTCTTTCGAGGCCGCCAACAAGGCGTATTTTGCGGGCCGCTGCCAGGCTTACACCACCGACGCCTCAGGCCTGGCCTCGGTGCGCAACAAGGAAGCAGCCAACCCCGACGACCACGTCATCTTGCCCGAGTTGATCTCCAAAGAGCCGCTGGGCCCCAGCGTGCGCCGGGGGGATGACGAGTTCTTTGCCATCGTCAAATGGACGGTGTTTGCCCTGATCGAAGCCGAAGAGTACGGCATCACCCAGGCCAATGTGGACCAGATGAAAAGCAGCACCGACCCGGTGGTGCAGCGCATTCTGGGCACCTCGGAAGACACTGGCAAATTGCTCGGACTGGACAAAGAGTGGGCTTACCGCGCCATCAAGGCGGTGGGCAACTATGGCGAAATGTTCGAGCGCAACGTCGGCCCCAAGTCCACCCTCAAGCTGCCGCGCGGTCTGAACAACCAGTGGAACAAGGGCGGCCTGATGTACGCGCCGCCTGTGCGTTGATCGGCACCCTGGTGTTTTCTGAGCCAGACAAACACTGAAACTCTTGAAAGGACATCGGCCCGCCTCCGTGCGGGCCGATGCACGATGATGATCCCCCCTGCCCCGCCACCTGCCCCCCCATCACGCGCCTGGTCATGGCGCAGCCAGGCCTTTCGGGGTGTGGTCTACCAAATCATCACCTTGCTGCTGTTGGTGCTGGCCATCAGCTATCTGCTGTCCAACACCTTTGCCAACATGCGCCTGCGCGGCATCCAGAGCGGCTTCGATGTCTTGCTGCAACCGGCTGGCTTTGCCATTGGTGAGAGCCTGTTCGAATTCGACTCGTCGCAGCCCTACTGGGTGGCTTACCTGGTGGGTCTGTCCAACACATTGCGGGTGGCCTTGGCGGGCATCGTGCTGGCCACCTTGCTCGGCACGCTGATCGGCATCGGCCGCTTGTCACGCAACATGCTGGTGCGCGGGCTGTGCGCTGTGCACGTTGAAGTCACGCGCAACGTGCCCTTGCTGCTGCAATTGTTCATGTGGTATTTCGCCATGACCGAATTGCTGCCCACCATCGAGGAACCACTCAAGCCACTGGCAAACGTTTTTTTGAGCAAGAACGGTCTGCAATACCCTCTGCCCGAATGGTCTGCAGGCCATTGGGGCACGGTTGCGGGCGGGCTGGCTGGCGCGCTGGCGTGGCGGGCTTGGGTGCGCAGGTCGATGTGGCAATTTGAATCCACGGGCCAATACCACCCAGCCCGAACGCACCTGATGGGCCTGGCGTTGATGCTCGCCATCACGGCGCTGGGTTGGCTGGTCGGCGGCGCGCCGGGCGAGCTCAGCATCCCAGAAGCCACCGAAATCAGCGTGGTGGGCGGTGGCTCAGTCACCCCCGAATACCTGACCTTGCTGATCGGCCTGACGGTTTACACATCGGGCTACATTGCCGAAGTGGTGCGCTCTGGCATCCAGTCTGTGGCCTATGGCCAGCACGAAGCAGCGGTGGCGCTGGGCTTGTCGCGCTCGGCCGAATTGCGGCTGGTGCAGTTGCCCCAAGCCTTGCGCGTCATCATTCCCCCGCTGACCAGCCAATACCTGAACCTGATCAAAAACTCCTCGCTGGCCGTGGCCGTGGGTTACCCCGATCTGGTGTCGATTGGCACCACATCGCTCAACCAGACGGGACGCGCCATCGAATGCATTGCGGTGGTGATGCTGTGTTACCTGACACTCAGTTTGCTGACTTCAGCGGCCATGAATGTCTACAACCGCCGCGTGCGCATTCAGGACCGCTGATGAATCACGCCGACTTCACGCCGATCTCGACCCCCATTGCGCCGCGCCTGCCGCCCGCTGCCCAGGTGGGCCTGCTGCCCTGGTTGCGCCGCCGTTTCTTCGATGGCTGGGCCAACAGCCTGCTCACTTTGCTGGTGCTGGCCTTGCTGGCTTGGGCCTTGCCCCCTGTGCTCAACTGGGCGTTGTTCAACGCGGTCATTCAGCCTGACAACACCGCATGCCGCGCAGCCCAGGGTGTGGGCGCCTGCTGGGGTGTGGTGAGCGAAAAGGGCCGCCTCATCCTGTTTGGCCGCTACCCGTATGAAGAACAATGGCGCCCGCTGATCGCTTCGCTCTTGCTGATGGCGCTGCTGGTGCTCAGCTGCCTGCGGGCCTTCTGGCGCCCGGCGCTGGTGCTGGCCTGGGTGGGGGTGTATGCGCTGGTTTACGGGCTCATGAAGGGCGGCGTGGCGGGCCTGACCCTGGTGGACACCGAGCGCTGGGGCGGTCTGCCCCTGACGCTTTTGCTGTCCAGCGTGAGCCTGGTGGTGGCCTTTCCGCTGGCGATTTTGCTGGCCTTGGGCAGGCAGTCTCAGCTGCCCGCCATCCGCACGCTGTGCGTGATCTTCATCGAATTTGTGCGCGGCGTGCCGCTGATTTCGGTGCTGTTCATGGCTTCTTTCATCTTGCCGTTGTTCATGCCGCAAGGCACCAAGATCGACGTGCTGGTGCGCGTGCTGATCGGCATGACGCTGTTCACCGCCGCCTACCTGGCCGAAGTGATTCGCGGGGGCTTGCAAGCCCTGCCCAAAGGCCAGATCGAAGCTGCCCAATCGCTGGGTTTGGGCTACTGGCAAATCCAGCGCAAGATCGCCTTGCCGCAGGCGCTGCGCCTGGTGGTGCCCGCCATCGTGAACACCTTCATTGGCGCGTTCAAGGACACCTCGCTGGTGACCATTGTGAGTTTGTACGACCTGACGGGCGCCGTGCAGCTGGCCTTGGGTGACGCCGACTGGCGCAAATTCTTCATTGAGGGCCAGCTGTTTGTGGCGGCCATTTATTTCATCGCCTGTTTCGCCATGTCGCGCTACAGCCAGTGGCTCGAAGGCCACCTCAACACCGGCACCCGGAGACAGTGACATGAGCACACCCATCATCGAATTTTCCAAGGTCAACAAATGGTTTGGTGACTTCCATGTGCTGCGAGACATCGACCTGTCGGTGGCGCGCGGCGAACGCATCGTGGTCTGCGGGCCATCGGGCTCTGGAAAATCCACACTGATCCGCTGCATCAACCGGCTTGAAGCCCACCAGACCGGTCGCCTGGCTGTGGACGGTGTCGCGCTCAGCGATGACGTGCAGGCCATCGAATCGGTGCGCCGCCAAGTGGGCATGGTGTTCCAGCAGTTCAATCTGTTCCCGCACCTGACCGTGCTGGAGAACCTGACCCTGGCCCCCATGTGGGTGGGCAAGGTGCCCAAGGCCGAAGCCGAAGAACGCGCCATGCAACAACTGCAACGCGTGCGCATTGCCGAGCAGGCGCACAAGTACCCGCTGCAACTGTCGGGCGGTCAACAGCAACGCGTGGCGATTGCCCGTGCGCTGTGCCTGACGCCCAAGATCATGCTGTTCGACGAGCCCACCTCGGCGCTCGACCCCGAGATGATCAACGAAGTGCTGGACGTGATGGTGGAAATGGCAGGCCAAGGCATCACCATGGTGTGTGTGACCCACGAAATGGGCTTTGCCCGCCAGGTGGCCGACCGCGTGATCTTCATGGACCAGGGCCAGATCGTCGAACAAAACACCGCCGCCGCGTTTTTTGACCACCCGCAGCACGAACGCACGCAGGATTTTTTATCGAAGATATTGGCGCATTGAGCAATGCATGTCGGACTCTGCGAGTACCGACCTACAGGAGGCGTTTGCAGGTCGGCGGCTTCAGCCTCGACATGAGGCTTGCGCCGAAACAGTTTTTGTAGGTCGGTGGTCGAAGACCCCGACATGTGCGCTCACCGACACCGCGCCCATCAGGCGCTACCTGCCAACCAACCCATGTCGGACTCTGCGAGTACCGACCTACAGGCGGTATTTGCAGGTCGGCGGCTTCAACCCCAACGATAGGTCTGTGCCGAAGCAGTTCTTGTAGGTCGGTGGTCGAAGACCCCGACATGTGCGTTCACCGACACCGCCCCCATCAGGCGCTACCTGCCAACCAACCAACGTCGGACTCTGCGAGTACCGACCTACAGGAGGCGTTTGCAGGTCGGCGGCTTCAGCCTCGACATGAGGCTTGCGCCGAAACAGTTTTTGTAGGTCGGTGGTCGAAGACCCCGACATGTGCGCTCACCGACACCGCGCCCATCAGGCGCTACCTGCCAACCAACCCATGTCGGACTCTGCGAGTACCGACCTACAGGAGGCGTTTTCAGGTCGGCGGCTTCAGCCCCGACGTGAGGCCTGTGCCGAAACAGTTTTTGTAGGTCGGTGGTCGAAGACCCCGACAAGTCTTCGCCAGACAACAAGAACCAAATCAGTGCTGCAGGATCTTGTTCAAGAAGTCCTTGGTGCGAGTTTGACGGTTTTCGGGGTGGTTGAAGAACTCGTCTTTCGAACAGTCTTCCAGAATGCGGCCGCCCACATCAATGAAGATCACACGGTTAGCCACTTTGCGGGCAAAGCCCATTTCGTGCGTGACCACCATCATGGTCATGCCTTCGTGGGCCAGTTGCACCATCACATCCAGCACCTCGCCCACCATCTCGGGATCGAGTGCCGAAGTCGGTTCGTCAAACAGCATCACCATCGGGTCCATCGACAAGGCGCGGGCAATGGCCACACGCTGCTGCTGACCGCCCGAGAGCTGGCCCGGGAACTTGTCCTTGTGGGCCAACAAGCCCACGCGGTCGAGCATCTTGAGACCCCGGACCTTGGCATCGTCCAGGTTGCGACCCAGCACCTTGACCTGGGCAATCGTCAGGTTTTCAGTGACCGAGAGGTGCGGAAACAGCTCAAAGCTCTGGAACACCATGCCCACACGCGAACGCAGCTTGGGCAGGTCGGTGCTCGGGTCGTGCAAGGGCACGCCATCGACGGTGATCTCGCCTTTCTGGAAAGGCTCCAGTGCATTGACGGTCTTGATGAGGGTGGACTTGCCCGAGCCCGAGGGGCCGCACACCACCACCACATCGCCTTTGTTGATGCTCACCGAGCAGTCGTTGAGCACCTGCACCGGGCCATACCACTTGGACACATTTTTGATTTCAATCATTTCATTTCCCCAATTTCAGCGCACGATGGCAATCTTGGCCTGCAGGCGTTTGACGCTCCAGGACAGTGCAAAACAAATCACGAAATAAACCAGCGCCGCAAAGATATAGGCCTCTTCCGAGCGACCATAAATTTTGCCCGCATTGGTGAAGCCCTTGAGCAGGTCGTAAGCACCGATGGCATACACCAGCGAGGTGTCCTGGAACAAGATGATGGTCTGCGTCAGCAGCACCGGCAGCATGTTGCGAAACGCTTGCGGCAAGATCACCAGGCACATGTTCTGGCCGTACGTCATGCCCAAAGCCTGCCCCGCAAAAACTTGTCCACGCGGGATCGACTGGATACCCGCACGCATGATCTCGCTGAAGTAAGCCGCTTCAAACGCCACAAAGGTGATGATGGCTGACCATTCGGCCCCGATCGGGCGACCGATCACAAAGGGCATCAGCAGGTAAAACCACAGGATCACCATGACCAAGGGCACTGAACGCATGCCGTTGACATAGAAGGTGGCAGGTGCTGCCAGCGCCTTGGAACCAGACAAGCGCATCAGCGCCAGCAAGGTGCCAAAGAATACGCCGCCAATGGTGGCCGTGATGGTCAGCTGCACACTGAACAGCAAACCGCCCCAGACGAACTTGCGCAAGACTTCCAGATCGAAGTATGAAAAATCAAGTCCCAACATCTCAGTGCCCTCCCGTTCCACCCGAGACAATGAAGCCGGGGACACGCATTTTCTTTTCGATCAGTGCAAACACACGGTTCACCGCAAAGGCCGACACGGCATACAGCGCCGTCACCGCCAAATAGACCTCAATGCCGCGAGAGGTCTCTTCCTGGGCCTGCATGGCGAACATGGTGAGTTCGGCAATCGACACCGCAAACGCCACGGAAGAGTTCTTCAGCAGGTTCATCGACTCACTGGTCAGTGGCGGCAAGATGATGCGAAACGCCATGGGCAAAATCACATAGCGGTAAGACTGCGCCGTGGTAAAGCCCATGGCCATGGCCGCATAGCGCTGCCCCTTGGGCAAGGCCTGAATGCCCGCACGGAATTGTTCGGCAATCCGCGCCGAGGTGAAAAAGCCCAGACCAAACACCACCAGCAAAAAGCCGGGTACTTGCTGGAAAGCAGGAAACATTTTGGGCACCACGAAGTACCACAGGAAAATCTGCACCAGCAGCGGGATGTTGCGAAACAACTCCACCCAGGCATTGGCCAAAGCCGACACCACCGGCCTGCCAGGCAAGGTGCGCAAGGTGCCGACCACCGCACCCACGACCATCGCCACCAGCCAGGAGCTGCCCGCGACCGCCAGCGTCCAGCGCCAGGCTTCCAGCATCCACTCCAGATAGGTGCGGCCACTGCCGTCATCGGTCATAAAGACCTGCCAATCCCATGTCATGTTTGAACTTTCTATGAAGTAAAAGGCATTGCCCAAAAAGAAACCCCGCCCAAGTGATCCCCGGCGGGGTTTGCTCAGCGCGCTGAAGGTTTACTTCTTGGCGTAGTCTTCAGCAGGCTTGTCGTTGGGATTGGCCCAAGCGGCTTTGGTGCTCTCGCTCAAAGCCAGACCGACCTTGACGTTCTTGGGCGGGATGGGTTGCAGGAACCACTTGTCCCACAGTTTGGCCATGTCACCGCTCTTGATCAAATCACGCACGGTGTCGTCAGCCAGTTTCTTGAACGCGGCATCGTCCTTGCGGATCATGATGGCGATGGGTTCCACCGACAACACTTCGCCCACGATCTTGAAGTCAGCGGGGTTCTTGGCGTTGGCGATGTTGCCCGCCAGGATGGAGCCGTCCATCACGAATGCATCGGCGCGGCCGGAGTCGAGCAGCAAGAAGCTGTCAGCGTGGTCCTTGCCAAAGACTTCCTTGAAGTCGATGCCGTTGGCGCGCTCATGCTTGCGCAGCAATTGCACAGACGTGGTGCCGGTGGTGGTGGCCACGTTGCGGTCTTTCAATTGCGCAATGGAAGTGATGCCCGAATTGGCCTTGACGGCAATGCGCACTTCTTCCACGTAGGTGGTGTTCACGAAAGCCACATCCTTTTGACGTGCCACGTTGTTCGTGGTGGAGCCGCACTCGATGTCCACCGTGCCGTTTTGCACCAGAGGGATGCGGTTTTGCGAAGTCACGGACTGGAATTTCACGTCCAGTTTTTTGCCCACGGCTTTTTCGACGTTGCCAATGATGCGTTGGCAGATTTCGTAATGGAAACCAGCGTACTTGCCGTCGCCCAAGGTGTAAGACAGTGCACCTGAGGAGTCGCGCACGCCCATGGTGATGGCACCCGATGCCTTGACTTTATCAAGGGTGTCCGCATTTGCCGCGACACAAGCCAGGGCGGCTACAGCGACAGCCAACAATTGTTTTTTCATGAAGTTCTCCTAAAAGTCGAAAAAATTCGCCATGGGCGAGAGTTAAACCATGCATCTTATGCACACAGCCATACATCATCATGGCATGACCTAAGCCCGATTGGACATGTGATCCGCACAAAATATGCCTGAATTGAAAAATGAATACTGTAGTCAGTTTAAAGTCAGAAAACCATCAGGGTGTACCCCAGCTTGCAACCCCGCCACCGCATGCCGTGCCATGTTTATTCATCAAGGGTTGATCTGCGCCAAAGCATTTGACTGGAGAAAAGTCCATAAGGCTTGCGCCGAACGTTTGGGGTTTTGCCTGAGTCCCGCACGTTCGCGGTAGGCACGCACCTCCATGCTCAGGGCCAGCGATGTCGCATCCGGCAGCGTCACCTCGACCAGTGCACCGGACTGGATTTCTTTCTTGACGGCGCTTTGCGGCAAGAATGCGATGCCGTGACCTTCGAGCGCCATGACCTTGAGCCCTTCGGCCATATCGGTTTCGTACACCCGGTCCAAATGAATGGGGACGCCGCATTGCTTGAGGCTCCAGTCGGTCACGCCCCCCAGATACGCCCCTGGCGCGTAGCCCAGATAAGGCAATGGCCGCGCAGATGTGCCCGGCAAACTGAACAAGGAATGGCCCGAGGTCCCCACCTTGGCATAAGGGGCGATCACTTCATGCCCCAGCACCACCATGTCATAGCGGTCAGCATCGAGTTGCAGGGGTTGCGAGGTGTGGTGATAGGCGATGAGCAAGTCACAACCTCCCTCGACCAAGCGCATGGCGGCGTCATGCACATTCAGTGCAATCAGGCGACTCTTGATCGAACCAAACCCGTCACGCAAAGTGGCGACCCAAGTCGGAAAAAACGTGAAGGCCAAGGTGTGCGGTACCGCAAACTCGATGAAATCCTGACCCGCCGAATTGTGGCCACGCAACATGGCCCTTGTGTTTTGGAGAGACTGCAACAACTCCAGAGCCTGTGCATAGAGTGTCTCGCCAGCGGGTGTGAGTTTGGTGGGGTAAGAGCTGCGGTCCACCAGATCGGCACCGGCCCAGGCTTCGAGCGACTGAATACGGCGCGAAAACGCCGGTTGCGTCACATGCCGCAATTGCGCCGAGCGACTGAAACTGCGGGTTTCAGCCAAGCTCACAAAGTCTTCCAGCCACTTGGTTTCCATACGGCAATTATGTCTTTGTCCAGCACACGCCGTTCAGTCAGCGGCCAACGTCGGACGCTGCGCGTACCGAGCTACAAGAAGCCTGCGAAGAGGAACTGACCGATGATCTGCGCCGATCACTCGGCCGATTGCTGCAAGGCCCACATGGTGGCGTAACGCCCTTGCTGAGCCAGCAAGGCGCTGTGGTTGCCTCGCTCAATGATCTGCCCCGCCTCCATCACCAAAATTTCATGCGCATCGACCACCGTGGACAGGCGGTGTGCGATCACCAAGGTGGTTTTGTTTTGTGACACGCCCGCCAGCTCGGCCTGAATTGCCCGCTCGTTGGCCGAATCCAGCGCAGACGTGGCTTCGTCGAACACGAGGATGGGCGGGTCCTTGAGCAACGTTCGGGCAATCGCCACGCGCTGCTTTTCACCGCCCGAAAGCTTCAGGCCGCGTTCGCCCACAGAGGTTTGGTAGCCCCTGGGCGTCGAGGCAATGAAGTCGTGAATGCGGGCAGCGCGTGCCGCTTGCTCCACCTCCTCTTGCGATGCACCGGGTCGACCATACGCGATGTTGTAAGCCACGCTGTCATTGAACAGCACCGTGTCTTGCGGCACGATGCCCAATGCGCGGCGCACGCTGGCTTGCTGAACTTGCCGGATGTCCTGCCCGCCAATGCGGATGTGCCCATGCTGCACATCGTAAAAACGGAACATCAAACGCGCCAGCGTGGACTTGCCTGAGCCCGACGGCCCGACCACGGCCACCGTCTTGCCCGCTGGAATCTCGAAGCTGATGTCCTGGAGGATGGGGCGATCCGGCTCGTACGCAAACGAGACATGGTCAAACACCACATCGGGCGCCCCTTTCTGCGCCAACGGCTGGGCACCGGGCACATCGGCCACTTCACGCTCACGGTCCATGAGCACAAACATCTTGTCCAGATCGGTCAGGCTTTGCTTGATCTCGCGGTAGAGCACACCCAAAAAATTCAGCGGGATGTACAGCTGGATCATGAAGGCGTTGATCATGACCAGATCACCCAGCGTCATGCGGCCATCCACCACGCCTTGTGTGGCGCGCCAGAGCATGGCCACCAGTGCTGCCGCAATGATGAGTTGCTGCCCCGTATTGAGCACCGCCAAAGTGGTCTGTGCCTTCAGACGCGCCAAACGCAAGCGCTCAAGGCTCTCGTCATAGCGGCTTGCTTCAAACACCTCGTTGCCAAAGTATTTGACGGTTTCGTAATTCAGCAGCGAGTCGATGGCCCGGGTGTGGGCCGCCGAATCGAACTCATTGGCCTGACGGCGATATTGGGTGCGCCATTCGGTGATGCGCACCGTGAAGAAAATGTAAAAAACCAGCGCAGCGCCGGTGATCCAGGCAAACCAGGCATCGAACTTGACCGCCAAAATGGTCAGCACCAGGCCCACCTCAATCAGCGTGGGCACGATGGAATAGAGCGAATAAGAGATCAGCGATTCGATGCCACGCACACCGCGCTCAATGTCCCGCGTCATGCCGCCGGTCTGCCGCGCCAGATGAAAACGCAGACTGAGCGCATGCAAGTGCTCAAAGGTTTGCAGCGCGATCGAGCGGGCAGCACCTTGCGTGGCCTTGGCAAACACCAGTTCACGCAACTCGGTCAGGGCCGAGGTCATCAGGCGCAGTGCGCCATAGCCCAACAGCAAGGACACCGGCACCACCAGCACGGTGCGGGGGTCGCCGGGCCGGATGTTCATCACATCCACCAGCTCCTTGAGCAGCAAAGGCACGCTGACGTTGGCCAGCTTGGCCCCCACCATCAGGGTCAAAGCGATGATGACCCGCCATTTGTACTGCCACAAATAGGGAAAAAGCCGGGACAAGGTCTGCCAATCTCCGGAACGGACAGCAGCAGCAGTGGATGGGGGGGAAGTTTCGCCGTGGTGGCGCATAGAGGACAATCTTGTGAAACGTTACCCTTCGATTGTGCCCATGTCTGAATCCCCCCGCCCCCACGCTGTCGCCTTGCCGACTGACCAGGAACTGGTCATGAAGGTGATCCCCATGCCCGCCGACTGCAATGCCAACGGCGATATTTTTGGCGGCTGGGTCATGGCCCAGGTCGACTTGGCTGGCGCCGTCTTGCCTGCGCGCCTGGTGCGCGGACGCATGGCCACGGTGGCGGTGAACGAGTTCATCTTCAAGCAACCCGTCAAGGTGGGCGACATCTTGTCGTTTTTTGCGCGCATCGTGAAAGTAGGCCGCACCTCGGTCACCGTCAAGGTCGAGGTGTTTGCCGAGCGCATTCGCTTGCAGGGTGACTACATCAAGGTCACCGAAGCCAGCCTGACCTATGTGGCCATCGACAGCAGCGGCAAGCCTTGCCCTGTCGGCTCGAACATCGATTCACCATGCTGATCGTTGCGCAGATCACCCTGAATCCCGCGCTCAAAACCGGTAACGCATCGACACCCTGACCGTGCGCGGCTCGGCTGGGTGAACATGCACGCCGTCCACCCCGGCCGCCTCCCCCGTCAGCCGCGAGGTGTAGAAATACGCCACATCGATGTTCTGGCGATCCATCAGGTTCAGCACATCCAGCGCCAGGTCCAGGTTGGGGCGCAGCTGACGCTGCATGCGCAAATTGAGCGTCAGGCTCGACGGCGCACGCACCGCATTGTCTTCGCGCAAGGGCGCAGGCCCGATGTAACGCCAGCCCACAGAGCCCGACCAGGGGTGCATGTTGCGCAGGCTCAACGTCAAGTTGGCCACGCGCTGCACAGCGTTGGGAATGAAAGGACCTGCCGTGGCCTGGTCGGTGTAGCGCGCACGGGTCCAGGCCAGGCTCATGTCCAGGCCCAGATAGCGCCCCCATGCCCCTTGGTGGCTGAACTCCAGCCCCTGACGCCGACTGGGTCGCCCCGCCTCGGTGCTGCCCGCATCGCCCAGGTACACCAGCTCAGAATCCATGTCCAGCTGCCACAGCGCCAGACTCGATTGCCACTGGGCAGACCATTGGGTTTTGAGGCCGACTTCCTGCCCAAGTGAGGGCACCAGACCCGCCACCGTGCTGATGGCCGAGCCACTGACCGGGTCCAGCCTGGCCGTGGCGCCCCGGGCATCGTTGCTGTGAAAGCCCCGACCGGCATTGAGGAAAAATTCTGTGTTGGCCCAAGGCCCCAGGATGAGCGACAGCTTGGGCGAGAGCTGGCTGCTGCGGGCCTGGCCCGAATTGGCGGCCAGGCTCAGGCTTTGCACCTGCGCGCGCCACACATCGGCCCGCACACCTGCCACGGTGCGCAGCCAGGGCGTCCAGGTGGTGGCGTTTTCGGCCTGGACACCCAGCAGGCTTTGTTCAACCCGGTCATCGCGCACGGTCGACAACATTTGCCGGGCCGCCGTGTTGAACAAACCCAGCCGGATGTGGTCTTGCCGATAGTCCAGCCCCAGGGTATTGACCACCAAGGTACCGTCCTCGGCGTCCGTGACCCAGGACTTGGAGGCCCGCCCGCCCCAGACGCTGCGCTGGTCGCTTTGGCCGAACTGGTCGCCACTGGCCGGGTTGTTCAGCTGGTAGGTGAAGTTGGAAAACAGGTCCAGGTCGTAGCGCATGGCGAAGGCACTGAACTGAACACGTTCTTGCGCTGTCTGGCTGTGCCACTGCCCCGACAGGCTGGTGCGGCGGGTGTGCCCGCCATCGCTGGCGTCCAGTGAATCAAACCGGCCAAAGGGCTGACCCTGATACACCCCGGCGTCAAGCAAACGCTGCGGCACTTGCTCGGTCGCCCGCCACTGCGCCGCATAAGACATGAGGCTGCCGGACCAGCCTTGGGCCGATGTGCCGCCGCTCAGGGTCAGCAAGCCGTTGGTCTTGCGCAAGCCTTCGGGCTGGGTCCAGGGGCCGTTGTTGAGCATGCCCTCCAGCGCCCCCAGGACATGCACACCGTCTTGAATCTCGCGTGAAGCGGCCACCACTGTGCGGGCATAGCCCCCCTGCCCCAGGCTGACATCGGCAAAGGGCTGGTCCAGCCGCGTGCGGTAGGCGATGCGGGCCGAGCCGGCTGACGAGAAGTCGCCCTCACCCGCGAAATACGGGCCTTTGCGGTAGTCGATGCGCTGCACCAGCTCGGGCATCAAAAAGTTCAGATCGCTGTAGCCCTGGCCATGGGCATGGCTGGGCATGTTGACCGGCACGCCATTGACTGTGGTCGCGAAGTCGGTGCCATGGTCCAGGTTCATACCTCGCAAAAAATACTGGTTGGCCTTGCCATCGCCCGAGTGTTGGGTCACCACCATGCCGGGCACAAATTCCAGCACATCGGCCGGGCGCAGCAGGGGCTTGTTCTTGATCACGACGGCGCCCACGACCCCTTGGCTGGCGGCATCACGGGTGCCCAAAGCGCTGTCACCCGACGCCATGATTTCAACTTCATCCTGCACAGATGGGCTGGCGGCCATGAGCTGTGGGTGCGCACAAACGGCCCCCAAGAACAAATTGATCGAGCAGACAGAAAAAAGTTTCATCACTTGTGATTGTGCAAGATCAACCGCACGGCAAAGCCGGGCTCACGCCGCCATTGCGATCCGCTGAACGAACCAGAACGTGCCCAAGCCCATGGCACCCCATGAGGCCAGCCGCAAAGCCTTGGCCACAGCACGCTCCCCAGCCCAGCGGCGCAGCGCCCAAAACACCCCCACCGCCACACCAGCAGCGGCCAGCTGGCCCAGTTCAATGCCGAGGTTAAAGCCCAGCAGACTCCAGAATTTGCGTGCGCCCTGCAGGCCCAGATCGGCCAAGGCTTCGGCCATGCCCAAACCATGGATCAATGCACAGAAAAACACCAAGCCCATGCGCCAAGCAAAAGGCACAGTTCGCCCATTGTTCTGGCTCCAGCGGTCAAAACCGGCCATGCCGACGATGGTGATGGCAATGGCAGGCTCCACCAGGGCGGGCGAGACTTTCCAGCCCCCCAGCACGCAAGCCAACAAGGTCAGAGCATGCCCCAGCGTGAAGCAAGTCAGCGTCCACACCAGATGGCGCAGCCCTGTGCCAGCAGCCAACACCACCCACAAAAACAGCAAATGGTCAGCACCCGCCAATACATGGTGCGCGCCGATCCAGAGCTGGTCGGAGATGACGGCCCAAAAGCTTGGGAAAACCGCCATCTCGGCACGCTCGGGGCTCAAGGTCAAGAGCTGGGTATCACCCCCACGGGTCACGGTGACGTGCAGGGTTTGCTCATCGGCTTGGGTCCCGAAAAGACGCACACCGAAAAGCCCCCCCTGCAGACCCGAAGGCCATGCAAAGCGCCCCATCACCACCAGCTGACTGGCCGGGGCGGTGGGGGCATTGTCGGGCGGCGACAGGTTGAACATCACGCCCTCCAAAGGTGCCGCACCTTGCTCGCTCACCAGGTGCACGCCTGCGCGCACTTGCGTTTCGATGTCGCGCCAATGTGCATGGCCCTCAGCCATGGACAAACGCCCATCGCCATCGTCGTCGATGCCCTGGAAAGCTGAAATCGGCAATGACAGCACCATGAAAGCGCCGCCATCCACGAAGTTCAGCGTGCCGCGCTGCGCCACCATGAGGTGGGCGTGGGCGGCACCCGACAGCAGCATCAGCCAACCCATCCAGCCCGTGAGCAGCGCCCTTTGCAAGACACGCATGTCAAGCCCTTGGGGGCGGCATGCCACCGCCTGTAGCGCCCCCTGTGGGGGTGCCCTTCACGCACCGATGCACATAGGGCCACGTTTCCGTCACCATGTAGTGGTAGATGCCCTTGGGGAACTCGGGGGTCACGCCCGTGCGGCCATTGCACTCGTCCAGATCCCCCGAGCCCGCCACGTACTCATAGTCTTGCAAAAAAGTGCCCATGGGGAAAATGGTTGCCGAGGGGCGACCACTGTCGGGGCTTGTTTTTTTGCGCCAGCTGGAGCTGAGCACTTTCACGCCCGATTGGGCATTGCTGGCGTCCACATGACCGTAACGTGCATACATCGGAAAACCATCGCTGGCCCAGCCCACCAAGGTCATGGTCTGTTTGCCCTTGCCCAATTTGTCAATGAACTTCTCCGGCATGCCGTGGTAGTGGTATTCGCCCTGAGGCTGCACATGGCCGTTGCTGCCATCGGCACCAAAATTGAATGAGGTCTGGCCCAAAGCCTCCATGCGCCAAGCCCCCAGATTGCCCAGCAGCGTGCAACCGCCGACGGTTCCCGAGCCGGAGACCGTCGTGTCAGTGGATGTGGCGGCGCTGGCGCAGTTGCCGCCCGTGCCGGGCTCAAATTTGATGCCATTCAAGGCATAGCCCGCGGTCTGGATGGCCGTGCCCGTCGTGCTGCTCACCGCAGGGGTGATCGTGGCCGACACCTCGGTGTTTTGTGCCGAAATCTTGAAGTCCAGATCCGACTGGATGTTGAAAGGGCCCACGGCATGGTCAGGCACGCTGTTGGTCTTCAAAGTGCGGGCGGTGTCGGTGCAGGACCAGCTGGCGGTACTGGTCAAATTGACCAATGGATCGGCATTGAAGGCGCTGGTGCTGTAACTGCATTGCACACCCGCCGTGGTGGTCGTGCTGCTGGTGGTGTCTGTGGATGTGCTCGATCCACCACCACAGGCGGTCAAAGCGGCCAGACACACAGACAGCCCTGCGGCGTGGAGGGTCCGACCCATGAAAAAATGGTTGTGCATGATTTTTTGATTCAGAAATTTCATAACTTGCCCTTCACGCAGCGCTGCAAAAAGGGGTAACTGTCGGTCGCGTAATAGTGGTAAATGCCTTGCGGAAACTCGGGCGTCACGCCGGTGCGGCCGTTGCATTCATCCAGATCACCCGAACCAGCCACGTATTCATAGTCCTGTTTGAATGTGCCCATGGCATAGAGACTGGTGGCGGGTCGGCTGGCATCAGGGCTGGCCTTGGTGCGATAGCTCCCCGTCATCACCTTGATGGCAGAACTGGCATCGGTGGCCACCGTGTAGCCATAGCGGGCATAAATCGGAAATCCATCCGCAGCCCAGCCAATCAAGGTCATGGCCGTCCCTTTCTGAAGTTGACTGACAAACCCCTCAGGAACGCCGTGGTAGTGGTAAACACCTCCAGGCTGCACATGCGCGTTGTTGGTATCCGTTCCAAAATTAAAGTGACTCTGCCCCAGTGCCTCAATGTCCCAGGAGCCACTGCGACTGGCCAGGTCACATCGGGCACCCGAGTTGTCACAAGTGCCCGCTGTTGCCGGGTCGATGGGCACACCATTGAGCACATACCCAGCCAGCGAGAAGGGGCCTGTGCGTGGCGTGGCGGTCGATGTTGGGGTGGGCGTCAATGTCGCTGAGACAGAAACCCTTTGCGCGGCGATCGTGTTGGGATTGTTCGGATTCGGAAAAGTGCCCACGGCGTGGTCAGGCAGACCGTTGGCCGTCAAGGATCGTTTGCCTCCACTGCACGACCAAGTGGCGGTGCTGGTGGCATTGACGGAGGCCGAGGTGTTGAACTCGCTTTTGGCATAGCCGCACAGCACCGCGGCTGTGCTGGTGCCGGTGGTGCTGGTGCCGGTGGTGCTTGTGTCTGGGGTGTCGGTGGCAGTTGACGTGGAACCGCCGCCACAAGCGCTCAGCGCCAACAAGCAGGAAACAAGCCCGGACATTTTCAAAATTTGGGGAAAGGTCATGATCACGCGCCTGCTCATCGTTGGCCGGACATGCCAGGTGCTGGCATGCGGCTCGGTTTGCACACCAGAGGCTTGTCAGCGGGCGCCCAGCAAGTGCCCTGCACACTGCCTTGCGGACTTTTGAAACTGCAGTCTTGCCCTGATTTCAGGGTCTGGCATGCCGCCAGGGCTTCGGAGGGTGGTGGGCGTGGCGAATCGCCACCGGGCGCTGATTGTGCGTACAACATGCCGCCGCTCAAGGCCAGCGACATGGACAAGGCGGCATGCGCAAGAATGGATTTGTTTTGCATGATGGACTTTCAAAGTGGAAGCCGCGATGGCGGCCTCCGGTCCATTGTTCAAAACAAATGTGGAGTAAATATGGAGCAAATGTTGTGGCCCAAAACAGCGGCCACGCACATCAAGACACGATGTAAGCCGCCGCCCCGGTCGACAGGAGGGTGCCATCTGACCCCATGAACTCCATGCGCGAAGACCCGACCCGTGAGCCCACACGCAAGCACTGTGCGTGGATGTCAAAGTAGTCGCCAATGCCGGGGCGCAGGTAGTCCACACGCAAGTCGATGGTGCCCAGCTTGGCAAAGCGCTCCAGCCGCTTGGCAGGAGCTTCGTCCATGTGCTTGGCCGCCAGCGCTGCCATGACGGCAGCACTGCCCATGGCGTCGAGCACGGCGCTGATGACGCCGCCGTGGATGCGGTTGTAGGCATAGTGCCCGACCAGCTCGGGCCGCATGGTGATGCGGGCCGTGACACCGTTTGGTGATACCCCTGTCAGCTTCAAGCCCAGGGTCTGGTTGAAGACGATTTTTTCTTCGTATATCTGACGAAAACCTTCGATGTATTCAGGTTCAAGGACGATGGGGGTGTGGGAGCGGTGGGGCATTTGGCGATTTTATCGGTGACCGAGCAATGTCGGACTCTGCGCTTGCCGACTTACGGACCATTCGCAGGCCGTTGGCTTCAGCCCCGACATAGGACATGCGACAAGTCCAGAAATGTCGGACCTGAAGGTGCCAACCTGCGAGTGTGCTGTAGGTCGGTGGTCGAAGACCCCGACACATGCTCGCAAAAAACCAGGACTTACAACTTGGAAAAATCCGGCTTGCGCTTGTCCATGAAGGCACCAAAGGCCTCTTTCGCCGCAGGCTCTTGCAGCATGCGGCCAAAGCTGGCACCTTCTTCGGCCATCTTTTGCAGCACGGCTTGCTGATCGCTGCCCTTCATCAATCGCTTGGTCTCGATCAAGGAGGACAAAGGCTTGGCGGCCAGCTTGCGGGCTTGCGCCTGAGCATAGCCATTGACTTCGGTCGGTGGCACCACGCGGTTGACCAGGCCAACTTCTTGAGCGGCTTCGGCAAAGAAGGGCTCACCCAAGAGCAACGCTTCAGCGGCGCGGTGGTAGCCAAACATGCGCGGCACCAGCAGACTCGACGCCGCTTCGGGGCACAGACCCAGGTTCACAAAGGGCATGGAAAACGCCGCGTTGTCACCCGCGTACACCAGATCGCAATGGAACAACATCGTGGTGCCAATGCCCACAGCAGGCCCGGCCACAGCAGCCAGCAAAGGCTTTTCAAAGCTGGCGATGTTGCGCAAGAAGCGGAACACGGGCGAGTCTTGCGTACTGGGCGGCTTGTTCAAAAAGTCGCCAATGTCGTTGCCCGCACTGAAGATGCTCTCATGCCCCTGGAACACCACCACTTTGACGGCGGTGTCCGTGGCTGCCTGCGCCACCGCATCGGCCATGGCCGCATACATGGTGGAGGTGATGGAGTTTTTCTTGTCCAGGCGGTTGAAGGTGATGGTCATCACCCCCGCGTCGATGTGGGTCAGGATGTCAGACATGGCGTTCCTTGTGTTTGTGATTACTGAACCCGAATCCAGGTTTGTGTGCGACCCAAAAGGGGCGCGCCAATGTAACCCCGGACTTCCAGCTTTTTGCCGCCTTCAATCGGGGTCAGGCGCAGGCTGTAGTTCTTGCCGTTCTCGGGATCGAGGATTTTCCCACCCTCCCACACGTTCTTGCCGTCACTTTGTTGACCGCCCCGGATGATTTCCAGGCCGATCTTGGGCTTGCCCTTGCGGTCATCGGTGCACAGATTGCAGTTGGGGTCGGTGTTGGGGTTGTTTTGCAGCGACTTTTCGACCACGCCCGACAAGCCTCCTGCTGCATTTTGGCTGATGCGGATTTCGGCTTTGGGCTGGTTGGTTTCGTCGTCGATGCTGCGCCACAGGCCCACTGGGCTCATCTGGGCCTGTGCGCTCAGGCTCAGCAGTGCGGCGGTCAATACCCATGTGTGTTTGATCATGCATGTCTCCTTGAAGTTGAACGGTCAGGCCAGCGCGGCGTCGGTGTCCATCAGCACATCGCTGCCCGCACGGATGCGGCGCATCAGGCTTGACGTCTCGGGCATCAGGCGGGTGAAGTAAAAACGCGCCGTCTGTAGCTTGGCCTGGTAGAACGGATCAGGGCGCTGGGCTTGCTCTTCGGCCTCGGCCAGTTTCTTGAGGGCGATCTGCGCCGAGCGGGCCCAGAAGTAGCCCAGCACCAGATGGCCCACCACGCGCAGGTAGTCCACCGCGGCTGCGCCCACCTCGTCGGCATTGCTCATGGCTTTCATGCCCACTTCGCCCGTGAGTTGGGTGAGCTTTTGGCCCAGGTCGGCCAGCGGTTTGATGAACTCACCCATGGCCTCGTTGGCCATTTCGGCCTTGACCAGTTTTTCGATCTGCTTGCCGAACTTTTGCAGCGATGCGCCCTGGTTGCCCAGCACCTTGCGACCCAGCAAGTCGAGCGACTGGATGGTGTTGGTGCCTTCGTAGATCATGTTGATGCGGGCATCGCGCACGAACTGCTCCATGCCCCACTCCTTGATGTAGCCGTGGCCACCGAACACCTGCTGACAAGCCGAGGTGGCCTCCCAGGCGTTGTCGGTGGTGAAGGCCTTGACGATGGGCGTGAGCAAAGCCACGAGCTCGGCCGCTTCGGCACGCACCGCTTCGTCGGGGTGGTTCACCTCTTTGTCGAGCAGCAAGGCGCAGTAGCAAGCCAGCGCACGGCCGCCTTCGGCATAGGCCTTGGCCGTCATCAGCATGCGGCGCACATCGGGGTGCACGATGATCGGATCGGCTGGTTTGCCAGGTGCCTTCACCCCGGTGAGCGAGCGCATCTGCACACGGTCTTTGGCATAGGCCAATGCGTTTTGGTAAGCCACCTCGGTCAGGCCCAAAGACTGGTTGCCCACGCCCAAGCGAGCGGCGTTCATCATCACGAACATCGCGGCCAGCCCCTTGTTGGGTTGGCCCACCAGCGTGCCCACCGCCTCGTCGAGCACCATCTGGCACGTGGCGTTGCCGTGGATGCCCATCTTGTGTTCGATGCCGCCGCAGTAAATGCCGTTGCGCTCACCCACGCTGCCGTCGGCAGCCACCTTGAACTTGGGCACCAAAAAGAGACTGATGCCTTTGCTGCCGGGAGGCGCATCGGGCAAGCGAGCCAGCACCAGGTGCACGATGTTGGCGGCCAGGTCGTGTTCGCCCGCGCTGATGAAAATCTTTTGGCCGGTGATGCGGTAGGTGCCATCGGCTTGCGGCTCGGCCTTGGTGCGCAAGAGGCCCAGGTCGGTGCCGCAATGCGGCTCGGTCAGGCACATGGTGCCGGTCCACTCACCGCTGGTCAGCTTGGGCAAGAACAAGGCTTTTTGCTCGGGCGTTCCGTGTGCGTGCAGGGCTTCGTAAGCGCCATGCGACAGGCCGGGGTACATGGTCCAGGCCTGGTTGGACGAGTTGAGCATTTCATAAAAGCACTGGTTCACCACAAACGGCAAACCCTGACCACCGAACTCAGGGTCGCAGCTCAGCGATGGCCAGCCACCGGCCACGTACTGCGCATAGGCCTCCTTGAAGCCAACGGGCGCCTTGACCTCGTGCGTGTCGCGGTTGAGTTGGCAGCCTTGCGTGTCGCCCGAAATGTTGATCGGAAAGACCACCTCAGAGGCGAACTTGCCACCCTCTTCGAGCACGGCATTGATGGTGTCGGCATCGGTGTCGGCGTGCTTGGGAAGCGCCTTGAATTCGTCGGTGACGTTGAGCAACTCGTGCAAAACAAACTGCATGTCGCGCAAAGGGGGGGTATAGATGGGCATAGTCAGACTCTTGAAAAGTAAAAAAAAGCTCAGATCGTGGCGTTTGAACGTCGTGCTTTGGATGAGGAAGATGCGCCGTTCACGGGTTTCTGTGCATAGCGCGCCATGATGTGGGCGAAGCCCTGTCGGGCACGTTCAGTCGCGCCAGGGTTGCGCAAAAAACGCGCCTCATAGTGCAACGCCAAAATCAGGCCGTGGATCTCGAAAGCAATTTGGTGGGCATCGGACTCACAACTCAAATGTCCCTCGTCCTGCGCCAACTCGACCGCACGCCGCAAGGCGGTTTGCCAACTCGACACCGATGAGGCCAGCGCATCTCGCACGGGGCCGGTTCGATCATCAAACTCCACTGCACCGCTGATGTAAATGCAGCCTGAGTCAATTTCGGCAGAGGTTTGCACCATCCAGTTGTCAAACAAAGCCTGCAAGCGCGGAACACCACGCGTTTGCTGCATCGCGGCATAAAACACTTCGGCCTCAAACCGGGTGTGGTACTCACGAATGACCGAAATTTGCAGTTCTTCACGCGAACCGAAGTGCGCAAAGACACCCGACTTGCTCATGCCGGTAACTTCGGCCAATGCACCAATAGACAGACCTTCCAGGCCGATTTGTGAAGCCAACCCCAAAGCGGCATCGATGATCACGCTTTTGGTTTGTTGACCTTTGATCAAAACGCGCCGCCCTGAATCGGGCATGGGCAGGGTTTCAACTTTGGAAGAGGGTTTGCGGGAAGCCATGATGATAAAAATAGAACGGTCGTGCTATTTTGCATCAATTCTTCGCCATTCCCGTGAATCCTTGCAGGAATCAGGGTAAATCGCTATGAACCACGACGTCGGGGCTGAAGCCACCGACCTACAAGATACCTGTAGGTCGGCGGCTTCAGCCCCGACATGGCTTCTTCAATGACTTGGGTTCAGGCCTTGAAAGCCACCACTTTCTGGGTTTGCTCGCCCAGGCCTTCGATGCCCAAGTGCATCACATCGCCGCGCTTGAGGAACACGGGCGCTGGCTTGCCATCCACTTTGACGCCCATGCCCACGCCGGGAGGCGTGCCGGTGGTGATGATGTCGCCGGGCTCAAGCGTCATGAACTGGCTCACATAGCTCACCAGTTTGGCCACGCCAAAGATCATGGTCTTGGTGTTGCCGGTTTGATAGCGCACGCCGTTCACATCGAGCCACATGCCCAGGGCTTGTGGATTGGGCACTTCGTCGCGCGTGACCAGCCATGGGCCCACGGGGCCGAAGGTGTCGCAACCCTTGCCCTTGTCCCAGCTGCCGCCCAGCTCCAGCTGGTATTCGCGCTCACTCACGTCGTTGACCACGCAGTAACCGGCCACATGGTTCAGCGCGTCTTTTTGCTTGACATGGCGTGCGCGGGTGCCAATCACGATGCCCAGCTCGACTTCCCAGTCGGATTTCTTGGAGCCTTTGGGCAGCATGACGTCGTCGTCCGCGCCTTGAATGCAGGAGATCGCCTTGGTGAACACGATGGGCTCTTTGGGGATCGGCATGCCCGATTCGGCCGCATGGTCGGCGTAGTTCAGGCCAATGGCGATGAACTTGCTGGTGAACGAGATGGGGGTGCCAAAACGCTTTTTGCCGCGCACCAAGGGCAGCTTGTCGGTCTTGACCTTGGCCAGTTTGGCCAAGGCCTTGTCGTTCAGCAGGTCAGGCGTGATGTCCTTGACCACGCCGCTCAGGTCGCGCAAGCGGCCATCGGCGTCGATCAGGCCGGGTTTTTCTTTGCCGGGTTGGCCATAGCGAACGAGTTTCATAAATACCTTTCAGTGCTGGAACAAAATCAATAAGTGGAACGGCCACCGGACAGGTCAAAGACCGCGCCGGTGGAGAAGGAACATTCTTCGGTGCAGAGCCAAGTCACCATGGCAGCGACTTCTTCCGGCTCGCCAAAGCGGGCCATCGGAATTTTAGAGAGCATGAACTGGATGTGCTCGGGCGTCATTTGATCAAAGATCGCCGTCTTCACAGCCGCCGGGGTGACACAGTTCACGCGCACACCGGTGTCGGCCAGTTCTTTGCCCAGCGATTTTGTCAGACCAATGACCGCTGCTTTGCTCGCACTGTAAGCGCTGGCGTTGGGGT
The DNA here is from genome assembly GCF_003063315.1 of Limnohabitans sp. T6-5. Taxonomy (GTDB): domain Bacteria; phylum Pseudomonadota; class Gammaproteobacteria; order Burkholderiales; family Burkholderiaceae_C; genus Limnohabitans_A. Next base: position 94,554 of record NZ_NERV01000004.1, read on the forward strand.
TGCCGTCTTTGCCCGCGACCGAGGCGATGTTGATGATCCGGCCATAGTTGCGCGCTTTCATGTGCGCGCTCAGTTCGCGGCAGCAATAAAACAGGCCATGCACGTTCACATCAAACACCTGTTTCCAGGCGTCCACCGGGTAGTCCCACACCTTGGTGTTGGGGCCGGTCACGCCTGCGCTGTTGACCAGCACATCGACACCGGCCAATGCAGTGGTTTGCGCCGTGGCTTGCACCACCGACGCATGGTCGGTCACATCGACCTGCACCGTGTGGACCACGGCACCCGGCTGGACTTGGCGCAGTGGCTCGGCGGCCAGAGCCATGCCAGTGACATCGCGGTCCCAGATGGTGACGCGCGCCCCCGAAGCCAGCATGCGCTGCGCAATGGCCAACCCCAAACCGGTGGCCCCACCGGTGATGACCGCATGGCGGCCTTTCATGTCAAGCAAATTCATGCGGTCTTTCTGCGGTTGAAGGGAAGGCATCAAATCGTCATGCCACCGTCCACCATGTAGGCGTTGCCCGTGGCGAAGATGGATTCGTCCGATGCGAGGAAGGTGACGATGGGGGCAATCTCTGCCGCCTGGGCCAAACGCCCCATGGGCTGGCGGTTGATGAAGTCCTTGCGCGCCTGCACCGGGTCGGCATAGCTGTTGATGCGGTCCTGCAGCGAGGGCGTGTCCACCGTGCCGGGGCAAATCGCATTGCAGCGGATGCCCTGGCGCACAAAATCAGCCGCCACGCTTTTGGTCAGGCCTATCACGGCCGCCTTGCTGGTGCCGTAAATGAAGCGTTTGGGCAAGCCCTTGACGCTGGAGCACACGCTGGCCATGTTGATGATGCTGCCCCCACGCCCGTCCTGCTCAAACTGCGCCACCATTTTGGGGATGGCCGCCTGGATCATCCAGAACTGAGAGCGCACATTCAGGTTGAAGGCGAACGCCCATTCTTCGTCTTGGGCTTCGACGATGGAGCCGTTGTGCACAAAGCCCGCGCAGTTGAAGATCACGTCGATGCGCGCCATGCTGGCCACTTGCGCGGCAATCGCGCTTTTGTCGAGCACGTTCAGCACAGCGGTGTGCACATTGGCCACGCCTTCGTAGCTTTTGAGCAATGCGGCATTCACATCGGTGGCATACACGGTGGCGCCTTCTGCAGCCATGGCCAATGCAGCGGCCTGGCCGATGCCTTGCCCGGCGGCGGTGACCAGCGCGATTTTTCCTTTGAGTCTCATGATGTCTGCATCTCCATGTGTGCAAGTCTTCTGGGCATACCCGAATGGATGGGCGTCAACCCCGCAGAGGGTGGGCGGAAAAAATCCGCCGATCGCCAGCGGCTCAATCCACGGGTTTATGCGGATGTGAAATGACTTGACGCTTCAAATCCGAACATGTGATGATTGTGCAACTGGTCTGACCAATTGACCAATTCACGTTATCCCTGATCCCGCCGCATGCCCATCCAAACTGTCGAGCCCCAGCGCCTGTACCGCCAGATTGCCGAGCAATTGCGGCAGCTGATGGCGTCTGGCGAATTCGCAGTGGGTTCGCGCCTGCCCGCCGAGCGCGACTTGGCCGTGCAGCTGGGCGTGAGCCGCCCCTCGGTGCGAGAAGCGCTGATTGCCCTCGAAGTCGAAGGCATGATCGAAGTGCGCACCGGCTCAGGCATCTACGTGAAAAACGCCACGGCCCTCAAGCGCCCCATGGCCAACAAAGCCAGTGACACGCCCGCAGAATGGGGGCCACTCGAAGTGATGAGTGCGCGCATTTTGGTGGAGTCGGAAGTCGCCGCACTGGCCGCACAACACGCCCAGAAAAAAGACCTCAAAGCCATGAGAGACGGTCTGCAACAAATGAAGCGGGAAGCTGCCCGCAATCAAATGCCGCGCCAAGGCGACGAAGCCTTTCACGATGCGATTGCGCAGGCCTGCGGCAACAGCGTCTTGCTCGACACCGTGCAGCGCTTTTGGGTGGCCCGCAACGGCCCCTTGTTTGCGCGTCTGGGCGACTACTTTGAGCACCCCGCCTCGTGGCAAGCGGCCATTGCCGAACACCAAGCGGTGCTGGACGCCATCGAGGCCGGGGACGCCAGCGCGGCCCGCAAGGCCATGCAAAAGCACCTGAAACAAGCCCACAAAAGATACAGCGCGAGCTGGCGCCGCGCTCCCGCCCGTTAGCTGACTGCTAAAGGGGTATGCAGTTTTTCGCGTCAGCCATTTTCAAAACCACGAGGAGACAACGATGAGCAAACGATTCACATTGAAAACCCTGGCCGCTCTGGGCACCCTGGCGATCGGCTCGATGCTGATCAGCACCGGCGCACAGGCGCAACAAAAACTCAAATGGGCCCACGCCTACGAAACGTCCGAGCCGTACCACATCGACTCGGTCTGGGCTGCTGAAGAAATCAAAAAGCGCAGCAACGGCAAGTTCGACATCCAGGTCTTCCCCGCCTCCACGCTGGGCAAAGAGACCGACATCAACCAGGGTCTGACCCTGGGCACAGTCGACATGATCATCAGTGGCACCTCGTTTGCTGCACGCACTTACCCGCGCCTGGGCATCGCGTACTACCCCTTCATCTTCCGTGATGGCGACCACCTGATCGCTTACTCCAAGAGCCCTGTCTTCCAAGAGATGGCTGCCGAGTACCGTGCCAAAACCGGCATCCAGATCACGGCCTACACCTACTACGGTGCGCGCCACACCACCGCGCAAAAAGCCTTCACCACCTGCGAAGGCATGAAGGGCATCAAAATCCGCGTGCCCGATGTGCCGGCCTACACCGCCACCCCCAAAGCCTGCGGCGCCAACCCCACACCCATCGCTTTTGCAGAGGTCTATTTGGCCTTGCAAAACGGCACCGTCGATGCACAAGAGAACCCTCTGACGACCATTGAAGCCAAGAAGTTCTACGAGGTGCAAAAGGCCATCATGCTGACCGGCCACATCGTGGACGGCCTGACCACACAAGTTGCACCGCACCTTTGGAACAAGCTGAGCGATGCCGAGAAGAAGATGTTCACCGAAGTGACGCAAGAAGCGGCCAACCGCTCAAGCATCAAGATCAAAAAGCGTGAAGCCGAGCTGGTCGACGAGTTCAAGAAAAAAGGCCTGCAGATCGTGCAGGTGGACCGCAAGACCTTCCAGGACGCTGTGCTGAAAAACGTACCGCTGGAATCATTGGGCTACACCCGCGCCGACTTCGACAAGATCCAAGCCGTCAAATAAGTTTGCGCCTCCAAGCCAGTCAGGCGTATGCCTGACTGGCCTTTTTCCCTGAGTTTTTCTGATTTCCTCCTGAATCCAAGGACCCCCATGAGCGACCTTCCCGATCTGGATGCCATGCCCAAAGTCATGGGCGACGATGGCCAGTTCCACGCCACCGATGACGAAGTCGATCTGTCGGGCACGCCCGTCGAAGCCTGGGTGGCGCTGGCGTTTTTCTGGATGCTCGGCGCTACGGTGTTTTACCAATTCATCACCCGCTACGTGATGAACAACTCGGCCTCCTGGACGGAAGAAATTGCCCGCTACATGCTGATCGCCACCGTGTTCACCGGGGCCACGATTGGCGTGGCCAAAAACAACCACATCCAGGTCGATTTCTTTTACCGCTTCATGCCCGACTGGCTGGGCCGTGTCATGGGCACGCTGGTCGATGTGATGCGCATCGCTTTCTTTGCTGCAGCCACCTTCCTCACCGGTCAAATGATGGACAAGCTGGGCAGCTACAAAATGACCGTCATCGACTTGCCCATGAACATCGTCTACGGCGTGGTCATGGCCGGTTTTGCCGCCATGTGCCTGCGTGCCGTGTGGGTGGCCCGCGTGCATTGGCAGCGCGGCTACACCGTGCTGCAACGCCCCGAGTCTGAAATGACCGACCGCTGAAACGCCTTTAGAAAGTTCTCCCATGTTGAAGATCCTTTTCCTCATTCTCATGAGCGGCGGCATTCCGGTGGCCATTGCCATGGCCGGTGCTTCTTTGCTGTATTTGTTTTTCGTCGAAAGCTCGCCGCCCTTTGTGGTCATCCACCGCATGGTCTCGGGCATCGACAGCTTTCCGCTGCTGGCCGTACCCTTCTTCATCCTGGCCGGCAACCTGATGAACAACGCGGGCATCACCAACCGGATCTACAACTACGCGCTGGCCCTGGTGGGCTGGCTCAAAGGCGGCCTGGGTCACGTCAACGTGGTCGGCTCGGTCGTGTTCGCGGGCATGAGCGGCACAGCCATTGCCGACGCGGCAGGCCTGGGCACCATCGAGATCAAGGCCATGAAAGACCATGGCTACAGCACCGAATTTGCCGTGGGCGTCACGGCCGCTTCGGCCACACTGGGCCCCATCATTCCGCCCAGTTTGCCCTTTGTGATCTACGGCATGATGGCCAACGTCTCAGTCGGCGCCTTGTTTCTGGCTGGCATCTTGCCCGGCATTTTGATGGCGGTTCTGATGATGCTCACGGTGGCCTATTTCGCACATAAAAACGGCTGGGGTTCCGACGTCAAATTCGAGTGGTCGAAAGTGATCAAGGCCTTGATCGAAACCGCTGTAGTCGTGGGCTGGCCCCTGTCCATCTGGTGGTTGGTCACGGCCATGGGCACCCCACCGCAAATCACCGTGTTCGCTGCCTTGTTCGTGCTGTTCGCAGCCGACAAGCTGTTCAACTTTCAAGCCGTGCTGCCCATCATGACGCCCGTGCTGCTGATCGGCGGTATGACGACGGGCGTGTTCACCCCCACAGAAGGCGCGATTGCCGCCTGCGTCTGGGCGATTGCGTTGGGTTTCTTTTGGTACCGCACACTCAACTTCAAGATGTTCGTGAAGATCTGTCTCGACACCGTCGAGACCACGGCCACCGTGCTCTTCATTGTGGCCGCTGCCAGCATTTTTGGCTGGATGCTCACGGCCACCGGTGTGACGGCCGCCATCAGCGAATGGGTGTTGGGCTTCACACAAACGCCTTGGGTCTTCCTGTTGCTGGCCAACGCATTGATGTTGTTTGTCGGTTGCTTCCTGGAGCCTACAGCGGCCATCACCATCTTGGTGCCGATTTTGGTGCCGATCTGCCAGAAGCTGGGCATTGACCTGGTGCACTTCGGCCTGGTCATGGTGCTCAACCTGATGATCGGCTTGCTGCACCCGCCCATGGGCATGGTGCTGTTTGTGCTGGCCCGCGTGGCCCGCTTGAGCGTGGAGGCCACCACCCGCGCCATCTTGCCTTGGCTGTTCCCTTTGCTGGGGAGCTTGGTCGTCATCACCTATGTCCCCAGCTTGGTGCTGTGGTTGCCCAAACAATTCTATTGACCTTGAGGGACAGATTTTTAGCGCTGCCCCCAACCGATTGACATCATGAACAATTCCTTCATTCGCCTGCACCCCGCCGATGACGTGGTCATCGCCCGCGCCCAACTCATGAGCGGCAGCACCGTGGACGGTGTGGCCGTGCGCGGCCTGATTCCGCCCGGTCACAAGATCGCCACCCGCGCCATCGCCGCTGGTGAACCGGTGCGCCGTTACAACCAGATCATCGGCTTTGCTTCGCAGGCCATTGCCCCCGGTGAGCATGTGCACACGCACAACCTGAACATGGGCGCGGAAAAAGGCAACTTCGAGCGCGATTACGCCATCGGGCAAGACGTGAAACCCGAGCCAGTGCGCAAGCAGGCGACTTTCATGGGCTACAAGCGCTCGGATGGCCGTGTCGCCACGCGCAACTACATTGGTGTGCTGTCGAGCGTCAATTGCTCAGCCACCGCTGCCCGCGCGATTGCAGACCACTTTTCCAAACGCAACAACCCTGGGGCGCTGGCCAACTTTCCGAACGTAGATGGAGTCGTAGCATTGACCCACGGCACCGGCTGCGGCATGGACACAGAGGGGCTGGGCATTCAGCTTTTGGAGCGTACGCTGGCCGGTTACGCCACCCACGCCAACTTCTGGGGTGTGGTGGTGGTGGGCCTGGGCTGCGAGGCCAATCAGCTGAACACCTGGCTCGCGCACAGCAGCCTGCGCGAGGGCGACACGCTCAAGGTCTTCAACATCCAGGACACGGGCGGCACGCGTCTGACGGTGGAAAAAGGCATCCAGCTGATTGAAGAGATGCTGCCTCGCGCCAACGCCATCACCCGCGAGCCTTGCAGTGCCGAGCACATCACGGTGGGTTTGCAGTGCGGCGGGTCTGACGGTTATTCGGGCATCAGCGCCAACCCCGCTTTAGGCGCAGCAGTCGACCTGTTGGTGCAACACGGCGGCACGGCCATCTTGAGCGAAACACCTGAAATTTATGGGGCCGAGCATTTGCTCACGCGCCGTGCCGTGAAACCTGAAGTGGCGCACAAACTGATCGAGCGCATCCGCTGGTGGGAAAACTACACCGCCATCAACGGCGGCGAGATGAACAACAACCCCTCGCCCGGCAACAAGGCGGGCGGCCTGACCACCATCCTTGAAAAGTCTCTGGGTGCGGTGGCCAAAGGCGGCACCAGCAACCTGCAAGCCGTCTACGAATACGCCGAGCCGGTCACGGCCAAAGGCTTTGTCTACATGGACACGCCCGGCTACGACCCGGTGAGCGCCACGGGCCAAGTGGCCGGTGGGGCCAACCTGATCTGCTTCACGACCGGGCGCGGCAGTGCCTACGGCTGCGCGCCCTCGCCCAGCCTGAAGTTCTCGACCAACACCGCCCTGTGGAAAAAGCAGGAAGAGGACATGGATCTGAACTGCGGCGAAATCGTGGACGGCGGCGTGAGCATTGTCGACATGGGCCAGCGGATTTTTGAAATGATCCTCGCCGCCGCCTCGGGTGAACCCACCAAGAGCGAGCGCCACGGCTACGGCCAAAACGAATTTGTGCCGTGGCAAGTGGGCGCGGTAATGTAATGACTTTGCGGGACAGATCTTTAGCTCTGTCCCCAACTGATTAAGAAGAACATGAGCCATACCATTTCTGCAAGCGACCTCCGCACCAAAGTCGCCCGCATCATCGAACAAGCGGGCAGCGCCCCGGCGGAGGCCGCTCAGGTGGCCGACAACCTGGTCATGGCCAACCTGAGCGGGCACGACTCGCATGGCGTGGGCATGGTGCCGCGCTATGTGGACGCGGTGCTCGAAGGGGGTCTGTCGCCCAACACGGGCGTGAAAGTGCTGCTCGACACCGGCCCGCTGCTGAACCTGGACGGCCAGCGCGGTTACGGCCAGATCACCGGCGTGCAGGCCATGCAGATGGGCATCGAGCGTGCCAAGCAACACGGTGTGTGCACCGTGGCCCTGAGCCGCTCGCACCACCTGGGCCGCATCGGACACTTCGCCGAAATGGCGGTGGCGCAAGGCCTGGTGTCGGTGCATTTTGTGAACGTGCTCTCGCGCCCCGTGGTCGCGCCCTTTGGCGGCGGTGACGGCCGCTTTGGCACCAACCCCTGCTGCATTGGCGTGCCCATGGGCAGCCGTGCCCCCTTTGTGCTCGACTTTGCTACCAGCCGCGTGGCGCAAGGCAAGATGCGCGTCGCCCACAACAAGGGCGAACAAGTGCCGCCCGGCTATTTGATCGACGAAAACGGCCACCCCACCAACGACCCCGGCGTGGTGGTGGTGCCGCAGTCCAATGGCTTATTCGGTGCGCTCATGACCTTTGGCGACCACAAAGGCTTTGGCATGGCCATGGCCTGCGAGCTGCTGGGCGGTGCGCTCACCGGCAGCGGCACCTGGCACCGCGAAGCGGACCACCAACGCGCCGTGCTCAACGGCATGCTGACGATGCTGATCGACCCGGTGCGCTTGGGTACGCAAACCATGTTTGAGCAAGAAGCCCTGGCCTTTGCCGACTGGCTGCGCCAAAGCCCGGATGCCCCCGGCAGCGATGGCGTCAAGCTGGCAGGGGAACCCGAACGCACCGCACGCGCTGAGCGCGAGCAAAGCGGCATCTGGATCGACGAGGCCACCTGGGCCGAGATCGAAGCGTCCGAACACAAACTCCAACAACGTTGAACGCCTGCGGGCTCAAGGCCCTGTGGTCAATGTCTTGAGACCTCAAATCATGAACCTGTCTGCCGCCACACTCCGCGCCCTGCCCGCTTCCATCCATACCCCTGCGTATGACCGCACAAGCCACGCCCCCGGCGTGGTGCACTTGGGGCTGGGCGCTTTTCACCGCGCCCACCAGGCCATGGTGTTTGACCAACTGCTGGCCGGTGGCGACACGCGCTGGGGCATCCATGGCGTGGGCATGACGCGGCCCGATCTGGTGAACCAACTCAAAGCGCAGGACGGCTTATATGCCGTGCGCATCGCCGATGGGCTAGGGGTGAAGTGGCAAGTGCCCGGGGCGCTGTGGCGCACCCACGTGGCCGCCACCGAGCGCGATGCGGTGGTGCAAGCCATCGCCGCGCCCAGCACCCGCTGGGTCACGCTCACCGTGACCGAAAAAGGTTACACACCGGCCCTGGCGCAACTGCTGCTGGACGGCTTGCGCCTGCGCCAGCAAGCAGGTCTTTCGGGCATCACCATCGCGTCGTGCGACAACCTGCAGGGCAACGGCCACAAGCTGCAGGCCTTGGTCAAAGCCGCAGCATCACCGCAAGACGCAGAGGTGCTGACCTGGCTCGACGCGCACTGTGCCTTTCCATGCAGCATGGTCGACCGCATCGTGCCCGCCGCCACGCCCGAGGTGATGGCCGCCGCACAAGAGGCATTGGGCGTTCAAGATCAATGCGCCCTGAGCACCGAAGGCTTTTGGGAATGGGTGATCGAAGACCGCTTGGCCGACCCGCTTGATGCCGCCCTGCTGCAAAGCGCCGGTGTGCGCGTGACGGGCGATGTGCACAGCTACGAAGAAGCCAAGCTGCGGATGCTCAACGGCAGCCACTCGGCCATGGCCCTCATGGGAGCGGTCACAGGCAGGCCTTTCATTGCCAGCTGCATCGGTGAGCCACACATCCGCAGCTTTGTGCACCGCCTGATGAGCCGCGAGGTCGCGCCACACCTCGCCCGCAGCGACTGGGCCGATTACCGCGACGCGCTGATCGCCCGCTTTGGCAACCCGTACTTGAAGCACAGCGTGCACCAGATCGCCACCGACAGCTCGCAAAAAATCCCGCAGCGCTGGCCGCCTTCTGTGCTGGGCCAGATCGCGCAAGGCGCTTCGTTTGAACACCACGCGTTGGCCGCAGCCGTCTTCTTGCGCTACACCTTGGGCGTGGACGAGCACGGCCAGGCCTATGCCCTGAACGACCCGCAAGCCGAGAGCCTCATGGCCATTGGCGCCGCGCAACACACCGAACCTGAGGCCTGCGTGCACGCCCTGCTGGCCCGTGAAGACCTGTGGGGCAGCACCCTGCCCGGCAACGCCAATTGGACCACCCGCGTGACGCACTGGCACCAGCAAGTCCTGCGGCACGGTGTGAATGCAGCCATCCAGCAATTGCTGGCCACACAAGCATGACAAGAACAGCAGCACATGCAACCCCGTTGCGTTTTCCCCGTAGGTCGGCACTCGCAGAGTCCGACAGGAGCAGCAGCCCAAACCAAAAGTCGGACTCTTCGAGTACCGACCTACAAAGTCCAAGCCATTGCCAACGCCTGAATTTGCGCCAACCCAACTGATTTGAACCATGAAAATCACCGCCGCCCGCGTTATCGTCTGCAGCCCCGGTCGCAACTTCGTCACCCTCAAGATTGAGACCGACCAGGGCGTGTACGGTGTGGGTGACGCCACGCTCAACGGCCGCGAACTGGCCGTGGTCAGCTACCTCGAAGACCACCTCATCCCTTGCCTGATCGGGCGCGACCCGCAGCAGATCGAAGACATCTGGCAATACCTCTACAAAGGCGCTTACTGGCGGCGCGGCCCGGTGACCATGAGCGCGATTGCCGCCGTGGACACCGCGCTGTGGGACATCAAGGCCAAGATGGCGAACATGCCGCTGTACCAACTGCTGGGCGGGCGCAGCCGCACAGGGGTGATGGTCTATGGTCACGCCAACGGCCGCGACACGGCCGAAACGGTGGACGAAGTTTTGCGCCACAAGGAAGAAGGCTACCTGGCCATCCGCGCCCAAAGCGGCGTGCCGGGCCTGAACAAGGTCTATGGCGTGAGCGGTGCAAACCGCATGTACGAACCCGCCGACGGCAACTTACCCAGCGAACACGACTGGAGCACCGAAAAGTATTTGCGCCACACCCCCGGTCTGTTTGAAGCCGTGCGCGAAGCCGTGGGCCCCGACATCCACTTGCTGCACGACGTGCACCACCGCCTCACGCCCATCGAGGCAGGGCAACTGGGCAAAGCGTTGGAGCCGGTGCGCATGTTCTGGATGGAAGATCCGACACCGGCCGAAAACCAGGACGCCTTCCAGTGGATACGCCACCACACCACCACGCCAATTGCGGTGGGTGAAATTTTCAACAGCATCTGGGACTGCAAGACGCTGATCGAAAAGCAGCTGATCGACTACATCCGCACCACCGTGGTCCACGCGGGCGGCATTACGCACCTGCGGCGCATCGCCGACTTGGCCAGCCTGTACCAAGTGCGCACCGGCTGCCACGGCGCGACCGACCTGTCGCCCGTGTGCATGGGCGCGGCCCTGCACTTTGACACCTGGGTGCCCAACTTTGGTGTGCAAGAGTTCATGCCCCACAGCGAAGAAATGCTCTCGGTTTTCCCGCACGATTACCGCTTTGAGCGCGGCATGATGCACTGCGGCGAGTCACCCGGCCACGGGGTGGACATCGACGAAAAGCTGGCTGCGAAGTACCCATACCAAAGAGCCTATCTGCCGGTTAACCGGCTGCAGCATGATGGGACGCTTTGGAGTTGGTGAGGGCCGTTGAGTATCCAAGGTCAGTTATGCAGCGGTTGCAGCCTTTCGGCCAACACAGTCGGACTCACGCTTACGACCCTGAATCGATCACCGAACCGCTAAGGTCGAGTCAAGCGAGGGATGGTCTGCAGAAGCTGCGATCCGACGGCCATAGCTATGGCCAGCGCTACACCATGAGCGCCTTGACCAGCTCATTCACCTCTGTAGACAGTCGCAACAGCCAGTCGCGCATTTCGGCACTGATCAAAGATCACGCGCTTCCGTCTGGAACCCAGAGTTTCGCGGCTGATATCGGTTTCAGATAAAGGGCATCTAAATGGCGTTGCGTTTCTGCGAGGACGGAAGGAGCGCTTTACTAGCGGAGACGTAACGCACTCATGACGGAGTGAGCGTGCGCATCTGCTCACAGAACGACTTGCAATCGCTACTTCTTCTCACGGGGTAATCGCCGACCTGCAATTCAGCGCTACCATGCTGAAGTAGCCAAATTTAATTGAATTCCAATGTCACTCGAACAAGTCTTTGTCGAACAAGCAGAGTATCTGGAGGATGAATCCTTCAATGAATGGCATGCGCAGCACCCAGACGAAAGCAAGATTCTCCGTAAACTGACTCAAGGGGGAGCGAAGTTAATCTCAGGCCCACGTGGGTGCGGTAAGACCACCCTCATGCTAAAAGGCTTTCACTCGATGCTATCGAGCTCGGACGCCGCCTTTCCTGTTTACGTAAACTACAAGCGCTCTCTGTCTATCGAGCCTCTCTACAAGAGCGGAACAAACGGCACTTACTGGTTCAACCAGTGGGTACTGTTGAAGCTTTACCTTGGGGTATACGACACCTTGAGACGCTTGGGAAGCTCCCTTGAGTTATCCATATCTCAGGAGGAGGCTAGTAAAGCTGCCTCATTGCTGGAGATGTCTAATGCGTCGCAGGTTAGCCTCCGCCCTCTGTCAGTCATCACACTAGAAGAAGATCTGCTTAGGGCTGCGGAAAAGCTAAATCGCTCTAGGTGCGTGCTGCTGCTAGACGACGCTGCTCACGCATTCTCTGTGGACCAACAGCGAGATTTCTTCGATTTTTTCAGACAAATCAAATCCCAGTACATCGCCCCTAAGGCCGCCGTCTATCCCGGTGTAACTAACTACTCGTCATCTTTTCACGTCGGTCATGATGCAGAGCAGATCGATGTTTGGATCAAGCCAGAAAGGGTCGAATATCTCGGGTTCATGCGGAAATTCGTCACAACGCGCTTTCCGCCCGCACTTGCTGCGACCATCTCTAGCTCAGAGTCGCTAGACCTACTCAGCTTTGCTTCATTCGGAGTGCCTCGGACTCTATTAAACATGCTTCAAGAACTAGCTATCGAGAAGGATGGCGAGCTTGTTGGGATCAATCTGAATCGAACAGATGTGCTCAGAACGATCAAGCAGTCATTCTCGAACACCAAGAAACTGTTCACGTCTCTTTCTGCCAAGCTCCCTGTTTACAGTAGCTTCATAGATACAGGGGAATTGATCCTTACAAACTCTGTGGCGCTGGTGAAGGCATACAACAAAGGAAAGCCAACGGAACGACAGAGTGTTTCGATCGCCTTGGCCACAGATGAGCTCACCCATGAGTTGTCGAAGGTTTTCTCGCTGTTTCAATATGCTGGTCTTTGCATTCCGAAGGACGAGCTCGTGAGTCGAGGCGAGAAGGGGCGGTTTCAGATCTTCACTCTGCACTATGCAGCGTTAGTTGATGCCAACGCTTTAATCGGCTCAAAATCGGTGAGTGTTTCTGAGTATGTTGCCGCATTTTCGAAGCGGAACGCCCACGAATTCACGCGCACGAAGGCGGCAAGTATCACTGGTGCGTTGACGGATCCGTTTGCTCTATCGCTTCCGCCTTGCAGTGCGTGTCAAACCCCGCGACTGTTCGAGGACGCTAAATTTTGCGCTAGGTGCGGCACGCCCTTAACAACCCCCTCGACGTATTTGGCCCTTATGAATGCGGATGTCGACAAGTTACCGCTCACGAAGACGCGAATTGAAAAAATCAAGGAACAGTCTTCGATTCGAAAGATAAAAGACATCCTATATGACCAAGAGCATAGGGCTCTGCTTGGGGTCGATCGAATCGGTCGCTATTGGGCAGCAAGGATCGTGGCATTGGCGGAGGAGTTTGTTGAATGACTTGGAGGACTTCAGCTTGCATGTCCATAGGCAGAGTTACCTGCCCTGACACAAATTCTCTGGTAACTCCGATGACAGGTAAGCGTCCATCGGCTATCGACGATTTTTATGCGTCCACAAGCACCTCGCTCACAAAAGTTGATCCAACTTTCATAGCCACATATGGCGATGACGTTGTGGGACTTCTGTTTGTTGGTCTTATATCTTCGACCGAAAATTATTTCAGAGACATTCTTGGGTTCGCATTAACAATCTGCCCTGTTTCACAAGCACATTCTTCGGGCGAAAAAGTCCAGCTTGGCTCAATGCTCTGGGCGGAAGGCTCGCTACAAAATCGCTCCGCTTTCGAATTCCATGCATTCTCAAGTGCTGAGAGCATTCGAAAGGCAGTACAGAACTTCACCTGCTATCAAGTTCGTACCAATGGCACCTTCGCATCAATGCTAAATGAGTACGACAAACTGTGCGAGTTGCGGCATGCTGTCGTCCATTCTGGTCACATCGTAGCCGGAAAGAACGCGCTCAAATTGGGCCTAAAAAGGAGCGCGATTCCCCTTAAGGTGAAGTTAGGTTATGCCGAACTGCAGGCTGCTGGCAGCGTGTGTACAGCATTGGTGCAGGCTGCCAATACCGAGCTATTTGAGGAGCTTATTGTCCGATGGGCGACCACTTGGCGCAAACTTCCATCATGGATGCCATCCGATGAAGTCAAGTTGCTCCGTACAATCCGCGCCGCGTTCTTGTCCAAGAGAGATGGTGCGAACAAGACGATCACGGGAGCGAGCAAGGGCGTTCAGTTTGAGGCTGATGTTAGGGCTGAATTCAACCTTTAGCGGCTTGAGCTCCTTCACCTTGTCTGTTTTCGCCAACAGCGGTTCCTAGCCGAGCGCATCGGTCAATGTCAGGTATCGGTAAACGCCGACATCGGGCGGACCAACCCGACTGGCCGCACCCAGCCTAATCCGCCATTGCCTCGCCAAAGTCAAACGACCACACGGCTTCAAACCCCACCCCGCATTCCCATACCCCAACTCCCAAGCCTGCGCCATCTGCGCCCGCCGCGCCTTGGGCAAAATCGGGTCGCTTTTGGCTTTTTCCATGCTGCGGTGCGTGGCTTGGGCGATGCGCTCCAGGGTGCAGGCGGATTGGCTGACGCCATACTTCCTCAAACCCATTCGACGTCACCTTAATGTCGCGATAACAGTATTGCGACATTTTTCAGGTACAAATGTCGCAATTTAAATATCGCGACAGGAGCCCACATGGCCAACGCCCCTTTGATGCACGCATACCAAGCTGTGGAGGATGTCATCACCCTTTCTGGACAGCTTTCGGCCCAACGAAACGGCCTACCTGAGCCAGGACATTCGTGATGAACTGCTCTTGCAAGGGCAGGTCTTGGGTGGCCATGAACCCGCTGGCACTTACGCCAGGCAACTGGCCGATCGCTTGTTGATTGACCTGTCGTGGAACTCTAGCCGCTTGGAAGGCAACACTTATTCTTTGCTCGAAACCGAGCGCTTGATTTCAGCGGGCGAGGCCGCCACGGGCAAAAATGCCTTGGAGGCGCAGATGATCCTCAATCACAAGGGGGCCATTGAGTTTTTGATCGATGCTTCAAATGACATCGACTTCAACCGTTACACCCTGTTGAATCTGCACGCGTTGCTCAGCGACAACTTGCTGGACGATCCGACTGCCAGTGGTCGTTTGCGTTCAATTCCGGTGGGTATTGGATAAACCACTTTTCTACCGCTGAAAGGCCCGCAACGCATCGAGGAATGTTTTGACCAGGTGCTGGACACTGCAGCGGCGATCCGTGACCCGTTTGAGCAGGCATTTTTTGTGATGGTGCATTTGCCTTATTTGCAACCGTTTGTGATCGTCAACAAACGTGTATCTCGTTTGGCGGCCAATATTCCCTTGATCAAGCGCAATCTGTGCCCGCTGTCATTTGTCGACGTTCCGCAGTCCTTGTACATCAGCGCCTTGTTGGGCGTTTACGAACGCCATCGCACCGAGTTGCTGCGCGATGTGTTCGTCTGGGCTTACAAGCGCTCGTGCGCCCGATATTCAGCAGTGCGTCAGTCCTTGGGCGATCCTGACCCTTTCCGTTTGCAATACCGGGAAAAGATTGCCGAAGTTGTCGCCCATGTGGTGCGCCAAAAAATGAACAAGGCACAAGCTGTGCACCACATTCAGCAAGTTGCTCAACAAATGGAGGCTCTGCATCGGCCCCGTTTTATTGAGGTCGTGGAAACGCAGCTGCTCCATCTTCACGAAGGCAATATGGCCCGTTACCGCCTGCGGCCCAGTGAATTCAGGCAGTGGCTTGAAACATGGCAGTGATACTGCCGCCCTGCTCAACCCCTCATAACGGTCGCTCGTCCGGTGCATGCCAGACCAGATTCGGTCTCAGGAACAACGACTGGTTTGACCTGAGCCATCGCAACGGCAGAAATCGGACTTGGCTTCAGCGCTCGTGCACATGCCGCAGACGCACCTTGACTGCGACACGCCCCCGTACCTCCTGCAGCTCATCATCAAATGGCTGTTAGAGGCCAGGGGATTGAATCGTCAATGCTCGTTGAGCCTTGGTCGACAAGCCAGCTTCGCTTTGATACTGAGCCACTTTCGATGCGCCAATACCTGACGAGGTGTGGCGGTTCAGGTGTCTGTCGTCTTGTGCGAACCGAAAGTCCGAGCGTAAGCGCAGGTGAACTCGGCGCCAACCAACAGGATCTGTGCTGAAAAGTAGACCCACAGCAGCACCACCACGAGCGAGCCGGCCGCGCCGAAACCCGAGGCCACACCGCTGCGGCCGATGTAGGCGCCAATCAGGAACTTGCCGCCGCTGAACAGCAAGGCCGCGATCAAAGCGCCGAGCCAGACATCGGATACCAGCACACGTTGGCGCGGCATGACCTTGTAGATCAGGCCGAACATGATGGCCACGAGCAAGAAGCCACCGATCGCATTGCTCGCCTCCACAAAGGCTTGCCAGCCGCCAAAGACGGGATGGAGGCGTCGGCCCATGGCAGCGATCATGGCACTGGTGACCAGCGACACGATGAGCAGAAATCCCAACGCGAGGATCATGCCGAATGCCATCAGGCGAGCGCGAACGAGCGTGAGCCAGCCGCTCTTTCGCAAGCGCCCCGGCACGCCCCAGATGCGGTCGAGCGCATCTTGCAGTTCGGCGAACACAGTGGTGGCCCCGACGACCAGCAGCACCAGTCCAACGGCGGTGGCCGTCAAGCCCTCAGCGGGTTCACGCACGCTGGCCAGCAGGCCCTGAACGGCGCCCGCACCGACATCGCCCATCAGGTCCTTGAGCTGCGCCTGGATCTCACCTCGCGCGGCGTCCTCACCGAACACCAGACCAGCCACCGACACCACGATCAGCAACAGCGGTGCCAGCGAAAACATCGTGTAGTAGGCCAGCGCAGCGCCCATGCTCGGCACATAGTCGTCGACCCACGCGTTGGTCACTTGCTTGAACAATCCCCACCACGCGGCGGGCCAGTCGGCGGGCATCACAGCGTGTCGGCACCACCGGCCGATGCCAGGCAGACCTGGGTGCCCGCACTGCCCGCGAGCATGTCCTCGATGCGATCGAGTGATCCGATCACGGCGCGCCGGCCCGTGGCCAGCACGAAGGCGCATGCCGCCTCCACCTTCGGTGCCATTGAACCTGCTGCGAAATCGTGCCCGGCCAAGGCCTGCGGCGTCACCTGGCCGATGGCGCGTTGAGTGGGCTGGCCCCAATCGAGGTAGACCGCTGGCACATCGGTGGCGATGACCAGAACGTCGGCCTGCAATTCACGCGCGAGCAGGCTGGTGCAGAGGTCTTTGTCGATCACGGCTGAAACCCCCTGCAGACCCTGATCGCCCCCCTCGCCGGTGCGCGCAACCGGAATGCCCCCACCACCCGCCGCGATGACGAGCGCGCCGTGCTCCAGCAACCAGCGTATCGCCTGCAAGCCGAGCACTCGCACCGGCAGCGGCGAAGCGACAACGCGTCGGAAGGCTTCGCCGTCCGGTGCCATGACCCAGCCTTTGTTTGCAGCCACGCGCTCAGAATCGGCCTTCGAGTACACCGGTCCGATCGGTTTGGTCGGATGCTGAAATGCCGAGTCCTGAGGGTCGACTTCTACCCGCGTGATGAGCGTCGTCACTGTGCGCGTGGTCGGCAGCCGGTTGGCCAGTTCCTGCTCCAGCAAGTAGCCGATCATGCCGTCGGTCTGTGCACCCAGCACGTCCAGTGGATAGGCCTCGACCTTCACGTAGGCGGCGGCCTGAAGCGCCAACAGACCCACCTGCGGGCCGTTGCCATGCGTTAGCACCAAGTCGTGCTGTAGGGCAACCCTGGCCAGCTGCGCGGCCGCTGTGCGGATGTTCTCCAACTGGTTGTCGGCCGTGGGCAGCTGGTCGCGCCGCAACAGCGCATTGCCGCCCAGGGCGACGACCACTTTCATGACCGTGCTCCGCTCGCGCTCATCCGAGCGTGGCCACCAACAGGGCCTTGATGGTGTGCATGCGGTTTTCGGCCTGCGTGAAGACGATCGAGGCGTCAGACTCGAACACCTCATCGGTGACCTCGATTTCGCTCAAACCATACTTCGCATGCACCTCGCGACCGACTTCGGTGTCCAGGCTGTGAAAGGCTGGCAGGCAGTGCATGAACCGCGTGCGCGGCTTGCCAGTGGCCTGCATCAAGGTGCTCGTCACCTGGTAGGGGAGCAGTTGTTTGATGCGCTGCTGCCACACCGATTCGTCTTCGCCCATCGACACCCAGACGTCGGTGTAGAGAAAATCTGCACCGACCACGGCTTTGAGCGGATCGGTCTCCAGCGTGATGCGTGCGCCAGTGCTGCGGGCCAATTCGCGCATCTGTGCCACCAGCTCAGGCGGCGGCTGCAGCGCGGCGGGCGAGCAGATGCGAACATCCATACCCATCTGTGTGCCGCCGACCAGCAGCGAGCTGCCCATGTTGAAGCTGGCATCGCCCAGATAGCAAAAGCTCAGATCGTGCAACGGTTTCTCGCCGAACTCCTGCATCGTCATCAGGTCGGCCAGGATCTGCGTCGGGTGTGCTTCGTCCGTCAGCCCGTTCCACACGGGCACCTTGGCAAAGCGCGCCAGCTCCTCGACCACACTTTGGTGGAAACCCCGGTATTCGATGCCGTCGTAGTAACGCCCGAGCACGCGGGCCGTGTCCTTCAGCGATTCCTTGTGGCCCAGCTGGGAACCGGCGGCATCCAGGTAGGTCACATGCCCACCTTGATCGTGCACGGCCACCTCGAAGGCGCAGCGCGTGCGTGTCGAGGGCTTCTCGAAGATCAGCACAATGTTCTTGCCTTTCAAGCGTGGCAGTTCGTTGCCCACCTCCTTCGAGCGCTTGAGCTCAGCCGCCAGGTCGAGCAGGAAGCGAATGTCATCGGGCGCAAAGTCCTTCAGCGCCAACAGACTGCGGTTATGAAGGTTGAAACTCATGAGGCACTTTCGTCAGGGGATGGAAGATCAGAGCGCGTCGCGCTCGATCGGGCACGACATGCAGCGGCTGCCGCCGCGGCCGCGGCCGAGTTCGGAGCCCGAGACGGTGATCACTTCGACACCGGCCTTGCGCAGCAAGGTGTTGGTGTGCGTGTTGCGCGCATAGCCGATCACCACCCCAGGCGCCAGCGCCAGCAGGTTGTTGCCGTCGTCCCATTGTTCGCGTTCGGCTTGCCAGGCGTCGCCGCCAGTGGCCACCGCGTGCAGCTTCGGCAGGTTCAGTGCAGAGGCTACGACCTCGAGAAAAGATCCTGTCTCCGTGCGCACGTCCAGACTGCCCTCGCGCTCGCCGGGCCGCAGGCTGTGCACGCGGATGGCGTCCACCATTTCCGGGAAGCTCGTCACGAGGTCCACATCGCAGAAGGTGAACACGGTGTCCAGGTGCATGGCGCCGCGCGATTTGGGTATCTGTGCGGCCAGCACGCGGGTGGCGGCCCCACGCAAAAACAGCGCGCGCGCCAGCTGGCTCACGGCCAGCGGCGAGGTGCGCTCGCCCATGCCCACCAGCACCACGCCTTGGCCGAGCGGCATCACGTCGCCGCCTTCCAGTGTCGCGCCGCCGTGGTCTTCGTCGGGGTCTCCCCACCAGGTGGTGACCTTGCCAGCGAACAGCGGGTGAAAGCGGTAAACGGCGGCCGTCAGTAAGGTCTCTTGCCGACGCGCGGGCCAGTACATCGGGCACAGCACCACGCCTTCACCGATCCAGCAACTGCTGTCGCGGCTGAACAGTGTGTTGGGCAGGGGCGGCAACAGGAAATCGGTGGCCGTGGAAAACCGTGCCAGCAGACCCTCGGGCTCAAACGGCAGTTCGGCGCGGGCCAGACCACCGATCAGGTGCTCGGCAAGGTGCATGGGCGGCAGGCTTTCCAGCCAGGGGCGCAGCTGCAACGCCAGTTCGTTATCCACAGTGCCCGGGTCGAGTTTGCGGTCGAGCAGCCAGGTGCGGGCCACCGGGTCGGCCACGACAGTGGCCAGCAGATCGTGCAGTTCAAGGACCTCAACACCGCGGTTGACCATCGCATTGGTGAAAGCGTCATGGTCGTTGCGCGCCTGAGACACCCACATGACGTCGTCAAACAGCAGTTCATGGCAGTTGGCAGGCGTCAGGCGCCGCTGTGCCAGACCGGGTCGACACACCAGCACGCGGCGCAAACGGCCGACTTCGGAATGCAGGCCCAAAGTCATGGGATGGGCCATCGGCAGGCTTGAATGATGGGATCGCTCACAGCCCCAACTTTCCGGTGGCCAGCAGCGTGGCCGCCACGCCCGCGAGCGCCAACAGCGCGGCCAGGATCGACCACTCCCAGCCCGTGAACACACGCTCGTGGCGCTGTCGCTTGGCCCAGGCGTACAGCAGCGCGCCCGGTGCGTAGAGCAAAGCGCTCAGCAGCAAATACTTGAAGCCTGCGGCGTACAGCAGCCACACACAGTACAGCGTGGCCAGTGCAGCGACGGGCGTGTCGCTGCGACGGCGGGCCGTCTGGGCGCCCTCACCCCGCCAAGCCAGCGAAAGACCATAGGCTGCGCTGAACAGATACGGCAGCAGGATCATCGCCGTCGCCAGCGAGATCAGCGCCAAGTACGATGCCTTGGAGAACAGCGTCAGCAACAGGAAGAGCTGCACCATGCCATTGGTCAGCCACAACGCATTGGCGGGTACGCCTTTGCTGTTGGGTTGCGCCAGCCACTTGGGCATGACACCGCCGCTGGCCGGCGTGAACAGCGACTCGGCAGCCAGCAGCATCCAGGCCAAGAAGCCACCGCCCACCGAGACGATCAGGCCGACGTAGATCAGCACCGCGCCCCAGGTGCCGACGGCACTTTCCAGCACACCGGCCATCGACGGGTTCTTCAGTCCGGCCAATGCGGGCTGATTGAACACGCCCAGCGACAGCAGCGACACGGACATCAGCAGCAGCAGGCAGATCAGGAAACCGATGGCGGTGGCGCGACCCACGTCCTCGCGCTGCCTGGCCCGCGCTGAATACACGCTGGCGCCTTCGATGCCGATGAACACCCACACCGTCACCAGCATCGTGCTCTTGACTTGGTCAAGCACCGAGCCGAGCTTTGCATCACCCCAGAAGTCGAGGCGGAAGGTGTCGATCTGGAAGGCCATGGCCACCAGCACGATGAACAGCAGCAGCGGCACGATCTTGGCCGCGGTGACCACCGCGTTCAGCACCGCAGCGCCCTGGATGCCGCGCAGCACCATGAAATGGATGCCCCACAGCACCACCGAAGCGCCGACGATAGCCGCGGGCGAATTGCCGGTACCGAACACCGGGAAGAAGTAGCCCAGCGCACCGAAGGCCACCACCAGGTAGCCGACGTTGCCAATCCAGGCACTGACCCAGTAGCCCCAGGCCGAATTGAAGCCCACGTACTCGCCCGACAGCGCACGGGCGTAGGCGTAGACGCCGTTGTCAAGTTCGGGCTTGCGCAGCGACAACATTTGGTACACGCGCACCAACAGCAGCATGCCGATGCCAGTGACGGTCCAGCCGATCAGAATGGCGCCCGCTCCGGCGCCCGCCGCCATGTTCTGTGGCAGGCCGAAGATGCCGCTGCCGATGATGGAGCCAACCACCAGCGCCACCAGCAGACCCAGACCCAGCTTGGCAGGGGCCGGTGCTGGCGAAGAATGGGGGACGGCGTCTGGGCTGTTCATGCCGCTTCGTCCCCCCATGTCTGCAGGTGACTCAGCCTCTTGTCCCTGGCCTGCCCCGTGCTCGCGATGGCCCGCGCTTCTTCAGGGGGGGTGCTTGCCAAAGGACTCATGGAGATGCTGCCGCGTGCGGCTGATCCGTCCAGCCGGTTGAGCAGCTTGCAGACGATGGTGATCGTTGCCTCGTCGGGCTCGTTTACGGTAGGCGCCAGCTCCCGGACGATGTCGTCGTAGATGGCGGCGTTCGTGTTCGGCATGCACATTCCAGGAAGCGAAGGATGGGTCAAGGTAGCGCCCTGACGACCGTCGGTCTGTTCGCTGCCGAACCCACTGGTTCAGGCGTGCGGTGCCACTGGGGGTGCCACGCCCTGCACCCCATACAGCGTCGACCCGCGGTCGATGGTGTTGCCGAAGACGCCTTGGGTGGGCGTCAGCGCGATGCCCCGCACATGCCGCGCGTCGCGCTGGGCCAGCACCTCGATGGCCCCCTGGCCATCTTCATCGGCGCACAGGGATCGCGACAAGCGGTGCGAATGATTCCTGAGCGCTCAGGGGATCACATGGTGCGGCCATTCCAGCTGTTTGCCCAACGGCAGGCCTGCGGTAGCCTGGTGCTGCTGGGTTGAGCCATGGTGGCGCTCGCGTGGGCCAACTCGCCGTGGGTGGCGGCCTGTGGGCAGATGCTGGGCATTGCCTTGGGCATTTCGTTTGGCGAACAGGTGTTGCGCTTGGACCTGCGCCACTGGATCAACGACGGCCTGATGGCAAATAGATCAGCATTTTTCTTGACTAAAAGCCCCCCTTGATTCGCTTGCCAGGTGAGCGTTTCCAAATTTGTTAATCTCAAACGACTGGCATCTCATGCCAGCAAGTGGTGTAGTTCGGTGACTTGCTTTCCTGAAGCATTTGCCATTCTTTGAACGCTCCTTGGGTTGACACCTTCACCGTCCCGCGCCCATAGCGCTGGTTCAGGTTGTCGAGCGCCTGCATCAGTTTGATGTTGCTGGTGGTCTCAGGTTCCAGCAAGTCACCTTGCCTGTGCGTGACAGGGCTGATCTCGCTGAGCATGATCCCTGCCTTTTTGTACTGGTAGCCCTCTTTGAACATCCGCTCGCACAGGTAGTCGGCCCAGCGGTTGACCTCCAGGCTATCGTTGGTGGGATACGGCAGTGGCACGGCAAGGCTGGGCATGTACTGCGGCAGGTCTTTGCGAAACCGGTTGGTTTGCAGGAAGACCTGAATTACCGCAGCGTGACTGTTTTGTGCACGCAGCTTGGCGCAGGCGTTGGCCACGAAAGTTGAAAGGGCGTCCTTGAGCACGGCCAACTCGGTGACCATGCCGCCGAACGATCGGCTGGAAATGATCTGCTGTCGCACGGGTTGGATTTCTTGCAGTTCAATGCAGGGCACTTCCTGCAACTCGCGCTGGGTCTTTTCCATCAGCACGCCAAACGCGGCCCGCAGGGTGGGCACATGGGCCACGCGCAGATCTTGCACGGTGTGCACACCATGCATGGCCAGCTTCTGTGTGAGTTGGTGGCCGACGCCCCAGACTTCTTCAACGGGAATGTGTTCAAGCAACTGTGTTTTTTGCTCGCCGCTCAAGGCGTTGTAGTTGAAGACCCCTTTGGAGCGGGGGTGCTTCTTGGCCACATGGTTGGCGAGTTTGGCCAGCGTCTTGGTGGGTCCAATGCCCACGCACACCGGCATGCCCGTCCACATGCCAATGCGTTCGCGCATGGCATAGCTGACATCGCGCAGCTTGGGCGTGCCTGTCAAATCGACAAAGCATTCGTCGATCGAATACACCTCGCACCGAGGAGAAAACTCGCTCAGGATGTTCATGACCCGGTTCGACATGTCGGCGTACAAGGCGTAGTTGCTGCTCATGGCCAGAATGCCGTGCTGCTCGGCCAGTGCCTTGCACTCGAACCAGGGGGCACCCATCCTCACGCCCAAGGCTTTGGCCTCGTTGGAGCGGGACACCACGCAACCGTCGTTGTTCGACAACACCACCATCGGCACATGCGTCAAGTCGGGCCTGAAAATCCGCTCGCAACTGACGTAGAAGTTGTTGCAATCCACAAGCGCCAGCGCTTGCACCTTCGGCGGGGCCATGGCTTCAGTACAGCTTGTGCAGGTTGCGCGTCACCACACCCCAGATCACCAATTCCTCGCCATCCTTGACCACGATGGGCGGGTACAGCGGGTTTTCTGCGATCAGCTTGACCACACCACCCCGGCGGTACAGGCGCTTGACGGTGTAGTCGTTGTTCAACACCGCCAACACGATGTTGCCGTGTTTGGCTTCGATGGAACGGTCGACCAGCAGCTCGTCGCCCTCATAGATGCCAATCCCGCTCATCGATTCACCCTTGACCCGGAAGACGAAGGTGGCTTCCTTGTTGCGAATCAGGTGCTCGTTCAGGTCAATGCGTTTGCGCGTGTGGTCGGCTGCCGGCGATGGGAAACCTGCCGCCACCTTCCAGGTGCAAACATCCAGCCAGACTGGGGTGTCTGGCACAAAAACAGGGGAAAGTGACGATTCGGTAGGCGTGGGCATGGCCTGAATATACTGTATAAATAAACAGCCTTTCAAGTGCCCATATCCCCCTCGGCAAGCGCGCTTTGGTATCAGGTCCTTGGCGCTGGGCAAGCCACCAGTTCAGGCATGTGCTGCCAGCTCATCAATTCGCTGGCCTGGGCCACATCCGCGCTGAGCCAGTCATCGTGCAGCTCGGGGGCGATGACGACGGGGGTGCGTTTTTCATCGCCGGGCTTGTGAAACTGCTTCATCACCGGGTGCTCGTCGGCATTGACCGTGAGCATGGAACAACTCACCACCAGTTCACCCGATGCGGGGTCGGTCCAGCGGTCCCACAGGCAGGCGATGCCAAACGGGTCACCGCTGGCCAGCGCGATCTTCCAGCGCACGGCCTTGCCGGACGCGTAGCTGGGCTCATAAAAGTTGTCGACCAGCACCAGGCCATATTGGCGTTGACGCCATGCGCTGCGGTAGCTGGGTTTCTCGGCGGCGGTCTCGCTGCGGGCGTTATAGGTGTGCCGACTGATCTTGTCGTCCTTGGCCCATGCCGGGATCAGGCCAAAGCGGGCCAGACCGCAAGCAACCCGCCCCGTCTGGTGGCTCTTGACCACGATGGGCGAGGCGAAGCCGGGGTAAGACTCTTCGGGGTAGCCCGCAGGCAGGTCTACGGCGAGCTTTTCCTTGACCCATGGGGCGCGTTGGGTTGGCGTGAAATTGGTGCACACAGGGGCAGTTTATCGTCAGCCCACTCTGCGCCGTCTGGTGGATCAGCACTCAGAATCAGCAGCCATAAAAGGGTTTATCCTGAACCCGCCGCCTCCAATAATTTGTATGATGACCTGATCAATTCAGCGGGTAGGCATCATGACAACAGTGGGTTTGATCGGTTTGGGGGCCATGGGCTCGGGCATGGCGCAGTCTTTGCGCCGGGCGGGGCATGAAGTGCATGTATTCGATGTGCGCCGCGAGGTGGCGGCCGCGTTTGCTGCAGATGGCGGCGTGGCACACGACACCCTGGCCTCGCTGGGCGCGGCGTGTGATGTGATCGTGTCGGTGGTGGTCAATGCCGCGCAGACCGAGAGCGTGCTGTTTGGCGATGGCACCACCCCCGGTTGTGCCGCCAACATGAAGCCCGGCAGCGTGTTCGTGATGTGCTCCACCGTGGACCCCAACTGGTCGGTGGCTTTGGAAGCGCGCCTGCAAGCCATGGGCCTGCGCTATGTGGATGCGCCCATCTCAGGGGGCGCCGCCAAGGCCGCCTCTGGCCAGATGACCATGATGACCGCGGGCCAACCCGAGGCCTATGCGCTGGCCGAGCCGTTTTTGAACGCCATGGCCGCCAAGGTCTACAAGTTGGGCGACAGCGCAGGCGCGGGCAGCAAGGTCAAGATCATCAACCAGCTGCTGGCTGGCGTGCACATTGCAGCGGCCGCCGAAGCCATGGCGCTGGGCCTGCGCGAAGGCGTGGACGCCGCAGCTTTGTACGAGGTGATCACGAACAGCGCAGGCAACAGCTGGATGTTTGAAAACCGCATGGCCCATGTGCTGGCGGCCGATTACACGCCGCTGTCAGCTGTGGATATTTTTGTGAAGGATTTGGGCATCGTGCTCGACATGGCGCGTGCCAGCAAGTTCCCGCTGCCGCTGTCGAGCACCGCACACCAGATGTTCATGCAGGCCAGCACCGCAGGCTATGCCAAGGAAGACGACAGCGCGGTGATCAAAATTTTCCCGGGCATTGAGTTGCCGAAGGGCAAAGCATGAGCAAGCTGAAACTCGGATGCATTGCCGACGACTTCACCGGCGCCACCGACCTGGCCAACAACCTGGTGCGCTCGGGCATGCGGGTGGTACAGACCATCGGTGTGCCGACATCGCCGCTGGCAGCGGACGTTCATGCAGTGGTGGTGGCGCTCAAGTCGCGCACCATCCCGGCTGCCGAAGCCATCGCGCAATCGCTGGACGCCTTGAAGTGGCTGCAGGCACAAGGTGCAGAGCAAATCTATTTCAAATACTGCTCCACTTTTGACAGCACGCCCGAGGGCAACATCGGCCCGGTGACCGAGGCGCTGATGGACGCGCTGGGATGCGACTTCACCATCGCGACCCCGGCTTTTCCGGACAACGGCCGCACCGTGTTCAAGGGCTATTTGTTTGCGGGCAACGTGCTGCTGAACGAAAGCGGCATGCAGAACCACCCGCTCACGCCCATGACCGACGCGAACCTGGTGCGTGTGATGCAAGCACAAACCACGCGGAAGGTGGGTTTGATCGATTACAAGACCGTCGCGCAAGGTGAAGCGGTCATTCGCGAGCGCATCGCCGCTCTGCGCACCGAAGGGGTCGGCGTGGCGGTGGTGGACGCGACCAGCAACGACGACTTGTTGCTGCTGGGCCCGGCTTTGAAAGACATGAAGCTGGTGACCGCAGGCTCGGGCGTGGCCATTGGTCTGCCCGCCAACTTTGGCCTCAAGCCCTCGCTGCAAGCCAGTCACTTGCCTGCGGCCCGTGGCTTGCAAGCGGTGGTCTCGGGCAGCTGCTCGCTGGCCACCAATGCACAGGTGGCGCACTTCAAAGCCACCGGTCGGCCCGCACTGGCGATCAACCCCGCCAGCCTGATGCATGGGCAAACCGATGCCGTGGTGCACCAGGTGCTGACCTGGGCCGCGCCGCTGCTCAAGGGCGGCCCGGTGCTGGTCTATTCCACCGCCGAGCCCGAGGCCGTCAAAGCCGTGCAAGCGCAGCTGGGCGTGGCCGAAGCGGGCGCTTTGGTCGAGCACGCGCTCGCGTCTGTGGCCCGTGGCCTGGTGGACCTGGGCGTGCAGCAATTGGTGGTGGCAGGCGGCGAA
The DNA here is from genome assembly GCF_003063315.1 of Limnohabitans sp. T6-5. Classification (GTDB taxonomy): domain Bacteria; phylum Pseudomonadota; class Gammaproteobacteria; order Burkholderiales; family Burkholderiaceae_C; genus Limnohabitans_A. The sequence goes on from NZ_NERV01000004.1 coordinate 121,171, forward strand.
ACTTCGGGTGCTTGTGTGCAGGCGCTGGGCATTGCGCAGCTGCAAATCGGCCCACAAATCGACCCGGGCGTGCCGTGGTGCCATGCGCCTTCAAGCAGCGGCGGGGTGCACATCACGCTCAAGTCCGGCAACTTTGGCACCGAAGACTTTTTCACCAAAGCTTTTGCCGCCTTGCCATGACCCATGCCCCCTGTAGGAGCGGCGCCCCCGCCGCGAAGGTGCGTCCGCAGCCCACAGACATTCACCCCGAGGGCGGGGCTCCTACAATGAATCCATGCCCTCTGGAGACCTCGCATGAATGAATCCCAAGCCCGCGAAGAGATCTGCCGTGTCGGCCGCAGCCTGTTTGAGCGCGGCTATGTCCATGCCACGGCGGGCAACATCAGCGTGCGACTTCATGATGGTTTTTTGATCACACCCACCGACGCGTGTCTGGGCTTTTTGGACCCGGTGCGTCTGGCCAAGCTGGACCTGCAAGGCCAGCAAGTCAGCGGTGACAAGGGCAGCAAAACCATCACCTTGCACCGCCAGATTTACGCCGCCGCTTGCGAGAGCGATGCCAACACGCGCTGCGTGATCCACACCCACAGCACGCACTGCGTGGCGCTCAGCCTCAATGCCCACGGGCCTGAATTGCTGCCGCCGATCACGCCCTACTTTGTGATGAAAGTCGGTCATGTGCCGCTGGCGAATTACCACCGCCCGGGCAGCCCGGATGCGGCCGAGGAAGTGGCCGATCTGATCCGCAGCCATGCCGCGCAAGGCACGCCGATCCGCGCCGTGATGCTGCCCCGCCTGGGCCCCAATGTGTGGCATGACTCGCCCGCAGCGGCCATGGCCACACTCGAAGAACTCGAAGAAACCGCCCGCCTGATGCAGCTGGCACCCGAGACCCCGCCCCTGCAAACCATTGAGCTGGACGAGCTGCGCCAGACCTTTGGTGCGCGCTGGTGACCCTGTAGGAGTGGCGCCCTCGCCGCGATCGAACCCATTGAACATCGAAAGAAATCCATGCCCCGCTTTGCCGCCAACCTGTCCATGATGTACCCCGACCTGCCGTTTTTGGAGCGCCTCGATGCGGCGGCCAATGATGGCTTCAAGGCAGTGGAGTATTTGTTTCCGTATGCCTTTCCTGCCGCCGAGTTGGCGGCCCGTTTGAAGGCCAATGGCTTGCAACAAGTGCTCTTCAACACGCCCTCCGGGGGCACCGACACCGACAGCTTCAACGCCGCCTGGACGCAAGGCAGCCGGGGCACGGCCAGTGTGCCGGGCCGTGAGGCGGAGTTCCGTGCGGGCTTTGAAGCCGCATTGGTCTATGCCCAAGCACTGGACTGCCCACGCATTCACGCCATGGTGGGCTTGCGTGCCGATGGCGCATCGGTGGAGGCAGCCGACAACACCCTGATCAACAACCTGAAATGGGCCGCAGCCCTGGCCGCACAAGACGGACGCGATGTGCTGATCGAGCCGATCAACACGCGCAGCGTGCCGGGCTTTCACCTGAACCGGCAAGACCACGCGCACCGCATCGTGCAGGCGGTGGGTGCAGACAACGTGAAAGTGCAGATGGACCTGTTCCATTGCCAGGTGGTGGAAGGTGACTTGAGCACCAAGATCGCCCAGTACCTGCCCACGGGCCGCGTGGGGCACTTCCAGATTGCCGATGTGCCGGGTCGCAACGAGCCGGGCACAGGCGAGTTGAACTGGACGAACATCTTCCAGACCATCGACAAAGTGAGCGCCGAATGCGGCTGGGACGGCTGGATCGGCTGCGAGTACAACCCGGCGGACGCCACGGCAGGGGGCACTTCGCGGGGCTTGGATTGGGCGCGCCCCTACTTGTGAGCTCAGAGGTCAGGTCGGCAAGCTGGTGAAGGTGGGCGCTTGTTCTGCCAGCGAGTCGCTGCGCAGCCTCAACGCTGTATCGCCAGCAGGGCTGACTGACGCCACCGCGTATGGGTACGCCACCACAAGGCGGACGCTTGCCACGCTGCCAACGCACCCAGCACAGCCAAAGCCAACTGCACCGCCACCGGACCTTGCAAAGGACTGGCTAGACCCACACCCACCAGCAGCACCGGCCCCATCAGCAACGCCATGCCGCGAGTGGCGTAAGACCGCATGAGGGCGCCGCCGACGGGTGAGCGGTGGCGGTTGCAATGCACCGCCCAGCCCAGCGAAGGCAGCAGCATGGCCAGCACACTGCTCGCGGCGCTGTTGCCCAGGCCCATGATCGCGCCCAGACACAGCAAGCCCAAGCTGGCATGGGTCAACTGGTCTGACGACAAGGGCTCCGAAGACTCTGAAAACCGGCTTGCGCCGCGAAGCACAAGCCCAATGAGTGTCGGCAAGCCAGCCATCAGGGCCAGATGCACGGCCACCATTTGCTCCGTGCTCCAGCCCAGCCCTGCACACCAAACATTCCCTAGCCACAAGGTGCCCATCATCAAGCCCATGGCCGAAGGGGCCAGCCAGGTCTGAAGCCCGGCTCGCTGGCCGCGACATGCAGACGCCCGCCCGTTGCGGTGCCGGTCTCGCACATACACAAGTGCGGCGCACAGTGCCAACAGCAGACTGACGCCCCAAGGGGCAGCAGTGTCGCTGCCCGGCATGCGCCAGGCCCCGCTCACCAGCCCGGCAGCCACCAAGGGGTGCCAAGCCACGCGGCCCATTTGAAAGGTGCTGACCTGGGTGCGTGTTTCGATCAAGGCACTCCACAGGCCCCACACCACAGCCAGCACCAGCAAGCCCGCATGGGCCGCAGCCGGGCGGGCCAACAGCTCAGGCAGCCACACGCCGCAAGCAGTCAACAAGCCACACGCGCCCATCACGGACGAGGCACTTTGAAAGGCCCAGCCACTGCCCCGGCAGACGATGCGCGCAGCCCACCACACGGCCACCGCCAACACGCCGCTGGCCACCGACCAGCCCAGGCGCATGCCTTGCTCACCCAGCCACAGCCAGCCCAGCAGCAACACCGTCCATTGCGCGACTTCGCCTGCATGCGCCAACCATGCACCGTTGAGGCCAGGGCGGGCAGTGGCTTCAGACATGCGCATACCCGTGCAACTGGTCCGAGCCGCCTGCGGCGTGCACGCTGACATTGAAAGACACGATCACCCGGTCGGCCGTGCCGTGGTAGGGCATGGCCTGGTGCGCCAACCACGAAGGGAAGACCACCAACTGGCCCGGCACCGGTTCGATGTCGAGGTGCGCGTTTTGCAAATAGGCGTTGCCAAAGTCCATGGCCGCGCCGCCCAGCCGGTTGAAGTGCGGGCCATAAAAACGCGTCACGCCATTGGCCGCGCCCAGCACCGGGTGCTGGCGGCGCTGCTCGGGCGGATCAACCTGCAGGCAGTACACACCCGACCACGAACAGTTGCCGTGCGTGTGCACGTCGTGGTGGCTGCCTTGGCTGGAAACCTGAAACCAGATGCCGCGCAGCGCGATCTGAAAACCCGGCTTGGCCTCGGGCCAAGCGCCCTGGTTGGCCAGCACCACCGTCTGGCGCACGCTGTCCACGATGAAGCGCACCAGCTGTTCCCACTCGGCCAGGCGAATGCGTTGCAGCAAATCGTCGCGGCTGGCGTAGAAAGCTTTGGGCGCACCCGACACGGCCGGGTCGGTGGCGCGCATCGTCTGAAACACCCGCACCAACACCTCGTTGACCGCATCGGCTTGCGCAAAGCGGTGCACGCCGATGGGCGTGTGCCACAACTGGTGGAGCGGGTCGGGTTGGAGCATGGTGGTGTTGCGCCTTATCAGGCAGTGACCATCAAATCCGCCGGCCACTTGAGCCGGTGCCCGGTGCGTGCGGCCAGCGCCTCGATGTCTTCGAGCGTGTCCACATCGGTGCGGTAGCGGTTGTTGGTGCTCACCCAGGCGTGCACTTGCTCAGGGTTGGCAGACTGCCATTGGCGGCAGCCCACGTTGGCTGCGCCCGCCAAAATCTGGTCGCGCACTTCGGTGCTGAACATGACCGGATTGCCCGGCAGACCATCGACCGTGGGCTGCACCACTTGCGCGCCCTCCGGCCGCTTTTTGTAGGCCCCGATCAAGTCGTTGATGTCTTGTGAGTTGATCAGCGGCTGGTCGGCCAGCGCCACCAGCACCGCATCGAGCTTGGCCGACAGGGCCTGCAAGCCCAAACGCAACGATGAAATTTGACCGGCATCCGGATCGGGGTTGCGCACCAGCGTGACCGGGAATTCTTTCACGGCTTCTTCAATGCGGTCAGCGTAATGGCCCAGCACCACCACGACTTCGTCCACCCCCGCGCCCGACAGCGCGATCAGTTGCCGACGAATCAGCGGCACGCCGCCCAACTCCAGCAGGCTTTTGGGGCGGTGCCCCATGCGCGAGCCCGAACCCGCCGCCAACAACACCGCGCCCACGGTGACGCGGCTGTACAAGCCCCCACCGCCTTTGAGAATGCAACCCATGATCAGCCTCCACAGCAAGATGATTTGGCCGATGCTGCCACAGTGGCAGTGGCCAGCGCAGGCTCGGCAGTCAAAGCCGGGACGGCGACAGCGTCGGACGCCGTTGCTGCGGCTGTCGCTGCGGCCTTTTTGGACCCACCGCAGCAAGAGCTGGCCGCCACCGGCGCGACGGGTTTAGCGCTTGCGGCCTCCTTGGGCTCGCTGGCCCCAGTTGTCGAACAGCAAGATGACGATTCGGCAAGGGAAGTTGCAACATCTGATGTCAACGCGGAAGAAGCCATGGACGCAGTCACAGCAGCCTGAACCTGAGGCACCAAAGTCTCACGCCCACGCCGGGCCGCCACCACCGAGGTCAGCACCGACAAAGCAATTTCTTCGGGCGTCTGCGCGCCAATGAACTCGCCGGCCGGGGCCACGATGCGGGCCACCGCCGCCGGGTCTTCGCCACTGGCGACCAGGCTCTCCAGCAGCACCCCTGCCTTGCGCGCACTGGCCACAAACCACAGGCCTTGCGGCTGCAAGGCCAGCGCCGCTTTGAGGCCCTGCACATCGCGGCGGCCTTGGGTGGCCACGACCACAAAGGGCGATGCCAAGCGGGCGCTCACGCCAGCCGCGTCGTCGCTGTCCAGCACGGTGTCGGCATCCGGAAAATCCGCCGCCTGCGCGCCCTGCGCCACCACCGCCACGCGCAGGCCCACACGGGGGGCCAGACCCACCAGCGCACGCGCCACGGGCGAGTCGCCCACCACCGTCAAGGTGGCGCTGGGCATGACCGGGTCGATGAACAGCTCCAGCGTGCCGCCCGAGTGGCAGGCCATGCCGAATTCGAGCACATCGCCCAGGTCGCGCTCGGCGCTTTCGTCGGACGGTGCAATGCGGATCTTGCGCGGCTGGCCGTCCAGCAAAGCACGGCGCACGGTCTTGATGACCGCCGGTTGGGCGCAACCGCCGCCGATCCAGCCATGAATCTGGCCATCGGGCGTGACGACCGCTTTGTCGCCCGCCTTGCCCGAGGTGGGGGCTTGGGCGCTCAAGACCGTGACCAAGGCAAAGGGCAGGTCCGCGCTTTGCAGGCGGGCAGCCTGGGTGATCCATTCGTTGCGGTTCATGGGGGACTCCTTCAAGGCTCAAATTCAATGCAAAACGTGTCGGGCAGCGACCAAATCAGCCAGGCTGGCCAGCGGCACAAAACGCTCAATGCGGCTGCGGGCGCGCTGCAAGGCACCCGCTGCGGGCACCTGTCGCGTGGGGTGAAACCAGGTGATGCGGGCACCGCGTGCGCGCACTTCCTGCAAGGCGGCATCGAGCAGGTCCGGCCCGTCGGTGTCAAAGCCATCCGAGAACACCCACACGCGTGCGCCCCGGTTGAGCTGGGCGCGGGCGTGCTGGCGGGCAAACTCTTGCAAGCTGGCGGCGATGCGGGTGCCACCGCCAAAGCCCGCCGTCACGGCGTTCACTTTTTCCTGAATAGCGGGCGTGTCGCGGTGCATGTAGGGTGTGACTTCGGCCAGGCGGGTGTGAAACACAAACACCCGGGCATCGGCCTCGAGCGCAAAAGCGCGGGCCACGCGCAAGAACAGCGCGGCGTGTGATTCCATCGAGCGGCTCACATCGGCCAGGATGAACAGGCGCGGCGGCTCCTCGCGTTTGACTTTCCAGGCCGGTTGCATCAGCTCGCCACCCCAGGCCACGCTGCGGCGCAGGGTCTGGCGCAAATCCAGCCGCTGCCCGCGTGGGGCCACACGCCAGCGGCGGGTGGGGTGCGGCTGCAATTTGGCGGTGATCTGGCAGGCCAGTTGTTGCAGGGCGCTCAGCTCTTGCGGCATCCACATCTGGCCATCGCGCTGGTGCAGGGCTTCGGTGCGGCTGGCACCGCCTTGGGCGCGGGGCGTGCCGTTGTCTTGTTCATCCAACTGGCTCGATGCCGAGTCACCTGCGGTTTGGGGTGCGGCATTCTGGCCGGGTTGGCTGGCGGGCTGTTGGGCAGCGTCCATTTGGTCGTGCAGGGCCTGCACGCTTTGGCGCAGGTTGCGGCTGGGCCGGGTCTGGCCGCTGACCTTGACGCCGCCACGCAGTTTTTCGGGGTGCCAAAAGCGCTCGTACACATCGGCCCACAGCTGCCATTCGCGGTGGCTGTGGCAGGCAATCGCACGCCAGGCCGCTTGCAAGGGGCGCTCGTGCAGCGGGCCAAACAACTGGGCTGCTTGCAACATGGCTTGTTGTTCGGCCACGCCCACCGTCAGGCCGTGTTCGCGCAGCAGCGCGGCAAAACCCGCCAGACGCTCAGAGGGCGCGGTGGCCTGCGCTGGAGGGGGCGGTGCCGCCAGGTCGTGGGTCATACAGCCGCGTTCTTTGCCGCAGGCACCCACACGCTGGGCGATGGTTTCGTGGGCGTGTGCAACGCCCAATCGCCCACGGGGTGGGCTCCTACAGGGGGATGGGGCCGGTGGCTCATGTTGTCGCCTTGGCCTGCTCGTTGGCGTTTTCGGCCACACCCACCGTGCGGCGACCTTCGACCAATTGGCGCAGGCGGTCGGGGCCCATCACAAAGCGGTCTTCGCGGGTCTTGAGCAGGCAACCCAAAGTGCCCAGCACGGCCGACATGTCTTCGGGCAGCTGGGTGTGGCGCATCTGAAAGAGGGCTTTCACCCAGTCCAGGGTTTCAGCGATGCCGGGGATCTTGGCCAGGTCTTCGCGGCGCAGGCGCTGCACGAACTGCACAGCGTCTTCGACCAGGCGGGTGTCGACCTGGGGCAAGGCGGCTTTGACGATGGCGATCTCTCGCGCCAGCGTCGGGTAATCGAGGTAGTGGTACAGGCAGCGGCGGCGCAGCGCGTCTGACAACTCGCGCGTGCCGTTGCTGGTCAAAATGACCTGCGGAATGTGCGAGGCGCGGATGGTGCCGATCTCGGGCACGGTGATCTGGTATTCGGCCAGCACTTCGAGCAAAAAGGCTTCAAAGGCTTCGTCGGCGCGGTCGATCTCGTCGATCAGCAGCACGCACGGGCCTTGCTGGCTGATGGCGCGCAGCAAGGGGCGCTCGAGCAAATAGTCGCGGCTGAACACGTCGGACTCGCGCACACGGCCAGCCGCGTCTTTGTCCGATTCGCTCATGCGGATCGCCATCAACTGGCGGCCGTAGTTCCACTCGTAAGCGGCTTGCGCCAGGTCCAGTCCTTCAAAGCATTGCAGACGCACCAGGGTGGCATTTTGCGATTGCGCCAGCGCAGTGGCCAGCGCGGTTTTGCCCACGCCCGCGTCGCCTTCGAGCAACAACGGGCGCTGCAAGGCAGACGCCAGCCACACGGTGGTGGCCAGGTCTGCATCGGCCAGATAACCCGCACGCTGCAGCCGCTCGCGCAGCAAGCGCTCCTCAGCTGCGGGTTGTCCGGGTTGGTCTGGCGTGGTCATGCTCAGGCCTTCTTGCCCAGCAGGCCACCAAACCAGCTCTTGACCAGCGCCCAGAAGATGGCCAGGCCGTTGATCTCGCGGGCCACCACGGGTGCCTTGGGCGCAGCAGGTGCTGCAGCGTCGCCAACCGATGCAGCAGCAGATCCAGCAACCTGTGCAGCAGCAGTGGGCGAGCCCTCAGCCGCAGGCAAGGTCAGCGCGGTCTGGCGGAAGTTCTCAACAAACTGCGCCAGCAGCATGTCGGACACTTGCACCATCATGCGGCCGCCAAATTGCGCGAACTTGCCGTTCACGATCACCGCCGCTTGGCCGTTCAATATGCAATGCGCCGGATTGGCCGGGTCGGCGGTGATGATCGCGGTCAGGTCCATCGAGGCGGACGAGCCGCCCTTGTCGGCACCCTTGCCGCGCAAGACCATCTTGCGCTCGGCGGCCACGGCTTCGATCACGTCCACGGTGCCGCCAAACTGGGCCACAGCCGGGCCGACCTTGACCTTGACGCCGCCCTTGAACGAGGTCTCGGACAGCTGCTCGGTGATTTCGGCACCGGGCATGCAGTTGGCAGTCGCCTTCAGGTCGGTCAGCAGGGCCCAGGCCCGTGCCGCGTCCACATCCAGCGGGTATTGTTTGTCGAGTTTGACTTCCATGACGGTTCCTTGATTTACAAAGCTGCGCCATGCTCGCGCAGCGCTTTCCAAGTGCGGAAAGCGTTGTGCGGCATGTCCAGGTGCGTGACACCCAGGTGAGAGAAGGCATCGACCACGGCCGAGGTGAAGGTGGGGATCGAGCCGACGTGGGGCGATTCGGCCACGCCCTTGGCACCCAGCGGGTGGTGCGGCGAAGGCGTCACGGTGTGGTCGGTTTCCCAGTGCGGGGTTTCCACGAAGGTGGGCAAGAAGTAGTCCATCAGCGTATTGCCCAGCAAGTTGCCTTGGGCATCGAATGGCATTTGCTGGCCCATGGCCACGGCAAAACCTTCGGTCAGACCGCCATGGATCTGGCCGTCGATGATCATCGGGTTGATGCGGGTGCCGCAGTCGTCCAGCGCATAGAAGCGGCGGATCTTGGTCTCACCGGTCGCACGGTCGATGTCCACCACGCACAGGTAGATGCCGAAGGGGAACGTGAAGTTTGGTGGGTCGTAGTAGTGCACGGCTTCCAAGCCTGGCTCCAGACCGTCTGGTGGCTGGTGGTAAGCCTGCCACGCCACATCGGCCATGGTTTTGAACTTGCTGTCGTCGCCCTTGACCTTGAAGCGGTCCACTTCCCAGTCGAGGTCGTTTTCGTTGACTTCTAGCATGTGGGCGGCGATCTTGCGGGCCTTCGCGTGAATCTTGCGAGCGGCCAAAGCGATGGCCGCACCAGCCACAGGCGTTGAGCGTGAACCGTAGGTGCCCAGGCCGTAAGGCGCAGTCGATGTGTCGCCTTCTTCCACCTGAATTACTTCAGACGGAATCCCCAGCTCGGTGGCGATGATCTGCGCATAGGTTGTCTGGTGACCTTGGCCTTGCGTGATCGTGCCCATGCGGGCGATGGCGCTGCCGGTGGGGTGGATGCGGATTTCGCAGGAGTCGAACATGCCCACACCCAGGATGTCGCACATCTTGGACGGGCCAGCACCGACCACTTCGGTGAAGGTGACCAGGCCAATGCCCATCAGCGTGGGGCTATTGGGGTCGGCGCGTTTGGCCGCTTGCTCGGCGCGCAGGCCTTTGTAGTCCACGGCTTCGAGCACTTTGTCAAGTGCCGTTTGGTAGTCGCCCGAGTCGTATTCAAAACCGAAAGCACTGGTGTAGGGGAACTGCTCTTTCTTGACGAAGTTCTTGGCGCGGATTTCGGCCTTGTCCATGCCCAGCTTTTGCGCCAGCACGTCGACCATGCGCTCGATCAGGTACACCGCTTCGGTCACACGGAAGGAGCAACGATAGGCCACGCCACCGGGGGCCTTGTTGGTGTAGACGCCTTTGACGCTGGCGTGTGCAGCGGGGATGTCATACGAGCCTGAGACGATGTGGAACATGCCAGCCGGGAACTTGGTTGGGTCGGCACAAGCGTCGAACGCGCCGTGGTCGGCCACCACGTTCACGCGCAGGCCGGTGATCTTGCCGTCGGCTGTGGCGGCCAGTTCGCCGTCCATGTGGTAGTCACGGGCGAAGGCGGTGGACGAGATGTTTTCAATGCGGTCTTCGACCCACTTGACGGGGCGGCCCAAGACGATGGAAGCCACGATGGCGCAGACATAGCCGGGGTAGATGCCGACCTTGTTGCCAAAGCCACCACCGATGTCGGGGCTGACGATGCGCACTTTGGATTCGGGAATGCCCGACAGCATGGACACCACGGTGCGCACCACGTGGGGTGCTTGGCTGGTGATAAAGGTGGTCAGGTCGCCCTTGATGGGGTCGAAGGAAGCCACACAGCCGCAGGTCTCCAAGGGGCACGGGTGCACGCGGGGGTAGTACATGTGCTGCGACACGGTCACTTCGGCCTTGTCAAAAGCCGCGTCGGCGGCCGACTTGTCACCGGCATCCCAGGTGAAGATGTGGTTGTGGTGGTCACGCTTACCGTGTGCGCCTTCGGTTTTGCCAGCCAGGTCTTCGCGGATCACGGGGGCACCGGGTTGCAGCGCAGCATAGGGGTCGAGCACCACGGGCAGCTCTTCGTATTCGATCTCGACGGCTTCGACCGCGTCGGCGGCGATGTAGCGGTCGTCGGCGATGACGATGGCCACTTCCTGCATTTGGAAGTGGACCTTCTCGTCGGCCAGCACAGCAGCCACGTCACCCGCCAGGGTGGGCATCCAGTGCAGTTTCAGGGGCTTCAAGTCGTCGGCGGTCAACACGGCGTGCACGCCAGGGATGGCGAGCGCAGCTTCCTTGTTGATCTTGACGATGCGGCCATGGGCGATGGGGCTGCGGACGATGTCCATGTGCAGCATGCCGGGCATCTTGATGTCATCGACATAGTTGCCCTTGCCCTGGATGAAACGGGCGTCTTCTTTGCGCAGGCGCGATGCGCCCATGCCTGCCAGCGCGAGTTCGCGGGCTTCAGCGGAAAGTACCGGTGCGTTCATGTGTGTCTCCGATCAAATGGTTTGTCGCATCAAGCCGCAACGGGCTCTTGCAGTTTTTTGGCGGCGTACTGGACGGCTTTGACGATGTTTTGGTAACCGGTGCAGCGGCACAGGTTGCCCGCCATGCCGTGGCGGATTTCGTCTTCGCTCGGGTTGGGGTTTTCTTGCAAGAAGCGGTAGGCGCGCATCAGCATGCCGGGGGTGCAAAAACCGCATTGCAGGCCGTGCTCTTTGTAAAAGCCTTCTTGCACCGCGTGCAGCACGCCCTTGTTGGCCAAGCCTTCGACTGTCAGCACTTCGGAGCCGTCGCACTGCACCGCCAGGTGGGTGCAGGACTTGACCGATTGGCCGTCGATGTCCACGGTGCAGGCACCGCAGTGGCTGGTTTCGCAGCCGATGTGTGCGCCGGTCAGGTTGAGTTCTTCGCGCAGAAAGTGGATCAGCAGGGTGCGTGGCTCAACGGCTTTTTCTTCTTTCTTGCCATTGACGGAAACGGTGACGAGTTTTTTGGACATGTTGTTTTCCTTATGCTTTAAGCGCAGCGCGACCAGGCTTTGTTCAGAGCCCGCTTGACCATCTCTCCGGCCATGGCGGTCTTGTATTCGATGTCACCGCGCAGGTCTTCTGCGGGGTCGCAAATGGCAATCGCAGCATCCACAGCGGCTTGCACGTTGGCGGCGTTGAAGGGCTTGTTCAGCAGCGCGGCTTCGGCGGCTTCGGCACGCAAGGCGGTGGGGGCCACGTTGGTGAGCGCAATGCGCACATGGCTGACTTGGTCGCCGCTTTTGCGGATCACCACGGCGCAACCGGCTGTCGCCCAGTCGCCGGTTTTGCGCTTGAGTTTTTCGTAAGACGAGCCGGTGCCAGCAACGAAAGCGGGCACGCGGATTTCGCACATGACTTCGTTTTCTTCGAGCAGCGTCATGTAGGTGCCGAGGAAAAAGCCATCAGCCGCCACGGTGCGGCGACCGTTCGGGCCTTCGAGCACAAACGAGGCGTCGATCACGATGGACAGCGCAGGGTGGTCGTTGCCGGGGTCGCCGTGGGCGATGTCGCCGCCGATCGTGCCGCGGTTGCGCACCTGCGGGTCAGCGATCAGCTTGGCCGCTTCGCACAGCAAAGGCACTTTGGCTTGCAGGATGGGCGAGGTGATCAGGTCGTTTTCGACCGTCATCGCGCCGATCACCACGGTGGCGCCGTCTTCGCGGATGCCCTTGAGTTCGGGTATGCGGTTGATGTCGATCAAGTGTTCGGGCTGGGCAAAGCGCAGCTTCATCATCGGCAGCAGGCTGTGGCCGCCCGCCAGCAGCTTGGCATCGGAGCCCAACTGGCCCAGTAAGGCGACTGCCTCGCCGACGGTTTTGGGCGCGTGGTATTCAAAACGCGGTGGAATCATCAAGGTCTCCTGTGGTTTTGTTCAAAAACAGGAGGTCAGTATTGGGTAGAGTCCTTTTCCTACTTGACAGTCGGGTTTTGTCCAAATGCGTCATTCATTGGTCGGTTTATTGCACGAAATGCACTTTATCGAGCACGAAACGCATTGATCAGACTTTGCCCTGCTCGCAATCAGGGAATGTCCTAGGTACCCCAAAGCCCAGTGAATACCCTCGATTTGGCTGCTGAATACCTGGGGGTGTAGGGGATAGGTTGCGGTTTGCGAGGGTTCATCGCGACTGCATTTTGTGGGAGCCCCGCCCCCGGGGCGATTCTTGGTGGTCTGCGAGGCTTTTCGCGACGAGGGCGTCGCTCCTACAGGGCCATGCCCGCAATTTGTGGGAGCCCCGCACAGGTGGCTACCTGCATTTTGTGGGAGCCACCCACAAAAGGCGGGGTTCAGCCCAAGCCCAGCGCTTCGCGCAAACGCCCGACTTCTGCACGGGAAACGGGCACGGGCTGGGTGTTTTTGCCTTTGAGCACCACATGGGTTTTGCTGCCTTCGCGCCCCAACGCTTGCACCGCTTGCAAATTGATGATGAAGCAGCGGTGCACCCGCATGAACTGCGCCGGGTCCAGGCGCAATTGCAAATCACCAATGCTCAGGTTGCAAAAGTGGTAACCCTCGCGGGTCAGCACACGGGTGTAATGGGCTTGCGATTCCAGGCTGAGGACGTCGGCAGTGTCCACAAAAGCGACCTTCTGGTTGGCCACCATCGGGATGCGCGACAAGCGCATATTTCGCGCTGGGGGTTCTGCGGGTGGCAGTTCATGGCTTACCACCTGGGTGACATCGTAGAAGACCAAGGCAAAACCGGTGGTGTCACCTTTTGCATCGCCCAGTCGACTGACCTTGATCAGCAGCACCTGTTCGGGGATGTTGATGATCATGGTCATGGGCACGGCATTGGCCATGGGGCAGCCTGAGGCTTCGTCCAGCAAGAATTTGACTTTGGGCTTGGAGCGTTCGGGGTGAAAAGACGTGACCAGTTTGTCAAACGGCTGCTTTTCATCCACGGGCAAGACCCGACGCGCAAAGTCGTTCATGGCCACCACATTGCGCTGGGCATCCAGATGGATGACACCCGCCTCGAACTTCTCAAACAGGTACAAGCTCGAATTGGGAGCGGTTTTGGAATCCATCGTTTTTGTCTCCTGGACACATCGCCAAGTGAAGCCCCGGTGCACCTCGTGGGATGCATTCATGACGGGCGCGCCTCGGAAGGGCTTGGGGCCGCACCTGCTGCCTACACCGCGCAAAGGGCTCAAACCGAATTCAAGGCGGGGCCATTCTGCCACCGAAGCCTTATTGGCGTGGTGGGCCTTTTCAGTCCCCCTTGTTCCTGGGTCGATGCGGGCCAAGCGGGCCGGCATGCTCAGATCGGCGCAAAAACCGCTACAGTCATTTTTTCTTGTTTGGCTTTTGATTGTTTTTTCGGAGTTTGTGAATGAACGCCCCTTTGCACCGCGAAATGCCCGCTGGCCACTTGGACAGCGCCCAGGCGCTGAATGACGTCACCCAAGCCTGGGACAGCACCATCCTGCCCGAGCTGAAGAAATACATCGAGATCCCGGCCAAGTCGCCAGCGTTTGACGCGGACTGGGCTGCCCACGGCCACATCGAGACGGTACTGCGCAGCGCGGCCGACTGGGTGCTGGCGCAAAAGGTCGAGGGCCTGAAACTCGAGATCATCCAATTGCCCGGTCGCACCCCGGTGATGTTCTTTGACGTCCCCGCCACGCGCCCTGCGAATGAGGGCTCCGGCCAGACCATCTTGATGTACGGCCACCTGGACAAGCAGCCTGAGTTCAATGGCTGGCGCAACGACCTCGGCCCCTGGACCCCGGTGCTCGAAGACGGCAAGTTGTATGGCCGTGGCGGCGCGGACGACGGTTACGCGGTCTATGCCAGCATCGCGGCCGTGCAAGCCTTGAAGGCCCAGAAGACACCGCATCCGCGCATCGTTGGCCTGATCGAAACTTGCGAAGAGTCTGGTTCGTATGACCTGCTGCCTTATGTGGACGCCTTGCGCACGCGTCTGGGCGATGTGGGTCTGGTGATCTGTCTGGACAGCGGCGCGGGCAACTACGACCAGCTGTGGCTCACCACCAGTCTGCGCGGCATGGCCAGCGGCACGCTCAAGGTGCAGATCCTGACCGAAGGCATCCACTCGGGCGACGCCTCGGGTCTGGTGCCGTCGAGTTTTCGCATCATGCGCCAGGTGCTTGACCGCCTCGAAGACAGCGCCACGGGTCGCCTGCTGCCCGCCAGCTTCCATTGCGAAGTGCCTGCCGAGCGGCTGGCCCAGGCCCAAGCCACGGCGGCCATTTTGGGCGACGAGGTGTACAAGCGTTTCCCCTGGGCGCATTACGACTGCGGCGGCTCGACCAGCTTTGCGCTGCCCACCACCACCGACCCGACGCAAGCCTTGCTCAACCGCACCTGGACACCCACACTCAGCGTGACCGGCGCCGAAGGCTTTCCCTCACTCAAAGACGCGGGCAATGTGCTGCGGCCCTACACCGCCTTCAAGCTCAGCCTACGACTGCCCCCGCTGGTGGACGCCGCGCAAGCCGTGGCCGAGATGAAGGCCCTGCTCGAAGACAACGCGCCTTACCAAGCGCAAGTGACTTTTGAATCGAACGGCGGCGCCACAGGCTGGAACGCCCCCGACACCTTGCCCTGGTTCGAGCAAGCGCTGAACAGCTCCAGCCAGGCGCACTTTGGTGCGGGTGTGGGTTACATCGGCCAAGGCGGCACGATACCGCTCATGAACATGCTGAGTGCAGGCTTTCCCAAGGCACAGATGATGGTCTGTGGCGTGCTAGGCCCCAAGAGCAACGCGCACGGGCCCAACGAGTTTTTGCATGTGCCTTATGCCAAGAAGCTCACGGCCGCCGTGGCCGAGGTCATGGCGCGCATGCCATGAGCGCCGTGCCTGTGCAGCCCACCCGCTCCGAACTGCAAGGTGAAGCAGGCGCTTTGGCCGTTTACGACTGGCCTGCGCCTGAAGTTGCGGCGCTGGGCACCGTGGTGCTGGTGCACGGACTGGGTGAACACGCCGGGCGTTACCAAGAGGTGGCCACCCATTTGCGCAGTTGGGGCTTCATCGTGCGCGCTTACGACCAGCAAGGCCACGGCCAGTCTGCAGGCGCACGCGGCGACATGCTGCGCCCCGGCAGTCTGCAAGCCGATCTGGGCCATGTGATCGACGCCACGCGCCAGCGCCCCCCAAGCGCCGACTTGCCGCTGGTGCTGCTGGGCCACAGCATGGGCGGCCTGGTGGTGGCCCGCGCTTTGGCCGAGCAACTGAGACATGTGGATGCGGCGGTGCTGTCGTCGCCTGCGCTCGGGGCCTCGCCCAACATCGTGCAAAAGGTGTTGCTGGCCACTTTGCCCAAACTGTTGCCGCACCTGTGCGTGGACAACGGGCTGGACGCCAATTTTGTGGCGCGGGATGCGGCCGAGGTGCAGGCCTACAAGGCCGACCCGTTGGTGCATCGGCGCATTTCGACCGGGCTGGCCGCGTGGATTTTGTCGCAAGGCACGCGCACCGTCGAAGAGGCTGCGCGCTGGTCAGTGCCCACCTTGCTGCTGTATGCGGGCGATGACCACTTGGTGCAAGCGGGCGCCAGTGCGGCCTTTGCCCGCTCAGCGCCCGCAGAGGTGGTGCAGGCGCATTGCTTTGAGGCCATGTACCACGAGATCTTTCACGACCCTGAGCGCGAGCAGGTCTACAGCCTGCTCAAGCCGTGGTTGCTTGCACGTTTTTCTGTTTGAGGCCCAGCCAGATCAGAGCCAAAGCGGCAAGGGTCACCGGCAAGAAGGAGCCGATGTTCAGCCAGGTCCAGCCTTGGGTGGTGACCAGAGCGCCCGAGGCGAATGAGGTCACCGCCATGGTGGCGAACACGCAGAAATTGATGGCCGCCTGACCCCGGTCTTTTTCAGCAGGGGTCCAGGCTTTCATGGCCAGGGTGGTGCTGCCGGTGAAAAGGAAGTTCCAGCCCAGGCCCAGCAAGAACAGCGCGATCAGGAACTGATGCAGACCGATGCCGCTCAAGGCGATGGCGATGCACACGAAATTGATGGCCACCCCCACGCCCATGATGGTCAGCGTGCCAAAGCGCTTGATCAGGTGGCCGGTGAAAAAGCCCGGGGCAAACATGCCGATCACATGCCATTCGAGGACCAGGGCGGCATCGTCAAAACTGTAGCCGCACACCTGCATGGCCAGAGGCGTGGCCGCCATCAACAGGTTCATCACGCCATAGCCCAGGGCCGCAGAGGCGGCGGCCACGATGAACACCGGCTGGCGCATGATCTGGCTCAGGGGTCTGCCCTGGCTGTCGCCGGCCTTTTTGGCGGGCACTTCTGGAAAACGGATGAAGCTCATGCACAGCATGGCCAGCAACGCCACCACGCACAAAGCGAGGTAGGCCCCCAAAAACGGGGTGGCGTACAGGCTTTTGGTGCGTGAAGCCAGGTTGGGCCCCACGATGGCGCCGATCAGGCCACCGGCCAAGACCAGTGAGACCGCTTTTTCGCGAAAGCCTTCAATCGCCAGTTCAGCCGCCGCAAAACGGTAGAGCTGCCCGTTGGCGCTGTAGTAACCGGCCACCAAAGTGGCCAGCACCAGCAGCCAGAAGTTGTGGCTCCAGGCGGCATACGCCGCCAGCAGCGCCGAAAACAGCGCGACCACCAGCCCCAGCTGAAACGACACCTTGCGCCCCCAGCGCGATTGAGTCTTGGCCACCAAGGCCGTGGACAGCGCCCCGCCCACCACATAGCCCATCACTGGCAAGGTCGCCATCCAGCCCATGGGCGCCATGGACAGGCCCACCAGCCCATTGATGGCGATGAAGGTGACGTTGTTGGTGAAAAACAGGCCCTGGCAGAGCGTGAGGAGGAGGAGGTTGGCGTTCATACCCGCCAGTGTATCGATTTGTAGGGAACCGTCTGTTGACGCACAGACCGGTTCGGGACACCGGGCGCAGCCCCGACATGTGTCACAGTGGGTGGCTTATGGCGCCTTGCCCAGGTCTTGCAGCAAGCGGCTGGTCAGGTAGAGCCGGGGCACGATGGAGTCGATTTCAATGTATTCATCGCGTGCATGAAAACCCCAGCCCGCCAGGCCCAGGCTCTCCAGCACGGCGGCCTTGCCCGAGCCGCTGGCAAAACCGGCGTCGGTGCCACCCCCGGTGACCGGGTGGAAGAACAGGGGGCGGCCATCGAGTTCGGCATAAATGGCCCGCGCACGCTGGGCCAAGGCGGTGCCGCGCTCACCGGCCACATAAGGCGGGCGCCCCACTTCCAGCTGCACATGCACATGGGTGTCGGGCACGCGGTGGCTTTCGCTGGTTTTGGCCAGCAGGGCCGCTTTGAGTTTTTCGGCCGCATCGGGTTTGAGCAAGCGCACATCGGCGGTGGCCACGGCTTTTTCAGGAATTTGGTTGCGCACCAGACCGCCTTGCGCATAGGTCCAGTTCAGCTGGGCGCCGGGAATGCCCTTGGCGATGTCTTGCGTGGCCAGCATCTGGTGCGACAGCTCGATCAGGGCATTGCGACCTTCTTCGGGCGCGGCACCGGCATGCGCGGCGCGGCCTTTGACTTCCAGGGTGGCGGTGGCCGTACCGGCGGCCGACAGCAGCACGCCTTCAACCTTGGCCATGGATTTGGCGGCGGTGGGCTCGTACGACAGCACCACGTCGTGCTGCGCAGCCAAGGACTCGATGAGAGCACCGGAGCCGCCCGAGCCAATTTCTTCGTCGGGATTGAACAGCACGGTGATGCGGGCGAAGTCGGTCCAGCCTTGCGCCTTCAAGAGGGCCAACGAGTGCAAGATGACGGCAATGCCGCCCTTGTCGTCGGCAATGCCCGGGCCGTAGAGGCGGTTGCCGTCGAGTTTGTAGGGTTGGCTGGCCAAAATGCCGTCCGGGTAGACGGTGTCCATGTGGGCAATCAGCATCGCTTTGAGGCGGCCTGTGCCGGTGAAGCTGCCTTTGACCATGACGCGTTCGCTGTTGCTGGTGCGGATGCGCTCGGTCTGCGCGCCCAGGGCTTGCAGGCGTGCTTGCGCCAGATCGGCCACACGCGACAGGCCTGGCAGATTGCCCGATCCGGATTCGATCATGACCAGTTGTTGCAAGGTGTCGATGACGGCAGCCTGGGCGCCTTGGGCGGCTGCAAACAAGGCGTCATCGCGTTTTTGGGCCCAGGCGGTGGTGCAAACGGTCAGGGCAACAAGGGCCAGGTATCGGGCCAGAACAGTGGATTTCATCGGGCGTCTCAAAGGGGTGACAAGAGACAGATGCTAAGTGGCGCAGGTGCCTGCGGCAACGCGAACAAACCCCATGCACACAAAACAACCAGCATGGCCAGTCAACGAGACAACGTCCGGGCGTGGCGCACTCGAGTTCGGCACTCGAAAAGTCCGACATTTGCCCAAACAAGCACCACCGCAAGCATCAGGCGCCATCGCCTCAGCACACACATGTCGGGGTCTTCGACCGCCGACCTACGAGGTCGATGGCAATCTTGCAGGTCGGCACTCGAAGAGTCCGACAGTTGCCCAAACAAGCACCACCGCAAGCGTCGTGCGTCATCGCCTCAGCACACACATGTCGGGGTCTTCGACCGCCGACCTACCAGGTCGATGGCAATCTTGCAGGTCGGCACTCGAAGAGTCCGACACCTGCCCTAATAACCACCACCGCAAGCGTCAGGCGCCATGGCCTCAGAACACACTTGTCGGGGTCTGCGACCACCGACCTACGAGGGCGATGGTGATCTTGCAGGTCGGCACTCGAAAAGTCCGACAGTTGCCCAAACAAGCACCACCGCAAGCGTCGTGCGTCATCGTCTCAGCACACGCATGTCGGGGTCTTCGACCAACGACCTACGAGGTCGATGGCAATCTTGTAGGTCGGCACTCGAAGAGTCCGACACCTGCCCAAACAACCACCACCGCAAGCATCGGGCGTCATGGCCTCAACACACGCATGTCGGGGTCTTCGACCAACGACCTACGAGGTCGATGGCAATCTTGTAGGTCGGCACTCGAAGAGTCCGACAGTTGCCCAAACAACCACCACCGCAAGCATCGGGCGTCATGGCCTCAGCACACGCATGTCGGGGTTTTCAATCGCCGACCTGCAGGCACCGACCTCGAAACACCCGGCGTTTGCTTGATGATCAACGCAGGGTCAAGGCAGACAAGACGGCCAAAGGCGCGGTTTCGGCCCGCAGGACGCGTGGGCCCAAGGTGACGGGGACAAAGCCTGCGGCCAGGGCCTGGCTTTCTTCGGCGGGCGTGAGGCCGCCTTCGGGGCCGCTGAGCAAGGTCACGGCCACTTGATCTGTCATGACGTCGCGCAGGGGCCGGGTGCCTTCAGACAGCGACAACACCAGACGCAAGGCGCCAACGGGTGCAGGCGGTACAGGGTGTGCGGCCACCCATTGGGCCAGGCTGCAGGCGGTTTGGAGGGTGGGGACGCGGTTGCGGCCGCATTGTTCGGCCGCTGCGATGGCGACACCCTGCCAGTGGGCGATTTTCTTGTCAGCCCGCTCGCCCTTGAGTTTGAGCACGCTGCGTTCGGCCGCCAGTGGCGTGATGCTGGCCACACCCAGTTCGGTGGCCTTTTCGACCAGCCAGTCCATGCGTTCGTTGGCGGTGATGCCTGCCAGCAGGTGCACGGCACACGGTGCCTCGCGCTCCAGCAGGTGGTGCGTGCCGATGTCCACCTCCACGTCACTGCGGCCCATGCGGGTCACGGTGGCGTCAAATTCGCCGCCTTCGCCATTGAAGACGGTGATGACATCGCCCGGCTGCATGCGCAGCACCTGCACATGGCGGGCGGCGCCGGGCGGCAGGCTCAGCGACGTGCCGGCGGACAAAGGGGCTGGGCAGTAAAAACGCGGCATGTTCACATCCGGCCGTAGGCAAAGCCCACCTGGGGCGTGGTGCCCTCGATCTCGTCGATCACCTTGAGCAGGGGCCCGAGTTCGCGGTAGCGGTCGCAGGCCTTGCGGATGTAGTGGATGAAGCGCGGTGCATCGGCCAGGTATTTGGGCTTGCCGTCGCGCAATGTGAGGCGCGCAAAGATGCCTGCCACTTTGAGGTGGCGCTGCAGGCCCATCCACTCGACAGCGCGGTAAAACGCGCCAAAGTCGCTGTGCCAGTCTTCAAAGTCCATCAGCCCGGCTTTGCGGGCTTTTTCCCAATAGCGGATGGTGATGTCGAGCACGAAGTCTTCGTCCCAGGTGAGGAAGGCGTCGCGCATCAGACTGGCGATGTCGTAGGTGACGGGGCCATAGACGGCGTCCTGGAAGTCCAGCACGCCCAGTTGTTCACGCTGAGGACCTGAACCCAAGGGCATCATCAGGTTGCGCGGCATGAAGTCGCGGTGCACATAGACGCTGGGGGCGGCCAGGTTGCGCTGCACGATCAGGGCAAAGGCTTTGTCCAGGGTCTCTTTGTCTTTACCCTGCAGTTGCACGCCTTTGTGCTGGGCCAGGTACCAGTCGGGGAACAGGCTCAATTCGCGCTGGAGCAAAGCCTGGTCATAAGGCGGCAGCACGCCGGGGCGCGAGGCCAGTTGCCACTGGATCAAGGTGTCGACCGCCTGCATGTACAGGCCATGGTTGGCTTGGGGGTGTTCGGCGTCGACGGCCTGCATCATGGTGGTGTGGCCCAGGTCGCTCAGCAGCATGAAACCATGGTCGGCCTGCCAGTCGAGCACCTCGGGCGAGTGCAAGCCCGCACCCTGCATCAAGGCGGCAATTTTTACAAACGGTTGCGAATTTTCCTTGTCCGGCGGCGCGTCCATGACGATGCGGCTGTCGCCTTGCACCGTGTCCAGGCGCAGATAGCGCCGAAAGCTGGCATCGGCCGAGGCGATGCGCAGGGTGGCGGGTAAAAGGCCTTGCGCCGAGGCGATGCTGGAGATCCAGCGTTCAAACAAGGCTTGACGGGCCGGGTCGGCCCAGATGACTTCAGAAGTCAGGGAAGTGGCGAGGGATGAGGGGGGAGTGTGTGGGCTCATGGATAATCCCATTCTACAAAGCCTGTTTGCCCCCTCTTGTGACCCCTCAGGCGCTTTCTTGCGTTCCATCTCCCCATTTGTGATCCACCGTTTCGCCCTGCCCTCTTTGTCGTCTGCATCGGACACCCCCTGCGCCTTGCGTGCCGTGGCGGTGGCGGTGCTGTTGGCGCTTCATGGCGGGCAGGTTCAGGCGCAAGCCCAGGGCTTGTCGCTGCGCAGCAGCCCGATGCTCGAGGAGCGGATCTCCAATCGCCAGCAAAGCGAAGGGGCTGTCTTTGTGGAGGGGGATCAGGTCATCGCCCGTCCGGACATGGACTTGCAAATCCAGGGCCAGGCGACGATCCGCCGTCCGGGTTTGAGTCTGCGGGGTGACCGGCTGGATTACGACCAGACCCAGGATGTGGTGAATGCCACAGGGCAGGTGCGCGTGAGTCGCGACAGCAGTTTGTTTGTGGGGCCGCGCTTGACGCTGCAAATGGACAGTTTCAAGGGGACTTTTGAAAAGCCGCAGTTTGAGCTGTATGGCACCGGTGGTTATGGCTCGGCTTCCGAGGTGGAGTTTGTGGACGACAAGCAGGCCATCGTCCGCCAGGCCAGTTACACCACTTGCCGCCGCACGCCTGGCCCTGAGTGGTTGCCCGAATGGGTGCTCAAGGCCACGCAGATGACCATTGACGAAGAAGAGTCGCGCGCGCGCGCCGAAAATGTGCAGCTGCGCTTCTTTGATGTGCCGATTTTGGCGTCGCCCGTGGTGAGTTTTCCTTTGACTTCAGGCCGCCAATCGGGTCTGCTGCCGCCCTTGGTGGGTGTGGACACCACCAGTGGGGTGCTGATTTCCCAGCCGTACTACATTGATTTGGCCCCCAACCGCGATCTCACGGTCACAACTGAAATCATGAGCAAACGGGGTGTAGCCGCTGATTCAGAGTTCCGCTATCTGGAGCCCGATTACAAGGGCCAAGTGCGGCTGAACATGATGCCTTCAGACAGCTTGCGCCATGAAAATCGCTGGGGGCTGACCAGTCAGCACAGCGGCAGCATTGAAACCGGCATTGATGGTGTGGGGCGCGTGGGCTTGGGTTTGACCCTCAACAGGGTCAGTGACGACAACTATTGGCGCGATTTTCCTCGCGCCGGGCTGGCCCTCACGCAGCGTTTGCTGCCTTCCACCGGCGTGTTGTCCTGGGGGCGGGGCGATTTCAGCATGACGGCGCTGGTGCAACGCTGGCAAACCCTGCAAAGCATTGATTCGGTCATCACGCCGCCCTATGACCGGGCGCCACAGATCACGATGCGCTACGGCCAATGGAATCCGGAGGGCCTGGATTGGTCCGTGGTGGGCGACACCACCCGGTTTGAGGCCGATTACTCACGCATGCCCAACAGCACCAGTTTGCCCCGCAATGGTGAGCGCAGTTATGTGCAGGCCCAGCTCAGCCGCCCCTGGATCAGGCCTTGGGGGTTTGTCACCCCCAAAGTGCAGCTGCATGCCACGCGCTACCAGATGGACCGTGCACTTGAAGATGGTTCCACCTCGGTGAATCGGGTGCTGCCCACTTTCAGTGTGGATTCGGGGCTGGTTTTTGAACGTGAAACCCAGTGGTTTGACCGTGATGTGGTGCAAACCCTGGAGCCCCGGGCTTTTTATGCCCGCACGCCCTACCGTGACCAGCATCTGCTGCCGGTGTACGACAGCGGCCCGGCGGACTTCAACCTGTCCACCATCTACAGCGAAAACCCCTATGTGGGTCAGGACCGGCTGGTAGACAACAACGCCGTCACCTTGGGCGTGAACAGCCGGTTTTTTGATGCCACCACTGGCGCCGAGATGCTGCGCGTGGGCGTGGCGCAGCGCATCCGCTTTACCGATCAACAGGTGGTTTTGCCCGGCCAACCGGCCGCAAGCAGTGGCGTGAGTGATTTGTTGCTGGGGGCGGGCATCCGCTGGGATGACCGGTGGGCGCTCGATTCGACGGTTCAAATCAACAGCCAGACCGACCAGGTCAGCCGCTCGACCGTGCAGGCGCGTTACAGCCCCACCCCCTATCGGGTGTTCAATGTCGCCTATCGCCTGAACAACCAGCTCACACCAACGACGGAGTTGGTGGATGTGGGCTGGCAGTGGCCCCTGAGTGATCTGCTGGGGCGCTCTGACCGCCAGGCAGAGTCGGCCTGGACGCGAGCACCCGGTCAAGGTCTGGGGCCCGATCGCTGGTACTCTGTCGGTCGGCTCAATTTCAGCTTGAAAGAGAACCGGGTCGTGGACTCGCTGTTGGGTCTGGAATACGATGCCGGCTGCTGGTTGGGCCGAATTGCCTTTGAACGCTTGCAAAGCACCGTGACCACGGCCAGCAGCCGTTTGCTTTTCCAGATCGAGTTTGTGGGTTTGGCCAGCGTTGGCGCCAGTCCTTTGCAAAGTCTTAAAACCAACATCCCTCGTTACCAATTTTTGCGTGACAACACAGTTCAACCCAGTCGGTTTCAGCACTATGAATGATCTTTATTTCTCTGCCCGTTCAGCCTGGCTGGCCGCCACCTTGGGTCTGGGCAGCTTGCTCGGCTTGTCGGGGGCGTGGGCGCAAGGCGCCAGCACGGCGATTCGCCAAGCCGATTTCATCGTAGCAGTGGTCAATTCAGAGCCCATCACCAACCAGGATGTGCAGGTGCTGCGTCAGCGCATGACCAAAGAGGCGGCTGCCCAGGGCCAGAAACCCACTGTGGAGGAGTTGTCGCGCCAGGCGCTGGAGCAATTGATCAACGAAAAAGCCCAGCTTCAACAGGCCCGTGACAGCGGCATCAAGATTGAGGAAGACGCGATCGATCAAGCCGAAATGAATGTGGCCAGCAGCAACCAGCTCACGCGTGATGAATTTCGCAAGCGCCTGGTGCAAGACGGCATGAGCGTGGCCAGCTACCGTGAGCAATTGCGCCATCAGTTGATGATTGCCCGTGTGCGTGAACGTGAAGTCGAGGGCCGCATCCGAGTGAGCGACCTGGAGGTGGAACAGTACCTGCGCGAGCAACTGCAGGCACAGGGTGCCCAAGGTCCGGTGGAGCTGAATTTGGCCATGATCTTGATGGCCGTGCCTGAGAACAGCACCGAGGCTCAGATCAATGTCCTGGCCGAGAAAGCGAATGTGGTGGCGCGCCGTGCGCGCAGTGGCGACAGCTTTGCCGAGCTGGCCAAAGCTTTTTCGCAAGCCAGCGATCGCGGTGCCAACGGCGGCGAAATGGGTTTGCGCCCTGCAGAGCGCTATCCAGAGTTGTTTCTGAGTGCAACGCGCAATCTGAAGGTGGGCATGACTTCGGATGTCGTGCGTTCCGGTGCGGGCTTTCACATCCTCAAGGTGATTGAGCGCCGTCAGGGCACGGCCACTTTGATGACGACCCAGACCCGTGCGCGGCACATCTTGCTGCGCCCAACGGCTCAGATGTCGCAGGCGCAGGCTGTGGCGCGCCTGAATGAAGTGCGCCAGAGCATCTTGGCCGGCAAAGCTGATTTTGCGGTGCTTGCTAAGCAAATGTCGCAAGACGGCAGCGCCCAGCAAGGCGGCGATTTGGGCTGGGCCAACCCGGGCATGTTTGTGCCGGAGTTTGAGCAGGTCATGAACCGTTTGCGCCCCGGGCAAATCGGTGAGCCTTTGGTTTCGCGGTTCGGTGTGCATCTGATCGAGGTCACCGACCGCCGCAATGCACCCATGAGCGATCAAGATCAGCGCACCATGGCGCGCAATGCCTTGCGTGAGAAAAAGCTGGAAGAGGCTTACGTGGCCTGGGTGGAGGATGTGCGCGGCCGTGCCTACGTCGAGATGCGCGAGCCTCCCCAATGAAACACATCGCGCGCAAACGATTCGGTCAACATTTCCTGACGGACGGCGGCATCATCGATGCCATCGTTGACGCCATTGCCCCACAAGCCGGACAAGCCATGGTCGAAATTGGTCCTGGCTTGGCAGCTTTGACCCAGCCTCTGGTGGAGCGCCTGGGACATCTGACGGTGGTCGAGCTCGATCGTGACTTGGCGGTGCGTCTGCGCGAACACCCCCTCCTCACAGTGGTGGAGTCCGATGTCCTCAAGGTCGATTTCACGGCCCTGGCTTCACAAATGCTGCAAGGCGCTGCGGCGTCGCTGCCCAAAATTCGGGTGGTGGGCAATCTGCCTTACAACATCTCCACGCCCATCTTGTTTCATTTGCTGGCGCATGTGGATGTGATTGAAGACCAACACTTCATGCTGCAAAAAGAAGTCATTGACCGCATGGTGGCCAAGCCTGCGACCTCAGATTACAGCCGCTTGTCGGTCATGTTGCAGTGGCGTTACGACATGGCCAATGTGCTGTTTGTCCCCCCCGAAAGCTTTGACCCACCCCCTCGGGTCGACAGTGCCGTGGTGCGCATGCTGCCCTGGGCACAGCCACCGGTGGTGAATGTCAAAACACTGGAAACATTGGTTCAGGTGGCCTTCAGCCAGCGACGCAAGATTTTGCGCAACACGCTGGGCAAATGGCTCGATGAAAAAGGCTTCGGCGGCGAATTCGATTTGCAGCGCCGCGCCGAAGAGGTGCCTGTCGCTGAGTTCGTGGCTTTGGCCCAAGCAGTTTGAAGTTCGGGCGTTCAGCACCATCGCAGGCCATCAGCTGAGCAGTGCAACCACGCCCAGCACGGCAAAGATCACGGCGGAGCTCAGATGCACCCAGCGCAAAGGCACGCGCTGCGTGATGGCATCTCCAAGCCACACCACCGGGGCATTGGCCAGCATCATGCCCAGGGTGGTGCCCGCGACCACCATGAACCAGGACGGGTATTGGGCGGCGAGCATGACCGTGGCAATTTGGGTCTTGTCCCCCATCTCGGCCAAAAAGAAGGCCACAACGGTGGTCAAAAACACGCCCATGCGGGGTGCATCTTCACCCTCTTCGTCGTCCAGTTTGTCGGGGATCAGCATCCATACCGCCATGGCGATGAATGACACACCCAATACCCAGCGCAAGATGTTGGGGCCCAGCACGGTCGTGACCCAGCTGCCCACTGCCCCTGCCAAGCCATGGTTGGCCAGTGTGGCCACCAGGATGCCCAGCACGATGGGCCAGGGCTTGCGAAAACGTGCCGCCAACACGAGCGACAGCAATTGGGTTTTGTCCCCCATTTCGGCCAGGGCAACGATGCCGGTTGAGATCAGGAAGGCTTCCATGTCATCACGCGGCGCAAACCACGCATTTTGTTGAGCGCTTGATCTTAAGTGACGATATTTTCAGACTAGGATGCTTGTGCATCAATTTGGGCGTATTTCTTGCTTGTGTTTGGTGCGCGCAGGGGGGTTTTACCTTGCATGCACCAAATCAAATCAAAAATCCTCAAGGTATAGACATGGAAGCACTGAAACAGGGCGCGGATGCGCTCTTTATTTTGTTGGGCGGCATCATGGTGTTGGCCATGCACGCTGGTTTTGCATTCCTGGAGCTGGGCACTGTCCGCAAAAAGAACCAGGTCAATGCGCTGGTGAAAATTCTGGTGGACTTTTCCGTGTCCACGGTGATGTATTTTGTGGTGGGTTACAGCGTGGCTTACGGCACAGGCTTTTTTGTGGGCGCTGAGCAATTGGCCGCCAAGAATGGCTATGAACTGGTCAAGTTCTTCTTTTTGCTGACCTTTGCCGCAGCCATACCGGCCATCATTTCCGGGGGCATTGCCGAGCGGGCCAAGTTCTGGCCCCAGTTGATTGCGACGGCGGTGATCGTGGGTTTTGTCTATCCCTTCTTCGAGGGCATCGCCTGGAACCAGCACTTTGGCGTCCAAGCGTGGATCAAAGCGTTCACCGGTGACGAGTTCCATGACTTCGCAGGCTCCGTTGTGGTGCATGCCATGGGTGGCTGGATTGCCTTGCCTGCCGTGATTTTGCTGGGCGCACGCTACAACCGCTACCGCAAGGATGGTCAGGTGTCAGCGCATCCGCCTTCCAGCATTCCATTTCTGGCCCTGGGTGCATGGATTTTGATCGTGGGCTGGTTTGGCTTCAACGTGATGAGCGCCCAGACGCTGGACAAAATTTCCGGATTGGTGGCTGTCAATTCGCTCATGGCCATGGTCGGCGGCACGTTGACCGCCCTGTTGTTGGGTAAAAACGACCCCGGCTTCGTGCACAACGGCCCATTGGCCGGGTTGGTGGCTGTGTGCGCAGGCTCTGATCTGATGCACCCATTTGGTGCATTGGTGGTGGGCGCCGTCGCGGGCGCCCTGTTTGTGTTGATGTTCACTTGGACACAAAATAAATGGAAGATTGATGACGTCCTGGGCGTCTGGCCATTGCACGGTCTGTGCGGCGCCTGGGGCGGTATCGCTGCAGGCATCTTTGGTGTTCAAGCCATGGGCGGCCTGGGTGGCGTGAATCTGACCGCGCAAGTGATTGGCACCTTGATGGGCGTACTTTGGGCTTTGCTGGGCGGCTTTGTTGTGTACGGGGTGCTGAAGAAAACATTGGGCCTGAAACTCAGTCCTGAAGAAGAATACGACGGCGCCGATTTGACCGTGCACAAAATCAGTGCAACACCTGACCGTGAGGTGAGTTGGTAAAAACACACATTTGTGTGGTCTTCCCAACCACAGTGCGCCTTGCAGGGATACGCCTTGCACTTTTTTTAAATTTATGGCGCATAATGTCCGAGCACTGTTGTAGAAAAATGGCAGTGCATTGTTCGCGGTGACCAGGTCAGTTTCGCTTCCCTTCCGATGTTTTCAGGTTTGTTGAATGCGCTTTCGGAGCTCCATCGCTTTTATCTCTGTGTTTTGAGGAGTCCCTTTCATGGGCAACAAACTTTACGTCGGCAACCTGCCTTACTCGGTTCGCGACGGCGATCTGGAACAAGCTTTCGGTGAATTCGGTGCTGTGACCAGCGCCAAAGTCATGATGGAGCGTGACACTGGCCGCTCCAAAGGCTTCGGCTTTGTGGAAATGGGCAGCGATGACGAAGCTCAAGCCGCCATCAACGGCATGAATGGTCAACCTTTGGGTGGCCGCAATGTGGTCGTGAACGAAGCACGTCCCATGGAAGCACGTCCTCCCCGTACTGGCGGTGGCGGCTTCGGTGGTGGTGGCGGTGGCGGCTACGGCGGTGGTCGTCGTGAAGGCGGTGGCGGCGGCTACGGCGGCGGTCGCGAAGGCGGCGGTGGCGGCGGCTTTGGTGGCGGTGGTCGCGAAGGTGGCGGCGGTGGTTTCCGCAGCCCTTACGGTGCCGGCCCACGTGGCGGCAGCGGTGGCGGTCGTCGCGAAGGCGGTGGTGGCGGCTACGGCGGCGGTTACTGATTCACCACTTCGGCTGATCTGAGCATCAGTCTCTGAATCTCTCACAAGGCCCTGCAATGCAGGGCTTTGTTGTTTCTGAAAAGCGCAATGTTCAATAGCCTGAAAGAGCCCTTGTCTGGGTTTTCGAGCACGACATCTTGAATTTCCGTATGTGCTTGTAGATGACATGAGCCTTTGCGACACCCGCTCATGTCTGACACTTCGAGTGCCGACCTACAAAATCAGTGTCGCAGTCAGGAGGCTGTGCGTGCTGATTCGAAAGCCAAGCCAGCAATGCTCCGTGCTTTCGGCGTCTGTCGCTCAGCGGTCGCTGTGTCTGTGTTTTCGAGGGCGCCCTGTGAGCAGGCGGTCGAAGAGTGCATTGGGCAACCCAGCAAGAAGCTTGGCGATGAGGCCCATTGGCCAGGGAATGACCCTGTAGCTGGTGCCGCGAGATATGGTCTGGATAGCCTGATGGGCAAAAGCGTCAGGCGTCATCAGAAAAGGCATGGGGTAACGATTGCGCTCGGTCAGCGGGGTGGCGACATAGCCCGGCGCAATGGTGATGACCCGTATGCCGGAAGACCGCAATTCACCCCGCAAACTCTCGCAATAACTGATCACGGCCGCTTTGCTGGCACAGTAGGCGGCGTGACCTGGCAATCCGCGAATGCCCGCCACACTGGCGATGCCCACCAGCGTGCCTGCCCCACGGGTTTGCATGGCACGGATGAATGGGTGAAATGTTGTCGCCATCCCCAACACATTGGTCTCCATGACTTGTTTCATCACAGCCAGGTCTTCGCGCTCTGCCGTATCGATGCCCAGACTGATGCCCGCGTTGGCAATCACCACATCCGGGACGCCCATTTGGGCGATGCAGTCATCGGCTGCGGCAATGAGGCTGTCGGTGTTTTGCACGTCAGCATGGAAAACACCCACTTGTTCAGAATCCAGCACCATCGTTTTTTGCAGTGCTTGCACCCAAGCATTCAAGGTGTCTGCACGCCGGGCCACCACAGCCACACGCCAGCCCTTTTGCAGATAGGCGAGCGCCAAGGCCTGGCCAATGCCACTGGATGCACCGGTGATGAAGACCAGGTTCATGGCTGAGGAGCAAGAACTCCGCGCACACGGCCTTGCAAGATGTATTCGCCGCTGTCGCTGTTGAAGTTCATGGTTTGTGCGGTGAACACATCCTGATCCCGAATGATTTTGACCGGGTCCGAAGACAGCAGGCGGTGCTCTTTGACCAAGGCCAGCAGGCGATCACCGTGAAGCTCGATGCGCGTTGAGGTGCCAAAGGCTGGCCGAATGGCTTGTGCCTTACCCAGCAAGGTGACTTGCTTGCCGTCACCGGTAGCGATGCCTTGCAAGGCTTGTGCATCAATGCGGGAACCAGTGTCGCTGAGCGAGACGATGCGAACATTCTGGATGTCCAGCTCGTCGGTGGCTGGAAAATGACGGCCTTGCTCGCCACGCAGTTCATGGGTCATGCGTCCTGTGGCATCGAACGACTTGAACGAAAAATTTTCCAGCCTGTAATCGGGGTCCTGGCGCACCGGTTGCACGGCGGCTGGACGCAGCCGGTCGGGCATGCTTTGCACCAGCCACCAGCTGCCCAGAGCCAACAAACCCAAGGCCATCAGCGGCAATGACAAGGTCAGCTTGTCAATGACGACCCGAGAAATGCCGTGGCGATTCATGCGGAAGGGCCCTTGTGGGCGCTGACGCCCACCTGGCCGAGCAATTTGGCATATTGACCACTGGCCACGAGCAGGAGGTCGCAAAAGGCACGCGCTGCGCCTTCACCTCCCCGCTCATCTGTCACGTAATGGGCAATGGCCTTGGCCTGAGCGTGTGCGTTGGCCGGGGCGCAGGCAAAGGCCACGCGCTGCATGACAGGCAGGTCTGGCCAGTCATCGCCCATGGCGGCAGCGTGCTGCCACGAGAATCCCAGGGTCTGCAGAAACTCTTCGGCAGCAGGACGTTTGTCTTCGGTGCCAAAACGCACATGCGTGATGCCCAGGGCTTTGAGCCGCAGTCGCAGGGGGGCTGAGTCCCGGCCGGTGATGACCACGGGCGTGATGCCTGCTTGCTGCAAGAGCTTGATGCCTTGCCCATCGAGGGTGTTGAAGCGCTTGATGCTTTCGCCACTTTCGGAAAAGTACAGACCGGCGTCGGTGAGTACGCCGTCCACATCGAAAAAAGCCACACGAATGCCATGCGCTTGAAGCAGCAATTCGGGGGGGTAGTTCAGGGCAGGAATGAGTGGTCGCATGTCAGATGACCTTCGCACGCATCAGGTCGTTGGAATTGATGGCGCCGCACAGTAGACCTGCGTCGTCAATCACCAAAATGCTGGTGATGCGGTGCAGCTCCATCATTTCAGCCGCTTCCACAGCCAGGGCTTCGGCGCGGATCGTGCGTGGTTGAGGGTGCATCACATCACGGGCTTTCAGTGCGCGCAGGTCGTCGCCATTTTCAATCAGGCGGCGCAAATCACCGTCGGTGAACACGCCCAGCACTCGGCCATCGGTGTCGACCACGGACGACGCACCCAGGCCCTTACTGCTCATCTCACGCATCAGATCGGTGAAGCTGGCATCAGGTCCCACACGGGGCACTTCATCGCCCTGGCGCATCACATCACTCACATGGGTGAGCAGCTTGCGGCCCAACGAACCTCCGGGGTGCGAGCGGGCAAAGTCTTCGGGCTTGAAGCCGCGCGCGTCCAGCAAGGCCACCGCAAGGGCATCGCCCATGGCCAACTGCGCGGTGGTGCTGGCCGTGGGGGCCAGGTTCAGGGGGCAAGCTTCTTTTTCGACCGAGGTGTCCAGGACCACATCGGCGTGCCTGGCCAGTGAGGACGAGAGGCCGCCGGTCATGGCAATCAAGGGCACGCCTTGCCGCTTAAGCACAGGCAGGATGGCGACCAGCTCGTCGCTTTCACCACTGTTGGAGATACCAAGCACCACATCCACGATCTTGATCATGCCCAAATCGCCATGGCTGGCTTCCCCTGGGTGCACAAACATGGCCGGTGTGCCGGTGGAGGCCAGCGTGGCCGCGATCTTGCGGCCGATGTGGCCGCTTTTGCCCATGCCAGTGACCACCACGCGGCCCTGAACCTTGAGCATCATGTCGACGGCTTTGACAAAGCGCTCATCCAGCCGGGCTTTGAGTTGAAGCAGTGCTGCAGCCTCGATGTCGAGGGTGTCGCGAGCAAGTTGCAAGGTTTGGGCAGAGTGTGCATGCATCGAGTCATTTTATCGGGCGTGTCACAGGGCGACATGATTCGTTTTCAGTCCTAGAAAAAACCGTGTCCGCTGGGTAAGAACTCAGGTGTCTGTCATATGGGCTTGTTACCATCAAACCATGAGCGCTTTGGAACTGACCCTGATGTACCTGATGGCCGCCGTGCTGGGCGTGGTGGGCTGCCGGATGCTCAAACTGCCGCCCATGCTGGGTTATCTGGCCGTGGGTGTGGTGATCGGCCCCAATGCACTGGCGCTGGCCCAGAACTCTGAAGGCGTGAAGCACCTGGCCGAGTTTGGCGTGGTGTTCCTGATGTTCGTGATCGGACTGGAATTCAACTTGCCCAAGCTGCGTTCCATGAGAAAACATGTGTTTGGCCTGGGCTTGTTGCAGGTAGTGCTCACGCTCTTGATCGTGACCATGGCGTCCTTGTTTTTGGCCACGCTCGCGCCCAGTCTGTGGAAGATGGAGTGGCACACTGCACTGGCATTGTCCGGGGCGATGGCCATGAGCAGCACGGCCATTGTGATCAAGATGATGGCCGACCGGCTGGAGCTCGAAAGCGAGCACGGCAAGCGCGTTGTCGGGGTCTTGCTGTTTCAGGATTTGGCCGTGGTGCCCTTGCTGGTCTTGATTCCCGCCCTGGGTTCGCCGCCAGAAGAGTTATTCAGAGCCCTCTTGCTGGCGGGTGCCAAAGCAGTCGTCTTGATCACCGTGCTGTTGACCGGTGGGCAGCGCGTCATGCGTTGGTGGCTCACCTTGGTGGCACGCCGCAAGAGTGAAGAGTTGTTTGTACTTAACCTGTTGCTGGTCACCCTGGGACTGGCCTGGATCACCGAGCTGGCCGGTTTGAGTCTGGCGCTGGGCGCTTTCATGGCGGGCATGCTGATTTCAGAGACCGAATACAAGCACCAGGTGGAGCTGGATATCCGGCCATTTCACGACATCTTGCTGGGCCTGTTTTTCATCACCATCGGCATGATGCTGGACTGGCACATTGTGTTTGAGCGTTGGCCCCTGATGCTGGTGCTGACCACCTTGCCGGTGTTGTTCAAACTGGTGCTGGTCGCATCGCTGGCCAAGCTCACAGGGGCGGCGCATGGCGTAGCCTTGCGCACGGGCCTGTATCTGGCACAAGCCGGTGAGTTTGGTTTTGTCTTGCTCACCCTGGGCTCGCAAAACGGCGTGATTCCCCCGACTTTGCTCAACCCGGTGATGGCCAGCATGGTGCTGTCGATGCTGGCCACGCCCTTCATCATCATGCATGCCAACACCATCGTCATGAAAGTCGTGGCCAGCGAATGGCTGCAGCAATCGCTGCAAATGACCACCATCGCCCGCAAGTCGATCAACACCAGCAAACATGTGATCATTTGCGGTTACGGACGCTGCGGCCAGAACCTGGCGCGCATGCTGGAAAAGGAAAACATCCCCTACATGGCACTCGATCTGGACCCTGATCGTGTGCGGCAGGCCGCTGCGGCCGGAGATTCCGTGGTGTTTGGTGATGCGGGGCGCTTGCAATCGCTCATGGCTGCGGGCCTGGCCCGTGCCAGCGCCGTGGTCATCACCTATCTGGACGTGGCCGCGGCCATGAAGGTGTTGGACCACGCGCACAGTCATGCGCCCCAGGTGCCGGTGATTGTGCGCACGCAGGACGACCAGGATCTGGAGAAATTGCAAAAGGCTGGTGCGACCGAGGTGGTCCCCGAGGCGCTGGAAGGATCGCTCATGCTCGCCAGCCATGCGTTGGCGCTGGTGGGGGTGCCCATGCGCCGCGTGATCCGCCTGGTGCAAGACCAGCGCGACGCACGCTACAACCTGCTCAAAGGATATTTTCATGGAGCTGATGACGACACGCTCGATGAAATTGACCACGAACGACTGACTCCTGTGAGTCTGCCTTTGGCATCACCCTGGCTGGGCAAGCAGGTGCAAGACCTTGCTCTGCATGCCATGGGGGTGCGTGTGGTCAGCCTGCGCCGCGCCAATGGCCAAACTCTGCGCGTGAGCGAGGAGACGGAACTGCAGACGGGTGACACATTGGTGCTGTCCGGAAAACTGAAGACCTTGGCCGTGGCTGAAGAAAAGCTGTTGCGGGGCTGAAGCCACCGACCAACGTAAAAACCAAGGCATGGATGTCTGGGTGGGCATCTACAGGTCCGACATGGTGACTTGTGCGCAGGCTTGCGTTGTGACTGCAACCATCGACGCACTGTCACCGACAATGCAGACAGTCAGAGCAGCCGCTTTTATGCTGTGTCGCTCTGATTGACTGAAAGTCCTCATGACACCCATGACAACTCACCCCGCGCTCAAGGACGACCGCGTGCCCTACGCCAAACCCCAACCTTGGGGCATGGCCCCCGACATGGTGGTGCACGACGTGCAGACCGAAGACGAGCGCTTATGGGCTCCAGTCGCGCCCGGCATCTGGTCGCGACCCTTGCACCTGAACGTGACGAGTGGCTTTTACGTGCACCTGCTCAAAGTCAAGCGCTCGGGCCTGCTGCAACGCCACCGCCATTCCGGCATGGTGCATGCCCATGTGCTGCGCGGCAAATGGTTGTACCTGGAGCACGATTGGGTGGCTGAAGAAGGCAGTTATGTGTTTGAACCCCCGGGCGAGACCCACACCTTGGTGGTGCCCGACGATTGCCAGGACATGGTGACGATGTTCACGGTGCATGGCGCGCTGATGTACGTAGACACGCAAGGCAACGCCACCGGCTATGACGATGTGTTCACCCGCATCGAGAAATATCGCGCCCACTTTGAGGCGGTGGGTTTGGGGGCGGATTACGTGAAGCAATTCATGCGTTGAAGGGCTCCCCTGCCAACAAAAAACCGCTCAAAAGAGCGGTTTTTTGTTGGTGTTGAAACACTGATCAGAGTGCTGGCCTCACAGCGGCTTCTTGATCCAGTTGGCGATCTCCCCAATGATGCCGCGACGGAAGGCCAGCACGCAGATCACGAAAATCACACCCTGAATGATGGTGACCCATGCGCCCAGATGGGCCAGGTAGTTTTCCATGCTGATGATCACGGCAGCGCCGATCAACGGACCAAACAAAGTGCCCATGCCACCCACGAGCGTCATCAGCACCACCTCACCCGACATGGACCAGTGCACATCGGTGAGCGACGCCA
Source organism: Limnohabitans sp. T6-5 (assembly GCF_003063315.1). Taxonomy (GTDB): domain Bacteria; phylum Pseudomonadota; class Gammaproteobacteria; order Burkholderiales; family Burkholderiaceae_C; genus Limnohabitans_A. The sequence continues at coordinate 156,260 of NZ_NERV01000004.1, forward strand.
GCTGGAACACCAGCGCCTTGGTGCCGCCTGCCGTACCGGCCAGAGCACCCGAAATCACAAAGGCCAGCAGCTTGAAGGTGTCGGTGTCATAACCCAAGGACGTGGCGCGGTCGGGATGCTCGCGGATCGCCTTGAGGATCTGGCCAAAGGGCGAGTGGATCACACGCCAAATCAGCAAGAAGCCCAAGAGAAAAATCGTCAACACGAAGATGTACATGTTGACGTTGTTTTCGAGGTCCACCAAGCCGAACAACTTGCCACGTGGCACGGCCTGGATGCCGTCCTCGCCACCGGTGAACGGGACTTGCAAGCAGAAGAAGAACACCATCTGGGCCAGCGCCAGTGTGATCATCGCAAAGTAGATGCCCTGGCGGCGGATGGCCAACAGGCCCACCACCAACGCCAAGGTGGCCGAGGACACGGTGCCCAGCAGCACGCACAGCTCGGGGTTGAGCCCCCAGGACTTGGCCGAGTAGGCGGCGACATAACCGGCCGAACCCATGAACATGGCGTGGCCAAAAGACAGCAAGCCACCAAAGCCCAGCAGCAGGTTGAAGGCGCTCGCAAACAAGGCGAAACACATCACCTTCATCAAGAACACGGGGTACACCCAAATCGGGGCGATGGCCAAGATGGCGGTCATGATGGCAAACGCCACCCACAGGTGCTTGGAGGATTTGGCCGATACAGAGGCAGAAATCGCGTTGGACATGGTGTTACTTCTGAGTGCCGAACAGACCGGCGGGCTTGATGAGCAGGACGATGGTCATGATCACGAAAATGACCACGTTGGACGCTTCGGGGTAGAACACCTTGGTCAGGCCTTCGATCAGGCCCAGGCCAAAGCCCGTCAGGATGGCGCCCATGATGGAGCCCATGCCACCCACCACCACCACGGCAAACACCACGATGATCAGGTCGGCGCCCATGGTGGGGTTCACTTGGTAAATGGGCGCGGCCATCACGCCAGCAAGTGCGGCCAGGCCCACGCCAAAGCCGTAGGTCAGCGTGATCATGCGCGGCACGTTGATGCCAAACGCCTGGACAAGGCTCGGGTTTTCGGTGGCGGCGCGCAGGTAACCGCCGAGTTTGGTGCGCTCAATCACGTACCAGGTGGACAGGCACACCACCAAAGACGCGACGATGACCCAGGCCCTGTATTTGGGCAGGAACATGAAGCCGGTGTTGAACGCGCCCTGGAAGACTTCAGGCACCGGATAAGGCATGCCAGAAGATCCGAATTCGTTGCGGAACAAGCCCTGAATGATCAGCGCCAGACCGAAAGTGAGCAGCAGACCATAGAGGTGGTCGAGCTTGTAGAGTTGTTTGAGCATGGTGCGCTCGATCAGCACACCGCTGGCGCCCACGATGAAAGGTGTCAGCACCAGCGCCACCCAGTAGTTGACGCCCAGTTTGTTGAGGCCCAGATAGGCCACAAATGCACCCAGCATGTACTGGGCGCCGTGTGAGAAGTTGATGATGTTCAGCAAGCCGAAAATCACGGCCAGGCCCAATGAAAGCAGTGCATAAAAGGACCCGTTGATGAGTCCGATCAGCAGCTGCCCGAAGAGCGCTTGAGAGGGAATGCCAAAGATTTCCATGGTGATTTCAGGCTTGCGTGAACAGGGGGTGGATTACTTCTTGACCAGAGGGCAATCGCCTTCGTTCAGAGGGCGGAAGGCTTCGTTGGCAGGGATGGTGGCGGCGACCTTGTAGTAGTCGTAAGGACCTTTGGATTCCGAAGGCTTCTTGACTTCAAACAGGTAAGCAGGGTGGATCTTGCGACCGTCAGCGCGGATGGAGCCTTTGCCGAACAACACGTCGTCGGTCGGCAGTTCCTTCATTTTGGCCACCACTTTGCCGCCATCATCGGTCTTGGCAGCATCCACGGCCTTCAGGTAATGGATCACGCCAGCGTAAACGCCTGCATGGTCAGAAGATGGCATTTTGCCGCCATGCAGGGCTGCGAAACGCTTGGACCAGGCACGGGTGTTGTCGTTCAGGTCCCAGTAGAAGGTTTCGGTCAACAGCAGGCCTTGAGCTTTGTCCAGGCCCAGCGCGTGCACGTCGGGCAGGAACACCAGCATACCCGCGAGGTTCTGGCCACCCTTGACAATGCCAAACTCCGACGCTTGCTTGATCGAGTTGATGGTGTCTGCACCGGCGTTGGCCAGGCCGATGATCTTGGCCTTGGAAGCTTGCGCTTGCAGCAGGAAAGAAGAGAAGTCTTGCGTTGGGAAAGGCGTGCGGACCTTGCCCACCACTTTGCCGCCGTTCTTGGTCACCACAGCTTCGGTGTCACGCTCCAGGGCGTGACCGAAAGCGTAGTCGGCGGTCAAGAAGTACCAGCTGGTTCCACCGTTTTTCACAATGGCTTTGCCGGTGCCGTTGGCCAGCATCCAGGTGTCGTAAAGGTAGTGCACCACGTTGGCGTTGCAGGCTTTGCCCGTCAGGTCAGCTGTGGCCGAGCCAGTGTTCACGTGGGCTTTGTTCTTGTCTTTGGTGATCTGGGCAATGGCCAGACCCACCGATGATGTGGGCACGTCGGTGATCATGTCGACCTTGTCGGTGTCGTACCACTGGCGGGCGATGTTGGAGCCGATGTCCGGTTTGTTCTGGTGGTCGGCGCTGACGACTTCCACTTTGAGTGTGCTCTTGGTGGCCTTGATGTAGTCCTCAACCGCCATCTTGGCCGCGACCACGGAGCCGGGGCCGCCGATGTCGGCGTAGGGGCCGGACATGTCGCTGAGCACACCGATCTTGACGAGGTTGTCAGAGACCTGGGCTTGCGCCGTGGCTGCCAATGCGCATGCCGCCAGTGCGGCTGTTGCAAGAAGTTTGCGTTTCATGGTGATGTCTCCTGTGAAAGTCAGTGGAAAAAAGAAAATGAATCAGACGCCGAGGTATTCGTGCAGCATGGACATCTTGGCCTGCAGCTCGCTGGCGGCAAAGCCTTCGATGATGCGCCCGTGTTCCATGACGTAGAAGCGGTCAGCCAGCGGTGCGGCAAAACGGAAGTTCTGCTCGACCATGATGATGGTGAAGCCTTTGGCCTTGAGCGAGAGGATCATGCGGGCCAGTGCCTGCACGATCACAGGGGCCAGTCCTTCGGAGATTTCGTCGAGCAGCAAGAGCTTGGCGCCTGTGCGCAGGATGCGGCCAACGGCCAGCATCTGCTGCTCGCCACCTGACAGGCGGGTGCCCGGGCTGTTCTTGCGTTCGAGCAAGTTCGGGAACATCTCGTAAATTTCATCGATGGGCATGCCGCCGCCCGCAATCACCGGAGGCAGCAGCAGGTTTTCTTCGCAGCTGAGCGAGGCAAAGATACCGCGCTCTTCCGGGCAGTAACCGATGCCGAGCTTGGCGATGTTGTGCGGCGCCATGTCGATCGACTCGCGGCCATTGATGGTGATGGAGCCTGTGCGCTTGCCCACCAGGCCCACAATGGACTTGACGGTGGTGGTGCGGCCCGCGCCGTTGCGGCCCAGCAGCGTGACCACTTCGCCTTTGTGGACCGTGAGGTCCACGCCGTGCAGGATGTGCGACTCGCCGTACCAGGCGTGAAGATTGCTGATGCGCAGGAATTCGTCGGAATCAGCCATGGGCCCCCTCCAACTCGGTCGCAACTGTGCCCATGTAGGCTTCCAACACTTGGGGGTTTTGAGACACCACTTCGTAAGGTCCTTCTGCGATGACTTGACCGCGTTGCAACACGCTGATGGTGTCGGCAATGCTCGAGACCACGTTCATGTTGTGCTCCACCATCAGGATGGTGCGGTTGGCACCGACTTTCTTGATCAGCTGCGTCACGCGGTCCACGTCTTCGTGGCCCATGCCCTGCGTGGGCTCGTCCAGCAGCATCAGCTCGGGGTTCATGGCCAGCGTGGTGGCGATCTCCAGGGCGCGCTTGCGGCCATAGGGCAGCTCCACCGCCGTCAGGTCGGCCATACCGCCCAGGTCCACCTCGTCGAGCAAAGCCATGGCTTTGTCGTTGAGCTGGTCAAGCACGCGCTCGGAGCGCCAGAAATGCATGGACATGCCGGTGTTGCGTTGCAAGGCGATGCGCACGTTCTCCATCACCGTGAGGTTGGGGAAAGTGGCCGAAATCTGGAACGAGCGCACCAAGCCGCGGCGTGCCACTTGAGCAGGCTTTTCAGCGGTGATGTCCTGACCGTTGAACAGGATCTGCCCACGTGTGGGGATCAGGAACTTGGTCAGCAAGTTGAACACGGTGGTTTTGCCTGCGCCGTTGGGTCCGATCAAGGCATGGATTTGCCCGCGTTGAACGCCCAGGTTGACGCCATTGACGGCGACAAACCCCTTGAACTCTTTGACGAGCTCGCGGGTTTCGAGAATGAAATCTTTTGACATGACGTGTGAACAGGGTTCCCGTGATGGACCATGCATGCATGAATGTTGCAATGCAGGTGGCTATTCTGGGTTCTGCTCAAGGCGTCTGCTGTAGTGGTTATCCCGGGGACTTGTCTCTCAAGCGTCTGTGTCGAAAAAAATTCACATTCAGTGTGAGAAAAATGTGGTGTTCAGCTCATCACCATGCCGCCGTCCACATGGATGCTCTGGCCAGTCATGCCACTGGATTCGGCCGATCCCAAGTACACCGCCAAGCCCGCGATCTCCGAGGGATTGAGAATTCTGCCGAGCGGCACCCGAGTCAGAGCGGCCTTGACCATGTCTTCGCCGGTCAAGCCTGAACTGTGTGACACCTGAGCCTTGAGTTCCTCGACCATGTCTGTCTGGATAAAACCGGGGCAAATTGCATTGACCGTCACGTTGTGCGGGCTGGCTTCCAGTGCCACGCAGCGTGTCAGACCCACGACCGCATGTTTGCTCACGTTGTAGGCACTTTGGTTGCGTGATCCCCATTTGCCTGCGGTGGAGGCCATGTTGACAATCCGCCCGTGTCGGCGCGCCTGCATGCCGGGCAGGCAAGCCTGCATGAAGTGCAGCACGCCAAACAGGTTCACATCGAGCATGTCCTGAAAGTCCTGCGGCGCATAGTCGAGGAAAGCTTTTGCCCTGTACACCCCGGCGTTGTTGACCAGCACATCAACGCGTCCAAAGCGCTCTTCGACCTGGGCCACCGCAGCAAAGCAGGCATCACGCTCGGTCACGTTCAGGTCCAAGGTCATGATGCGCTCGGCAGGCAAGCCCAAGCCATCCTTGACCTCCTGCAGACGCGCCGTGTCGGTGGCGATCAGGCACAGGGTGGCTCCTTCGGCGGCGTAGGCCTCGGCAATCGCTCGGCCGATGCCACGGCTGGCGCCGGTGACGATGGCCACTTGCTGGTTAAGTCGATGTGCCATGTTCAATCCTTTGAATGTGGGGAAATCAGATCAGTTGTGCACGCTTGCGTTGATCGTCAGGGGTGCCATGATGGGTATCGTCGTGCGGGTTGGACACCGCTTTGCGCAGCACGGCCAGATAACCCGGCGCAAGCTCCATGCGCAGGCCAAAACCTTGTTCGATCAACAGGCGATGCGCCACAGGCAGCTTCCAACAAGGCGTGAAGACAAACAGGTGGTGTTCCAGGTGATAGTTGACCCAATACGGCGCCAAGACCATGCGCATGCCCCAATTCGTCAGTGTGGTGCGGGTGTTGCGCAATCGGTCGTCGTTGTTGCCCACCACTGCATGCTCGGCGATGTTGCGGATGCGGCTGATCACCTGGTACCAGGTCAGCAAGGGCAGCAGCCACAAGGCAAAGTAAGCCCACCACACACCGGCAGCAGCGGTGATGCCGAAGATGAGCAGGTTGCTCAAGACGAAATATTTTTCGGCCTGAAACAGGTTCTTCCAACGCTGCAGGCGGCTGGGGTCATCCCCCATCTCCATGCGGAAAAACTCCATGCGCCTTTGGTAACCTGTGACCCCAAAAATGTCACGCCGCATCTTGCGCCAGAAGCTGCCTTTGCTGATTGGAAACGGCGCAGACAAGATCAGGTCCGGGTCATCTTTTTGCTGCGTATGGCGGTGGTGGCTCAGGTGGTAAGGTCGATACAGCGACAAGCTGGCCCCCACCGGCCAGCCGCACAAAAAGGTCCCCAGGGTGTCGTTGAGCCGCGTGTTCTTGAACAGGGCACGGTGTGCCGCATCGTGCATCAAAATGGCCAGCCCCAATTGCCTGCCGCCAATGATGACCACGGCGATGACAAAGCTCAAAGGATGGGGCCAAGCGATGAACAACGCCATGGCCAGCGCGATCACGCCCCAGGCATGCAGCACCAGATATGCCCCCATCCAGTCGGATCGGCCGCGCAAATAGGCATCCTGCTCGGGGCTGAGGGAGGGTTGGGGGTCGGCGGTCATGGCGGTCACGTGCGGCTAAAACGCCATCTTGTGCCGGATGCGCGCTCCCATCAGTCTCTGACGCGACCTTTTGAGGGTGCCTTGTGCAGGCTGCACGTCGGCGACTTCGACCGCCGACCTACGGGACGACCAACGCTTTGATTTGCAGGTCGGCAGCTTCAGCTCCGACATGGAAGATGGGGCGAATCGATGCACCTGCTCATTTGCCGATGCAGAAACTCGAAAAAATCACCCCCAGCAAATCGTCGGCGCTGAACTCGCCAGTGATCTCGTTCAGGGCGTTTTGCCCCTGGCGCAGTTCTTCGGCCAGCAGATCCAGGTTTTGGGCTTGTGCGGCCAGGTGGGCATCGGCCATCTCCAAATGTTCACGCACACGGTGCAGCGCCTGCACATGGCGTTCGCGCGCGATGAACAGGCCTTCGTTGGCTTGTTGCCAACCCGCCTGTTGCAACAGCTGCTGGCGCAGGTCTTGCAAGCCTTCTCCGGTGCGGGCCGACAGGGTCAAGCCGGTCCGCTCTTCCGATGTTTTGGCAGCATCGGCTTTGTTCCACACGTCGATCACCGCCACACTGGCGGGCAGACGGCTTTGCAACGCGGTGGCGATGGCGGCATCGGCTTGGTCGTAATCGGCCTGGCCGACACGAGTCAGGTCATGCAGAAACAGCACAGCATCGGCGTTTTCAATTTGCCCCCAAGCGCGGGCAATGCCGATTTGTTCGACCTCGTCCACGCCCTCGCCTTCACGCAGACCGGCGGTGTCGATCACATGCAGCGGCACGCCTTCGATCTGGATGGTCTGCTGCACCACGTCTCGGGTGGTGCCCGCAATGGGCGTGACGATGGCCAGCTCGGCTCCGGCCAGCGCATTGAGCAGTGAGCTTTTGCCGGCATTGGGCTGGCCTGCAATCACCACCTTGATGCCTTCGCGCAGCAGCGCGCCTTGCTTGGCCTTGCCCAGCACGGTCGCCAAGGCCGATTGCAGACGTGTCAATTGCCCTTGTGCATCGGCTTTTTGCAGGATGTCGATTTCTTCTTCTGGGAAATCCAGCGTGGCCTCTACCAGCATGCGCAGGTGGATCAGGGCGTCACGCAACTGGTGAATTTTTTTGGAAAAGTCGCCTGCCAACGAGCGGCTGGCACTGCGGGCCGCGGCTTCGGTGCTCGCGTCGATCAGGTCGGCAATGGCTTCGGCCTGAGCCAGATCGATCTTGTCATTCAAAAAGGCCCGCTCGGAAAATTCACCCGGCTGCGCCACGCGCAAACCTCCCAGGCACGGCTGGCCGGTGGCGGGGTCGATTTCGGCCGCCGCCTGCAGGCAGCGCGCCACCAACAGTTGCAATACCACCGGGCCGCCATGGGCCTGCAGCTCCAGCACGTCTTCACCGGTGAAGGAATGCGGCGCGACAAAGTGCAGCGCCAGGCCATGGTCGATTGGACTGCCGTCGGCATCCGCAAAAGGCAGGTAAGTCGCTTCGCGTGGTTTGAGGCTGCGCCCGCACAGCGCCTGAATCAGTAAGGACAGGTTGCGACCCGACACGCGCACGATGCCCACAGCCCCTCTGCCAGGGGCGGTGGCAATGGCAACGATGGGTTCCTGATGGCGGGCGAGCATGGGGCGTGTCCTCAAACAAAAAGGGCCGCTTGCGCGGCCCCATCAGCAACGATTGTGCTTACTTGAACTTAGGCAGATTGAACTGTGGTGGCACGCCCATGCGGGTGTTGATGATCCACTGCTGCGCAATCGACAAGATGTTGTTGGTGATCCAGTACAGCACCAGGCCCGAAGGAAAGAAGAAGAACATCACGCTGAACACCAGCGGCATGATCCACATCATCTTGGCTTGCATCGGGTCTGGCGGCGCGGGGTTGAGTGCCGTCTGCAGCAAGGTGGTCAGCGTCATCACGACGGGCAAAATGAAGAACGGGTCAGGTGCCGACAAGTCGTGGATCCAGCCCACCCAAGGCGCGTTGCGCATCTCGACGGTGGACAGCAACACCCAGTACAGCGCGATGAACACGGGAATCTGGATCATGATCGGGAAGCAGCCGCCCATGGGGTTGACCTTTTCCTCACGGTAGATCTTCATCATCTCCTGCTGCATTTTTTGCGGATCGCCTTTGAGGCGTTCGCGCATTTCCATGATCTTGGGGTTGATCGCTTTCATCTTGGCCATGCTCGAGTAAGCCTTGGCATTGAGCCAGTAGAAAGCGATCTTGAGCAACAACACCAGCGCCACAATCGACCAGCCCCAGTTGTGGATGAAGCCAAACAGCTTGTCGAGCAACCAGTACAAAGGCTTGGCCAACATGGCCAACCAGCCGTAGTCTTTCAGCAAGTCCAGGCCGGGGGCCAATGATTCGAGGACTTTTTCTTCTTGGGGGCCCACAAACAATTGCGAGCTCACAGTTTTGGACTGGCCGGGAGCCACATCGGCCACGGGGGTGATCATGCCCACGGCATACAAATTGGCGTCCACCTTGCGCACGAAGTTTTCGCGGCTGATGCCATCACCCAGCAACCAAGCCGAAGCAAAGTAGTGCTGCACCATGGCCACATAACCATTGGTCGAAGTTTTGTCGATTTCGGCCTTGTTTTTTTCAATGTCGCTGAATTCAACCTTGTGGTACTTCTTGGCTTCGGTGTAAATGGCCGGGCCGGTAAAAGTCGAGTAGAAAGACGATTCGCCCGCAGGCTTGTTGCCGTCACGCACCAGTTGCAGGTACAGCTGAGGCGACACAGCGGCGGTGCCGGTATTGATGACTTCGTGTTTCACGCCAATGGCGTAGCTGCTGCGCTGCAAGGTGTAGGTCTTGACCAGCTTAACGCCGTTTTGCACATCGGACTCGAAGCGCAGGGTCAATTCGTTTTGACCGTCTTTCAGGCTTTTCTCACCCGAAAAACGCATGACGCTCTTGTGGGTGGGGAAGTTGCCGCCGATCAGGCCGGTTTGAGCGGTGTAAACGCGTGCAGGGCTTTGGTCGAGCAAGACAAACGGCTTGCTGGCATCCTCCAGATCGTTGTGCTTGGTGAACTCGCTGCGGGTGAGTGTGCCGCCTTCGGTGTCGAAGCTGAGTTTGAGCACATCGGTGCTCACTTCGATTTTTTCACTGGCCACCGCAGGTGCAGTGTTGGCGCCACCAGGCACTTGACCCGGTGTAGCCACAGCTGCCTGGGATGCAGCAGGCACGTCGCTGGCGGCTGCTGTGGGGGCGGGCGCAGTGGTCGTGGCGCCTGGCTTGGGGAAGAAGGTGGCTTTGTGGCCGTTGTAGACCTGCCATTGGTCCCACAGCAGGACCATGGAGAAGCCAAAAATCACCCAAAGGATGGTGCGACGGATATCGTTCATGAGGTCTTCTTTGACGAAGTAGGGGAAAACAAAGCCGTGAACAGGCGCGGTGCCTGTTCTGGAATGGGGTCGTGACCACCTGTGCACCAGGGGTTGCAGCGCATGAGTCGGTGCAGCGTCAAGTAACTGCCTGCCGCAGCGCCATGACGCTCCAGTGCCTGCAAGGCATACACCGAACAGGTGGGCTCAAACCGGCAGGCAGAACCCAGCCATGGACTCAGGAACAACCGGTAGCCACGCACAATGGACATCAAGAGGCGCTGGATCATGCCTGGCCTTTGGGGTGAATGGCACGCTCAAACAGCTGCTCAAGCTCCAGACGCACAGCCAGCTTCAACGGCTCGGATGTGGCGCTGATGAATTGTTTGCGGTCAAAGCCCGAGCGCAAGCGCACCACATGCGCGGCCAATGGCAACTGCTCACCAAAACGATGGCTCACGGTGTAGATCTGGCGCTTGATGGCATTGCGTGTAACGGCTCTGCGCGCCCAGCGTTTGGGCACCATGGCGCCCAGCCAGACATCAGGCAAGTCAAAAAGGGCCTGCTCCGGTGAGGGTGCAGGCCCGACTTGATCGGCTTGTGCCAAAGGGATGTCTGTCGTTGCAGCCAGGTTCAGGCGATGCAGCGCAAAGTGCGCCGTACGCGAGACTGTGCCGCCAGCCAGGGTGGCCTGAAATTGTGGGCGTGTTTTTAGACGCTGCACGGTGGCCTGGCCCCAGCATCAACCGCCCACAGCGACATCAGGTCACTGCCAGACGGTTGCGCGGACATTAGACAGCCAGACGCTTGCGGCCCTTGGCGCGGCGTGCGTTGATCACGGCACGGCCACCACGGGTTTTCATGCGAACCAGAAAGCCGTGGGTACGGGCGCGACGTGTCTTGGATGGTTGGTAGGTGCGTTTCATAACTCTTCCTTAGAGCCCAATGCCATAAGCTGCGTTGGGCGAAACCCAAGATTATCGCAAATTTTCTGACTGACGGCAAATTCATGGCGTTAAAGGCTTTCCGGAAGTGTTCCCCAAAAATATCCGGATGTGGTTTATGATCGCCCTCCCGTACCGATTCGGCATGTGGATAAGCTCTTGATAAATCAGTTTTTCCCGCCGTTCCAGCCTATCACTGTCCACAATAAAACAAATACAACATGCCCGAGGGACTTTCCCCACAATTACAGATGGATGCTGGCCAATCTTTGTGGCAGGCTTGCATGGACGAGCTGTCCCGAGAGCTGCCGGAGCAGCAGTTCAACACCTGGATCAAACCCCTGAGTGCGCAGGTTTCCGAAGACCAATTGCGATTGACGGTGTACGTTGCCAACCGCTTCAAACTGGACTGGATTCGGGCTCAATATGCGGGACGCCTGTCCGCCATGCTGGAGCGCCTGCAAGGACATCCGGTTCAAGTTGAGTTAGCGATTACTCCGCGCGAAGGCCCCGCCAAGATTGCGCGCTTGTCCACTCCATCATCGATGGAGAGTGCACCTGAAGTCATCGAAGTGCCTGACGAGCCGGTGGCCAACACCTTCCGTAGTCGATTGAACACTGCCCTGACATTCGACACCCTGGTTGAGGGTACAGCCAACCGGATGGCGCGTGCTGCGGCCATGCATGTGGCGGGCTCACCGGGGCACCTGTACAACCCACTTTTCATCTACGGCGGCGTTGGCTTGGGCAAGACCCACCTGATGCACGCCATCGGCAACAAACTGCTGGCCGACCGCCCTGAATCCAAGGTTCTCTACATCCACGCAGAACAGTTTGTGTCGGATGTGGTTAAAGCCTACCAGCGCAAGACTTTTGACGAGTTCAAGCACCACTACCACTCGCTCGATTTGCTCTTGATCGACGATGTGCAATTCTTTGCCAACAAGGACCGCACGCAAGAAGAATTCTTCAACGCGTTCGAAGCCTTGTTGGCCAAAAAGTCCCACATCGTGATGACCAGCGACACCTATCCCAAGGGTCTGGCCGACATCCATGAGCGTCTGGTTTCGCGCTTCGATTCGGGCCTGACGGTGGCCATGGAGCCGCCCGAGCTGGAAATGCGCGTGGCCATTTTGATCAACAAAGCGATCAGCGAAGGCAGTGAAATGCCCGAAGAGGTGGCGTTTTTCGTGGCCAAAAACGTGCGCTCCAACGTGCGCGAGCTCGAAGGCGCGCTGCGCAAAATCCTGGCCTATTCGCGTTTTAACCAGAAAGAAATCTCCATCCAGTTGGCCCGCGACGCCTTGCGCGACTTGTTGTCCATCCAAAACCGTCAGATCAGCGTCGAAAACATCCAGAAGACCGTGGCCGACTACTACAAGATCAAGGTCGCGGACATGTACAGCAAAAAGCGCCCGGCCAGCATTGCCCGTCCGCGCCAGATTGCCATGTACCTGGCCAAGGAAATGACGCAAAAGAGCTTGCCCGAAATTGGCGAATTGTTTGGCGGCCGTGACCACACCACCGTTTTGCACGCGGTCCGCAAGATCAGCGCCGAGCGCCAGCAAATGACAGAGCTGAACCAGCAATTGCACGTGCTGGAGCAGACCTTGAAGGGTTAATCGGCAATGAGTCGGCGTCCATGCCCGGATTTCAGACATTTGGCCTGCATACAGGCCGTTTTAGGGGCAAAAAACAGCGAAAATGTATGCTGTTGCCCATCTCACCTAGCCCTTGTGGGCGAAGTGCTTGAAAAACCATCAAAGGTAGACAAATGATCGTTCTGAAGGCCACCCAAGACAAATTGCTGTCGGTCCTGCAATCCGTGTCCGGCATTGTGGAGCGTCGTCACACCTTGCCCGTGTTGGCCAACGTGCTGATTCGCAAAACCGGCCACGCCGTGCAGCTGACCACCAGCGACCTCGAAATCCAGATCCGCACCACGACCGAGATGGACGGTGACCCCGGCGACTTCACCACCACGGTGGGCGCCCGCAAGCTCATCGACATCCTGCGCACCATGCCTGCCGACCAGACGGTGAGCCTCGAATCATCGCAAGCCAAGCTGATCTTGAAGGGCGGCAAGTCCAAGTTCACCTTGCAGACTTTGCCCGCCGAAGACTTCCCTCTGGTGCAAGAGGCCGCCAGTTTTGGACCCGTGTTCAGCGTGCCGCAAAAAACCCTCAAGCAACTGCTCGGTCAGGTTTCGTTTGCCATGGCCGTGCACGACATCCGTTATTACTTGAACGGCATTCTGTTTGTGGCCGAAGGCAACCGCCTGAGCCTGGTCGCTACAGACGGTCACCGCCTGGCTTTCACCGCCGCCACGCTCGACGTCGAAGTGCCCACCAAACAAGAAGTCATCCTGCCCCGCAAGACCGTGCTCGAGCTGCAGCGTTTGTTGTCAGACGCCGATGGCGCCATCGAGATGCAATTTGCCAACAACCAGGCCAAGTTCAGCTTTGACGGCATGGAGTTCGTGACCAAGCTGGTTGAGGGCAAGTTCCCCGACTACAACCGCGTCATCCCCAAGGGCCATAGCAACAACATGACCCTGGGCCGCCAAGCCCTGCTGTCTTGCTTGCAGCGCACGGCCATTCTGACCAGCGACAAGTTCAAAGGCGTGCGACTGAACCTCGACCCCGGCAGCCTGCGTGTGGCGTCGACCAACGCCGAACAAGAAGAAGCTGTGGACGAACTCGACATCGACTACAGCGGAGACAGTATCGAGATCGGTTTCAACGTGACCTACATCATCGACGTGCTGGGCAACATGAGCCAGGATATGGTGCGCATTGATCTGGCCGATGCCAACAGCTCGGCGCTGATCACGATCCCCGAGAACGACAACTTCAAATATGTGGTGATGCCGATGCGCATTTGAGGCCCGCGCCCCCAGGCGATAGACCTTATCGAAACCCGCGACCTCTCGCGGGTTTCGGCCATTCAAGCGACAGAGAAAACAGACCATGACCGACGACATCAACCCCAGCGAAGACGCATTCACCACCGCGCAGCCCAAGATCGACGCCCATCAGGCGGGTGCATCCGAAGGCTATGGCGAAGGCGCTATCCAAATCCTGGAAGGCCTGGAAGCCGTGCGCAAACGCCCGGGCATGTACATCGGCGACACATCCGACGGCACCGGTCTGCACCACCTGGTCTTTGAGGTGGTGGACAACTCGATTGACGAAGCACTGGCCGGTCATTGCGACGACATCGTCGTCACCATTCACTCGGACAACTCGATCAGCGTCACCGACAACGGCCGCGGCATCCCCACGGGCGTGAAGATGGACGACAAGCACGAGCCCAAGCGCAGTGCCTCAGAAATCGCGTTGACCGAGCTGCACGCAGGCGGCAAGTTCAACCAAAACAGCTACAAGGTCTCGGGCGGCCTGCACGGCGTGGGCGTGTCTTGCGTCAACGCCTTGAGCAAATTTTTACGCCTGACGGTGCGTCGCGAAGGCAAAGTGCATGAAATCGAATTTGCACGCGGCTTTGTGCAAAACCGCCTGCTCGAAACGGTCAATGGCGTTGAAGTCTCGCCCATGCGCGTCACGGGTGCCACCGACAAGCGCGGCACCGAAGTCCACTTCCTGCCCGACACCGACATCTTCACGCAGAACAACGACTTCCACTACGAGATCCTGGCCAAGCGCCTGCGTGAACTGTCCTTCCTCAACAACGGCGTGCGCATTCGCCTCAAAGACGAGCGCAGCGGCAAGGAAGACGACTTCTCGGGCGCCGGTGGCGTCAAGGGTTTTGTGGACTTCATCAACGCCAACAAAAAAGTGCTGCACCCCACGGCCTTCCATGCCAATGGCGAGCGCCCGGCTGACAGCTACGGCGGCATCCCCGGCACCAGCATCGGCGTTGAAGTGGCCATGCAGTGGAACGACGGCTACAACGAATCGGTGCTCTGCTTCACCAACAACATCCCCCAGCGTGACGGCGGCACCCACCTCACGGGCCTGCGCGCAGCGATGACCCGCGTGATCGCCAAGTACATCGAGAAAAACGAGATCGCCAAAAAGCAAAAAGTCGAAGTCAGTGGCGACGACATGCGCGAAGGCCTGTGCTGCGTGCTGAGCGTTAAGGTGCCCGAGCCCAAGTTCAGCAGCCAGACCAAAGACAAACTGGTGTCCAGCGAAGTGCGTGCCCCGGTCGAAGACATCGTGGCCAAAGCCCTGACCGACTACCTGGAAGAGCGCCCCAACGACGCCAAGATCATCTGCGGCAAGATTGTGGAAGCCGCCCGCGCCCGCGAAGCCGCCCGGAAAGCCCGCGAAATGACCCGCCGCAAAGGCGTGCTCGACGGCATGGGCCTGCCCGGCAAATTGGCCGACTGCCAGGAAAAAGACCCGGCCCTGTGCGAAATCTACATCGTCGAGGGCGACTCCGCCGGTGGCTCGGCCAAGCAAGGCCGCGACCGCAAATTCCAGGCCATCCTGCCCCTGCGCGGCAAAATCCTGAACGTCGAAAAAGCCCGCTACGAAAAGCTGCTGACCAGCAACGAAATCATCACGCTCATCACCGCCCTGGGTACTGGCATTGGCAAAGTGGCCGCCGACTCCGGCAAGAGCGGCACCGACGACTTCAACCCCGACAAGCTGCGTTACCACCGCATCATCATCATGACCGACGCCGACGTGGACGGCGCGCACATCCGCACTTTGCTGCTCACGTTCTTTTACCGTCAGATGCCCGAGCTGGTCGAACGCGGTCACATCTACATTGCCCAGCCACCGCTCTACAAAGTCAAGGCTGGCAAAGAAGAGCTGTACCTCAAAGACGGCCCGGCCCTCGACGGTTTCCTGCTGCGCATCGCCTTGAAAGACGCCAGCATCAGCACGGGGGGTGACAACGCCCAAGTGTTGCAGGGCGACACCTTGCAAGCCTTGGCGCAAAAACACCAGGTCGCCGAAGCCGTCATTGGACGCCTCTCCAACTTCATGGACGCCGAAGCCCTGCGCGCGATGGCCGATGGCGTGTCGATCAACCTCGACACCCTCGAAACGGCGGCCGCCTGCGCGCCTGCATTGCAAGCCAAATTACGTGAACTCAACACCACCGGCATCCCGGCTGAAGTGGCCGCCGAGTTTGACGTGCGCACCGACAAACCCATCCTGCGCATCAGCCGCCGCCATCACGGCAACATCAAGAGCAGCATCATCACCCAAGACTTTGTGCGCGGCGCCGACTACGCCGCACTGGCTGAAGCCGCCGACACCTTCCGCGGGTTGCTCAGCGAAGGCGCCAAAGCCACCCGAGGCGAAGGCGAGCGTCAAAAAGAAGAAAAAGTGGGCGACTTCCGCCAGGCCATGCATTGGCTCATCAGCGAAGCCGAGCGCACCACCAGCCGCCAGCGCTACAAGGGTCTGGGCGAGATGAACCCCGCCCAACTGTGGGAAACCACCATGGACCCCACCGTGCGCCGACTGCTGCGCGTGCAAATCGACGACGCCATCGAAGCCGACCGCGTCTTCACCATGCTCATGGGCGACGAGGTCGAGCCACGCCGCAACTTCATCGAGGCCAACGCGCTGCGGGCGGGGAATATTGATATTTGATGCTGCAGGTTCTCAGAATCTCCTGCAAATTTTCTCAATTTTGCAAATCAGAAGGGCCCGGTATATCGAGCCCTTCTACTCAAACATATGTACGCAGGGCGAGTACTTGGTCACAACCGTAGTGCCCCGCGAAACAGGATGTGGAAGAACCAAATGACCCGATTTTTCAAAATGCGAATACAAAGTAGGGCAAATGCGACTCTGGGGCAAGATTCATCGTCTGAAGCGATGAGTATTTCGGCAGCCTGCTAGCAGTCCATGGGACTTGAACCCAGAAGAAGCCTGAATTTGCGACAGATCCATTTTTTAATCGCTTGCGCTTTCATTTTTGCTGGGTCGATGGCTTTCGAGTCAATAGACGCCCTCTCTGAGCAATTGTCGGCCCGATTCAAGCTTGTTTGGCCAACGCCTACCCCCTGATACCGATATCAGCAGGTGAATACGCTTGATGTACCTCTCCATGGTCACCCCGCTCCATTCACCTTGGGCATTGTCCAGTACGCGCATGCTCATTTGGCGCCAGCCCATCACAGGCTTGATGATGCCAAACAAGATCTCGACTTTTTGCTTGCGCAGGCCATAAAGCACTCGCCCCTCCTTTGTGCCCAGCTGGGGCACCATGCGTTGCAGTGCCTATGGCTTCTCGTGCTCAGAGGCATCGACGGTGGTATTTGTTCGGACACCGGCTTGCTCTGGGAGTACCGATCGACATAAGAACAGCATCGCCCATTGCAGGTCGAGTCAGGCACTTGCGCAAGCTGTGCGTCATGGGGTTTCGGCTCAGCGCGCACCGATCTGCTCTCGCCAATACTACCGAGTCGCACGTCTGGCGCATTAGGGCCGATTTGCCCGCCGTTTTGAGTCGGCGTGCCCGAAAGTTATGACTGGACGAGGACTTGGGACTCAATCTGAAGAACACGGTTGACGCACTGGATGCCACCATCCTTCTATCTTTGCTTGAGCCTGTTCGATTGGGCTGCTTTTCGCAAAACCAAGGCTGCGGTCAAGTGGCACACCTTGCTGGATTTGCGCGGCGCTATTCCTGCGTTCATCCATATCAGTGATGGCAAGATGCACGAGGTCAATGTTCTGGACATCCTGATGCTGGGACTTGCGCTTGGGGCTTACCACATCGTGGATCGGTGCTATCTGGACTTTGCACGCTTGTTCAACCTGCATCAGTCAGACGCATTCTTTGTTACCCGCAACATAAGCAACATGAACGCCAGGCGTGTCTATTTGTCCAAAGTGGACCGCAGCACAAGTATGGCGATGCAAGGGCCACGCCCGTTAAAGCACCCGCCCCATCGCCGCCTGCAAATGCTCTGACGGCAGGCGTTTGAAGCCCGAGCGCACAAAGCGCTGCAAGCGACCTTGCATGAAGGCCACCAGCACTGAGGCCTGCACCTGGCTGTCCACCGTGGGTGTGGCTGATGCTGCATTGGCTTCGCGCAGCGACTGACGCAGCTGCGCCTCAATCTTGTCAAACAGCAAGTTGATGCGCTCTTGCAGGCGTTCGTGCTCCAGCACCAGCGCGTCGCCGGTCATGACGCGGCACATGCCGGGGTTCTTTTCGGCAAACTGCAGCAGCAGCGCCACGATGCGTGCGGCCTGGTTGGGGCCCGCGGCTTCGCGGTCGGTGACCTGTCGGATCAGGCCGACCACCGACTGGTCGATAAAGTCGATCAGGCCTTCAAACATCTGGGCCTTGCTGGCAAAGTGCCGGTACAGGGCCGCTTCGCTCACACCGATCTTGGCAGCCAATGAAGCGGTGGTCACGCGCTCGGCGCCGGGCTGCTCCAGCATGGCGGCCAAGGTTTGCAGAATCTGCAAACGCCGCTCACCGGGGCGTGGGCGTTTGCGGGCTGGTGCCTCTGCGGCGTCGCTGGTTTCTTCTAAATCGGACATGTGCTCCCCCATTTTTTTACTTTTTTAACGACTCAGCGGCTCTTGATCATGGTGCCAAAGGCTTGCTCGGACAAAACCTCCAGCAGCATGGCGTGGGGCACGCGGCCGTCGATGATGTGCACGGCATTGACGCCGCTCTTGGCCGCATCGAGAGCGCCTGCGATTTTGGGGATCATGCCGCCGCTGATGGTGCCGTCGGCGCACAGCTCGTCGATGCGGTTGGGCGTCAGCTCGGTGAGCAAGTTGCCCTCTTTGTCGAGCACGCCACGGATGTTGGTCAACATCAACAGCTTCTCGGCCTGCAGCACAGTGGCCAGCTTGGCGGCCACCACATCGGCGTTAATGTTGTAGCTCTCGTTGTTTTCGCCAAAGCCGATGGGGCTCACCACCGGGATGAAAGCGTCGTCTTGCAGGGCCTTGAGGATGGACGGGTCGATGCTCACGATGTCACCCACCTGGCCCACGTCCAGCTCTTTGCTCGGGTCTTGTGCGTCGATCAAGCGCAGCTTCTGGGCGCGGATCATGGCGCCGTCGCGGCCCGTGAGGCCCACGGCTTTGCCACCTGCGCGGTTGATCATGCCCACGATGTCTTGCTGCACTTCGCCGCCCAGCACCCACTCGACCACTTCCATGGTCTCGGCGTCGGTCACGCGCATGCCTTGCACAAACTCGCCTTTTTTGCCCAAACGGCTCAGAGCGTTTTCAATTTGCGGGCCGCCGCCGTGCACCACCACCGGGTTCATGCCCACGAGTTTGAGCAGCACCACGTCTTCGGCAAAGGCTTGCTGCAGGGCCGGGTCGGTCATGGCGTTGCCGCCGTATTTGATGACCAACGTCTTGCCGTGGAACTTGCGGATGTAGGGCATGGCCTGCGCCAGGATCTGGGCTTGGTCGTGAGGTGAGACGGTGGCAGCAGCAATGGTGTCGGTCATGGTGCGAAACGTGGTTTCAAAAGGAGAGGAATTTGCAAGTGATTGTGCAGCAAGCTTTGCGGGCTTCAGAGGATTTCAGCCAGCATGCGGTCCACCCCTTGCTGCCAGGGCGTCAGCACCAAACCAAAGGTGTGCTGCAGTTTTTGCGTGTTCAGACGCGAGTTCAACGGACGCTGCGCCGGAGTTGGGAATGCAGTCGTGGGCACGGGCGCAATCTCGGTCACTTTCAGGGGATGGTCTGGTTTGAGCTTTCGGGCCTGCCCGACCACATGGCTGGCATAGCCGTGCCAGCTGGTCTCGCCTGAAGCCACGAGGTGGTAGATACCGCTGAGCGTTGCGTCCTGAGTCTGCATCGCCTGACGCACGGCATGCGCGGTCACATCGGCAATCATGTCGGCCCCGGTGGGCGCGCCATGCTGGTCTTCGATGACGGTCAGGCGCTCACGCTCGGCTGCCAGTCGCAACATGGTTTTGGCAAAATTCCCACCGCGAGCGGCATAGACCCAGCTGGTGCGAAAAATCAAGTGCTTGCAGCCGCTGGCGGCAATGGCCTGTTCGCCTTCGAGCTTGGTCTGGCCATACACGCTCAGGGGCGCTGTGGCGTCTGTCTCTTGCCAGGCTTTATCGCCCTGGCCGTTGAACACGTAGTCGGTTGAGTAATGCACCAACCAGGCACCGATTTCGGCTGCGGCCTGCGCCAGCGCTGCGGGGGCGGTGGCGTTGAGGCAGCGGGCCAGCTCGGGCTCGGACTCGGCTTTGTCGACCGCTGTGTGGGCGGCGGCATTGACGATCACGTCGGGTCGCCAGTTGCGCACGGTTTGCGCCAGGCGCTCGGGGTGGCTCAGGTCACCATAAAACTCGGTGCTGTGGCGGTCCAGCGCCAGCACTTCACCCAAGGGGGCCAGGCTGCGCTGCAACTCCCAGCCGACTTGGCCATTTTTTCCAAGCAACAGGATTTTCATGAGGCTTGGTACTGTTTTTGGACCCAGTCGCGGTACGCGCCACTTTGCACATTGCTGACCCACTGTGGATTGGCCAGGTACCACTCGACCGTTTTGCGGATGCCGGTCTCGAAGGTTTCGTCAGGTTTCCAGCCCAATTCGGCTTCGAGCTTGCGCGCATCGATCGCGTAGCGGCGGTCGTGACCCGGACGGTCGGTCACGTAGGTGATCTGGCCGGCGTAACTTGTGCCATCCGCCTTGGGGCGCAGCTCGTCCAGCAGCTTGCACACGGTGTTGACGATGTCGATGTTGGGCTTTTCGTTCCAGCCACCCACGTTGTAGGTCTCGCCCAGACGACCGGCCTCGAGCACGCGGCGAATCGCGCTGCAGTGGTCCTTGACGTAGAGCCAGTCACGGATCTGCATGCCGTCGCCGTACACCGGCAGCGGCTTGCCTGCCAGGGCGTTGACGATCATGAGCGGGATGAGTTTTTCCGGGAAGTGGTAGGGGCCGTAGTTGTTGGAGCAATTGGTGGTCAGCACCGGCAGTCCATAGGTGTGGTACCAGGCGCGCACCAGGTGGTCCGACGCGGCCTTGCTCGCGCTGTAGGGGCTGTTGGGTTCGTAACGGTGGGTCTCGGCAAAGGCCGGATCGTCTTTGCTCAGCGAGCCATAGACCTCGTCGGTGGAGACGTGCAAAAAGCGGAAAGCTGACTTCTGCGCCTCGGGCAAAGACGACCAATACCCACGCACCGATTCCAGCAGCCTGAAGGTGCCCACGATGTTGGTCTCGATGAAGTCACCCGGGCCATGGATGGAGCGGTCCACATGGCTTTCGGCGGCAAAGTTGACCACAGCGCGGGGCTGGTGCTCGGCCAGCAAGCGGCTGACCAGGGCGGCGTCGCCAATGTCACCCTGAACAAAGATATGACGCGCATCGCCTTGCAGGCTGGACAAAGTTTCCAGATTGCCCGCGTAGGTGAGTTTGTCGAGGTTGATGACGGTTTCCTGGCTGAGCGTCAGCCAGTCCAGCACAAAATTGGCGCCGATGAATCCGGCTGCGCCGGTGACGAGAAGGGTCATGGGGTGTTTCAGGTTGTCGGCGCAGCGGGATGCTGCCCTCGTTTTTTTCATGATTTTAAAAGCTTTGCGGAAGCCGACCGGTTAAAGTGAGGCCTTCTGGAGGAAGTTCACCATGGCCAAGTCGCAAGGCAAAACACCCGACACCTCAACTGCTCAGTCAGCCAATGCCCCCGACATGAGCGGGCAATCGGCCCACAACATCTGGCTTGCCGGTTTGGGCGCCATGGCCAAAGCCCAGGAGCAAGGCAGCAAAGCCATTGAGGCCCTGGTCAATGATGGCCTGGCCCTGCAACGCAAAAGTCAGGCCGAAGCCCAGCAACGCCTGCAAGAAGCCACCGAACGCCTGACCCACATGGCCGCCGACTTTGGCCAACACGCGTCGGGGCGCGTCGACAAGCTCGAACACCTGTTTGAAGACCGAGTGGCCAAAGCGCTGCACCGCTTGGGTATGCCCACATTGCTGGACATGCAGATGCTGACGGCGCGCATTGAGCAGCTCGAAGCGCTGCAAAGAAATGGTTCCCCGGCCCCCACGGCGGCCAAACCTGCTACCAAGAAAGCCCCCACTCGCCAAGCTGCTGCAAAGCGCGCTTCGCCTGCCGCCACACGCCAGCCCAAAAAATAATCGGCGCTCCATTTTCCTGCGCTCGACATGGCCAAGAAAGCCCCCCGCCGCACGGCCTTACGCATTGCCGAGGTCACACTGGAGCTGTTCAACCGCTTCGGTGAGCCCAACGTCTCGACCACGCTGATTTCTGCCGAGCTGAGCATCAGCCCCGGCAACCTGTATTACCACTACCCCTCGAAGGATGCGCTGGTCAACCAGTTGTTCGACCAATACGAGGTCGCCATACTGGGCCTGCTGGATGCTGCGCCCGATGTGCAGGATGTGGAGGATGCCTGGTTTTTCCTGCACTCGCTTTTCGAGCAAATCTGGAATTACCGTTTTCTGTACCGCGATCTGAACAATCTGCTGTCAGGCAACCGCCATCTGGAAACCCACTTCCACGCCGTGCTGGAGCGCAAAACCCATGCGTTTCGGCTGATGCTGGAATCATTGGCAGCAGCAGGTCTCATGCGCATCGACCCGGACAGCATTGAAACCCTGTCGGCCAGCCTGTCGGTGATGGTGACGTATTGGCTCAGCTATGAATATGTGCGCAATCCACGCCAGGCCATGGAGCCCGCCAGTGCCGGCCTGGCGTTAACACGGGGTGCCAGACATGTGTTGGGTTTGCTGACCCCCTATATGGCCAGCAGCGAATTGCAAGCCCACCTGCAAGCCTTGACGGCGGCCTACAGCAGCGCACCTGCCCGGTGAAGCGACCCAGGCATGAGAACAACGCTCAAGAAAACCGCTGCTGCGCCATTGCCAGCAAGCCATCAAAGATCAGGTTATCGACCAGCTCGAATTGCAAGGACATGCTGGGCGCCATTTTCCAGCCTGCCCCCCCCGTCATGACGCACTTGGGCTCTTGCCCCGTGTGTTCACGCAAGTGCTGCACCATGCGTTCGCAAGCACCGGCAATGGCGTAAGTGCCGCCACTGGTGAGGGCATCGCTGGTGTTGGTGGGGAAAGGCCGCACCTCGCCCGTGGGCACATGCAAGCCCGCAGTGCCTGACTCCAGCGCTCTGAGCATGATGCCGTGTCCGGGCAAGATCAAGCCCCCCAAAAAACACCCTTCGCTGTCAATGGCCTCGACCGTCACGGCAGTACCGACCATCACCACCACCAAAGGCTTGGACTCGCCTTGGGCCAGCATGCGCTGACGCGCACCGATCATTGCCACCCAGCGGTCTGAGCCCAAACGAGAGGGGTGATCGTAGCCATTGATGACCCCCGCCTCTTGAGTGCTGGGCACCACCCACTGAGGTGTGAAGTCCCACAAATCCATTTGTTCTTGTACCCGGCGCTTGATGGCGTCCCCCGCCACCACGCAGCCCAGCATGCGTTCGGGCACAGGCAAGTCTGCCCAGGGTCCTTCCGACAAGCGGTCGATGTTTTCAAGAAATTCCGCACCATGCGCCAACAGGTGAGCCTGTGGGCTGGGTCGGTCGTACAACGCCCATTTCAAACGGGTATTGCCAACATCAAGGGCTAAAAATGTCATGCCCCGATTTTAATGAATTCAAACGTCACACAGACCGATTACTCTTCAACACCCGTTGTTTGTGCTTTGCGGATGGCGTCCTGCGCATCGCGGTCTGTTTGAACAGGCACTTCCGTACCGTCCACCTGAAGCAGCAAGCCCAGCAAGCGTGCGCCGTGCTCCACGGCAATTGACGCATATTTGGTGTCGCCCTGAACCAGCGCGCTGGACAACAACTCGACACGCTCATAAGAGTGGATGTTCCCCGAGACTTTGCCCGCCACAATGATCCGGCCAGCGATCACATCGCCCAGGATTTCACCGGTTGGGCCAATCACCACTGAAATGTCCTGGTCTCTGGGTGCCTCTATGTTGCCGATCACTTTGCCGTCGATCCGCACGCTTTCTTTCAAAAGCAGGCAGCCATGAATCTCGGAGTTTTTTCCGATCAGTGTGTTGAATTTTTCCTGACTCATCACCAACGGGGTGGTGTTGGATTTTTTATTGCCAAACATGCTGTCTCCTTGTTTTTCAGATCGGCTTCAATCAATGCTTTGCCCATGCGGCCAGTGCTTTGGCAGGGTGCATGGCTTGGCCTTTGTAGATAACTTCGTAATGCAAATGGGGGCCGGTGGAGCGACCCGTATTGCCCAGCAAACCGACCGTGT
This sequence comes from Limnohabitans sp. T6-5, assembly GCF_003063315.1. GTDB lineage: Bacteria > Pseudomonadota > Gammaproteobacteria > Burkholderiales > Burkholderiaceae_C > Limnohabitans_A. The sequence continues at coordinate 180,051 of NZ_NERV01000004.1, forward strand.
CGCCACGCTGAACCACGGCACCTTCCTGGACCATGGCGGTTTTCAAGTGGGCATAGCGGGTCACAAAACCATCGGCATGGGAAACCTCAATCATGTTGCCGTAAGCCCCTGCTCGCTCTGAGCGCAGGACCAGACCGGCCGCTGTAGCCTGAATGGGCGTGCCCACGGGCGCCACAAAATCAATGCCCTCATGCATGCTGGGCAAGTGGGTCAGAGGGTCTGAACGGACACCAAACGAGCTGGTCAGCAAAAAATCGTTGGCCAAAGGCAACGCCGTGGGCAACTTGTCAAGCTTGTCCATGTCTTTTTGCCACTGCGCATGGGTTTGCGACACTGTTTGTTCAATTTGCTGCAATTGCTGTGACACCAAGGTCATCTGCTCACTCAGGGGCTTGGCTTGTGCGCCGCCCCAAAGGGGCAGGAGTTTGAGAGGTCCACCGCGACCATCGTGCGACTGAGCTTTCCGATCAGCAGGAGCGGTCAACAATCTCTCGATGCCCAAACGCACCAACAAATCGCTTTTGGAAGATTCAAGTTGCTGCAAACGCTCTGTCACCACACCCCATTGCTGGTTGATTTCTTCCAGTTTGGCGCGGTAAGCAGCCTCCACCTTGTCCTGTTCTCCCTGGCTGGTCACACCCCCCATGCGCGTGGCCAATTCAGGTGCGTACTCCACCGCCACACGCAAGCCCACAAAATGGAAAAGCACACCCAATGCCACCAAGAGGCTGGACACAACCAACACCCCCACCATGACGGTTCGAGCCGTGATGGACAGTGTCACCACTTTGGCGGTAGGTGCGGACACCCAGATCAACTGCATTTGAACTCCTATGGCTTGATCACTGAGGTCGACAAGACACCCCGCAACAAGACAATCAAAAAATAATCACTTCAGACACTTTTGATGCACTGAAGAAAGAAACCGCAATTTTTTCGACAAAACAGGTCAAAAAAACTCGCTTGAAATGCGCTATTTGTCATCAAGCAATTTGCGGAGAGCGAACTTTATAGGTTAACGGAGAAATGAACTGACCCGCAAGCGCTGTAAACCCTGACCAATGGCAAAAATTCAGGCATTAGTCAATTTTGACAGAAAGATACATCAAAAGCACCAAATGCACATTCCCCAATTGGGTAATTACCGGAGAAAAAATCTCTTCAACCCAGTCTTTGCGTGTGGATGGTGAATGACACTTTTGACCCACACATATGACCCACACCTATGACCCGCCATCAAATACCGGGGCGTTGGATCGGCGCAACAGATTCATAAGCCCGGGCCGCCCGCAAGACCAGCGCATCGCCAAACATGGGACCCACAATCTGCAGGCCCATGGGCAAGCCCGCCTTCGTCAAGCCGCAGGGCACGGTGATGGCCGGTTGCTGCGTCAGGTTGAAGGGGTAGCTGAACGGCGTCCAGCCCAGCATGCTGGCCGGGTCCATCGGCACCGTGCCCGCAGGGCGTGCCTCAAAAGCCGGAATCGACACCGAGGGCGTGACCAACAGGTCGTAGCGCTGCATGAACTGGCGCATGTGCGAGCCCAGCACGCCACGGCGCTGGTTGAGCTGCTGCACATCCAGAGCCGTCAATTGCGCCCCCAAGGCTGCCTCTGCCCGGAAATCGGGGTCGGCCAGTGCCTGCTGCTCGGCCGTCAGGCCAGACCAAACGGTGTGGGCGCCGAGGAACCACAGGCCCGTGGTGATGTCGAGCGGGTCTTCAAAGCCCGGATCCACGTGCTCCACATGGGCGCCCAGGTCCTTGAGTTTCTGCACCGCCTGATCGACCGCCGCTGCGATTTCGGGGTGGACGTTGTGGGCGTAACCCAGCGTGGGCGAATACGCGATGCGCAGGCCACGGATGCCGTCTTCCAGGCCCACGGTGTAGTCGCTCGCCTCAGGCGGCAAAGATGTCCAATCCCGGGCATCGGGCTTTTTGAGCACGTTCATCATCATGGCGGCGTCGCGCACGCTCAGGGTGTGCGGGCCCAGGTGCGCCACCGAGCCGAACGGCGACAGCGGGTATGCGGGCACGCGGCCAAAGCTGGGCTTGAGGCCCACGTTGCCGCAAAACGCGGCCGGAATGCGCACACTGCCTGCACCGTCGGTGCCCACGGCCAGCGGGCCCAGGCCTGCGGCCACAGCCGCTGCCGCACCACCCGACGAGCCGCCGGGCGTGTGGTTCACATTCCAGGGGTTGCGGGTGATCCCCGTGGCGGGTGAATTGGTTTCACCCTTGCAGCCAAACTCGGGCGTGGTGGTCTTGCCCAGCAGCACCGCACCCGCTTCGCGCAAGCGTGCCGTGGCGGGGGCATCCACCTCCCAAGGCTGATTCGGGTCCACGGTGCGGCTGCCGCGCAGCGTGGGCCAGCCCTGCGTGAGGATCAGGTCTTTGATGCTGGTGGGCACGCCATCGAGCGCACCCACGGGAGCACCGGTGCTGCGGTGCGCTTGCCAACGGGCTTCGCTGGCGCGGGCACTGGCCAGGGCACGGTCGGCGTCCACCAGACAAAACGCGTTGATCTGCGGGTTGATGCGATCGATGCGCGAGAGCACCGCCTGCGTGGCCTCCACCGGGCTGGCCTGCCCGGTGCGGTACAGCTGAACAAGTTCGTGCGCGGTGCATTGGGTCAGGTCGGTGGTGCTCATGCGGGTCTCCAAGGGGTGTTGAGTTCACGCCAGGCCCGTCAAGGCCGAGCGTCACGGACAAGTGTCAAGGTCTTGTGCGGGTTTGGGGGCTGAGTTTTTTCCAGGGCAAGTCCCCCGGGTCGGCGGCCATGGGGCCAGCGGCCTTGGCCACCAGCACACGGCTGGCGATGGGCGTGAAGTCGGCACGGAAATGGTTGGAGCTTTTCACCACCAGCAACTTCATCTGCTCAGGTTGAATGCCCACGGCACGGAAGAGTTCGCGGTCAAGCATCTGCATCTTGCCGCTGGCCACCGCCACCAGCACGCCATCAATTTCAAGGCAAGCGCAAGGGCCAATGCGGACCTTCACGCCCGTCATCATCGGGCCCTTGAGTTCGCAGTCTTCCATCCCCAGCGCGCGCACCACAAATCGGCCTTGCACGGGCGGGTCGCTGTCTTGGCCGGTGAAGGTGGGCACAGCCTTGCCCAGAGCCAAGTCAAGGCTGGCACCCACACCCACTTCGTGGGCCTTGCGGGCCACCGCCGGGTCATAGAGCAAACCCAAAGCCACCTGACCGGGCCAGCGCTTGCCCGCGCCTTGCTGCAAGAGGGCATGCAGCATGCCCGTGGTGTTGCTGTCGCCGCCTGCGCCGGGGTTGTCCTGCGTGTCGGCCAGCACGACCGGGGCGCTGGCGGTTTCGGCCACCGACAGGGCTTGGGCCACGGCTTCGCGTGCGGGCAGCACATCAGGTCGCCACTGGCCAGGCTCGCTCACCTGTTCATAGAGGCGCTGCACGGCCGAGTCGACGGAGCCGCCATGGCCCCAAACCACCGGACCACACTCGGCAAAATCCGAGGCCGGAAAACCCATGCAAAAACTCAGCATGCAGCCCGTCTCGGCTTCGATGCTGCTCAGTGTGTCGTAGAGCGCCTGCGCCGGTTGCATCCAGGTGCTTTGCGCGTTGAGCGGGATCAAGAAGGGCAAGCGCTTGGCCTGCACGGGGCGCTTGGTGCCTGCGCGCAGGTGCTCGCGCATCAGCACCGCGGCACGCTCGCCGGTGTCGGCCATGTCGATGTGCGGGTAAGTGCGGTACGACACCAGGCCATCGGCCAGGCGCAGCATGCGTTCGGTCACGTTGGCGTGCAGGTCCAGGCTGGCCACGATGGGCAGTTTCGGGCCGACCACCGCACGGATGCGGGCAATCAACTCGCCCTCGCTGTCGTCAGCCTGCTCGGCCACGGCCGCGCCGTGCAAATCGAGGTACACACCATCGAGCCCTTGCACCATGGCAGAGCGCACGTCTTCGAGGATGGCTGCACTGATGCGCTCAAAAGCGTCACGGGTCACATACGAAGAAGGCGTGGCCCCGGCCCAGGCCGAGGGCACGAGCTGCCAGCCTTCGCGCTTGGCCGCGTCGATGAAGCCGCCCACCGGGATGTTGATGCCTGTGAGTTGCGTCTGCATGGCTTGCCCGCGCACAAAGGCCGGAAAATTCTCGCCCGTGTTGAAGGCGGCCCAATCGGCCAGGCTCGGCGCAAAGGTGTTGGTTTCGTGCTGGTAACCAGCGATCAGGATGCGGGTCATGCAGCGTCTCTTGTGTTCAGTCCAGGGGTGGCAATGCGGCCGGTGCGGCGTCAAACAAGCGCCGGGTGTAGTCCTGTTGCGGGTTGGCATACAGGTCGGTCGTGCGGCCCTGCTCCACGATGCGACCCTGGTGCATCACGATCACGCGGTCGCACAGCTGGGCGGCCACGCGCAAATCGTGCGTGATGAACAGCAGCCCCAGCCCCAGGCGGGACTGCGCCTCACGCAACAAATTCAGAATCTGGGCCTGCACACTCACGTCGAGCGCGCTCACGGCCTCGTCGGCCACCAGCACCTGCGGGCGGCAAGCCAGCGCGCGGGCAATCGCCAAGCGTTGGCGTTGGCCTCCGCTGAACTGGCTGGGGTAGCGCTTCAAGGCCTCCACCGGCAAACGCACCTGCGCCATCAGTTCCACCGCCAGCGCTTCAGCTTGCTCACGCGTCTGGCCAAAGTTCATCGCGCCTTCGACCATCGACTGGCCCACGGTGCGGCGGGGGTTGAGCGAGCGGTTGGGGTCTTGAAACACCACCTGCACGCGGTGGCGCAGCGGCCGCAATTGGCCCTCGGGCATGCGGGCCACATCGTCGGTGCCCCAAAAAATCTGGCCTTCGGTCGGGTCGATCAGACGGATCAGGCAACGCGCAAAGGTGGACTTGCCCGAACCCGACTCGCCCACGATGCCCACCGTTTCGCCTGCGCACACGGCCACAGCCGCGTCCATGAGGGCGGCCGTGGGTCGGCTGCGGCCCAGCCAGTCGTGGCTGATGTAGGTCTTGCACACGCCTTGGCCCGACAGCAGGGCGGGCCCCGCAGGCTCTGGCTTGGCGGGCGGCGGCGTCATGCCGGGCACGGCGGCCAAAAGCTGGCGCGTGTACTCGGCGCGAGGGCGGCGCAGCACCTGCTCGCAGTCGCCGCTTTCCACCGCCTGGCCCTGGTTCATGACCAGCACCTGGTCGGCGATCTCGGCCACCACACCCATGTCGTGGGTGATGAACAGCACCGCGCTGCCCTGCTCGCGCTGCAGGTCGGCGATCAATCGCAAAATTTCTTTTTGCGTGGTCACGTCGAGCGCGGTGGTCGGCTCGTCGCAAATCAGCAATGCGGGCTTCAAGATCACGGCCATCGCGATCACGATGCGCTGACGCTGCCCACCGCTGAGTTGGTGCGGAAAGCTGCGCAGCATGCGCGCCGGGTCGGGCAGCTTGACCCGCTCGAACACACGCAAAATTTCGGCACGGCGCTGGTCGGCAGGCCAGTCGGTGTGGGTGGACAGCAGTTCGTCCACCTGGTCACCGCAACTCATGACCGGGTTCAGGGCCGTCATGGGCTCTTGGAACACCATGCCCATGGCCTTGCCGCGCAATTGGCGCAGCCGCAGCGCAGAGGCATTCAGCAAGGACTCGCCTTGCAGAACAACATCGCCCGCCACGGGCTGCAGCTCTTTGGGCAGCAGGCCCATCACGGTGGTGGCCATGACGGACTTGCCCGAGCCGGACTCGCCCACCACGCACAAGGTCTGGCCCGGCAGGATGTCGAGCGACACTTCGGTGATGGCGTGCGCCCGGTCACCGCCCGAGGGCAAGGCGACCGAGAGGCCGCGAATGGAAAGAACGGCTTGAGAAGCGGTCTGTGTCATGCGCCGCCCCGCTTCGCGAATTTGGGGTCCAGCACATCACGCAGGCCGTCACCCAAGAGGTTGATGGCCAGCACCGTGGGCACCAGAAAGAGCGCAGGAAACAGCACGTTGCCCGGGTACTGGGTGAACTGCACGCGGCCCTCGGCCATGATGTTGCCCCAGGTCGGAATGTCGGCGGGCAAGCCCAGCCCCAAAAAGCTCAGAATCGCTTCGGTCAGCACCGCACTGGCCGCGATGAAGGTGCCCTGCACGATCAGCGGGGCCATCGCGTTGGGCAGGATGTGGCGGAGCAAGATGACCGGCGTGGGCGTGGCCAAAGCGCGTGCGGCTTCAACAAAGGGCTCCTCGCGCAGTGTCAGCACCAGCGATCGCACCAGCCGCGTGACACGGGGAATTTCAGGAATTGCGATGGCCACCACCACCGTCCACAACTGCGCGCCCAAGGCTGCCACCAGCGCAATGGCCAGCAAGATCGCAGGGATGGCCATGAGACCATCCATGAAGCGCATGAGCACCGCATCCATGAGTCGAAAGTAGCCGGCCAGCATGCCCAGCACACCGCCAATGGCCAGGGCCACCGTGGCGGTAAACAGGCCCACCAGCAAAGACACCCGGGTGCCAAACAAGACGCGGCTGTAGATGTCGCGGCCAAAGTTGTCCGCGCCCATCCAGAAGGTGTGGGCCACGCTGGAGCCATCCAGCAAGGCAAACTGCCCCAGCGTTCCCGAGAGGGTGTTGATGTTGGCCGAATCCATGGCGGCCGGGTCCACCGTGCCCAGCCAGGGCGCGATGGCCGCGATCAGAATCAAAAGCACCAACACGCCAGCGCCGAGACGGATCGAGGTGTTGGCCATCAATTTGCGAAAAAGTGCAGTCATGCGTTTAAGCGACTCAGTAACGGATGCGGGGATCGAGCCACAGGTAGCTCAAATCGACCAGCAAATTGATCAACACATAGAGCACGCTGAAAAACAGCACCACCCCTTGAATGACTGGAAAGTCGCGGTTGAGCACCGCGTCCACCGTGAGCGAGCCCAGGCCCGGAATGGCGTACACCGTCTCGGTCACCACCACGCCACCAATCAAGAGCGCAATGCCGATGCCGATCACCGTGACGATGGGCACCGCCGCATTGGCCAGCGCATGGCGCAACAACACGGCCTGCTCGGTCACGCCCTTGGCCCGGGCCGTGCGGATGTAGTCTTCGGTCAATGCCTCGGACACGCTGGCGCGGGTCACGCGGGCGATCAATGCCACATAAATGGTGGCCAGACTCACCCAGGGCAAGACCAATTGGTAGGCCCAGGCGCCGACACCCTGCGCAGACAGGCCAAACAAGCGCCGATAGCCCTGCACCGGCAACCATTGCAGTTCCACTGCAAACACGTAAATCAACACATAGCCGATCACAAACACCGGCACCGAAAACCCGGCCACCGCAAAACCCGACAACAACCGATCCAACCAACCGCCCATACGCCAGGCGGCCAGCGTGCCCAGGGGCACGGCCAGACACACCGCAATCAGCATGGTGCCCGCCGCCAGCGACAGCGTGGGCTCAATGCGTTGGGCAATCAGCTCAGTGACCGGTTTGTTCAGGTAAAACGAATAACCCAGATCGCCTTGCACCACGCCGGACAACCAGATGCCGAACTGCGTGAACAAGGGCTTGGTCAAGCCCAGTTGTTCGCGGATGCGGTCAATGTCTTCGTTGGTGGCGTTGTTGCCCGCGATCACGGCAGCCGGGTCCCCCGGCGTGAGCCGAAGGATCAGGAACACGATGACCGCCACCGTGAACAGCACAGGGATCAGCGCCAGCAGGCGCTGCATCAAAAAACGCAGCATGAAGGGTTCCGAAGGTCGAAGGAAAGGGGCCTGCAGCGCAGGAAGCGCAAGCCGGGCAAGGCTCTGGACGAAACCGTCCCAGCCCTGCCAGACGCCAAGCGCCCGAGCGTCAGATCAGTTCTTCTTGATGTTCCAGTAGACCTGCGCACCACCGGGCACCAGGCCCGAGATGTTTTTGCGCAGCGCTGCGGGGTTGAAGTACTGGCCCAGTGGCACGTGCGTGGCGGTCTCCATGGCGCGCAGCTGGATCTGCTCGGCGATCTGCTTTTTCTGGGCGTCGGTGGTGGCCTGGGCAAACTTGACCTTCAGGTCTTCGATCTGCTTGTCGTCTTGCCAGCCGAACCAGCCTTTGTCACCCGCGGCGTTCATCATGGCCATGGTCAAGGGGTTCAAGATGTCGCCCGCCGTCCAGGCGGTCATGAAGGCGTTCCAGCCGCCCTGTGCCGGTGCGTCTTTCTTGGCGCGGCGTGCCACCAAAGTGGCCCAGTCCATTTGCTGCATGTCGACCTTGAAGCCTGCAGCTTCCAGCTGCTGCTTGGCCACCAGGGGCAGCTTGGCAATCGCGGCCAGGTCGGTCGGACGCATCAGCAAAACGGGCGTGCCGTCGTAGCCAGCTTCCTTGAGCATTTCAGCGGCTTTCTTGGGGTCGGCCATGCCGGTGTAGATGCCGGTCTTGTCGCTGGCCAAGGGTGTGCCGCAGGGGTACATGCTCTTGCAGAAGGTGAACATGCCGGGTGCGCCGACCTGTGTTTTGAGGTGCGCCTCTTGGCCCAGCGCCACCATGGCGGCCTGGCGGATCTTCACGTTGTTGAACGGTGCATGCAGGTGGTTAAAGCGCAGGATGAACTGCAAGCCTGCAGGCTGGGCGTCCACCAGCTGGATGTCTTTTTGCGCCTTGAGCGAAGCGTATTGCTCAAAGGTGGGTTGCTCGACGATGTCGACCTCACCAGCCACCAGTGCATTGAACTGCGTCTGCGGGTCGCGGATGATGACCCACTCCACCCGGTCCAGGTACACGTTCTTGCCGCCAGTCGTGCCGTCAGGCGCTTCGCTGCGTGGTTTGTATTTTTCGTTTTTGGCATACACCAAACGCTCGCCGGGCTTGTATTCAGCAGGCACAAACTTGTAGGGACCGGAGCCGATGTTTTCCTTGATCTGCTCGCTGCCGGGCGTGGCGGCAATGCGAGCCGGCATGATGAACAGCACGTTGGACGAAGGTTTGCCCAGCGCTTCGAGCATCACACCAAAGGGCTTGTTGAGCTTGATCACAAAGGTCTTGGCGTCAGGCGTGGCATAACTGTCCACACTCTTGGCCAGCACGCCGCCAAAGCTGTCGCGACTGGTCCAGCGCTTGATGGAGGCGACCACGTCTTCGCTGGTCACGGCTTTGCCGTCGTGAAACTCCAGGCCGTCACGCAGGGTGAAGGTCCAGGTCAGGTTGTCCTTGCTGACGTTCCACTTGTCCACCATCTGGGGCTTGACCTTGCCAGCCAGGTCGGTGCCGAACAGGGTGTCGTAAATCATGTAGCCGTGGTTGCGCGTGACAAACGCCGTGCTCCAGATCGGGTCGAGGATGGTGATGTTGGAATGCGGCACCACCTTGAGGGTTTTGCCCTGGGCCTGCACGGCCAATGGTGCACACAGCGCAGCCGCCAAAGCCGCAACAGCGAAAAGAGAACGACGCTTCATGAATCACTCCAGTCAATAGGGGGACAAGACAAACTTGCTCAGAACACTATAAATCCAAACATGCAGAACGCTTATCCGGACATTACCCAATCCAGTGCACTCGATTTGTCTCGTGCGATACACACCAAGCAAGTGTCATGCCGCGAAGTCATGCAGGCGACACTGGCGCAAATTGACCGCCTCAACCCACTCAGCAATGCCATCGTCAGCCGCGTGGACAGCGACGCCCTGCTGGCGCAGGCCGACGAACGTGATGCGCAACTGGCTCGGGGCCACTCCCTGGGTTGGATGCATGGCCTGCCCCAGGCCATCAAGGATCTGGCCAATGTGAAAGGCCTGCGCACCAGTCTGGGATGCCCCTTGATGAAAGACTTTGTGGCCAGCGAAGACGGCTTGATGGCCTCTCGCATGAAAGCCGCAGGCGCCATCGTCGTTGGCAAAACCAACACCCCCGAATTCGGCCTGGGCTCACACACCTTCAACGAGGTGTTTGGTGCCACGCGCAATGCCTGGGACCCCAGCAAATCCGCGGGCGGCAGCAGCGGTGGGGCGGCCGTGGCCTTGGCCCAGCGCATGCTCTGCGTCGCCGATGGCTCAGACTTTATGGGCAGCTTGCGCAACCCCGCCGGCTGGAACCATGTGTTTGGCATGCGCCCCTCTCAAGGGCGCGTGCCCATGTGGCCCGCGCAAGACGTGTTCATTGCGCAACTGGGCACCGAAGGCCCCATGGCCCGGCATGTGCGCGACCTGGCCATGCTGCTGTCGGTGCAAGCCGGTCCGCATGCCGCCAGCCCCTTGAGCCTGAGCCAGGACGCTGCCGTGTTTGCGGGCAGCCTGGACAGCGATCCCACAGGCACGCGCATCGGTTGGCTCGGCAACCTCCAAGGCTATTTGCCCATGGAAGACGGCATTCTGGACGTTTGCCAGTCGGCGCTGGGCAGTCTGTCGGACATGGGCTGTCAGGTGGATGAGGCCGTGCTGGGCATGCCGCCCGAGCAGGTCTGGCAAGCCTGGCTGGTCTGGCGGCAAGCCCTGGTCGGGCCGCGTGTGGCGCCGTTTTTGGTGAACGCTGCCAACCGCGAAAAAATCAAACCCGAAGCCCTGTGGGAACACGACCAATCGCTCACCCTCACTGGCGCTCAGCTGATGTCGGCCAGCGCCACACGCACACGCTTTTTTCAGTGCATGTTGCAGTTGTTTGAGCGTTTTGATGTGCTGGCCATCCCGGTGGCGCAAACCTGGCCGTTTGATGTGAACCTGCGCTGGCCGCAAAGCGTCGCAGGCCGGACCATGGACACCTACCACCGCTGGATGGAAGTCGTGATTTACGCCACCTTTGCGGGCCTGCCCGCGATCAGCGTGCCCGCCGGATTTGGCCCCGGTGGCCTGCCCATGGGCCTGTCACTGATTGGCAAACCGCAAGGCGATCTGGACTTGCTGAAACTGTCCCACGCCTACGAAATGGGCAACCAGACCATGATCGCCCAAAAGCCTCCCGGCATTTTGTAGGTCAGCGGCTTCAGCCCCGACATGGCGCCTGTGCCAAACCCACCAACGTCGGACCTGAAGGTACCGACCTGCGAGGGCGGTATTTGTAGGTCGGCGGCTTCAGCCCCGACATGGCGCCTGCGCCAAAACCACCAATGTCGGACCTGAAGGTGCCGACCTACGAAGGCGGTATTTGTAGGTCGGCGGCTTCAGCCCCGACATGGCGCCTGCGCCAAAACCACCAACGTCGGAAATGAAGATTCCGACCTGCGAGGGCGGTATTTGTAGGTCGGCGGCTTCAGCCCCGACATGGCGCCTGTGCCAAACCCACCAACGTCGGACCTGAAGGTACCGACCTGCGAGGGCGGTATTTGTAGGTCGGCGGCTTCAGCCCCGACATGGCGCCTGCGCCAAAACCACCAACGTCGGACCTGAAGGTACCGACCTGCGAGGGCGGTATTTGCAGGTCGGTGGCTTCAGCCCCGACATGGCGCCTGCGCCAAAGCCAATACTGCCTGCGCTGAACCGCGCATTGAGGCGCAGCCCCTCAGACCATGCTGCGTGACCAGCCGGTCAGGTCCAGCGAGGCCACGGCCATGATCTTGGCCGAATCGACCAACTCCGGAATGCCCACATATTCATCGGGTTGGTGCGCCAAATCGAGGATGCCCGGGCCATAGGCGATGCAGTCTTGCAGCTTGCCTGTGCGCACGATGTGCTTTTGATCGTAGGTGCCGGGGCTGGCGATGTAGCTGGGCTCGCGACCCAGCACGCGGGCAATGGCGCGGGCTGTAGCGTCCACCACCGGCGCGTCCCTGGGCGTGGCGGTGGGCACAAAACTCATGATGTCGCGGATGCCGTAGTCAAAGCCCGGCCGGGTGCGCTTGAGTTCGTCGAGCATGTCGATGATTTCCTGCTTGACGGCTTCGAGGTTTTCTTCGGCAATGAAACGCCGGTCCAGCACGGTGCGGCAGCTGTGCGCCACCACCGGCGCGGGCGTTTGCGCCGTGGGCCAGCCGCGCTCGTCGTTGGCGTAATGCTGCTCGACCTGGCCGCCGTGGATGCTGTTGATGTTGAGCGTGCTCACGCGTGCGCCCGGCGGCTCCACCGGCTCGGCGGTGCGGCGGCCTTGCAGGCGTGGCTGCAGTTGCGTTTCCAGCAAATGGATGAAGGCGCTCATGTGGTTGATGGCGCTGTCGCCCAAAAACGGCATGGAGCCATGCGCGATGCGGCCATGCGTCTCGACCTCGCCCCACCACACGCCCCGGTGCCCCAAACAGATGCGGTCCACCCCCAAAGGCTCGGGAATGATCACATGGTGCACACGCGGCTTGCTGAAGTAACCGCGCTCGGCCAGGTAGCCCACCCCGGCAAAGCCGCCTGATTCTTCGTCCACCGTGCCGCTGATTTCCAAAGCGCCCGGGATCGGCAGGCCCGATTCGATCAGGGCTTCGCAGGCGATGATGCTGGACGCCAGCCCCCCCTTCATGTCGCAGGTGCCCCGGCCATACACACGGCCGTTGGCAACCTGCCCGCCAAAGGGCTCGTAGGTCCAGCCCGACCCCGCTTCGACCACGTCGATGTGGCTGTTGAAGTGCACGCACTCGCCAGGGGCCACGCCCTGCCAGCGGGCCACCACATTGGTGCGCGGGTGGCTGTCGCTGTCACCCGGCGCGCCGATGGCGCGCACATACTCCACCGCAAAGCCCTTTTTGGCCAACCGTTCACCGATGAAATGGGCGCAGGCCTCGTACGCATCGCCCGGTGGGTTGACGGTGGGAATGCGCACCAGGTCCTGAGTGAGGGCAGTGACTTCGTCGCGCTTGGCGTCGATGCGGGCAAGGAGGTGTTCAACGGCGGAGTGCATCAGGGCAGTTTATCGCCCGCCGCCTGCCTGCATCAGTCACACAGGGCTCAGGTTTTGGCCATCTGACTTGGCCGAGCCGACATGGCCGCAATTGATCAGGTCCTGTGAAGTTTTCAATGCTCAAGGCTGTTGTAGGTCAGCTGCAACAGTGCCGACCCGCAGACTGTAATGGAGCCAGCAATGTCGGGGCTAAAGCCGCCGACCTACAAATACTTGCCCCCGTAGGTCGGTAACTTCAGCTCCGACATTTGTCCGCTTCGGCTCAGGCCCATGTCGGGGCTGAAGCCACCGACCTACGGGGGACCTGGCGCAACCAATTCAGATTTCGGCGCGCCGGATCAACCGGTTCAGGCCTGGCGCCAGGGCAGGCCGTGAAAGCGCCAGCCGCCGGTTGTGCCGCGATGGGCATGGCTGTCCGGGTCGCCCTCAAAGCCCTCGAGGATGTTGTAGGCCTGCAGGCCCAGCTCACTGGCGCGCTGGGCCGCTGCTATCGATCGCACCCCACTGCGGCAAAGCAGCACCAATTTTTTGCCCCCCGCGCCCAGGGTCTGAATGCTCGCATCGAACTCCGGGTTCATCGCCATGCCCGGCCACTGCTTCCAGGCCAGGGCCTGGGCTTCGGGCACAAAGCCGACCCAGGCGCGTTCGGCATCGGTGCGCACATCGACCAGCGCCGCTTCGCCCGATTGCACCCAGGCCCAGGCCAGTTGCGGACTCACATCACCGGCATAACCCTGCACAGGGCGCACCGACATCAGGGCGTCGCCGCCTGCATCATGGCGCAGGCCCGAAGTCAGATTGGCAGGCACGGCTTCGTCCATGCGCTTCGGTCTGGGTAAATTCAAGTTGTTCATGGTCTCGACAAATTGCGTCAATGTTTTGCCCGCCACCCGGGCGTTGTGCAGCATCTCATGCCCGATGCTGGAATGGGTGCGGCCCTGGTAGTCGTGGCCCGGCCAAACCACTGTCTGTGCAGGCAGCTTGAACAAGATATTCGTCAAACTGTTGTACATCGCCTCGGGGCTGCCCGACTGGAAATCGGTGCGGCCGCAGCCATTGATCAGCAAGGTGTCACCCGTGAACACCTGCGAGGTCTGCCCTGATACCCCATAAAAGCTCATGCTGCCCGCCGTGTGCCCGGGCGTCAGCAGGGCCTTGAGGCTTTGCGCACCAAACGTGAGCACCTGCCCGTCTTCAAGCTGCACCGTCGCTGTACCGATGTGACAACCTGCTGGCGCCGCCGTTTGGGCGCCGGTCAATTCCGCCAGTCGACCGGCGCTGGTGACGTGGTCCGCATGCGCATGGGTCTCGACCGCCCAACGCAGCGTCAGCCCCTGCTCACGCAGCACGGCCAAGTCACGCGCCAACTGCTCATCGACCGGGTCAATGATCAAGGCCTCACGGGACGCCTCGTCGAACAACACATAGGTGTAGGTGCAGGAGGCGGGGTCAAACAGCTGGATGGGGTTCATGGCATCACCACTTTCAAGCGAACTTGGTCAACATCTCGGCCACATGCTGGGGCGACTGGTCGCCCTGCTCGATCATGCAGCCCACCATGGCAAAAAAGGACTTGTCCAGCGCCTTGCGCGAGGCGGCCATTTGCTGGGCCACTTTTTCGCAGTCGGCATCCGACTCGATCAGGCGCTGCAAACCGCGCAGCTGACCCTCAATGCGAGCCAGTCGGGCGCACAAGGCTTTTTTCTTCTCAGGGTCAACGATTCGGCTCATGGCAATCTCCGGCGCCACCAAGCATTACGGGTGGCAGTATGTAGATGTTCAGGCAATCATAACTTTTTGCGCCCAACTGGCGATTCGCAGGGGCTGGTGGTCTGCGGGCGATCGCTTGCAGGGCAAAGCGCCTTCAAAATGCCCAGCCTGCCGTTGACGGGGCAATCTCATCCCAAACCGCCAATCACCACTGGACTTTGCCCGCATAAACCCTGAACGTCAGTGACAGGCAAGCCATCAGCGGATAAGATGCGGGTTTTAGTTGACGTTTACGTTAACGTCAATCATTCCGCCCTTGCTCACGCCCCCGGAGACACCCCATGACCGACCTGTCCGCTGAATTCAAGGCCCTGGCCGAATACCGCCCTACCAACAAAGTGCGTTTTGTCACCGCCGCCTCTTTGTTTGACGGCCACGACGCGGCCATCAACATCATGCGCCGCATCTTGCAAAGCATGGGCGCCGAAGTCATCCACCTGGGCCACAACCGCTCGGTGGACGAGGTGGTCACCGCAGCCTTGCAAGAAGATGCGCAGGGCATCGCCATCAGCTCGTATCAGGGCGGGCACAACGAATACTTCAGCTACATGGTGGAACTGCTCAAAGCCCGGGGTGGCGAGCACATCCAGGTGTTCGGCGGCGGCGGTGGCGTGATCGTGCCATCCGAAATCCGCACCCTGGCCGAGCACGGCGTGCGGATTTTCAGCCCCGAAGATGGTCAAAAAATGGGCCTGGCCGGGATGATCGGCGAGATGGTCATGCGCTGCGATAAAGACGTGAGCCCCCTGGCCCCCAAAGATGTGGCCGCGATTCAGGGCCACGGCGAGATGAACTGGCGCGCTCTGGCCCAGCTGATCACGGCGCTGGAAAACGACAAGGCCGATGCGGGCGTTGTCAAAGCAGTGCGCGAACAAGCGACGCAAAAGAAAGTGCCCGTGCTGGGCATCACCGGCACCGGCGGTGCGGGCAAGTCGAGTCTGACCGACGAACTGATCCGCCGCCTGCGCCTGGACCAGGACGACGCGCTGCGTGTGGCCGTCATTTCCATCGACCCTTCGCGCCGCAAGAGCGGTGGTGCCTTGCTGGGCGACCGCATCCGCATGAACGCCATCAGCCCTTGGTCGCAAGGCCCGCGCGTGTTCATGCGCTCACTGGCCACGCGTGACTTCGGCAGTGAAATCAGCGCTGCCCTGCCCGACGTGGTGGCGGCCTGCAAGGTGGCGGGCTTTGATGTGATCGTGGTCGAAACCTCAGGCATTGGCCAAGGCGATGCCGCCATCGTGCCGCATGTGGATGTGCCCATGTATGTGATGACGCCCGAGTTCGGCGCGGCCAGCCAGCTCGAAAAAATCGACATGCTGGACTTTGCCGAATTTGTGGCCATCAACAAATTTGACCGCAAGGGCGCGAGCGACGCCCTGCGCGATGTGGCCAAGCAGGTGCAGCGCAACAAGGAAGCCTGGACCGTGCCGACCGAGCAGATGCCGGTGTTTGGCACCATGGCCGCCCGCTTCAATGACGACGGCGTGACCGCGTTGTACCAAGCGCTCAAGGTGCGTTTGGGCGAGCTGGGCATGAAGACCACCGAGGGCCGTTTGCCCGTGGTCAACGTGCGCCACAGCACCCACCAGAACCCAGTGGTGCCCTCTGCACGCACCCGCTACCTGGCCGAGATCAGCGACACCGTGCGCGGCTACAAAAAGCGCGCCATCGCGCAGGCCCGTCTGGCCCGCGAAATCCAGCAACTGCGCGCTGCGGCCCGCATGCTCGAAGAAGGCAAGCCCGGCCGCGCCAAAGCGGCAGAAGCCGCCATCGACTTGGCCGTGGCCCGGGAAGAAATCCAAGACCCCACGGCCAAGAAACTGCTGGCCCAGTGGCCCGACATGCAAAAAGCCTATGCGGGCGACGAGTACGTGGTGAAGATCCGCGACAAAGAGATTCGCACCGCGTTGACCACCAAATCGCTGTCAGGCACCACCATCCGCAAGGTGGCGCTGCCCCAATACGAAGACGACGGCGAAGTGCTCAAGTGGCTGATGCTGGACAACGTGCCCGGCAGCTACCCCTACACCGCAGGCACCTTCGCCTTCAAGCGCGAGGGCGAAGACCCGACCCGCATGTTCGCCGGTGAAGGCGACCCCTTCCGCACCAACCGCCGCTTCAAGCTGGTGTCAGAGGGTCTGCCTGCCAAGCGCCTGTCCACCGCGTTCGACTCGGTCACGCTGTACGGCAACGACCCCGACCTGCGTCCGGACATCTACGGCAAGATCGGCAACTCGGGTGTGAACGTGGCCACGCTGGACGACATGAAGGTGTTGTATTCGGGTTTTGACCTGTGCAACCCCACCACCTCGGTGTCGATGACGATCAACGGCCCCGCGCCATCCATCTTGGCCATGTTCATGAACACGGCCATCGACCAGAACATCGACAAGTTCAAGGCCGACAACGGCCGCGAGCCCACCGAGACAGAAACCGCCAAGATCAAGGAATGGGTGCTGGCCAATGTGCGCGGCACGGTGCAGGCCGACATCCTGAAAGAAGACCAGGGCCAAAACACCTGCATCTTCTCGACTGAGTTCAGCCTCAAGGTGATGGGCGACATCGCGCAGTACTTTGTGCACCACGACGTGCGCAACTTCTACTCGGTGTCCATCAGCGGCTACCACATCGCTGAAGCCGGGGCCAACCCGATCAGCCAGCTGGCCTTCACGCTGTCCAACGGCTTCACTTTTGTGGAAGCCTACCTGGCGCGCGGCATGCACATTGACGACTTCGCGCCCAACCTGAGCTTCTTCTTCAGCAACGGCATGGACCCAGAATACACGGTGCTCGGCCGCGTGGCACGCCGCATCTGGGCTGTGGCCATGAAAGAGAAGTACGGCGCGAACGAGCGCAGCCAAAAACTGAAGTACCACATCCAGACCTCGGGCCGTTCGCTGCACGCCCAAGAGATCCAGTTCAACGACATCCGCACCACGCTGCAGGCGTTGATCGCGATCTATGACAACTGCAACAGCCTGCACACCAACGCGTTTGACGAAGCCATCACCACGCCCACCGAAGACTCGGTGCGCCGCGCCATGGCGATCCAGCTCATCATCAACCGCGAGTGGGGCCTGGCCAAGAACGAGAACCCGAACCAGGGCGCCTTCATCATCGACGAGCTGACCGAGCTGGTCGAAGAAATGGTGCTGGCCGAGTTCGAGAAGATCGCCGAACGCGGCGGCGTGCTGGGCGCCATGGAAACCGGCTACCAGCGCGGCAAGATCCAAGACGAGTCGATGCACTACGAGATGCTCAAGCACACCGGCGAGCTGCCCATCATCGGCGTCAACACCTTCCGCAACCCCAAGGGCGACGAAGTCATGGAAACGCTGGAACTGGCCCGCTCGACCGAAGAAGAAAAGCAGAGCCAGCTCAAGCGCCTGAACGACTTCCACGCGCTGCACGCGAAAGAGTCCCCCGCCATGCTCAAGCGCCTGCAACAAGCCGTGATCGACAACGGCAACGTGTTCGAAGTGCTGATGGATGCGGTGCGCGTCTGCTCGCTGGGTCAAATCACCAATGCGCTGTTTGAGGTGGGTGGGCAGTACCGCCGCAACATGTAAGCGCACTTTGCAAACAAACACGGGGCCTTCGGGCCCCGTGTTTGTTTGGGGGTGAGCGCATCCAACAACACATTCTGATCAGCACAACGTCGGGGTCTTCGACCACCGACCTACAAAACAGCCTTGCAGTTCGGCACTCGCAAAGTCCGACATTTGCCTTCAACAGCTCGATGCTTGACTGAATTGGCGGATGCGCTCGGCTGTGCCGGGGTGGCTGTCGAACAAGCCTGTCTCTGTGGGGCGCTTGTCCAAGCGTTGCAAGATGTCGGCAAAGCGCTGTGGTGACACGCAAGCTGTTCGCAGCCAATGCAATGCGAAGTCATCGGCCTCGCGCTCCATGCCTCTGGAATAACCCGTTTGCAGCAACAGCGCGGGCAATCCGGCAGCAACATCGGACACGTTGCCCAGATCACCGGTGATGGCCACCAGGATCACGCCCGCGCCCAGCGACTGCAAGGCCATGCGCAAGCCATGCCTTGCATGCACATGCCCCAGCTCATGCGACAACACGGCCACAATTTCTTCGTCGTGGCGGGCCAGCAATACCAGCTCATCGGTCACCACCACCGCCCCTCCGGGCAGCGCCATGGCATTGGCACCGATGCGCTGGCCTTGTCGAAACAGGAGCTGATAGGGGGGGCAGCTTGCACGTTTGCACAACGCATCCAGCTGCTGGGCCAGCGCGTGCTGCCGCGTCTCAGGAAGCTGTGAGGGCGCCAGCCACATGCCCTCCAGCACCTTCAAGGTTTGGTCCCCAACGATCTGCGCCATCTGTTCGGGCAACATCCCGGCCACCACCTGGGCAGCGGCAGGCACGCCCCAGCGCAGACCTGAAAAGACCAGTGCACCGGCCATCAGCAAAGCGCCCAAGGCGTACAGCATCCGCCCCTCCAGCACCTGCGCCCAACGCTCCAGCCCAACGCCCGCGGCATGGGGCCAATGAGCGCCCAATGCACGGTCATGCACAAGGAACATGCCGCCATCGTTCAGGTGAATGATCGCGTGGGTCTGCCCGACAGCCGGGTCCCAACGCAACTGCGTCAGCGGCGCCGAGCCCGACACCGTATCCGACACCCAGTTGAGCACGCCTTCGCGAATGGACAACTGCACCGAATGACCGCGTGCGCTGAGGCCATCAAAATAATCGGCCTCAAAACTGTTCACAGCAAGCCTGCGCTGACATCAAAGGCATCGGCCAGCTCGGACCCCGCAGCACCGGGGGCCTGCACACGTTCGCCCGTAAAAATATCCAGAGGCTGCGAAGACTGGATGCTCAACTGCTGCGCACGGTAACGTGCGAGACGAACACGCGCCCAAGGGTAAAACAAGCCCAAAGTCAGAGCCATCAACACCACGTTGGACAAGAAGATCCAAACCAGGCTGCGGGCACGCAAACGGCTCTCAAACCCCACCTCGCCAAAGCTGCTGTGGTTGAAATAAAGATTTCCCAAACGCGCCATGACGTAGCCACCGACCGCCAGCATGGCGGCATAAAACAGAAACACGGCGCCACCCATCATCGAGGCGGCCAGCAAGGGACTTGACCGCGCAACGAAAAACCCCAGAACGCCCAAAACCACAGGGATCAGCAACAAGGAGAATGCGATCAGGTACACCTTCCAGAACTGCTTGACGCCGCCCTGGAAACGCCCCTGCGTGTCACCATAATGGGTGTGATCCACCACAAAGCGCACTTGCCGATAGCTCAAATACGGCAAGATCAGCCCCAAAGTGAAGGGCATCAGCAAAGGCAGCCACACATAAACCACGGCCGCTTCTTTCACGCTGCCCGTGAAGTCAAAACGGATGCCTCGGTAGGCACTCATGCGGGCATGAAAACGCAGGCCAGCCACCACCAACCAAGGTGAAGCCACAAACAAAGCCACCATCAGCACCACCGCCAAGATGGGCAAAAAATGGCTGGACAAGGCATAAACCACCATCACCGCCAAAGCGATCAATCGCCCCTTGAGCAACTGCTGTGGCGTGGCCAGGTAAGTGAAAGACTGACCATCCAGCACGGTGTGCCCATAAAACCAACGCTGAGTGCGGACCTTGGCCCAGGCCGAATAAATCCCCAAAGTCAAAATACTCAACAAGATGTTGACAATCCAGATTTTGAAATATTCGCTGCCTCGCCCGGTAAAACTCAATGGATACGATTTGTTCTCTGACATGAAATCTCCTCACAAGCAAGTTATAAACGATGAAGACGGATTATCGCCGTCAAAAATGAGCTCTTAAATATTCAAATTAAACGACTCACACCATGCGCACGCCCACATTCATTGCCCCAGAAGTTTTTGACAACGCCGATGCGGCACTGATACGGGTGCAGGCCATTTACACGCAGAGCGTGAACCACCTGCGGCAAGCCATGCAACGCTACATTGCCGGTGATCCCATGCAGGACAAAATTCGGGCCTGTTACCCCTATGTGCGCATTCAGACCCCCACAGACTGGACGCCCCCCGCCAGCACAGAGACCGAATGGCTGAGCTACGGTTTCGTGGCCGCGGCGGGACGCTACGAAACTTCGCTCACTCGGCCTGATCTGTTTGCCTATTACCTGCGCCAGCAGTTTCATCTGCTGCTGCTCAACCACGGCGTCAGTCTGGAAGTAGGCACCAGCACGCAGCCGATCCCGATTCATTTTTCGTTTGCAGAAAACGAACACATGGAAGGCGAGATGAGCACCGAACGCCGTGCACGCATGCGCGACCTGTTTGACCTGCCGGACCTCACGGCCATGGACGACGGTATCGCCAACGGCACCTACCGCCCCGCGCCCGGCCAACCCGAACCCCTGTCGCTGTTCACCGCTGCACGCATCGACTATTCGTTGCACCGGCTGCGCCACTATTGCGGCACCAGTCCAACACATTTTCAGAATTACGTGTTGTTCACCAACTACCAGTTCTACATCGACGAATTCATTGCGCTTGGCCGCGCAGAAATGACCAAACCGGACAGCCCTTACACCGCATTTGTGGAACCCGGCAACGTGATCACGCGCCGCATGGGTCTGCCCGCTGAAATCGACGACGCGCTGGGTCAAACGCCACCGCGTTTGCCACAAATGCCCGGCTACCACCTGGTGCGCGAAGACCACAGCGGCATCACCATGGTCAACATCGGCGTGGGTCCGGCCAATGCCAAGACCATCACCGACCACATTGCGGTGTTGCGACCACACACCTGGCTGATGCTGGGCCATTGCGCCGGATTGCGCACCACCCAGCAGCTGGGCGACTACGTGCTGGCCCATGCCTATGTGCGCGAAGACCACGTGCTCGACGAAGATCTGCCGCTGTGGGTGCCGATCCCTGCCCTGGCCGAGATTCAGGTGGCGCTCGAACGGGCCGTGTCCGAAGTCACTGGTTGCCATGGCGCAGAACTCAAGCGCCTCATGCGCACCGGCACGGTGGCCAGCACCGACAACCGCAACTGGGAACTGCTGCCCGACAACACGCCCCAACGCCGCTTCAGCCAGAGCCGCGCCGTGGCGCTCGACATGGAAAGCGCCACGATTGCGGCCAACGGTTTTCGCTTTCGGGTGCCCTACGGCACGCTGCTGTGCGTGAGCGACAAGCCGCTGCACGGCGAGATCAAGCTGCCAGGCATGGCCAACCACTTCTATCGCGAGCGGGTCAACCAGCACCTGCAGATCGGTATCCGTGCGCTCGAATTGCTGCGCGCCGCCGGCCCGGCCCAGTTGCACAGCCGCAAGCTGCGCAGCTTTGCCGAGGTGGCTTTTCAGTAAGCCTGACTCACAGGTGAGCAGCTTGCAAACGCACATGTCGGACTCTGCCTGTGCCGACCTGCGGGAAACCACAGGCCCGAGTTTGTAGGTCGGCACTCGCAGAGTCCGACATTTGCACGTTTCAACAGCACGGCAGGCGCAAGCGTTTTGCCTTGACCCAACAACGTCGAGGTCTTCGACCTGCGACCTACAATCCACGGTTATGAAATTTCTCTTCGTTGCCGATCCGCTGGAATCTTTCAAGATTTACAAAGACACCACCTTCGCCATGATGCGCGAGGCGCAAAAACGCGGCCATCAGGTCGTGGCCTGCGAGATGACCGATGTGCGCTGGCAGCAGGGCGAAGCCGTGACGGCCCGGGTACGCGAGATCCATCTGACGGGGCACGCCACCGACTGGTTCACCGAAACCGCCAGCCACCGCGCAGCCCTGAGAGACTTTGACGCTGTGGTCATGCGCAAAGACCCGCCCTTTGACAGCGAGTATTTCTACGCCACCCACTTGCTGGGCCAGGCCGAGCGCGAAGGCGCCAAGGTGTTCAACAGCCCCGCTGCACTGCGCGACCACCCCGAAAAACTCGCCATCATGGAGTTTCCCCAGTTCATCGCACCCACGCTGGTGACCCGCAGCGAAGCGGACATCCGCGAGTTCCACGCCAAGCACGGCGACATTATCTTGAAGCCCCTGGACGGCATGGGCGGCATGGGCATTTTCAAAGTGGGCGCTGACGGCCTGAACCTGGGCGCCATCATCGAAACGCTCAACCAGGACGGCGCCCAGACCGTGATGGTGCAAAAGTACCTGCCCGGCATCGCCCAGGGCGACAAACGTGTGCTGCTGATTGGCGGCAAGCCGGTGCCTTTTTGCCTGGCCCGCATTCCCCAAGGCGGTGAGGTGCGCGGCAACTTGGCCGCCGGTGGCAAGGGCGTGGCGCAACCGATTTCGGCGCGTGACCGCGAAATTGCTGAAGCCTTGGGGCCAATCCTGTTTGCACGCGGCCTGATGCTGGTGGGCCTGGACATCATTGGCGACAGCTTGACCGAGATCAACGTGACCAGCCCCACCTGCTTTCAGGAAATCACCGACCAGATGGGCTGCGATGTGGCGGCGCTGTTCATCGACGCGCTGGAAACGGCTTGCGCAGCGCGGTAAACGCCCGCACACCGTCTTGGTGTGTCACGGTTTCTTCACCGGCGTGACATAAGATCGGCGGCTCTTGCCGATACAGAGCCCCTCATGTCCCAAGTCCACAGCCTGAATCCCGCCTTTTCTTCCGCATTTTCCTGCCTGCTGTGGCTGGGTGTGACTGCGGCCTGGGCGCAGGACGCTGGCGCGAACAAGGCAGAAGAGTTCAGCCAGGCCCGCTACCAGAGCACCTACAACACCCAACAACACCCGGCCTTTGCCGCAGCAGGTTCCGCGCTCAACAGCATGGGGCCAGCCGCCGACAAAATGTTCACCTTCTCGCTGACCGGTCACTGGGGCAAACGACTCGAATCGGGTGCCGAGGTGTACATGAATGCCGAACTGGCCTCGGGTGACCCCTTTGCCCGCAACCTGGTGGGCTTGGGCAGCTTCACCAACGGCGAAATCACGCGTGCGGGCGGCACCACGCCCAAGCCGTATCTGCAGCGCCTGTTCTGGCGCCAGACCTGGGACCAGGGCGGTGAAAAAGAATGGCTGGCCTCCGACTTCAACCAGATGGCGCGCTGGGTGGACAAGAACCGCTTTGTGCTGACTGCAGGCAATTTCTCGACGCTGGACGTGTTTGACGACAACGCCTACGCCAAGGACCCGCGCACCCAGTTCATGAACTGGAGCCATTGGACTTACAGCAGCTTCGACTACGCGGCCGATGCCCGTGGCTTTGGCTGGGGCGTGGCCGCCGAGTGGTACCGGGGTGACTGGGTCTACCGACTCGGCCGCATGAGCGGGCCCAAACGCCCCAACGAACTGCCGGTGGACTGGGACCTGCTGCACCACTACGGGGACCAGTTCGAAGTCGAACACGCCCACCGCCTTAATGACCAGCCCGGCAAAGTACGCGTGCTGGCCTGGCGCAACCGCGCCGTCACGGCCAGCTTCAATGAGGCCACGCAATACCTGCGCAGCCACCCCGGCGCCGACCCGCAAACCTTTTTTCAGGTGCGCAACGGCGAAAAGATCAAATACGGCCTGGGCTTGAACCTGGAGCAAGCGCTGAGTGACGATGTCGGCGTGTTCCTGCGCACCATGAAGGCCGACGGCCGCACCGAAACCTACGCCTTCACCGAGGTCGATGCATCGCTGTCAGCAGGCACCTTGATCAAAGGCCGTCTGTGGGGACGCGCCGCTGACACGGTGGGCCTGGCATTCATGGACAACCGCTTGTCGCCTGAACGCCGCGCCCTCCTGGAAGCGGGGGGCATCTCTTACTTCATTGGCGATGGTGCGGGCAACTTCCGCTACCGCCCGGAACGCGGCGTTGAGCTGTTCTACAACCTGGGCATCAGCAAACAGCTGTGGCTCACAGCCGACTACCAGCGCATCCAGAACCCGGCCTACAACGCCCTGCGCGGCCCGGTGAACGTCTACGCCCTGCGCCTGCACGCCGAGTTTTGAGCAGCTTCGCTCAAACGGCCAGACGCGTACCGTCCACAAACACGGCCAGCTCGCCGGACGCCAAGGGCACCCAGTTCTCGTCCAGCGTGAGCGGTGCGGTCACCACCACCGCCACGCGATCAGTTTCCCGGGTGTGCTCGGCAAAATTCACGCTCAGGTCTTCGTCGCTCAGCGTGGCTTGGTTGAATGGGTGCTGGCGCAGCACGTAATGCAAGTGGGTACTGGCATGCGCCCACAAGGCTTCGCCGTTAGACAGCAAAAAATTGAAGGTCCCGTGCCGGGCAATCTGGGGCACCAGTTCACGCAGGGTGCGGGTCAACTCCTGCACGCTGGGCACCCCGGCATGCGATTTGGCCAGCTCTTGCATGAGCCAGCAAAACGCCCGTTCGCTGTCGGTCTGCCCCACCGGCCTGAAGTTGCCATGCAGCTTGGGCGCAAAGTCCACCAAGTTGCCGTTGTGTGCAAACACCCAATAGCGGCCCCACAACTCGCGCACAAAAGGGTGGCAGTTTTCCAGGCTCACCACGCCTTGCGTGGCCTTGCGGATGTGGGCGATGACGTTTTGACTCTTGATGGGGTAACGGCGCACCAGCTCGGCCACCGGTGAGGTGCTGGCGCTTTGGTGGTCCACCATGTGGCGCACGCCCTTGCCCTCAAAAAAAGCGATGCCCCAGCCATCGGCGTGGTGGTCCGTGGCCCCACCCCGCTGCGCGAAACCGCTGAAGCTGAAAGTCACATCGGTGGGGGTGTTGGCATTCATGCCGAGCAGTTGGCACATAGCGTCAGTCTTTCGTATGCACGGCAGGCGTTCCGGCCATGCGCCAGGCCGCCAACAGGGCCAGAGCCGTGATGGCCGCCAGCCCCAAAAAGGTTTCATTGAAAGCGCGCAAGCTGGCCGCAGGATGCCCCGCCCCCAGCAAAGACACGCCCGCAGCGCTCAGGCGCCACTCCAGCACAATGGCGCACACGCTCACCCCGGCCGCACCGCCCAGCATGCGCACAAAGCCGATCACGCTTGACGCTTGCGGAATGAGCGCCTTGGGCATGCCACGCATGGAGCCCAGATTGAGCGACGGCAGGATAAAGCCCAGCCCGATGCGCCCCAAAATCACCCAGGCCCAAAGCAAGGCCAGGCCCGACGCCGGGTGCACCGTGGGCATGAGCGCAAACGACGAGGCCAAAAGCGCCAGGCCCAGGCTGACCAGCACAGCGGGCCGGTAACGGTCAGACAGACGGCCCACCACCGCAATGGTGACCGCCAGCAAAATGCCCGAGGGCAGCAAGGCCGCACCGATGTAAGACGGTGACAGGCCCAGGCCCATCTGCATGTACACCGGCAGCAAATAGGTAGAGCCAAACAGCGCAATGCCGTAGGTGAACGCCACCAAAGCGCCCATGGCAAAGCTGCGGTGCGAGAAGACCTGCAGGTTCATGAGGGGCCTGCGTTTGCCATGCCGCCGGGCTTTGAGCAAATGCCGCTGCCACGCCACAAACAGGCCCATGCCGCTGGCCGCCAGCGCCAGCAAAATCACTGCCACCGTGTCGTCGTCACCGCGCAACTGCACCAGCCCGTTGAGCAGCATCAGGGTCGAGGCACTGGCCAGTGCCAGGCCAATCCAGTCCAAGCCATCGCCCTCGGCATTGGCCGCCACGCCGCCCGGGGCCGTGGTCGGCACAAACCGGCGCGACAGCCACAAAGCCACCAAGGCCAGGGGCACCACCATGAAAAAGATGGACCTCCAGCCAAACACATCGACCAGCACACCGCCAATGCTCGGGCCAATGGCCGGTGCAAGCACCACGCCCATGCCAAACAGGCCACTGGCGCGGCCCTGCTCATTCGAGTCAAACGCCCGCAAGATGATGATGGCCGGGATCGGCTGCACCACACCGGCCGCCAGGCCCTCGGCCACCCGCGCCGCCATGACCAGCGTGAAATCGCCAGCAAAACCGCCCACCACGCCACCGCCCAGCAGCAGCCACATGCAGACCTCATACACCCTGCGGTAGCCAAAGCGGGCCAGCAACCAGGGCGTGGTCAACATCGACACCGTCATGGCCACCATGAAACCCGAGGTGACCCACTGCACCCGGCTTTGGCCCAGTGTGAAGTGGTGGCTCATGTCGGGAATGGCCACGTTCATGATGGTGGACGACATCACGGCGGCCATGGAGCCGAGCATCAGCGTGTACAGCAAAAACCAGCGGTGACGCACCCCATAGCGCGCACGCAAGCCTTGCAGGCTGTGGGGGTCGTGGGCAGCGGTCATGTACGTTGTGCGGCTTGTTGTGCGCAAGCCTGGCAAATGCAGGCCTTGCCCCGTGCAGCATCGGGCAACTTGTTCAGCAATTCAGTGCTGAAGTGCACACGCGTGCACCAGCAAGGCTCTGAAACTTGCGCGGGTGAAGCCGCCATGGCGCAGGCGTTGACTTGTCCGCACAGAGGGCACAGGCAAGGGTCAACAGGGGTGGAGGCGTTCATGGCAAAACAAAGTCGGTCAAGCCCCGAGTTTAGAGCCTCAGCAGTCAAACATCGGACTCTGCGAGTGCCGACCTACAAAACGCAGCGCCGTCGCAGGTCGGTGGTCGAAGACCCCGACATCGGGTTGATGGACCTGTGGCGCTTGGTTTTGCCGTTGCAGGTCAACGGGCACATGTCGGACTCTTCGAGTACCGACCTACAAAACGCAGCGCCGTCGCAGGTCGGTGGTCGAAGACCCCAACATCGGGTTGATGGACCTGTGGCGCTTGGTTTTGCCGTTGCAGGTCAACGGGCACATGTCGGACTCTTCGAGTACCGACCTACAAAACGCAGCGCCATTGTAGGTCGGTGGTCGAAGACCCCGACATCGGGTTGATGGACCTGTGGCGCTTGGTTTTGCCGTTGCAGGTCAACGGGCACCTGTCGGGCTCTTCGAGTACCGACCTACAAAACGCAGCGCCGTCGTAGGTCGGTGGTCGAAGACCCCGACATCGGGTTGATGGACCTGTGTCGCTTGGACATCGGGTTGATTGATCTGTGTCGCTTGGTTTTGCCGTTGCAGGTCAACGGGCACCTGTCGGGCTCTTCGAGTGCCGACCTACAAAACGCAGCGCCATCGTAGGTCGGTGGTCGAAGACCCCGACATCGGGTTGATGGACCTGTGTCGCTTGGACATCGGGTTGATGGACTTGTGTCGCTTGGTTTTGCCGTTGCAGGTCAACGGGCACATATCGGGCTCTTCGAGTGCCGACCTACAAAACGCAGCGCCATCGTAGGTCGGTGGTCGAAGACCCCGACATGGGTCTGACCATGGCCACGCTTTACGATTCAGGGCCTGCCCCGTCCAGCCGCTGACCGCTTCGCCCGACACCCGACTCGAACAGCCGGGCACCGCGAGACGCCTCGCCGCTGGCCAGGGTTTGCAGGCCCAACGCAAATTCTTTGGCGAGCGCTTCATCCTGGCCCCTACCGAATTGCTCATATGCCGACCGGCGGTCGTTGCGCAGGCAGGTCTGGGGCAATGCCGCCAGTTGCTGAGCCAGTTCCACAGCCGCCCGCAAGGCCTGACCGTCATCCACCACGCGGTTGGCCAGGCCCATGGCCAGTGCTTCATCGGCCCCCACGGCGCGACCAGTGAGGATCAGGTCCAGTGCACGCGACAAGCCGATCAGCCGTGGCAGACGCACTGTGCCGCCATCGATCAGGGGCACGCCAAAGCGACGGCAAAACACGCCCAGCACAGCCGAGCGCTCGACCACGCGCAGATCGCACCACAGCGCCAACTCCAGCCCACCAGCCACCGCGTGGCCGCTGATGGCCGCGATCACCGGCTTGGACAGCAGCATGCGCGACGGGCCCATCGGCCCGTCGCCTAAAGGCTCCAGACGGTTGCGCCGGGCCTCGTCGTGCAACGCTTTGAGGTCGGCCCCGGCGCAAAATGTGCCGTGCTCGCCCTGCAAGACGGCCACGGCGGCATCCGGGTCGGCCTCAAAGTCGCGAAAGGCATCGGCCAGTTGCTGCGCCGTCACGCGGTCAACCGCATTGCGCGCCTGGGCACGGTGAATCGTGACGACAGTAACCGGTCCTTGCCGGGTGACCTGAACTTCGGTGGAGGTGATGGGCATGTGTGTTGCCTCAGCCCGGGTAAGCGCGTTGCAAGATGGCATCCACCGGCAGCAAACGGGTGTCGATGCTGCCCACCACGCGGCCCCATTGCGGATCGAGACGCGTCTGGATGAAGGCGTCGGCCACCGCAGTGGGCGCATGTCGGAGCAACAAGCTGGCCTGGGCCAGCAGCACCAAGCGCTCGGCAAAACGGCGCCCCAGGGCTTCGAGCTGGTCGGGGGGCTCGCGCAGCATGGCCTGCAGGCTTTGCTGCGCCTCACGCAAGCGCACGTCATCGCCCAAGCCCTGCCCCAGGTCTTGCAGCAGGGCGTGGGCCAGATCGGGCTCCTTGCCGATGGCCCGCATCACGTCCAGGCACATCACGTTGCCCGAGCCTTCCCAGATCGAGTTGACGGGGGCCTCGCGGAACAGGCGACCCATGACGCCCTCGTCCACATAGCCGTTGCCGCCAAAAATCTCCATGGTCTCGCCGGTCAGTTCGACCGCACGCTTGCAGATCCAGAACTTGGCAGCAGGCGTCATCACGCGCTTCCAGGCTTTTTCGACGGGGCTGTCATCGCGCTCGTAAGCCTGCGCCAGCCGCATCATCAAGACCATATTGGCTTCGTTTTCCAGCGCCAGGTCGGTCAGCACGGCGCGCATCAGCGGCTGGTCGATGAGCAAGCGGCCAAAGGCCTTGCGCTGACGGGCATAGGCCAGGCCTTGCACCAGCCCCTGGCGCACCATGGCCGCGCTGCCCACCACGCAGTTCAGGCGGGTGTAGGTGGCCATCTCGATGATGGTGGGGATGCCACGCCCGGGCTCGCCCATCAGAATGCCGTGGGCGTCCTTGAACTCGACTTCGCTGCTGGAATTGCTGCGGTTGCCCACTTTGGCTTTGAGCCGCTGGATTTCAATCGGGTTCTTGCTGCCATCGGGGCGCCAGCGCGGCACAAAAAAGCAGCTGGGGCCACCGTCAGCCGTGCGCGCAACCACCAAATGGGCGTCGCACATGGGGGCTGAGAAAAACCACTTGTGCCCGCGCAATGTGAACTCGCGTTCGCCCTGCCCTGTGGGTGTGGCCGTCGTGGTGTTGGCACGCACATCCGAGCCGCCTTGTTTTTCGGTCATGCCCATGCCGACCCACATGGACTTTTTGTCGGCCAGCGGCACATCGCGCTCGTCGTAATCGGGGCTGAGCAGCTGGTCCTTCATGGCCGCCCACAGGTCGGGCTCACGTTGAATCAGCGGAATGGCCGCCTGCGTCATGGTGGCGGGGCACAGCGTGCCCGCCTCCACCTGCCCATGCAGGTAAAAGCCTGCAGCCCAGGCCGACCAACGCCCCGGGCGCTCATCGGCAAACGGCATGGCGATCAGGCCTTGCCCCCGGTAGAGGGCCATCAGCTGGTGCCAGCTGGGATGAAACTGCACTTGGTCCATCCGGCGGCCCCGGGCGTCGAAATTTTTGAGCTCGGGCGTATAGCGGTTGGCCTGATCGGCCAACGCGTAGGTCTCGGCCTGGCCCAAGGTGGCGCCATAGCTGCCGAGTTGCGGCACAAAACCATCAGCCCCGGCCCGGGCCAGCGCTTCACGCAAAGGCGTGTCGGTGGCCAGCAGGTTGTAGTTTTGCAGTTCGTCGAACTGGTTCGTGATCTCGTGGGTCTGCCAGGTCATGGGTCGTCTCCTTCTTGCGCTTGAGCGCTTGTCTTCCCAAGCTGCCAGTCTAGGGGAAATGCCAGCCCAAGGAGCCCCCGTGCCTAACGAAAACGTCGGACTCTTCGAGCGCCGACCTACGAAGACCCTGGTTAATGGTCGAAGGTGTCGGCAAATGACCCGCTCTCGCGCCAATACTCAAAAACATTGGCAGCGGGCTCCGTTTAGGTCGGTGGTCGAAGACCCCGACAAACATGTGCCGTCCTGATCATTTGACCAGCACTATGCAAAACGGCTCCCGCAGGAGCCGTTTTCACAGGTGCCGGTCACAGTCCGGCATCACACGTTTCAGGCCGCTTTGACCTTCAGACGCCAAGCGTGCAGCAGCGGCTCGGTGTAACCGCTGGGTTGCTCTTTGCCTTTAAAGACCAGATCGCAGGCGGCTTGGTAGGCGGCCGACTTGGCGAAGTTACCGGACATTTTTTTGTACTCAGGGTCACCCGCGTTCTGGCCGTCCACCACAGCGGCCATGCGCTCCATGGTTTCCTTGATTTGCGCCTCGGTCACGACACCGTGGTGCAACCAGTTGGCCATATGCTGGCTGCTGATGCGCAGCGTGGCGCGGTCTTCCATCAGGCCCACGCCGTTGATGTCGGGCACCTTGGAGCAACCCACGCCCTGGTCCACCCAGCGCACCACGTAACCCAAAATGCCTTGGGCGTTGTTGTCGAGTTCCTTTTGCTTGTCTTCGGCAGACCAGTTGGCGGCGTCCTTGGCCACCACGGGGAACTGCAGCAAGGCGTTGAGGGTGTCTTCGCGCAGTTGTTTCGGGTCTTGCTTGGCCACGGCTTTTTCCATTTGCTTTTGCAGCGCAGGCACGTCCACTTGGTGGTAGTGCATGGCGTGCAGCGTAGCGGCAGTCGGGCTGGGCACCCAGGCGGTGTTGGCACCGGCCAGGGGGTGACCGATCTTGGCTTTCAGCATGTCGGCCATCAGGTCGGGCATGGCCCACATGCCTTTGCCAATCTGGGCACGGCCGCGCAGGCCGCAGGCCAGGCCCACGTTGACGTTGTTCTTCTCATACGCACCCAACCAGGTGCTGTTCTTGATGTCGCCCTTGCGCATGACAGGGCCGGCCAACATGCAGGTGTGCATTTCGTCGCCCGTGCGGTCCAGGAAGCCAGTGTTGATGAAGGCCACGCGGCTTTTGGCGGCGGCGATACAGGCTTTCAAGTTGGCGCTGGTGCGGCGCTCTTCGTCCATGATGCCCAGCTTGACGGTGGAAGGTTTCATGCCGATGACTTTTTCCACGCGGCCAAACAGCTCGTCGGCAAAGGCCACTTCGGCGGGGCCGTGCATCTTGGGCTTGACGATGTAGACGCTGCCGGTGCGGCTGTTGCGCAGGGGGTGCGAAGACTTTTTCTGCAAATCCACCAGGGCGCAGGTCACGGTGACCATGGCGTCCAGAATGCCTTCAGGAATCTCTTTGGTGCTGCCGTCAGCGGCTTTGTAGAGGATGGCGGGGTTGGTCATCAGGTGGCCGACGTTGCGCACAAACATGAGCGAGCGGCCATGCAATTTCACGGTCCCTTTACCTGCGGGCTTGGTGTACTCGCGGTCACCGTTCATGGTGCGGGTGAAGGTTTTGCCGCCCTTTTGCACTTCTTCGCTCAGAGTGCCTTGCAAGATGCCCAGCCAGTTGGCATAGGCCAGCACTTTGTCGTCGGCGTCCACAGCGGCCACGGAATCTTCCAGGTCGAGGATGGTGGACAACGCGCTTTCAGCGATCAGATCGGACACGCCAGCCGGGTCGGTCTTGCCGATGGGGGTGGACTTGTTGATTTGCAAAT
Source organism: Limnohabitans sp. T6-5 (assembly GCF_003063315.1). GTDB lineage: Bacteria > Pseudomonadota > Gammaproteobacteria > Burkholderiales > Burkholderiaceae_C > Limnohabitans_A. The sequence continues at coordinate 212,086 of NZ_NERV01000004.1, forward strand.
CGAGGTGGATGCCGTTGTGCACAAACAGCACGGATGCCGGCGCTTTGGCATCGCCGGTGTAGCCCACGAATTGCTTGGCATCGGCCAAGGTGGAGTTTTTGCCGTTGGCCAGAGTCACGACCAGCTTGCCGGCTTTGACGATGTAGCCCTTGCTGCCGACGTGCGACCCGGTTTTCAGGGGGGCTGTGCGGTCGAGCACGTTGCGGCAGTAATCGATGACTTTGGCGCCGCGCTTGGGGTTGTAGCCTGTGCCTTTTTCGCAGCCGTCGGCTTCACTGATCGCATCGGTGCCGTAGAGCGCGTCATACAAACTGCCCCAACGGGCGTTGGCCGCGTTCAGGGCGTAGCGGGCGTTCAAGATCGGCACCACCAACTGAGGACCCGCCAGCTTGGCCAGTTCAGCGTCCACGTTGGCGGTGGTGGCTTGGGCGTTGCGGGGCTCGGGCACCAGGTAGCCGATTTGGCTCAGGTATTTGCGGTAGGCCTTCATGGCCTTACCTTCACCGACCGGGCCGGGGTTGGCCGTGTGCCACTCGTCCATGGCGGTCTGGATGCGGTCACGCTCGGCCAGCAAGGCGATGTTTTTCGGGGCCAGGTCGGCCACGATGTCGTTGAAGCCTTTCCAGAACACGTCTTTGTCCACGCCGGTGGCGGGCAGCATCTGGTCGTTGATGAAACTCAGCAGGGGGTTGGCCACTTGCAGGTTGTGGATCGCGGTGCGTTCGGTCATGAGAGAGCCTCGGTCGGATGTTGAAAAACAGGTGCTTGAACGGGTACTGAGTGCCCGCCCCTCGCGGCACGCGTGCGTGCGGACAGCTTGGAAAAGACTTTATTCTAAGTTTTGATGCGGATAAACACGCGAAAAAGCCATAAACCCATGACTTTTACGCACGAATCACGCCCTCCAAAACCGCTGTTGTCTAATCCTGCCATGACCAGCATTCACGCCCCTGACGTCCTCATCAGCGAAGTTGGCCCCCGAGACGGCCTGCAATCGGTGAGCGGCACCATGCCCACCGCCGCAAAATGCCTGTGGATCGATGCCTTGGCCGCTGCGGGGCTGCGCGAGATCGAAGTCGCCTCGTTTGTGCCGCCCAAACTCTTGCCCCAGATGGCCGATGCCGCCCAGGTGGTGCAGCACGCCTTGCGGCACACGCACATCACCGTCATGGCGCTGGTGCCCAATCTGCGCGGGGCAGAAACCGCTTTGCGCGCGGGCGCTCGCAAACTCACGCTGCCCATCTCGGCCAGCGAGGCTCACAGCGTGGCCAATGTGCGCAAAACCCGCGAAGACATGGTGGCCGAGTTGCGTGCGGTGGTGGCACTGCGCGATGCCATCGCGCCCGGCGTGCCGGTGGAAGCGGCCATCTCCACCGCCTTTGGCTGCACCTTGCAAGGCCTGGTGCCCGAAGACGTAGTGTTGCGCCTGGCCGTGGCCTGCGCCGAAGCCGGGGCCAGCGATGTGGGCCTGTCCGACACCACCGGCATGGGCAACCCGGCCCAGACCACGCGGCTGTTCAAACGACTTTTCCAAGAAATCGGCGCACGCACTGGCGCCGCCCACATGCACAACACCCGGGGCCTGGGCCTGGCCAATTGCCTGGCCGCCTACGAGGCGGGAGTGCGCACCTTTGACAGCTCGCTGGGCGGGCTGGGCGGCTGTCCTTACGCACCGGGTGCTTCAGGCAATGTGGTCACCGAAGACCTGGTCTTCATGTTCGAAGCCATGGGCGTGACCACCGGCATCGACCTGCCTCGGCTCATGGCCGCACGCGAGCCCCTGAAAGCAGGCCTGCCCGGCGAAACCCTGTACGGCATGACGCCCGAAGCCGGTCTGCCCAAAGGCTGGCGCAGCTGAAGGGGCATGTGCCAGCGACAGCTTTGTCGGCGCTGAAGCTGCCGACCTGTGGGGTAGGCAGGCCCTGCGGCGCCCTCATAATCACCGGGCATGGACAAGCTCAAAGCCTTTGACACCTTTGTTTCGGTCGCCACCAAAGGCAGCCTGACCGCCGCCGCCCGGGGTGAAGGTGTGGCACCGGCCATCATCGGGCGCAGGCTCGATGCGCTCGAAGAACACCTGGGCGTCAAGTTGCTGGTGCGCACCACACGGCGCATCACCCTCACGCACGAGGGCAGCGCCTTTCTGGAAGACTGCCAGCGCCTGCTGTCGGACGTCGCCAATGCCGAGGCCAGCGTGTCGGCGGGGGGCGTCAAGGCCAGCGGCCATTTGCGCATCACCGCCCCGGCCGGGTTTGGGCGCCGCCATGTGGCGCCGCTGGTGCCGCGCTTTCGCCAACTACACCCCGATGTGACGATTTCACTCAACCTGAGCGACCGGGTGGTGGACCTGGCCGCGGAGGGCTTTGACTGCGCTGTGCGCGTGGGCGACCTGCCCGACTCATCGCTGGTGAGCGTGCGCATGGCGGACAACCGGCGCTTGTGCGTGGCCACCCCCGACTACCTGGCGCAACGCGGCACGCCCCTGCAACCGGCCGATTTGCTGCACCACGACTGCTTGACCTTGTCGAGTGACGCCTCGCAAACCAGGGGCTGGGCCTTTCAGGTGCCCAGTGAACAAGGCCACGAGGTGATTCACCTGCGCCCGGGCGGGCCGCTCGACTGCTCGGACGGGCAGGTGCTGCACGACTGGTGCCTGGCGGGCTATGGCATCGCCTGGCGCAGCACTTGGGAGGTGGAGTCCGAAATCCAGGCAGGACGGCTGGTAGCCGTGCTGGAGCAGTTTGCCGCCCCGCCCAATGGCATTTATGTGGTCTTTCCCCAGCGCAAACACTTGCCCCTGCGGGTGCGGCTGTGGATCGACTTTCTCAAGCACCATTACGGTTTACCCAGCTTTTGGCCCGCCACGGCGGCCCCCTCAACAAGCACCTTGCCCCCTTTAGAATCAGCCCCCTGATGAGCGCTCAACTTGTGATCTGCGCCGACGATTTCGGCATGAACCCGGCGGTGTCGCAAGGCATCGCGCAACTGGCCGCGCAAGCGCGCCTGAGCGCCACCAGCGCCATGACGCTGGCCCCCGGCTGGCCCACCGATGTCGCTTTGCTGCGCCCCCTGCGCCAGCAATTGGATGTGGGCCTGCACCTGGACTGGACCAGCCCCTTTGCCATGGCCGCAGGCCACGGCCGCCCACTGGGGCGCCTGATGCTGCAAACCCAGCTGCGGCTACTGGACCGCCAGCAAGCCCGCGACGTGATGGAACGCCAGCTCGACCTGTTTGAGTCGCATTGGCAAGCCCCGCCCGACCATGTGGATGGGCACCAGCATGTGCAGCAATTTCCGGTCATCCGCGAGGCGCTGGTGGAAGTGCTGACCCGGCGCTACCCCACCGGGCCTCGACCCTGGATCAGGATTTCGCGGCCGCTGGTGCCGCGCTACGACATCAAGGCCTGGGTGATCGGCGCCATGGGCGCGCAAGCCTTGCAGCGCCTGGCACGCCACGCCGGTTTACCGCATTCGCAGTGGCTGAGCGGCATTTACAGCTTTGATGGCGATGCCAGCGCCTATGGCCTGCGCCTGGCGGATTGGCTGCAAGACGCCGCCGCCCATCCGGGCATGGTGATGATGTGCCACCCGGGGCTGAGCAGTGATGACGCCGACGACCCGATTGCCCACGCCCGCACGCAAGAGCTGCAAGAGCTTGAAAGCCCCCTCTTGCCCACGCTGATGCAGCGCCACGACCTGCAACTGGTGCGCGGGCGTCAGGCCTGGCCAGCACACCCCATCGACACCCCATCAGCCCCCTGAACCCAAGAGACACGCACGCATGACCGAGACCCGAAAATCCTGGCTGAGCCTTCTGGGCCTGTGGCTGACCCTGCTGGTGCTGGCGTCATGGCGCCCCCTGGCGCTGCCCGACGAAGGCCGCTACGGCGATGTCGGCCGCTGGATGCTGGTTTCGGGCGACTGGCTGGCCCCTCGGCTGGACGGCATCCCGTTTTTTCACAAACCGCCCTTGCTGCATTGGCTGCAGGCCATCAGCCTGTGGGCGGCAGGCGTGCACGCCTGGAGTTCGCGCCTGGTGCCTGCGCTGCACGCTGGCTTGATGCTGCTGGCGCTCTACCTGGGCGCACGCCACATCGCCGGTGAACGTACCGCGCGGCGCAGCGTGTGGATGCTCGGCTCCAGCGTGGCTTTTCTGATCGGCGGTCAATACATCAACCACGACATGCTGGTGGGCGCCTGGATCAGCATCGCCATCTGGTGCCTGGCCGCTGCCATGCAACACCCGGGCGAACGCCCACACAAGGCCTGGGCACTGGCGGGCTTTGCAGCTTGTGCCCTGGGCGTGCTGAGCAAAGGCCTGATTGGCCTGGCCCTGCCAGGTTTGGTGATGGTGGTGTGGGTCACACTCACACGCCAGTGGCCCCGTGCGCTGCGCATGCCCTGGCTGAGTGGTGCGTTGGTGTTCTCCCTCATCGCGCTGCCCTGGTTTGTGCTGGGTCAGCAAAAATTCCCGGGCCTGTTCGATTACCTGATCATCGGGCAGCACTTTGGCCGCTACACCGGCAGCACCTTCAACAACCAATGGCCCCTGTGGTTCTACCCGGTGATCTTGCTGGCCCTGCTCTTTCCATGGGCTTTTTTGGTGGTCTGGCAAGGCGCATCTGGCCTGCTGCGCCACAAGCTGACGGTGCTGAAACCGGCATCGGCCTGGACCGCCTTGCTGTGGGTCTGGTTGGTCGCCATCACACTGTTTTTCAGCCTGCCCAAGTCCAAGCTGGTGGGTTACATCCTGCCCGTCATGCCGCCGCTCAGCCTGCTGGCCGCGCTGGCCTGGGAACACTACTTCGCCCCCAAAACCCATGGCGCCAAAGTGTTTGGCCTGCTGTGCGCCCTCAACCTGGCACTGGGTGCGGCCTTCACCCATTACGCAGGGCAATACAGCCTGCGCCACAGCAGCCGCGATGTGGCGCACGAGTTGGCCTGCCGCATGGACACCCGCGACCGCGTGACCGTGGCGGGCGGCTACCCCTACGACCTGCCGTTTGAAGCCAACCTGAAAACCCCGGTGGTGGTGGTCGACGACTGGACCGCAGCCCGGCAAAACGCGGGCGACAACTGGCAGCGCGAACTGTTTGAAGGCGCAGACTTTGATGCCCAGGCCGCCCAAGTCCTGCAAGGCCCAGAAGCCCTGCTGCTGCCAGGTGCCGATGCGCGATGGCTCGTCACCCCGAACGACGCCAGCCAGCTGGGCGATCTGAGCCGCTGGCAAAAGGTTTACCAAGGCCGCGCCTGGAGCCTCTGGCAACAAACGACCGAACCTTCAGCGTCGAAAAGCCCAAAAGCGGCTGAAAACAAAGGTCTGTCCTGCCGCGATCACCATGGCCAGAAACAGCGCCAGCAGTGAGGGCCAGTTCAGCAGGCGGTAAAACAGCACGAAGGCGGCTTCATTGCAGGCAAAGCCCGCCAGGGCCGTGACCGCAAAGCGGCGAAAGCTTTGCCCCAGGGCAGTGGCGCTGTCAGCAAAGCTGAGCCAGCGGTGGCCGACAAAGCTCAGGCCAAACGCCACCACAAAGCCCGCCACATTGGCCAGCTCGGGCCACCAGTGATGGCGCAAGAGTGCAAACACGCCCATGTGGGTCAGCGCGGCGCTGGCCCCCACCAGGCCAAACCAGACGCCGGAGTGCAGCCAGACGCGCTTCACGCCGCGTCCTGTACGGGGGTGGCCTGCAAGCCAGCGCCCGTGCGGTCCTTGAGCAAATAGGTCGGGCGGCGCTTGACCTCGTCATAAATGCGCCCCACGTACTCGGCCATCAGGCCCAGCGAAAACAGCTGGATACCGCTGAAGAACATGACGCTGACCACAATCGTGGCGTAGCCTGGCACCTGGATGCCCCAGAAAAAGTACTCGGCCACCACCCAGGCGCCATAGCCCATGGCTGTGAGTGCCAAAAACAAACCCATCATGGTCAACAAGCGCAAGGGCACGGTGGAAAACGCCAGCATGCCCGTGAGCGCCAGCGAAAACGCCCCGCGCAGGCCAAAGCTGCTTTGCCCCGCCTGGCGCGGCAGCGGCTCGTAATCGACCGCCACACTCGGGAAACCCACCCAGGCGTACAGCCCTTTCATGAAGCGGTTGCGCTCGGGCAAGGCATTGAGCGCCTGCACCACCCGCTGGTCCATGAGCCGAAAATCGCCCGCATTGGCCGGAATCTCGACCCGGTTGCCCCAGTTGATCAGGCGGTAAAACCAGCCGGTCAACCAGCCATGCAAAGCCGACTGGTCCGAGCGGGTGCGGCGCACGGCATAGACCACATCCAGGCCTTCACGCCACTTTTGCAGCATCTGGGGCACCAGCTCCACCGGGTGCTGGCCGTCGGCGTCCATCAGCACCACCACATCGCCCCGCGCCGCTTCCAGCCCGGCGGTCAGGGCGGCTTCCTTGCCAAAATTGCGCGACAAATCGAGCAAGACCACCTCGGGCCACTGGGCGCACAGCTCACGCGCCACTTGGGCGGTGTTGTCTCGGCTGCCGTCGTTGATGAGGATGATTTCGACCCGCGCGGCCAGGGTCTTGAGCACCTGCAGCACGGCAGGCACCACCTGGGGCAGGTTGCGGGCCTCGTTGTAGGCGGGCATGACGCAGGACAGCGTCAGCGAATCTTGGGTACGGGCCAGACGGGACATGCCACATTTCTCCAGAATTGACAAAAGCACGAAAGGCGCCCGTTTCCACACCGGAAACAAACCCCCATTGAACGCCGCGAAGCATAACCCCAGAACGCCGCTGCCAACGTCGGGGTCTTCGACCACCGACATACGAATACCGCCCGCAGGTATTGATCCGGCCCGATGAAGTTTGCAAGAACGCTTTTTTGCGGGAGCGGCGCCCTCGCCGCGATTGAGCCTCGCAGACCACCACCCATCGCCCCGAGGGCGGGGCTCCCACACTGATCGCTGTGCCCAAGAAAAGCCGTTGACTTCAAACTTCACAGGGCCGGATCAATAGGTAGCTGCGCTGAGGCTTGAAGCAAGGCTGAGTTGGGGCTTTTCCGTGCCCCGTAAAATGGCCGTCTATGCTTTCTGCCAAACAACATCTGCTTGCCGCCTTGTCGGCTGAACTTGAAAAACTCCAGCCCGGCGCCGGTTCGCGTGCCGCCTTTGAATCGCCGAAGGTAGCTGCCCATGGCGACCTGGCCTGCACTGCGGCGATGCAGTTGGCCAAAGCCCTCAAACAAAATCCCAGGCAACTGGGTGAATCCCTGCGTGTCGCCTTGCTGACCACCCCCGCCTTCGAGCGCTGGGTCGACGCCATCGAGCTGGCGGGTCCGGGCTTCATCAACATCCGCCTCAAGGACACGGCCAAACAAGCCGTGGTGCACGAAGTGCTGCTGGCGGGCGATGACTTTGGCACGCAAGCGGCCAAAGCCAACAAGGTGCTGGTCGAGTTCGTCTCGGCCAACCCCACCGGCCCGCTGCATGTGGGCCACGGCCGCCAGGCCGCCCTGGGTGATGCGATTTGCAACCTGCTGGCCACACAAGGGCAGCAGGTCTACCGCGAGTTCTATTACAACGACGCGGGTGTGCAGATCGGCACCCTGGCCAAGAGCACACACATGCGGGCCATGGGCGTCAAGCCCGGCGACGAGAGCTGGCCAACCGACCCCGAGAACCCCGAAAGCAAGGCTTTTTACAACGGCGACTATATCCAGGACATCGCCAACGACTTTTTGGCCAAGAAAACCGTCAAGTCCGATGACCGCGAGTTCACCGCCAGCGGCGATGTGAATGACCTCGACGGCATGCGCCAGTTTGCCGTGGCCTATTTGCGCCACGAACAAGACCTGGACCTGAAGGCTTTTGACGTCAAATTCGACAACTACTACCTGGAGTCGAGCCTGTACACCAGCGGCAAGGTCGACGCCGCCGTGCAAAAGCTCAAGGACGCAGGCAAGACCTACGAGCAAGACGGCGCACTGTGGCTCAAGTCCACCGACTACGGTGACGACAAGGACCGCGTCATGCGCAAGGGCGACGGCACCTACACCTACTTTGTGCCCGATGTGGCCTACCACATCACCAAGTGGGAGCGCGGCTTCACCCGTGTGGTGAACATTCAGGGCACCGACCACCACGGCACGATTGCCCGCGTGCGTGCGGGCCTGCAAGCGGCGAATGTGGGCATCCCAGAAGGCTACCCCGACTACGTGCTGCACACCATGGTGCGCGTGATGCGGGGCGGTGAAGAGGTCAAAATCTCCAAGCGAGCGGGCAGCTACGTCACGCTGCGCGACCTGATCGAGTGGACCAGCAAGGACGCGGTGCGTTTCTTCTTGCTCAGCCGCAAACCCGACACCGAATACATCTTCGACATCGACCTGGCGCTGGCGCAAAACAACGACAACCCGGTGTACTACGTTCAGTACGCCCACGCACGCATCTGCTCGGTGCTGGCGGCCTGGGGGGGCGACAAGGCGAGCCTGACGCATGCCGACTTGAGCGCCCTGCAAAGCCCGCAGGCTCAGGCTCTGATGCTGGCCCTGGCCAAGTACCCCGAGATGTTGACGTCAGCCGCCAACGACTTCGCCCCGCACGACGTGACTTTTTACCTGCGCGATCTGGCCTCGCTCTACCACAGCTACTACGATGCCGAGCGCATTCTGGTGGACGACGAGGCGGTCAAGAAAGCCCGCTTGGCGCTGGTCGCGGCCACTGCGCAAGTGCTGCACAATGGTCTGAAAGTTTTGGGCGTGTCTGCGCCCTCCAAGATGTAATTCACCATGACAACTCACTCTCAACGCGGCGGTACTTTTTTAGGTTTCATTCTGGGTTTGGTGCTGGGTCTGGGCGTGGCCCTGGCCGTGGCCGTTTATGTCACCAAGGTGCCCACACCGTTTTCCAGCAAGAACCAGCCTCGGACCACCGAGCAAGACAACGCCGAAACCCAGAAAAACAAGGACTGGAACCCCAACAGCGTGCTGCAACCCAAGGCCCCGGCTGAAGTGCCTGCCGCCCCGGGCACCGTGGCCCCGCGCGCCGAAGACAAGGCCAGCGACAAACCTGCTGACAAAACCTCTGAGAAAGCGGCAGACAAAGCCACCGACAAAGCCCACAGCGACACGGCCAAAGGCGAGCCCCGCCCGGCGGTCACCGCCGACCCGATTGGTGACCTGGCCAAGTCAAAGGGCATGGCCACGCCTGCTACCGGCAACGCACCTGCTGGCGAGCCTTTTGACTATTTCGTGCAAGTGGGCGCCTACCGCACCAGCGCAGACGCCGATGCCCAAAAGGCCAAACTGGCTTTGATGGGGCTGGACGCCAAAGTCTCCGAGCGTGACCAGGCCGGGCGCACCGTTTACCGTGTTCGCCTGGGCGCCTACACCGACAAAGCCGCCGCCGAGCGTGTGCGCAAGCAGCTCGAGAGCAGTGACATCGAAAACACTCTCGTGCGCGTGCAACGCTGAACCTCCCACGCCGTCCCCTTCATTTTTTGGAGTCTCCATGAAACGCCGTCTCTTTTCTTCTGCCCTGGCCACGGCCAGCGCCTGGTTCAGCACCTCCACCGCGTGGGCGCAAGCCGCCTTGTTCAAAGCTGGCAAGGATTACATGGTCCTGGAGCGCCCCCTGCCCACAGAGGTGGGCAATGGCAAGATCGAAGTGATCGAGTTCTTCTGGTACAGCTGCCCTCACTGCAACGCGTTTGAGCCCAGCTTTGCCCAATGGGTCAAAAACGCCCCCAAGGACGTGGTGGTGCGCCGCATCCCCGTGGCCTTCCGCGATGACTTTGCGCCCCAGCAGCGGCTGTTCTTCACCCTCGAAGCCATGAACCTGCTCGATAGCCTGCACGCCAAAGTGTTTGCAGCCGTGCACGTCGAAAAGCAAGCCTTGAATACGGACGCCAGCGTCCTGGCATGGGCCGAAAAGCAAGGCGTTGACAAAGCCAAGTTCAGCGAAATTTACAAATCCTTTGGCGTGGCCAGCAAGCTCAAACGGGCCGTGCAGCTGCAAAACGATTTCAAGATCGAAGGCGTACCCTCGCTGGGTGTGGCCGGTCGCTACTATGTGGACGGCACCCTCGCTGGCAGCATGGAGCGCGCGGTCAAAGTGGCTGAATCGCTGATCGCGCAGACCCGCCAGGGGCGCTGAAGTCGGGTGCAGAGCGCGCCGCCTGGCGCCACCCGCACGCACCGCCCGCCATCTGGCGGGCTTTTTTTCGACTTCAGTTTTACGGATGGCCGGATATTCAGACCCTTGCGCCTACAATCAAAAAATTGTCAGCAGCAAGATTCATGCCCTCCATGCCCCTCCTCCACCGTCTTGGCCTTGCGCTCTCAGCCTTTGGCCTGCTGAGCTTGCCCGCCTGGGCCGAAAAAGCCGACCGGGACAAGCCCATGCAGATCGAGGCGGACACCATGCGCCACGACGAAGCCAAGCAGCTGACCCAGTTCAATGGCGGCGTGGTGGGCGTCAAGGGCACCTTGGTGCTGCGCGCAGCCCGCATGGAAGTGCAGCAAGACGCCCAGGGCAAACAAGTGGCGAAACTCTGGGCCGCCCCCAATGAGCGGGTGTTTTTCCGGCAAAAACGCGAAGGCCTGGACGAGTTCACCGAAGGTGAGGCCGAAATGGCCATTTATGACAACCAGGCCGATGTCGTGACCCTGATCCAGCGCGCCGAAGTGCGGATTTTGCGCGGCACCCAGATGGCCGACCAGATCACCGGCCAGAAAATCGTCTTCAACAACACCACCGAGGTGATGACCGTGGACGGCCAGATTCAGGGCCGCCCAGCCAACGGCAGCGCCCCTGAGCGTAATCAGCGTGTACGCGCGGTGCTGACCCCGCGTCAGAATGCCGTCGCCCCTCAGGCCTCGCCTGTCGCGCCTGCCGCCCCCACACTGCGCACCAGCCCGAACATTGGCGAAAGCAAAAAACCATGAGCGACACCGTTTCCACCAGCCGCCTGGAAGCTCGCCACCTGAAAAAAGCCTATGGCAGCCGCAAGGTGGTCCATGACGTGTCGCTGCAAGTGGCCAAAGGTGAAGTGGTTGGCTTGCTCGGCCCCAACGGGGCGGGCAAGACCACGTCGTTTTACATGATCGTGGGGCTGGTGCGCGCCGATGGCGGCCAGATCCTGATCGACGGGAAGGACGTGACGCACCTGCCCATCCACAAGCGCGCGCGCATGGGACTGTCTTATCTGCCCCAAGAAGCCTCGATTTTTCGCAAGCTGTCCGTGGCCGACAACGTTCGCGCCATCCTCGAGTTGCAAACCGACGCCCAGGACCGCCCCCTGCCCAGTGCCGCCGTGGAAAAGCGCCTGAGCGAACTGCTGGCCGATTTGCGGGTGGACCATTTGCGCGACTCAGCTGCGGTGGCTTTGTCCGGCGGTGAGCGCCGCCGGGTCGAAATTGCCCGGGCGCTGGCCACTGACCCGCGCTTCATCCTGCTGGACGAACCCTTTGCCGGCATTGACCCGATTGCCGTGATCGAGATCCAGCGCATCATCGCCTTCCTCAAGCAGCGCGGCATTGGCGTGCTGATCACCGACCACAACGTGCGCGAGACGCTGGGCATTTGTGACCACGCCTACATCATCAGCGAAGGCCGGGTGCTGGCCGAAGGCACCCCAGACGAGATCGTGGCCAACGCCGATGTGCGCCGGGTGTACCTGGGCGAACACTTCCGGATGTGATGCACCCCCTGATGTGTTCTGACATGAAAGCCCCGGCATGAAGCCCAGTTTGTCGCTGCGCATGTCCCAGCACTTGGCGCTCACGCCCCAGTTGCAACAATCGATCCGACTCCTGCAACTGTCCACGCTGGAGCTGTCGCAAGAAGTCGACCAGATGCTCGACGACAACCCTTTCCTGGAACGCACCGAAGAAGAAGCGCCCCAGGAAGCCTTTGGTTTGGCACAAAGCGACACGCATGTGAGCCTGGGCGACCGGGTCAGCGAAAGCGCCAGCGAATCAGCGGGCAACGACGATGGGGCCAGCGAAACCCGAGACGAAGCCGTCACCGGCGTGGCCGAGAGCTGGGACGGCGACGGCAGCGTGGAGATGCGCCCCGATGACAGCGAATGGGGCGGTGAAGCTGGCGCACGCCAGAACAACGAAGAAGACACTGCCGACGCCGTCGAGCTGGCCCGCAGCATGGGCTCGCTCACCGATTTTTTGCACCGACAGGCTTTGTCCCTGCGCCTGTCCGAGATCGACCGGGCGGCACTGCGCTTTTTGATCGAATCGCTCAACGACGACGGCTACCTGACCGACACCCTGCCCGAACTGGCCGCCAGCCTCGCCAGCAGCGATGACGATGAACAACTCGACGAGCTGGTGCACCGCTTCACGGTGGCGTTGGGTTTGCTGCAATCCCTCGAACCCGTGGGCGTGGGCGCTCGTGACCTGGCCGAATGCCTGCGCATCCAGATCAAGTCCCGGTTTGCCGACGATCCCGAAGATGAGGCCGCCCAAACGGCCTTGGCGGTTTGCGCGCAGCCCCTTGAATTGCTGGCCAAACGCGACTTCAAGCGCTTGGCCGTGCTGTGCAGCCTGAGCGAATCGCGCATCAAGACCGCCATCGCCTTCATCTCACGGCTGGAGCCCAAACCCGGTCGGCCTTTTGCGCTGGCTGAGCAAAACATCATCGTGCCCGATGTGCTGGTCACCAACACCCGCAAAACCGGCACACCCAAGTTCCGCATTCAGCTCAACCCCGACGTGATGCCCAAGCTGCGCGTGCACGACATCTATGCCAGCGCCTTGCGCGGCGGCAAGGGCGACAGCCACGCCGGCTTGCAGCAGCGCCTGCAGGAAGCCCGCTGGTTCATCAAAAACATTCAACAGCGCTTTGACACCATCTTGCGCGTGTCCACCGCCATCGTGGAGCGGCAGAAAAACTTCCTCACCCACGGCGAGCTGGCCATGCGCCCCCTGGTGCTGCGCGAGATTGCTGACGAGCTGGGCATGCACGAGTCGACCATCAGCCGCGTGACCACGGCCAAGTACATGGCCACGCCGCAAGGCACCTTTGAGTTGAAATATTTCTTTGGTTCGGGCCTGGGCACCGACAGCGGCAGCGCCGCATCCAGCACCGCCGTGCGGGCCCTGATCAAGCAGTTTGTGGCGGCCGAAAGCGCCACCAAACCGCTGTCAGACAACCAGATCTCCGAAATGCTCAAGGAGCAAGGCATCGACTGCGCGCGCCGCACGGTGGCCAAGTACCGAGAAGCCTTGCGCATTGCCCCCGCCAATTTGCGCAAGAGCATGAACGGCTGAGACCGCTCTTGCTCCCCAATTGAGGGCGCCAGGTGCTCAGTGGAAATGCCCCTCAAAGCAGTGGCGAACCTCATGCCCGATCACTTCATCCGAAGCATACGGCTCGGTCATGATGGTGCAGACATTGGTTTTGACATTCCACACGGCACACGCCTGACTCATGCGTGCGCCGGTGGACACATCGCACAGCAAACGGGTGTTGACCATTTTCCGGTGCTCAATCTGAGGCGCAGCCAGCACGCGGGCCACCGGCGGGACAGGAACAAAGCTTTCACGGGCAACGAGATCCTGGTGGTCTGCGGTGCAGCCCAGCAGTCCTGTGCAGCCGAACAACCATAAGCATCTACGCATGCAAGCCCCGCTGACACGCCGAAAACAGGATGCCCAGCACATGGTGCGATGTTTGGTCCGATTTGGTGACCAAGGTACAACGGCGCTCTTGGATCAACCAATAGCTGCAGGCATCGGCAATCGCGTGTGTGCCGTCTTTGTTGGCCTTGGCACACACAACGGCCGGCTTGTCGGTCAAGACCCAGTTGAATTGAGGCCCCTTGCTGTCGGGTGAGGCCTGAGGAGCGTCTTGCGCGTGCACGGGGCAACCCACCCAACACAGCCACATCGCAGCAGCCATCACCTTGCGAGCGTACGAGCCTGATGACAGGCCTAAGAGGCTTTTGAAAATTTCAAGTGGGTGGGCAGACATGAATATGGCCTATTTAATTAATATTTTGACAATCAAATATAAACATTTTATGTATAACTTTTAACTGATTTGTAACCAGATAAAACGCCAAGCCATGAAGAATCGCCGAAAAAGCCGCCCCAGTAGAGGAAAATCGCGGCTTCTTCTCCCGTTTGGACTGCTTTGAACGCCTTGACACTTTTTCTTCCTTGCGCCGCCGGCGTTGAGGGCTTTCTGGCCGACGAGGTGCACCACATCACCGGCTTGACCGGCCACGACCTGATGACAGGCCGGGGCGGCGTGATGGCCCGCGCCTCGTGGCGTGACGCCATGCGCATCAACCTGCACAGCCGCCTGACGCAGCGCGTGCTGGTGCAGCTGTCGGTCACCGACTACCGCAATGAAAACGACCTGTACCACGCCGCCAGTGACGTGGCTTGGGAAATCTGGTTCACGCCCAAGCAAACCTTCAAGATCGACATCACCGCGCAGCACAGCCCGCTCAACAGCCTGAACTTTGCGGCGCTCAAGATCAAGGACGCGGTGGCCGACCGATTTCGCAACAAGCGCGGCGAGCGCCCCAGCGTCGACACCACCTGGCCTGACGTGCGCATTTATGCCCACCTCACGCCCGAAACGCTGACTCTGTACATCGACACCTCGGGCGAACCGCTGTTCAAGCGTGGCTGGCGCACCGACAAGGGTGACGCCCCCCTGAAGGAAACCCTGGCTGCCGCCATGATCGCGGCCAGCGGCTGGGATGGCACCGTGCCTTTGTACGACCCCTGCTGCGGCAGCGGCACCATCCCGATCGAAGCGGCCCAGATCGCCTGCGGCATCGCCCCCGGCCTGCAACGCCGCTTTGGTTTTGAAAAACTGCTGCCCTTCCAAAACCACGTCTGGCAAGGCCTGATCGAAGAAGCCCGCGACAACGAGCACGAACCCACAGCGCCCATCTTTGGCAGCGATGTGGCCTTCCGGATGGTTGATTTTTCTGAGCGCAATGCCGAACGCGCAGGGGTCTCGGGCGTGGTCGAATTCCGGGGTGGTGATGCCCTGCAACGCATGCCCCCTTGCGAAATCCCGGGCGTGATGCTGCTCAACCCGCCCTATGGCGAACGCATTGCCGCTGCCGGGGTGGCCGGGCGTGGCCGTGACAGCTTCCAGCCCGGGGCCTTGGCCAGTGCCCGCGCAGCTGACCAGAGCCACCACCGCGAAACCGCGCAAACCGATGACGGCGGCGACTTCTTTGCCCAACTGGCCAGCCACTGGAAGAAGAACTACAGCGGCTGGAGCGCCTGGATGCTCACGCCCGACCTCAAGCTGCCCAGCAAGATGCGGCTGAAAGAATCGCGCCGCGTGCCCATGTGGAACGGCCCCATCGAATGCCGCCTGTTCCGCTTTGACATGATCAAGGGCAGCCTCAAGCGCACAGCCTCTGCTGACACGCCGGGGGCTGCCGGAACGCCAGCGCCATGAGCGTGCCTGCACCGATACAGCGCGTGCTGGACACCAACATCGTGCTCGACCTGTGGGTGTTTGACGAACCCCGGGCCGAAGCGCTGCGCGTGAGCGTCGAGACCGGGAACACGCATTGGTTGGCCACGGCGGCCATGCGCGAAGAGCTGGCCCGTGTGCTGGCCTACCCGCAAATCGTCAAACGCCTGACGCACCGCGACTTGCCCGCCAGTGCGGTGCTGGGCCACTTTGACCGCTGGGCGCAACTGCACCCGGACGCCCCCAAAGCCGAATACGCCTGCAAAGACGCCGATGACCAAAAATTCATCGATCTGGCCGTGGCCCACACCGCCGCCCTGCACAGCAAAGACGCGCAAGTGCTGTGCATGAAAAAACGCCTGGAACGCTGCGGCGTGCCGCTGAACCCTGCCACGTAGGTCGGCACTCGCAGAGTCCAACGCCTGCGCCCATGGTGGCACCAGCCTTGATCCAGCATTTGTCGGGCTCTGCGACCACCGACCTACAATCTTCCCCTGATCACAGGAACCCACCATGAACACCACCGCTGGCTTGCAAGCCGAAGACTTTGACACCCTGGACAACATCCTCGACGACTTGCGCGAGCGCTTTGAGGAAACCCCGCAATGGGAATTTTGCGAAGGTTTTCTGGCGGCCCTGGTGTGCTGCCGCCGCCCGCTGCCCGAGAGCGAATGGCTGGCCATGTTGTTGGGCATTGACGCCGATGATTCAGAAGGCGGCAGTTTTTCAGACGATGCCCAGCGCCAGCAGTTTCTGAACTTGTGGCAACGCCGCTTCGACGAAATCAAATTGGCGCTGGACACCCCGGTGGAAGCGCTGGACGACGACAAGGCCTATGCACCCGAAGTGATGGACATTCGCGGCGCCATCGCCTCCTTGCCCCCCGAAGAGCGCGGTGAAATTGACGACAACGAAATCCCCTCGTTTGCGCAAGTCTGGGCGCTGGGCTTCTTGTTCGCGGTCGAAAACTGGCCCGACGAATGGACCGCCCCCAAAGACAAAGACGCCGCCAAATGGCACGACCTGTCGCTCGAAGCCATCGTGGCCTTGACCGAAGACGATGACGATGTGCCAACCTTGTCAGCCTTGTCCGAAGACGGCCCGCCCAGCGTGAGCGAAGAACGCCTGAACGCCTACGGCGAAGCCCTGTGGGCCGTGTACGACCTGCGCGAAATCTGGCGCAACATCGGTCCACGCGTGGAGCAAGTCATCAAGGAAGCCACACCCGGCCGCAACGACCCGTGCAGCTGTGGCAGTGGCAAAAAATACAAGAAGTGCTGCGGGGCTTGACCGCTTAAGGGGGATGCATCCCCCGCTTTTTGTAGGCGCACCGCCCTCGGGGCGATGGATGGTGGTTTGCGAAGGGTTTCGCGACGAAGGCGTCGCTCCCACAAACACAAAACCCTCAAGCCATCCACTTTGCCAGCGCGTCGCTGGTAACTTCGGGCAACTCTTCAGGGATGAAATGGCCCGCCGTCACGGCCTGTCCTGAAACTTTGCCAGCGCACTGCGCCTGCCAAAGATCGAGTGGCTTGAACATGCGGTTGACCACGCCGCGTTCGCCTCAGAGCACCAGGGTGTCACAAGCGATTTTTTGGCCGCGCTCGCGGCTTTCTCTGTCATGCTGCAAGTCGATGCCTGCGCTGGCGCGGTAGTCTTCAGCAGCGCTGTGGATGGCCGCTGACCAGCCCTTGTCGTTCAAGGCCGGATGACAAAAAGCGCGCTCGTATTCGGCCAAGGCCTCGGGCTCGATGTAGCCCAGGCCTTGGCTACCCCAGCCGCCCAGCTTGGCGTGCAAATAGGCCTTGGCATTGCCGCCAATCATGAACTCGGGCAGCGGCGCAGGCTGGGTCAGGTGGAACCAGTGGTAATACGCCTGAGCAAAGGCAAAGTACGGGTCCGCAACAGGGCCAGAGACTTGAGGGTTTTTGCCCGGCAATGCCCCCCAGTGACCGCTGTACATGTCGAGCGTGGGCGCGATGTCGATCACGCACAGTTTCTTGACGCGCTTCGCATGGTCCAACGCCAACCGATGCGCCACGCGACCACCCCGGTCATGACCACACAAAAAGAAATCCTGCACACCCAAGGCGTCGAGCAGGTCGATCACTTCCTGCGCCATGGCGCGCTTGCTGTAGTGGGCGTGTTCAGCGTCGCCCACTTCGTGCGACGAATCACCGTAGCCGCGCAGGTCGGGCATGACGAGCCGATAGCGCTCACTCAAGCGCTGTGCCACGCGATGCCACATCACATGGGTTTGCGGAAAACCGTGCAGCAGCACCAGCACAGGCTTGGCCGCTGTCCAGTCCAGTGATTTTCGGAACGTGACCGGCAGACCCTGAATGCTCAGGGTCTGTTTTTCAAAGCCCGCAAACCAGGCCACGCTTCAGTCCACCTTGGCGCCCGAGGCCTTGACCACGGCGGCCCATTTCTTGTGCTCGGCTTCGATCATCGTGGCGAATTGCGCCGAGGTGTTGCCACTCGGAATGGCGCCTTGCAACTGCAGTTTTTCCTTGATGGCCGGCGAATTCAAGGCCTTGGCCACTTCCTGCTGAATGCGGTTGACGATGTCCATGGGGGTGCCCGCAGGTGCAAGCAGGCCAAACCAGCTGCTGGCTTCAAAGCCCTTGAGGCCTGCGGCCTCTTCGATGGTGGGCAACTCGGGCATGGCCGATGATCGCTGCCCGCTGGTCACCGCCAGCGCCTTGATCCTGCCCGCCTTGATCAGCTGCATGGCAGACGGCAGGTTGTCGAACATCACATCCATATTGCCTGCGGCCAGGTCCAAAAGCGCCGGGCTGGAGCCTCGGTAAGGGATGTGGGCCATGAAGATGCCCGTCTGGCTTTTGAACAACTCGCCCGCCAGGTGGATCGATGTGCCGTTGCCGCTGGACGCCATGTTCAGCTTGCCAGGATTGGCCTTGGCGTATTTGATGAAGTCATTGACGTTGTTGATCTTGTGGGCGGCGGCCAATTCGGCGTTGACCACCATCACGTTCGGCACGCCTGCCACCAGCGTGACGGGGATGAAGTCCTTGAAGGGGTCATAAGGCAGCTTGGCGTACAGCGCCCGGTTGATGCCGTGCGTGCCCACCGTGCCCATGAGCAGGGTGTAGCCGTCACCTGGCGACTTGGCGACGATTTCGGCGCCCAGGTTGCCGCCCGCGCCGCCCTTGTTCTCGACCACGAACTGCTGGCCAAAGGCCTTGGACAACTCGGGCGCCACGGCGCGGGCCAGGATGTCGGTGGTGCCACCGGGCGCAAAGGGCACGATGATCTTGACGGGCTTGGTGGGCCAGGCTCTCTGGGCCAAGGCCATGGACGAAACAGCCAGCAAAGCGCTGGCGGCAACGCCACCGATGATGTGACGACGGTTCAATGTGGGGCTCATGCATGTCTCCTGAAACTATCCCTGCATGATGACACCACAGGCCGGGTAGGCTGTCACACAGGCGCCGAAACGCCCTGAATTAAGGGTTTGCCTGAGGCTGAGGCCATGCCTGCATGGCGCTGAGCCATTGCAAAATTCACATTCCAGAAAACGGGAGATCACAATGAACGACAACATGTCCAGAAGGCGCCTGCTCAAGGACCTGGCATTGGCCAGCCTCTTGTGGCCTGCCAGCAACCCGGCTTGGGCTCAGGCCAAACTCAATAAAAACCCTTTTGCATTGGGCGTCGCCAGTGGTTCGGCCACCCATGACTCGGTGGTGTTGTGGACACGCTTGTTTGACCCTGGCCTCTTCAGCTCGAACATTCCTGACGAGACGATTCCCGTCAAATGGGAAATTGCACGCGACGAGGCGTTTTCTCAAATGGTGCAAGAGGGGGTATCGCCAGCCGTGCCGGGCTTGGCGCATTCCGTTCATGCAGAAGTGCGCCGCCTGCCCGCCGACCAATGGTTTTATTACCGCTTCATGGTCGGCACGCACGTCAGCCCCACAGGACGCACCCGGACTTTCGCAGCACCAGGCCAAACCAGCCAAGCTTTGAAGGTGGCGTTTGCATCGTGCCAGCACTACGAGTTGGGCTACTTCAACGCCTACCCCCATGTCGTGGCCGAGCAACCCGACCTCATGGTGTTTTTGGGCGACTACATCTACGAATACCCGCCCGCCAAAGCAGGCGTGAGAAGCGTGGACGGCAGTTGGTGCCTGACTTTGTCTGACTACAGAAAGCGTTACGCCCTCTACAAGCAAGACAAAGATCTGCAACAAGTGCATGCCTGCTGCCCCTGGCTGGTGACCTGGGATGACCACGAAGTGCAAAACGACTACGCAGGCTTGCAAGAAGGTTCGGGCGGCACCGTTTTGACGGACTTCCGCAAAAGAAGGGCTGCGGCCTACCAAGCCTATTACGAACACATGCCCCTGAAATCTTCCGTGTTGACGCAGGGACTCCAGGGCTTGGAAGACGGGGCCGAGGTCAGGATTTATGACCAGTACCGGTTCGGAAACCTGCTGGCGATTTCCATGCTCGATTGCAGGCAATACCGCAGCCCGCAAGCCTGCACGCCCGGCGGCAAAACAGGCTCGGGCGTTGTAGACAAGAACAGTTGCACCGCTTTGTCACAAGATGACCGAAGCCTTTTGGGAATGGCGCAAGAACAATGGCTCGACAAGCAATTGCAACAGTCCACCCAACACACCTGGAATGTCATCGCCCAATCCACCCTGTTTGGCGCTTGCATCTTCAGGTCATCGAGTGGTCCCAAAGTCTGGAACGATGGATGGGACGGTTATCCGGACGCCAGAAAAAGACTGGTCTCGCAACTGATCACACACAAAGTGCCCAACCCCGTCATTTTGGGCGGTGACGTGCACGCCAACTGGGTGGGCTACATCAAGGAAGACTACGACAAGCCAGACAGCAAAACTATCGGGGTAGAGTTTTGCGGCACCAGCATCAGCAGCTACGACGCCCATGTTTCAGCGTCCACCCCTCGGAACAATCCACACTTTGTCTTTGCAGATGGCACCCGAAAGGGCTATCTGATCGCAACCATCACCAGCACAGAAATTCGGATGCATCTGCGGGTCGTCAAGGACCACCGAACACGGGTCTCAGACATTGAAACTCTTGCCAGCTTCAAAGTGGCAGCAGGTGCATCCCGCATTGAACCCGTGAGCACTTGATCAAGCAACAAGACGCGACCTGTGGTTTCCCGCAGGTCAGTGGCTTCAGCCCCGACATGGTGCCTGCGCCGAAGGCAGAAATGTCGGAGCTGAAGCTGCCGACCTACGAGGCACGGGCGGTGGATACGTCACCGTGCGGGACCAATGAACTGTGATTCACGCTTGCAATAGCTTTTGCAGCTGCGGCTTGAGCACCTTGCCCAAAGCGCTTTTGGGCAGGCTGTCCATGAAGACCACACGGCGCGGCAGCTTGAAGCGGGCGATGCGCGACTGCAGGTGCGCCAGCACGGCTTCGGCGCTCAGCGCATGACCTGCGGGGTCGGCGCTGCGCACCAGTACCGCCACGGGCACTTCGCCCCAGCGCTCGTCGGGCAAACCGACCACGGCGCTCTCGGCCACACCGGGCAAGGTCACCAGCTGGTTCTCGATTTCGGCCGGGTAGATGTTTTCGCCGCCAGAGATGATCATGTCCTTGCTGCGGCCCACGATGGTGATGCAGCCGTCTTCGGCGCGCTGGCCCAAGTCGCCAGAGTGGAACCAGCCGTCCTGCAGGCCCGTGTTGGGTTCACCGTCGGCACGCCAATAGCCGCGCATCAGGTTGGCGGCGCGGATGCAGACTTCGCCCGTCTCTCCGGGGCCAACTTCTTGCCCTTGGGCGTTTATGAGTTTGACCTGCGCTTGCGGGTGCGGCCAGCCCGATGCGCCCACGCGGGCCATGGCATCGGGCAAGCGCAGCACGATGGACACGGGGCCGGTTTCGGTGGTGCCGTAGACCTGGCCCACCGGCACTCCGCGTGCGTGCAGCGTCTCCAGGTAGGCCACAGGCACGGTGGACGAGCCGGTCATGATGCCGCGCAGGCAAGCGAGCGAGGTGTCGGCCCAGCGCGGGTGTTCAAACAGGGCGCGCATGGTGGCGGGCACCAGCAGCGACAGCGTGGGGCGACTGGTGGTCATTTCATCCAACCACGCGTTCGCGTCAAAGCGAGGGTGCAACACGACCTCGACCCCGGCCAGCAGCGCGGGAAGGGTCTGGATGCACAGGCCGCCCACATGGAACATGGGCAGCGTGGACAGCACCTTGTCACCAGGCAGAAAGTCATGCGCCCAAGCACTGGCGCGGGCGTTGGCCAGCAGCGCCGCTTGTGTGTGCACCGCCCCTTTGGGCACACCTGTGGTGCCTGAGGTGTAGACCAGCAGCAGCGGCAGCTCGCCATGAACGGCGGGCAGTGGCAGGCCGCGTGGGGACGCGCTGGCAATCAACGTGTCGTGGTGGGTGTGCTTCAAGCCCTCGGCCTTCAGCGCAAGGGCTGTGCTCGCATGGTGGCTGTCGTGCACCAGCAGGCGCGGCTGCGCGTCCAGCATGACCTGCTGCAACTCGGGCACCGCGAGGCGAAAGTTCAGCGGCAAGAAGATCGCACCCAAACGTGCACAAGCCACCAGCGTGACCAGTTGCAGCTCGTGGTTAAAGCCCAACCAAGCCACGCGGTCACCCGGCTGCACACCCCAGGTGGACTGCAGGTGCGCGGTGACGCGCTCCACGCGCCGCCAGAACTTGGCGAAGTCGTAGGCGAAGGTCTGATCGGGTTGGCGCTCGTCCCCCCTGAAGGTCATGGCCGGCTGCACGCCGCGCTCATGCGCGAGCTGCGCAAAGCGGGCCGCGAGGGGACTGCTTTCGTCGTCAAACATCACTCGTCTTTTTCGCCGGGTTCGTACAAGGCTTCGCGGCCGATGCGGTCCATGCACAGCTCGGCTGTCCAGGGCAGCATGAGCGAGCCGCAGCGTGCATCGCGGTACAGGCGCTCCAGCGGCAAGCTCTTGAGCATGGACTGGCCGCCGCAGGTGCGGATCGCCAGGCGGGCAATGTCTTGCGCGTTTTCCATGATGGTGTACTGCGCGGCATAGGCACGTAGGCGGGTGGATTTGCTCGGGTCCACCTTGGCGTCTTCAATGGCGCGCAAGAACAAGTTGCGGGTTTGTTCGAGCTTGATGAACATCTCGGCCACGGCGATCTGTTTGGTCGCGAACTGGCGGCGTTTGATGGGGCCGGTGCCCGCAATCTCGCCACGCAAATAGGCCACAGTGAAGTCGTACGCCGCTTGCGCGATGCCCATGTACGTAGGCGAGAGCGTCATGAACATGTGCGGCCAACGGCTGGCGGCCTGAAAGTACAGACCCTGCGGCATGAGCGCCGCGTCATCGGGCACGAACACGTCTTTGAAAATCAGATTGCGCGACACGGTGGCGCGCATGCCCAGCGGGTCCCAGTCGCCTTCGATGGTCAAACCCGGCGAGGTGCGCGGGATGGCCAGGTACAGCGTGTCGCGGCGCGAGAGGTCAGCACCCTCTTTCTTCTCGGTGCAGAGCACGCCAAAGTAATCGGCAGCATCCGACAACGATGCAAAGATCTTCTTGCCGTTGACCTTCCAGCCACCATCGACCTTCACAGCAATGGTGCCAAAGGGTTGCGCCCCCGAGGCCGCAGCGCCGCCTTCAGAAAACGGTTGCGCGTAAATCGCGCCGTCTTTGACCACACGGGCAAAGTGCGTGGCTTGGTGCTGGCGGTGGGTGGCACGCTGCTCGGGCGTCATCTCCAGGTCTTCAGACAACAAACCGCTCCAGAGCATGGTGCAGACATGCATGTTGAAGGTGAGCGCGGTGGCGCCGCAGTAGCGACCAATCTCGGCCGACACCATGGCATAGGTGGCGTAGTCGGCGCCGTGGCCGCCATGAGCTTCGGGCACACACAGCGCCAGCAGGCCCGAGTCGCGCATGTCGTCGTAGTTGGCGAATGGGAACTGCGCGTCGCGGTCGAGCTGCGCGGCACGGGGGGCGAACTTCTCGCGGCCCAGCTGGCGGGCCAGCGCCATCAGCTTTTGCTGTTTTTCGGTCAGGGGGTAGTCGTCACCACAGATGGGCATGACGGTGGGCTGGGTTTTATCTTGCACGTCGGTCATCAAAAGCTCCGCAAAAAAGGCAGCAGTGCATCGGCAAAGCTGTCGGGTTGCTCAAACGTCAGCAAATGACCCACGCCCGGCAGGCACAGGTATTGCGCATGAGGAATCTTTTCGGCCATGCGCTGCACCACAGCGGGCGCAGCGGTGCGGTCGTGTTCGGCTGCGATGCACAGCGTGGGCACGGTGATCGTGGGCAAGGCGCTGCGCTGCTCAAACTGCACCAGCGCGCTGAGCGCCGCTTTGTAGGCGGCTGGCGTGATGGAGCCCATGCAGGCTTTGGCCTGCGCCAAACCCGGGCCGTCAAAGCCCGGTGCCACCATGGTCGGCACCAAGGCATTGGCCACATCGCCCATGCTTTGGCCTGCTTCCAATGGGGCCAGACGCTGCGCGATGAAGGCTTGTTGAAAATCGCCGCCGCTTTGGCCAAAACCCGGACTGCTGGCGGCCAGCACCAAGCCTGCCACGCGCTCAGGGTGACGTGCCCACATTTGCAAGGCCACCATGCCGCCCAGACTGTGGCCCACCAACACGGCTTGCTGCAAACCCTGTGCATCCATCAGCATGGCCAGCGCATCGGCCAAGCCGTCAAAAGTGCAAGGCTCGATCATCGGGCTGTCGCCGTAGCCCGGCATGTCCCAGGCCACACTGGCGTAGCCCGCTTGGGCGCAGGCCTGCTGGATGGCCGCCCACGAACTGGCGCGCCCGCCGATGCCGTGCAAAAAAACCAGCGGTGTGCGTGTGGGAGCTGCGCCCTCGCAGCGATCAGCCGCCATCTTCGCGACGAGGGCGTCGCTCCCACAAATCACTTCAGGGTTCATCCCGACGAGGGCGTCGCTCCCACAAGTCATATCAGGGCTCTTCGCGACGGGGGAGTCGCTCCCACAGGCGGGCATGGCCACGCATGACATCAGGGCGCTCATGCCAGCGCCGCACTCACGACTTGGCCCGCATCGACCACCACCGTGTCGTCGAGCCGAATGGTGCAGCCGCGCATGGGCAAGTCAAAGTGGCCCAGCGTGTGGCGGCCCGCGACTTCGTTCGCCCCGGTGGAATACAAAAAGTTGCCAGCAAAGGCCCGCAGTTCGGTGCCGTTGCAATCGCGCTTGTCGTAGAACGTCATGGCGTCCCAACGCGCTGCCGGGTTCAGGCCAAAGCCCACATGCGAGACGGCATAAGCGGCGCGGTGGCCCTCGGCGTCTTCCCAGGCTTTCCAGTAGCCGCGCATCATGTCCACATCCACGCCCTGCCCCTCGATGGCCACCACGCTGTCGTTCTCGATGGTCAGGCGGATCGTGTCGCGCAAATAGCTTTTGAAGGTCAGGTTCACATCGCCCGGGGCCATGACCAGCGTGCCGTTGACGCTGCCTGCGGCCGGGAAAGCCAGCGCCAGCCCAGCGGGCCAGTGCGACACCATGCCCGGCTTGGGGCAAAAGCCCCACACGCCGCCGACCACCGCTTGTTTGTCGCCATGTTTCAGGTTCACGCGCAGGTCGGTGCCTGCGGCAGACGTGACGTGCATCTGCTGCGCGCCACGCAGCTTCTTCATCGCAGCACGCACCACGCCTTCGAGCGCCGGATCGGGCACGGTGCGCTCCAAGATTTCAGGGTGCTCATTGGACACCATAAGCAGGCGCGGCATGTGGCCGTCCACGCCTTTCATGATGGTGGGCAACTCGGGCGCGTGCAGCAGGCCTTCGACGGTGCAGTCCACCACCATGTCGGCGCGTGCCAATGCAGCCACCACGGGGCCGAGTTGCCCAATAGCGTCACTAGCGCCTGTGGAGCGCACGGGCGCGGGGGCGGTAAGTGCAGGCGTGGTCAGCGTCACTTCGAACACGCGGGCACCCATGGCCTCCAGCGCGAGGCGGGCCAAGTCCACGTTGACGCGACGTGATTGGGTTTCGGCCAGAATCGCCACCACCTCACTAGGCTGCACCTTGCACAGCGTGAAGGTGCGGGTAAACGCTGCGAGCCACCTGTTTTCGATTCGTTCCACCAGCATGCTTGTCTCCTTGACGGACAGGTTCTGCGCACGACGCACTCGACCTCATGCCAAACAGTTTATATGAATATTCATGTAAATTCATCCATAATGACCCTATGCGCCCTAACCCACCTCCGACCATTCAGCCGCTGACCCCAGACTTTGAGTCAGCCCACTTCAGGCAGGCCCTGTCGCGCTTCGCCACGGGCGTGACCGTCATCACCACCTTCGCGCCAGACGCACAAAAAGGCGACACGGCCAGCAGCAGCTTTGTGGGCATCACGGCCAGCTCGTTCAATTCGGTGTCGCTCACGCCGCCGCTCGTGCTGTGGAGCTTGGGCCACCGGGCCAGCAGCTTGCCGCTGTTTCATGCAGGCACGCACTATGTGGTCAATGTGCTGGCCGCAGACCAGCTCGACTTGTGCAATCGCTTTGCCTATGGCAAAGGCGACCGGTTTGCCGACACCGCCTACACCCTGGGGCAAGCCGGGTTACCCATTTTGAAAGGCGCACTGGCCTGGTTTGAATGCCACAACCGCAGCCGCCACGAAGAAGGCGACCATGTGATTTTTGTGGGCGAAGTGGAACGCTGCGGCTTCAGTGATGGCTCGGCCCCACTCGTTTACCAGGGCGGTCAGTTCAGCACCACCACGCCACTGGCATGAGCAACTCCGCAGGCTTTGTCGACGACTACCTCGCCTACTTACTGGCACGCGCCAGCCATTTGATTTCGAGTGAATTCCACGCCGTGGTCGAAGCCAGTGGTCTGAGCCTTATGGAATGGCGCGTCATGGCCAGCCTGTCGGGCAAAGACGCGCTGAGCGTGGGCGAGCTGGCCGACATCGTGCTGGCCAAGCAACCCACCGTCACCAAACTGGTGGGCCGCATGGCTGAAGCTGGTTGGGTCAAACGTGTTGACGCCCCGCACGACAAGCGCCAATCACTGGTGAGCCTCACCGCAGCGGGTCACCGCAAGGTCAAGCCCTTGCTGGCACAGGCACGGGCGCATGAGGCGCAGGTCATGGCCGACATCGGATTGGCCGAAGTGGCCCAGTTGAAAAAGGTCCTGGAGCGGATGATTGCAGTGCGAGGATAAGTGCCGCTCAGAGGCGCGATGCGCGCCCTCAGATCATTGAGGAAAGAGCGATATAGCGTCTGATTTTTATCGACACACAGGGTCGCATTAAAAGTCGCAAAAAATCTCGCATGATTTACAAATTATCTTTGCGCGACATATACTTATAAATCATGTCAAAGTCGCAGAAATTTCAACTCTATGACCATCCAACCCAGATGGAACCGCTGCTTCCGTCTGAACACCGTTTGGGCCCACTGCTGGAGCGTGCTCACGACCTGATCCGCCAGGCCGACCGCTTGGCAAGTTGGTGCCCTACCGGAGCACTGCCAAGCCTGCGCCAGATGTTGCGCGCCATGAATTCCTATTACTCCAACCGGATTGAAGGGCAACACACCCTTCCCTTGGAAATCGAGCAAGCCCTGCGCAACGATTACGCACAAGATGCCGACAAAGCCCGCCGCCAACGTCTGGCGCTCAGCCACATGGCGACAGAGAACCAACTTGAATGCTTGTGGCCTCAATGGACCAACGCGCAAGTCTGGTCGCCGCAAACCGTTCAAGACATCCATCAGGACCTGTTTGCCCGCCTGACCGATCAAGACCGAATTCAACAAAAGGGCGCAGAAGTTCAAGTGCTGATTCCCGGAGCCATGCGAACCGCACAAGTGAGTGTGGGTCGGCACGCCGCACCCGCTGCGGCGGCATTGCCTGCCTTCATGGATCGGTGGTCCAAGGTCTATGGACAAGTGCGTCGTGGCGAAATGCAAATCTTGGCGATGGCGGCAGCGCACCAGCGCCTGGCGTGGATTCACCCTTTTCTGGATGGCAACGGCCGTGTCGCCCGCTTGCACAGCCATCTGGTGCTCGGTCACATGGGCCTGACCAACGGGCTGTGGTCCCCTTTGCGCGGCTTTGCACGCACTCAAGAGACCTACTACGCACGCCTGGCCGCCGCAGACGAACCCCGTGCAGGGGATCTGGATGGCCGTGGCAACCTGAGCGAATCTGCCCTGATCGCGTGGATGGATTACGTGTTGGACGTTTGCTCCGACCAAGTGGCTTTCATGCGGGAATTGCTCAGCCTGGAGGACATGAAAGGCCGCATGGCCGCCTGCCTGGCGTATGAAGAGCAAGTAGTCGGCGAAGGCGTGCGAAGCACATCGCTTCGGGCTTTGCACTACCTGTTCGCCGCACAAACCGAACTGGATCGCGCCGACTTCAAGGCCATGCTGGGTTTGGGTGATCGGCTGGCCACCGCTCAGGTGTCGGCCTTGCTCAAACGCGGCCTGCTGGAATCGGACAGCCCCTACGGCAAAGTCCGCTTGGGTGTGCCCCAGCACGCCCTGCGCTTTTACTTCCCAAGACTTTGGCCTGAGGCCGAAGCTTGAGCATCCACGAACTCGCCAGCATCGTGCTGGCCAAACAGCCCACAGTGACCAAGCTGGTGGGCCGCATGCAAGACGCCGGTTGGGTCAAGCGCTGCGACGCTGCGCACGACAAACGCCAAAGCCTGGTAAGCCTCACGGCAGCAGGTAGGCGCAAAGTGCAGCCCCTGCTGAAGCAAGCCAAAGCGCACGAGGCGCAGGTGGTGTCTGCTTTGGTTCAGACCCAGCGCATCAACTCAAGCTCATGCTTGAGAGCTTGATCGCCGCGCATACAAGTGCTGGGGAGCACTGAGTCGCTTTCAGGGCTTGAGTTCGCTGTTTGGAAGCGGTTTTGGCCGAAGAGCATCAACCAAAGGTATTGATGTTGCTATTTAGGCTTTTCACATGGTCCACGTACTGTTGACAATCCCACATAGACTGCAACTGAAAAAACGCTACAGCACGGTCGAAAGAGGTTACCTTGTATCCCTCCTGCTGTAAGCGCAAAACATCGTTGGCGGTTTGTGCGTACGGCGAAAAGATGATTGCGAACTTGGCACCCTTGGCTTTTGATTTGTAGTAGCGTCCACCCTTTTCTTTACAAATCAGGGCCATCTCATTTTCTACTGTTTGAAAATCTTCCCAACTTCCGATTACGTTGCTCATGCCAGATCGATGAGCAATGAAGCATTGGTAAATGTCGTTATCGATTTCGCTGTAGGTCTTTGTTGTTGCGGGCAATGTCATAACCGTCGGCGTTTTTCGATTTGGTTTTGTTACGACCTCGAACCGAAGTGTGTCTCCATCGCGTTCTCTTAGTAACAGATCAATCTCGAATCCTGCCGCCAGTTGCCTGGCCAACTCCGGGTTTTCTGCTTTAGTCAGATATGCAATCTTGCCTTTGCCTCCCAAAGTCCCTGGTCTATAAATATTGATTTCTTGGCGATCATCTTTTGTCCAAAATTTGCACCGATCGTTGGCGGTCACAAATCGCAATTGCTCAGCAAAGACATTGTTAAAAACTAGAGGTATGTGCTCACCAGTCTCCGCAATGATTTTTGCGGCGATACGTGAATTAATTATTGGTGGGTAGTTTTTTTCTAGCGCTGGGATGCCAAATTTCCATATGTGTCGGCATGCGAGAGCGTCTGAAAGAGCGCGGTGATAGTTTCCGGTGGGGGCATATCCTGAGGCAGTAGCAGCATCCGAGAGTTTTGTCCACATGGTGCCATCAGGACAAACTTCTGTGTAGCGACGCATGGCGCAGACGACAGATGTAAAGAAGCCTCCAGGGAAAAAGCTCGTATCAAAAGGGGCGTTGTAAACGACTATTGTTTTACCAGCGCAAATTTCAGCCACTTTTGGCAAGAGCGAATCCCAAGTCGGGGCGTTTTCTACATCCTTCGGACTGATACCGTGGATTGCCTGAGCTTGAGACCAAACGCTGTTTTTTAACGGTCGCACCAGCGTGTTGAGCAGCGTTCTGCCATCATCGCTTACGATCGCAATTTCCAAAACCTCATCCGTCCCGTTCTGATTTAAACCAGTGGTTTCGGTATCCATAAAGATAAGAGATGCCGAATTGTCAATATGCGATGAGACTAAAGGGAGATTGTTGGCAAGTGTTGGACCAATTGTCGAATTCATGGGAATTGCCGTCGACTTGGTTGTCAAGCGTCGCCATAGATCCCGCAATGTTTTGAACATCAAATACTCCCTAGAGAAATGTATTTATTTTCAGGCAAGTTTTTATTAATAAGAAGTAATTTTTCGTCTTATTTGGGCCAACTCCCACCGACCGTTTCCGCATGGTGTAGTCCTCTCCCAGCCTATAAACAGCACCACCCAGCACTGCCCCACGACATTCGTATTGCTCAATTGGCAATAGAAGTCACAAACCTTCAGCGACCGTCATATAGCGTGAGCCGAGCAGCCACCTACCAGCCTCGCCGTTGCCACCGTGTAAGGCGCGAACCCACTCACTCCGGCACCACCGCCGTGACCTCAATCTCCACCAGCGCACGGTCCTCCACCAGATCGGCCACCTGCACAAGCGTCATGGCTGGATAGTTCTTGCCGATGACTTCCTGGTAGACCTTGCCCAGCTCGCGACCACGGGCCAGGTATTCCTTCTTGTCTTTGACGTACCAGGTCATGCGGGCCATGTGCTGTGGGCCTGCGCCTGCACACGCCAGCGTGTCGACGATGTTTTGCAGGGATTGGCGGCACTGGGCCACAAAGTCGTCGGTCTCGAATTGGGCTTGGCCGTTCCAGCCGATCATGCCCGCGACGAACACCATGCGGCCACGTGCTTCGATGCCGTTGGCATAGCCTTTGGCGGGTGCCCAGCCTTCGGGTTGCAAGACGTTAAACATGGTGGGCTCCTTAAGAAATTTGACGCAGCTTGAAGCGCTGCAGTTTGCCGGTTTCGGTGCGGGGCAAGGCGTCCAAAAAGACCACTTTGCGCGGGTACTTGAACGGGGCGATGGTTTGTTTGACGTGCTCTTGCAAGGCTTTTTCCATGGCCGCATCGCCCGTGTGGCCGGGCTTGAGCACCACATAGGCCTGCACGATGTGGCCACGGTCTTCGTCGGGCATGCCGACCACGCCGCATTCGGCCACGGCCGGGTGTTGCAGCAAAGCGCCTTCCACCTCGGGGCCTGCGATGTTATAGCCCGCCGAGATGATCATGTCGTCGTTACGTGCTTGGTAGCTGAAGTAACCATCGGCGTCCATGACGAAGGTGTCGCCGGGCAGGTTCCAGCCGTCTTTCACATAGTCTTGCTGACGCGGGTCGGCCAGGTATTTGCAGCCTGTAGGGCCGCGCACAGCGAGCCGCCCCACGGTGCCGGGAGGCACGGGCTGCATGTCGTCGCCCACGATCTGCGCCACATAGCCGGGCACCACTTGGCCAATGCTGCCGGGGCGCACTTGCGCGCCCGCACTGGAGATGTAGATGTGGATCACTTCGGTGCCACCAATGCCGTCGGTCATCTCGATGCCCGTGGCCTGCTTCCACAGTTGGCGGGTGGCGTCGGGCAAGGCCTCGCCTGCCGACACCGGGTGCTTGAGGCTCGACAGGTCAATGCCTTTGGCCAGCGTTGCCATCTGGCGGTACATGGTGGGCGCGGTGTAGCACTGCGTGGCGCGGTACTTGGCAATGGTCTGCATCAAGGTCTCGGGCGTGTGCTTTTCGAGCAGCACGGTACTGGCACCAAAGCGCAGCGGAAACGCCAAGAGACCACCCAAGCCGAAAGTGAAGGCGATGGGTGGCGTGCCGCACACCACATCGTTCTCGTTCATCTGCAAGATGTGGCGCGGGAACAAATCGCACATGGCGAGCACATCGCGGTGAAAGTGCATGGTGCCCTTGGGCTTGCCGGTGGTGCCGCTGGTAAACGCAATCAGGCACACGTCGTCGCGGCTGGTGGCGTGAGGCGTGTACGCACCACTTTGCTGCGCCATGCGCTGCTCCAGGCCATCAGGGGCATCGCTGCGAAA
Source organism: Limnohabitans sp. T6-5 (assembly GCF_003063315.1). GTDB lineage: Bacteria > Pseudomonadota > Gammaproteobacteria > Burkholderiales > Burkholderiaceae_C > Limnohabitans_A. The sequence continues at coordinate 243,516 of NZ_NERV01000004.1, forward strand.
CTGCACCAGCTGCTGCAAGCTGGCCATGTGGCTGGCGTGGCCGGGCGTCATGCAGTGCTGCAGTTCGTCGGCCAGCAGGCTGTCGCACAGCGCGGCGCTGACCTGCGCTTTGTCGATGATCTGCGCCAACTCGCCCGCACGCAGCAGCGGCATGGTGGGCACAGCCACCAGCCCGGCCTTGAGCGCGCCCAGCAAACAAGCCGCCATCATGGGGCTGTTGCCGCCGCGCAGCAAAATGCGGTTGCCGGGCACGAGGCCCATGTCATGGGTCAGCACCTGGGCGATGCGGTTGCTCTTGTCTTGCAACTGCGCATAGGTCCAGCTGAAGTCGCCACCGCCCGTGTTGAAGTCGCTCACGCCATGCAGCGCGATGCGATCGCCTTTGCCTGCCTGCACATGGCGGTCCACCAATTCCACCGCGCAGTTGATCAGGTCCGGGTAGTCCAACTCGGGCCGATCCGCCATGAACACGGGCAGTTGGTCTTTCGGCGGCAGCCGGTCACGCGCAAAGGTGTCGGTGTGGCTGCTGGGCAGCAGTTGGTTCCAGTCGCTCATGTCAACCTTTCAACAAGTCCTTGCCGATGATCAGCTGCTGCACTTCGGTGGCGCCTTCGTAAATGCGCAGCGCCCGAATCTCGCGGTACAGCGACTCGACCATCACGCCTTTTTTGACGCCCATGCCGCCGTGCATCTGCACCGCCATGTCGATGATCTGCTGGGCGTTTTCGGTGGCGGTCATCTTGGCCATGGCCGCTTCGCGGGTGATGCGCCCGCCTTGGTCGCGCAGCCACGCGGCGCGGTACGTCAAGAGCGTGGCCGCGTCCAGCATGGTGGCCATCTGGGCGATCTTGGTCTGGGTGATCTGGAAGTCGCCCAAGGTTTGGCCAAACATCTTGCGTGAACGCGCCCAGCTGATGGACTCGTGCAGCGCACGCCGCCCAAAACCCAAAGCGGCTGCCGCCACCGAGGTTCGGAACACATCGAGCGTGGCCATGGCGACCTTGAAGCCCTGGCCCGCTTCGCCAATGCGCTGGTTGGCAGCGACCTTGCAGTTGTCAAACTTGAGCGTGGCCAGCGGGTGGGGCGCGACCACGTCGATGCGCTCTTCAATCGACAGACCGGGCGTGTCGGCATCCACAATGAAAGCCGTGATGCCGCGTGCGCCAGGCGCTTCGCCTGTGCGGGCGAACACCACATAAAAGTCGGCGATGCCGCCGTTGCTGATCCAGGTCTTGCGGCCATTGAGCACATAGCCGTCTGCTGTTGCCGTGGCGCTGCACTGCATGGCGGCCACATCGGAGCCCGCATCGGGCTCACTCAAAGCAAAGGCGCTCAAGGCCTGGCCCGATGCCACACGCGCCAGGTAGCGCTGCTTTTGATCGGCTGTGCCCATGAGGCTGATGGCGCCTGTGCCCAAACCCTGCATGGCAAACGCGAAGTCTGACAAGCCGTTATGGAAAGCCAGCGTTTCGCGCAGCAGGCAGAGCTGGCGGGTGTCGATCACGTCAGATGCTGCGCCATAGGCCGTGCCTGAGACCGCGTGCTTGAGCCAGCCGCCGCTGCCCAACAAGCGCACCAGGCGGATGCATTCGGCATCCACCGCATCGCGGCTTTCGTCGTGGTGTGCGTGTGCAAGGTGCTCTTGGCACCAAGTGTCCAAGCGCACTTTGAAGTCGCGGTGGCTGTCGTCAAAGAAGGGCCAGTCGAGTTCTGGCGGGTGATTGGCTGGGTGGTCTGACATGACTCAGTCCCCTTCAAAAACAGGTGTTTGCTTGGCCACAAAGGCGTGGTACGCCCGGTGGAAGTCGTTGGTGGCCATGCAGATGGCTTGGGCCTGGGCTTCGGCCTCGATGGCTTCGTCCACGCCCATGTTCCATTCTTGTTGCAGCATCTTTTTGGTGATGCCGTTGGCAAAGGTGGGGCCTGCTACCAGCTGGGCGGCGATGGCCTGTGCATCGGCCAGCACAGTGCCTGCCTCGCACACACGGTTGTAAAAACCCCAGCGCTCGGCTTCCAGCGCGCCCAGGCCGCGCCCGGTGAACAGCAACTCGCTCGCACGCCCTTGGCCGATGATGCGCGGCAAGAGCGCACACGCGCCCATGTCGCAACCAGCCAAGCCGACCTTGTTGAACAAAAAGTAGGTCTTGCTGCGCTCGGTGCCGTAACGCAGGTCTGAGGCCATGGCCAGGATCGCGCCTGCGCCCGCGCACACGCCGTCGATCGCCGCGATGATGGGCTGCGGACAGGCGCGCATGGCCTTGACCAAGTCGCCCGTCATGCGGGTGAAGGCCAAGAGGCCGGGCATGTCGAGTTGGGTGAGCGGGCCGATGATCTCGTGCACGTCACCACCCGAACAGAAGTTGCCACCCTCACCCGTGATGACCACGGCGTGGATGTCAGGTGCGTAGGGCAAGGCGCGGAAAAAGTCACGCAGCTCGGCGTAAGAGTCAAACGACAGCGGGTTCTTGCGCTCGGGGCGGTTCAAGCTCACCGTGGCCACACCGTCTTTGACGGACAGCAAAAAATGCTCGGGCTGGTAGCCCGCCATGGGCTGGTTGTGGCGGGGCAGCTGATGGGGCTGGCCGGACAAATATCGTTCGCTCATTTTGTCTCCTTAGGATTGGGTAGGTCGGCACTCGAAGAGTCCGACAAGGGCGTGAATCCCCCCTGCGGCCCGCGTTCAGCGCCAAGGCCTGCGCGACCCACGTCGGGGTCTTCGACCACCGACCTACGAAGGGCGCTGTTGTTTGCGGTGGGGGTGCCGGACTTCAAAGCGCCCAGCAGTTGATGCAGTTGTGTTTGATCTTGTTCGGCCAGCGGCGACAGCAGCTCGACGACCCACCCCTCGTGGGCCTGCGCCATGGACGCGAACGCAGTACGCCCAGCCTCGGTCAGGCTGACGGTGTAGGAGCGGCGGTCGCTGGCCTGCATTTGCCGCTGCACCAGTTGTTCTTTTTCAAGCTGGTCAACTATGGATGTGACGTTGCCACCCGTGACCATCATGCGGCGTGACAGCTCGCTCATCGACAAGCCTTGCGGCTCGCGCTCGAGCTGCGCCATCAGGTCAAAGCGCGGCAGCGTGATGTCAAACTGCTCGCGCAAGCGTTGACGGATCGTGTCTTCGATGCGGGTGGTGGCCGAAAGCAGACGCAACCACAGGCGCAACGAGGCGTGGTGGTCGGCGTGTGCACGCACTTCCATGTCCGTGTCTTGTCGTGCGCTCATGACACCAGCTCCCCACCATCAATGGCAATCGATTGACCGTTGATCGCATCGCTGCCCGCTGCGCACAACCACAACACGCTTTGCGCCACTTCGTGCGGCTGCACCAAGCGCTGTTGCGGGTTGCTCGCGGCCAAGACTTGGCGCGCTTCGGCTTCGCTCTTGCCTGTTTTACTCACGATGTTTTGCACCGCTTCGCGCACGATGTCGGTCTCGGTGTAGCCGGGGCAAATCGCGTTCACGGTCACGCCTTTGCGGGCCAATTCGAGGGCCAGCGCTTTGGTCAGGCCCACCACGCCGTGCTTGGCCGCGACATAGGCGCTCACATAGGCATAGCCTTTGAGGCCCGCCGTGCTGGCGATGTTGATGATTCGCCCTGGTGTGCCTGCTTTGGCCCCCTCGAGCATGCCGGGCAGCACGGCTTGGATGCAGTGGTAAGTGCCTGTGAGGTTGACGTTCAGCATCTGCTGCCACAGCGCGGCATCGGTCTTGGCAAAGGGCGCGCTGTGCGCCTGGCCCGCGTTGTTGACCAAGATGTTCACCGGGCCAAAGCGGGCCTGCGCCTGCTGCATCGCCGCATGTACGGCGTGTTCATCGGCCACGTCCATGGGCGCAATCAACACCGCCACATCAGGCACTTGTGCGCGCAGCGCTTCGGCCTGGGCTTGCAGCGTGTCGTGCGATCGCCCGCAGAGCATGAGGCGGCAGCCCGCTTGGGCCAGCTGCAGCGCGATGGCCGCGCCAATGCCTGCGCCCGCGCCGGTGATGAGGGCATGTCGGTTGCTCAGCATGGTTTGCCCCCTGTAGGAGCGGCGCCCTCGCCGCGATTGAATTCTGTGGGTGCAGCGCCCTCGCCGCGATAGACGCCCAATCGCCGCGAGGGCGCGGCTCCCACAAATTCAAATTGCAAGGAGGGTGAAGTCCTGCCATGTGAATGCGACATCTCAGTCCCCCTTGCTCGCGGTCTGCATCGCACGCTCGCGTGCGAAGCCTGCTTCGAGCTGGGGCTTGCCCGACTCATAAGCGCGGGGCCAGGCGATGTCTTTGAAGCCGATGCGTGCAGCTTCTGTCAGCGTCCAGGCCGGGTTGGCCAGGTGCGGGCGGGCCACGGCGCACAGGTCGGCGCGGCCTGCGGCCAGGATGCTGTTGACGTGGTCGGCTTCACTGATCGCCCCCACCGCGATGGTTGCGATACCTGCTTCCTGGCGGATGCGGTCGGCAAACGGGGTCTGGTACATGCGGCCGTAGGTGGGCTTTTGCTGCGCACTGACCTGGCCCGATGAGCAGTCGATCATGTCGGCACCTGCGGCCTTGAAGGCGCGGGCGATCTCGACCGCATCGGTGGGCGTGATGCCGCCTTCAACCCAGTCGTGCGCCGAAATGCGCACCGACATGGGCAGGTCTTTGGGCCAAGCTGCGCGCACAGCGGCAAACACTTCCAGCGGGTATCGCAGGCGGTTATCAAGCGAGCCGCCATATTCGTCTGTGCGATGGTTGGTGAGTGGGCTGATGAAGCTCGACAGCAGGTAGCCGTGTGCACAGTGCAACTCCAACCAGTCAAAACCAGCTTGGGCAGCGCGCTGCGTGGTCGCCACAAACTCGGCCGTGACGCGGTCCATGTCAGCGCGGCTCATGGCGCGGGGTACCTCGCCATGCGGCAAATAGGGCTGAGCAGAGGCCGCAATCAAAGGCCAGTTGCCTTCAGCGTCATCTGCGGGCACAGGCTTGTCCATGCCAGCACCTTGCCAGGGGCGGCAGGTCGAGCCTTTGGGTCCGGCGTGGCCAATTTGCAGGCCGATCTTGGCGTCGGACTTGGCATGCACCCAGCCTGTGATGCGTTTGAAGTCTTGAGTCTGCGCATCGCTCCACAAGCCCGGGCAGCCGTGTGTGATGCGGCCGTCGGCACTGGGTGCGGTCATCTCGACCATGACCAGGCCTGCGCCGCCCATGGCGCGTGCGCCCAGGTGCACCAGGTGGTCGTCGCCCACGCGTCCGTCGACGGCCATGTACTGCGCCATGGGCGAGACGACAACGCGGTTCTTGAGCGTGACCGAGCGCAAGGTGTAGGGCGTGAACATCGGTGGACGAACGCCAGGGGTTGCCGTGCGACCCGCAAACCACGCCTCATAGCCCTCCAGCCAGTCCTTGTCACGCAAACGCAAATTCTCGTGGCTGATGCGCTGGCTGCGGGTGAGCATGGAGTACATGAACTGCTCGGGTTCGAGCTGGTCGCAGTAGCGCTCGCCGCACACCTCGAACCACTCCATCGCGTTCCAGGCGGCATTCTGCAGGCGGATCACATCGATCTCGCGCACGGCCTGGTAGTGCTTGAGCACTTCAGGGATGCGGTCGGCCGTGTCACCCAACGCCTTGAATTGGCGCACCAACTCAATGGCGTCTTCGAGTGCCAGCTTGGTGCCCGAGCCGATGGCAAAGTGCGCGGTGTGCACCGCGTCGCCCATCAGCACCACATGGCTGTTGCCGTTGAAGGTGGACCAGTTGGCGCACTTGACGCGCTGGAAGTTGAGCCACGCCGAGCCACGCAGGTGGCGGGCGTTGGTCATCAGCTTCTCGCCTTGCAGGTTCTTGGCGAAAAGCTTTTCGCAGAAGGCGATCGACGCGTCTTGATCGGCTTTGTCCAGGCCGTGCGCCAGCCACACATGCTCAGGGCACTCAACGATGAAGGTGGAAGTCTGGTTGTCGAACTTGTAGACGTGGGCCTGGAACCAGCCGTGCTCGGTCTTCTCGAACAAGAAGGTGAAGGCGTCGTACTGGCGGTTGGTGCCCAGCCAGATGAAACGATTGGGTCGTGTGACGATATCGGGCTTGAACACTTCGGGCAGCCGGCTTCGCACACGCGAATTGACACCATCGCTGGCGATGATCAGGTCGGCATCGGGAAAGTCCAAGTCAGACTGCACGTCTTGCTCGAACAAGAGCTTGACGCCCACTTGCTCACAGCGCTCTTGCAGGATGTTGAGCAACTTTTTGCGTCCGATGCCCACAAAGCCGTGACCGCCTGAGCGGATCACCCGGTCTTTGAAGTGCAGCTCGATGTCATCCCAATGGTTGAATGCTTGCTCCACCTCTGCGGCGGTTTCTTTGTCCCACTCACGCATGTTCTCCAGCGTCTGGTCTGAAAACACCACGCCCCACCCAAAAGTGTCGTAGGGCTTATTGCGCTCCACCACGGTGATGTCATGGTCAGGGTTGAGCTTTTTCATCAACAACGCAAAGTACAGGCCCGATGGGCCGCCGCCAATGCACACGATTTTCATTTTTTCAACCTCTGCCATTGAATGGCCCATTTTGATTAAGGCCTGAATATTTGAGGCTTGAAGTATTTGCTTGCATCGTTGTGCTGTCAATCAGGTGTTAACCCGTATGCAGCGGTGCCCCGGTCAATGGGCAGTCGGCTACCCCGACGTTTTGCTGACCATGCCATTGCGCTTGTGCATGCGGTACGGATGCCACATCCATGTCAGACTCTTCGAGTGCCGACCTATGGGATACGAACGGTATGTCAATCAATACCGTCTGATCTCCAAATTCATCAATATCAAAGTCGCGCCCTGTGGTTGTTTCATTTATCCCATTTGCCTTTGCCCATCCGCATTCACAGCATGGCTTGTACGCAACATATTCAATTAAAAACCACTTACTTTTTACACTACCCCGATTAAAATTTGTCAATAGTGACAAAAACATCAACGCCTGTGTGAGCCGCATGCCCCCCTTGACTTCCGAGACCTCCGTCCTGACAGTGGCTAAACGCCCGACAAGCGCCGCCTTCCATGCGTTTGTTCGGCGCCTTCACATGGCCAGCCAGACAGACGACCCGGTTTTGCTCGCAGGGGAGGTGGGCACAGGCAAGCGCCAGTCGGCCACCACAGTGCACAACGTCAGTGGCCGAAGCGCTCACAACTTTGTTCAGATCGATTGCCTGGGCATCAAGGAAAGCAAGTTCGAGTTGGAGATACTGGGTTCGCTCAACCCCTACAACCACCAATTGCGCCAAGGCGCCGTGTCGCTGGCCGAAGGTGGAACGCTGTACTTGCATGAGGTCGGAGAGCTGCCGCCGGCCAGTCAGACCTTGCTGCTGCGCTTGATGGAAAGTGACACTTACTCCCCGGTCAATTCCAGCGACACCTACAACAGCGATTTCCGTTTGATCACATCGTCCAGCCAGGACCTGATGGCCATGGTCGAGCATGGCAAGTTTCGCAATGACCTGCTGCACCACATCAACACGCTGACGATTCGCACGCCTTCGCTGAACGAGCGCCGCGAGGACATTGCAGACTTGGTCAACTCCATCTTGCAGGAGATTCCGGGTGGCCGTCACAAGCAAGTGAGCCCTGAAGCGATGGAGGTGCTGTGCCATCACAAATACACCGCCAACATTCTGGAGCTGCGCAACATCATCCACCGCCTGGTGGGCACCTTTGACGCGCAATGCTATTCAGGTCTGCAAGTGGTGCAAGCCATTCATGCGGGCACGCCCTCGAGCAAATCGGAACGCGTGATCGAGAAAAAGTCACAGCGTTCCATGCTGCCCGACTTCAATGGCTACCTGGATCAGGCCCAGAACAACCCACCGGCGTTTGCACAAACCGACCAAGCTGTCGCGGCACAGCAGTCGATTTTTCAGGGCGCCAGCCATTCGGCCTACGCCAGCACGACTTACCACATTGGCCCCCAGGCAGCGCAAGCACAAGCGCCCGCCCCCGTGCAGCCTGTCAGACCCGCCGCGCACAAAGTCTCTGACATTCGGCCACGCCAGGCCCAAGCCCCGCAACAACCACCGGCTTGGCGGGCCACGGTCGCAGCCATGGAGTTTGAAGAGGACACCTCAGGCCCCTTCACGGCACTGAAGTCGCAAGAGCGCGAGTACATTGCACGGCTGGTGGAATACTGCAACGGCGACAAAAAGAAGGCCGCCGACATTGCAGGCGTGACCTTGCGCACGCTGTACCGCAAACTCAAGCATTGAACAGACTGTGGCCTGGCGCACCCTTGCAGCAGGCGGAATCAGACAAGTTGCTGAATCAATTTCAGCGCCTGCGCCGTTTCCGGCTCCGATCCTTGCGCAATCACTTCATCCAGGACCGATCTGGCCGTCATGGCATCGCCCATGCTGATGTAAATTTTGGCCAGATTGATGCGGTCTTCGGCCACCGTCCGGGGCTGAGTGGCGCGCTGTTTGCGCGTGCTGTCGGCCACCAGCGTCGGTCGCATCGTTGGGCGCACAGGCGCAGGCACTGTCGGCAGCACACCGCCATCGTCTGACACCCCTTGTGGGCTCATGCCTTCCTGGGCACGTGGCATTGGCTTCGGGGCAGGCTCCGCCCTTGAATGTGCATGCAGCGACTCGGCCTCATCCATAGCCTCTCGAGGCTGCGACCAACGGTAACGCCCCAGTAAAAAACCCATCAATAACAATACGCTGGACCCCACAACGAGCCCAAGCAGCAATTCGTATTTGGTCAAGCTCAAATGCGGCATGAGCACCGTCACATAAGGGGCCGGCAATGGCGCCGGGGGCTTCCTGACCTCCAGCTCAAGCGCTTGCGCTGCCTCCCTCTCTGCGGGGATTTGCATGGACACACCAGCATCTGGATGGACTGCCGAGGTTTCAGGCCCCCCCGTTTTAACTGAAACTTCACGGGCTGGTGTCTGAACTGCGGCAAGTTGCACAGCCTTTCGGGGGGCAGGCGCCGATGCGGCAAGCACGGGTGACAGCGGCACCATCAACGCATCACCTTTGATCAGCGTCGTTTTTTCTGCCACAGTGACTTTGTAGTGCACAGGCATTTTTTGCTGCAAATGGGCAATCCACAACACCAAGTCAAACGATGGCTCAGCTACAGGGTCCGCAGAGACGAGTTCGATGTAGCCCGCAGCGTCGCTGGTCAGCACAACGCGGGGGCGAATGAACTTCACCGCATCAGAACGCGTCAAGCCCCAGCGCTCATAGTCACCTGCAGAGCCAATTTGCACCTGAATGTCGCGAACATCCACAGGCACTGTTTGAGTGAACGGCAACACCGCATGAAAAACCGTGAACTGGCTCGGTGAAACAGACAAGTCGCCCAAGACAAAGGCTTGCGCGCTCACACTGCACCCCCAACATAGCGCGCACAGCCAGACAGTCCCTGCCCGCAAAGCGATGAACAAGCGCCGAACGCTCCGTGCCATCAGCAACACCGCACCTCTCCCCCATCCCATGGCTGCGGAGATGGCTTCGTCAAACAAACTGTCATGAGTTGAATTGATAATATATTTGTCATGTTTGACAATTTATACCATTAGTTCATCTCAAGGCATGAAACAAATGCCATGTATTTCAGACAAAGAAAAAGCCGCAGTTTTTTGCAAAACTGCGGCTTTTATTTGGTGGCCTGGGACGGAATCGAACCATCGACACGCGGATTTTCAATCCGCTGCTCTACCAACTGAGCTACCGGGCCGGAAGACTTGAATTATAGCAGCATAAAAAGAGGTTTTTGGTCCCACTGACAAGATTCATGCAATGCGTTTGCTGCGCGACAAATCGACGCCCAGCTGCTTGAGCTTGCGATACAGGTGTGTTCGTTCCAAGCCCGTCTTTTCGGCCACTTTGGTCATGGAGCCGCCTTCATGCGCCAGATGGAATTCGAAATAGGCGCGTTCAAAGGCATCGCGGGCTTCACGCAGTGGGCAGTCAAGGTCAAAGAGTTGCTGCATCTGGGGCTGGCCCTCCTGTGCGACGGGCACTGAGACAGTGGTCAACAAGGCAGTGGGCTGAAAGACCGCTGCCGTGGTGACCTGCCTGACTTGCTCCCGGGCCAGGCCATGCTCGACCGCCTTGAGTAATTTTTGCAAGGTGATGGGTTTTTCAAGGAAGGCCTGAGCACCCATCTTGACCGCGTCAACGGCTGTATCAATCGTGGCATGCCCGCTCATCATGATCACGGGCATGGTCAGCAAACCGGATGACGCCCATTCCTTGAGCAGACTGACGCCATCGGTATCGGGCATCCAGATGTCCAGGAGCACCAAGTCAGGTCGCATGCGCTGGCGAACATCGCGGGCCTGCGCTGCGTTTTCAGCCAACTCGACCTGATGCCCTTCATCGAACAAGATTTCAGACAGCAGGTCACGTATGCCCAGCTCGTCGTCAACCACCAAAATATTTGCCATATTGCCTGTCTTGTCTCAGTTCATGAAGAGGGCTGATTCAGCGCTCCAGCTGTTGTGTCCAGAGCGAATGATAGCGAGACTTGCGCCCCTTTGATTTCACCGTCCTGCATCACGTTACTCAGCTCAATGCGGGCGCCGTGTTCGTCGGCAATTTTCTTGACCACCGCAAGACCCAGTCCTGTGCCTTTGGCTTTGGTTGTGACGTAGGGCTCAAAGGCTCTTTTGAGGATGTTGGGCGCAAAACCTGGACCGCTGTCGGTGACTGTGAGGCGCACACGCTGGCGCAATGCACTCCACTCCGTGCGCACCAGTACATGGGCGTTTGGCAAGGCGTGGCCGCGCATTTCGCAGGCATCCTGCCCGTTTTGCAGCAGGTTATGAATGACTTGACGCAGCTGCTGCACATCCCCCTGAATGGGTGGGCAGGCAGGGTCGAGCTCCACGCGCACAACGGCCCGATGCACTTGGTCGCTGGGCTCGTTGGCATACAGGACCAAGAGATCGGAAATCAGGGCGTTGAGTTGCACGGGCTTGAGATCAGCCGACGGCAATCGCGCATAGTCGCGAAACTCATTGACCAGCCGCTTCATGGCGTCCACCTGGTCCACGATGGTTTTCACCGACTTGGTCAGCAAGGCGTCGTCTGGCACGGCCAGTTTGCCGGCCAATTTGCGCTGGAGCCGCTCTGCCGACAACTGGATCGGCGTGAGCGGGTTCTTGATTTCATGGGCCAGTCGACGCGCCACTTCGCCCCAGGCTTGCGCACGTTCGGCAGACACGATCTCGGAGATATCGTCGAACACCAGCAAGCGCATCCCGTCGGGCAGCACCGCGCCTCGGGCCAGCAAGGTCACACAACTCTCAGTCAGGCCTTGTCCCGTGGCGTGAATTTCAAATGCCTTTTGCCAGTGATCGAGTTCGTGGGCATCTTTGTCTGAACGCAATAGGGCAAATTGTTCAGCCACGTCTTGGGCAAAACTTTGCAAAGTGGGCAAGCTCAGCAAGCTGATGCCAGCATGCGCAGCCACAGGCACCCGCAATATGCGCGTAGCCCCCGGATTGGCTGACAAGATGACGCCTTGCGCATCGAGCACCATCACACCGGAAGTGAGGTTGTCCAGAATGGTTTGCAAATTACCGCGCGCCGCGTCCAAGGCTTCCAGACTGCGCTGAACACTGGCGCGTGCGTCTGACAGCTGTTGTGTCATGTCCGCAAAAGAACGCGTGAGACCGCCCAGCTCGTCTTTTCCTTGAAGCACTAATTTGGGTGTCAGATCGCCCGCGGCAACCTGGCGCATGCCATGTGCCAGCAGCAGCAAGGGTCTGGCGAGTTGGTTGCCCAGCAGAGCGGCCAGCAAGATGGCGCCCAACACGGCCAGAAACAGGCTGAGGGTCAAGGTGCCGATGTACATGCGACGCAAGCCTTCTCGCGCCAGCGCACGCTCCTGATACTCTCGATACGCCGCTTGAACTTCAAGCGCGTTGGTGACCAGCGTGGCGGGCAAGTCTTGTGTGACTTGCAAGAGCTTGCGGTCCTCATCAAAGGCCATGCCTGACTGGGGTACCAACACCAGCACTTTGATGCGCCCTTTATCTGCCCCAGAAATCGACTCGTCCAGGCCTTCTATCCATTCCACCCCCCCCTTTTGCCTCGCTTCCTTGATCATTGACGCAGGGGGACGCTCGGGACGTATTTGGAATCTGGATTGGCCAGAACTGGCCACCATGCGCCCAGTGGTGCTCCACAGCACCACATCGTTGAACCCTTGCTGTTCTTGCAGCTTTTCCAGCGTCATTCCTGCACTGGCTTCCATCACATCTGCCAGTTGCGATGCCGCAGAGCGGGCTTGTTTACCCAAATCGTTGCTCAAGGTGTCCAACGTCGCACGCCCCAGATTGAGACCGCCGACCAACGCGGCTTCGACCTTGACATCAAACCAGCTCTCGATGGAGCGCGATACAAACTGGTAGGACACGACATAGATCAACACCCCAGGCACCACACCGACCAAGGCAAAGATGGCTGCCAGTTTGACCAGCAGTCGGGCGCCAAATTGACCGCTTCGCCACCTCAGCAGCAAACGCACAAACCCCCACAAAATGGTGATCAACAAGCCACTGGCCACGATGCGGTTGATCAGTACCAGCCATTCATAATTCTGGTTGTAGCGTTCGCGGTTACCGGTGGCTTGCGTCAGCAGCACCAACAGGCCCAGACCAATCACCACCATGGTCAACGCACCCAAGGTCAGCAACCACCTGCTGGTTCTGGAAGCCCAAAACGTTTGCCGAATGCGCAAATTGGCAAACCAGGCCATGTCAGCGCACCGATTCGGCATTCAGCCGCAGGGTGCGACTGACGATTAGATTCCAGTCAGCCTGATTGCCTGCAGCGATCTGAAATGGGCGCGGCAACTGGGAAACATCCAGCCTGAAGCGGTAGGCCACGTATTGATGTGCATCGACATCCAGGTCTGCCATGTTGGCCACCTTCCAGCCCGATTGACGGCGGATCACACCCAATGCTTCGTTCAAAGACTCGAAATTTTGAGAAATAGTGCTGGACAGCCCTGAACTCGGGATCGGCTCATTGGAGACATTCAGGCGCCAGCGCCGGGTCAATGGCTGAAATGCCAAGCGGTAATAGCGGCTGACACTGCCCAATTTGCGGTCATACCAGTACCAGCGATCGCGCATCACTTCAGCTTCAGCCACAAAGTGCACGGCCAGGCCCTTGACCAGGGCATCTTCCACCGCTGGGCCAAGTTCGAGCCTGAGCTGAGCGTGCAGAACCAGTGCACCGTCCTGCCGTTCAACCCTCAGCTCCGTCAATTCGGCCAGGGATGACTGCGACCAAGCGCTGCACGCGCTCAGCAGCCACAAGGCGCCCAAGGCCCAACGGCAGCAGCCCCAAAGCTCAAGCTTGGCGCTTTTCCAGCAGTGCGTAATAAAACCCGTCGTGTTCACCCAGTGAATTGTCCACGACTGGCCTGTCTCTTGGGGCATAACCGGGGATCAAATGGCCTGGAGAGGGGTGCAATAGGGCATCAGTGTTGCGCTGAAGAAACGCTTGGACGACTTCGTCTCCCTCTGCCTTGAAGACCGAACAGGTGCAATACAAGAGGCGCCCACCTGGCTTGAGCAAATGCCACAGCGTTTGGACCAGTTTCGCCTGAATCTGGGCCAACTGCGCACTGTCTGTGGGGCGGCGCAGCCAGCGCACATCGGGGTGTCTGCGCACGATGCCCGATGCGGTACAGGGCGCGTCCAGCAAGATGGCATCGAACAATTGTCCATCCCACCAGCTATCGGGCAGACCTGCGTCGGCTGCCCTAACCTGGGCTAGCAAGCCCAGTCGTTGCAGGTTTTGGTGAATACGATCGCAACGCGCTTCATCCACATCCAGTGCCAATACCTGAGCCTGCGGACAGATTTCGAGCAAATGCCCGGTTTTGCCACCGGGGGCCGCGCATGCGTCCAGAACTCGCCATCCTGGGCTCGGGTCCAGACCGTGCATCAACAATGGTGCGGCCATTTGCGCGGCGGCATCTTGGACCGAGACATGGCCTTGTGCAAAACCCGGCAACTGGTGCACAGGCACCGCCTTGGCCAGCTGCAAGCCATCCTCACCCACCGTTTTGGACGTTAATCCTGCCTCATCGAGCAAGCCTTGGTAAGACGCCACCGACTGGTGCAGACGGTTCACCCGCAAAGTCATGGGGGCCGGTTTTTGCGCCATGGTCAGCAGCGCCTGCCAATGCGCAGGGTGATCCGATCGCAAACGGTCTATCCACCAGGCCGGGTGGTTCCACTGGGCTTGCGGATTCACATCCGTTTGTGCCACCAGGGTCTCTCGTTCGCGCATGAAGCGGCGCAGGCAAGCATTGACAAATCCGCTTTGCGCCTGGGTTGAGCGTTGCTGCCTTGCAGCTTCAACCACCTGGTTCACCAGCGTGTGCACAGGATAAGGCGCTTGCGCTTCGTCCCAGCACAAGGCCAAAGCGGTACACAGCAATGCATCAGCCGCAGGCGGCGGCGCTTTAGCAGCCAGCAATTGGCGCAATGCCGTGGCACGGCCCAGCTGACGCAAAACATGAAAGCTCAAGGACTGTGCCCCAGGTCGCAAGGACTGGGGCACGCTTTGGAGTTGCGCTGTCAATGAACGACCAGCGCGCACCGCTTGCACTGCAGCCGCCGTGGCTTGCAGCAACCGCCATAAAGGCACAGGGGCGCCTGATGCGGCATTCGTCACAGCGGTTTGACTCTGTTTGGCAGATTTCATTCGTATTCGTTCAAGTGCTTGCCAATGACAAATCCATGCGCATGGCCGGTTTGAAATTCAAACGCCGCCCCAACCAGGAGGCAGGACGCATGGCCAAGGCTTCGTTGTAGATTAAAGCGGCCACATGGTAAGGAATCATTGCTGCGGGCAATGTTTGGCGCATCCGGCTGAGCGCGATCTCCAGATCAGGACGGATCGCTTCGGGCGCGTTTTGTTGCATCAAACGAATTTCAGCCACGAGCTTCAGGTGCTGAGACACCACTTGTTTCTGACAGCCCTCATCCAATGGCTGCAAGCGCGACTGCGAGAGTGCCTCCAGCAAATCATCGCAAATGGTCTGCAGCTTTTGAAGATCTTGCGTTTCCTCTTCGCTGGCCAAGACCTGACGTGCAGCTATACCGCCCTGCAGACGGACCAGCAAGCGAAGCCAGACGGCATCCACACTGCTCCATTGACGAACCACTTCGCTGCGCAAGCGCACCAAACGGTTGTGTGCCCCCACAGCCCAGAACACCAGCAACGCCAATGACGTGCCAAAGATCAACGCACCCATCCCATCACCTCATGTTTGCATCTGCAACAAAACAGCCCCTGACCGCAAGCGGTGCAGGGGCTGGTCATGATCACCGACAAATCGGTGATGTCATCGCTCAGGCAGCTTCGCCAGCGTCCGTGACGGCGTCTTGCGACGATTCGCCAGCCAGTTCTGCAGCTTCGGCGTCCGCAATGGCTCGGCGCTCTGCGTCGTCCATGGCATCCTTGACCGCACGGGCTTTGTGATAAGCCAAGCCTGTACCGGCAGGGATAAGACGTCCCACGATCACGTTTTCCTTCAGACCACGCAACTCATCGCGTTTGCCCATGATGGCCGCTTCGGTCAACACACGGGTGGTTTCCTGGAAGGACGCCGCAGAGATGAACGAGTCGGTCGACAAGGACGCTTTGGTGATACCCAGCAGCAAGTTGCTGTAGGTCGCAGGGATCTTGCCGTCTTTTTGCAAGGCATCATTGGTGTTGAGCATTTCGGAACGCTCCACCTGTTCGCCCGCGATGTAGCTGGAATCGCCGGAGTTCTCCACCACCACGCGGCGCAGCATCTGACGAACAATCACTTCGATGTGCTTGTCGTTGATCTTCACGCCTTGCAAGCGGTACACATCCTGCACTTCGTCGACGATGTAGCGGGCCAGCTCTTCGATGCCCAGCAAACGCAAGATGTCTTGCGGGTCGGCAGGGCCGTCCACAATGCTCTCGCCCTTGTTGACCACTTGGCCTTCGTGCACCAGGATGTTCTTCTCTTTGGGGATCAGTTCATCCCAGACCTTGCCTTCAGGGTCGGTGATCTGCAAGCGGACCTTGCCTTTGGTCTCTTTTCCAAACGACACGGTACCGGTGATCTCGGCCAGCATGCCCTTGTCTTTGGGCGAACGGGCTTCGAACAGTTCGGCCACACGGGGCAAACCGCCGGTGATGTCGCGGGTCTTTTGACCTTCGACCGGGATACGGGCCAGCACTTCGCCTGGGCCCACGTCCATGCCGTCGCGCACCTGGATCAGCGCACCGATCTGGAAGCCAATCGTCACCGAGTGGTCGGTGCCTGGGATCTTGACTTCTTTGCCTGCGGCGTCGATCAACTTGACCTGAGGGCGAATGACTTTGGCTGCACCACGGCGCTTGGGATCGATCACCACCAGGGTGGACAAACCGGTCACTTCGTCGACCTGCTTGGCCACCGTCAGGCCTTCTTCGACGTTCTCGAATTTCACCTGACCGGCGAATTCGGTGATGATCGGGCGGGTCAGCGGGTCCCAGTTCGCCAAGATGGTGCCAGCCTTGATGGTCTGGTCCGCCTTGATCGACAGGATCGCACCGTAAGGTACTTTGTGACGCTCACGCTCGCGGCCGTGTTCGTCGTGGATGACGATTTCGCCAGAACGGGAAATCACCACCAGCTCGCCTTTGGAGTTGGTCACATAACGCATCGTGGCATTGAAGCCGATGATGCCGTTGGACTTGGCTTCCACGCTGGAGGCCACAGCCGCACGCGAAGCCGCACCACCAATGTGGAAGGTCCGCATGGTCAGCTGGGTACCCGGCTCACCGATCGACTGGGCAGCGATCACACCAACCGCTTCGCCGTTGTTGACCAAACCACCACGACCCAGATCGCGGCCATAGCACTTGGCGCACAAGCCAAAGCGTGTGGCGCAAGTCAGGGCTGTGCGGACCTTGACTTCGTCGACGCCAGCGGCTTCGAGTTCGTCGATCAGGTCTTCATCGAGCATGGTGCCGGCGGTGGCCAGAACCGAACGGTTCTCGGGGTGCAGCACGTCTTCAGCAGCGGTGCGACCCAAGATGCGGTCGCGCAGCGATTCGATCACCTCACCACCTTCAACGATGGCGCGCATCAGCGAACCATCGGCGGTGCCGCAATCGAGCTCAGTCACCACCAAGTCTTGGGTCACGTCAACCAAACGGCGGGTCAGGTAACCGGAGTTCGCGGTCTTCAACGCCGTGTCGGCCAGACCTTTACGCGCTCCGTGGGTCGAGATGAAGTACTGCAACACGTTCAGACCTTCACGGAAGTTCGCCGTGATGGGGGTCTCAATGATCGAACCGTCAGGCTTGGCCATCAGGCCACGCATACCGGCCAGCTGGCGAATCTGCGCTGCAGAGCCGCGAGCACCGGAGTCGGCCATCATGTAGATGGAGTTGAAGGACTCCTGCTCGACTTCCTTGCCGTGACGGTCGATGGTCTTTTCTTTGCGCAGTTGGTCCATCATCACCTTGGACACGGCGTCACCGGCCTTGCCCCAGATGTCCACAACCTTGTTGTAACGTTCGCCAGAAGTCACCAGACCCGACACGTATTGCTGTTCGATGTCTTTGACTTCTTTTTCCGCGTCCGCAATGATGGCGGGCTTTTCTGGCGGCACCAACATGTCGTCGATACCAATCGAGATGCCCGAGCGTGTGGCCAAACGGAAACCGTTTTGCAACAGCTTGTCGGCGAACACCACCGTCTCTTTCAAGCCGCACTTGCGGAAGGACGTGTTGATCAGCTTGGAGATTTCCTTTTTCTTCAGCGCCTTGTTCAGGTTGCTGAAGGGCAGGCCCTTGGGCAGGATCTCGGACAGCAAGGCACGGCCCACTGTGGTCTCCACCATCGAAACCGATGAAGTGAATTCTCCAGTGACTTTGTCCTTGGTCCACTCGGTCATGCGCACGCTGATCTTGGCTGTCAGGTCCACAGCGCCCGCGTCCAAAGCGCGCTGCACTTCACCGATGTCGGCAAAAATCAGGCCTTCGCCCTTGGCGTTGATGCGGTCACGGGTGGTGTAGTACAGACCCAGCACCACGTCTTGCGAAGGCACGATGGATGGTTCGCCCGAAGCGGGGAACAAAATATTGTTCGAAGCCAGCATCAAAGTGCGGGCTTCCATCTGGGCTTCCACCGACAGCGGCACGTGTACGGCCATCTGGTCACCGTCGAAGTCGGCGTTGAAGGCCGCGCAAACGAGGGGGTGCAATTGAATGGCTTTGCCTTCGATCAGCAGAGGCTCAAACGCCTGGATACCCAAACGGTGCAGCGTAGGCGCACGGTTGAGCATCACGGGGTGCTCTTTGATGACCTCTTCCAGGATGTCCCACACCACCGGTGTACCGGCTTCGACTTCCTTCTTGGCGGCCTTGATGGTGGTCGCGATGCCCATGGCTTCGAGACGCGCAAAGATGAAAGGCTTGAACAACTCGATGGCCATCAACTTGGGCAAACCGCACTGGTGCAGCTTGAGGGTTGGGCCCACGGTGATGACGGAACGACCGGAGTAGTCCACGCGCTTGCCCAGCAAGTTCTGACGGAAACGACCGCTCTTGCCTTTGATCATGTCGGCCAAAGACTTCAAAGCGCGCTTGTTGGCGCCGGTCATGGCCTTGCCGCGGCGACCGTTGTCCAGCAAGCTGTCCACCGCTTCTTGGAGCATCCGCTTTTCGTTGCGGGCGATGATCTCGGGCGCTTTCAATTCCAGCAAACGGCGCAGACGGCTGTTGCGGTTGATGACGCGGCGGTACAGGTCGTTCAGGTCGGAGGTCGCAAAGCGACCGCCGTCCAGCGGTACCAAAGGACGCAGGTCCGGTGGCAGCACGGGCAGCACTTCGAGCACCATCCACTCGGGCTTGATGCCCGACTTCTTGAATGCTTCCAGCACTTTGAGGCGCTTGGCGTTTTTCTTGACCTTCAGCTCGGAGCCAGTCAGGTCACCGCGCAGGCGCTCGATTTCGCTTTCGATGTCGATGCCTTGCAACAATTCCTTGATGCCTTCGGCGCCCATTTTGGCCACGAATTCGTCGCCGTACTCTTTGACTTTGGCGTCGTAATCGTCTTCGCTCATGATGCTGAATTTCTTCAGCTGGGTCATGCCCGGATCGGTTACGACATAGGCTTCAAAGTACAGCACACGCTCAATGTCGCGCAGCGTCATGTCGAGCACCAGGCCCAAACGCGATGGCAAGGACTTGAGGAACCAGATGTGGGCGCAAGGTGCGGCCAGGTCGATGTGACCCATGCGCTCGCGACGCACTTTGGTTTGTGTGACTTCAACGCCGCACTTCTCGCAGATCACACCGCGGTGCTTGAGGCGCTTGTACTTGCCGCACAAGCATTCGTAGTCTTTGATGGGGCCAAAAATCTTGGCGCAAAACAGACCATCGCGCTCGGGCTTGAAGGTGCGGTAGTTGATGGTTTCCGGCTTCTTCACTTCACCGAAAGACCACGAACGGATCTTCTCGGGCGATGCCAGGCCGATGCGGATCGCATCGAAATGGTCATCGGGCGTGAACTGCTTGAACAGGTCGAGTAGTGATTTCATGGTTTAAATCCTTTGCCTGTGAATTAAGAACGCTCGAGCTCGATGTCAAGGCCCAGCGAACGGATTTCCTTGACCAGCACGTTGAACGACTCGGGCATGCCCGCTTCGATGGAGTGTTCGCCTTTGACGATGCTCTCGTACACCTTGGTACGGCCTTGCACGTCGTCAGACTTGACGGTGAGCATCTCTTGCAAGACATAAGAAGCGCCGTAGGCTTCCAACGCCCACACTTCCATCTCACCGAAACGCTGACCACCAAACTGCGCCTTACCACCCAGCGGCTGCTGCGTGACCAAGCTGTAAGGACCGGTCGAGCGGGCGTGCATCTTGTCGTCGACCAAGTGGTGCAACTTCAAGTAGTGCATGTAGCCGATCGTGGTGGGACGGTCAAAGGCGTCGCCTGTGCGGCCGTCAAACAAGTTGGCTTGCGTGCGAGTGGCCGTCAGGCCTTTGGCCTTGGCCAAATCGTCGGGATAAGCCAGGTGCAGCATGGCGCGGATTTCTTCTTCGGCCGCACCGTCGAACACGGGCGATGCGAAGGGGAAACCCTCTTTGAGGTTCTCGGCCATGGCCAGAACTTCGTCGTCGGACAGCTGCGACAGGTCTTCCTTGCGGCCCAGGCTGTTGTAGAGCTGGTCGAACAGCTTGCGCAGTTCAGCCACTTTTTCCATGCGCTGGGTTTCAGCTTGCAGCATGTTGCCAATGCGGTGACCAATGCCTTTACCCGCCCAGCCCAGGTGAACTTCGAGCACCTGACCCACGTTCATGCGCGATGGCACGCCAAGCGGGTTCAGCACGATGTCAGCCGGTGTGCCGTCGGCCATGTAAGGCATGTCTTCGACGGGCACGATCTTGGAGACCACACCTTTGTTACCGTGACGGCCGGCCATCTTGTCACCAGGCTGCAAGCGGCGCTTGACGGCCAGGTAGACCTTGACCATCTTGAGCACGCCTGCGGGCAGCTCGTCGCCTTGGGTCAACTTTTTGCGCTTTTCTTCGAACGACAGGTCGAAGCTGTGTCGGGTTTGCTCCAGCGAGTTCTTGATGGACTCGAGTTGCATGGCCACGTCGTCTTCCGCAGGGCGGATGTCAAACCAATGGAACTTCTCGACAGCGTCCAGGTAGGCTTTGTCGAGTTGGGTACCCTTGGCCAGTTTCTGAGGACCGCCATTGGCCACGCGACCGATCAGCAGCTTCTCAATACGATCGAACGCATCAGCTTCCACGATGCGCAGCTGGTCGTTCAGATCCAGACGGAAGCGCTTGAGTTCGTCGTCGATGATCTGCTGGGCACGCTTGTCGCGCACGATGCCTTCGCGGGTGAAGACTTGCACGTCGATCACGGTGCCTTGCGAGCCCTGGTCCACGCGCAGTGAGGTGTCTTTCACATCGCTGGCTTTTTCGCCGAAGATGGCGCGCAGCAGTTTCTCTTCAGGCGTGAGGGTGGTCTCGCCTTTGGGTGTGACCTTGCCCACCAACACGTCGCCGGGCTGCACTTCTGCGCCCACGTAAATGATGCCGGAGTCGTCCAGACGGCCCAGTTGCTGCTCGGACAGGTTGGGGATGTCGCGCGAAATTTCTTCGGCGCCCAACTTGGTGTCACGGGCCATGACCACGAGTTCTTCGATGTGGATCGACGTGTAGCGGTCTTCCGACACCACGCGCTCAGAGATCAAGATCGAATCTTCGAAGTTGTAGCCGTTCCAGGGCATGAAGGCGATCAGCATGTTCTGCCCGATGGCGATTTCGCCCAGGTCAGTCGATGCGCCGTCGGCAATGACGTCACCTTTGGCCAGCTTGTCGCCACGCTTGACGATGGGGCGCTGGTGGATGTTGGTGTTCTGGTTGGAGCGCTGGTACTTGATCAGGTTGTAGATGTCCACGCCGACTTCACCGGCCATGGCTTCAGCGTCGTTCACGCGGATCACGATGCGGGTGGCATCAACATAGTCCACCACACCACCTCGTGTAGCGGTGACCACGGTGCCAGAGTCGACCGCAGCAACGCGCTCGATGCCGGTACCGACCATGGGCTTTTCTGGGCGCAGCACGGGCACGGCCTGACGCGACATGTTCGCACCCATCAAGGCGCGGTTCGCATCGTCATGTTCCAGGAAAGGCACCAGCGATGCGGCAACCGAGACGATCTGGGCAGGCGACACGTCCATGTACTGGATACGCT
The DNA here is from genome assembly GCF_003063315.1 of Limnohabitans sp. T6-5. Lineage (GTDB taxonomy): Bacteria > Pseudomonadota > Gammaproteobacteria > Burkholderiales > Burkholderiaceae_C > Limnohabitans_A. Next base: position 265,252 of record NZ_NERV01000004.1, read on the forward strand.
CGGCACCACACAGGATGGATTCACCTTTTTCACGGGCAGACACCAGGTCACCGGTCAGCTTACCGTCTTTGTCCAATGTGGCGTTGGCCTGGGCGATGACGTACTTGCCTTCTTCGATGGCCGACAGGTAATCGATCTCCATCGTGACCTTGCCATCCACCACGCGACGGTATGGGGTCTCAATGAAACCGTACTCGTTCAGGCGGGCGTACAAGGCCAAAGAGTTGATCAGACCAATGTTTGGACCTTCGGGTGTCTCGATAGGGCACACACGACCATAGTGGGTCACGTGCACGTCACGCACTTCAAAGCCTGCACGTTCGCGGGTCAAACCACCAGGGCCAAGGGCCGACACGCGGCGCTTGTGGGTGATCTCGGCCAACGGGTTGGTCTGGTCCATGAACTGCGACAGCTGCGATGCGCCGAAGAATTCTTTCAAAGCCGCAGAAATCGGCTTGGAGTTGATCAGATCGTGCGGCATCAGGGGCTCTTGCTCGGCTTGGCCCAGACGCTCTTTGACAGCTTTTTCGATACGTGCCAAGCCTGTGCGGTATTGGTTTTCGGCCAATTCGCCCACGCAACGCACGCGGCGGTTGCCCAAGTGGTCGATGTCGTCGACTTCACCGTTGCCGTTGCGCAAGTCCACAAGAATCTTGACCACGGCCAAGATGTCTTCATTGGTCAGCACCATGGGACCTGTGGACTCGCCACGGCCCACACGGGCGTTGAATTTCATACGGCCCACGCGCGACAGGTCGTAGGTATCGGGGTTGTAGAACAGGCGCTGGAACAGCGCTTGCACAGCGTCTTCAGTCGGTGGCTCGCCAGGGCGCATCATGCGGTAGATGGCCACGCGTGCAGCGAATTCGTCCACGGTCTCGTCGATGCGCAGAGTTTGCGAGATATACGCGCCCTGATCGAGTTCGTTGGTGTAAATGCACTGCAGGTCTTGGATACCGGAGGTGCGCAGCTTTTTCAGCAAGGCTTCGGTCAACTCTTCGTTGGCCTTGGCAATGATCTCACCCGTGTCGCCGTCCACAATGTTGCGGGCGACCACGCGGCCGATCAGAAAGTCTTCGGGCACGCTGATGTGCGTGGTACCGGATTGCTCGAGCTCGCGTGTGTGGCGCGCAGTGATGCGCTTGTCCTTGGCCACAACCACTTTGCCAGCCTTGTCGGTGATGTCGAAACGGGCGACTTCACCACGCAGACGTTCGGCCACAAATTCCATTTGTGCACCGCTGTCCATCAAGCGGAAGGTGTCGTTGACGAAGAAGTTCGCCAGGATCGATTCGGGGTTCAGGCCGATGGCCTTGAGCAGAATCGAGACGGGCATTTTGCGGCGGCGGTCAACGCGGAAGTACAGTATGTCCTTCGGGTCGAATTCAAAGTCGAGCCAGGAGCCACGGTAAGGGATGATGCGTGCGCTGAACAGCAACTTACCCGAGCTGTGGGTCTTGCCCTTGTCGTGTTCGAAGAACACACCGGGTGAGCGGTGCAGCTGAGACACGATCACACGCTCGGTACCGTTGATGATGAAGGAGCCTTTGTCGGTCATCAAGGGCACTTCGCCCATGTAGACTTCTTGCTCTTTCACTTCCTTGACCACTTTGTTTTGTGAAGTCGAGGAATCGCGGTCATAAATGATGAGTTGGACACGGGCACGCACAGCCGACGAAAAGGTCAAGCCGCGTGTCTGGCATTCGCGCACATCGAATGCAGGTTTGGCCAAGTTGTATTCAACAAACTTCATCTCCACAAAGCCGTTGTGCGAGACGATGGGGAAAGCGGACTCAAACGCGGCTTGCAAGCCTTCATGGGTGCGTTTGGATGACACAACGCCTGCTTGCAAGAACGACGTGTAAGCGTCTTTTTGCATTTGCAGCAGGTATGGAACTTCGAGCACGCTTTCGCGGCTGCCGAAACTTTTGCGGATTCGCTTGCGTTCGGTGTAGGAATAGGCCATGAGATCTCCGGGCTTGATCTTTCAGGACTGTGTGTTGCCTCGCTTTTCAGCGCAAACAACGGGCTTGGCGGCTGGCCTCTACCAGCGTTGGCGGACGATTGCGCATTGCACGCAACCCGAACCAAGGGTCTTCTGCAGTCGGGTCAGAAGACACAGAAAAACCTGCTTTTTGAGTGATTTTTCTGTGCGCTCTGTAAGCGCCAAAGGCTGGAGGCCCTTGCGGACACTCCAGCCTTGGAACGAGACCGAATTACTTGAGTTCGGCCTTGGCGCCAGCTTCTTCCAGCTTCTTCTTGGCGGCTTCAGCGTCAGCCTTTGGCAGGCCTTCTTTGACAGCCTTAGGAGCGCCGTCCACCAAGTCTTTGGCTTCTTTCAAGCCCAGACCGGTGATTTCGCGCACAGCTTTAATCACGGACACTTTGTTTGCGCCGGCTTCCAACAACATCACGTTGAATTCAGTCTTCTCTTCAGCAGCTGCAGCGGCACCGCCACCAGCAGCAGCGGGAGCAGCCATAGCGGCAGCGCTCACACCAAACTTCTCTTCGATGGCTTTCACCAGGTCGTTGAGTTCCATGACCGTCATGCTGTCCAGCGCGGTCAAAAATGCGTCTTTATCGAATGCCATTTTTATTTCCTAACAATTGGTTTAAACACGAACGCTGGCCTTAAGCGGCAACAGCTTCGCCTTCGCCTTTTTTGGCCGCCAAAGCACCCAACACCACGGCGGTGCGGGACATTGGCGACATCAGCAAGCCACACAATTGAGCCAACAACACTTCTTTCGAAGGGATGCTTGCCAACTGCTTAACGCCATTGACGTCCAGAGCTTTACCTGCAAATGCACCTGCGCGAATCACCAATTTGTCATTGGTTTTTGCGAAGTCAGCCACCACTTTTGCGGCAGCCACAGCATCCTCAGAGAAGCCATAGATCAGCGGTCCGGTCATCTGATCGGCAACAATTTCAAACTGCGTACCCGTCACAGCACGGCGGGCCAAGGTGTTTTTCAACACGCTCAGCGAAACGCCCAGGCTGCGAGCTTTGACGCGCAGGTTTGTCATGTCAGCGACCGTGATACCACGGTATTCCGCCATCACCAGCGTTTGAGCTTTAGCGGCGAGGTCGGTCACTTCGGTAATGACCGCTTCTTTCTCACTGCGATTCAGACTCAAGGTCTACTCCTTTATATGTGTCTTCGGGTCTCCCCTTGAACACGCCTATTTGCAGCGACCAACTGTTGAAGGATTTCCATCCATCTGCAGCGGGATCGCCATCTGCGTTGGCCCAAACTTCCAAGCGAACTTTTCAGTTTGTTGATTAAGCACAGCGGTGTGTGCACCAACGGTCTTGGATGACCTGCGGTCTTGGTTGAGAAGACCGCAGCCCACCACATTGAGCCCACCCAAGGGTTGGCTCAAATTTCACGCAATCAAGCTGCGATGGTTTGTGTGTCGACGCGCACGCCCACACCCATGGTCGAAGACACGGCCACTTTGCGCAGGTAAACACCCTTGCTGGTCGCGGGTTTGGCTTTGACCAAGGCTTCCACCAAGGCCGCCAAGTTGCCTTGCAACTTGTCAGAGTCAAACGAACGGCGACCGATGGTGCCGTGCACGATACCGGCTTTGTCCACGCGAAATTGCACTTGACCGGCTTTCGCGTTCTTCACGGCTGTGGCCACGTCAGGTGTGACGGTTCCGACTTTGGGGTTAGGCATCAGGCCACGCGGGCCCAAGATTTGACCCAAAGTACCGACGACGCGCATGGCATCAGGCGCAGCGATCACGACGTCGAAAGGCATGTCGCCAGCTTTCACGCGGGCAGCCAAGTCGTCCATACCGACCACGTCAGCACCGGCGGCTTTGGCTTCTTCAGCCTTGGCACCTTGTGCGAACACGGCCACACGAGCAGTCTTGCCTGTGCCGTTAGGCAACACGACAGCGCCACGCACCACTTGGTCAGATTTCTTGGCATCGATACCGAGTTGCACGGCCACGTCGATGGATTCATCGAACTTGGCGGTGGCGCACTCTTTGACGATGGTCAATGCATCAGCAACGGCGTACAGCTTGTTGCTGTCCACTTTGCCAACCAGGGCTTTTTGCTTTTTGGTGAGCTTGGACATTTACACGCCCTCCACATTCACGCCCATGGAACGGGCAGTACCAGCGATGGTGCGAACAGCTGCGTCCAGATCGGCGGCAGTCAGGTCTTTCATCTTGGTTTTGGCGATTTCTTCCAGCTGAGCGCGGGTGATCTTGCCGACCTTTTCCAGACCAGGCTTGGTCGAAGCCTTGTCGATCTTGATGGACTTCTTGATCAAGGTCGCTGCAGGCGGGGTCTTGATGATGAAGGTGAAGGATTTGTCTGCAAACGCCGTGATGACCACGGGCAATGGCAGACCGGGCTCGACGCCTTGGGTCTGGGCGTTGAACGCCTTGCAGAATTCCATGATGTTCAGACCACGTTGACCCAAAGCTGGGCCAATAGGTGGCGATGGATTGGCTTTACCAGCTGGCACTTGCAGCTTGATGAAGCCGACGATTTTTTTCGCCATGCTTTTCTCCTTGCGGGTATTAACGCTTCAGTTGAAAAACCAAGAGCTTCCCGGGGTTAACGACTCACTTTCAAAGCCTGGCACCGAGTCGGGAAGTGCCAGGCTGTTCGCATCAAGATGGTGCTCAGGTCTTTTCGACTTGACTGAATTCCAGCTCAACCGGTGTCGCGCGACCAAAAATGGTGACCGACACACGCAGTTTGTTGCGTTCGTAATTGACTTCTTCGACGGTGCCGTTGAAGTCGGTGAATGGGCCTTCTTTGACGCGGATGTATTCACCCACTTCAAACTCAACCTTGTGCCGGGGCTTGTCGGTACCCTCTTGCATCTGGCTGACGATTTTGGCCACATCCGCTTCAGAAATGGGCGCAGGACGGTTTTTAGCGCCGCCCACAAAACCCGTCACCTTGTTGGTGTGCTTGACCAAGTGCCAAGTCTCGTCATCCATCACCATTTCTACCAGCACGTAGCCGGGGAAAAATTTGCGCTCCGTGGTGCGCTTTTGGCCGTTCTTGACCTCGACCACCTCTTCTGTGGGCACAAGGATGCGACCAAACTTGGACTCCATACCCGAACGCGTGATGCGCTCTACGATATTGCGCTCGACTGCTTTTTCCATGCCTGAATAGGCATGAACCACGTACCACTTCAAATCAGGGTTCGTGGATGTGCCAGCCATGGGCGCGTTGACTACAACATCGTTCATTATTTTTTCCACCCAAGAATCAGATCGTAAAAAACCCATTCGAGAGTTTTGTCGGTGAGCCACAGAAACAGCGCCATCACCACCACAAAGCCGAAGACATAAGCCGTGATCTGCATGGCCTCTTTGCGCTCAGGCCAGACTACTTTTTTGACTTCCCGAACAGCATCGCGACCAAAAGCAATCAACTGACGCCCTGTTTCCGAAGAAAAGAATGCCGCCAAGGCCGCCACCAAGCCCACCAGCAAGCCTGCCCACTGAGCCCAAGCACCCTGAGTGGCCAAAAAGTAATATGCCACCAAAGCAGCAATGACCAGCGAGCCTGCGAGTGCAAGACGCAACTTATCGCTTGCAGCGCTAACAGTTTGAACTTCGGACGTTGCCATACGGCTTGAAAACCTTTGTTGCGCCCCATCAATGATGGCGACGTATCAGACAAGGAAGCCCGCTAGAGACTAGCGGGCTTGAAAATCCACCTTTTCAGGTGGCAGGGGCAGTAGGAATCGAACCTACAACCTTCGGTTTTGGAGACCGACGCTCTGCCAATTGAGCTATACCCCTACAAAAAACCTCTTAAGCGATGATCTTGGCAACAACGCCAGCGCCAACGGTACGGCCGCCTTCGCGGATAGCGAAGCGCAAACCTTCTTCCATCGCGATGGGGTTGATCAGCTTCACAGTGATCGACACGTTGTCACCAGGCATCACCATCTCTTTGCCTTCTGGCAATTCGATCGCGCCGGTCACGTCAGTCGTACGGAAGTAGAACTGAGGACGGTAGTTGTTGAAGAAAGGCGTGTGACGGCCACCTTCGTCTTTGGACAAGACATAGATCTCGCCAGTGAAGTGCGTGTGTGGCTTGATCGAGCCTGGCTTGCACAGCACTTGGCCGCGCTCGACGTCTTCGCGTTTGGTGCCGCGCAGCAAGATACCGACGTTGTCACCCGCTTGACCTTGGTCCAGCAGCTTGCGGAACATCTCAACGCCTGTGCAAGTGGTCTTGACCGTGTCTTTGATGCCCACGATTTCGATTTCTTCGCCGACTTTGACGATACCGCGCTCGATACGGCCAGTCACCACAGTGCCACGGCCGGAGATGGAGAACACGTCTTCCACAGGCATCAGGAAAGCACCGTCCACTGCACGCTCAGGTGTAGGGATGTAAGTGTCCAAAGCGTCAGCCAGCTTCATGATGGCTTCTTCGCCCAAAGGGCCTTTGTCGCCTTCGAGGGCCAGCTTGGCAGAACCCTGGATGATCGGTGTGTCGTCGCCTGGGAAGTCGTACTTGGACAACAACTCGCGAACTTCCATCTCGACCAGTTCCAACAACTCAGCGTCGTCGACCATGTCGCACTTGTTCAGGAACACGATGATGTAAGGCACGCCCACTTGACGAGCCAACAGGATGTGCTCGCGGGTCTGAGGCATTGGGCCGTCAGCAGCGGAGCAAACCAAAATAGCGCCGTCCATCTGAGCAGCGCCGGTGATCATGTTTTTCACATAGTCAGCGTGGCCTGGGCAGTCCACGTGCGCGTAGTGACGGTTTTCTGTCTCGTACTCGACGTGGGCGGTGTTGATCGTGATACCACGGGCTTTTTCTTCGGGCGCCGCGTCGATCTGGTCATACGCTTTGGCTGCACCGCCAAACTTGGCAGCCAACACGGTGGTTATGGCGGCTGTCAGCGTGGTTTTACCGTGGTCAACGTGACCGATGGTGCCGACGTTGACGTGCGGCTTGGTCCGTTCGAATTTCTCTTTTGCCATTTTTTCAACTCCGAAAAGTAGCGGTCAACAACCAAGACAGAGGGCGCACAATTTTCATTGCGCGCCCCAAACTGGTGCCCTTGGCGGGAATCGGACCCGCGACCTCTCCCTTACCAAGGGAGTGCTCTACCACTGAGCCACAAGGGCGAAAACTCTTACAACGACCCAGCCAGATGAATGGAGCGGGAAACGGGAATCGAACCCGTGTCATTAGCTTGGAAGGCTAAGGTTCTACCATTGAACTACTCCCGCATTGATTGCACTGCACGAGCGAATGCAGCGCCAATGCTCGGAAACCATTTCCAATTGCTCAAATTCAACTGACAAAAGTCAGGTTGCTGGTGGAGGAGACTGGATTCGAACCAGTGTAGGCGTAAGCCAACAGATTTACAGTCTGCCCCCTTTAGCCACTCGGGCACCCCTCCAGAAGCAAGTCTTGGATTATGCCATCTTTTTGCGCCCATCAGCAAGTGACGTTCGCATTTTTTACCATTCGATCGGTTTTCCACCATTTTTTTTTAGAAACTGGTCTGCTTGGACAAAGTGACCGCAGCCTATAAATGGCACGGGAGGTCGCATGGCAGATAAAGGAGATGGATGATTGGCTTGCAGCACAAGATGTATTTGCTCAGGATCTGCGGCATCAATGAGCATTTTTTTTGCTTGCGCATGAGCGCCCCACAACATGAACACCGCAGGTCGTTTTCTTTGAGCAACTGCCTTAACCATGGCATCGGTCAAAGTTTCCCAGCCCAAACGTGCATGGCTGCCTGGTTGGCCAGCCTCTACCGTGAGGCATGCATTGAGCAACAACACGCCTTGTTTTGCCCAATGCTCAAGTGAACCCTGAGCTGGTATAGGCACGGCCAAACTTCGGGCCAATTCCTTGAAGATGTTTCGCAAACTGGGTGGTACACGCACACCGGGGGCGACCGAAAACGCCAGCCCCTGGGCTTGGCCAGGCCCATGATATGGGTCTTGCCCCAATATCACCACGCGCACATCTTGAAGTGGCGTGAGCCTCAACGCCAAGAGCGGATCTGGTGGATACACCACATGGCCAGCAGCCAAGATATTCTCTAACTTGGCATTCAGCTCTCCCCCAGCTGAAGACGCAAAAAACCCCCTGACCATTTTTGCCCAATGCTCATCCAGCCCCGCCAGAAGAGGTGGCCATTGAGTCAGATGTGCATCATTCAGCGGGGCGGGCTCAAAGCTCAGAGTTTGCTGAGCCGCTACATTGGACATCACGCAAATATTTTGGCCAAGGCCTCACCGGGCTCTGGCGCACGCATGAATGCCTCACCCACAAGAAATGCATGGACATGGGCATTTCGCATGCGTTTTACATCTTCGGCCGACAAGATGCCACTTTCCGTGACCAACAGCCGGTCGGCAGGCACATCAGGCAACATGTCCAATGTGGTCTGCAGCGAAACCTCGAAAGTTCGCAAATTGCGGTTATTGATCCCCACCAAGCGGGTTTGCAATTTCAAAGCACGATCCAATTCGGCCCGATCATGCACCTCGACCAGCACCGCCATGTCGAGGCTACGCGCCACAGCTTCCAAATCGGCCATCTGAGCATCATTTAGGCATGCCGCGATCAACAAGATCGCATCGGCCCCGATGGCCCGAGCTTCATAGACCTGGTAAGGATCGATCATGAAATCCTTGCGAAGCACAGGCAGATCACAACTCGCCCGGGCTTGCTTGAGGTAGTCGATGCCCCCCTGAAAAAATTGTTTGTCAGTCAAAACAGACAGACAAGCCGCACCATGCTCGGCGTAACTTTGTGCGATGTCTGCAGGAATGAAGTCAGCACGCAACACGCCTTTGGACGGGCTGGCTTTCTTGATCTCGGCAATCACTGCTGCATGTCCTGCGGCGATTTTGGTACGCATTGCCCCCTCAAAATCACGTGTCAGCACCCTGCTTTCAGCGTCTGCCCTCATGGCCGCCAAAGACTTTTTGGCCAACCCTGCGGCGACTTCTTCGCGTTTGACGGCCACGATCTTGTTGAGGATGTCACTCATGATGGTTTTCCTGCTCGTGCTCAGTGGCACCGGTTTTCAAAATACGAATAAAAACGAAGTGCATGATCACCCCCGCCGCTATAAACAGCACCGAAACGCCCATGGCGATCCATGCACCCTCGTCGTGCCACATGCTCATGCCACCGCCAGGCCAAACGCCACGAACTGCGCCAGCTTGGCCTTGGCCGCGCCCGATTCGATGGCCACGCGCGCGCGCTCCAGGCCCTCGGCCATGCTGCTGACCACGTTGGCAGCATACAAAGCGGCTCCCGCATTGATCATCACGATGTCACGCGCCGCTCCGGGCTGATTGTCCAACACGCCGCGCAACACAGCCATGGACTGCTCTGGTGTATCCACCTTGAGGGCACGGTTGCTCGCCATGGGCAGTCCAAAGTCTTCCGGGTGAATTTCGTATTCGGTGATCTGACCGTTCTTGAGCTCACCCACCAAAGTCGCCGCACCCAGACTGATTTCGTCCATACCGTCGCGGCCATAAACCACCACGGCGTGCTCTGCGCCCAGACGTTGCAGGGCGCGCACCTGAATACCCACCAGGTCAGGGTGGAACACGCCCATCAGGATGTTGGGGGCACCCGCCGGATTGGTCAGAGGCCCCAGGATGTTGAACATGGTGCGTACCCCCAGCTCCTTGCGCACGGGGGCCACGTTTTTCATGGCCGGGTGGTGGTTGGGAGCGAACATGAAGCCAATGCCGACCTCTTCAATGGAGCGGGCAATTTGCTCGGGCTTGAGGTTGATGTTGCCCCCTAAAGCTTCGATCACGTCCGCACTGCCGGATTTGCTGCTGACGCTGCGTCCGCCGTGTTTGGCCGTCTTGGCCCCTGCTGCGGCTGCCACGAACATCGCACACGTCGAAATGTTGAACGTATGCGCGCCGTCACCGCCGGTGCCCACGATGTCCACCAGATGAGTGGGATCAGCCACATGCACCTTGGTGGAAAACTCGCGCATGACCTGAGCGGCCGCAGTGATTTCACCAATGGTTTCCTTTTTCACACGCAAACCGGTAAGCAAGGCCGCCGTCATGACCGGCGACAACTCGCCATTCATGATCATGCGCATGATTTTGAGCATCTCGTCATGAAAAATTTCACGATGCTCGATGGTGCGCTGTAACGCCTCCTGGGGGGTGATGGGCATGTCAATAATCCTTGAAGAAAATCAAAAAAGAGATGTGCGTTCAAGACTGCTTCAGTGAACGGGCGCATCGGCCCAGGCGAGCTTGAGACCAAAACCCACAAACAGCACGCCCGCTACGCGGTCAAGGCAATGCATGCCTTGTTGCACCACGCGTGCGTGCTGCGCCAGCCAGGATGCCGCCAAGGCCCAGGCCATGCAGATGAGCATGCCATTGATATTAAACAGGCAACCCAACACGACAAATGTCAACGCGGGAGCTGCTGCATGAGCAGGAATGAATTGCGGAACAAAGGCCAAGAAAAACAGGGCCACTTTGGGGTTTAGGACATTGGTCAGAAATCCCCTGAAGAAAACCGATCGCAACATCACCGTTGTCAGGTCTCGATTTGCCAACAGCCTAGGGGTGCGTTCTGCAGACGCACGCTTGTACAACAAACGTACGCCCACCCATACCAGATAGGCCGCTCCAGCCCATTTGAGCACATTGAAAGTTGCAACAGATGCCGCCAGCATGGCGCCCACCCCTATGGCCGCAGCCGTCATATGCACAAAGCAGCCTGCCGTGATGCCCAAGGCGGCCACAAGCCCCGGACGCACGCCACCTCGCAGTGCCTGGCTTACGATGTAAAGGACATCGGGTCCCGGCGTCAAGTTCAGCACCACGCCCGCTGCGATGAAAAGGCCCAGATGCTCGACCGTGATCATGGTCGAAACAGAAAGTTTTTCAGCATGGCGTGACCATGCTCAGTCAGGATGGATTCGGGGTGGAATTGCACGCCCTCTATGTCCAGCTCGGTGTGGCGCACGCCCATGATCTCGCCATCATCGGTCCAAGCCGTGACTTTCAGGCATGCAGGACAGTTGGCGCGTTCAATTGCCAGCGAGTGGTAGCGGTTGACGGTGAATTTTTCAGGCAATCCTGCAAACACGCCTTCTTGCGTGGTGCTGATGACACTGGTTTTGCCGTGCATCAGCTCTTTTGCCCGAACAATCTGCCCCCCAAAAGCGGCGCCGATGCTCTGGTGCCCCAAACACACACCCAAAATCGGCAACTTGCCAGCAAAGTGTTTGATCGCAGCCACTGATATCCCGGCTTCCGCAGGCGAACATGGCCCCGGAGAAATCACCAGACGATCGGGCTGCTGGGCTGCGATGCCTTCGAGCGTGATTTCGTCGTTGCGAAATACTTCGACTTCAGCCCCAAGCTCCCCGAAATACTGCACGATGTTGAAGGTGAACGAGTCGTAGTTATCCACCATGAGCAATTTGATTTTCGATGTCATGCTGTTCACTCCAGACCTTCTTCAACTAACTCGCTGGCGCGCAGCAATGCGCGGGCCTTGTGCTCGGTTTCGCGCCATTCCATCTCAGGCACCGAATCGGCCACAACACCCGCCGCGGCTTGGACGTAAAGTGTTTGATCCTTGATCACAGCGGTGCGGATCGCAATTGCTACATCCATGTCGCCCGCATAGCTGATGTATCCACATGCACCGCCATACAAACCTCGCTTGACGGGCTCTAATTGGTCAATCAACTCCATCGCATGCACTTTGGGCGCCCCGGTCAATGTTCCCGCAGGGAAAGTGGCTTTGAGCACATCCATGTTGGTCATGCCTTCGTTGAGCACGCCCTCCACATTGCTCACGATGTGCATCACGTGGCTGTAACGCTCCACCACAAAGGCTTCGGTCACCTTGACCGAGCCAATCTTGGCGATGCGGCCGATGTCGTTGCGGGCCAAATCGATCAGCATCACGTGCTCGGCACGCTCCTTCGGATCGGCCAGCAATTCTTGCTCGGTGGCCTTGTCTTTTTCGGGTGTGGCACCGCGCGGGCGCGTCCCCGCCAGGGGGCGGATGATGACCTTTGCCCCCTCAAGCGTTTGCTCCTGGCGCACCAAAATTTCGGGGCTGGCCCCCACCACATGGAAATCCCCGAAGTTGTAGAAATACATGTACGGGCTGGGATTGAGAGAGCGCAACGCACGGTACAAAGACAGGGGGCTCTCGGTGTAACGTTTCTTGATGCGCTGACCGACCTGCACCTGCATGAAGTCACCGGCAGCGATCAGCTCCTTGGCCTTTTCAACGGCTGCGATGTAATTGACCTTGGCAAAGTCACGCTCGGCCGGGTATGTTGGGCTGGGCTTGACCACCGGGGCACTGACCGAATATTTGAGCTGCTCTTTCAGGTCTCGCAAACGCTTTTTAGCCCCCACATAAGCTTCGGGTTGCGCGGGATCGGCATAAACAATCAGATACAGCTTGCCCGACAGGTTGTCGATGACCGCCAGCTCTTCACACTGCAGCAGCAAGATGTCAGGAGTGCCCAGCGTGTCGGGCGGGCAGGAGTTTTCGAGCTTTTTCTCGATGTAGCGCACGGCGTCATATCCAAAATAACCCGCCAAGCCCCCGCAAAAGCGCGGCAGTCCGGGACGCAATGCCACCTTGAAACGTTTTTGGTATTGATCGATGAAGTCCAGTGGATTACCCATGGCCGTCTCGACCACTGCACCATCGCGCACCACTTCGGTCTTGGACTGCGCACCAAATCCACTGGCCCGCACCAAGGTGCGGGCCGGCAGGCCGATGAAGCTGTAGCGGCCAAAGCGTTCACCCCCAACGACAGATTCGAGTAAAAAACTGAATTTTCCGTTGTCCTTGGTATGCGCCAACTTCAGGTAAAGCGACAAGGGGGTTTCCAGGTCCGCGAAAGCCTCCATCATGAGGGGAATGCGGTTGTAGCCTTGGCTGGCCAGGCTTTTAAATTCAAGTTCGGTGATCATGGCTTTGAGCCTCCAATGAGCTCGGCGACCTCTGTGCGAGGTGCATTTTTCATTCATCCAGATACCCAACCAATGTCGGGCGCGGGTGGCAGCGAGCGCCGCACGATTTTCAGGCGATGTCAGGCTGGCTGACGCCAGGGCCAGGCTCCTCGGCCTTCCACGTGGGAATGGCTCGGCAGACGGGCTGCGCAGGATTGGCTGAAGATGATGAACATGATGGAGTGAGTGTAGCAAAGCCCACCGGGCGTTTTCCATGGCTCAACCACGGGACGCTTTAAGCCAATCAGGCAAGTGGGCCAAGGAGTCCAGCCAGGCCACTGCAGGAGTTTCCTGAACGGGACGCCCGTGGTTATAGCCGTATGTCACCAGAACCACAGGACAAGCCGCAGCATGCGCTGCCTGCGCATCGTTGCTGGAATCACCGACCATCAAAGTGCTGGCCACAGTTGTGTCCAGCGCTTCACAAGTTTTGAGGATGGGCAACGGGTCCGGCTTCTTTCGTTCGAAACTGTCGCCACCGAAAACTTGGTCAAAAAAACCTGCCAAACCTTTCGCTTGCAGCAGTGGCTGGGCAAACGACAACGGTTTATTGGTCAGGCAAGCTAGCCTGATACCTTCACTTTTCAAAGCCTGCAGGCCCTCCATAACGCCCGGGTAAACGTCCGAGTGCTGGCCGTTGCAACTCAGGTAATGGTGCTGGTAACGCTGCCAGGCGGGCTCGTAAAGTACATCCACCGTCACGCATGCGCCCACCGTCTTCTCGGCCTGTGCCAGCTGATGGGCCAGCACCGAACGGATCAAGTGCTCCGAGCCCTTGCCCACAGTGCGTTCCACCATAGCTCGAGTGATCGGCGGCAAGTCCAGATCGGCCATGGTGTAGTTCAGGGCAACTTCAAAATCACCCAAAGTGTCAACCATGGTGCCATCCAGATCCACGATGGCGGCTTGAATCCTTGAAAGCATCAAGTCAGCGCCTTTCGCATTTGGTCAATCACACCCTTGTAGTCGGGTTTTCCAAAAATCGCGCTTCCAGCCACAAAAGTGTCCGCCCCCGCATCGGCGACACGGCGGATGTTGTCGGTCTTGATCCCGCCATCCACTTCCAGACGGATGTCGCGGCCACTGCGTTCGATCCACTGACGGGCCAGCTCAACTTTGCGCAGGGCCGAGTCGATGAAACCTTGGCCACCAAAGCCGGGGTTGACGCTCATGATCAGGATCAGATCGATTTCGTCAATCGTCCACTCCAGCACATCCAGTGGCTCTGCGGGGTTGAAGACCAAACCAGCTTTTACGTTCTTGCTTTTGATGGTCTGGATGCTGCGGTGCACATGGGCACTGGCATCGGGGTGGAAGCTGATCAGGTCCGCACCTGCGTCAGCAAACGAGGCAGCCAATGCATCCACAGGTGAAATCATCAGATGCACATCAATCGGCACGGCCACGCCCGACACTGTTTTGGCATGCGGCTTCAAGGCTTGGCAAATCATGGGGCCGAAGGTCAGGTTTGGCACGTAATGGTTGTCCATCACATCAAAATGGATCCAGTCGGCTCCAGCATCAATGACGCTTTTGACCTCTTCGCCAAGACGGGCGAAGTCAGCAGATAGGATGGAAGGGGCAATTCGGTAAGTCGTCGTCATCTATTTATTGTCGCAGTTAACATCGTCCCATGTCTGCTCACACCATCCAAATTGACGTTCTGCCCGAATACTTGGCAGAACAGAGTGATCCACTGCACAACGTGTTTACCTTCACCTACACCATCACGGTGACCAACTCAGGCACAGTGCCCGCTCAGTTAATTTCCCGCCACTGGATCATCCAAGACGACCAAGGTCACACTGAAATAGTCAAAGGTCTGGGTGTTGTAGGTCAACAGCCGTTACTCGCTCCAGGCGAATCATTTCAGTACACCAGTGGCTGTCGCCTGCGTACAGGCAGCGGCACCATGCACGGCAGCTACTTCTTTGTGGCCTCCGACGGCCATCGTTTCGATGTGCCCATCGATACATTTGTGCTTCATGCCTCCAGCTCTGGCCAGTCTGGTCGCACCTTACATTGAAAGTGTGCCGCAGGGCTGGCTTGCGGTTAAGCTCGGACCATGGGTGAATTTGAGCTGATTGAACGGTTTTTCAAGCGACCTGCGCGACAAGCTGACGTGGGCATAGGGGATGACTGTGCCATTTGGTCACCTCAACTTGGCCATCAACTGGCCATCTCGACCGACATGCTGGTCGAAGGACGGCACTTTTTGTCCACGGTGGACCCCTTTCGCCTGGGTCACAAGTCTCTAGCCGTGAACTTGAGTGATCTGGCTGCCTGCGGCGCCACCCCCCGTGTATTCCTACTCTCGTTAGCCCTGCCCCGCAGTGACGAAACATGGCTAAACGGTTTTTCACAAGGACTCTTCCAACTGGCCGATGCGCACGGGTGCGAACTGGTCGGTGGAGACACAACACAAGGTCCGCTCACCATCTCCATCACGATCATGGGCGAAGTACCCACCTCACAGGCTGTGCTGCGCTCAGGCGCACGCATAGGTGATGACGTGTACGTCAGTGGACATCTTGGAGACGCCCGTCTTGCGCTCGAAGCTTTTCGCGGCAATATCAGCCTGCCACAAGCCACGTTCGATGCGGCGCGACTTCGCATGGAGATGCCTTCACCGCGTGTGGCGCTGGGTCAATCATTGCGAGGCGTTGCCTCAGCCATGGCTGATATCAGCGATGGCCTGCTGGGTGACCTGGGACACATTCTCAAAGCCAGTCGGCTTGGTGCCGACATTGATCTCAGGGCAACCTCTGATCTCATGGCAACATCTGCATACTGGAAATGCCCACCCGAGCTGGCATCAATCTGCATTTTTTCGGGCGGTGATGATTACGAATTGGTGTTCTCGGCGCCCGCCTCTGCTCAAGCACTTGTCGCCAAAGTAGCCGCTCAGACTGCCACACGCGTGACCCGCATCGGACAGATCACCGCCACACCTGGCATTGTGCTACGCGATGAAAACGGTCAACCTGTTCAAAATCTGCATCGCTCTTTTGATCATTTCGCCTGAAGATGAGCAACAACACAACAGCCCCTCCCCCCTCTGCACGCCCCTCATTGGGCTTCATGTTTTCGCATCCAGCACACATTGTGGCTTTAGGATTCGGTGCAGGCCTCGCGCCTAAGGCACCAGGCACCGTGGGCAGCCTTTGGGCATGGGCATCATGGCTGATCATTCAGAACTACCTCCCCCTCTCTGCCCAGGGTGTATTGATTTTGCTCGGACTTTCAACAGGCTGGTGGGCCTGCACCCTGACCGCCAGGAACATGGGTGTTACTGATCCCGGCTCAATTGTTTGGGATGAGGTCATCGCCATGTGGCTGATTTTGTGGCTTGTCATGCCCACGGGTTTTCTTGGACAACTCTGTGCATTTGCTCTTTTCCGTTATTTTGATGCCGTCAAGCCTGGCCCTGTAGCCTGGGCCGATCAACTGTTCAAAGGTTTCGGATGGCGCGGCGGCTGGGGCATCCTGTTCGATGACTTGGTGGCCGCCTCCTGCACCTTGCTGGTGATGGCATTGTGGAGATGGCTATGGTGACAGACTTGGTCTCTGTTGTGGCTCTACGCCTGCTGCATTTGGATTGGAAGCTGACCACGGCTGAAAGTTGCACCGGCGGAATGATCGCCGCAAAATGCACCGATTTATCGGGATCTAGCGCTTGGTTTGAGCGTGGTTTTGTAACTTACGCGAATGAAGCCAAATCAGAACTACTGGGTGTTTCTGATGCCTTAATTTTGAAATATGGTGCTGTCAGCGATGCAGTCGCTCGCGCCATGGCTTTGGGCGCATGCTATCGTTCCAAGGCGCAAGTCAGTATCGCGGTCACTGGCATAGCAGGTCCGGGAGGCGGCTCCCATGAAAAACCCGTTGGAACAGTCTGGCTCGCTTGGTGCATCCAGGGCGTGGTCGACGCTGAATGGAGACTTTTTCCTGGCGATCGAGCACAAATCAGACAAGCCACCGCATACGCGGCACTTGAAGGCTTGATCAAGCGCTTACCAAATGAAAAATCTGACTGATAAAAACAAAAAAGCCCTCTGATGAGGGCTTTTTTGAAATTCAGCTTTCACTGAGATTTGGTTGCGGGGGCCGGATTTGAACCAACGACCTTTGGGTTATGAGCCCAACGAGCTACCAGACTGCTCCACCCCGCGATAAGATTTGAATTATACCTTATTCTGCAGCAGCTTCAGCAGAAATTTCAGCGCGATCCACCAATTCGACCAAAGCCATTGGTGCGTTGTCGCCCACACGGAAACCCATTTTCAGGATGCGTGTGTAACCACCAGGACGCTTGGCAAAGCGAGGCCCCAGATCGGCAAACAATTTAACAACGCTGTCGCGGTCGCGCAGGCGGTTGAACGCCAAACGCTTGTTGGACAGGCTGTCCTCCTTTGCCAAGGTGATCATGGGTTCGATCACGCGGCGCAGTTCTTTGGCCTTGGGCAATGTGGTTTTGATGACTTCGTGCTCGATGAGCGAGTTCATCATGTTGCGGAGCATCGCGAGGCGGTGCTCGCTGGTGCGGTTGAGTTTACGCAGACCGTGTCCGTGACGCATGGTGCTTTCCTTTCTTTATTAAACAGACAGCCGTATCAGGTACTGCCCGTGCACACCCCGGAATTATTCCGGGAACTTTGTATTATCGCTTTTCCAAACCAGCTGGTGGCCAGGCTTCGAGCTTCATGCCCAAAGTCAGACCGCGGGAAGCCAAGACTTCCTTGATTTCGTTGAGTGACTTGCGACCCAGATTTGGGGTCTTGAGCAATTCATTCTCAGTACGCTGGATCAGGTCACCGATGTAGTAAATGTTTTCTGCTTTGAGGCAGTTGGCCGAACGAACGGTGAGTTCGAGTTCGTCCACAGGGCGCAGCAAGATCGGGTCGAAACTGCCTGCACCACCGCGAGCGGCAGGCGCATCGAATGCAGACAATTCGCTGCCTTCGAGCTGTGCGAACACAGCCAGTTGTTCGACCAAAATTTTGGCCGAAGCGCGCACGGCATCTTCAGCAGTGATCGCGCCATTGGTTTCGATTTCGATGACCAGTTTGTCCAGATCGGTACGTTGCTCAACACGAGCGCTTTCGACTGTATAGCTCACGCGCTTGACGGGTGAGAACGATGCATCAAGAACGATACGCCCCAAAGCCTTGGTCGGCTCGTCAGCAAAACGACGCATTGTTCCAGGCACGTAGCCACGTCCTTTTTCAACCTTGATCTGCATGTCCAACTTGCCGCCGTGCGACAGATTGGCAATCACATGCTCAGGGTTGATGATTTCCACGTCGTGAGGTGTCTGGATGTCAGCGGCAGTGACAGCGCCTTCGCCGTCTTTGCGAAGACTCAGGGTCACTTCGTCGCGGTTGTGCAACTTGAACACCACACCTTTGAGGTTCAACAAGATGTTGACCACATCTTCTTGAACGCCGTCGATGGACGAATACTCGTGCACCACACCGGCAATGGTCACTTCGGTCGCCGAATAACCGACCATGGAGGACAGCAAAACACGACGCAGGGCATTGCCCAACGTATGACCATAGCCACGCTCGAATGGCTCCAACGTGACTTTGGCACGATTGGACGCCAGTTGCTCGACTTGGATGGCTTTGGGTTTCAACAGATTGGTTTGCATTCAGACTTCCTCTCAATACCCCCGGTTCGTTACACCGGTAAGGCTGATGAAGCACCCGGCCCACAATGCCTTGTGCGCCGGGAACGATTGAAACAACGAATTAACGTGAATACAGTTCGACGATCAACGATTCGTTGATGTCTGCGCCGAATTCGTCGCGATCAGGAACCTTCTTGAAGGTTCCTTCTGCCTTGTCGGCATTCACTTCGACCCAAGCTGGCAGGCCAACTTGCTGAGCCAATTGCAATGCTTCAACCACACGGTTTTGCTTTTTGGACTTCTCACGAACCGAAATGACATCACCAGCCTTGACCAGGTACGATGGAATGTTCACGGATTGACCGTTCACAGTGATGGCTTTGTGCGACACCAACTGACGCGCTTCAGCACGTGTAGAACCAAAACCCATGCGATAGACCACATTGTCCAAACGGCACTCAAGCAGACCCAACAAGTTGGAACCTGTGTTGCCCTTGCGACGGTCCGCTTCTGCAAAGTAGCGACGGAATTGCTTTTCCAGCACACCGTACATGCGTTTGACTTTTTGCTTTTCACGCAGTTGCAGACCATAGTCGGAAGTGCGTTGACCGGAAGTGCGGCCATGTTGACCGGGCTTGCTATCGAATTTCGACTTGTCAGCGATCGAGCGACGAGCGCTCTTCAAAAACAGGTCGGTGCCTTCACGGCGGGAGAGTTTGGCCTTGGGGCCGAGGTAACGTGCCACTTGGATATCCTTTGTGTGTCAACTGCCGCATCCATAAAATGCGGGAGCCAGGCGATGCAAGCATGGCCTGGCGGTGGGCTTGGAGAGAAATTAGATACGACGACGCTTTTGTGGGCGGCAACCGTTATGAGGAACCGGTGTCACGTCCGAGATGGAGGTGATGCGGATGCCCAATGCACCCAAGGCACGAACGGAAGACTCGCGACCAGGGCCTGGGCCCTTGATTTCGACGTCGAGGTTCTTGATACCTTGTTCTTGTGCTGCACGACCAGCCACTTCAGAAGCAACCTGAGCTGCAAAAGGTGTCGATTTACGCGAACCCTTGAAACCTTGGCCACCCGAAGAAGCCCAAGACAATGCATTGCCCTGGCGATCGGTGATCGTAATGATGGTGTTATTGAACGAAGCGTGAACGTGTGCAATGCCATCAGCAATATTCTTGCGGACTTTTTTGCGAACTCGTTGAGCTGCGCTGTTTGATTGTGCTTTAGCCATAGTGGTCTCTCAATTCTGCTTATTTCTTCAGAGCCGCAGCGCCTTTGCGCGGGCCCTTGCGAGTACGTGCATTGGTACGAGTACGTTGACCACGCATGGGCAAACCGCGACGATGACGGAAACCACGGTAGCAACCGATGTCCATCAAACGCTTGATGTTCATGGTGGTTTCACGACGCAGATCACCTTCGATGGTGAAGGCTGCGATTTCGTCGCGAATTTTCTCCAGGTCGCCATCCGTCAGATCCTTGATCTTTTTGGAATAAGCGATGCCACAGGCTTCACAGATTTTGCGAGCGCGGGTGCGACCGATACCGAAAATGGCGGTCAAGCCAATTTCAGCATGTTTGTGTGGCGGAATGTTGATGCCAGCGATACGTGCCATTTTCGTCCTCTAAAACTTGTTCAATCAGCCTTGACGCTGCTTGTGACGTGGATCAGTACAGATCACACGAACAACGCCTTTACGGCGAATGATCTTGCAGTTGCGGCAAATTTTTTTCACCGAAGCAGAAACTCTCATGGTTCTCTCCTAAAACTTTTCATTGACCTGACTTGTGGGCCTGGTTTAAGTGGCTGCCCCGCAAGCGGTGCAGAAATTCATTCTCAATTCAGTCAAGACTTGAAACTCGCCTTCTTTAAAAGCGATTCATACTGTTGAGACATCAAATAATTTTGTACTTGAGCCATGAAATCCATGGTCACGACCACAATGATCAGCAACGAAGTGCCGCCAAAGTAAAACGGAACATTATATTTCAGAATCAAGAACTCAGGCAACAAACACACGAATGTGATGTAAGCCGCTCCTGCCATGGTCAATCGTAGCAAGATCTTGTCGATGTAACGGGCTGTTTGATCACCCGGACGAATACCTGGAATGAATGCACCACTCTTCTTCAAATTGTCTGCAGTTTCACGGCTGTTGAACACCAAAGCCGTATAGAAAAAGCAAAAGAAAAAAATGGCAGCCGCATACAACATGACATAGATCGGCTGACCTGGTGTCAAAGTGCTTGCCACATCCTTGAAGAAACTCACGATGGCACTGTTCGACTCACCGGAGCTGAACCAGTTGATGACAGTGGCTGGCAACAAAATGATCGATGAAGCAAAAATGGGAGGAATCACGCCCGCCATGTTCAATTTCAGGGGCAAGTGTGATGACTGACCGCCATACACCTTGTTGCCGACTTGACGACGTGCGTAATTCACCAAAATCTTGCGTTGACCACGTTCGACAAACACTACGAAGTAAGTCACCAGGACCACCACCGTAATGATCAACATGGACACCAGCGGATTCATGGCACCCGTACGAACCAGTTCAAACAAACCACCCATTGCATTGGGCAAACCTGCAGCGATACCAGCGAAGATCAAGATGGAGATGCCATTGCCCAATCCGCGCTCAGTGATTTGTTCACCGAGCCACATCAGGAACATGGTGCCAGCAGTCAAGCTGACTACCGCTGTCATTCGAAAGCCAAAACCGGGATTGATGACCAATCCAGCAGACGCTTCCAAAGCCACGGCAATTCCCAGTGACTGAAAAACAGCCAGCCCCAATGCACCAAATCGCGTGTATTGAGTGATCTTGCGACGACCTGCCTCGCCCTCTTTCTTCATTTGCTCAAACGCAGGAAGAACATAGGTCAACAGCTGCATTACGATGGATGCAGAGATGTAAGGCATGATGCCCAGCGCAAAAACGGTGAATCGCGACAAAGCGCCGCCTGAGAACATGTTGAACAAGCTCAGGATGCCGCCTTGCTGACCACTGAACAACTGCTTGAGTTGCGCAGGATCAATGCCGGGAACTGGAATGTGAGCACCCGCACGGTAGACGACCAACGCAAGCAGCAAGAAAACCAGCCGGCGACGCAGGTCCCCGAACTTGCCTGTCTTGGCGATTTGATTAGCGTTGGTTGCCACGATGAGTCTCGCTCTTCAACATTCAGGCCAAGGAGCCACCAGCAGCCTCAATGGCTGCTTTGGCACCTGCAGTCGCGCCAATGCCGGTCAATTTGACAGCAGTAGCGAGCTCACCTGACTTGATCACTTTGACCACTTTGGCCAGCTCAGGCACCAAGCCAGCTTGCTTCAGTGTCAGCAAGTCAACTTCAGCCAAACCGAGCTTGCTCAGTGTGGTCAGAGTGATTTCTGCATTGAACTTCAGCAAGTGTGACTTGAAGCCACGCTTGGGCAGGCGACGCTGCAAAGGCATTTGACCGCCTTCAAAGCCCACTTTGTGGTAGCCGCCCGAACGGGATTTTTGACCTTTGTGGCCACGGCCTGCGGTCTTACCCAGACCTGAACCGATACCACGGCCAACGCGACGAGCTGCGTGTTTCGCGCCGTCTGCGGGTTTGATGCTATTGAGTTCCATCACGGGTCTCTCAGAGAACTTTGACCAGATAGCTGATCTTGTTGATCATGCCGCGCACAGCTGGAGTGTCTTGCAGTTCGCTCACGGAATTGAGCTTGCGCAGACCCAGGCCACGAACAGTGGCGCGGTGCGAGACTTTGGTGCCAATTGGGCTACGCACCAATTGGACTTTCACGGTAGCTTGGTTAGACATGTTCGGTCTCCAGTTCAGGCGAACAACTCTTCGACCGACTTGCCACGCTTGGCAGCCACGTTAGAGGCTGTTGTGCAGTTAGCAAGGGCGTCCAAAGTGGCACGAACCATGTTGTAAGGGTTGGACGAACCATGGCTCTTGGCCACGATGTCGGTGATACCCACCACTTCGAACACAGCGCGCATAGGACCACCAGCAATGATGCCGGTACCCTTTGGGGCTGGAGCCATCATGACGCGGGCAGCGCCGTGGTGACCGTTCACTGCATGGTGAATGGTGCCATTTTTGAGGTGGACTTTAGCCAGATTGCGACGGGCTTCTTCCATTGCTTTTTGCACGGCTGCAGGCACTTCTTTCGACTTGCCTTTGCCCATGCCGACTTTGCCGTCGCCATCACCGACCACAGTCAACGCTGCGAAACCCAGGATACGGCCACCCTTGACCACCTTGGTCACGCGGTTGACCGCGATCATCTTTTCGCGAAGACCGTCTTCTGGACCGTCGCTTTGCGGTTTTGCTGTAAATTTAGCCATTTGTATCTCCGATCCGTTTAGAACTGCAGACCTGCTTCACGGGCTGCTTCGGCCAAAGCCTTGACACGACCGTGGTAAGCAAAACCTGCACGGTCGAAGGCGACCTTCTCAACGCCAGCAGCTTTTGCTTTTTCAGCAATACGCTTGCCAATGACGGCGGCTGCAGCGGCATTGCCACCTTTGCCTGTAGCACCCAGGGCCGTGCGCACTTCTGCTTCGGCTGTGGAGGCGCTGGCCAACACTTTCGTACCGCAGCCAGAAATAACGCTGGCGTAAATGTGCAAGTTGGTGCGGTTCACGGTCAAACGGGCCACGCCTTGCTGTGCAATGCGGATGCGTGTTTGACGTGCACGACGCAGACGCTGCTCTTTCTTGGTCAACATGATGCAGCTCCTTATTTCTTCTTGGTCTCTTTGATCGTGATCTTCTCATCCGAATAACGGATGCCTTTGCCTTTGTAAGGCTCAGGAGGACGAACAGCACGGATCTCAGCAGCAATTTGGCCAACACGTTGACGGTCAGCACCCTTGATCACGATTTCAGTCGCGGTTGGGGTGGCCACCGTGATGCCAGCAGGCATATCGATGTTGACAGGGTGTGAATAACCAACAGCCAGGTTCAATTTGGCGCCAGAGGCAGCCGCCTTGTAACCCACGCCAACCAGGTTCAACTTCTTTTCGAAGCCTTTGGTCACGCCAGTCACCATGTTGTTCACCAGCTGACGCAAGGTGCCGCTCATGGCATTGGCTTCACGTGAATCATTGGCAGGAGCGAAGCTCAGCTTGCCGCCTTCGTTGCTCACATTCACCAGCATGTTGGATGCGATGGCCAATTGGCCACCAGCGCCCTTCACACTGATTTGATCTTGTTTGATCGATACATCCACACCAGCGGGGATGGTCACAGGCATTTTTCCTACGCGGGACATTCTTTTTCTCCCTTTATGCGACGTAGCACAGCACTTCGCCGCCGACACCGGCTGCACGTGCTTTGCGATCGGTCATCACGCCTTGGGGTGTGGTGACGATGGCCACGCCCAAGCCGTTTTGGACTTGAGGAATAGCATCACGGCCTTTGTACACACGCAAGCCAGGACGGCTCACGCGCTCAATACGCTCGATGACCGGACGGCCAGCGTAGTACTTCAGGGCGATTTCGAGTACGGACTTGCCGTCTTCGGTTTTGACTTGGAAGCCATCAATGTAGCCTTCATCTTTCAGCACTTGCGCGATGGCGACCTTCACTTTGGAAGATGGCACCAACACGATGGCTTTGGAAACCATTTGTGCATTACGGATGCGGGTCAACAGATCGGCAATAGGATCACTCATGCTCATGTTGTTATCTCCTGCCGATTACCAGCTGGCCTTGGTCACGCCCGGAATGTTGCCTGCAAAGGCAAGTTCACGGATCTTGGCGCGGCCCAGACCAAATTGACGGAACGTACCGCGTGGGCGACCGGTGATTTCACAGCGGTTGCGTTGGCGGGTCGGGTTGGCGTTGCGCGGGAGCTTTTGCAGACCCAGACGGGCAACTGCACGCTCTTCATCGGTGCGCTTGGCATCGTTGGCGATGGCTTTCAATTCCGCGTATTTTTTCGCGTACTTGGCTGCCAATTTTTCACGCTTGAGCTCGCGCTCGATCAAAGCTACTTTAGCCACGTGACACCTCAGTTCTTGAAGGGGAAGCGGAAAGCCGCCAGAAGAGCTTTGCACTCTTCATCAGACTTGGCTGTTGTGGTGATACTGATGTTGAGACCACGCAAGGCATCAACCTTGTCATACTCAATCTCAGGGAAAATGATCTGCTCTTTGACGCCGATGTTGTAGTTACCACGACCATCGAACGCGCGACCAGAAATACCACGGAAGTCACGAACGCGGGGCAATGCCACGGTCACGAAACGGTCCAGGAATTCATACATCTGAACGCCGCGCAGAGTCACCATGCAACCGATAGGCTGTTGCTCACGGATCTTGAAACCTGCAATGGCTTTCTTGGCCTTTGTCACGACAGGCTTTTGGCCAGCGATCTTGGTCAAGTCACCCACAGCATGGTCCATGACTTTCTTGTCAGCGACCGCTTCAGACACACCCATGTTCAAGGTGATCTTGGTGATGCGAGGAACCTGCATGGGCGACTTGTAGCCAAACTTGGCAGTCAGTTCAGCAGCGATTTTTTCGCGGAAGAGTTGTTGCAAACGTGCCATGCTCATGCCACCTTGATTTCTTCGCCGCTGGACTTGTAAACGCGAACGCGTTTGCCGTCAGCTTGCAGCTTGATGCCCACACGATCAGCCTTGCCAGTTGCGGCATTGAAAATCGCCACATTGGATTGGTGAATCGGCATGGCCTTTTCGATGATGCCGCCAGTCGTGCCCTTCATGGGGTTTGGCTTGGCGTGCTTTTTAACGAGGTTCACACCTTCAATCACAACGTGCGAATCACTGGCACGCAACGACACTGTGCCGCGCTTGCCTTTGTCACGACCTGTGATGACGATGATCTCGTCGCCTTTGCGAATCTTGTTCATGGCGCGTCCTTACAGTACTTCAGGAGCCAGGGACACGATCTTCATGAACTTCTCGGTACGCAGTTCACGCGTAACGGGGCCGAAGATGCGGGTGCCGATGGGCTCCAACTTTGCATTCAGCAACACTGCAGCGTTGCCGTCGAACTTGACGAGCGAGCCATCGCCACGGCGAATGCCCTTGGCGGTGCGAACCACCACAGCACTGTAAACCTCGCCTTTTTTGACGCGGCCACGTGGCGCAGCTTCTTTAATGCTCACTTTGATGATGTCGCCAACACTTGCATAGCGACGCTTGGACCCGCCGAGCACCTTAATGCACAGCACGGACTTTGCGCCGGTGTTGTCGGCCACATCCAACCGAGTTTCTGTCTGGATCATTTCTTAATTCCCAACTTGTATTCCTTTGCCTGCCAGCCCAAAAGCCAACAAACTGGAATCAGTCTTGGACCCGTCATTCACACTGCAAACCACTTGCAGCACTTCAGATTGGGCAGATACTTACGCTTTTTGAAAAGCGAAGCCCTCTATTGTGGCAGAAAAACTTTGACTGAGCAACGACTTTTGAAAAAATTCTTCATGTCACTGCAAATATTCAAGTGAACTGGTATTTTTTATCTCGCCAGCCCTTGCGATGAACATTCAGTCGGAATGGGCTTGTTCACGACATCGCGCAACATCAGGCATATGTTTCATTGAGCCACCTGATTTTTTTCCATGTCATCCACAGTGCGCCAGGCACTTGATGGCGGAATTTCATTGCTTTCGAGTGAACTCCGATCCAATGGCGGTCCGTTCAGCACACACCACTCAAAAATATTTTCGACACAACTCCATGAACTCCGCGAACCGGGGCTCCTGCCCCGTTTCCTCTGTCAATAACTGGGCAACCGATTCAGCCATGGACATGGCTTGACGTGCATCCACAAACAACGCGCGCCAGCGTCTGGCCAGCACGTCTTCAACTGTCCAGGCATATTCATGGCGAGCAGCAAAGCGCACCATGGCCTCCGTCAAGCCCAGCCCCAGTGAACGCTCAGCCCCGGGTAAAGCACGCACGGCGGCCTCTTCACTGCCATACAGATGCCAACCTGGCGCATCACACACAGTCATCCCTATTGAGCTCTGAATCGCGCCCAGCAACACATGATGCTGACTGGACTCACCGGATCGCCTTGGCAAGTCTCCCGAATCAAAACAAGCCTCCATCACGTCCTCTGCCATGGAGCGGTACGTTGTCCACTTACCGCCGGTGACGGTGATCAACCCGTTCGCATCCGTCACGATGGTGTGCTCGCGCGACAGACTCTTGGTGCCCTCAGTGGCCTGGCTTGACGCCACCAAGGGCCGCAATCCGACCCACAAACTTTGAACGTCATCACGTTTGACGGGGCGACTAAGCACCTTGCTTGCCTCACTCAAAATGAAATCAAGCTCGGCGTCAAACGCTTCTGGCTCACGGGGCAAATCCTGACGAGGTGTGTCGGTGGTCCCAAGAATCAGCGCCCCCATCCAGGGCACGGCAAACAAAACACGGCCATCTTGTGTCTTGGGCACCAACAAAGCATGACGACCCGGCATGAACTCCCGACTGACCACCACATGGACGCCTTGACTGGCGGTAACAATCCGCCCCGGAGCTACTTGCCCGCTGCTGGCCAAGGACTGCTCCCGAACAGCATCCACCCACACCCCGGCAGCGTTGACCACAGACCGGGCGAACACACGATATGTTCCGGGCTCCCGCTGGTCACTCAGACTCAGCTCAAAGCGTGCGCCATCTGCCCGAAATTCTGACAAGCTGGATACGCCTTCGACATTCATGTAATTGAGGAGCTGCCCCCCCGCACGCTCAGTTGTGCGGGCCAATGCCAAGGCCAGACGGGCATCGTCAAATTGACCGTCCCAATATTTGACGCCGCCCTTGAGCCCCTGTGATTTAAGCCCGGGCAATGCAGTCAAGGTTTCCGCGGCACTGAGCCACTCGGTCTGCCCCAAACCTGCTTGACCCGCCAGCATGTCATAAAGCTTCAGTCCCACCCCATAGAAAGGGGTCTGCCACCATTTGTAAGAAGGCATCACAAACGGCAGAGGCTGCGCCAGATGCGGCGCCAGCTTCAACACGGCGGCACGTTCGGCCAGCGCCTCACGTACCAAGGAGATATTGCCCTGTGCCAAGTAACGCACACCGCCGTGCAGCAATTTGGTCGAACGGGACGATGTGCCACTCGCAAAGTCATGCGACTCCAACAGCAGCACCGAAAAACCACGCAATACAGCATCCAGAGCCACGCCCAAGCCTGTTGCCCCTCCGCCGACCACCACCAGGTCATAGGTCGGATGCGTGCCCAATGTGGTGAGCAGATCAGCGCGTTTCATATTCTGAGATTGAAGGCCCTGCGGTCAAAGCAACCGCAGGGCAGTTGGGGGACGACTTAAAGCAGTCGACGATCAGCGTGCACGGCCGCTTTTCCAAGCGCTGAGCAACTGGTCATAGGCAATGGTTTCACCCTTTGGCTTTTCATTGGCCAATTTTTTCCAGGGTGCCTGCTTGTCGCTGAGCCACTTGGAGGGGTCTTCCTTCTTGTTGAGCTTGGGCGCGCAATGCTCCATGCCCGCACGCTCCAGGCGACCCATCACCTGGTCCATTTGCTCGGCCAAGTTGTCCATGGCCTGCTGCGGCGTCTTCTCTGCCGTCACAGCCTGTGCCACGTTCTGCCACCACAGCTGAGCGAGCTTGGGGTAATCAGGCACGTTGGTGCCTGTAGGTGACCAAGCCACACGGGCCGGGCTGCGGTAGAACTCGACCAGACCACCGAGCTTGGGCGCCATGTCGGTCATGGCCTTGCTCTGGATGTCAGATTCACGGATCGGCGTCAAGCCCACCAAGGTCTTTTTCAAGCTGGCTGTTTTGGCGGTCACGAACTGGGCGTAGAGCCAGGCTGCAGCAACACGGTTGGCATCATGGTTCTTGAAGAATGTCCAGCTGCCCACGTCCTGGTAGCCGTTTTGCATGCCTTGCTTCCAATAGGGACCATTAGGCCCAGGAGCCATGCGCCACTTGGGTGTGCCATCTGCATTCACCACAGGCAGGCCCGGCTTGGTCATGTCGGCCGTGAAGGCGGTGTACCAGAAGATCTGCTGCGCAATTTGCCCTTGAGCGGGCACAGGACCGGCTTCACCAAAGGTCATGCCAGAAGCTTCCTTGGGCGCGTATTTCTTCATCCAATCCACATACTTGGTCAGTGCATAGACGGCGGCGGGAGAGTTGGTCGCACCACCCCGGGAGACAGAAGCCCCCACCGGCGTGCACTTGTCAGCGGCCACGCGGATACCCCACTCGTCAACTGGCAAGCCATTGGGCGCGCCAATGTCGGCAGTCCCTGCCATGGACAACCAGGCATCGGTGAAGCGCCAGCCCAAAGAGGGGTCTTTCTTGCCGTAGTCCATGTGGCCATAAATCGCCTTGCCGTCAATGTTTTTCACGTCATTGGTGAAAAATTCGGCAATGTCCTCATAAGCGCTCCAGTTGAGCGGAACACCCAAGTCATAGCCGAACTTGGCTTTGAATTTGTCTTTGAGATCCTTGCGGTCAAACAAGTCGGCACGGAACCAGTACAGATTCGCAAATTGCTGGTCGGGCAACTGATACAGCTTGCCATCGGGGCCAGTGGTGAACTTGGTGCCGATGAAATCTTTCAGATCCAGACCGGGATTGGTCCACTCTTTGCCTGCACCTGTCATGTAATCAGACAGGTTGAGGATCTTGCCGTAACGGTAGTGCGTACCAATCAAGTCGGAGTCAGAGATCCAGCCGTCATAAATCGACTTGCCGGACTGCATCGAGGTTTGCAGCTTTTCAACCACATCACCCTCTTGAATCAGGTCGTGCTTGACCTTGATGCCCGTGATCTCGCTGAAGGCCTTGGCCAGCGTCTTGGACTCGTATTCGTGAGTGGTGATGGTCTCTGACACCACCGAGATTTCCTTCACGCCCTTGGCCTGAAGCTTCTTGGCCGCGTCGATGAACCATTTCATCTCCGCCAGCTGCTGGTCTTTATTCAGCGTCGATGGCTGGAATTCGGTGTCCACCCAACGTTTGGCCGCGGCCTCGTCGGACCAGGCCACATTCGAGCCCAAAGCCAGGGCCGCCGAAACGGCCAAAATGGAATAGCGCAATTTCATGATGTCTCCTCAATGGTGTGAATTCCCCGGCTACAGACACAAATTACTGCGGCCCCCGGGGAAACTCCGGGCCACAAATTTGGAAAAAAGATCAGCCCTTGCGCATGACGCCCAACATCCAGACGATGGACAGCCCCAGGCTGAGCCAGACACTGGGCTCCCCATTCAGCGACAAACGCTCAGTCAGCCACCCAGCAATCCCCACAAATGCCAGATTGATGTAAGCAGCACCCAGCAACCCAATGAACAGGCGGTCGCCACGTGTGGTGGCCATCGGTAAAAAGCCTTTTCGCATGGTTGTAGGGGACTTGATTTCCCACACCGTCATGCCCACCAACATCAATCCGATACATGAAAAGAAAACGGCCACAGGGGTGGTCCATACCATCCAGTCAAACATGTCAAACCCTTCCCATGGCAAAGCCTTTGGCGATGTAATGCCGGACAAACCAGATCACGATGGCCCCCGGAACGATGGTCAGCACACCTGCGGCGGCCAGCGTGGCCCAATCCATGCCCGAGGCACTCACGGTGCGTGTCATGGTGGCCACGATCGGCTTGGCATTCACGCTGGTCAAGGTGCGCGCCAAGAGCAACTCCACCCACGAAAACATGAAGCAAAAGAATGCCGCCACGCCCACCCCGGCCTTGATGAGCGGCAAGAAAATCATCACGAAAAAGCGCGGAAAACTGTAGCCGTCGATGTAGGCCGTTTCGTCAATTTCGCGTGGAATACCGCTCATGAAACCTTCCAAAATCCACACCGCCAGAGGTACGTTGAACAACAAGTGCGCCATGGCCACAGCAATGTGCGTGTCCATCAGGCCCAGCGTGGTGTAGAGCTGAAAGAAGGGCAGCAAAAACACGGCAGGCGGCGTCATGCGGTTGGTCAACAACCAAAAGAAAATGTGCTTGTCACCCAGAAAACGGTAACGCGAGAATGCATAAGCCGCCGGCAAGGCCACCGACACCGAAATCACCGTATTGATGGCCACATAGATCAAGCTGTTGATGTAACCCGAATACCAGGACGGATCGGTAAAGATCGTCATGTAGTTGCCCCAGGTGAAGTGCTGCGGCCACAAGGAAAAACTCGACAGAATTTCCTCATTCGTTTTAAAGCTCATGTTGACCATCCAGTAGATGGGCAGCAAGGCAAAGACGATGTAGGCGACCAAAAAAATCGACCGCTTGTGAAAACGCTGGTCATGCATGAGCGTACTCCTTGTTGGCTGCGCCCAGGCTTTGCATCCAGTTGTAGAGGACAAAGCACAACAGCAAGATGATGAGGAAATAAATCAAGGAAAAGGCTGCTGCGGGCCCCAGATCAAACTGTCCCACGGCCTTTTGCGTCAGGTACTGCGACAAGAACGTGGTCGCTGTTCCTGGGCCACCACCGGTCAGCACGAAAGGCTCGGTGTAAATCATGAAGCTGTCCATGAAGCGCAGCAGCACCGCGATCATCAGCACATCACGCATTTTGGGCAGTTGGATGTAACGGAACACCGCAAACTTGCTGGCACCATCAATGCGAGCCGCCTGGTAGTAGGCATCTGGAATGCTGCGCAAACCGGCAAAGGCCAACAAAGCCACCAGCGGCGTCCAGTGCCACACATCCATGATCAGCACCGTGACCCAGGCATGGGTTGGACTGCCTGTGTAGCTGTAGTCAAAGCCCAAGGCCTGCAAGGTGTGACCCAACAGCCCGATATCAGCGCGGCCATAAATTTGCCAGATGGTGCCCACCACGTTCCAGGGAATCAGCAGCGACAAGGCCACCAGCACCAGCACGGCCGAAGATTTCCAGCCCTGGGCCGGCATGGACAAGGCCAGCGCAATGCCCAAAGGAATCTCCACGGCCAGAACGGCCAATGAAAACTGCAACTGCCGCCAAAGGGCGCTGTGCAACTCTTCATCGCGCATCACGGCAGCAAACCACTCGGTGCCTACAAACACACGGCGTTCAGGCGAAATGATGTCTTGCACCGAATAGTTGACCACCGTCATCAGGGGCAAGATGGCTGAAAACGCCACACACACCAAGACCGGCAACACCAACCACCAGGCTTTTTGATTGACGGGTTTTTCAGTCATGTTCATGCCACCAGCTCCTCATTCCGATAAAAACAGGTGTGCTGCCCCAAAACACGCAAGAACACCTCAGCACCCACCTGCGGGGCCTGCGTCTGCGGAGCCAATCGAAGCTTCACCGCCACACCACCCGCCTCGCAGGTGACCATTTGGTAAGTACCGATGTCTTGCACCTGGCGCACCCTGGCGCCCAGAGTACCCGGCTCTGCCACCTCCGAGATGGCCAGGTATTCGGGACGAATGCCCAACTTCAGATCACCCTCTGGAACCACCAAACCCGGCGGAACCTGCAAACGCTGCGCCTGCACGGTCAGTGCACCACCGGCGGATTGAACGGGCAAAAAGTTCATTCCCGGAGAGCCAATGAAATGCCCCACAAAGGTGTGTGCAGGACGCTCGAACAAGGCTTCGGCAGACCCCACTTGCACGGCCTTGCCCCGCGTCATGACCATCACCTCATCGGCAAAAGTCAAAGCCTCTACCTGGTCGTGCGTGACATAAATCAGCGTGAGCTTGAGTTCGTGGTGAATCTGCTTGAGCTTGCGCCGAAGCTGCCATTTCAGGTGCGGGTCAATCACCGTCAGCGGCTCATCAAACAACACCGCAGACACATCCGAGCGCACCAAACCCCGACCCAAAGAGATTTTTTGTTTCTGGTCAGCCGACAGACCCGCCGCGCGCATGTCCAACTGGTGGCTCATGTCCAGCATCTCGGCAATTTGGCCCACACGCTGCTGAATTTGATCAGCAGGCACATGGCGATTCTTGAGCGGAAACGCCAGATTCTGTGCCACCGTCATCGTGTCGTAAATCACCGGAAACTGGAACACCTGGGCGATGTTGCGCTCCTGGGGGCTGCTGCGCGTGACATCGCGCCCACCAAACTTCACCGAGCCTTGCGAAGGCACCACCAGACCCGACATGATGTTGAGCATGGTGGTCTTGCCACAGCCAGAAGGCCCCAGCAAGGCATAGGCCCCACCATCACGGAACGTCATCTTCAAGGGCAGCAAGGCGTAATCCGTCTCCACCTGCGGATTCGGCTTGTAGGCATGCGCCAAGTCCAATTCAATCTGAGCCATCAGCCGATCCTCCCGGTGCGCGCAGGCGCCATCAACAAAGGTCCTGCGGCATCAAACACAAACACCTGCGACGGCTGCAAATACAAACTGATGGCAGCCCCCAGCTTGAAGTCATGCACCCCCGTGAGTTGCGCCACCAGATTGCCCACCGGGGTCTGGGCGTGCACAAAGGTGTCCGAGCCTGAAATTTCTGCCAACTCAACCACGCCTGGCAATTTCAGATCACCAGGCTGACCTTGCACACGCAAGGCACTGGCACGCGCGCCCAAAACCACATCTCTCGGCGCAGTTGCAGGCAAGGGCAAGGCCAAAGACAAGCCCAACCCGCCCGACAGCAACACCCCTGTTTCGCAGGTCTGAGCCTGCAAGAGGTTCATCGGTGGATCACTGAAAGCACAGGCCACCTGGATCGATGCGGGTTGGTGGAACACCTCCGCCGTCGGGCCATATTGCAGCATGCGCCCCCGATCAAGCACGGCGGTGTAGCCCCCAAGCAACAAGGCTTCAGCAGGCTCTGTGGTGGCGTACACCACCGTCGAATCGCCACTGGCAAACAGCTGTGTCAGTTCTTCGCGCAGCTCTTCGCGCAATTTGTAATCCAGGTTCACCAGCGGCTCGTCCAGCAACATCAAGGGCGCATTTTTGGCCAAGGCACGCGCCAAGGCCACGCGTTGTTGCTGCCCGCCCGAAAGCTCAGCGGGCAAACGGTCCAGAAACATGTCGATATGCAGCTTGGATGCCAACGCCCGAACCCGCTCGGCCACATCGGCCTGACCACTCAATTTCAAGGGTGAGGCGATGTTGTCAAACACCGTCATGGATGGGTAGTTGATGAACTGCTGATACACCATGGCCACCTGGCGATGACGCACCGGCACACCGGTGACGTCTTGTCCGTCCACCAACACACGACCTTGCGAAGGGGTATCCAGACCCGCCATGATGCGCATCAGACTGGTCTTGCCCGCTTGAGTCGCCCCCAGCAGCACCGTCACTTGACCCGGATGCAGAGCGAGATGCTGTGGATACAGATGGACTTGCCCTGAAACAGACTTGCCCACCCCTTCCAGGATCAATTGCATGGTGGATCTCCGCGTTGATAATTCAAGTTCATAAAAGTTCCAAAATTTTCGCTTCACCGATTTTATGGTTCGTTTGCGCGCCTTTTTAACCGGTGTTTACCCTACGTGGGGCTAAATTTATTTTCGTTTATGTTCGAATACGGCAACCACACACTGATCACCATGGACTTGAACCCCCGACAAACAGCACTCATCGACGCCGTCCGCACCCAAGGTCCCATCTCCATTGAGGCGCTGGCCGAACGTTTTGGCGTGACCTTGCAAACCGTGCGCCGCGATGTGCAACGTCTGTCTGAAACAGGCTTGCTCACGCGCTTTCATGGCGGCGTGCGCCTGCCCGGCTCGACCACGGAAAACATTGCCTACCGCCAACGCCAAGCCATGCAAAGCGAAGGCAAGTTGCGGATCGCCCGGGCCATTGCCCAACGCATTCCTCACGGCTGTTCACTGATCATGAACATCGGCACCACCATTGAAGCCGTGGCCCATGAACTGCACAGCCACAGAGGTTTGCGCGTCATCACCAACAACCTGCACATCGCCGCCTTGATGAGCACCCACAGGGACTGCGAAGTCATCGTAGCTGGCGGCCAAGTACGCGGCAGTGACCAAGGCATCGTGGGCGAAGCCACGGTGGACTTCATCCGCCAATTCAAGGTCGACATGGGCCTGATTGGCATCAGCGGGATCGAATCTGACGGCACGTTGCGCGACTATGACTACCGGGAAGTCAAGGTCGCCCGCACCATCATTGAACATGCCAGAGAAGTCTGGCTGGCCGCCGACCACAGCAAATTCAACCGCCCCGCCATGGTCGAGCTGGGCCATTTGACAGACATCGATGTGCTTTTCACTGACGAACCCCCGCCTGGCACGTTTTCAGACCTGATGACAAAAGCCAACGTGGAATGCGTTGTGGCCGACCCTAAATGACATTCTGAGGATTTCTCATGCGCTACATACTCGCCCTGGACCAGGGCACCTCCAGCTCCAGAAGCATCGTGTTTGACCAGGCAGGCCAAGTGGTCGCCATGGCCCAGCGCGAGTTCCGGCAAATCTATCCCCAGCCAGGCTGGGTGGAACACGACCCGCTGGAAATCTGGACATCCCAATTGGCCACTGTGCACGAGGTGCTGGCCAAAGCGCAGCTCCAGGCCAGCGACATGGCCGCCATCGGCATCACCAACCAACGCGAAACCACGGTGGTCTGGAACCGCCGCACGGGCGAACCGATTTACAACGCCATCGTCTGGCAGGACCGCCGAGCCGAACCCACCTGCGCCGCCTTGCGCTCCCAAGGCCACGAAGACACGGTTCGGAGCAAAACAGGGCTGCGCATAGACGCCTATTTTTCGGGCACCAAACTTCAATGGATCCTGGACCATGTAACAGGCGCCCGGGCCTTGGCCGAGCAAGGTGAATTGGCCTTCGGCACCGTCGACAGCTGGCTGATCTGGAAACTCACCGATGGCCGATCACATGTGACCGATGTGAGCAATGCCGCCCGCACCATGCTGCTCAACATCCACACCAACACCTGGGATGCCGAGTTGCTGGGCCTGTTGAACATCCCCGCCGCGCTCATGCCCACGGTCTTGCCGTCCAGCGCCCATTTTGGGGACACCTCTGCGGCGCTGCTGGGCACCTCGCTGCCCATCGGTGGCGTGGCCGGTGACCAGCAAAGCGCCTTGTTCGGCCAAGCTTGCTTCACCCCGGGCATGGCCAAAAACACTTATGGCACCGGCTGCTTCATGCTGATGCACACCGGGGCCAACTTTCAGCACAGCCAAAATGGACTGATCACCACCTCGGCCGCACAGGCCACCAGCACCCCGCAATA
Source organism: Limnohabitans sp. T6-5 (assembly GCF_003063315.1). Lineage (GTDB taxonomy): Bacteria > Pseudomonadota > Gammaproteobacteria > Burkholderiales > Burkholderiaceae_C > Limnohabitans_A. The sequence goes on from NZ_NERV01000004.1 coordinate 301,065, forward strand.
CGCGCTGGAAGGCAGCGTCTTCATCGGCGGTGCCGTGGTGCAATGGCTGCGCGATGGCCTGCGGGCCATCTCCACCAGCGGTGAGGTGGAAGGGCTGGCACACAGCGTGCCCGATTCGGGTGGCGTCATGTTTGTCCCCGCATTCACCGGCCTGGGGGCGCCCTATTGGGACGCCGAAGCGCGTGGTGCCATTGTGGGATTGACCCGGGGTTCCACCGTCGCCCACATCGCCCGAGCTGCGTTGGAGAGCATCGCCTTCCAAAGCGCCGCCTTGCTGCACAGCATGAACCGGGACGCCGTGTCCGGCGGCGGCGTTGCGGTGACCGAGTTGCGCGTGGACGGCGGCGCCTGCGTCAACGACCTCTTGATGCAAATCCAGGCGGACTTGCTGGGCATTCCCGTCGTGCGCCCCGCCGTGACAGAAACCACCGCTTTGGGAGCAGCCTATTTGGCAGGTCTGCATGCCGGCGTCTACAGTGGCCTGGATGAGTTGAGCCAGCAATGGCGCGCCGATCGCACCTTTTACCCCACCTTGCCCACAGATCAGGCACAAGAACGCATGGACAGGTGGGAGCGTGCCGTGCGCCAGGCCACCGCCCGCTGACCTTCCATGATCAGATCCACCGTCTTCAGACCCCTCGCGTAAGCAGCGACAATTCAGATTCCTCAGACCCGGGCCGGGCGTCAAGCGCCTGGCCCGTCCCACACAGCACACGACTGAACATCCCATGCCTCACTCCACACCCCACATCGCCTTCATCGGCGGCGGCAACATGGCCAGCGCCATCATCGGCGGCCTGATCCGCCAGGGCATGAAGCCTGAGCAAATCACCGTGGTCGAACCGTTTGCCGAGACCGCAGCCAAACTGCTCAATGACTTTGGCATCACCGCGCTGCCTGTCGCAGGCCCGGCTTTGGCTCAGGCCGATCTGGTGGTCTGGGCGGTCAAGCCCCAAGTCTTCAGCGAAGCCGCCGCCCCCGTCATGCCGCACACCCGAGGTGCGCTGCACTTGTCTGTGGCAGCGGGCATCCGCACCGACAGCATCTGCCGCTGGGTGGGCACCGACCGCGTGGTGCGCTGCATGCCCAACACCCCCGCGCTGGTGGGCCAAGGCATCACCGGCCTCTTCCCCTGCCCTTCGGTCACCGCCGCCGACAAAGCGCTGGTGGAACAAGTCATTCGCACCACCGGGCAATACCTCTGGGTTCAGCAAGAGTCGCATCTGGACGCCGTGACCGCCTTGTCGGGGTCCGGACCGGCCTATGTGTTTTATTTCCTCGAAGCCATGACCGAAGCTGGTGTGGGCATGGGCCTGAGCGCCGAGCAGGCCTACCAACTTGCGGTGGCCACTTTTTCGGGCGCAGCCTCTTTGGCTGCGGCGTCCACGGAAGCCCCCGAAGTCTTGCGCCAACGCGTCACCTCCAAAGGTGGCACCACCTACGCAGCCATCACGTCGCTGGATGACTCGGGTGTCAAAGCCTCATTTGTGAAAGCCATGCAAGCCGCCGAAGTGCGGGCCCGCGAGTTGGGCGACGAATTCGGCAAGGCCTGATCGGCCGGTCTCCGCAGGTCTGCACCTTCAGCGACAACACGTTGGACACGTCTCAACGGTAAGACAAGACCACCCCGACAAACACGCTGAACCCGAGCCAGTGGTTCAGCCGGAAGGCCTTGAAACAGCCTTCTCGGCTGCGCAGGCGAATCAAAAAGTAGTGCCAAACCACTTGGCCTGCTGAAACAGCCCAAGCCAACCAAAACCCCAGGCCTTGCTGTGCGCCATTCAAAAGCCAGGCCCAGAGTATCAAATACGCCACATAAAAGCCCATGATGGCAGGCACATCCATGTCGCCCAGCGTGATGGCCGAGGTCTTCATCCCAATCTGAAGATCATCGTCGCGGTCAACCATGGCGTATTCCGTGTCATAGGCCAACACCCAAAACAGGTTACCCAGCAACAAGCCCCAGGCCAGGGGTGGCACCTGGCCTTGCACCGCAGCAAACGCCATCGGAATGCCAAAACTGAACGCCACCCCCAGCACCGCCTGCGGCATTGAGACATAGCGTTTGGCATAGGGGTAGACCAGGGTCACAGCCAATGCTGCAAAAGACCAGGCAATGGCTGCCGCGTTGGTGGTCAGCACCAGCCCAAACGCACACAGGGCCAGCACAGCACCCACCAACAAAGCCTCCCGGGAGCCAATACGACCACTCGTCACGGGTCGGTTGGCGGTGCGTTTCACATGCTTATCAAAGTCCCGGTCAGCCACATCATTGACACAACAGCCGGCACTGCGCATGAGGATGGTGCCCAAGGTGAATACCGCGATCAGATGCCAACCCGGAAAGCCCCCCGCAGCCACCCACAAAGCCGCCAGGGATGGCCACAGCAACAACAGCCAGCCCGCAGGCCGACTCCAGCGGATCAGATCCAGATAAAGCGAGAGTTTGTCAGTCATGTGCGAATTATCTGCGTCTGCAAATGCCTGAGCCATGCGCTGTCGCACAGCAGATCGATTGCGAGGGCCATCGCAGCAGGCCCCGTTTGTCAACCATGTCACCCCATGAACTCATGACCTTCCACTGTTTCAATTTTGTCTGCATATACAAAAGGGGTACGCCAAAAGGGGGTTTGAAATTGACATATTCATCAATACCCTATCTTTTAATTGACTAAATCGACAAATTAAATTAAATTTCAAAACAATCCGCGCATAAGCATTTATTAAATCAAATTTTTCAAAAAAATGTAAATTTTGATTAATTTATGGATTGCAAATGAATACCTGAATAATTTTCGAACATGCCCAGTCATGTTCGACCAGTGACAACAAACAGTTTTAAAGCGCATACGCAGTGTTGTGTTTGGGCTTTTGAACAGGGAAGACTTTCCAATATGACGATCGACAACAACATCTACGTGTTACACACCGGCTCCTATGCAACACAAGCCCTGACATTGCAGGGAGAAGACTTGGCTGCAGCCCACACTTTGTTAGAGGCAGCTCAAAACAAAGGCGTTGATGAGGCGATCAAGCAAGAGCTGAGCATGCAGTTGTTTCAGCTCATCGTTCAAAGACCGGTCAACCCACAGCAAGCTGTGCATGATTTGTGGACCTTGGCAGTCACTACCTTGACGGCCCAAGTGAGCAACTTGCTGATGTCTCACCCCGAAGTGAACGGCGCATTGCTTCAGTTGGGTGCCGACAAAGCCAATGTATTGATGGCGCAATGGCTGGATGTAGGTCAGCACATGAGCGAAGTCATGAGCGCTTTGCGTGCGGATACAGCGCTGGTCACGGCAGTTCAGACCGCTCAACCCAATAAGGCCTTGTTGGAAACATTGAGCGCCGAGCCAGTTTGGCCCCTCCTGCAAGAGCGCAGTGCACCCTTGGCTCTGAACGCCAATCTTTTGCCGACGCTGGCAAGCAGCGACATCAGCAGCACGACCGTGACGGCTACTGCACTGGCCATTCAGGACACAACGCCACCAAGCATCGTGCTGGGCAGCGACAAATCGTCATTGCAAAAGGGCCAAACAGCCAGCCTCAGCTTCACACTGACAGAAGACAGCAGCGACTTTGGCGTGGATGACATCACCGTCATGGGCGGCACGCTGAGCAATTTCCAGGGCAGCGGCAAAAATTACACAGCAACGTTCACTCCAAGCGCCGCCAGCACGAGTGCGTTGGTGTTTGTGACCAGTGAGCGTTTCAGTGCTGCAACAGGCTTGAGCAATGAAGATGGCGGTGAAATCGACAATGTGTTGTCGTTCAGCACCAATGTCGCGCAGCAGCCCGCCGTGGTGACGCCGACCACATCGACCAACACAGGCACTGGCACAGGAACGAGCACCGGCACAGGAACGGGCACAGGAACGGGTACGAGCGGCAGCACCTCCGCCAACACGGGCACCACATCCACGTCGAACGTGACGGCATCGGACACCACAGCGCCAAGCATCGTCATCAGCGCAGGCAAATCGGTGCTGGCGGTCAACGAGTCGGTGACGGTGGTGTTCACGCTCAGCGAGGACAGCACGGATTTCAGTTTGACCGACATCACGGTCTTGGGCGGCACTTTGAGCCAGTTCCAGGGCAGTGGCAAAAATTACACGGCCACCTTGACCCCGTCAGCGGGCAGCACCAGTGCCCTGGTGTTTGTCACCAGCGAGCGATTCAGCGATGCCGCTGGCAATTTCAACCAGGATGGCGGCGAGACAAACAACGCATTGCCATTCAGCGTGAATGCCTATGTGGCGCCGCCGCCCGTGGCACCGCAGGCGCCCGTGGTCACCCTGAATGCGGCCAGTGACAGCGGCGTGATGGGCGACAAGGTGACGCAGGACAGCACGCCAACGCTCAGCGGTACGGGCACGCCCGGTCACACCATCGCCGTGAAAGATGCTGCGGGGCATGTGCTGGCCACGGCCGTGGTGCAGGCCAATGGCACTTGGCAAGCCACGCCCGCATCGGCCTTGCCCTCGGGGCAGAACAATTTGTCGGTGATCGAGACCAGTCTGGCGGGTTTGAGCAGTGCGCCAACGGCCTTGGCCATCACGGTGGACACGCTGGCGCCGACGGTGACGATCGCTGCGATCAAAACCATGCTGAGCGCGGGCGAAACCACGACGGTGACTTTCACGCTGAGCGAAAGCAGCAGTGATTTCAGCCTGGCCGACATCACGGTCTTGGGGGGCAGCTTGAGCCAGTTTCAGGGCAGTGGCAAAAACTACACGGCCATGTTCACACCCGCAACAGGCAGCAGCAGCGCCTTGTTGTATGTAGCCAGCGAACGCTTCACCGATGTGGCGGGCAACCTCAACCAAGACAGTGGGGATCTGAAAAACCTGATGTCCATGAGCGTCAACCCCTCTGCGCCTGCCGTGCCACCTGCGGTGCCGCCTGCAACGCCCGTGATCAGGCTGAGCACGGCCAGCGACACCGGTGCTCTGGGCGATGGCATCACGAGCAATGACAAGCCCTCCTTCAGCGGAACGGGCAGCGCGGGCGACACGATCCGCGTGAGCATCGCCAGCACGGGCGAAGTGTTGACAGCCACGGTGGCCAGCAACGGCACCTGGAGCGTCACGCCCACGCGGGCGCTCAGCAGTGGCAGCGTGAGCGTCATCGCCACCAATGCAGCCGGACTGAGCAGCCCCGAGCAAACACTGGCCTTGGTCATTGACAAGAGCATCAGCACGCCGGTGCTCAGCCTGGTGTGCGACAGTGGCAGCAGCAGCGCCGACAACATCAGCGCATTCGGTGCGATCAAAGTCACGAGCGATGCGGGCAGCACGCTCGAATACAGCACCAATGGGCTGATTTGGGCCAACACCTTTGTGCCGGTCGAGGGCAGCAATGGGGTCACCGTGCGCGCCACCGATGTGGCCGGCAATGTGGCGACCACCAGCGCATTCCGCTTCACGCTGGACACCACAGCGCCTGTGGCCCCCAGTGTGGCTTTGGCCTGCGACAGCGGCACCAGTGCCACCGACCTGATCAGCAACAAGAGCGCACTCAGCGTCAACGCCGAAGCGGTCGCCTCGCTGCAATACAGCACCGACGGCACCAACTGGGCGAGCACCTTTGCAGCGGCCGAAGGCACCAACACGGTCAAGGTGCGCGCCGTGGATGCCGCAGGCAATGCGGGTCAGGTCAGCAGCCTGAGCTTCACGCTCGACAAAACCATCGCCACGCCCACACTGAGCCTCGTGAGTGACAGCGGTGCGAGCGCCACCGATACCATCACCCGCAACGGCGCCCTCAGCGTCAATGCCGAAGTCGGTGCCTCGCTCCAATACAGCACCAATGGCAGCACCTGGGCTACAAGCTTTGCAGCCGTCGAAGGCGCCAACACGGTGAGCGTGCGCGCCACCGATGGGGCGGGCAACACAGCCACATCCAGCGTGCTGAGCTTCACCATGGACACGCAAACGCCAGCCTTCACGGTGGCCCTGGTGTGTGACAGCGGCGCATCGTCGTCAGACACGATCAGCAAAGCTCCGGCGCTGGTCGTCACCGGCGCCGAGTCCGGCGCCACTGTGGAATACAGCAATAACAACAGCACGACGGGCACCATCTGGTCCAGCACCTATGCCGCCACAGAAGGCCTGAACAACGTCAAAGTGCGCGTGAGCGATGCCGCAGGCAACCAGCGCACGCAAGACTTCAGCTTCACACTCGACAGCACAGCGCCCACAGCGCCGGTCATCACTTTGGCCTGCGACAGCGGCGCCAGTGCCACCGACCTGATCAGCAACAACGGCACACTCAGCGTCAACGCCGAGGTGGGCGCTTCGCTGCAATACAGCACCGACGGCACCAACTGGGCGAGCACCTTTGCAGCGGTCGAAGGCACCAACACCGTCAAAGTGCGCGCCGTGGATGCCGCAGGCAATGCAGGCCAAGTCAGCAGTCTGAGCTTCACGCTCGACAAAACCATCGCCACCCCCACGCTGAGCCTGGTGAGCGACAGCGGCGCCAATGCCACCGACAAGCTCACAAACAACGGCGCCCTCAGCGCCAACGCCGACGCTGGCAGCACGCTCGAATACAGCACCAATGGCAGCAGCTGGGCCACGACCTTCAGTGCGGTCGAAGGCGCCAACACGGTGAGCGTGCGCGCCACCGATGCAGCGGGCAACACGGCCACCTCCAGCGCCATGAGCTTCACGCTCGACACACAAACGCCCGCCTTCAACGTGGCATTGGTCTGCGACAGCGGCTCCAGCAGCGCAGACAGCATCAGCAACACGACTGCCCTCGTCGTCACCGGTGCCGAAGCAGGCGCCGTCATCGACTACAGCACCAACGGCACCGTCTGGGGCAGCACCTACGCCGCCACAGAAGGCCTGAACAACGTCAAAGTCCGCATGAGCGATGCCGCAGGCAACCAGCGCACACAAGACTTCAGCTTCACGCTCGACAGCACGGCGCCCACCGCGCCCGTCATCACCTTGGTGAGTGACAGCGGCAGCAGCGCCACAGACAAACTCAGCGGCAACGGCACCATCGCCGTGAACGCCGAAGCCGGTGCCACGCTCGAATACAGCACCAACGGCAGCACCTGGGGCAGCACATTCAGCGCAGCCGAAGGCACCAACAACGTCATGGCACGAGTCATCGACAAGGCGGGCAACGTGAGCCAAGCCAGCAGCCTGGGCTTCACCCTGGACACAGCGGCACCCACAGCGCCCACCGTGGGCCTGTTCTGCGACAGCGGCACATCAGCAGGTGCAGGCACCGACAAGATCAGCAACAACGGCACCTTGAGCCTGTCCAGCAACGAAGCCGGTGGACTGATCGAATACAGCACCAATGGTGTCTTGTGGACGAGCACGTTTGTGGCAGCAGAAGGCAATAACACCGTCAAAGTCCGCGTGACCGACGCCGCTGGCAACGTGGGCACAAGCGGTGACTACAGCTTCACCCTCGACAGCACCGCGCCGGGCGCACCGGTGGTCACGCTGGTCTGCGACAGCGGCAGCAGCGCGACCGATGGCGTCAGCAGCCAGGGCGCCATCAGCGTCAACGGCACAGAGCCCGGCGCCACTTTGCAATACAGCACCGACGGCACGAGCTGGGCCAGCACCTTTGCAGCGGCTGAGGGCAACAACACCGTGAAGGTGCGCGTGATGGACGCCGCAGGCAATGCAGGCCAAGTCAGCAGTCTGAGCTTCACGCTCGACAAAACCATCGCCACCCCCACGCTGAGCCTGGTGAGCGACAGCGGCGCCAATGCCACCGACAAGCTCACAAACAACGGCGCCCTCAGCGCCAACGCCGACGCTGGCAGCACGCTCGAATACAGCACCAATGGCAGCAGCTGGGCCACGACCTTCAGTGCGGTCGAAGGCGCCAACACGGTGAGCGTGCGCGCCACCGATGCAGCGGGCAACACGGCCACCTCCAGCGCCATGAGCTTCACGCTCGACACACAAACGCCCGCCTTCAACGTGGCATTGGTCTGCGACAGCGGCTCCAGCAGCGCAGACAGCATCAGCAACACGACTGCCCTCGTCGTCACCGGTGCCGAAGCAGGCGCCGTCATCGACTACAGCACCAACGGCACCGTCTGGGGCAGCACCTACGCCGCCACAGAAGGCCTGAACAACGTCAAAGTCCGCGTGAGCGATGCCGCAGGCAACCAACGCACACAAGACTTCAGCTTCACGCTCGACAGCACGGCGCCCACCGCGCCCGTCATCACCTTGGTGAGCGACAGCGGCAGCAGCGCCACAGACAAACTCAGCCGCAACGGCGCCATCGCCGTGAACGCAGAAGCCGGTGCCACGCTCGAATACAGCACCAACGGCAGCACTTGGTCCACGACCTATGCAGCCGCTGAAGGCGCCAACAACGTCATGGCGCGGGTCATCGACAAGGCAGGCAACGTCAGCCAGGCCAGCAGTCTGGGCTTCACCCTGGACACAGCTGCCCCCACAGCCCCCACCGTGGGCTTGTTCTGCGACAGCGGCACAGCAGCAGGTGCAGGCACCGACAAGATCACCAACAACGGCACCTTGAGCCTGTCCAGCAACGAAGCCGGTGGCCTGATCGAATACAGCACCAATGGTGTCTTGTGGACGAGCACGTTTGTGGCAGCAGAAGGCCATAACACCGTCAAAGTCCGTGTGACCGACGCCGCTGGCAACGTGGGCACAAGCGGTGACTACAGCTTCACCCTCGACAGCACCGCGCCGGGCGCACCGGTGGTCACGCTGGTCTGCGACAGCGGCAGCAGCGCGACCGATGGCGTCAGCAGCCAGGGCGCCATCAGCGTCAACGGCACAGAGCCCGGCGCCACTTTGCAATACAGCACCGACGGCACGAGCTGGGCCAGCACCTTTGCAGCGGCTGAGGGCAACAACACCGTGAAAGTGCGCGTGATGGACGCCGCAGGCAATGCAGGCACCGCCAGCAGCCTGAGCTTCACACTCGACAAAACCATCACCACGCCCACCCTGAGCCTGGTGAGCGACAGTGGCGCCAGTACGACCGACAAGCTCACGAACAACGGCGCCCTCAGCGCCAACGCCGACGCAGGCAGCACGCTCGAATACAGCACCAACGGCAGCACTTGGGGCACGACCTTTGCAGCCGTCGAAGGCGCCAACACGGTGAGCGTGCGCGCCACCGATGCAGCAGGCAACACGGCCACCTCCAGCGCCATGAGCTTCACGCTCGACACACAAACGCCCGCCTTCAACGTGGCATTGGTCTGCGACAGCGGCTCCAGCAGCGCAGACAGCATCAGCAACACGACTGCCCTCGTCGTCACCGGTGCCGAAGCAGGCGCCGTCATCGACTACAGCACCAACGGCACCGTCTGGGGCAGCACCTTCGCCGCCACAGAAGGCCTGAACAACGTCAAAGTCCGCGTGAGCGATGCCGCAGGCAACCAGCGCACACAAGACTTCAGCTTCACGCTCGACAGCACGGCGCCCACAGCGCCCGTCATCACCTTGGTGAGCGACAGCGGCAGCAGCGCCACAGACAAACTCAGCGGCAACGGCGCCATCGCCGTGAACGCCGAAGCCGGTGCCACGCTCGAATACAGCACCAACGGCAGCACTTGGACAACGACCTTTGCAGCCGCTGAAGGCGCCAACAACGTCATGGCGCGGGTCATCGACAAGGCGGGCAACGTCAGCGCGGCCAGCAGCCTGAACTTCACCCTGGACACAGCGGCACCCACAGCGCCCACCGTGGGCCTGTTCTGCGACAGCGGCACATCAGCAGGTGCAGGTACCGACAAGATCACGAACAACGGCACCTTGAGCCTGTCGAGCAACGAAGCCGGTGGCCTGATCGAATACAGCACCAATGGCGTGTTGTGGGCCAGCACCTTCAGCGCCATGGAAGGCAACAACACCGTCAAAGTCCGTGTGACCGACGCCGCTGGCAACGTGGGCACAAGCGGTGACTACAGCTTCACCCTCGACAGCACCGAGCCGGGCGCACCGGTGGTCACGCTGGTCTGCGACAGCGGCAGCAGCGCGACCGATGGCGTCAGCAGCCAGGGCGCCATCAGCGTCAACGGCACAGAGCCCGGCGCCACCCTGCAATACAGCACCGACGGCAGCAGCTGGGCCAGCACCTTTGCCGCAGCCGAAGGCAACAACACCGTGAAAGTGCGCGTGATGGACGCCGCAGGCAATGCAGGCACCGCCAGCAGCCTGAGCTTCACACTCGACAAAACCATCACCACGCCCACCCTGAGCCTGGTGAGCGACAGTGGCGCCAATGCCACCGACAAGCTCACAAACAACGGCGCCATCAGCGCCAACGCCGACACAGGCAGCACGCTCGAATACAGCACCAACGGCAGCACTTGGGGCACGACATTTGCAGCCGTCGAAGGCGCCAACACGGTGAGCGTGCGCGCCACCGATGCAGCAGGCAACACGGCCACCTCCAGCGCCATGAGCTTCACGCTCGACACACAAACGCCCGCCTTCAACGTGGCATTGGTCTGCGACAGCGGCTCCAGCAGCGCAGACAGCATCAGCAACACGACTGCCCTCGTCGTCACCGGTGCCGAAGCAGGCGCCGTCATCGACTACAGCACCAACGGCACCGTCTGGGGCAGCACCTACGCCGCCACAGAAGGCCTCAACAACGTCAAAGTCCGCGTGAGCGATGCCGCAGGCAACCAACGCACACAAGACTTCAGCTTCACGCTCGACAGCACGGCGCCCACCGCGCCCGTCATCACCTTGGTGAGCGACAGCGGCAGCAGCGCCACAGACAAACTCAGCCGCAACGGCGCCATCGCCGTGAACGCAGAAGCCGGTGCCACGCTCGAATACAGCACCAACGGCAGCACTTGGTCCACGACCTATGCAGCCGCTGAAGGCGCCAACAACGTCATGGCGCGGGTCATCGACAAGGCAGGCAACGTCAGCGCAGCCAGCAGTCTGGGCTTCACCCTGGACACAGCGGCACCCACAGCCCCCACCGTGGGCTTGTTCTGCGACAGCGGCACATCAGCAGGTGCAGGTACCGACAAGATCACCCACAACGGCACCTTGAGCCTGTCGAGCAACGAAGCCGGTGGCCTGATCGAATACAGCACCAACGGCGTGTTGTGGGCCAGCACCTTCAGCGCCATGGAAGGCAACAACACCGTCAAAGTCCGCGTGACGGATGCGGCAGGCAATGTGGGCAGCACCGCCGACTACAGCTTCACCCTCGACACCACCGCCCCGGGCGCACCGGTCATTGGCCTGATCTGCGACAGCGGCACCAACGCGACCGACCTGATCAGCAGCAATGGCGCGCTCAATGTCACAGCCGAGGCTGGCGCCACTTTGCAGTACAGCACCGACGGCACGAGCTGGGCCAGCACCTTTGCAGCGGCTGAGGGCAACAACACCGTGAAGGTGCGCGTGATGGACGCCGCAGGCAATGCAGGCCCCGCCAGCAGCCTGAGCTTCACACTCGACAAAGCGATCACCACGCCCACCCTGAGCCTGGTGAGCGACAGCGGCGCCAATGCCACCGACAAGCTCACAAACAACGGCGCCATCAGCGCCAACGCCGACGCAGGCAGCACGCTCGAATACAGCACCAACGGCAGCACTTGGGGCACGACCTTTGCAGCCGTCGAAGGCGCCAACACCGTCACCGTGCGCGCCACCGATGCGGCAGGCAACACGGCCACATCCAGCGCGTTGACTTTCACGCTGAGCACACAAGTGGCAACTTTCACCGCCAAGCTCGACGACAGCAGCAACAGTGCGAGCCTGAGCGACTTGCTGACCAACGACACCACGCCCACGATCAGCGGCACAGGCACGGCCGGTGACACGATCCGTGTGACCCTGCCGGGCACAGGCGAGGTGCTGAGCACCACCGTGGCGGCCAATGGCAGCTGGAGCGTGACGCCGACCCTGGATGCGAGCAGCGGCCTGGTCAGCATCACCGCCAGCGATGCGGCAGGCAATGTGAGCCCCCCCCAGACCCTGGCCCTGGTGGTGGACAAAACCATCAGCACCCCCACGCTGAGCCTGGTGAGCGACAGCGGCACCAGCGCCACCGACAAGCTCACGAACAACGGCGCCATCAGCGCCAACGCCGACGCAGGCGGCACCCTCGAATACAGCACCAACGGCAGCACTTGGGGCACGACCTTTGCAGCCATTGAAGGCGCCAACACCGTCACCGTGCGCGCCACCGATGCCGCAGGCAACACGGCCACCTCCAGCGCCATGAGCTTCACGCTCGACACACAAACGCCCGCCTTCAACGTGGCATTGGTCTGCGACAGCGGCTCCAGCAGCGCAGACAGCATCAGCAACACGACTGCCCTCGTCGTCACCGGTGCCGAAGCAGGCGCCGTCATCGACTACAGCACCAACGGCACCGTCTGGGGCAGCACCTACAGCGCCACAGAAGGTCTGAACAACGTCAAGGTCCGCGTGAGCGATGCCGCAGGCAACCAACGCACACAAGACTTCAGCTTCACGCTCGACAGCACGGCGCCCACAGCGCCCGTCATCACCTTGGTGAGCGACAGCGGCAGCAGCGCCACAGACAAACTCAGCGGTAACGGCGCCATCGCCGTCAACGCCGAAGCCGGTGCCACGCTCGAATACAGCACCAACGGCAGCACTTGGTCCACGACCTTTGCCGCCGCTGAAGGCGCCAACAACGTCATGGCGCGGGTCATCGACAAGGCGGGCAACGTCAGCCAGGCCAGCAGCCTGAACTTCACCCTGGACACAGCCGCACCCGCAGCGCCCACCGTGGGCCTGTTCTGCGACAGCGGCACATCAGCAGGTGCTGGCACCGACAAGATCAGCAACAACGGCACCTTGAGCCTGTCCAGCAACGAAGCCGGTGGCCTGATCGAATACAGCACCAACGGTGTGTTGTGGGCCAGCACCTTCAGCGCCATGGAAGGCAACAACACCGTCAAAGTCCGCGTGACCGACGCTGCAGGCAACATCGGCGCCATCGCTGACTACAGCTTCACCCTCGACAGCACGGCACCCGGCGCACCGGTGGTCACGTTGGTCTGCGACAGCGGCGCGCTGGGCACAGACCACATCAGCCAGAACGGCACGCTCAATGTCAGTTTGCCGGACACGGCACTGGCACTGGAATACAGCACCGATGGCAGCAGCTGGACGAGCACCTTTGCCGCCGGGGAGGGCAATAACACGGTCAAGGTGCGTGCAGTGGATGCCGCAGGCAACCTGAGTGCGGTCAGCAGCTTGAATTTCACGGTCGACAAATCCATCCGCAAGCCGGTGGTGACGCTGGCGTGCGACACCGGCATCGTGGGTGACAACATCACCTCGCTGGGCGAGATCAGCGTCGCGAATGCCGACAGTGATGCCCAGCTGTTCTACAGCCGCGACAACGTGAGCTGGAGCACCACCTTTGCGGCCGCCGAAGGCAACAACGTGGTGTACGTGCGCGCCAGTGATGCCGCCGGCAATGTGGCCACATCGGACGCCTTGAATTTCTACCTCAACACGCGTGCAGGCACTTTCACGGCGCGCCTGGACAACGCCAGCAACAGCGGCAGCTTGAGCGACAGCCTGACCCACGATGACACACCGTGCATCAGCGGTTCCGGCAAGGATGGCGCTACCGTGGAAGTCACCATGCCCGCGCCGCTGGATGGCTCGGCCCCGGAAGTCTTTTTGACCACGGTGGACGTCAACGGCATGTGGAGTGTGACAGCGGGCAAACCCGTTGCCTCGGGCACGGTCAAGGTGGTCTACACCGAACCCAACAGCGCCGTCAGCAGCAGCGCGTCCATCAGCATCCTGATCGACAAAGACATCAGCACGCCCGTGCTGTCTCTGGTGTGTGACACCGGCAGCAGCACCAGCGACAAAATTTCACAAATCGGCAACCTCGGACTGGCCAACGTCGATGCGGGCGTCACCATCGAGTTCAGCACCGACGGCACGGTCTGGACCAGCACCTACAGCGCCGCCGAAGGCGCCAACAACGTGCGCGCACGCGTCATCGATGGGGCGGGCAATGTGGCCACATCGAACACCCTGAATTTCACACTCGACACCACCGCAGCCACCCCGACCCTGGGCGTCAATGCAGTCACCGGTGACGACGCCCTGGGGCCGCAGGATGCGAGCCAGGCGACCACGGTCTTGTCGGGCACAACGACCCTGACCCAGGCGGGCGATCTGGTCAAACTGGGGCTGAACGGCAACACCTACAGCGGCACCGTCGATGCCTTTGGCAACTACAGCATTGAAGTGACGACACAGGATCTGCTGGACGACGCAGACCACAAAATCGACGCCCGGGTGACGGGTGTTGATTTGGCTGGCAACACAGGCACAGTCACCGTGGGGCACCTGTATTCGGTGGACGCCCTGGCCCCCACGGTGCAAAGCATCGTGCTGGACAAATCCGCCCTCAAGCAAGGCGAGACCGCAAAAGTCACCCTCACCTTCTCCGAAAAAGTCACCGCCTTTGACCTGGCCGATCTGAGCGCCGACAACGCCGTGCTCAGCAGCCTGGCCACCGCCGACGGCGGCCTCACCTGGACCGCCACCCTCACGCCGACCGCCGCCATCGAAGACACCACCAATGTGGTCAAGGTGCTGGCCACCTACACCGACCTGGCAGGCAACACCGGCGTGGCCGCGCAAAGCGCCAACTACAGCCTGGACACCCTGGCCCCCAGCTTCACCGTGCAACTGGACAACGCCAGCAACAGCGGCAGTCTGGGCGATACCCTCACCAACGACAGCACACCCACACTGAGCGGCACAGGCAACCCCGGCGACACCCTGAGCGTCACGATGCCCGGCACCGGTGAAGTGGTGTCTGCCACCGTCGCCGCAGACGGCACCTGGCGCGCCACAGCCACCCAGGCCATCACCTCGGGCACCGTCAGCGTGGTCGCCACCGACGCCGTGGGCAACACCAGCGCCGCCCAAACCCTGAGCCTGCAAATCGACACCAGCTTGCCCGGCAACCTCAGCCTGGCCCTGGTCTGCGACAGCGGCACCAGCAGCAGCGACAAGATCACCCGCACAGGCGATGTGACGGTCACCGGCCAGGACGCCGACACCACCGTGCAGTACAGCACCGATGGCAGCACCTGGGCCACCACCTTTGCCGCCTCCGAAGGCCTCAACACCTTGCGCGTGCGCCAGATGGACGCCGCAGGCAACGTCAGCGCCACCAGCTCTTTGGGCTTCACCCTGGACACCACGGCACCCGCGCCCACACTCAGCATCAACCCGATCACGGGCGACGATGCCGTGGGGCCGGTGGATGCAGCCAGCACCACCACCAAAATCAGTGGCACCAGCACCGGCGCACGCCCAGGCGATGTCATCACCCTGGTGCTCAATGGCACCACGTACAGCGGCACCGTGGACGTGGTGGGCGAATACAGCATCGATGTGGCCACTGCCGATCTGAGCGCCGACTCGGACTTCAAGCTCAGCGCCCAGCTGCTGGCCACCGATGCTGCGGGCAACAGCGCCACGGCCTCCGCCTCGCGCAGCTACAGCGTGGACGCCACAGCCCCCACGGTGCAAAGCATCGTGCTGGACAAGAGCAGCCTCAAGCTCGGTGAGACGGCCAGCGTGACCCTCACCTTCTCGGAAAAAGTCACCGCCTTTGACCTGAGCGATCTGAGCGCCGACAACGGCGTGCTGAGCAACTTGAGCACTGCCGATGGCGGCCTGAGCTGGAGCGCCAAGCTCACGCCCACGGCTTCCATCGAAGACGCCACCAACGTGGTCAAGGTGCTGGCCACCTACACCGACCTGGCGGGCAACACCGGCGCTGCCGCGCAAAGCAGCAACTACGCCCTGGACACCCTGGCGCCTGCGGCCATCATCAAGCTGGCCAATGAAAACCTCAAAGCAGGCGACAGCACCACGGTCACCATCAGCTTCAACGAGCCCGTGCAAGGCTTTGGCAACAGCGATGTGACGGTCGCCAACGGCAGCCTGGGCACCCTGACGAGTGCCGATGGCGGCAAGACCTGGACGGCGACCTACACCCCCACAGCCAACATCGCCTCGGCCGCCAACGTCATCACGCTGGCCGCCTCTTACACCGACGCCCTGGGCAACCCCGGCGAGGCGGGCACCAGCGGCAATTACCAAATCGACACCCAGCTGCCCAGCGCCACGCTGACCCTCACAGGCAGCAATGGCGCCGCCGTCAGCAGCTTCACCGCAGGCCAAAGCGCCACCGTCACCTTGAGCTTCAGCGAGGCCGTCAAGGACTTCAGCAACGCCGATGTCACCGTGGAAAGCGGCAGCCTCAGCCCCTTGTCCAGCAGCGATGGGGGCAAGACCTGGGTGGGCACCTTCACCGCCGCTGCCAATGTGGAAGACGCCACCAACACCCTGAGCGTCAACGCCGCAGGCTACAGCGACCTGGCTGGCAACGCCGGGGGCGTGGTCGCCAGCAGCAACTACGCCGTGGACACGCAAGGCCCGACAGCCACCATTGCCCTGAGCAAGAGCAACTTCCTGGCCGCCGACACGGCGCAAGTGACCATCACTTTCAGTGAAAAAGTCACCGGCTTTGACAACAGCGACGTGACGGTGGACAACGGCACGCTCAGCGCCCTGAGCAGCACCGACGGCGGCAAGACCTGGGTGGGCACCTTCACGCCCACACCCGGCGTGGCCGATGCCACCAACACCGTGAGCCTGCTCAACAGCTACACC
Organism: Limnohabitans sp. T6-5; assembly: GCF_003063315.1. Lineage (GTDB taxonomy): Bacteria > Pseudomonadota > Gammaproteobacteria > Burkholderiales > Burkholderiaceae_C > Limnohabitans_A. Next base: position 317,750 of record NZ_NERV01000004.1, read on the forward strand.
GATGTGGCGGGCAATCAGGGTGCCAGCGCGCAGAGTGCCAATTACGTGATGGACCTGAAAGCGCCAAGCGCCACCATCGCGCTCAGCGACAGCGCCTTAAAAATGGGTGAAACGGCCACCGTCACCATCACCTTCAGTGAAAAAGTGCTGGGCTTCAGCCAATCTGACGTCACCGCACCCAACGGCAGCTTGGGCGCATTCACCGCCAGCGCCGACGGCCTGAGCTGGACCGCCACCTTCACGCCTGCCGATCAAACCACGGCGGCCAGCAGCACCCTGACGCTGGCCAACAGCTACACCGACGAATCCGGCAACACCGGCAGTGGCGCCACAGCCACTTACGCCATCGACACGCAAGCCCCCGGCTTCACCGCCAAGCTCGACGACACCAGCAACAGCGGCAGCACCGCCGACTTGCTCACCAGCGACAGCACGCCCACGATCAGTGGCACCGGCACAACAGGTGACACGATTCACGTCACCATGCCCGGCACACTGGAAGTGCTCAGTGCGACCGTGGCCGCCAACGGCAGCTGGAGCGTCACGCCCACCCTGGCCATCGTCAGCGGCAACGTGTCCATCACCGCCAGCGACGCCGCTGGTAATGTGAGCAGCGCCCAGACCCTGGCTCTGCTGGTGGACAACAGCATCGCCACGCCCACGCTCAGCCTGGTGTGCGACAGCGGCGCAAGCGCCACCGACAAGATCAGCCGCGACGGCACGCTCAGCGTGAGCGTCGACAGTGGCAGCACGCTCGAATACAGCAGCAACGGCACCGCTTGGACGAGCACCTTTGCAGCCGTTGAAGGCACCAACACGGTGCAAGTGCGCGCCACCGACGCTGCGGGCAATGTGGCCGCCTCCGCGCCTTTGAGCTTCACCCTCGACACCCAAACGCCCGCCTTCACTGTGGCCTTGGTGTCGGACAGCGGCGCTTCTGGCGCTGACAGCATCAGCAAAGCCCCGGCGCTGGTGGTCACTGGCGCCGAAGCTGGCGCTGCGGTTGAATACAGCAGCAACGGCACCGTCTGGGCCAGCACCTATGCCGCCAGCGAAGGCGTCAACAGCGTCAAGGTCCGCGTGAGCGATGCCGCTGGCAACCAGCGCACGCAAGACTTCAGCTTCACGCTCGACAGCACGGCTCCCACAGCGCCTGTGCTTACCCTGGTCTGCGACAGCGGCAGCAACGCCACCGACAAACTCAGCGGCAAGGGCACCATCAACGTGGTCGCTGAAGCCGGTGCCACGCTCGAATTCAGCACCAACGGAACCACCTGGGCCAGCACCTTTGCAGCGGCTGAAGGCGCCAACACCGTCATGGCGCGCGTCACCGACGCGGCGGGCAACGTCAGCACCAGCAGCAGCAGCAGCCTGAGCTTCACGCTCGACAGCAGCGCCCCAGTTGCACCCACGGTGGGCCTGTTCTGCGACAGCGGCACAGCCACAGGCGCAGCCACCGACAAAGTCAGCAACAACGGCACCCTGAGCCTGACCAGCCCTGAAGCTGGGGGCCTCATCGAATACAGCACCAACGGCGTCCTCTGGGCGACCACCTTTGTGGCGGCTGAAGGCAACAACGCCGTCAAGATCCGCATCACCGACGCCGCTGGCAATGTGGGCGCCACAGCCGACTACAGCTTTACCCTGGACACCACCGCGCCTGGCGCACCGGTCGTCACCCTGACCTGCGACAGCGGCGCCAACGCCACCGACCTCATCAGCAGCAATGGCGCCCTCAGCGTCACGGCCGAGGCGGGCGCCACCTTGCAATACAGCACCGACGGCAGCAGCTGGGCCAGCACCTTTGCAGCGGCCGAGGGCAACAACACCATCAAAGTACGGGCCATCGATGCCGCAGGCAATGCAGGCGCCGCGAGCAGCCTGGGCTTCACGCTCGACAAAACCATCGCCGCGCCCACGCTCAGCCTGGTGTGCGACAGCGGCGCCAGCGCCACCGACGCCATCACCCGCAATGGCGCCATCAGCGTGAACGCCGAAGCCGGTACCACCCTCGAATACAGCACCAACGACACGTCTTGGGCCACGACCTTCGCCGCCGTCGAAGGCGCCAACACCGTCACCGTGCGCGCCACCGACGCGGCGGGCAATGTGGCCAGCTCTGCGCCCTTGAGCTTCAGCTTGAACACGCAAGTGGCCGCGTTCAGCGCCAAACTCGACGACGCCAGCAACAGCGGCAGCACCGCCGACTTGATCACCAACGACAGCACGCCCACGATCAGTGGCACCGGCACCGCAGGCAACACAATTCAGGTCACGATGCCCGGCACCGGGGAAGTGCTCAGCGCCACCGTGGCAGCCAACGGCAGCTGGAGCGTCACGCCCACCCTGGCCCTCAGCAGTGGCAACGTGTCCATCACCGCCAGCGACGCCGCAGGCAATGTGAGCAGCGCCCAAACCCTGGCACTGGTGGTGGACGGCAGCATCGCCACGCCCACACTCAGCCTGGTGTGCGACAGCGGCAGCAATGCCACCGACAAGATCAGCCGCGACGGCACGCTCAGCGTGAGCGCCGAAGCGGGCAGCGTGCTCGAATACAGCAGCAACGGCACAACTTGGACCACCACGTTTGCCGCCACCGAAGGCGCCAACACCGTGCAAGTGCGCGCCACCGACGCCGCAGGCAATGTGGCCACCTCCAGCGCGATGAGTTTCACGCTCGACACCACAGCAGCCACCCCCACGGTGAGCATGAGCCCCATCACGGGTGACGAGGCCCTGGGCCCAATGGATGCAGCCAGCACCCACACCACGCTGTCGGGCCAAAGCACGCTGACCCAGGCAGGCGACATCGTCACGCTGGGGCTGAACGGCCAAACCTACAGCGGCACCGTCGATGCTTTTGGCAACTACAGCATCGAAGTGCTCACCGCCGATTTGATCAGCGATGCCGACCACAGCGTGGATGTGCGCGTGAGCGGCATGGATGCCGCAGGCAACAGCGGCATGACCACAGTGGGCCACGCCTACAGCGTGGACACGACCGCCCCCACGGTGCAAAGCATCGTGCTGGACAAATCCGCCCTCAAGCAAGGCGAGACCGCAAAAGTCACCCTCACCTTCTCCGAAAAAGTCAGCACTTTTGACCTGGCCGACCTGAGCGCCGACAACGCCGTGCTCAGCAGCCTGGCCACCGCCGACGGCGGCCTCACCTGGACCGCCACCCTCACGCCGACTGCAGCCATCGAAGACACCACCAATGTGGTCAAGGTGCTGGCCACCTACACCGACCTGGCAGGCAACACCGGCGTGGCCGCGCAAAGCGCCAACTACAGCCTGGACACCCTGGCCCCCAGCTTCACCGTGCAACTGGACAACGCCAGCAACAGCGGCAGTCTGGACGACACCCTCACCAACGACGCGACCCCTACCCTGAGCGGCACCGGCAACCCCGGCGACACCCTCAGCGTGACTTTCCCCGGCAACCCTTCTGCCACCCCGCCCGTTGCCGGTGAAGTGGTGTCTGCCACCGTCGCCGCAGACGGCACCTGGCGCGCCACGGCCACCCAAGCCATCACCTCGGGCACCGTCAGCGTGATCGCCACCGACGCCGTGGGCAACACCAGCGCCGCCCAAACCCTGAGCCTGCAAATCGACACCAGCTTGCCCGGCAACCTCAGCCTGGCCCTGGTCTGCGACAGCGGCACCAGCAGCAGCGACAAGATCACCCGCACAGGCGATGTGACGGTCACCGGCCAGGACGCCGACACCACCGTGCAGTACAGCACCGATGGCAGCACCTGGGCCAGCACCTTTGCCGCCACCGAAGGCCTCAACACCCTGCAAGTGCGCCAGATGGACGCGGCAGGCAACGTCAGCGCCACCAGCTCTTTGGGCTTCACCCTGGACACCACGGCACCCGCGCCCACACTCAGCATCAACCCGATCACGGGCGACGATGCCGTGGGGCCGGTGGATGCAGCCAGCACCACCACCAAAATCAGTGGCACCAGCACCGGCGCACGCCCAGGCGATGTCATCACCCTGGTGCTCAACGGTGTGAGCTACACCGGCACCGTGGACGTGGTCGGCGAGTACAGCATCAACGTGGCCACGGCCGACCTGAGCGCCGACTCGGACTTCAAGCTCAGCGCCCAGGTGCTGGCCACCGATGCCGCTGGCAACAGCGCCAGCGCCTCTGCCGCGCGCAGCTACAGCGTGGACGCCACAGCCCCCACGGTGCAAAGCATCGTGCTGGACAAGAGCACCCTCAAACTGGGCGAGACCGCCAACGTGACCCTGACCTTCTCCGAGAAAGTCAGCGCCTTTGACCTGAGCGATCTGAGCGCCGACAACGGCGTGCTGAGCAACCTGGCCACCACCGATGGGGGCCTCACCTGGAGCGCCAAGCTCACGCCCACGGCTTCCATCGAAGACACGTCCAATGTGGTCAAGGTGCTGGCCACCTACACCGACCTGGCGGGCAACACCGGCTCCGCTGCGCAAAGCGCCAACTACGTGCTGGACACCTTGGCGCCAGCGGCCATCATCAAGCTGGCCAATGAAAACCTCAAAGCCGGGGACAGCACCACGCTCACCATCAGCTTCAACGAGCCGGTGCAAGGCTTTGGCAACAGCGACGTCACCGTGGCCAACGGCAGCTTGGGCACCCTGACGAGTGCCGATGGTGGCAAGACCTGGACGGCCACGTACACCCCCACGGCCAACATCACCTCGGTGACCAACGTCATCACCCTGGCGGCCAGCTACACCGATGTGCTGGGCAACGCAGGCGAGGCGGGCACCAGCGGCAATTACCAGATCGACACCCAACTGCCCAGCGCCACGCTGACCCTCAAAGACGCCAGCGGCGCTGCCGTCAGCAGCTTCACCGCAGGCCAAAGCGCCACGGTCACCCTCAGCTTCAGCGAAGCCGTCAAGGACTTCAGCAACGCCGATGTGACGGTGGACAGCGGCAGCCTCAGCCCCTTGTCCAGCAGCGATGGTGGCAAGACCTGGGTGGGCACCTTCACGGCCGCTGCCAATGTGGAAGACGCCACCAACACCCTGAGCGTGAACGCCGCAGGCTACAGCGACCTGGCAGGCAACGCCGGGGGCGTGGTCGCCAGCAGCAACTACGCCGTGGACACGCAAGGACCGACGGCCACGGTGGCCCTGAGCAAGAGCAACTTCCTGGCGACCGACACAGCGCAAGTCACCATCACCTTCAGCGAGAAAGTCACCGGCTTTGACAACAGCGATGTCACGGTGGACAACGGCACGCTGAGCACCCTGAGCAGCACCGACGGCGGCAAGACCTGGGTGGGCACCTTCACGCCCACACCCGGCGTGGCCGATGCCACCAACACCGTGGCCCTGACCAACAGCTACACCGATGTGGCGGGCAACCAGGGCGCCAGCGCGCAGAGCGCCAACTACGTCATCGACCAAAAGGCCCCCACGGCCAGCATCGCGCTCAGCGACAGCTCGCTGAAAGCGGGCGAGACGGCCACCGTCACGATCACCTTCAGCGAAAAAGTGCAGGGCTTCAGCCTGGCCGATGTGACGGCGCCCAACGGCAGCCTGGGCGAGTTCACCCCCAGCACGGACGGTTTGACTTGGACGGCGACCTTCACACCGGCCAGCGACACCGATGCAGCCAGCAACACGCTCGCGCTGGCCAACACCTACACCGATGAGGCTGGCAATGCCGGTCAAGTGGCCACCGCCGCGTATGCGGTCAGCACCAAGGGACCGAGTTTCACACTGCAACTGGATGCGGCCAGCAACAGTGGCAGCACGGCAGACCTGATCACCAACGACGCGACACCCACGATCAGCGGCACGGGCACAGCCGGTCACACAATTCGCGTGACCCTGCCCGGCACAGGCGAGGTGCTGAGCACCACCGTGGCCGCCAACGGCAGCTGGAGCATCACCCCCACGCTGGCCATCAGCAGTGGCAGCGTGAGTGTCATGGCGACCGATGTGTCTGGCAACAGCAGCCCGGCCAAAACGCTGGGCCTGGTGATCGACACGAGCATGGGCCAGGCCAGTGTGGCCCTGGTCTGCGACAGCGGCATCAGTGCCGCTGACAAGATCACGAACAACGGCACGCTCAGCGTGAGCGCCGATGCGGGCAGCACGCTCGAATACAGCACCAACGGCAGCACCTGGGCCACGACCTTTGTGGCCGCAGAAGGCGCCAACACGGTCACCTTGCGCGCCACCGACGCCGCAGGCAATGTGGCCGTGTCCACGCCGCTGAGCTTCACCCTGGACAGCCAGACGGCGTCATTCCAGGTGGCCTTGCAATGCGACAGCGGCACCAGCAGCAGCGACCAAGTCAGCCTGGATGCCAGCTTGACACTCTCGGGGGCCGAGGCTGGTGCCGTGGTCGACTACAGCACCGATGGCAGCGTTTGGCGCAGCACGTATGCGGCCACCGAAGGGCTCAACAGTGTGCAGGTGCGCGTCACGGATGCCGCAGGCAATCAGCGCGCACAAAGTTTCAACTTCACCTTCGACAACACCGCGCCCACCACGCCCCTCATCAGCCTGGTGCAGGACACGGGCACCAGCAGCACCGATGGCAAAACCCAGATCGGGGTGATCAACACCACGGCTGAAGCGGGTGCCACCTTGCAATACAGCACCAACGGCAGCACCTGGGCCACCACCTTCAATGCGACCGAAGGCGCCAACAACGTCTTTGCGCGGGTGACCGACAAGGCCGGAAATGTCAGCAGCACGGGCAGCTTGAGCTTTACCCTGGACAACACCGCCCCCACGGCGCCAGGGGTGGCTTTGCTGTGCGACAGCGGCAGCAGCGCCACCGACAAAGTCAGCCACACCGGCACATTGAGTGTCAACACTGCCGAGGCAGGTGGGGTCGTTGAATACAGCAGCAATGGCAGCACCTGGATGACGAGCTTCACAGCGGCCGAAGGTTTGAACCTGGTCAAGGTGCGCGTGAGCGACGCCGCAGGCAATGTGAGTGCAGCGACCGAGACCAGTTTCACGCTCGACACCAGCGCCCCAATGGCGCCTGGCATGGTCTTGGTGTGCGACAGCGGCACCAGCTCGGGCGACCTCATCACCCGCGATGGCAGCTTGAGTCTGTCCACGCTGGAGTCGGGGGCCAGTTTTCAGTACAGCACCAATGGCACCTTGTGGGCCAATACCTGGGCAGCCATCGAAGGCAGTCAAACCGTGCAGGCACGGGTGGTGGATGCGGCGGGCAACGTCAGCACCGCCAGCTCGCTGACATTCACCTTGGACAAAACCCTCTCCAAGCCCTTGGTGGCCTTGGTGTGTGACACCGGCACGCCAATTGATCTGATCACCACCAATGGCGCCCTCACCTTGAACGGTGTGGACGCGGACGCCAGCGTGCTCTACAGCCGTGATGCGATCACCTGGGGCACCACGTTTGCGGCGGTGGAAGGCAGCAACGGCGTGTTTGTGCAGGTCAGAGATGCGGCCGGTAACGTGGCCACCTCCGATGAATTGGTCTTCACGCTGAACACACAGGCAGGCACTTTCACGGCGCGCCTGGACAATGCCAGCAACAGCGGCAGCTTGAAAGACACGCTCACCAACGACGACACCCCCACCATCAGCGGCTCCGGGGAAATTGGCGCCACGGTGCAGGTGACCTTGCCAGCACCCGTGGATGGCGGCGCCCCCGAAGTGCTGCAAGCGACGGTGGACATCAACGGTATGTGGTCAGTGACTGCGGCCAAAGCGGTGACCTCGGGCGAAGTCAGCGTGTTTTACACGCGCCCCAACAGCGGCGCCAACAGCTCGGCGACCTTCAACCTGTTCATCGACAAGAACGTCAGCACTCTCACCCCCAGCCTGACGTGTGACAGCGGCGCCAGCGGCAGTGACAAGGTGTCCAGCCAGGGCACACTGGTGGTCAGCGGCGTGGACGCTGACGCCAGCGTGCAATACAGCACCGATGGCAACACTTGGGGCACCACCTTTGTGGCCACCGAGGGCCTCAACAGCGTGCGCGTGCGTCAGACCGATGGCGCAGGCAACGTGAGCGCCATGAGCACACTCAATTTCACACTGGACACCACGGCGCCCGCGCCCACGCTGAGCGTCAACCCGATCACCGGCGACGATGCGGTCGGCCCGGCCGATGCAGCCAATGCCACCAGCAAGATCAGCGGCGCCACGACCAACGCTCGTCAGGGTGACTTGATCCAGGTGGTGCTCAATGGTGTGAACTACAGCACCACGGTAGACACCGTGGGCCAATACAGTCTGGATGTGGTCACCACCGACCTGACGGCAGACCCGGATGCCACCGTGGCCTTGAAGCTGGTGGCCTCGGATTTGGCGGGCAACACCGCCACCGTGCAAGCCAGCCGCAGCTACAGCGTGGACACGGCAGTGCCCACCGTGCAAAGCATCGTGCTGGACAAGAGCAGCCTCAAGGTGGGCGAGACGGCCAGCCTGTCCATCAGCTTCAGCGAAAAAGTCACGAGCTTCGACCTGAGCGACCTGAGCGCCGACAACGCCGTCCTCAGCGGCCTGAGCACCAGCGATGGCGGAAAGACCTGGACCGCCACCCTCACCCCGACCGCCCGCATCGAAGACACGAGCAATGTGGTGCGCCTGTTGGCCACCTACACCGATGTGGCGGGCAACACGGGCACCGCCGCGCAAACCGGCAACTACCAGCTCGACACACTGGCCCCGACAACGACCATTCAGCTGGCCAATGAAAACCTCAAGGCCGGTGACAGCACACTGGTGACCATCACCTTCAATGAGGCGGTGCAAAGCTTTGGCAACGACGATGTGCAAGTGGCCCATGGCAGCCTGGGCACCTTGACCAGCGCCGATGGCGGCAAGACCTGGACGGCGACCTACACGCCCGACATCCATGTCGAATCCACCACCAATGTCATCACTCTGGCCAGCAGCTACAACGATGCATCGGGCAATACCGGCACAGCCGGGGCCAGTGGCAACTACCAGATCGACACGCAGGCCGCCAACGCCACCATCACCCTCAAAGACAGCATGGGCGCCGCCGTCAGCAGTTTCACGGCGGGACAAAACGCGACGGTCACCATCAGCTTCAGCGAAGCGGTCAAGGACTTCAGCAACGCCGATGTCACCGCGCCAGGCGGTGACTTGAGCCCCTTGTCCAGCAGCGACGGAGGCAAGACCTGGGTGGGCATGTTCACGGCCACCAGCGGCATCGAACGCGCCACCAACACCCTGAGCGTCAATGGGGGCGCCTACACCGACATGGCCGGCAATGCGGGCGGCGTGGCCGCCAGCGCCAATTACGCGGTGGACACGCAAGGCCCGACAGCCACCATCGTGATGAACAAAACCCGCTTGCTGGCGGGCGACACAGCGCAAGTGACCATCAGCTTCAGCGAAAAGGTCACGGGCTTTGACAACAGCGATGTCACCGTGGAAAACGGCACGCTGGGCCCACTGTCCAGTACCGACGGCGGCAAGACCTGGGTGGCCACGTTCACCCCCACGCCCGGCACAGCCGATGCGAGCAACGTGATCAGCCTGTCCAACAGCTACGCCGACCAACTGGGCAACCAGGGTACCGGTGCGCAAAGTGGCAATTACCAGATCGACCTGAAAGCGCCCACGGCCAGCATCGCCCTGAGCGACAGCGCCTTGAAGGCCGGTGAAACGGCCACCGTGAGCATCACCTTCAGTGAAAAGGTGCTGGACTTCAGCAAAACCGATGTCACTGCACCCAATGGCAGCCTGACCGAGTTCGTGGCCAGCGCCGACGGCCTGACCTGGACCGCCACCTTCACGCCGCAGGCCAACACCACGGCAGCCAGCAACCTGATCAGCCTGGCTGGCAGCTACACCGACGAGTCGGGCAACAGCGGCACGGGCGCTTCGACCAGCTATGCCATCGACACCCAAGCACCCGTGTTCACCGTGCGCCTGGATGACAGCAGCAACACCGGCAACCTGAGCGACAACCTGACCAACGACGACACGCCCACCGTGAGCGGCAACGGCACAGCGGGCGACACCATCCAGGTCAGCTTCCCCGGCACGGGCGAGTTCATGTCCACCACCGTGGGTGCCAACGGCACCTGGTCGGTCACGCCCACGCAAAGCATTGCCAGCGGCAACGTCACCGTGGTGGCCATCGACAGCGCAGGCAACACCAGCCCCGCAACAACGCTGACACTGGTCATCGACAAAAGCATCACCGCCCCGACCATCGCCATGAGTTGCGACACGGGCAGCAGCGGCAGCGACAAGGTCAGCAGCATCGGCACACTCAGTGTCAGCGCCGAAAGCGGCACCTTGCTGGAATACAGCACCGACAGCGGGCAAACCTGGTTCACCACTTTCACTGCGGGCGAGGGGGCCAACACCGTCACGGTACGAGCCACCGATGGGGCGGGCAATGTGGCCACATCGAACACCTTGAATTTCACGCTCGACACCCAAATGTCAGCCTTCAGCGTGGCACTGGTGTGTGACAGCGGCGCCAGCACTGCAGACCAAATAAGCCGGGATGGGCGCTTGAGCCTCAGTGGCATTGAAAGCGGTGCCACCGTGGAGTTCAGCACCAACTATGGCACTGCGGGTGCCAGCTGGAGCAACACCTTCAGCGCGGTCGAGGGCAACAACAGCATCAAGATCCGCGTGACCGATGCTGCGGGCAATCAGCGCCTGCAGGATTACGGCTTCACTTTTGACAGCACCAACCCGACAGCGCCCGCAGTGGCCCTGGCCAATGACACGGGCGCCAGCAGCAACGACCGGACCACGCACGAAAGCGTGATCAACGTCAGTGCCGAGGCGGGTGGCTTGCTGGAATACAGCACCAACGGCAACGTGTGGGGCACCACGTTTGCGTCGACTGAAGGCGTCAACAGCGTGTTTGCGCGCGTGACCGACAAGGCGGGTAACGTCAGCCCGGCGGGCAGCCTGACCTTCACCCTCGACACCATTGCCCCCGTGGCCCCCACGGTCAGCCTGGTGTGCGACAGCGGCACCAGTGGCACCGACCGCTTGACGGCCAACCCGGGCTTCATGGTCAGCAGCGCCGAAATCAGCGGCGTGGTTGAGTACAGCACCAACGGCAGCAGCTGGAGCACCAGCTTCACCGCCACCGAAGGCAGCAACAGCATCAAGGTGCGTGTCACCGACACGGCGGGCAACATTGGTGCGGCGACCGATTTCAGCTTCACCCTCGACAGCACCGGGCCCGACACATCGGCGCTGGCCCTGGTGTGTGACACCGGCAGCAATGGCACGGACAAGATCACCAGCAATGCGGCACTGAGCATCAGCACCATCGAAACCGGTTTGGTCTTGCAATACAGCACCAATGGTACGCAATGGGGCACCACCTTTGCGGCCGGTGAAGGCAGCAACACGGTGTACACGCGCGCAGTGGATGCCGCAGGCAATGCGGGAACACCCAGCAGCCTGACGTTCACACTGGACACCCAACTGAACAAACCCAGTCTGGCCTTGTCGTGTGACACGGGCAGTCAGGGCGACAACATCAGCTCGCAAGCCACCATCCAGGCCTTCAACGTGGATGCGGATGCCCGCATTGAATACAGCACCAATGGCACGTTGTGGAATGCCACGTTTGCAGCCATCCAGGGTGCCAACACGGTGATGGCCCGCGTGACCGACACAGCAGGCAATGTCAGCGTATCCGAACCCTTGGCCTTCATCTTTGACACCGTGGCCCCGTCCCCCAGCATTGCCTTGAGCTGTGATTCGGGCGCCAGTGCCAGCGACTTTTATACCCGCGACAAGAGCATCACAACCACCGGCGTCTTGACGACCGACGTGGTCAGCTATTCCAACGACGGCGGCAGCACCTGGAGCAACACCTTTTTTGCGGTGGATGGCCTCAACAAGGTCACCATCCGCGTGGTCGATGGCGCAGGCAATGTGGGGACCAGCAACACCTTGCAGTTCACGCTGGACACGCAGCTGCTGGAAACACCCGTCAGCTTGACCTGCGACAGCGGCAGCTCCAGCACCGACCACATCACCAGCCTGGCGGACATCATTGTCGGCAGTGCAGAAAGTGGCGCCACCCTCAGTTACCGCGTGAGCCTGGCCGACAAAACACTGGTGCGCGATTGGGCCAGTTCGTATTTGCCACCCAGCAGCAATGGCGACTATGCGGTGGAAGTGCGCACCACCGACAAGGCGGGCAATGTCAGCGTGAGCGAGCTGGATTTCACCCTCATCAACACGCCACCCGCAGTGGGCACCCTCAGCCTGGTGACCGACAGTGGGCGCAGCGCCAGCTACACCGCCGACCGCATTTCCAATGTGGGCCAAGTGCGCTCCAGCGTTACGTACGGCATGGGTTACACGGTGCTCTACCAGTACAGCACCGACGCAGGAAATACGTGGAGCGTTTTGAAGCCCACCTTCTCGCCCGTGATGGACGGCAATTACCAAGTGCGCCAGGTCGTCTCCGACGCATTGGGCAACACCGCTACCACAGCGCCGCTGGTCTTCACGCTGGACACCACCGCCCCGGCTGCGCCAAGTGTTGCGCTGGTCTGCGATGCAGGCACATCGGGCGACTACTTGACCAACGATGGCCGCATTGCGGTGACAGGCACAGAAAACCTGGCCCTGGTGCAGTACAGCACCGATTCGGGCAACACCTGGACCTCCACCTTTGCGGCCCGCGATGGTACCAACGACGTGTGGGTTCGTCAGATGGACTTCACCGGCAACAGCAGTGCCGTCAGCGCATTGAGTTTCACACTCGACACCTCGTGTGTGCTGCCCACGCTGAACCTCTTTTGCGACTCGGGCAGCAGCGCCAGCGACAGTTTGACCAACGATGTGCGTGTGTTTGTGGACAACCTCGAAACCGGGGGAACGGTCGAATACAACCTGGACAACGCCGGCTGGGTCAGCAGCTACACCGCCCCCACTGTGGATGGGGTGTACAACCTCAAGATCAGGGCACGCGACAGCTTTGGCAACATCAGTTCGGTGGCCTCGCGCACCTTCACGCTGGACACCACTGCACCCACGGTATCCAACATCTACAGCACCTCCATTCAGTACACCTCGGGCGCCACCCTGGGCAACACCATCGACATCCTGATGGATTTGAATGAGCCCGTGCAAGCGGGCTCCTATGTGGTGGTCAACCTCAACACGGGCGCACAGGTCACCCTGACCGCCCAAGCCAGTGGCACGCAATTGAGCGGCAGCTACGTGGTGGGCGCCGGTGAATCGACCACCGACTTGACGGTAGACACCTTCCTAAACGTGAACTTGACCGATCTGGCAGGCAACAGCACCAGCGATGCACAGGTGCCCATCGGCAGCAATCTGGGGGACAACAACGCCATCACCATTCGTTGGGCCTTGAACGGCACCGATGGCGATGACCTGATCAGCGGCATCAGCCGAGGGGTAGGCATCGACGACGACATTTTCGGAAAACTGGGCAACGACACCATCAGCTATGACGGCGTCACCACTGCCGTCAACGTGAATCTGAACACCGGTCTGGCCACGGGCGCGGATGCCGCCGTGGTGAGCGACAAGGTCGATGGCTTTGAAAACATCATCACAGGCTCAGGTGCAGACACACTGGTGGGCACCGCAGGGGCCAACGTGTTTGACGGCGGCGCTGGCGCGGACTCGATGATTTTGGGAGACGGCAGTGACACGGTCATCAACGGTGCAGGCGCCGACACGATTGACGGCGGCGATGGCGTGGATTGGATCGACTTCAGCCAGGGCAACACCACAGTGGGCGTGTCAGGCACCTTGAACGGCGCCACGGCAGCCAACATCACCGATGGCACAGGCGCCACCGATGTGATCAGTAACATGGAAAACGTCGTCGGCACATCATTTGCTGACACCCTGACGGGTGACCTCAATGCCAACATCTTGATCGGTGGCGATGGCAACGACAGCTTCAATGGCGGGGCTGGCAATGACAACTTGCAAGGCGACGACGGCGACGACACCCTCACGGGTGGCGTGGGCGATGACACTCTCTACGGAGGGGCGGGCAGTGACCGCATGGACGGCACGGCAGGCGGACAGGATTGGGTCGATTACAGTCGCGATGCAGGTGCGGTGCAGATCAACTTGTCGGCCACAGTCGCGACAGACTTCAGCGGCGGCACAGACACGATCACCAACATCCCCAACGTGCTGGGCACCAGCTACAACGACGTGATGCAGGGCGATGCAGGCGCCAACATTTTGTCGGCCGGCGATGGCGCGGACTCCTTGTATGGCTTTGGCGGCAACGACACCTTGATCGCGGGTCTGGGTGATGACACCTTGCTCGGTTTTGGTGGCGCCAACATGCAAGGCGGGGAGGGTCTGGACTGGGCCAGTTATGGCCACATCACCGTCGCCAGCGGCGTACAGATTGATTTGAGTTTGGGACGAGCCACCTTGGCCAACGGGGTCGATACCCTCAGCGCCATCGAAAACCTGTACGGCTCCACATTCAGTGACCGTTTGGGCGGTGACGCCAATGCCAACAACATCATTGGCGGTGGCGGCAACGACACCTTGCTGGCCGGTGGCGGCAACGACACGATTTTCATGATTGGTCAAGACAGCACGGCCTTGGTGGATGCGGGCACGGGTGACGACGTGCTCTCGGTCAGCGGCCAAGGCATTTTGCTGGCAGGCGATGGCAATGATCTGATCACCTTGCTCGATATTGGCACCGATTTCTCGGGCACCACGATTCAAGGCGGCGGTGGCACGGACACACTGAGTCTGTCGTCGGCTTACGGCACGCTGTTTGACCTGTCTCAGGCCAGTACGGTGGCCGGGGCGGCACGCGAGTTGGGCGCCATCAGCAGCATTGAAGTCATTGACATGGGCAGCGGCCTGAACCAGCTGATCATGGGCAGTGACTCGCTGAACATTGACGCCATCACCGGCATGGTCGGACAAGCGTCCTTCCTGCGCGTGGACGGCACCAATGGCAAGGCTTATTTGCCTGACGGCTTTGGTGGCATTGACGAAAACAAAGACGGCCTGGCCGACACCACGGTCATTGGCGGCAACACCTATCGCCTCTACAGCAACAGCGTGGTGGGCGGCAACGACACACTGGCCATGCAGCAAGGCATCAGCGTCATCTACACCACCGTGCTCACCGAAGCGACCGACCCTTTGTGGACCGGCACCGACGAAGCGGACCGTGTCAATGGCCGCGCTGGCAATGAAACGCTGAACAGCGCCAAAGGCGATGACACCTTGATCGGTGGCTCGGGCAACGACTCGTTGAACGGTGGCGCCGGCATCGACTGGGCCGAATACACCGCCAATGCGGGCGACCCCACCACAGGCGTGACAGTGAACCTGCTGGTGGGCACCACCAGCGGCGCGGCAGGCAGTGACACGCTTGTGAACATTGAAAACGTGCTGGGCAGTGCGGGCGCAGACAGTCTGGCGGGCAACGCCACGGCCAACTGGCTCATGGGCGCTGCGGGCAACGACACCTTGTTTGGCGATGCGGGCGATGACACCCTGACAGGTGGCAGTGGTGCCGATTCGATCTCGGGCGGTGCAGGCAACGATTGGGCAGACTACAGCAGCAGTTCGGCGGGGATCAACGTGACCCTGAGCACCACCATCGGCGCCAATACCACCGTGAACGCGGGCATCAATGGTCCGGACACGCTCAACGGCATTGAGAACATTGCAGGCGGTTCGGGCTCAGACACCATTTTTGGTGACTCGGTCAGCAACATCTTGTGGGGCAATGCTGGCAACGATATTTTGAATGCCGTCAACGGCAACGACACCTTGATCGGCGGGTCGGGCAACGACGCCATGAACGGGGGGGCGGGCGCAGTGCTCTTCTATCTGGAAAGCGGCAATGACACCTACAACGGTGGTGACACTGTCGCCGCCACCAACGACACGCTGGACATGAGTGCCTACAACGGACAGGTCAACGCCATTGGCCGTTCGGGCACCACCACGGTGGACTTCACTTTGGTCACCGATGCCTTCAATGGCACGGACTTCGTGACCCAGATGGATGTGCTCAAGTTCGGCAATGGCAACGTGGTCTACAACCCGTTCTCCAACTACCCGACCACCAGCGTGGGCAACAGCTTGAACTGGGCCGAAACCGTGATCACGGGCAATGGCAACGACAGCATCTGGACAGGTTTGGGGTCTGACTCTGTCTTTGCAGGGGCCGGCAACGACACCGTGAACCCGGGTGGCCTGGGCAACAACAGCAACAACCAGGACCGCGACACCATCGATGGCGGCGAGGGGAACGACTGGATTTCTTACTTCGGATCGACCGAATCGGTGGCGGTCAGCCTCAATGGCGCATCGGCCACCTTCCAGGCGGTGACTGTGGGCGCACAAACCAACTACAACACCGACTACATCCGGGGGTTTGAGAACATCCTGAGCGGCTCTGGCGCGGACACCGTGTGGGGCACGCTGGCCAACGAACGGTTCATGACGGGTGCGGGCGCTGACTATGTCTACGCAGGCAATGGCGACAACTGGATTGATTCAGGTGCAGACACGGGCAGTGACAAGATTTTTGCAGGTCTTGGCAACGACACGATTTACGCGGGACAGGGCACAGACCTGGTCAGCATCACGGGCGGCAACAACTGGGTCAGCCTGACCAGTGCGGGCTTTGGCGACACGGTGGTGACCGGCGCAGGCGATGACACCATTTACGGCAGCTACGGTGTCAGCGGCAGCTACAACAACGACACGACGCCTTCTTATCGAAGTGGCTATGTCAATGCCGGTGATGGCAACAACGTGGTGGTCACCGGACAGCTGAATATCTACAGCGCCGACAAAGTGATCACTGGCGCGGGCAACGACTACATTGATGCGGGCAAGAGCGATTCGGCAGACGACACCGTGACGTCAGGTGCGGGCAATGACACCGTCTATCTGGGCGGCTCTTATAACGCGACACAGCAAGCCGATTTGGGCGACGGCAACGACATCGTGTATGCCTTGGCTGGTGCGGACTCTCTGGTGGCCGGTGCGGGCAACGACACGGTCGATGCGGGCAATGGCGCCAACACCATTTCGGGTGGCGCAGGCAATGACTCGATCAGCGCGGGCACTGGTGCAGACAAGGTCGATGCAGGCGCCGACAACGACTGGGTGAGCGTGGGCGACGGCGCCAACACCGTGGTGGGCGGTACGGGCAATGACACCATCATCACAGGCGTCGGCAACGACTACATCGATGCGGGCACCGACAACGACTGGATCAATGCAGGCGGTGGCACCAACAGCGTGACCGGAAATGACGGCAACGACTACATATTGGTCAACAGTGCCAGCACCAACAGCACCTTGTGGGGTGGTTTGGGCAATGACACCATCAGCTCATCGGGCAGCAACAACTCCATGGTGGGCGGCGATGGGGACGACCGCATCACGCAAATTGGCCTGTACGCAGGCTCCATCCACGGCGGGGCAGGCAACGACATCATCGTCAGCACCGGCTCAACGGGGGTAGAAACGGTCTGGGGTGGTTATGGCGATGACTTCATTGACCTGCGCAATGGCGGCACGACCAATGGCGACAAAGTCTGGGGTGATGACACCATCAACGACACCATCCCGGGCAACGACACCATTTACATGTCGGATGCGGCCAGCACGGTGTCTGCAGGCGCAGGCAGCGACTGGGTGCTGGATGGAGCAGGCAGCGACTCTATGCTGCTTGGAACAGGCAACGACACGGCCTATGGCGCGGGTGGCAACGACACCATGGACGGCGGTACAGGCGCTGACTGGATGGATGGCGGAAGCGGCAACGACTCCATGCAAGGCGGCAGCACCGATGATGGCCTGGACACCCTGTACGGCGGTGCAGGCAACGACTACATCAGTGGCGGGGCTGGCGGCGACTGGATGGACGGTGGCGCAGGCGACGACACCCTCATCGGCGGCGAAGGCACAGTCGGATCGGTGGTCGGCAATGACACCATCATCATCGGCGCAGGCGCCAATATTGCACGCGGTGAATTGGGCAGCGATGTATTCGTTTACGACAACAACTGGATGAATGACACCAGTGCAGACACCATTGACGGCGGCGCAGGGGTAGACATCATCAAGTTTGATGGTTCTGGGCTCGCCTTGGATTTGACCCTGACCGGCACCAACAACTGGGTCAGCATCGAGCGCATTGACCTGACAGGCAGCGGCAACAACACCTTGCGGCTGGCTCGTGAAGACATTGTGGAGCTCAGCGATGTCACCGACGTCACCAATGCCAACCTGAATTCACGGGCGCGGTTGGTGATTGACGGTAACGCCGGGGATGCGCTGGACATGAGCGTGCTCAATGCCACAACCACCAAGCTGACCAGCGGCTCCATGAGCTTTGACTTCAACGGCAACGGCGTTCTCGATGCCAATGAAACCACCACCGTCAATGCCAACGGATTGATCACCATGGACTCGTTGCTCAACGGGCAGCAAACCTATGCCGTCTACAACGTCTCGAACACGGTGGCCAGCACCACGACCAACTATGGTCTGCTGCTCATCGACACCGACATTTTGTTGACAGGGATATAGCCGCCCCTGCACAGGTATCGGGTTCTTCGACCACCGACCTGCGAAACTGCCCTCGCAGGTCGTCACTCGCAGAGTCCGGCGCTTGCCCGTTCAACACTGCCGCTTGATGCAGGCACGACTGGTGAACATGCCCTTGTCGGGGTCTTCGACCACCGACCTACAAACTCGCAGTGCCTCGTAGGTCGGCACTCGCAGAGTCCGACTTTTGCCCGTTCAACAACGCCGCTTGATGTAAACATGTCCGGTGAACATGCCCTTGTCGGGGTCTTCGACCACCGACCTACAAACTCGCAGTGCCTCGTAGGTCGGCACTCGCAGAGTCCGACTTTTGCCCGTTCAACAACGCCGCTTGATGCAAACATGTCCGGTGAACATGCCCTTGTCGGGGTCTTCGACCACCGACCTACAAACTCGCAGTGCCTCGTAGGTCGGCACTCGCAGAGTCCGACATTTGCCCGTTCAACAACGCCGCTTGATGCAAACATGTCCGGTGAACATGCCCTTGTCGGGGTCTTCGACCACCGACCTACAAACTCGCAGTGCCTCGTAGGTCGGCACTCGCAGAGTCCGACATTTGCCCGTTCAACGCTGCCGTTTGATGCAGGCATGACTCGTGAACATGCCCTTGTCGGGGTCTTCGACCACCGACCTACAAACTCGCAGTGCCTCGTAGGTCGGCACTCGCAGAGTCCGACGCTTGCCCGTTCAACACTGCCGTTTGATGCGGGCATGACCGGTGAACATGCCCTTGTCGGGGTCTTCGACCACCGACCTACTATTGATCCGGCCCGATGAAGTTTGCATGAACGCTTTTTTGTGGGAGCAGCGCCCTCGCCGCGATTGAGCCTCGCAGACCACCACACATCGCCCCGAGGGCGGGGCTCCCACTCTGATCGCTGTGCCAAAGAAAAGCCGTTGACTTCAAACTTCACAGGGCCGGATCAATAACTGGCTGTGCCCTCGCAGGTCGGTACTTGCAGAGTCCGGCGCTTGCCCGTTCAACACTGCCGTTTGATGCGGGCATGACCGGTGAACATGCCCTTGTCGGGGTCTTCGACCACCGACCTACAAACTCGCAGTGCCTCGTAGGTCGGCACTCGCAGAGTCCGACGCTTGCCCGTTCAACACTGCCGTTTGATGCGGGCATGACTGGTGAACATGCCCTGTCGGGGGTCTTCGACCACCGACCTGCAAACAGGGCTCACGACAAGCGCGTCACGCCCGGCAATTCACAGGCATACACCGCGTTGCGCAAGGCGGCGATTGCTTCATAGCGCGTGAAACTGCGTCGCCAAGCCAGCACCACGCGGCGTGTCGGCGGTACGCCGCCTTGCGGGTCAACTATCGGCAAATAGCGCACATGGGCATCGCCATTGACCGACTTTTGATCTGGCGCCGTGATGGCCTCTGGCGGCACCGACAGGCGAGGCACCAATGTCACGCCCATGCCTGCGGCCACCATGTGCTTGATGGTCTCCAGCGACGAGCCTTCAAAGCTTTTACGAATGCCTTCGGTTCGACTTGAAAACCGGGCGAACTCCGGACACACCTCCAACACATGGTCGCGAAAGCAATGCCCCGTGCCCAGCAAGAGCATGGTTTCGTCCTTGAGCTGGTCGGTGGTTAAAGAGGCCTCCCCTGCCAGGGCGTGATTGCGCGGCAATGCGGCCATGAAGGGCTCGTCATACAGCGGTGCCACGGCCAAGCCCGTGTCCGGAAACGGCTCGGCCAAGATTGCGCAGTCAATCTCGCCTGTGCGCAGCATCTCCAGCAAGCGCACCGTGAAGTTTTCTTGCAACATCAAAGGCATCTGAGGTGTCCGATCAATGACCTGCCGCACGAGACTGGGCAACAGATAAGGCCCGATGGTGTAGATCACCCCCAAACGCAGCGGTCCGGACAGCGGATCTTTGCCACGCTTGGCGATTTCCTTGATCTCTGCCGCCTGCTCCAGCACACTTTGGGCCTGGCGCACCACCTCATCCCCCAGCGCAGTGACCGACACCTCACTGGCGCTGCGCTCAAATATCTTCATATCCAGCTCTTCCTCGAGCTTTTTGATGGCCAAAGACAGGGTGGGCTGTGACACATGACAAGCCTCCGCCGCCTTGCCGAAATGCTTTTCCCGGGCCACGGCAACAATGTATTTGAGTTCAGTCAGGGTCATGGGGCAGGTTTTCAGCAGTGAAGGGTGCGATTGTGGGGTATGGCCGTGATGGCCAAGCGAAGATAAGCCGTAGAACAGCCCGTCAAAAATGGCCATTCGGCATTTGCAAAGTGGTGCCTTCAGCCCCGACATGAGGCCTGCGCCAAAGACAACAACGTCGGCAATGAAGCCACCGACTTACAGTTACCCCCCCGCAGGCCAACACCCCCAGATCTGACATTGCAAGCTCCAGGCCGGTCCCAAATCGAAGTTGATGCCGCTGGCAGCAGCAAAGCTGCCTCACGCCTTGAGGTATTCCGATTTGCCGCCCAGCCAACGGTGAATGTGGCGCTCGGCCAGTTGCCGGTGTTGGTCCAACATTTGTGGGGCCAGTGCTCTGGCCCACTCCAGCAGGGGGGTGTCGGTTTCCAGATCGGCAAAGCGCAGCAAGGGTGCGCCGGACTGGCGAGCGCCCAAGAACTCGCCAGGCCCACGAATCTCCAAGTCTCGCCGGGCGATCTCGAAACCGTCATTCGTCTCCACCATGGCCCGCAGGCGTTCACGGGCCGTCTCACTCAAACGCCCACCCTCTGGCGTGCCATAAAGCAACACGCAAGCCGACGCCGCAGCGCCCCGCCCCACCCGACCGCGCAACTGGTGCAGTTGGCTCAAACCAAAGCGCTCGGCATGTTCAATCACCATCAAGGACGCATTGGGCACATCCACCCCCACTTCGATCACCGTGGTGCTGACCAGCACACCCATCTGGCCGCTGGTGAACAAGTCCATCACGGCTTTCTTTTCGGCCACCGGCATGCGCGAATGCAACAAGCCCACCATCACGCCTGGCAAGGCCTCGCTCAGGTCGGCATGGGTCTGGGTGGCGTTGGTCAGGTCCAGGGCTTCACTTTCTTCGATCAGTGGGCACACCCAATACACCTGTCGCCCCTGCTGCAACTGGGCGCCTATGCGCTCCACCACCTCATGGCGGCGGTGGTCTGACACCACCCGGGTCACGATGGGTGTGCGGCCCGGGGGCAATTCGTCGATCACCGACACATCCAAATCAGCGTAATAGCTCATGGCCAACGTGCGCGGAATCGGCGTGGCCGTCATCATCAGCATGTGCGGCTCCATGCCCTCGGCCTGCATCTTGCCGCGCAGGGCCAGGCGCTGTGCCACGCCGAAACGGTGTTGTTCATCAATCACCGCCAGCGCCAGGTTTTTGAACTTCACATGCTCCTGAATGACCGCGTGCGTGCCGACCACCAAAGCGGCCTCGCCCGACTCGATCAGCGCCAGCATGGCGGCGCGTTCTTTCTTCTTCTGGCTGCCAATCAGCCAGGCCACCTTGACCCCCAAAGGCTCCAGCCAGCCCACGAGCTTGGCAAAGTGTTGGGTGGCCAGAATTTCGGTCGGCGCCATCAAGGCGCATTGCCAGCCCGCATCCACCGCCACCATGGCCGCCAACGCCGCCACCACGGTTTTGCCCGCCCCCACATCGCCTTGCAGCAAGCGGTGCATGGGCACATGGCGATCCAGGTCTATGGCGATCTCTTGGCCCACACGCTGCTGGGCATTCGTCAAGGCAAAGGGCAAAGCCTTGAGCAACTGGCCATACAAACCACTGGTTTTCAAGGTCAATGCGGGTGCGCGCAGCAAATCACGCTCGCGCTTGGCCGTGAGCTGCGACAACTGCTGCGCCAGCAACTCTTCACATTTCAAGCGTACCCAAGCCGGGTGGCTGCGGTCTTCCAGCGCCGCCAGCGACACATCGGGTGTGGGGTGGTGCAAAAACTGCAGCGCATCGCGCAGTGACCAGGCGCCGCGCCGGTCAGGCCAGGGCACGCCTTGGGGCAGCGTCTCGCTCAGATCCGCATGGTTCAAACCCGTGATCACCGCCCTGCGCAAATATGCCTGCGCCAATCCCGCCACCGTCGAATACACCGGCGTCAAGGCCTCGGCCAAGCTGCCCCCTGCGGCCTTGAAGCTCGGGTGCATCATGGTCAGACCCATGAACCCGCCCTTGACCTCGCCGCGAGCGCGTATGCGGTTACCCACCGCCAGCGCCTTCTGGTGCGACGGGTAAAAGCTGAAAAAACGCATCACACAGGTGTCAGAGCCATCGTCCACCGACACCAGCAACTGCCGACGTGGCCGCTGCGTGATCTCGCAAGCCGTCACGGTGGCTTCAATTTGCGCTGTATCGCCCTCACGCACATCGCGCAACTTGACGATGCGGGTTTCATCCTCATACCGTAAAGGCAAATGCAGCGCCAAATCAATGTCACGCACCAAACCCAGCTTGATCAGGGCTTTTTGGGGGGCACTGAGGGTTTTGGAAGACGGGGATGGAGATGCAGACGGGGCAGGCATGGCCTGATTGTGCCGTGGCATTCACACCGCAAAAAAATCACTTCAGGTTTTACTCTTGGCTACCGCTGCCATAGACAAAGCCACAACCACCTCACGCACTGTTTTGCGCTCATTCAGTGGCAAAGCCAGATACCGATTGAGCATTTCACGATCCGCCATATTCATCGCGTCCATCGCGGCATCGCCTTCACTGGCCTTGAGCACCAAGCCTTCCCGTCCAAAACGCAATTCGTCGGGGCTGACCTGCAACCAATCGGCCAACACACGCAGCTTGTCCTGAGTGGGTATGGCTTTGCCCAACAGCCAATTGCGCGCAGTGTGCGGCGTGACGCTGCGGCCCCAAAAGCGCAGATTGAACTCATTGGCCAATACGGTTGGCGAAGCACGAACTCCGGAAGCCTCCAACGCGCGGCGGAGACGTTGTGCAAAGGCTTCAGTTTCGGTTGATGTAGGCATACAACGAAATTACATTCGCAATCCTAATGGACATTGAATTTTCATCACAATCTTCAATAAAGTCACTTACTTTCTACAAGTACACAAAAACCATTAAATACATGCATATTGAATTAATGATTCATTGGTTTTTAATAAATAATCAACAAAATGCATCTCAACCATACAGCCAGCTTACCGGTTTGGCGAAAGCTGGATGCGCAATAAGTTCTAGTTAGTGCGGTCACTCGGACATCTACGCCATGTACGTGCCATGCGAATCACCCATCAAGAGATTTCTTTAGCCAAATGAGCACACGGCATGTCCATACGGACCAAAGCATTGATGAGACTTTGGTGAGCCGTTTATTGCAATCCATCACAAATGGAAAAATTTGCAATTTTTATGTTGTTGATCCGGCACGGTGAACATTGAAGTTTGCCTCTTCATCATCCTGAGACAAGCGACAAAAAAGTAGTGATACAAAATGAAAATCAATATTTATAATTACTTATTTTGTTATAGTAACTTGCTTTTAAAAAGCACTCGATTTCAGAAGGATCAAATTAATGAAAACATCCAAACCAATTCTTGCAGGACTTGCTCTTGCAGTCGGAGTATTAACGGGTTGCGGCGGTGGTGGCGGCGGCGGTGACAAGGGCAATACACCCGCATCAGTCAACCTGAGCGGCAATGCAGCCAAAGGCGCATTGATGGATGCCGATGTCAATGCTTATGAAATCATCAACGGCTTGCAATCAACCAGCATGTGGGCACACACCACGACTGACGCGACCGGCGCTTACACCCTGAAGGCTGCTCCCACAGGCAACCCAGTGGTAGTGGAAGTTGTGGCCAATGCCAAAACCACCATGCTTGACGAAACGCAAATCGAAACCGATGGTAGCTTCAAAAAAGTCTCAGTCCCCAGTCTGACCTTACGCACCTTCGTTGCATCACTGAATGAAGAAGCCACCAGTGTGCAAGTCAACCCGATCACTGAAGCAGCGATCGCAATGGCCCAAGCATCGGTAGGCACAGATAAGAAACTGAGCATCGAGGTTTTGACAGCTGCCAAACAGGTTGCACTGCAAATGGCGCCCTTGGGTACCAGCCCATTCTCAGACAAGCCTGCATTGAAGACGACTGAAATGAGTGTCGAACAAACCAAATTCAGCGCAATGATGGCTGGCTTGATCAAGTCAGCAGACGCCAATTGCAATTTGCCATGTCAAGTTGGGAAACTTTCCAAAGGCATCAAGATTGATGTCGGATCAGACGGCAAAGGCACGCTGTCAGGCGTTGTAGCTTCGGCCATCCAAACTAAGCGCACTGAATTGCTCACAATGGGTCAAGCGGCTTGGCTGGATGACCCTACCAACTTCAGCCGTTTAGGCGACAAAAAGGACGAAGTCAAAACTGCTACAGCTTCAGCCCTCAGCGCCTCCAAAACCAATGCGGTTCCAACGAGCACAAAACCCACCTCTGAATTCACGGCCGCCGAAGGTCTTGAAGGCTTCATCACCGCCATGCGCAACGGTTTTCGAGCGACAGAAAAGAACCTGTTGAAGGCCAACGATGAACTCAATGCCAAGTACAAAGATATGAGTTTGGAAAGTTCGGAGGGGACAATTTTCGCCATTAATCGCATAAAACAAGACTGTTTTGAAAACAAATCAACATTTGCTTGTACCAACTCCCCTGGCAGCCATATTCAATGGACTAAAAATGGCGACACGTGGACAGGCAAAGTCGACAACACGGATGGTACGAGCACTTGGGAAGGAACGGTTAGTGGCAGCATAGTGAACGGCACTATCAATGCCACATTGAATGGTGTAAAGAAAAATAAATCTAACGGCAAGTTGCAGTCCAAGTTCGAAAACTTGAACATCATGGCCCACAAGTATTCAACGACCGAGGCCGGTAGTTTCAATATCAATGGCACTATCTGGGCCTATGACAAAAATAGTGATTTGAAAATTTCTCTCACGGCAAAAGACTGGAAAGCAACACTGTCGAAAACGACCGACATGCCACAGAAAGGGACACTCTCAGGTGAAGTGACCTTGGCCGCGAGCAATGGAGATGTGTTGACAGGAACCCTTGCAGCAAGCGGCCACCAGATACAAATCACACACAACTACAGCTATTACTGCGGCTCTGTCAATCTTTGCTCCAACAGTTGGACAGAAAATGACGTCAGCTGGACCGACATTAGATTGCATCTGAGTGCAACCAACAACAACAGCCAACTGCTTGCATTAGACGTCACAGGAACCCAGAACGCAATGGACCTCAACCAGGCAGAAGGCGCATCGAACTTCACCAAGTACAGCCTCGACGCTACGGCGGTCTTGACCGATACATTGACATTAAAAATCAATGGCAGCCAATCCGAATGGAACACTGAAAACTATGCATTCACTATCGCGTCTGGCGGCAGTGAAGTCAAAGTCAGTGGCATGTTCACAATCAACGAAGCCGAAGGCATCATCAAAGACAAGTGGTGCAACAACACAAACGTCTTGCGCTGCGCAATTTATCTCGACCTCAAGACGGCCAATAACGTCTACACCGCAAAACTGACCCGCCTCAACGGCAAACCCCAAGGCGACATCTACAAAGGGTCTACACAAGTGGGCGTCATCAAGGATGGCATCATCCAGGTCAATGGACGCGATGTTTCGATTTATTGACCGCTTGCAAGCGCAAAAAGGCCAGCTGTTGCTGGCCTTTTTTTCGTGGCTCCTCTGTGGCTCCGCATGGGGTCAGGTCTCTGCCTTTGTGCAGGCCGATCACAACAGCTCTTCAGGTTTGGCCACAGCCAACCATTGGCTGGCCAAAGGTTTAACGCCTCACAGCCCTGTGGAATGGGTGCATTACCGCGTCGACGCTGGCGTGGGCTATGAGCATGCACCTTGGAAAATATCTCTTGCTCAGACGCGCCAAGGCTATCTGCTGGGCAACAGCAGTGCCATGTTTCTGGCTGCACAAAATGAGGCCAAACACACTCTGGACTTGTCGACACCCGGTACTTTTCCTTTGCAGGCAGAGGTTTGGACACTCAAAGCCACGACTTTGGCGGCCAGCTTCAAACACAGTCTGTCCAGTGATCTGTCCGTGGAACTCAAGCCCTATGTAATGAACATCCATGACTACGAACACTCTAAAGGTCAGTTCACGCTGGTCAATCAAGGCGGCAACAGCCAGGTCACCGGCACATTGGCACGCACAGGCATGCGCGATTACGGTTTTTTGATCCATGACCAGCCCGATGCGGGCTGGGGCGCAGGTCTGAACCTGCGCAGCGATTGGCAAACCCATTGGGGCTCGACTCAACTGAAAGTAGAGAACCTTTTCAACCGGCTGAACTTTCAGACCATTCACCAATCCACACGGCAATACAACGTGACCGCCACCGGGGGGCAATTGAATATTGGCGCGCTGCCGTCAGTCACTGGGCAATATGGCTACACGAGCCTTCAAGAACATCTGCCCATGACTTGGCTGCTGAGCTTTCAACCGGTTGCCATCAGGGGGTTGACAACCGCCATCACCGGGCAAGACGCGCAAGCGCGCTGGGCACTGGGCTATGAAGGTCGGAATACCTACGGACGTCTTTGGTTGCGCACGGTGGCAGCTCACAACTGGAGCATCGGCGTCGATTGGGATATCCACCCCCATTGGCGTGCAGGCATTGGCGCGACCACGGATCAAAACCTGAAAACGCCCACGGTCTCCAGCTTTTACTTGGCTGGATATTGGTGAGTGCGACCCCTCAAATTCCGCATGCGAAAATCACGCCCTCTTTCACTTCGCACGGGCCTGTCCGGCCCTGAAGCATGACTACTTCTGCATCTGCCCCCCGCCCCTTCACGCTCAGCGATTTCGACTTTGAGCTGCCCCCCGAACTGATTGCCCAGCACCCGGCTGCCCAGCGCAGCGGCTCGCGTTTGTTGGATGGCTCATCGCCTGCGGTGGTGGACCGCATCTTTCATGAACTGCCAAGTTTGCTGAACGCAGGCGACTTGCTGGTCTTCAACGACACCAAGGTGGTCAAGGCCCGCATCTTTGGCGAGAAGGCCACGGGCGGCAAGCTGGAGTTGCTGATCGAGCGCGTGCTGCCCGGCCACCAGGTGGTGGCGCACATGAAGGTGAGCAAGAAGCCTTTGGTGGGCGGCAAGATGTTCATGATGGGCGGTGCACAGAACGGTGGTTTTGATGCCACCCTGCTGGGCCGCTGGCCCGATGAAAACGGCCAGTTGTTTCATTTGCAGCTGAGTGACGAGCCGCATGCGCTGATGGAAAAGCACGGCCATGTGCCATTGCCCCCGTACATCGAACACACCGACACTGCAGAAGACGCCCAGCGGTATCAGACTGTGTTTGCGCGTGCGCCCGGTGCGGTGGCGGCGCCCACTGCCGCCCTGCACTTTGACGAGGCCCTGCTGGCCCAGCTGGAGGCCCGTGGCGTGCAACGCGCCAGTGTCACGCTGCATGTGGGTGCGGGCACCTTCCAGCCTGTCAAGACCGAGAACATTGCCGAACACACCATGCACCGCGAGTGGTACGAGGTGCCCGAAGCCACACAGCAAGCCATTGCCGAATGCAAGTCGCTGGGCGGCAAGGTGGTCGCGGTGGGCACAACCACCGTGCGCACTTTGGAGTCTTGGGCCAAGTTCGGCCAAGCCAGCGGCGACACACAGATCTTCATCACGCCAGGGTTTGAGTTCAAAGTGGTGGACCGGCTGATCACCAATTTCCACCTGCCCAAGAGCACGCTGATGATGCTGGTGAGCGCTTTTGCGGGCTACGAGCACATCATGGGCCTGTATCGGCACGCGATCGCAAACCAGTACCGATTCTTCAGTTATGGGGATGCGATGCTGCTGACACGCACAACAATGGACTGAGCAAGCGCCCGGCGACCGCATTACAATTGCATTGCAATTGAAAGGTTTCAAGATGAAATCCGCAACACTCCCAGCGCTGCGTGTCAGCCCAGATCTGAGGCAAGCCGCCGAAAAGGCACTCCGGCCCAATGAAACCATTTCCAAGCTGATGGAAACATCGCTGGAGAGGTTCATTGCACACCGAGCGGCTGAAGACGAGTTCATTGCACGTGGGCTGCGCTCAGCCGAAGAGGCTCGCCAAAGTCAGGTCTACTTTTCTGCCGATGAAGTGCTGCAAGAATTGAAAAGTAAGCTGGCCAAAGCAAAGTCTTTTGCATCCTGAACCGGACCAGACTCGGTCATGGGTGAATTTCAGGTCCGCTTCACTGAAAAAGCAAAATCTGATCTGAATCGGCTGTACGACTTCCTTTTGGAATTTGACATCCATACCGCCGAGCGCTCACTTCAAGCGATTGAAGATGGTCTGGGGTTTCTGCGCCGATCACCCTTTTCGTGTCGTAAAGCCGCAGACGGCGCGCACGGTCCACTCCTCAGAGAACTCATCATCCCGTTTGGTGCCTCAGGTTATCTGGCGCTTTTCGAAATTGAGAATGCCCATACGGTCACCATCCTCGCACTGCGACATCAGCGCGAAGACGATTTCCACTGATGAAATTTCGCCCCGCAGGCATTAGCCCAGCTGCAGAAACACCCGCCCGCCTTCGATCTTGACCGGCCAGGTTTTGGCAGGCTCCGTGGCCGGGCCGCAAGCCACCGAACCATCGCGCAAGCTGAACTGCGCCTGGTGGAACGGACACTCCACATGGTGGCCTTCGACAAAGCCGTCGCACAGCTTGGCGTTACCGTGGTTGCACAGGTTGTTGATGGCGAAGACTTCGCCTTCCACGCTGAACAGGGCAATGTCTTGGCCCTCGGGGGCGACGGCAATGCCTGCGCCTTCAAACAAATCGGCCTCGGCGGCCACGTCAGTCCATTGGGTCATGGTTACTCTCTCTTGAGGTGTGTGGTGATGTGGGAGCCCCACCCTCGGGGCGATGGGTGGTGGTCTGCAAGGCTCTTTCGCGGCGAGGGCGCCGCTCCCACAGAGGGGTCCGACGCAGCGCCTTCTATTTTCAGATCGGGTAAATGATGGAGTTGGGGATCATTTCGCTGTCGTACACGCACAGGCGCTCGGCGAACTTGAAGCCTTCGGGGGTTTGCACGAGGGTGTCGATGTAGCGGCCCACATTGAACACGGTGCTTTCCTTGTCGAGCTTGGTGCGGAACACGGCGTAGTTGGCCTCGCTGTGGATTCGGCCGTCTTCGACCCGCCGCACGATGGGCGCGCCCACCACATGCCGCTGGTAATAGGGGTCGTGGTACAGCGTCTCTTGGATGCCGTACACGCGGTCCTTGAGCATGCCTTTGCTGGTGAACGACAGTGTGCACAGCGGGAAACCGCGCTCGTAATTTTCACGCGGCTGCAGTTTGTAGATGCATTGCTCGGTAAAGAACTCGGGCCACAGGTCCCAGTGGCCGCTGTCCACGGCGCTGGCGTAATCGGCATAAAGCTGCTGGATGCCGCACCAGGTTTGCATATCGACCATCATCAAGCCTCCATCACTTTGCGCCAGTATTCGTACATGCCCCGGATCAGCGTTTCGGTCACCATGTGGTCAGTCTCGCCCACATCGCGCCCGCCCAACTCCACCAGCATGCGGTGCGCGGGTTTGGTCTCGAACGCCTGCTGCGAGAACTCGATCACCTCGCCGTCGTCCGCGCTCACAAAACCGGCCGGGCCAAACAGGTTGGACTGGCGCAGGCGGCGCTCGTGCATCTCGGGCGTGTCGTCTTCAAAGCCGAAGTGCGTCCAGACAAAATCAAACGCACCATGCCCATCGGGCTGGATGTGCCGGGTGGACACGCTGTTGACCTGCTGCTGGAAAATCACACTCGGGAACAGCGTCATCATCACCGCCGAGGGCATCTGGTCTTCCATCTTCCACCAGTCTTCGGGCACGATGTCCAAGAAGCTCGGGTCGTTGAGCTGCATGCTTTCTTTGAAGCTGCTCACTTGCGTGACTTGCGACGCCTGCCCCGTGGCTTGGCCAGCACTGCCTCGGGTCGAGACCATGGCCGCATGGCGGTGGTGCGCGTCCATGCGAAGCTCGCTCTTGTTGTCGGCACGCCAGAGGCCAAAGGTCACAAACCAGGTGTGCAGCAAGCCGGGGTGATACGGATCCTTGATGTTTTCCTGCATCAGCTTCCAGTTGCCCGGAATGCGCTGGCGGTTGTAGCCCAGCACCACCAGCTTGCGGCCGTTGAACAGGCGGTCAAAGTATTTCAGGATGGTCGGACCCATGAAGTCCTCGAGCGACTCCACGTTGTGGTCGAACGACGCGAACACCACCCCACCTCGGGTGGCCACTTTCAGGGCTGTGAGGCCGTGGTCCTTGGGGTCAAAGTCGGCGGGCATGCCGCCGTTGACCTTGCCGTCTTGGCGCACGCCGCGCCGAAAAGGCACGCCCTGCAAGTCGCCCTTGAGCGTGTAGCTCCACTGGTGGTAGGGGCAGACAAACTCATTTTTGTTGCCATGGCGCTCGCGGCAAAACTGCATGCCCCGGTGGGCGCAGACGTTCTCGACCACATGGATCTGCCCGTCGGTGGCACGCGTCATGATGACCGAGCGCTCGCCCACCACCGTGCGCTTGAAGTCGCCGGGGTTCGGTATCTCGGCCTCCAGGCCCACGTAGCTCCAGTGGCTTTTGTAAAAGAAGCGCTCCAGCTCCTTCTTGTGCCGGTCTTCGTCGGTGTACAAGGCAAACGGGACACGGCTGGTGCCTTCCGTTTCCCAGTGAATGGGGTGTTCGGTCATGGGTAGCGCTCCTCAATTCTTTTTTGTAGGAGCGACGCCCTCGTCGCGATGGGGTTTGCAAACCGCATCCGCAAATCGAAAACCTTCGCGACGGGGGCGTCGCTCCTACAGTGGACGCCATCATGCGCAAAGCTTTGATTTTCGTAAATCGAATTTCAAAGATAATCATTATCCGAATTTCAAATACCACTCATCGCATGGAACTCGCCCGCCTCGACCTGAACCTGCTGCTGGTGTTTCACCACCTGCTGCGCGAAAAGCGCGTGTCTGCCGTGGCCACCGTGCTGGGCAT
The DNA here is from genome assembly GCF_003063315.1 of Limnohabitans sp. T6-5. Lineage (GTDB taxonomy): Bacteria > Pseudomonadota > Gammaproteobacteria > Burkholderiales > Burkholderiaceae_C > Limnohabitans_A. The sequence goes on from NZ_NERV01000004.1 coordinate 349,316, forward strand.
GAGCCAGCCCGCCGTCAGCAGTGCGCTGGGCCGCCTGCGCAGCAGCTTGGGCGACGAGTTGTTTTTGCGCACCCAGCGCGGCATGGCGCCCACGCCCTACGCCCTGCAGCTGGCCGAACCCGTGGCCACCGCGCTCGACGGCTTGCAGCAAGCGCTCAATGTGCGCGCCTCGTTTGACCCCGCCACCAGCGAGCGGCGTTTCACCCTGGCCATGACCGATGTGGGCGAAATGTATTTCCTGCCCGTGCTGATGGACGCGCTGGCTGGGGCTGCCCCCGGCGTCACGCTCAACGTGGTGGCTGTGACCAGCGACAGCCTGAAAGACGACATGGCCTCTGGCCGCACCGACTTGGCGCTGGGCCTGCTGCCGCAGCTGCAGGCGGGTTTTTTTCAGCAAGCGCTGTTTCGCCAGCCCTATGTGTGCCTGATGCGCGAAGGCCACCCGCTGGCGACAGCCGCCGCACTGACGCTCACCGACTTTGCCGCCGCCAGCCATGTGCGCGTGATCGCCGCAGGCACAGGGCACGGGCGTGTAGACGAAGCGCTGGAGCGCCAAGGGCTGCAGCGCCGCATTCGCCTCACGGTGCCGCACTATGTGGCTTTGGGCGATGTGCTGGGCCACTCGGACCTGATCGCCACCGTGCCCGAGCGCTTTGCCCAGCGCGTGACCGGCCCCTTTGCCCTGGCCACCCGCGCTCTGCCGCTGGCGGTGGACGGCAGCGCCATCCACCAGTTTTGGCACGCCCGACTGCACAAAGACCCAGGGCACCAGTGGCTGCGAGGGCAAGTCGCCCAACTGTTTGGCGACGGCAGCAAACCCGCAGCCGAGCAAACGGTGTAAATCCACTTAAACGTTTTCTTGTGGGAGTGGCGCCCCCGCCGCGATCAAGCGTCCGCAAACCACAAGCATTCGCCGCGAGGGCGCGGCTCCCACAAATCAAACCATCGGTCCGTGGGCGGCCCTCCTACAATCCCTGCCATGCTCCAATTCGACCTGCTCAAAACCGACCCTTCCAGCCATGCCCGCCGAGGCACGCTGACCTTGAACCATGGCGTGGTGCAAACGCCGATCTTCATGCCAGTCGGCACTTACGGCACTGTCAAAGGCGTGATGCCGCGCAGCCTGCACGAGATGGGTGCGCAGATCATTTTGGGCAACACCTTCCACCTGTGGATGCGCCCAGGCCTGGACATCATGAAAGGCTTTGGCGGCCTGCACCAGTTTGAAAAATGGGACAAACCCATCCTGACCGACTCGGGTGGTTTTCAGGTCTGGTCGCTGGGCGACATGCGCAAGATCACCGAAGAAGGAGTGACCTTTGCCAGCCCCGTAAACGGCGACAAGCTGTTCATGTCGCCCGAGGTCAGCATGCAGATTCAGACCATCCTGAACTCTGACATCGTGATGCAGCTCGACGAGTGCACGCCTTACGAGACCAAAGGGCACCTGACGACCGAAGCCGAAGCCCGCAAGTCGATGGAAATGAGCCGCCGCTGGGCCGTGCGCAGCAAGGACGAATTTGCCCGCCTGGAAAACCCCAACGCGTTGTTTGGCATCGTGCAAGGCGGCATGTTTGAACACTTGCGCCAGGAATCGCTCGACGCGCTGGTGGAGATGGACTTCCCGGGTTACGCCGTGGGTGGCGTGAGCGTGGGCGAGCCCAAAGAGCAAATGCTGCAAATCATGGCGCACACACCGCACCGCCTGCCCGCGAACAAGCCGCGCTACCTGATGGGCGTGGGCACGCCCGAGGATTTGGTGCAAGGCGTGGCCGATGGCGTGGACATGTTCGACTGCGTGATGCCCACCCGCAACGCCCGCAACGGCACGGTGTTCACCCGCTTTGGCGACCTGAAGCTGCGCAACGCCCGCCACAAAAACGACCCGCAACCGCTGGACACCAGCTGCACCTGCCACGCCTGCGCCGGGGCTTCTGGCGTCACATGGGACGAAGGCGGACGCGAGGGTTTCAGCCGCGCTTACATGCACCACCTGGACCGCTGCGGCGAAATGCTCGGCCCCATGCTGACCACCATCCACAACCTGCACTACTACCTGAACCTGATGCGCGAGGTGCGCGAATCGCTGGACGCGGGGCAGTTCAGCGCATTCCGGGTCCAATTCAAGACAGATCGGGCGCGGGGCGTTTGAGGGATTTATCCTTGCAAATCATGGAATGAAACTCCATAATTGCAAGGATGTTTAAACGCCATTTGCAAGCTTTACTGGGTGAAGAACTCCAGTTTTCACCGGCCGTGGCCTTGCTCGGTCCCCGGCAGGTGGGCAAAACCACACTGGCACTGGAAGTGGCGCGCAACATTCCACACGTCTATCTCGACCTGGAATCAGATCGGGATCGCGGCAAACTGGCCCAGCCGGAGTTGTATCTGGAAAGTCACCTGGACAAACTGGTCATCCTGGACGAGGTGCACCGGGCGCCGGGCCTGTTTCCGGTGTTGCGCGGCCTGATTGACCAAGCCCGGCGCTCAGGGCGAGCATCCGGACAGTATTTGTTATTGGGCTCGGCCAGCCTGGATGTGCTGCATCAGTCAGGCGAAACACTGGCCGGTCGCATCGCTTATCTGGAATTGGGCCCCTTGAATGTCCTGGAAACAGGCCAGGGCGCCATGGATGACTTGTGGCTCCGGGGTGGTTTTCCGCAAAGTCTGACCGCCCCCTCAGATGCCCGCAGCCTGCGCTGGCGAGAAAATTTCATCCGCACCTATCTGGAGCGCGACATTCCACAATTCGGCCCTCGCATCGCCGCCGAAACATTGCGCCGCTTCTGGACCATGCTGGCCCACCACCAAGGCGGCATGCTCAACGTCGCCCAACTGGCGCGTAACCTGGGTGTGGATGTCAAAACCGCGCAAAGCTACATCGACCTCTTGTGTGACTTGCTGCTGGTGCGCAGGCTGGCCCCCTGGCACACCAACACCGGTAAGCGCTTGGTCAAAGCACCCAAGGTGTATGTGCGCGACAGCGGTCTGGTGCATGCGCTGCTGAACATCGAATCCAAAGAAAGTCTGCTCTCGCACATGGTGGTGGGTGCCAGCTGGGAGGGGTATTGCATTGAAACCCTGCTGGCCTGTGTGCCTGCGGGCGTGACGGGCTACTTTTACAGAACCAGCGGGGGGGCTGAAATTGATTTGCTGCTGGTTTGGCCAGGCGGGGAGCTTTGGGCCATTGAGATCAAACGCAGCAGCGCCCCCAAAGTGGAGCGCGGTTTTCACAGCGCCTGCGATGACCTCAAGCCCAGTCAAAAATGGGTGGTCTACCCGGGCCAGGAGACCTACCCACTTGCGGCAGACATTCAGGCGATTTCATTGCACGGCCTGTGCGAGAAACTCGCCCTCAACCGGGCGTGAAGAAAGTCGCCCGATCGCTCAGGCCTCAGCGCCTGCGTCATCCAACTTGGACATCGCCTCTGCCTTTTTATAGGGCGCCAAATCACGGATGTTCTTTTGCACCGCAATGGCACTGAACAGGGCCAGGCAAAACGCCATGCCGTAAAAACCCTTTTCACTCATGGCCAAAGTGGCGTTCCACAAGCCCACGCCCAACAACAACATGACCAGCCCCACGGACAACCAGCACAGCCCCATGTAAAGCCCGGTCACGGGAATGCCTTCGGCTTTGTCACGCACGCTTTTTTGCAGCGACACGGCGGCAAACAAGCCGTACAAAAGCAAGGTGAAGTAGTAGCCCTTCTCGTTCAATGCCATCGCGGCATTCCACAAGCCCACCATGTAAGTCAACGCGCCGACCAGTAACGCCACCCAGGACGCAAAAACAAAGGCGCCTGTCGGCTGCTGCGTGCGTACGCTCAATTCTGTATTCATTGTTTTGTCCATTTTTCAAAGTGATTGACGAGACAATTATTGATTGCCAAAGTCATCTTTTTAAACAGGGTATGCCCCATGCGTCACCACAACAAACGCTGCGGCGCAGAGCCCAGGCCACTGCGTTCCAGCCAATCCAGTACTGAGTCCACCGTGACGGTCTCAATGCGGTCGGAAAACCGTTTGCCATTGGGGTGGTCGTCAAAACGGATGTGCGCCGTGGTGGTGCTTGCGCCCAAGCGTGTCAGCGGCCCCAGGCGCAATGTGCTGGGCTGATAGCCCTTGAACCCCAGCCAGGCCTGCGCCTGCGCCCGTTGGGTGATGCCGGGCTCTGCGGCCATGGCCATCGTCTCGATGGCCCATTGGTTCGATTGCTGGTAGCGCGTGCCCCAGGCATAAGACACCATGCTGTAGGCGGGCTCATGAAGCCGCGTGTTGCGGGTCGGATCGGTCAGCAAAGCCAGCAAGGGCGCTTGCAGCTGGGCTGCAGGCACAGACCACACGGCTTCGTGTCGCCAGAGGTTGTCCATGAAGAATTCCCCGAGGCCTTGTCGGTACACCGCGCCCTCAGCGGTGCCGCACTGGTTGAGCTTGTGCAACACGCGCCACGGTCCCGCTGAAGTCTTGTAGGCCCAGCCCAGATGCGAGTAACGCAGCTGATACGGCGTCAAGTCCTGCCCTGCCCGACCCACCACCACCACCCTGGCACCCGTGCGGGCAAACACGGCATCCAGCGCTTCGGAGGTGCGTTGCGCCAGTGCCAGGCCCTGAGAAAGGGTTTGCGCGGTCATCGGCTGCTGATCGCACGAACGCCCCGCATGCGCCACCGACGCCATCACCCAACCCACAGCCAGCGCTACCGACTTCATCGTCAAGGTGTTCATTTCGTCTCTCCTGCGCTTCAAAACGACACACGCTCGTTGTGCAGCAAAGCGCGTCCCAGCTGATTGGGAATGAAGGCAATCACTTCCCCCGCCACCGAGAGCACCACACCCGCCGTGATCACGCTCACAGCCACGGCCGTGCCCACGCCAGCAGAGACCGCTTTGGCGCCGCGCCCAGCCACCGCGACACTGGCCCGCGCACCGTCAGACGCCCTCTCCAGCACATAGACCGTGCCAGTTGCCGAGGCCTCAACAGCCTTGACCACCAGCACCGCCCCACTGACCGCCAGCGCCACGGGCACCGCACTCACGGCCACAGCACCCCCTACCACACTGCCCGCCACGCCCACCACCGAAGCCACAGGCAAAGCCGACACCGCCAGCGAAGCCTCACTCTGTGCTTGCGCAGAACCTGCGGCCAAGCTCAGCGCCAGCGAAGCGGCCAAAACCATGTTTTTCAAATGAAAGTGAGTCATGTCGAAACTCCTGAACAGGAGGGGTTGGTTGAACATGCCGCGATGGTGCCGCGGCAAAGCTCAAACAAGGCTCGAAATCTGACTCTGGCGCACATGGAGTCACTGTGGGTATCGAAATTGGCTACTTGATCACGTTCCCGTGGCTGGCTGGTGTGTCGTGCAGATAGCCAGGCAAAACGTTTGAGGTCCTTATTCAGTTAAAAAAATACGTGCGGGCAACGACACTCATCACCATGCCAAGTACGAATGCACATATGGCGCTTTCATTTGCTACACCCCGAATGAGCCGAAGCGAAGCCCTTCGGCGTCTTGACGTTGAAGCACTAAAGTAATTGATTTTTCAAATTGGCTTCTTTCATTCGAATAGCCACGTTCTCTTAAAGTCGTTTGCATAGATGTGGCAAACAGTATTGAGCGCCCTATTACCCAGCGCTTGACCACCTGCATAGTCAGGGCCTGCAAACTTGCCGAACCGGGGAATCAATTCAGTCAGTGCGGTATAGCCATTTGTTGCATGGGGTGCTGTGGGACGTGTGTTGTCGGTCATGGAGATGCTTCTTGAATATTGAAAAAATTGGGTCAGTTAAGAAACTCGATGTCTGGCCAGAAAACTGTTTGGGGGCGCGCGCCCTCTACAGGTGCCAGGGATTGCAAGAACATGACCGGCTCGGGCGGTGCGCGACGGACATCTTGTATAAAGTACCCGTCTACCCTGCTGGGAAAGGCGTAGCCAAACGAAATGCCCGACAGTACGACTGCAACTTCTTTACTAAAGATATGGGCCGTTGATGGGGAGTAGTTGCTACTGATTCCACTAGGCGTAAGTGGCAACAATAGCGTTCGTTCCTTGCCAGGCGTTGTGCTTCTGACCTCTAGGTGTGAGCCTCGCACAATCCATGTTTTGCTATCCACGCGTGCCATGATCGTGCTAAAAAAAGGATCGGCACTGCGCGTCGGTATCCCAGTCGCTATACGCGGGTTGGCTGTATTTGTCGCAAGGCATTTGATGCCAGCGTGCACGTCCATACGATCCGGCACAGAAAACGCGAAACCACAAATAGCAAAACTTTCCCCTGTGTCGTCATAGAACGGGCCCGTTGCCTCGCGCTCCCACAGCACACGCGTAGCGGCACGGTCGTGTTTAGGCGTTTCAACTTTGGTTTTGATGTTGTATTCAAAAACATCACGGTGGTTCAAGTTTCGGCCACTGGCCAAGGTGACGTTGCCCAATGAACGCCAGTACAAAAGAGCCTGTCCATCGGGGTGCCATGCAGGTTTTGCTGCTGTTCTGACTTCGTCAATCACCGTGCTGCCAATTAACGTGTCTGCCGATTCGTTATAGCCAAGCTGCCCTTCACGAAACGCGCAGCTTTGGGGTACGGGCAGTGCAGGCAAAGGTTGCGCTAACCCTTGGCAATCCGCGACAACATATGCCAGCTGCCGCCCATCACGAGAAATGTCTGGCCAGAAATAGCTCTTGTTGGCGTCCTGCCCCGGAAGCAACGACCATGTACCCGTGCTTTCGATGCCGTTGGGCATGAGTTTGCCGGGCTGGTCGGGCTCCCACTTCACCAGCTTGCAGTAGGTGGGCGTGACAACACTGCATAAATTAACAACGCCCCAAGACGCATCGGGGGAAAATTTGGCACTGATAGGAAACCAACGTACTTTGATCTTGGCACTTGGCGAATTGGCAATTGACGCGTTTGTAATCTGCGCGGTTGCACATGCCACAAACATGGTCAACAGCACGGTTGTCAAAACCCGGACGGGTTTAGCGTGATCGCTCATGCCACCATCCTCCAGTGAAGATCGTTGGACACAAGAGCGTCTTTAAAGCTCAGCTTTTCTATGTCCGTGAGCGTGTCCGCCCCATCACAGCCCCAGGCCATATCGTCACCATTGCCCTCCACCAGCGCGTCGTTGTCTACACCACCGTCCAGCAGGTCATTGCCGTCTTGCCCCAGCAACACATCGTCACCCTCTTCGCCATAGACCTTGCCGTCGCCGGTGAAGCCATATTCCGTGTCATTGCCCGTGCCGCCCCACAGGTTGTCGTTGCGCGTGGAGCCGCCCATCTCGTCGTTACCCCCTCCGCCGAAGAAGTGCACCAGCAAGCTGTTGTTAAAAAACCCCGTATTCGCATAGGTGCTGCCGTCAAAGCTGTCGGCCCCATCGGTGCCGCGCAAGCTGCGATAGTTGCTGGCGGTCACGCCTTCGTAGGCAGATGCACCGGGCAAGACTGCCGCTGCCGGTGTGCCGGGTTCGCTGAACGTGAGTGCCTGCGGGCGTTGCGTGAGCACGTTGATCGTGGGTGCAAAAAGCGCATCAGCAGAGGCCGACAGACACGGGTCCATTGGGCAGACCCACACATGGTGGGAGCCAGCCCTCGCAAAAAACCATCCCAATCGCCATCGCTTGCGCAACACATGTACAGCGCACGAGGAAAAAAATTGGGATCTGCCCCCGAATTTCCTCATTTCACACCTCATGTTTTCTAAACCACAACAATCCAGCCAAGCGACCGGAGACAATAAAACATGAACAAACCGCCATATACCACTTAAAAATCGAACCCATCGACTCCTCCTTTATTGCTGTAAACAGATAAACGCTTATCGCAATAAAAATGAAAAAAGTTATCTTGGACAAAAGGCGTTTTTTTAACGGCCCACAAATCAATATCCGCCCTAAAAAACTACCTTCTTGGATTTTCAGCATCATCAAAAACAAAAATGCTGACGAAAACAGCACCATCACTTGGCACAAGTACATTGCAATATACTTATCCAAAAAATTGAATATTACAACACTCAGCAGACTCGCACCGATTGACAAAATCCATATTGCCCTATATTTTGAATATTCTTCAGCCGGCACATGTTTTTTGGCGTTCCAAAAAAATAACAAATAAAGAAATAAAATAATGTCCAAACCGAAAAGGCCATACAACCAAGAATTTTTTTCATTTTCCATTTAGAAACCTATTGCATATATTTGGCAGTGCACTCCCAGCGACGTTCACCGTCAGAATGAGTAAATACGTCACACTGTCCCAGTCCTTGTCGTTAATCAGCAGCTGCAGCTTGCTGATCAAGTGGCTGGTGTACGCAGTCTGATTCAATCCTGAGCGCTGCATCAAAACACCCACAGCCTTGTCACCTCAACCCGACAAGCCCAACACCCGCTCCCGCAAGTTGTCCAGGCTCACCGCTTGCGCAGGCAGAGCCTCGCCCACATTCAGGCCTACAGGATTGAGCCAGCCGCGGCGAAAGGGTTGAACCATGGCGGTGGGTTCGCCATTGCGCAGTTCAATGCGACTGAAGTACGAACCCCACAAGTTGGTCAGGGCCATGGGAATGACGCTCACCTCTTGCAGACCTTCGGCCTGGGCTTGTTCCAAGATTTTGATGATGCCGCCTTTGAAGGGCAGCAAGCTGCCATCGCGCGTGATGCCGCCTTCGGGGAAGATGCCGAGCAAATCGCCTTCGCGCAGCACCTGGGCGGCTTCGCGAAAAGCCGCTTCGTAAGCCACAGGGTCTTCGCTGCGCGGCGCAATCGGAATGGCTTTGGCCAGTTTGAACAGCCACCCCAGCACCGGCACTTTGAAGATGCGGTGGTCCATCACAAAGCGGATCGGGCGCGGGCTGGCGGCCATGAGCAGCACCGCATCGACAAAACTCACATGGTTGCAAGCCAGCACGGCCGCACCTTCGGTGGGGATGTGCGCTTCACCTTGCACCCGAAAGCGGTACACCACATGGGTGAGCATCCAGGCCACAAAGCGCAGCAGGTATTCGGGCACCAGCATGAAGATGTAAAAGGCCACCACCGCATTGAGCAGACCAATGCACAGAAACAACTCGCTGATGGAAAAACCCGCGCCCAGCAAGAGACCGGCCAGCACCGAGCTGGCAATCATGAACAGCGCGTTCAGGATGTTGTTGGCGGCAATGATGCGGGCACGGTGCGTGGGCTGACTGCGCATCTGAATGAGCGCGTACATGGGCACGCTGTAGATGCCCGCAAACAGCGAGAGCAAAGCCAGATCGGCCAGCACACGCCAGTGCGCCAGCTGGCCGAGGAACTGGCCGAGCGTGAGCGTCGCAAAGGCAGGCGGCAAGCCGCGAGAGGCAAAGTACAAATCCACCGCGAACACGGTCATGCCAATGGCCCCCAGCGGCACCAGGCCGATTTCGACATGGCGACGGCTCAGGATTTCGCACAGCAAGGCGCCCGCACCAATGCCCACCGAGAACACCACCAGCAACAAGGAGGCCACTTGTTCGTTGCCATGCAAGACATCACGCGCAAACGCCGGAAACTGGCTGAGAAACACTGCGCCAAAAAACCACATCCAGCTGATGCCCAGCAGCGAGCGAAACACCACCACATTTGTGTGCGCAAGCTTCAAGTTGCGCCAGGTTTCGGTGAAAGGGTTCCAGTTGATCGACAAGGCGGGGTCGGTGGCGGGCGAAACCGGCACGGCCTGCGCCAGTACACGCCCAAGCAAGGCCAGCGCCACACACGCCACGCCCACATAAATCGGCCCGACCAGCGGCAGCGCGATCAGCAAACCGCCCGCCACATTGCCCAGCAAGATGGCCACAAAGGTGCCCATCTCGACCATGCCATTGCCCCCGGTGAGTTCACGCTCGGTCAAGTGCTGGGGCAAGTAGGCAAATTTGACCGGCCCAAACAGCGTGCTGTGCAAGCCCATCAAAAACACACAGGTCAACAGCATCGGCACGTTTTGCTGCACAAAGCCCCAACCGGCCAGCAGCATGATGCCGATCTCCAGATTTTTGACAAAGCGGATCAGCACCTCCTTGGGGTATTTGTCGGCCAACTGGCCGCTGGTCGCAGAAAACAGCAAAAAGGGCAAGATGAACAAGGCCCCAATGACCAGCCCCGCCATGGACGCTGGCAACCACTGCACTTGCAGCTGGTAGGTCACCAGCACCGTGAAGGCGAACTTGAAGACGTTGTCATTGCCCGCCCCCAGAAACTGCACCCAAAAAAACGGTGCAAAGCGCTTTTGGCTCAGCAAGGCGAACTGGCTGGGATGCTCATGGATGGCCGCAGCGGCCAGGGCATTCGAATTGGACATGTGTGTTCTCCCTGTGTATTCAGATGGCGTTTCTGTCGAACGCCTGTTGGCTGGGCATTTTGCCGCAGTCTGTGATGGACAACGCCAAAGGCAACAGCGCACAGGCCGCCGCCAGGTGTTTGAGCGTGTGCCCGGCGATCTGTAGATGGGTCCAGATGAAGATCTGCTCATCCTGCAGCTCCAGCCACTTGGCCAGCACATAAAAACCCACCAGCGCCAGCCAAGGTGAATTGAACGACCACCGATCAGCCCTCTCACGCAGCGTCAAGGCCGCATGCGCCAACACCAACGCCAGGCCGCCAAACTGCAAGACTGCCCAAGGCATGACTTGGCCGCCCCACAACGGCAAGGCGGCAGACACGCTACCGGCGACCATGACACACCAAGCCAAGCGGAAAGCCCAAACCACTTGCAAGCGCTCGGCCACTGCCCAGCCCAACACCCCGGCAAAGGTCACGGCCATGCCCAGTCGGTCCAGCACCAGCGTGGCAGGCGCGGGATACCAGTGATAAACCGTAGACCCCGCCCAAGTCAGCACCAGGCCCACAAACGCCAGCATGGCGGGCCTTCTGGCCAACGACGTGCGGGGCACTGTGAGGTGAATGCGACCCACACCCCACAGCCCCACCCCCAACATGGGCAGGTTGCTCAGCACATCCAGGGTGTTTGGAATGCCGCCCCAGCTGCGCGCATCGACAAACGGGTGCCCATGGGCGTGCAGGTGGGTGTGACCGTGGGCGTTCAAGGACAAACCCAAGGAGGCGAGCCACTGCGGGTCGATGAACAGACTCAAGCACCACAGCAGCGCCCAAAGCAAAAGCACTTGGGTCCCGACACCGACGGCGGCATCGTCAGAAGCCCCCGGCCAGACTGTTGCAGTTGTTGAAAAAGTAGAAAAAGACATCGCAAGGCCTCCAGGCACAACAAACATGTGCTGAAGTTTCAAGTGCACAAGCTCTGAAAGAGGTGATTTATTGATTAAAGTGCAGAGTCCAAGTTCATCCAGTATCAAATTTCAATACCCATGAGCACCACCGCCGATCTGGTCAAAGCCATCAAGCAAGAACTCAAAGCCACCGGCATGACCTATGCCGACCTGGCCGTCGCCCTCGGCATGGCCGAGTCCAGCGTCAAGCGCATGCTGGCCAAGGCGGACATGTCGTTGTCCCGCGTCGATGAGGTCTGCCGGGCCTTGAAGCTGGACTTTGCAGAACTGGCCCGGCGCGTGGCAGACGCGCAGCCCCTGTTGAGCGAACTGAGCCAAGAGCAAGAGCGGGCCGTGGTGGCCGACAAAAAGCTGATGCTGGTGGCCATTTGCGTGCTCAGCCAGTGGTCCCTGGAGCAGATCACCGCCTACTACCAGCTCAGCGATGCCGACTGCATCCGCTACCTGGCGCAGCTGGACCGGATCGGCATCATCGAGTTGCGCCCGCTCAACCGTTACCGCCTGCAGTTGGCCAAAACCTTTCGCTGGCGCCCCCATGGCCCGGTGATGGAGTATTTCCGCGAGCACGCTTTGCTGGACTATTTTTCGGGGGGTTTTGATGCGCAAGGCGAGGGGCTCTTGCTGGTGCATGGCAGCATCAGCCGGGCCTTGGCACCATCATTTCTGGAACGCCTGCAGCGTGTGGCGCAAGACTTTGCGATGCAGCACCAGTCCGACCAGAAACTTAGCCACGACCACCGCGAGGGCTACACCTTGCTCTTGGCGATGCGCCGCTGGGAGTTCGAGGCCTTCCAGACACTGCGGCGCTGAACCAGCAGCTGTCGGACTCTGCGAGTACCGACCTACTATAGATCCGGCCCTGTGAAGTTTGAAGTGAAAGGCTTTACTTGGTATAGCGATCAGCTCTGCGATCAGTGTGGGAGCCCCGCCCTCGGGGCGATGGGTGGTGGTCTGCGAGGCTCAATCGCGGCGAGGGCGCCGCTCCCACAAAAAAATGCGTTCATGCAAACTTCATCGGGCCGAATCAATAAGAGGCACTTTGTATTTTGTAGGTCGGTGGTCGAAGACCCCGACGTTGACGCGCAAAGGGGCTCGCGCCCATGCAAGCGGTGCGGGTGATCGGGGAAGTGTCGGACTCTGCGAGTACCGCCCTACGAGATGCACCTTGTATTTTGTAGGTCGTCGGTCGAAGACCCCGACGTTGACGTGCCAGCGGCTCGTGCCCAGGCAAGCGTTGTGGGTGATCGGGGAGTTGTCGGACTCTGCGAGTGCCGACCTACGGCGTGGTTGGGGGACTCGTGGGATGGGTGAACACGGTCAGAACGCCGGTGTAGCCGTACAGGTGGTGGCGTGCGATTTCGCCTGCGGCAAAAAAGCCGACCAAGGGCACATCGCCCAGAGCGTGGCGGATGATTTGCATCTCGGCGCTGGGGCCACCAAAGTGGGGGCCGCCGCGTCCGGTGCAGCTCACGTACACGGCGCCAGCGATGCGTTGGCCGGGCAGCGGCAAGGTCGACACAGGGTCTTCGGTCAAGGCGTTGAGGGCCTCGATGGACAAAACATCGGGCTCCAGCTCTTCACGAATTTCAGCGCAAACGCGCACCAAATCGGCTCGGGCGGCTTGCACATCGCGGCGGCAAAACGCCAGGCGCATGCCGAGCTCCAGGTTCTCTGCAATCACGACCCCTTGACGCGCCGGGTCCAGGCCCACGATGTGGCGCACCAGCACGTCGGCGCCCAGCTGGCCCGTGCGCTGAACGCTGACCACGCCGGGCAGGCTCAAGCCCACCAGGGTGGCGCGCACCGCCTCGATGGCTTTTTGAGGCTCGCTCAGTGACACCTTCAAATCGGCCAGCAAGGCCTCCAGCGCTGGCGCGTCACCCAACTGAAGGGCCACATGCTGTTCAGCTTCAGTGATTTCACGCTCGGGTGAAATGGGCTGGCAGCCTTGCGTCACGCGTGAAATGAGCCCCACCTCTGGCGAGAAAGCCACGCCACTCAAGCCACCTTCCAACACCCCGCGCCCCGCCAGATCGCCCTGATTCACCGCGAACTGAACATGGCGTGTGCGGCTTGAGGTGAGACCGCCAAACAAATAACCTTGTTGCGTGCGCTGCGCCATCTCGGCCACCAGCTCGGCCAGTTCCGGGGTGCCCGGGTCGGCATGCACCAGCGCGGCATCGGCGGCCCAATGGGCGGGCAAAGGCGCTGCGCCAGAGAACACGCGGTAATGCTCGGGTGGCAAGTCGCACAGCATCACGGCCATGGCCGGTTCGTCAAAGTATTCGGCGTTGTTGACGGCAATGCCCACGCCCGTGGTGCCCGCCCAATCGCTCACATTTGGCAATTCCTGACGCAGGTGATCAAGCAAAGCCTGGGCCTGGTTGGCGTAGTGGTCCGTGATGTAGAGCAGCGCCAGCTGGGCTTGGCTGGCGAAATCGGGCAAGCTCATTTGTGCCCGCAACTGGGCCAGCACCAAGCCCGCAGCCATGCGCCACTGCGGGTGGGTGGCATGACCGAAGGGGAACAGTTTCATGCGGGGCTGCGTTGGGCTGCAGGCCTTTTGCGCGGCGCCTTTTTGGCTGCGGTCGTGCTGACTGATTTGACCTTGCTTTTCGTGGCCTGGGTCTCTGTGCTGGGTGCCGCAGCAGGCTTGGCACTTCGGGGGCTGGCAGATTTCGCCTTAGCCGATGATTTTTGTTTGACGCCACTTTCTTTGTCGGACAGGCCTGCCTTCATCGCTTCAGCGGCCACATCTTTCAAAGCGGTGCTGGCGATGGTCTGAAACTGCTGGGTCAGGGCATTCCACCACTGCATGGGGTCCACGGCAGATGGTGCGGCCGCATCGGCTGACTGCGCTTCGGCCTGCGCCGCGCCATCCGGTGTTGCAGCCTGTGCCACATCGGGTGATGGCGCGGGTTCGGCATCTGCTTTGGGCTTGGGTGAAAACAGTGAGCTTTTGGGGGCCGAGGCGAACTCTGGTTTGGGGGCCGCATCAGCCGGGGACGCTGAGGCTTGCGCCTCCGGTGGCTTGGCTGTGAACGCTTTGGCCAGATCACTCATGTTGACGTTCATGCTTTGCAGCGTCGACAAGGTCATCTTTTGCACCTCCATCGCCTGGATGGTGGCTTTGAGCGCCGTGGCGTTCTGGTCCAGCCAGAACTGCACCGCCTTGAGCTCCTGGATGCGCTTGTCAATCTCTTCAACGCTCAAAGTAGGCGCGACCCAACTGGCCATGCCAGGCATGGCACCAGTCGCAGGCTGCGCCTTGGCGGCGGATTGTGTGAGGTTTTTCAAAAAATCAAATCCCGGTACAAATTGACCAAATCCGAAAGCATTGGGGTCACTCATGGGCGCTCCTTGGAGAAATTTCGAATTCACCGAATTCATCAAATCAAGCTTACCCCAAAAAGCTTACCCCAAACCCTACAAACTGAATATCAGCAAGCGCCCACAGCGCAGACCCATCAGATTCGTGTCTGTTGGTGCTTGCGCCAAGTCATCTGGCCCTCCATCATAGCCACGGGCAGAGTAGTGAATTCAACGCTTGAGGACGTTTGCCCTTGTCTGCGAGGCTGAGCGTAGGTGCGACACAGTTGCCCATACCCGGCATACCCATCTCGCTGCGAAAAGCTGGCCAAATTGTCATGGGCATTCGGCGCTGGCGCGCATCGGCGGCGGGTCTTGTCAGGTCATGTCGACCTGTCAGAACGCTTCAAGCAGGCGACAACCAGCGCTTGAGCATGATCGGCGCAGGGGGTCCGATCACCCTTTGGGTCTGGCCTTTGGCATCCACCAGCACCACATAGGGCGTGACGTTGGGCCAGGCAGGGTCAACCGCCTGCCGGATGGCGGGCTCGAATCCGTCAAAGGCGTACATATGGGTCATGCCCTTGAAGTGCGCAGCGTGGCGCAGTGCCTGCGGGCCGACCACATCCATCATGACGGCATTGAGTTCGGGCTTGTCTTTGCGCTGTTGCACTGCCTTGTGCAGCACCGCAAACGCGGCAGGACAGGTGCTGCAATACGAGGTGGTGAACAAGTAAGCCGCAGGGCGTGGGCCGTGTTGCAAAGCATGCTCCCAAGTTTTCTCATCGAAAGGCAGCACTGTGCGCTGCGCAGGGGTCTTGGCTGGCCCTTGGGGGTGTGCGTGGTGGTGTGCTTGCGCCCGCGTCACAGAGGCACTCAGGCAGAGTGCTGCGGTGCAGATGGCAAGTGCAGTTGATTTAAAAGCGGATGTCATGGACTTGCGTCTCCTGCGTGTTGCGCCAAACCACCACCATGCGCGCGCCACTTTGGGCCAGGCGCGGGTGGTCGTTGTAACCCGTGGCTTGGCCCAGGGTTTTGAGGGTGAAGTTCTGACCGCCATCGGTCGACAGCCAGGCCTTGAGTGTGGTCTGCGCCCCTTCGCTGCTGCGCCAGACCACGGCCAGGTTTTGGCCATCAGCCATCACATCGGCGTGTTCTGCACGCGCATCGGGCAACACCCGCACGGTATCGGCCAGGGGCTCACCATGTGCGTTCAGGCGGGCATAACGCACGGCGGGTTGATCTTGCCCATTCACTTTTCGAATGCCAAACCAGACGGTGTGATAGCCCGAAGTGCCTGCGTTGAGTGCCAAACCGGGACCGTGGTGCGGACAAGCGTTGATCTGCCAGTCGTCGTGCGTGCTGCGGGTGATGCGATTGGCCGGGGCACCTACGCTGGCAAAAGCATGGTCTCGCGTGCTGCTGTCGAACACATGCCGCCAGGTGGCTTGCAGTTGGCCTTGCGGGTTGCGGGCCAAGCCAATGCGGCAACACTCACACGAGTGGTCGGCCACTTTGGTGTCGGGGCCAAAAGTCTGACCACCGTCCTTGGACTCGTTGCGGTAAATCGCGGCACCTGCATATTTTTGCGCCGAGCCTTTGGGCGGTTGGTCGCGCTTGTCCACCCACAGCGTGTGCAGCACGCCTTGCGCGTCAAAGGCCACCGATTCAAAGCGGTGGGTGATTTCCTGCCGGTCCTGGTGCACCGTGAAAGGCGCACTGAATGTTTGCCCGCCATCGTTGCTGCGCAACATGCGGATGAAGCCCGTGTAAGGCTTGGTCAGCGGCATGGTGTAGCTGATCACCGCCCAGCCATTGGGGCCAAACGCTATTTTTGGACGGCTTTCGCCGTCGGCCGCAATTGGGTCAGCGGCAGTGTTCTGGATGCGTGCTTCGCTCCACTGCAATTGCCCCCCCAAAGGTGTGCTTTGCACAAAAAGCTGCGCTTGTGCATTCAAGCCCACCACCCACAAACGACCATCGGGCGCAATGGCCGCGCCCGTGGCCAGTTGCGGTCGCTGGTGGCGGTGCTGTGAAGTCGCAGCGGGTTTGATGGCATCCTTGACAGCATCTTGCGCCCCAGCCTGCGGAGCCACAGACAGCCAAGCCATCGCCAGGCCCAACACTGCACACCAACGGTTCAAAAATTTCATGGACTTCTCTACCAAATAGGGGTGATTGAATGATTGATTCGGCCCCGTGAAGTTTTCAATGCACAAAGATGTTGTAGGTCGGCGGTCGAAGACTCCGACATGGGCCTGTGCCCAAACCCATCATGTCGGACTCTGCGAGTACCGACCTACAAGATGACATTTCTCACTCATTTCAAACTTCAGCGTCCCGGATCCATACAGGCTGGCGAAGTGATCGTCACTTTTAAACAAATCATCGCCAGTCAAGCTTCACGTCAACGTTGACCAAACGACTTGGTCAAACCCAGCATGACGCTGCGTGGCGCACCAGCGGCATAGGTGTTTTGCGTGTTCGGTGTGTAAGCGCCGCTTTTGTAACTGCTGGACGCGTTGTCCGAATACAGCTTATCGGTCAGGTTGCGCACCTGTCCCCAGACTTCCCAGCCATCGGCCAACTTGTGGCTGGCCGTCAGGTTGAGCAGGGTGTGGCCCGCGTAACGCAGCGTGTTGGCGTTGTTCATCCAATAGCTGCCTTGCTTGACCAGACCCAAGGCTACACGCGATGAAGGCGTGAATTTCCAGCCGACTTGGGCGGTGATGGTGTGGTTGGGGGCCTGTGGCATGTCTTTGCCAGAATAGTCTTCGATCGCCCCCACTTTGTCGCTCACGCGGTAAGACACAAAGGTGTGCTCGGCCCAGGTCGCGCCCACGCGCCAGTCCCATTCACGCAGATCCTGGTTCAGGCTCAACTCCAGGCCCCGGCTGCGTGTGTTGCCTGCGTTCTTGTTGTAGCTGTCGCCAATTTCAGAGGTGTAGGACACGATGGTGTCCTTGCCATTGAGTTGGTACAACGCCGAATCGAGGCGAATGCCCGAGGCCAACAGAGCGCGCCAGCCCACCTCGACGTTGTCGTAGGTGGCTGAATTCAAATCAGGAATGGCGGTCTTGCCATACAGCTGACTGACTTCGGGCGGTGTGAAGCCCATGCTCAGATTGCTGTAAAGGCTGCTGGTGGGACTGAGGGCGTAAGTCGCGCCGAGCTTGGGGCTGAACTTGGCAAAGCTGCGCACCTCGTTGGCGGCACCGTAATTGGCATCCGGCGTCAGATTGTTTTTGAAGTCGTAGCGGATGCTGTCATAACGGCCTCCGGCCACCAAGCGGAACTGCTCACTCGGACTGAACTCCAGCTGTGCAAACGCGGCATCGTTGGCAATACCCGCACCGTAGTTGCGCACGCCGCTGGGGTTGGCCACGCTGTTCAAGGTGTAGCTGGTGTAGCGGCCAGTGGGCACATCGCGCACCACTTTCAGGTTGTCCGACACATAGTCGTTCTGGCTGCGGTCAATGTAGACGCCTGTGACCAGGCGGGCACGCAGCCAGTCGAGCTTTTGTTCATGCTTCACGTCCACGCCCAGCGATTCGACGTGGTTGTTGTTGATCGTCCCCACAACAAACCCATTCGGCAAATAAGTAGCAGGTTTTGTGGAAGATGCCGCGCAACGCTTGCTGGGGTCGGTAGGTGCACCACAATTTTTGATCGTGTAGTTGGGCAACTGACCATGGTCGTTGTTGCGGGCAAACAGCGTCACCGTGGTCAAGCCACCTTGCGTGGTTTCGCCTTCCCAGGCCAAATTGGCGCGGGTGGTTTTGTCTTTGCGCCAAGTGAAGGTGTTGATGCTTTTGCCCGGGTTGGCGCGGAAGTCGTTTTCAAACAAACTGCCGGGCGTGTCCGAGTCCAGATTGGTGTGCACCAGCGAGGCACGCAACCAGGATTTGTCGTTCAGGGTGTAGTCGCCACGCAGGGTGAACGAGTCTTTTTTGCCCCCGCTGTACTGCTGCCAGTTGTTGGTGTCGCGTTGCGAGCTGTAGTGCGAGAAACGCAAACCCAGATCACCCCAGGTGTTGCTCGCACCAGAGTCCACGCGGGTGAACCCATCGGTGTTGTCGTGTCGAATGCCCACGTAGCCGGTGGGCGTGCGGGAGGCGCGTTGCGTCAAAAAGTTGACCGCCCCGCCCACAGCGTTGCTGCCGTACAGGGAAGATGCAGCACCCTTGACCACCTCGACGCCGCCCGAGCCGTTCATGTTGTTTTCGTTCAGGGCGTTGTGGTTGAACACACCCAATGGACGGATCGGGATGCCATCTTCCAAGTACTGGTAGACCGCATTGGTGCTGATGGGCTGGCGAATGGCCATGCTGTGCTGCTCGTTGCCCAGATCGTTCCAGTGCACACCCGGAATGCGGTTGATGATCTCACCCACCGATTTGGGTTTATCGGCGTCCCACTGAGAACGGCTGACCGAGCCAATCGACACAGGGGTTTCGGACAGTTTGGTTTCTGAGCGCGAACCCGACACCACGATGGTGTCCAGCGCTGTTGAAGTTTGGGCCACAGCGTGGCCACTCAGGCTGGAGAGCATGTTGGCTAAGAGGCCGTACACGGCCAAAGACAAAGGAGAAAGAGAGAGGGTATTTTTCATGGCAAGTTTCAAATGGATCGGTCACGGCCAAGACACAACTCAGCAGTGACAACAAGCGCCGAACACCTGGCGGTGTTCAGTCCGGTTCAACAAAGATCAATTGAAAACAGGCGGCCCGCGAGAGGGCAAAGGCGGGGCCGTGCGTGCGATCAGCACGGCCTCGGGCAGACGCTGCACGATGTGCGAGCGGGCATCAGGCACATGGGCCAGAGCGGCCACCGTGGGTGGCGGCAGAGCTGGCGTGGCGTGGGCACACAGCGGGCAGTCCATGCTGCTGCGCACTTGGGCGTCTCCGCCCTCACCTTGCACCACCACTTTCATGAGGCCCATGCTGGAGCACACCACGTCCATGGTTTTGGGCTGCAGCGTGGCCGCCAACACCGACACTCCCACAAACAGCACGTACCAGACCAGCACAAGGCGGGCCAGACGGCGTAGCTGAGTTGTGGTCGTGTTCATGGGCAGGTCAGTGGTCAGCGCTCAGACCGTTCAGTGCTTGTGCATCTGGCCTGCGCCGTGGTTCATGGCCGGTGCAGCAGCCGTGCGGGCAGGCACTTTCAATTCCACAGATTGGCGTTTGCCATCTTTGCCTTCCACCACCAGTGTCACGGGCACGGTGTCACCGTCTTTGACTTGGCCTTTCAGATCCATCAGCATGACGTGGTAGCCGCCGGGCTTGAGCTCGACCGCTTTGCCTGCGGGCAAAGCCAAGCTGGGCACCGCACGCATTTTCATGACGCCGCCGTCCATGGACATTTCGTGCACCTCGACCACACCCGCCACAGGCGATTCGGCCGACAGCAGTTTGGCGTCTTGCGCCGACTGCAGTTGCATGAAGGCACCGGTGGCTTTTTGCTGAGGCACGGTGGCGCGCACCCAGGCGTCTTTCACGGTGACCTGGGCTTGGGCGGCCAAGGACACGGTCAATGAAACGAAAAGGGCAGACACAGACAAAACGAGACGGGACATGAAACGCTCCTGGTGGTTGGTGAACAAATGAAGAGGTACAGACAGTGCACACAGCAAGCCCCTTGAAACGGGATGCACAGGCACAGGTAGTCGACGAAACCGATCAACCCCCAAGCGATTCAGGGGGCCGTGTTTCAGGCCAAAAAGGAAGGGGGTGCGCGGGCTTGCCAGGGTTGCCCCAGCAAACTGGCCAGCCGAGCAGCAGGCAGGGGCTTCAAAACATGAGACAAGTTGCCCGTTGGCAAGGGGGCCAACATGTCGGCCACAGGGGGCGCGATCAGGGGCAGGCAGGCGGGGCAGTCGAGCGCGGTGTGCAATGCGGCACCACTCACCTCATCGCCAGCGGCATCAGGCTGCACCAGCTTCACGCCACCGATGGCGGTGCAAACCAGATGCACGGCTTCGTTCTTGACCAGCGGCGAAGCCACCGCCACCCCGACAAACAACGCAAACCACACCAGCACGAAGCGGGTGAGGCGGTGGGCGTTGCGCAGGGACTGCAAGAAAGTCATAGGGCGCGATTATGACACTGGGGTTTGACCGGCCGTTGAGCGTGCGCTTGCTACACCTCAGGCCAGCGCCAATGCGGCGCACCGCTGAGCGGCCTCGCTCATGCCAGCCTCGTCAACCGGGAAAAAGCCCGGGATCTCGTATTTGTTGAAGTGGGCATAAGTGGAAAACGCCATGGACCAATCGCCAAATCGCCGCGACGATTCAGGGCCACGCGAAAGCAGCTCCAGGTTGTAATGCCGGTCATCGTGCTTGAGGCTTCGCCACAAGACTTCAACCGCATCAGGTGGGCCCTCAATGCACTGGACAAAGATTTCTTCGGTATAGAGCAAATGCCCAGTGATGCCCAATTCACGGTTGCGTTTTCTGCACTGCAACAACAAATTGAACAAATGCAAGCTGCCCAGTTTGTGGGTGGCTTTTGACCGATAAACAAGGCGCTCCAGCATGATGACTCCGAATAATGGCCAAGTATTGTGGGTGACGGGCATGAAGCGGGGCTTACAAAAATGCCCCCGTCCTGATATCAGCCCAGATCTGACAAAACCTGCGGCTCGATCGCGGCCCACTCTTGGTCAGTGAACAGGCGCGAGCGGGTGTGAAAAGCCTTGCCTGTGTTGCCCTCGAGCGAAAACGTGCCGCCCGAGCCTTCGATCACATCCAGAATCAGCTGGGTGTGCTTCCAGTATTCGTATTGCGATTTGCTGATGTAGAACGGCACGCCGCCCACTTCACCCAGCTTCACGTCATAAGGCCCGATCGTCAGGTCGGTGGGCAAATAGCAATTGGCTGCGCTGTTGTCGCAGCAGCCGCCCGACTGGTGAAACATCAGCTCGCCATATTGGGTTTGCAGCTCATTGATCAGGGCCAGCGCTTCGGGCGTGGCCACCACACGTTCAACCATGTTCATCTCCTTCGGCAATCCAAGACAAAAAGGGGCGGATCGCTCCGCCCCTGTGATGCAGACCGATTTGGTCGATCAGAAGAAACCCAGCTTGCTCTCGCTGTAGCTGACCAGCAAGTTCTTGGTTTGTTGGTAGTGGTCGAGCATGACCTTGTGGGTTTCGCGGCCAATGCCGGACTCTTTGTAGCCACCAAACGCCGCGTGTGCTGGGTAGGCGTGGTAGCAGTTGGTCCACACGCGACCGGCCTTGATGGCGCGGCCCATGCGGTAGGCCACATTGCCGTTGCGGCTCCACACGCCAGCGCCCAAACCGTACAGCGTGTCGTTGGCAATGGCCAGCGCTTCGGCTTCGTCCTTGAAGGTGGTCACGGCCAACACGGGGCCAAAGATTTCTTCCTGGAAGATGCGCATTTTGTTGTGGCCCTTGAACAGCGTGGGCTGCACGTAGTAGCCGCCTTCGAGGTCACCGCCCAAGTGGGCTTGTTCACCACCGGCCAAGACTTCGGCACCTTCTTGCTTGCCCAAATCGAGGTAAGTCAAGATCTTGGTCAACTGCTCTTTGGAGGCTTGCGCGCCCATCATGCTGTCGGTGTCCAATGGGTTCTGGTGCTTGATGGCGGCCACGCGCTTCAAGACACGCTCCATGAACTTGTCGTAGATGCTTTCTTGGATGAGTGCACGCGATGGGCAGGTGCACACCTCACCCTGGTTGAAGGCGAACAGCACCATGCCTTCGATGGCTTTGTCGAGGAAACCGTCGTCTTTGTCCATGATGTCGGCAAAGAAGATGTTGGGCGACTTGCCGCCCAGTTCCAGCGTGGCGGGAATCAAGTTGTTGGCTGCTGCCTGCGCGATCACGCGGCCTGTAGAAGTGGAGCCCGTGAACGCGATCTTGGCGATGCGCTTGCTGGTGGCCAAAGGCATACCGGCTTCGCGGCCATAACCGTTGACGATGTTGAGCACGCCTGGAGGCAAGAGGTCAGCGATCAATTCGGCCAGCACCAGGATGGAGATGGGGGTCGATTCAGCGGGCTTGAGCACGACGCAGTTACCAGCGCCCAAAGCGGGAGCCAGTTTCCAGGCGGCCATCAGGATCGGGAAGTTCCAGGGAATGATCTGACCCACCACGCCCAGCGGCTCGTGGTAGTGATAAGCCACAGTGTTTTCATCGATGTCAGACAGCGCGCCTTCTTGCGCACGCACGCAGCCTGCGAAGTAACGGAAGTGGTCCACCGTGAGTGGAATGTCGGCGTTGAGCGTTTCGCGGATGGCTTTGCCGTTGTCCACGGTTTCAGCGTAAGCCAGAATTTCGAGGTTGGCTTCGATGCGGTCAGCAATCTTGAGCAAGATGTTGCTGCGCTCGGTGGGCGATGTCTTGCCCCAGGCGTCAGCGGCTTTGTGGGCGGCGTCCAGCGCCAGCTCAATGTCGGCAGCGTCAGAGCGTGCAGCCTGTGTGTAGACCTTGCCGCTGATGGGCGTGATCACATCGAAGTATTGGCCCTTGACCGGGGCTACAAATTGGCCACCGATGAAGTTGTCGTAACGGGCTTTGTATTGAATTTTGGCGCCAGCGGCGCCAGGTGCTGCGTAGATCATGTTTGTCGTCCTCTTAACAGTTTGAAACGTGGATAGCCGATGTGGCTGTTTCAACTGTCTCAACTTCCATGCCACGCCAAAAATCGCCCCATCCCCAGTGTTTATGCGCCGTCATGAATCAACTGTGTCAGCTTGACTGTCACCCCGACTGCATCAGTCTGTGACACTGCCACAAACTGTGACGGCAAATGATTTCATAGGCAGGTGCGCAAACGTAAAAAAAGGCCCCGAAGGGCCTGTTGAACGTCAGCCGCCAGAATAGGCCAACCCACGAAGTAGAGAATGCGCGGACATCACAAGGGCACGGACACATTGATACCTGTCATGCAGTTGTCGGGGTCTGCCACCACCGACCTACAAGACCGCAGGGTCTCCCGCAGGTCGGCACTCGAAGAGTCCGACATTACCGGATACAACGCTGTGATGTTCACAGGGGCACCGACACCTTGATGCCCGTCATCCAATTGCGGGGCAAGCCGGGCTCGAAGTATTGCGTTGTGGCCTGATTCACGATGACCGAGCCCACATACTGTCGGTCCATCAAATTGTCCACACCGGCCCAGGCCTCCAGTCGCACCGAGCCCCATTGGCTGCGATGGCGCACACGCAGATTCACCAGGTCGTAGCCCGCCACGCGAGAAACCGCTTCGTTCATGTCGCTGGCCCACATGGCCGAACGCGACACCCAGTCTGCAGAAGCGGACAAACCCAGCGACT
>NZ_NERV01000005.1 GCF_003063315.1 Limnohabitans sp. T6-5
TGTGGCGGTGACGCTCAATGGGATCAAGCCATCAGGCAAGGCTGTGGTGGGCGTGACCGCCCAGGTGCCGTTGGCCGCGACCACGGCGGTGCCGATGACGTTGCCTTGTGGGTCTTTGATGGTGATGGTGTCACCCGGCGTGGCGCCAGCGCCTGACAGGGTTGGCGTGTTGTCGCTGGTGGTGCTGTCAAGCAGCTTGCCGCTGTCGCTGGTCGGGTCGAGCACGGCCGCAGGGGCTGCGGGTGGCGTGGTGTCGATGGTGATGGGCAGCGGTGTGGGGGCGCTGGTGTTGCCAGCAGGGTCGGTGGCGGTGACGGCCAAGTTGATCAGGCCGTCTGGCAGTGCAGTCGTGGGCGTAACAGCCCAGGTGCCGTTGGCCGCGACGACGGCAGTGCCGATGACGTTGCCTTGTGGGTCTTTGATGGTGATGGTGTCACCGGGCGTGGCGCCGCCACCGCTCAAGGTGGGCGTGTTGTCGCTGGTGGTGCTGTCGAGCAGCTTGCCGCTGTCGCTGGTCGGGTCGAGCACGGCCGCAGGGGCTGCGGGTGGCGTGGTGTCGATGGTGATGGGCAGCGGTGTGGGGGCGCTGGTGTTGCCAGCAGGGTCGGTGGCGGTGACCGCCAGGTTGATCAGGCCGTCTGGCAGCGCGGTGGTGGGCGTGGCGGCCCAAGTGCCGTTGGCGGCGACCACGGTGGTGGCGATGACGTTGCCTTGTGGGTCTTTGATGGTGATGGTGTCACCAGGCGTGCCGTTGCCGCTCAAAGTGGGGGTGTTGTCGTTGGTGGTGCTGTCGAGCAGTTTGCCGCTGTCGCTGATGGGGGCGAGCACGGCCGCTGGCGAGACGGGCACGACCGCATCGACCACGATGGTGACGGGCAGGACGGCGTCGATGACGCTGCCGCTCGGGCTGGTTTGCGACACCAACAAGGTGTTGATGCCTTGGGGCAGCGCGGTGGTGGGTGTGGCGGTCCAGGTGCCATTGGCCGCGACCACGGTGGTGGCGATGACTTGGCCTGCGGCGTTCTTGATGGCGATGGTGTCGCCAGGGATGCCGGTGCCGGTCAGGGTGGGAGTGGTGTCGTTGGTGATGCTGTCACCGACCACGCCGCTGTCGCTGGTGGCAGCCAATGTGGCCGTGAGCGTGCCCGCAGGCAGGGCCTGGATGGTGACGGGCAGCGGTGCTGCGGGGCTGCTGACGCCTGCGGGGTTGGTTTCGGTGACCGTGAGGTTGTTCAGACCCAGCGGCAGCGCCGTGGTGGGTGTGGCGGCCCAGGTGCCGTCAGCGGCGACGGTGGCCGTGGCGATGACGTTGCCTTGTGGGTCTTTGATGGCGATGGTGTCGCCGGGTGTGCCGGTGCCAGACAGGGTGGGCGTGGTGTCGGTGGTGGTGCTGTCGCCCACGGTGCCGGTGTCGCTGCTCAAGTCGAGCTTGGCCACAGGCGCGGCCAGGGTGCCGGGGACGATGGTCACAGGCAGCGGCGCAGGGGCGCTGGTGTTGCCTGCGGGGTCGGTGGCGGTGGCCGTGAGGGCGTTCAGGCCCAGGGGCAGTGGTGTGGTGGGCGTGATGGCCCAGGTGCCGTTGGCAGCCACCACGGCGGTGCCGATGACGTTGCCTTGTGGGTCTTTGACGGTGATGGTGTCGCCGGGGGTGCCGGTGCCAGACAGGGTGGGCGTGGTGTCGGTGGTGGTTTTGTCACCCTGCACGCCGGTGTCGCTGGTGGGGTCAAGGACCGCGCCGGGGGCTGCGGGGGCCGTGGTGTCGATGGTGACGGGCAGCGGTGTGGCGGGGCTGGAAATGCCTGCGGGGTTGGTCTCGGTGACGCTGAGGTTGTTGAGACCCAGTGGCAGCGGTGTGGTGGGCGTGATGGCCCAGGTGCCGTTGGCGGCGACCACGGCGGTGCCGATGACGTTGCCTTGTGGATCTTTGATGGTGATGGTGTCACCGGCGGTGCCAGTGCCGCTCAAGGTGGGCGTGGTGTCGTTGGTGGTGCTGTCGAGCAGTTTGCCGCTGTCGCTGGTGGGGTCGAGCACGGCAGCGGGCGCGGCGGGGCCTGCACCGGCTTCGATGGTGACGGGCAGCGCGGTGGGGGCGCTGACGAAGCCTTCGGGGTCGGTTTGCGTGACGGACAGGTTGTTCAGGCCCAGGGGCAGCGGGTCTGTAGGGGTGGCGGCCCAGGTGCCGTTGGGGGCGACCACGGCGGTGGCAATGACGTTGCCTTGTGGGTCGGTGATGGTGATGGTGTCACCGGGCGTGCCGTTGCCGGTGAGCGTGGGGGTGTTGTCGGTGGTTTTGCCGTCGCCCACGGCGCCGCTGTCGCTGATGAGCGCAATGGCGGCGGTGGGTGCTGCGGGCAGCGCGTGGATGGTGGCGGCGGGCTGGGTCAGGCCGTCGGTGCCGGTGAAGGTGATGGCCTGGCCTGCGGCGGGCAATTGCGCCGTGGTGAGCGGCACGGTGAAGGTGCCAGTGGCGTCGGCCACGGCGGTGGTGGTGCCGCCGCCAGGCAGTTTGACGGTGACGGTGCTGCCGGGCAGGGCCTGGCCGGTGAGCACAGCACCGGTGGGGGTGACCGTTTGTTCAACGATGGTGATGTCACCGAGCAGCCAGCGGTTGAGCGGGGTGTCGATGGTGAAGGTGTTTTCTGGGGCGGTGCCGTCGGTGGTGCCTTTGAGGGCTTCGAGGGCGACGATGCGGCCTGCGTCGACCAGGGCGGCGCCAGCAGCGCTCAGGGTGCCGCCGGGCAGGATCTGGCCTTGCAGGGCGTCCAGGCTGGCGTCGATGTTGCCTTTGACGCTGTCCAGACCCGAGAGTTTGGCCAGCACGAGGCCGTATTTTTCTGCGTCGGTGAGGATGACGACGCCGTTGGCGTCGTAGCGGTCGGTGGCGGTGAAGTCGGCGCTGTTGGTGGTGGTGGGTGGTGCGGTGATGTCCACACCGGCCATGCCCAGGGCAGAGGCGACGTTGGTGTTGGCGGTGACGATGGCCATGACGCTGGCGGGCGCTGTGGCGGTGTCGGTGACGCCTGCGGTGCGCACGGCCAGCTCGGTCACGGGGGTGATGTAGACGGTCAACACCGAGTTGAGGCTGTCGGGCACCTGGAAGTTGGGCAGGCCCACTTCGGCCACGCCTTGGGCGCGCAAGGTGGTGTCAAACGATTTGCCTGCGGCGCTGACTTCGTCGATGTAGTTGACGGCGGTGCCGTTGACGTCGACGACTTTGACGAGGACGGCGCCTCGGTAGTCTTGTTTGTTGGCGATGTCGATGCGCCAGGTGCCGTCAGAGGCCAAGGTGGTCTGGCCCATGAGGGCGCCGGTGTTGTCGTAGACAAACACGGTGGCGCCACCGTTGGTGTTGGTGGTGATGGGGTTGCTGGGCAGGCCGGGGGTCAGCAGTGTGGGGGCGACGGTGCCGGGGTTGACCAGGCCGGGGTCGTTGGTGGTGCCGGTGGGTGTGCCGGTGCCGGTGCCGGTGCTGTCGGTCGGTGGGGTGGTGACCACGGGTGTGGTGAGCGTGGGGTCTGTGGTGACCAAACCGGCGTAGACGCCGCCCTGGATGACGAGCACGCCGACGGGGGCCTGGATGGTCAGGGGCAGTGGTGTGGGCAGGCTGGCGTTGCCTGCGGGGTCGGTTTCGACCACGCTGAGGTTGTTGGTGCCCAGGGGCAGCGGCGTGGTGGGCGTGGCCGCCCAGGTGCCGTCAGGCTGCACGGTGGCGGTCGCGATGACGTTGCCAGCCGGATCTTTGACGGCGATGGTGTCGCCCGGCGTGCCGGTGCCGCTGAGCGTTGGCGTGTTGTCGGTGGTGGCTTTGTCACCCACGGTGCCGCTGTCGCTGATGGGGTCGAGGATGGCGCCAGGCGCTGCGGGCGCGATGGGGTCAATGACGATGGCAATCGGCAGCACGTTGCTGGCCGTGATTTGGCCAGCCGGGTTGGTGGCGACCACGGTGAGCGGGTTGGTGCCTGCGGGCAGCGCGGTGGTGGGCGTGGCCGCCCAGGTGCCGTCAGGTTGAACGGTGGCGGTGGCAATGACTTGGCCTGCGGCGTTGGTGATGCTGACGGTGTCGCCAGGGGTGCCGGTGCCGGTCAGGGTGGGGGTGGTGTCGTTGGTGGTGTTGTCACCGACCACGCCGCTGTCGCTGGGGCCAGACAGGGCTGCAGTCAGCACGCCTGCGGCCGGGGCCACGATGGTGATGGGCAGCGGTGTGGGGGCGCTGGCGATGCCGGTGGGGCTGGTTTGCACCACACTGAGGTTTTGCAGGCCCAAAGGCAGCGCGCTGGTGGGCGTGGCCGACCAGGTGCCGTCTGGGGCGACAGTGGCTGTGGCGATGACGTTGCCTTGGGGATCTTTGACGGCGATGGTGTCGCCGGGCACGCCGGTGCCAGACAAGGTGGGCGTGGTGTCGGTGGTGGTGCTGTCGCCCACGGTGCCGGTGTCGCTGCTCAGATCGAGCTTGGCGCCCGGGGCGGCGATGGTTTCGGCCTGGATGGTGATGGGCAGCGCGGTGGGGGCGCTGGTGGCGCCTTGGGGGTTGGTCTCGGTGACGCTGAGGTTGTTCAGGCCCAGGGGCAGCGGGTTGACCGGTGTGGCCGCCCAGGTGCCGTTGGGTTGCACGGTGGCGGTGGCGATGACGTTGCCTTGGGGGTCTTTGACGGTGATGGTGTCACCGGGCACGCCTGTGCCGCTGAGCGTAGGCGTGGTGTCGGTGGTGGCTTTGTCGCCTTGGGTGCCGCTGTCGCTGATGGGGTCGAGGATGGCGGCAGGCGCTGCCGGTGCGTTGGGCACGGGGGCGCTGATGCTGAAGCTGGCGATGTTGTTGGTGTCGGCGCCGTCTTTGTTGAGGTTGCCTGCGGCGTCAGCGAATTTGTCGCTGGTGATGAACAGCATGGCGCTTTGGGCACCGGCTGTGGGCGTGAAGGTGGCGGTGTAGACCAGCGGGTTGGTGGGGCTTTGGACCAAGCCGGTCAGGGAGCCGCCCATGACGGTGATGTCTGAGGCGGTGAAGTCGCTGGCCGCTTCGCTCAAGGTGAAGGTGACGGTGGCAGTTTGGCCTGCGGCCAGGGTGCTGGCACTGGTGCTGATGGCCACCGTGGGGGCGCCGCTGTCAATGGTCAAAGGCAGCGGCTGGGTGCTGGTGGACCCGCTGGGGCTGGTTTCGACGACGCTCAGGTTGTTGAGACCCTGGGGCAGTGGGTTGGCCGGGGTGGCTGTCCAGGTGCCGTTGGGGCCGACGGTGGCGGTGGCAATGACGGTGCCTGCGGCGTCTTTGATGGCGATGGTGTCGCCGGGCGTGCCGGTGCCGCTGAGGGTGGGCGTGGTGTCGTTGGTTTTGCCGTCACCCTTTGTGCCGCTGTCGCTGGTGGGGTCGATCGCGGCTGTCAGGGGAGTGAGCGCGGGGCCAGCGGTGATGCTGTAGGACAGGGCGTTGTTGGTGTCGGCGCCGTCGAGGTTGATGTTGCCTGCGGCGTCGCTGAATTTGTTGCTGGTCACCAGCACGGCGGCGCTGCTGGCACCGGCTGCGGGGGTGAAGGTGGCGGTGTAGACCAGCGGGTTGGTGGGGCTTTGGGTCAGGCCGGTGATGGTGCCGCCGATGACGGTGATGTCGGCAGCGGTGAAGTCTGCACTGGCTTCACTCAAGGTGAAGGTGACGGTGGCGGCCTGGCCTGTGGTGAGGGCGCTGGCGTTGGTGCTGAGCGCGATGGTGGGCGCTGCGCTGTCGATGACGATGGGCAGCTGGGCGGTGCTGGTGGCGCCGGTGGGGCTGGTTTCGACCACGCTCAGGTTGTTGAGGCCTTGGGGCAGTGGGTTGGCCGGGGTGGCGGTCCAGGTGCCGTTGGCAGCAACCACGGCAGTGGCGATGGTGTTGCCCGCAGCGTCTTTGATGGCGATGGTGTCACCGGGCGTGCCCGAGCCGCTGATGGTGGGGGTGGTGTCGTTGGTGATGTTGTCGGTGGTCAACCCGCTGTTGCTGATGGGGTTGAGGATGGCGCCCAGGGGCGATGGGGCCACGCTGTCGATGGTGATGGGCAGCGGTGTGGCGGGGCTGGACAGACCGGCGGGGTTGGTTTCGACCACGCTCAAGTTGTTGAGGCCTTGGGGCAGTGGGTTGACCGGGGTGGCCGCCCAGGTGCCGTTGGGCTGGACGATGGCGGTGGCGATGGTGTTGCCAGCGGGGTCTTTGATGGCGATGGTGTCGCCAGGCGTGCCAGTGCCGCTGATGGTGGGGGTGGTGTCGTTGGTGAGTTGGTCACCTTTGGCGCCGCTGTCGCTGATGGGGTCGAGGATGGCAGCGGGCGCTGCGGGGGCGACCGGGGTGACAGCCGCTGCGTTGATGCTGAAGCTGGCGAGGTTGTTGAGTTCGGCGCCGTCTTGGTTGAGGTTGCCAGAGGCGTCGGTGAATTTGTCGTTGCCCACGAAAACCATGGCGCTGTGCGCACCGGCTGTGGGGGTGAAGGTGGCGGTGTAGACGAGCGGGTTGGTGGGGCTCTTGGTGAAGCCGCTCAGGGTGCCGCCGATGACGGTGATGTCAGAAACGCTGAAGTCGCTGGCAGCGTCACTCAGGGTGAAGGTGATGGTGGTGGCTTCACCGGCTGCCAGCACGCCTTTGGGGGCGCTGACGGCGATGGTGGGGGCTGCGCTGTCGATGGTGATGGGCAGCGGTGTGGGGGCGCTGGCCAGGCCCGTGGGGCCGGTTTCGATGACGCTGAGGTTGTTCAAGCCTTGGGGCAAGGCGGTGGCCGGTGTGGCCATCCAGGTGCCGTTGGCCGCAACCACGGCGGTGGCGATGACGTTGCCAGCGGCGTCTTTGATGCTGATGGTGTCGCCGGGGGTGCCGGTGCCGCTCAGGGTGGGCGTGGTGTCGTTGGTGGTGTTGTCACCTTGGGCGCCGCTGTCGCTGATGGCGTTGAGGATGGCGGCAGGCGCTGTGGGCGCCACGGGAACCACGGCGCTTTGGATGGTGAGCGGCAGTGCGGTGGGGGCGCTGGCCATGCCAGCGGGGTTGGTTTCGATGACGCTCAGGTTGTTCAGGCCCAGGGGCAGCGGGTTGACGGGCGTGGCCATCCAGGTGCCGTTGGCAGCCACCACAGCGGTGGCGATGACGTTGCCAGCGGCGTCTTTGATGCTGATGGTGTCGCCGGGGGTGCCGGTGCCGCTCAGGGTGGGCGTGTTGTCGGTGGTGGTGTTGTCACCTTGGGTACCGCTGTCGCTGATGGCGTTCAAGATCGCGCCGGGGGCTGCGGGGGCCACGGCGGTTGGGGTGCATTGGAAGCCGAAGGACCAGGCGTTGTTGACGTCGGCGCCGTCTTTGTTGAAGTTGCCTGCGGCGTCGGTGAATTTGTCGCTGGCCACGAACATCATGGCGCTCTTGGCGGTGGGTGCGGGGGTGAAGGTGGCGGTGTAGACCTTGCCACTGCCCACGAAGTTGCTGAGCGTGCCGCCCAGCAAGGTGATGTCGGCCAGGCTGAAGTCGGTGCTGTCTTCGCTCAGCACGAAGGTGACGGTGGTGACTTCACCAGCAGCGAGCACGGTTTTGGGGGCGCTGATGGCGATGGTGGGGGCGGTGGTGTCGGCGCAACCGCAGTTGAAGCCCAGCGAGACGGCGTTGTTGAGGTCTGCACCGTCGGTGTTGAAGTTGCCTGCGGCGTCGCTGAATTGGCCGCTGCTGACCAGGACCATGGCGCCTTGGGTGGTGGCAAAGGGCGTGAAGGTGGCGGTGTAGACGAGCGGGTTGGCGGGGTTGCGCACCAAGTTGCTCATGGTGCCGCCGATGACGGTGATGTCAGTGAGGGCGAAGTCGCTGGTGGCTTCGGAGAAGGTGAAGCTGACGGTGGCCGCTTCGCCTGCTGCGAGCATGGTTTTGTCGCTGCTGATGGCCACCGTGGGGGCGGTGGTGTCGGCTGCGGGGGGCGTGACGGGGGTGGTGTCGGGCGGGCAGTTGGTTTTGAGGCTGACGGCGTTGTTGAGGTCGGCGCCGTCTTTGTTGTTGTTGCCTGCGGCGTCGCTGAAGGTGTTGCTGGACACCAGGATCATGGCGCTGCTGGCCGTGGCACTGGGCGTGAAGGTGGCGGTGTAGCTGGTGCCCGAGCCCTGGAAGTTACTCAGCGTGCCGCCCGAGACGCTGATGTCGCCCAGCGTGAAGTTGCTGCTGGCTTCAGACAGGGTGAAGGTGATGGTGGCGGTTTGGCCTTGCAGCAGGTCGACTTTGTCGGTGCTGACGATGATGGTGGGCGGTGTGCTGTCGAGGTTGAAGCTGACGGTGTTGTTGGCGTCTGCGCCGTCTTGGTTGTTGTTGCCTGCGGCGTCGGTGAAGCGGTTGCTGTCGACCTTGACGCTGGCGGTGCTGGCACCGGCGGTGGGGGTGAAGGTGGCGGTGTAGCTGGTGCCCGAGCCTGCAAAGTTGCTCAGCGTGCCACCGACCACGGTGACGTCGGCTGCGGTGAAGTTGACGCTGGCTTCAGACAGGGTGAAGGTGACGGTGGCGGTCTCGCCTGCCCCGAGGCTGGACTTGAGGCTGCTGACGATGACGGTGGGGGGCGTGGTGTCAACACTCAGGCTGACGGTGTTGTTGGCATCGGCGCCGTCGGTGTTTTGGTTGCCTGAGGCATCGCTGAATTTGTTGCTGGCCACCGACACGGTGGCGGCTGTTGAGCCCGCTGCGGGCGTGAAGGTGGCGGTGTAGACGTGCGGGTCGGTGGCGCTTTGGGCAAAGCCGCTCAGGGTGCCGCCGGTGACGGCGACATCGGAGAGGGCGAAGTTGGTGCTGATTTCGCTCAGCGTGAAGGTGATGGTGGCTGTGTCGCCGGCTTTGAGGCCGGTTTTGTCGCTGGTGATGGCGATGGTGGGGGCAGCGGTGTCGAGGGTGAAGCTGACGGCGTTGTTGGTGTCGTTGCCGTCTGCGTTGGCGTTGCCCGAGGCGTCGGTGAATTTGTTGCTGGCCACGTACACGGCGCCGCTGATCGACCCGACTGCGGGCGTGAAGGTGGCGGTGTAGACGAGGGGGTTGGTGGCGCTTTGCGTGAAGCCGCTCAGGGTGCCGCCCATGACGGTCACGTCAGAGGCGGTGAAGTCGG
Organism: Limnohabitans sp. T6-5; assembly: GCF_003063315.1. Lineage (GTDB taxonomy): Bacteria > Pseudomonadota > Gammaproteobacteria > Burkholderiales > Burkholderiaceae_C > Limnohabitans_A. Next base: position 9,069 of record NZ_NERV01000005.1, read on the forward strand.
TGGCGAGTTCGCTCAGGGTGAAGGTGACGACAGCCGTCTGGCCTGCGGCCAGAGCGGCTCTGTCGGCGCTGACAGCAATCGTGGGTGGGGTGGTGTCGATCTTGCACTGGATGGCGATCGAGGCCATGTTGTTCAACTCCATGCCGTCCTGGTTGAAGTTGCCTGCGGCGTCGGTGAAGCTTTCGCTGGCGATGTACAGGGCCGCGCTCAGGGCGTTGGCATTGGGCGTGAAGGTGGCGGTGTAGACCAGCGGGTTGGTGGCGCTTTGGGTCCAGCCGCTCAGGGTGCCACCGATGACGGTGACGTCGCTTTGCGTGAAGTTGCTGCTGGCTTCAGACAGCGTGAAGGTGATGAGGTCAGTGTCACCGGGGCGCACACGGGTTTTGGTGTTGCTGATCATCACCGTGGGGGCTGTGGTGTCGGCGGGGGCGTTGGTGTTGCACAGCAAGCCGACGCTCAGCGATGCGGCGTTGTTGGCGTCGGCGCCGTCTTTGTTGTAGGTGCCGGTGGCGTTGCTGAAGGTGTCGCTGCCGACCATGACAAAGGCGCTCGAGACATTGGCGCTGGGGGTGAAGGTGGCGGAGTAGCTGGTACCCGAGCCTGTGAAGTTGGAGAGCGTGCCGCCGATGGCCGTGACATCAGACGCTGTGAAATTGGTGCTGACTTCAGACAGGGTGAACGACAGGGTAGTGGTTTCACCGACGGCCAGGTTGTTTTTGCTGGAAGCGATGGCGATGAAAGGGGTGGTGCTGTCGTTCATGGCTGTGTTTCCTGCTGTTGTTGTGTTGGTGACGGTGTTGGTGACGCTGGGGGTGTTGGTGGGCATGGCGATGGGGTTGGGGACTGTGGTGGTGCCGTCGGCCATGGCCACGGGGATGCTGTCGACCATGATTTGGTTGACGGCGGTGGAATTCATTTGGGTGCCGATTTGCTGCACGAGCTGGGCGTTGGCGCCTTGGCTGACCAGGGTTTCGGTGATGGTGGTGCCGATGCCCAGCTGTTTGACGAGCAGGTTGCGCATTTGCGGCAGGCCCACGCTGCCCACACCCGAGGCAAAGGCGGGGTTCTGGATGACGGTGTCAATGACTTTGAGCAGGGCCGGGTCGGTGAGGACGGCGGCGGTGGTGACTTCGGCGTAGAGCACGGGGTCGACCAGGGTGGGCGCGATGAGGGGCAGTTTGTTGCCGGTGATGGCGCTGTCCACAGCGGTTTGCAAGGCCGCTTGCACCGAGGCGCTTTGCACGAGGGCGCTGAGGTCGAGGGCGACTTGGGTGCTCAGGCCGGTGACGAGGCCCGGGTCGGTCAGGGTCAGGGTGGGGTCGGTCATGGGGGTGCTGCCGGTGGTGTCTGTGGGGGTCATCGGGATCAGGTGGGGCATGTTGGCGAGCAGGGTGTCGCGCAGCATGGAGGGGTCAAATGCGACGGGGGTGTTGGGCAGCACGGGCCAGAGGGCGTCGGCGCTGAAGGTTTTGAGCAGCGCGGTGTCGGGCGCGGCATTCTGGAAGGCGCTGATCAGCGTGGGGGCGCTGTGCTGGGCTTGCATGGCGGCGCTGACGTGGTCGGCAAAGCCCAGCCACTGCACCATGAGGGCGCTGGTTTTGTCCGCCCCCAGTTGCACCAGGGCCTGCGCGGTGGCGGGCTTGGCCAGCAAAAGTTCGGGCACGGCTGCAGCCAGTTCGTTGGCGGCGACGTCCAGCAGTTCCTGCACGGCTTTTTGCGGGTCGGTGTTTGCCTGCGCACCGAGCATGACGATGTGCGCTGTGAGCGATTTGCGGATGGCTTCGTCCACCATGAGGCTTTGCCCGGTCTGGAGCAAGGTGGTGGCCGCCGTGAGGTCCGCCCCCACAAGCGTGAGGGGCTGTGTTGCAAAAACCCCTAAATTGAGCGTGAAGTTGTTGTTATTGATCGTCATGGCCGTCCCTGTGTGGTGGTCATTGGTTGGTTTTTTGGAGTGACTGCCATGGCCATATCAGCCTGCAGATCCAGCACTGCGCCCTGCCCTGCTGCATGGCCCGAAATGGCCTGCAAACTGACGCGCCAAAGCACCCCACACCCCTCTGTAGAAGGCCGTGCGGTGCCCCGCTGGTGTTGACGTCTGAAATTCATTTTTTCCTCATGAATTCAGCGTTTCAAAACTCAAAAAACGACATATTTCCCAATGTCCAATCTGTGATTTTTTTGATGTATTTATTAATTAAGCCTCCAAGATATCGTCAAAAATGTCATTCAAAAACCCCCAATTGGGGTATGCCTAGCGATGTTTTTGCTGATCTTTTTGACTTAATTTGTCGTTAGTGACAAATTCAAAGATGCCAACAGAAACCGGAATTCCAGGTGGATTGGGGTCTCTCGGGGGGGTTGTGGTCGGCCGTCCGGGGGGGCGGCGGCCCGCTATCTGCGCCGTCGTAGGTCGGTGGTCCCCTATCTGCGTCTTCGTAGGTCGGCGGTCGAAGACCCCGACATCTGCTCACCTGGCGCGCCTGAATCGAGCTTTGGTGGCCAATCACGCCCATGTCGGACTCTTCGAGTACCGACCTACAAGAAAGGCCACGGGAATTCGCAGGTCGCCGGTCAGCTATCTGCGCATTCGTAGGTCAGCGGTCCGCTATCTGCGCCTTCGTAGGTCGGCGGTCGAAGACCCCGACATCTGCTCACCTGGCGCGCCTGAATTGGGCTTTGGTGGCCAATCACGCCCATGTCGGACTCTTCGAGTACCGACCTACAAGAAAGGCCACGGGAATTCGCAGGTAGCCGGTCCGCTAGCTGCGCCGTCGCAGGTCGGCGGCCCGCTATCTGTGCATTCGTAGGTCGGCGGTCGGAGACCCCGACAGGTGTGCATACCCACCACGCCTGAATCGAGCTTTGGTGGCCAATCAAGCCCATGTCGGACTCTTCGAGTACCGACCTACAAGAAGGTCCACGGGAATTCGCAGGTCGGCGGTCAGCTATCTGTGCCGTCGCAGGTCGCCGGTCCGCTATCTGCGCATTCGTAGGTCGGCGGTCGGAGACCCCGACAGGTGTGCATACCCACCACGCCTGAATCGAGCTTTGGTGGCCAATCACGCCCATGTCGGACTCTTCGAGTACCGACCTACAAGAAGGTCCACGGGAATTCGCAGGTCGGCGGTCCGCTATCTGTGCCGTCGCAGGTCGGCGGTCCGCTAGCTGCGCTTTCGTAGGTCGGCGGTCGGAGACCCCGACAGGTGTGCATACCCACCACGCCTGAATCGAGCTTTGGTGGCCAATCACGCCCATGTCGGACTCTTCGAGTACCGACCTACAAGAAGGGCCACGGGAATTCGCAGGTCGGCGGCCCGGCCGGACGACTTGCTGCTGCTCTAACAAATCGATCTATCTTTGTCAGATCACTTGAACCATCTTTTCAAGCTCATTGCTTTTTTTCTTAACACGCATCATTTTCTAGGCAAATGATTTGAGAAAAAGGTCAGAACTTGTATTCGATTTTCAATTGCAAGGTGCGTCCGTAATAGTCACCGTATCGGGTATCGACACCGTTGAGTACGTTTTGAGTTTTCATGCGGAATGAGGGCATGCGGTTGGTGATGTTGATCACAGCAGCACTGAGCGTCATGGCGGCTTGTATTTGCCAGCGCCCCGAGATGTCCACCGTCCAATCGTCTGACACACGATGCTCATAATTCATGGTGTTGCCATCCACGTCTGTCAAGGTCACCTGCTCAGTATTGCCCGAACGATAGTTCAAACTGGCGCCCAAGATGAGCTGAGATTGCTCAAGCGATGTCGACAATGTCCATTGATTACGAGCCATCACGGAACTGCTTCCCATGGCATAGCGCCCCAGGTTGGACTCCATGGCACTGTCAGCATAGGCTTGCCGCTGAGACTTCAAGACATGCAAACCACGCAGGCCGACACGCAAACGCCCCCAATCGGTTGGCTTGCGCCACTGAATGTCGTAATCCACACCTTGGCTACGACTTTGTCCTAAATTGAAATTCGGGCTGGTGACGACGCCATTGACTAAATATTGAGCCCTGAGCACAGGATCGCTGACGATCAAAGTGCCCGGCAAATTGCCAAAGGTGTCCTGAATATCCAGATTCCAGAGATCTGCGCCCAGGGTCCATTGGACAGAAGGCTCCCAGCGAAACCCCAGCAGCCATTGCTGTGAGCGCTCTGGTTTCAAGTCAGGATTACCGCGTGAATAGATGGGCAAAGTTTGACCCGATAAAGAATCTTCCACCTCCGAAATTTTGGTGCTTTTGAGCACCATTTGCCCAAGTGTGGGCGCTCTAAAACCTGTCCCCCATGATCCCCTGAACATCCAGGCTTTTTCAGGCGTCCACTTCCATCCCAATTTGCCAGTCTGCACCCCTCCAAAATCCGAATACTGATCGTGGCGCAATGCCCCTGTCGCTTCCAATTGTTCAGCAAGAGGCCACAAAATTTCAGAATGCAGCGCCCAATTTTTGCGTTGCGCATCGAATTGCGGCCGGTCATTCACGCCAATACCTGGCAGATAGCGAACGCTTTCCTGACGCCCATCAAAACCCAGACCCCACATCAGGGGGCCATGCTCTGTATCGATCAATTCCCGGCTGGCCAGGATTCCCAAGGTCTGCAATTGGGTCTGTCCATCGTCTAGGACCCTGTCAGTTGTTCGACGGTATGCATCAAATTTCGCAAGTGTTTCTGCAGAGTATTGCGATGGATCAAGTCCAACTTCTCCGGGCTTGAGCTTGACAACGCCATATCCAGGCGTCACCAAGCCGCTTTCATACACGCGATGCACTCTGTGCAGTCCGCTCGTCAAATGGCTGGTGAAATCCCAGCCTGCAGCTTGGCCTTTAAGTCCCACTACTGCATGGTGCATGTTGTTGTCATACCGCTGCTGGAGCAAACCCCAAGGTTGCGTTGCAATCATGTAGGTGCGAGAAGGGTCCACGTCGATTTGATCAATCGTGAAATTGGGATGTCCAACAGGAACAAAGGTTTGCGACTGCCATCCCATTTGTGCCTCAGCAAAAGCGACCCACTGGTTGGCCAGCAGTCTTTCACCTTGCAAATACAGCAATTGGCTCTCTGTCCGGGGGTAGATGCTTGTCGCCAGTTGAGCATTTTGTGAGCATTGCCCCCTTTGCGTTTCATACCAGCCTTTGTCACACACGCCATGCGTATCAAAGTAGGTGTTGTGGAGTTTCCCAGAGGCATCCTTGTAGTTTTGTGCAGGTGCGCTGTGGTCGAAGTAATAATCGCCGCTGTTCCAAAGTTGTCCATTGATGTTGAATTGCCGCATTCCTTCGCGTGTCGATGTGTCGTCCTTGCCTTGCAGCATGTTTCGTTTTTGTGCTGTGTAATGCGCACTGAGGCTGTATCCGTCTCGTTCAAGTCTGCCTTGCCCCCAGGACAAACTGGCTGAATTTCCCCGCCCTGCCCCACCTTGTGGCATCAAGGTTTCAACACTCACCGTGATGCCTTGCACCTGCGTTTTGGTGATGATGTTGATCACGCCTGCCACAGCATCTGAGCCATATCGACTCGAAGCACCATCGGTCAGGATGTCAATTCTTTCTATGGCTGCAAGTGGTATGAAGTTCAAATCAACCGTTGCACGCTCACCTACAATGTTTTGGCTCCCGTAATAGGGCAATCGGCGCCCATTGAGCAAGATAAGCGTCCCACTTTGGTTGCCGTGTATGGCAGCTGCTTGCGGTCCGCCAGAGGTGGTGCCTGTGACCATTCCCTGTTCCTGAAAATTACGCATGATGGGTAAGCGCTGAATGAGTTGGCTCAAATCAGAAGCCCCACTGCGTTCAATGTCTCGACGCCCGATCACTTGAATAGGCAAAGCCTGTTTGGCTTCTTTGGACAAAATTGCAGATCCCGTGATTTCCACTTTTTCGAATTGCCTGTATTCGAGAACCGTATCTGTGACGACCAAAGGTTGGTAGTTGGTAGGCTGTTCGTGGGTTTGGGCTAGGGTCCCCATCCAAGGTGAAAAGCAACACAAAAAGAGGGGCCATCGAGCGTTGCGATGTGATCGTTGCTTGCGTTGGCTCATGTCAAATTTCCTTTTGTGGTCGACTTGACCGCTATATAGGTTTATTTTGTCATTAAGTACTACTTAAATTATTTAAATGTATCTTTGAAAATTAATTGCTTCATGTCAATTCACATGTCTGCCATCCAGTATTTCAACAATTAACGTTTAAGCGACTGAAATTTCACAAAACGAAGTTGTGGCTTGGTGCTCGGCGTACAGACGTCGGGGTCTTCGACAGCCGACCGACGAGGGCAGTGACGACATTTCGGGCAATGAGGTTTTCGTAGATCGGTGGTCGGAGACCCCGACATGGGTTTGTGTGCTCGCGCTGTTTGTTTGAGGGGTGGTGGTACATCACGCACATGTCGGACTCTTCGAGTGCCGACCTACGAAGGAAGTGCGGACATTTCGGGCAATGGGGTTTTTGTAGGTCGGTGGTCGGAGACCCCGACATGGGTTTGTGTGACGAGCGCGTTTGTTTGAGGGGTGGTGGTACTTCACGCACATGTCGGACTCTTCGAGTGCCGACCTACGATGGCAGTGCGGACATTTCGGGCAATGGGGTTTTTGTAGGTCGGTGGTCGGAGACCCCGACATGGGTTTGTGTGACGAGCGCGTTTGTTTGAGGGGTGGTGGTACTTCACGCACATGTCGGACTCTTCGAGTGCCGACCTACGAAGGCAGTGCGGACATTTCGGGCAATGGGGTTTTTGTAGGTCGGTGGTCGGAGACCCCGACATGGGTTTGTGTGACGAGCGCGTTTGTTTGAGGGGTGGTGGTACTTCACGCACATGTCGGACTCTTCGAGTGCCGACCTACGAAGGCAGTGCGGACATTTCGGGCAATGGGGTTTTTGTAGGTCGGTGGTCGGAGACCCCGACATGGGTTTGTGTGACGAGCGCGTTTGTTTGAGGGGTGGTGGTACTTCACGCACATGTCGGACTCTTCGAGTGCCGACCTACGAAGGCAGTGCGGACATTTCGGGCAATGAGGTTTTCGTAGATCGGTGGTCGGAGACCCCGACATGGGTTTGTGTGCTCGCGCTGTTTGTTTGAGGGGTGGTGGTACTTCACGCACATGTCGGACTCTTCGAGTGCCGACCTACGAAGGCAGTGCGGACATTTCGGGCAATGGGGGTTTCGTAGGTCGGTGGTCGAAGAACCCGACATGGGTTTGCGTGACGAGCGCGTTTGTTTGAGGGGTGGTGGTACTTCACGCACATGTCGGACTCTTCGAGTGCCGACCTACGAAGGCAGTGCGGACATTCCGGTAATTGGGGTTTTGTAGGTCGGTGGTCGAAGAACCCGACATGGGTTTGCGTGACGAGCGCGTTTGTTTGGGCGGTGGTGGTGGATCACGTACAAACGTCGGGGTCTTCGAGCGCCGACCTGCGTAGACACGATGCCGTTGTTCCCCGTCGGCACGCGGGGTATTTGGAGCCTACTCAACCCATGACTTCGCGCCACAGGGCCAGGATGGCGGCTTGTTCTCTGGTAAGGGTGCTGGGGACCACTTGGGTGGGTTCTTCGTTGAGACGCGCACGGTGTTGCAGGCGGCGCATTTCGCGATAGGCGTTGGCGGCGGCCTGGCCCAGGCCCATGGGCAGCAGGCCGACGGCTTCTGCGCGGATGAGCAGGGCGATGTTGCCGATGTTGTCGGCGAGTGCCGGGTGGGCGGCGGTGTGCAGCAGCACGAGGTATTGCACGGCGAATTCGGCGTCGACCATGCCGCCGGGGCTGTGTTTGACGTCAAAGCGCTCGGCTTTGACGGGGTGGCCCTGGCGCACGCGTTCGCGCATGGCGACGATTTCGGCTTTGAGGCTGGCCGCGTCACGCGGGGCGCTGATGACGGCGTGGCGCACGGCGTCAAAGCGGGGCGCCAGGCTTGGCAGGCCCATGACGAAGCGGGCGCGGGTCATGGCCTGGTGTTCCCAGGTCCAGGCGGTGTTGCTGCCGCGTTGTTGCTGGTAGTCGGCGTAGGCTTCAAAGCGGGTGACGAGCAGGCCGGAGTTGCCGTTGGGGCGCAGGGCGGTGTCGATTTCGTAGAGGTCACCGTCGGCGGTTTTGACGGTCATCCAGTTGATCATTTTGCGCACGTAGCTGGCGTAGATTTCCTGGGCACGTTCATCTTCATCGTCGTACACAAACACGATGTCCAGGTCGCTGCCGTAGCCCAGCTCTTTGCCGCCCAATTTGCCGTAGCCGATGATGGCAATCGCGGGTTCTTCGCGGTGGCGGTTTTTGAGGCGGCTCCAGCACCAGCGGGCGGTCACGCGCAGCACGGCGTCGGCCAGGGCGCTGAGGTCGTCGGCCACTTGTTCGACGGTGAGCACGCCTTCGACGTCACGCGCCAGGGTGCGAAATTGCTCGGCGTGGTGGGCGCGGCGCAGCAAATTCAACAGGCTTTCTTCGTCGTCTTCGCCGGTGCGTTGCAGGGCCACCAGGCGTGATTGCAGTTCGGCTTCAAATTCGGCGGCGTCAAAGCGGGTGTCAAACAGATTGCCACCGGCCAGCTCGTCAATCACGCCGGGGTGTTGCAGCAGGTAGCGGGCGGGCCATTTGGCCGCGCCCAGCAGGCGCAGCAGGCGTTCGTGCACCGAGGGGCGTTCGAGCATGAGGGCCAGGTAGCTTTCGCGGCGCAGCAGGGGTTCGATCCAGTCGACCATGCGCAGCACGGCTTCTTCGCTGACGCGGCCCGCTTCGAGCCACTGGGCGGTGCGTTGCAGCAATCGCATGAGGCGGCCCCGGGCGTCGTCGCGCAGGGCTTGCACGCGGGGGTTGCCTGGCCACTGGGCCAATCGCTCGCCAATGCGGCCGGTGAACAAGCTGGCGATGCCGCCCAGCTCGGCGGGTTCTCGTTGGCCGTTTTTGCCGTTGCAGGCTTTGCATTCGCGGTCGCCGCCCAGCAAGGTGTCAAATTCTTGCGCCACGATTTCGCGGTGCGCGTCCAGGGCACTGAGGAATTCGCCGGTGCTGGCGTAATCCAGGGTGTGGGCGATCCAGGCCAAGTCGTCGTCGCCCGTGGGCAACACATGGGTTTGCTGGTCGTCCAGGTATTGGATGCGGTGCTCGACCTGGCGCAAAAAGACATAGGCGGCACCGAGCGCCTGGGCCGTGGCCTGGGGCATGAGCCCGGCTTTGGCCACGCGTTGCAGGGCGTCGAGTGTGGGGCGGGTGCGCAGCTCAGGAAACTGCCCGCCGCGCACGACTTGCAGCAGTTGCACGGTGAATTCGATTTCGCGGATGCCGCCGCGTGAGAGCTTGACGTCGTTGGCGCGTTCGGGGTGGCCGGCGCTGCGTTTGGCCGCGTGCTCGCGAATTTGCTGGTGAAGCGTGCGCAGCGATTCAAAGACGTTGTAGTCGAGGTAGCGGCGAAACACAAAGGGCAGCACCACGGCGCGCAGGGCCTGGGCCGAGCCGTTGACCACCGCGCTGCGCGGGGCGATGACGCGGCTTTTCATCCAGGCAAAGCGTTCCCATTCGCGGCCTTGGACCAGCAAATATTCTTCGAGCGCATCGAGCGAGACGACGCTGGGGCCGGAGTTGCCGTTGGGGCGCAGGGCCAGATCGACGCGAAACACAAAGCCGTGCTCGGTGGTCTCGCCGATCAGGGCGTACATGCGTTTGACGGCGCGACTGAAGTATTCCTGGCACGAGACTTTGTGGCGGCCTTCGCTGTTGCCCAGGGTTTCGCCGTCTTCGTCGTAGACGTAAATCAGGTCGATGTCGCTGGAGACGTTGAGTTCGCGGGCGCCCAGCTTGCCCATGCCGATGATCCACATTTCGGCGCGCTGACCATTGGGCTTGGTGGGCGCGCCGTGCAGGGCATCGAGGTCGGTCATGACGTGTTGCCAGGCGATGTCGAGGGTGACTTCGGCCAGCCACGTCATGCTGTGGGTGACCCCCTCCAGAGGCTGGCGGTGGTTGCAGTCGAGCTGGATGAGGCGTTCCAGCGTGAGTTGGCGCAGCACGCGCAGGGCCGCGCCGGTGTCCAGCCCTTTGGCGCTCAGGGCGGCGCAGGTGGTGTGCAGGCTGTCGCGGGTGGGCTGGCCGGGGGGCAGCAGGGGCAACCAGTCGGCATAGCGGCGTTGCAGGCGCTGCACGAAACGGGAATACGAGGCCCCCTGGACGGGGGAAGCACCAAGGCGCGTTGGGTCAATGCCTGGGGTGGGACTGCCGGTCATAATTCCTGCTGACTTTCTGAATCAAAACTTTTGTGCTGTCTTTGCCCCGATTTCCCCGTTTGAACGCTGCGTTTTCCCGTGCTTGGCGGGTGCTCGCCTGGGGTTTGCTGGCCTTGGGGTTGGTGCTGGGCATGGCCTGGGGGGTGCTGCATTTTTGGATTGTGCCGCGAATCGGTGACTACCGCCCTGACCTGGAACGCTTGGCCGGACGCAGCATCGGGGTACCGGTGCGCATCGGTCAGCTGACGGCCGAATCGACCGGCTGGGCCCCGTCTTTTGAGCTGCGCGACATTGAATTGCTGGACGTGCAGGGGCGCACGGCGCTGCGCCTGCCCCGGGTGATGGTGGCCATCAGCGTGCGTTCGCTGTTGGGCCTGGGCCTGGAGCAGCTGGTGCTGGACTCCCCCGAGCTGGATGTGCGGCGCACGGCCCAAGGCCATTGGCAGGTAGCCGGTCTGGACATGCAGCGCAGCCCGCAAGGCGACAGCGACAGCGCCGACTGGCTGTTTGCGCAGCGCGAGGTGATCGTGCGCGGGGGCACCGTGCGCTGGACGGACGAGCAGGCCACCACCCCACTGAGCACGCACCCCCAGACCGCCCCGCAGACGCTGGCATTGCGCGAGCTGGATGTGGTGCTGCGCAATTCCATCCGGCACCACGAGGTGCGGCTTGACGCCACGCCCCCCGAAGGCTGGGGAGCACGCTTTGTGGTCATGGCCCGCATGGGGCGGGGGATTTTGTCCACCCACCCGGGGCGGCTGGCCGATTGGTCGGGCCCGGTGTATGCCTACTTTCCTCAGGTCGATCTGCCGCAATGGCAGCAGCAGATCGGGCCACAGTTGCAACAGATGTTGCCCAAGGACCTGGGCATTCGCTCTGGGCACGGCGCTTTGCGTGTGTGGAGCGATGTGGCGCTGGGCCAATGGACGGGGGGCACGGCCGATGTGGACCTGACGGACTTGCAGGTAGAAGTCGGGACAAAGCAGGACGAGCCCCCCAGCCCGCTGGTGTTTGAGCGCCTGTCGGGGCGCGTGGCCGGGCGGCTGAGCGCCACGGGTTTTGAGCTGTCCACCCGCGATCTGGCCTTTGCCAGCTCGCAGATCAGCGCGCACGACCTGGCCTGGCCTGGCGGCAACATGGCGCTTGAGGTCACCCACGCGCAAGGCAGCAGCCCGGCCAAGGGGCGCTTGCAGGCCGATCACCTGGACTTGCAGGCCTTGCGCGAGGTGGCGTTGCACCTGCCTTTGCCAACCCAGCTCGCCAAGCTGCTGGAACAGCGCGAAATCAGCGGCGAGCTGGCGTCTTTGCAATGGCGCTGGCAAGGCGATTGGCAAGCCCCGCCCACTTACAGCGTGCAAGCCAGCCTGAACCGGCTGAGCTTGCCGCCTGCGGCATGGGCCCCGGTGAACCCGTCCTCGACGTCAGCATCCGCCCCACCCGCTTGGCCCGGCGTGCGAGACGCACAGCTCAAGCTGGACATGACCGAGACCAACGGGCGCGTGCAGCTGAGCATGGACGAGGGCGCCGCCGTGTTCCTGCCGGGCATTCTGGAAGAGTCCGAAGTGCCCGTGCGCAGCCTGCAGGCCGACGCCAGCTGGAAGCGCCAAAAGGGGCGTTGGGATGTGCCGCAGTGGCGGCTCCAACTGGCCAACGCCGACCTGCAAGGCGAGTGGCACGGCCAGTGGCACAGTGCGCCCGGGGGCCACGGGCCGGGCGTGCTGGACTTGCAGGGCCAGATCACCCAGGCCGATGTCGCACGCGCGCACCGCTATTTGCCGGTCCATCTGTCGGCGCAAGTGCGCCACTATGTGCGCGATGCATGGGTCAAGGGCAGCTACAACAATGTGCAGGTGAAGATCAAAGGTGATTTGTCGCGCCTGCCATTTGCCAACGCCAAAGAAGGCGAGTTCCGATTTGCCGGGCGGCTGCGCGATGTCGATTTCGACTACATCCCGGCGGCCTTGTTGCCTGCCCCGGTGCCGCCCGCCAAGAGTTTGCCCTGGCCACGGCTGACGGGGGTGAATGGTTTGCTGGTGTTTGACCGCCTGAGCATGAAGCTGTCGGATGCGTCGGCGCGCTTTGGTGAAGGCCGCACAGCGCCTGCTTTGACCAGTGCCCAAGCCGAGATCGCCGACATGTCGCACAACGCCACGGTGAATGTGTCACTGGAGCACAAAGGCCCGGCCACCCAGCTGCTGGCTGCGGTGCAACAGTCGCCGGTGGACCGTTTGCTGGGTGGCGTGCTGCACGATACCCAGGCCACCGGCACGCTGCAAACCCGACTGAAGCTGAGCCTGCCCTTGCAAGCGCTGCACAACACCAAGGTGCAAGGCAGTGTGGTGCTGACTGGCAATGACCTGCGCATCACGCCTGCCATGCCCACGCTGAGCAAGGCGCAAGGCACGCTTCAATTCACCGAAAACGGCTTGGGCCTGCAGGGCGTGCAGGCGCGTTGGTTGGGCGGACCCGTGCGCATTGACGGCGCCCTGCGCCTTGCCCCCGGCGACAACGATCCGCCCGCGCTGCTGCGCATGCAAGGTCAGATCAGCGCCGATGGCCTGCGCGAGGCCAAAGACGTGGCACTGGCCAACCTGCTGGCCCGGCACGCCAGTGGCAGCACCAGCTACACCGCCACACTGGGGTGGCGATCCGGCCAGCCCGAGCTGACGGTGCAAAGCCAGCTTGAGGGCCTGGCGCTGAAGCTGCCTGCGCCTTTGGGCAAGAGCGCGGCCAGCAGCTTGCCGCTGTCGCTGCGCACACGGGTGCTGGGCCAAGGTGGGCAGTTGCGCGACCAGATTCAACTGGAGCTGGGGCGCATCGCTTCGGTCAACTACTTGCGTGACCTGAGCGGCGCGGCGCCCGTGGTCTTGCGCGGCAGCCTGACCCTCGGAGCCACCAACCCCCAAGCGGCGGCGCTGCCCGATTCGGGCGTGTCGGCCACGGTGGCGCTGGATCAGCTGTTGGTGGACGAATGGGAGGCGCTGTGGCCTGCGTCTGCAGCCCCTTCACCGGGGGCAGCGACAGCCCAAAGTGGCATCCCGGCCGAGCTGCTGGGCTATGTGCCCACCCGCATGGCCCTGCAGGTGGGCACGCTCACGGCCGATGGCCGCACCTTGCACCAGGTGGTGGCCGGTGGAACACGCGACGGCCTGACCTGGCGGGCCAACGTGGATGCCCGCGAACTCGATGGCCATCTGGCATTTCGACAGGCCACCGAAGAGCAACCCGGCCAGTTGTATGCGCGGCTGGCCCGGCTGAACCTGCCGCCGTCGAGTGTGGCCGCAGTCGAGACCCTGCTGGAGGCGCCCCCCATCAACCTGCCCGCGCTGGACATCGTGATCGAACAACTGGAGTTGCGCGGCAAGAAACTGGGCCGCGTGGAAATTGAGGCCGTGAACAGCGAACCCCAGCGCACACGGGGCAAGTCGGGGCGCGAGTGGCAGCTCAACAAATTCAACCTGAGCGTGCCCGAGGCCACGCTGCGCAGCACCGGCAAATGGATGACCGCCAGTGACGGCAACAACACACGCAAAACCGAGATGAATTTCCGGCTCGACGTGAACAACGCGGGCGCCTTGCTCACGCGGCTGGGCACCCCCGAGGCTTTGCGCGGCGGCACCGGTCAGCTCGAAGGGCAGATCAGCTGGCAAGGCTCGCCGATGGCGCTGCATTACCCCAGCCTGAGCGGGCAATTCGCCATCAAGATGGGGCGCGGCCAGTTCCTCAAGGCCGATGCGGGCGCGGCCAAGCTGCTGGGCGTGCTGAGTTTGCAGGCCTTGCCCCGGCGCTTGCTGCTGGATTTTCGGGACGTGTTTTCTGAAGGTTTTGCCTTCGATTCGGTGCAAGGCGATGTGAGCATCCTGCAAGGCATGGCACACACCCAAAATTTGCAGATCAAGGGCATCAATGCGCTGGTGCAGCTCGAAGGCCTGGCGGACATCGCCCACGAAACGCAGAAGCTGCATGTGCTCATCCTGCCCGAGGTGGATGCGGGCACCGCGTCTTTGCTGGCCGGCATTGCGGTCAACCCGGTGGTGGGCCTGACCTCGTTTTTGGCGCAGTTGTTTTTGCAAAACCCGCTGGCCCGCGCCAACTCGCAGGAATTCCTCATCGACGGCAGCTGGACCGAGCCCCGCGTCACCCGAATCGTGACGCCCGTGCCGAACCCCGCACCGCGCGCACCATGAAACACAGGGCGCACCTCTTTGCAGGAGCCAGCCCTGCTGGCGATAGGGCGCGCATCTTTGTAGGAGCCAGCCCTGCTGGCGATAGCGCGCCTGCGGTCCGCAGGCGTTTCGCTTGCAAGGCAAGCTCCTACAGAACAGCCCGCTACAAAACAGCCTCTTACAGATCACACACCTGCATGCCAACCCTTGTCGCTGGACACGCCCATCAAACCTCACCGGAGCGCTGCCATGCGTGATGGACTGGGCACACGTTTTCGCAGCGCTTTGGCGTCCTGGACTGCGGTGGACAGCGCATCACCCTGGAGTTTGCGGCGCCGTTCTTTGTGGGCGGCGCTGATTGCCCTGGTGATTGCCGTGCTGGTCACGCTGGTGTGGCTGGCCGGGCGTTACGAGGCCAGCCAGGTGCAGGCCGAGCTGGAACGCGACACGGCCGACGCCGTGAGCGATTTGCGCAGCAGCCTGTCGCGCCATGTGCAGGCGGTGCAGGCGCTGCAATCGGAGCCCTATGGGCTGAGCACCTGGCTGCCCGAGGCACTGGCGCTGTTGCGGCAAAACCGCGACTGGCTGCGCGTGGAGTGGCGTGACCCGCGCTGGCAGTTGCTGGCCCACGCCGACTCGCCCTTGCGCGCACCGCCGTTTGAGCGCACCGCCCGACAGGATGTCATCAACGATGCCCTGCAGGCTTGCCAACGGGCGCAGCGCTTCAATGGCCCGGCGTATTCGAGCACCTATTACCTGCCCCAGTCAGACGGCTTGGGCATGGAGGTGATGGAGCTGTGCCTGCCGCAAGTCCAGCTCGGTCAGCTGGTGGGCTTCACGGTGGTGACTTACAGCCTGCAAGAGCTGCTGGCCGAGCGGCTGGGGCCGAGCTTTGGGCGACGCAACGAACTCTCGTTCATCGAGCCCGATGGCACGCGGCTGGCCATCTCGGGGGCGCACCGCCGGGGCCTGCGCGTGTTCACCACGCAGCAGCTGGTGGACTTGCCGGGGACCACCCTGGTGCTGCGCATGGACGGGCGGCGTGGCGAGCCCGACCTGTTTCCCAACGTGCTCACGGCGCTGGTGACCGGCATGTCGATTGCGCTGATCACGGTGATGGTCTTGCTGGTCAAGGACTCGCGTCGGCGCCTGAAGGCCGAGCGCGATCTGGCCGAGGCGCTGGCTTTTCGCAAGGCCATGGAGGACTCGCTGGTCACCGGCTTGCGCGCGCGTGACCAGCAAGGGCGCATCACCTATGTGAACCCGGCGTTTTGCCAGATGGTCGGCTGGGAGGCCGAAGACTTGCTGGGCCGCAACGCGCCCATGCCCTATTGGCCGCCCGAGATGGTGGACGAGTACCAGCAGCGCCAGGCCATCCGGCTGGCGGGCAATGCGCCACCGCGTGAGGGGTTCGAGTCGGTGTTCATGCGCCAGGACGGCACGCGCTTTCCGGTGCTCATCATCGAGGCACCGCTGATCAGCGTGCGCGGCGAGCAGACCGGCTGGATGGGCGCGGTCATCGACATCAGCGAGCAGCGCCGGGTGGAAGAGCTTTCACGCGCCAGCCAGGAACGCCTGCAAGCCACCGCCCGTCTGGCCACCGTGGGCGAGATGGCTTCGCTGCTGAGCCACGAGCTGAACCAGCCGCTGGCGGCCATTGCCAGCTATGCCAACGGCTCGCTCAACCTGCTGCGCGACCCGGGTGCACAGCCGCAAACCCTGGAAGACGTGCACATGGCGCTGCGCCGCATTGCCGAGCAGGCGGGCCGAGCCGGGCGGGTAATCAACAGCGTGCACGACTTCGTGCGCCGCCGCGACCAGGCACGCGAAGCCGTGGCCCCGCAAGCCTTGCTGGACGCCATTGCCCCGCTGGTCAACCTGCAGGCGCGCAAGCTGCAAGTGCGGGTGCTGACCCGCGTGGAGCCCAAGCTGCCCAGCGTGTGGTGCGACCGCACCATGGTCGAGCAGGTGCTTTTGAACCTGGCACGCAACGGCATGCAGGCCATGGACCGCCCCGAATGCCGCGACCGCGTGCTGGTGCTGCAAGCCAAACGCGCCGCCTCGAACGCCGAACACAGCTGGGTCGAATTTGCCGTGACCGACGTGGGCACCGGCATTGAAGCGGACGTGGCCGAGCAACTGTTCACCCCGTTTTTCACCACCAAAGCCGAAGGCATGGGCCTGGGCCTGAGCCTGTGCCGCACCGTGGTCGAGCAACACGGCGGCCACCTCGACTACGAAGCCCAAGACCCCAAAGGCACCGTCTTCAGATTCACCCTGCCCGCTACGCGTGTCGGACCAGAAGCGTGAGAGATCTGCGTAGGACGGGTATTTGTGGGACGGGTATTCGTAGGACGTCGGCTTCAGCCCCGACATGAGCCTGTGCCGAGCCCACAACGTCAGACCTGAAGGTGCCGACCTACAAGAACACCACAGCCCTGCGCCGTAGGTCGGCGGTCGAAGACCCCGACATTTGCTTGCATTCCTAACAGGCCCTAGTCGGGCACTGTCGGCTCACCCTCCATGCCGGGCATTGCCGGTGCACCCACCCATGTCGGACTCTTCGAGTGCCGACCTACAAGAAGACCACAGCCCTGCGCCGTAGGTCGGCGGTCGAAGACCCCGACATCTGCTGGCATGCCGATCAGGCCCATTTCGGGCACTGCTGGCTCATCCTCCATGTCGGGCACTGCCGGTCCACCCGCCCATGTCGGACTCTTCGAGTGCCGACCTACAAGAACACCACAGCCCTGCGCCGTAGGTCGGCGGTCGAAGACCCCGACATCTGCTGGCATGCCTAACAGGCCCATTTCGGGCACTGTCGGCTCATCCTCCATGTCGGGCACTGCCGGTCCACCCACCCATGTCGGACTCTTCGAGTGCCGACCTACAAAAAGACCACAGCCCTGCGCCGTAGGTCGGCGGTCGAAGACCCCGACATCTGCTGGCATGCCGAACAGGCCCATGTCGGGCACTGTCGGCTCATCCTCCATGTCGGGCACTGCCAGTCCACCCGCCCATGTCGGACTCTTCGAGTGCCGACCTACAAGAACACCACAGCCCTGCGCCGTAGGTCGGCGGTCGAAGACCCCGACATCTGCTGGCATGCCGATCAGGCCCATGTCGGGCATTGCTGGCTCATCCTCCATGTCGGGCACTGTCGGCTCATCCTCCATGTCGGGCACTGCCGGTCCACCCACCCATGTCGGACTCTTCGAGTGCCGACCTACAAGAAGACCACAGCCCTGCGCCGTAGGTCGGCGGTCGAAGACCCCGACATCTGCTGGCATGCCGAACAGGCCCATGTCGGGCACTGTCGGCTCATCCTCCATGTCGGGCACTGCCAGTCCACCCGCCCATGTCGGACTCTTCGAGTGCCGACCTACAAGAACACCACAGCCCTGCGCCGTAGGTCGGCGGTCGAAGACCCCGACATCTGCTGGCATGCCGATCAGGCCCATTTCGGGCACTGTCGGCTCATCCTCCATGTCGGGCACTGCCAGTCCACCCGCCCATGTCGGACTCTTCGAGTGCCGACCTACAAGAACACCACAGCCCTGCGCCGTAGGTCGGCGGTCGAAGACCCCGACATCTGCTGGCATGCCTAACAGGCCCATTTCGGGCACTGTCGGCTCATCCTCCATGTCGGGCACTGCCGGTCCACCCACCCATGTCGGACTCTTCGAGTGCCGACCTACAACGGACAAGAACACCACAGCCCTGCGCCGTAGGTCGGCGGTCGAAGACCCCGACATCTGCTGGCATGCCTAACAGGCCCATTTCGGGCATTGCTGGCTCATCCTCCATGTCGGGCACTGTCGGCTCATCCTCCATGCCGGGCACTGCCAGTCCACCCGCCCATGTCGGACTCTTCGAGTGCCGACCTACAAAAAGACCACAGCCCTGCGCCGTAGGTCGGCGGTCGAAGACCCCGACATCTGCTGGCATGCCGAACATGCCCTAGTCGGGCATTGTCGGCTCACCCCCCATTTCGGGCATTGTCGGCTCATCCTCCATGTCGGGCACTGCCGGTGCACCCGCCCATGTCGGACTCTTCGAGTGCCGACCTACAAGAACACCACAGCCCTGCACCGTAGGTCGGCGGTCGAAGACCCCGACATCTGCTGGCATGCCGAACAGGCCCTAGTCGGGCACTGTCGGCTCACCCCCCCATTTCGGGCGCTGCATCGTCGCTCCGCCATGTCGGGCGCGGCGGGTTCACTTCTTCCCCAAAAACCTTCAAATAACAGCGAGGAGTTACCTCTTTGGGTATTTTTAAATGTCAATTTTGACAATAACCTCACAAATAACCGTCACAACCGACAAATGAAGTCTGCTGATTGATTTCAAACATTTTTCCAAATTGACGGGGTTGGGTTGATCGTTGGCGTATCCATGACATTCACCCTGCTTGTCCGCACATCGCTCCTTGCTGAAAAGTTCACCCCTCAGCGAGGGCTTTGTCGCGTCTGGACCCCCGTCATGGCGGATTGCGCAAGCCGGACTTTGCAGCTGCCGATCTGCCAAAACCACGCCGTCAAGCTGCGCTTCGCCGCTTTTTGAACCGCCTCACTGAGACCGAGAATTTTTTATGCCTGGCTTGACCTCACCTTTCATCTCCATCAGTTCTGATAAGTCGCGCCTGAGCGCCAGTGAAACGGCCCTGCTGACCTTCACGCTGAGCGAGCCCATCAGCAATTTCGGGGCTGAAGATGTCACCGTGCTGGGCGGCAGCATGAGTCAGTTTGTGCAAAGTGCCGCCGATCCTCGGGTTTACACCGCGACCTTCACCCCTGCTCCCCAGGCGCTGAGCGCGGCGGTGTTTGTGGCCAGCCAAAGCTTCAGCAACGCAGCGGGCGTGCTCAACGAGGATGGCAGCGAGAGCGACAACGTGGTGTCCATGGCCATCGCGCCGCTTGGGGTCGCCACACCGCCCACCATTGCGATCAGCACCCCCAAGAACACGTTGACGCCGGGCGAAGCGGTCACGGTCACGTTCACGCTCAGTGAAAACAGCAACGATTTCACGGCAGCGGATGTCACCACGCTGGGCGGCAGCCTGAGCAACCTGACCGGCAGCGGCAAGGTCTACACCGCCACCTTCACGCCCACGGCCGGTGCGCGCAGTGCCATGCTGTTTGTGGACAGCAACCGCTTCACCAACGCCTCGGGCCAGCTGAACCTCGACGGGGCCGACGGCAACAATGCGGCGTCTTTCAGCATCAACGCCGCGCCCGTGACACCGCCACCGCCACCACCACAGCCTCCTGCGCCAGCCGCACCGGTGGCGCCCGTGGTCAAGCTGGACACCAGCAGCGACAGCGGCCTGCTGGGCGACCAACTTACCAACGACAGCACCCCCACCCTGAGTGGCACCGGCACGGCGGGCGATGTGGTCACCATCAAAAACCCCGCAGGTGCCGTCATCGGCACCGCCACCGTGGCCGCCAACGGCAGTTGGCGCATCACACCCGCTGCCGCACTGCCCGAGGGCCTGAACACCCTGAGCGTCACGGCCAGCAATGCCTCCGGCCAAACCAGCACGCCGGTCAGCCTGCCCCTCACCATTGACAGCGCAGCGCCCACGGTGGCCATCAGCACGCCCAAAACCGTCTTGACCGCAGGCGAGACGGTCACCGTCAGCTTCACCCTGTCGGACAACAGCAGCGATTTCTCGCTGGCCGATGTCACCGCCCTGGGCGGCAGCCTGAGCAACTGGGTTGGCAGCGGCAAGGTCTACACCGCCACCTTCACACCCACCACCGGTGCACGCAGCGCCATGGTGTTTGTGGACAGTGCCCGCTTCAGCGATGCCGCTGGCAACTTCAACAAGGACGGCGCCGACGGCAACAATGTGGCGTCGTTCAGCATCAACGCAGCGCCCGTAACCCCGCCGCCGCCACCACCACAGCCGCCTGCGCCAGCCGCACCGGTGGCGCCCGTGGTCAAGCTGGACACCAGCAGCGACAGCGGTTCGGTCGGTGACCAACTCACCAACGACAGCACCCCCACCCTGAGTGGCACCGGCACGGCGGGCGATGTGGTCACCGTCAAAAACGCCGCAGGCGCCGTCATCGGCACCGCCACCGTGGCCGCCAACGGCAGCTGGCGCATCACCCCCGCTGCGGCACTGCCCGAGGGCCTGAACACCCTGAGCGTCACGGCCAGCAACGCCTCCGGCCAAACCAGCACGCCGGTCAGCTTGCCCATCACCATTGACAGCTTGCCCCCCACGGTCGTCATCAGCACGCCCAAAACCGTCTTGGCCGCAGGCGAGGCGGTCACCGTCAGCTTCACGCTGTCGGACAACAGCAGCGATTTCTCGCTGACCGATGTCACCGTCCTGGGCGGCAGCCTGAGCAATCTGGTCGGCAGCGGCAAGGTCTACACCGCCACCTTCACACCCACCGCCGGTGCACGCAGCGCCATGCTGTTTGTGGACAGCGACCGCTTCAGCGACGCCGCAGGCAACTTCAACAAGGACGGCGCCGACAGCAACAACGTGGCGTCTTTCAGCATCCAGCCTCCGGCTGTGGCGCCATCCGCGCCCCTGGCCGCACTGGCGGCCAGCAGCGACAGCGGCCTGCTGGGCGACAAGCTCACCAACGACAGCACCCCCACGATCAGCGGCACCGGCACAGCGGGGTATGTGATCACCGTCAAGGACGCAGCAGGCTTGGTGATCGGCACCGCCACTGTGGCCGCCAACGGCAGTTGGAGCATCACGCCCGCAAACGCCCTGCCCTCCGGACTGAACGCACTGAGCGTCACGGCGACCAACGCCGCCGGATTGACCAGCGCCGCCACGACTTTGGCCATCACCATTGACAACACCGCATCTGCAGTGCCTGCCGCGAACCTTGATGCGTCGAGCGACAGCGGCGTGCTGGGCGACAAGCTGACCAAGGACACCACACCCACGATCAGTGGCACGGGCACAGCGGGCGAAGTCATCACCGTCAAAGACGGCTCCGGCGCCATGATCGGTACAGCGACCGTGGCGGCCAACGGAACGTGGAGCATCACGCCTGTTACAGCACTGCCTTCGGGCGCCAACACCTTGAGCGTCACATCGACGGACGCAGCGGGCAACACCAGCGCTGCCACACCGCTGGTCATCACCATCGACAACACCGCTTCTGCCGCACCTGTCGCTAACCTTGATGCATCGAGCGACAGCGGTGTGCTCGGCGACAAGCTGACCAACGACACCACGCCGACGATCAGCGGCACGGGCACAGCGGGCGAAGTCATCACCGTCAAAGACGCTTCGGGCGCCGTGATCGGCACAGCGACCGTGGCGGCCAACGGAACGTGGAGCATCACGCCTGTTACGGCGCTGCCTTCCGGCGCGAATACATTGAGCGTCACATCGACGGACGCAGCAGGCAACACCAGCGCTGCCACGCCACTGGTCGTCACCATTGACAACACGGCTTCTGCCGCGCCTGTCGCTAACCTTGATGTTTCAAGCGACAGCGGTGTGCTCGGCGACAAGCTGACCAACGACACCACGCCGACGATCAGCGGCACGGGCACTGCGGGTGAAGTCATCACCGTCAAAGACGCTTCGGGCGCAGTGATCGGCACCGCCACCGTGGCGGCCAACGGCACTTGGAGCATCACGCCCGCCTCACCGCTGCCTTCTGGCGCCAACACCTTCAACGTCACCACCACCGATGCAGCAGGCAACATCAGCGCTGCCACGCCGCTGGTCATCACCGTCGACAACACGGCTTCTGCCGCGCCTGTCGCGAACCTTGATGCCTCGAGTGACAGCGGCACACTCGGCGACAGGCTGACCAACGACACCACACCGACGATCAGCGGCACCGGCACTGCGGGTGAAGTCATCACCGTCAAAGACGCCGCTGGCGCCGTGATCGGCACAGCGACCATCTCGGCCAATGGCACCTGGAGCATCACGCCCGCAACAGCGCTGCCCACAGGCGTCAACACCTTCAGCGTCACCATCACCGACGCAGCAGGCAACACCAGCGCCACAACGCCGATCATCATCACCATCGACACCACCGCTTCGGCGGCACCTGTCGCGAACCTTGATGCATCGAGCGACAGCGGTGTGCTCGGCGACAAACTGACCAACGACACCACACCGACCCTCAGCGGCACGGGCACTGCGGGTGAAGTCATCACCCTCAAAGACGCTTCGGGCGCCGTGATCGGCACAGCGACCGTGGCGGCCAACGGAACGTGGAGCATCACGCCTGTTACGGCGCTGCCTTCCGGCGCGAATACATTGAGCGTCACATCGACGGACGCAGCAGGCAACACCAGCGCTGCCACGCCACTGGTCGTCACCATCGACAACACCGCTTCGGCGGCTCCTGTCGCTAACCTTGATGCATCGAGCGACAGCGGCGTGCTCGGCGACAAGCTGACCAACGACACGACACCCACGATCAGCGGCACCGGTACTCCGGGTGAAGTCATCACCGTCAAGGATGCCTCCGGCGCCGTGATCGGCACCGCAACCGTCACGGCTAATAGCACCTGGAGCATCACGCCTGTTACGGCGCTGCCTTCCGGCGCCAATACTTTGAGCATCACGTCAACGGACGCAGCGGGCAACACCAGCCCGGCCACGCCTTTAGTCGTCACCATCGACAACACCGCTTCTGGGGCACCTGTCGCGAACCTTGATGCGTCGAGTGACAGCGGTGTGCTCGGCGACAAACTGACCAACGACACGACACCGACCATCAGCGGCACGGGCACTGCGGGCGAAGTCATCACCGTCAAAGACGCCTCCGGCGCCGTGATCGGCACAGCGACCGTGGCGGCCAACGGCACCTGGAGCATCACGCCGACAACTGCACTGCCTTCCGGGGCCAATACTTTGAGCGTCACATCGACGGACGCAGCAGGCAACACCAGTGCCGCCACGCCGCTGGTCATCACCATCGACACCTCCACACCCGCAGCGCCAACAACGCCATCAGCGCCCACAGCCAATTTGGCTGCCAGCAGCGACAGCGGCGTTCTCGGTGACAAGCTCACCAACGACACCACACCGACGATCAGTGGCACCGGCTCTGCGGGCGATGTGATCACCATCAAAGACGCAGCCAACGCCGTGATCGGCACCGCCACCGTGGCGCCCGATGGCACTTGGAGCATCACGCCCACCACCGCGCTGCCCTCTGGCGCGAACACCCTGAGCGTGACCGCGACCAATGCCAGTGCTCAGACCAGCCCAGCCACACCGCTTGTCATCACCATTGACAACACGGCCTCTGCAGCACCCACCGCTACGCTGGACCCCAGCAGCGACAGTGGCGTGCAAGGCGACAAGGTCACCAACGACACCACACCGACGATCAGCGGCACCGGTACCGCTGGCGAAGTGATCACCGTCAAAGACGCCTCCGGCGCCACCATCGGCACCGCCACCGTGGCAGCCAACGGCACCTGGAGCATCACGCCCACCACAGCATTGCCTTCCGGCGCCAATACTTTGAGCATCACGTCAACGGACGCAGCGGGCAACAACAGCACTGCGACGCCGCTGGCCATCACGATTGACACCAGCGCTTCTGCCGCACCTGTCGCGAACCTTGATGCGTCGAGCGACAGCGGTGTGCTCGGCGACAAACTGACCAACGACACGACACCGACCATCAGCGGCACGGGCAATGCGGGTGAAGTCATCACCGTCAAAGACGCCTCTGGCGCCGTGATCGGCACAGCCACCGTGGCGGCCAACGGATCGTGGAGCATCACGCCTGCCACAGCGCTGCCTTCTGGCGCCAACACCTTGAGCGTCACATCGACGGACGCAGCAGGCAACACCAGCGCTGCCACGCCGCTGGTCGTCACCGTCGACACAAGCACTCCCATCCCGCCCTCAACGCCATCAGCGCCCACAGCCAATTTGGCTGCCAGCAGCGACAGCGGCGTTCTCGGTGACAAGCTCACCAACGACACCACACCGACGATCAGCGGCACCGGCACCGCTGGCGAAGTCATCACGATCAAGGACGCCGCCAACGCCGTGATCGGCACCGCCACCGTAGCCCCCGACGGCAGCTGGAGCATCACGCCCGCAACGGCACTGCCTTCCGGCGCGAATACATTGAGCGTCACATCAACGGACGCAGCGGGCAACAACAGCACTGCGACGCCGCTGGCCATCACGATTGACACCAGCGCTTCTGCCGCGCCTACAGCCACGCTGGACCCCAGCAGCGACAGCGGTGTGCCCGGCGACAAGCTGACCAGCGACACCACGCCCACGATCAGCGGCACCGGCACTGCAGGTGAAGTCATCAGCATCAAAGATGCCACCAACGCCGTCATCGGCACAACCACCGTGGCCGTCGATGGCTCTTGGAGCATCACGCCCACCACTGCGCTGCCATCCGGCGCCAACACCTTCAACGTCACCACCACCGACGCAGCAGGCAACACCAGCGCCGCAACGCCGCTCGTCATCACCATTGACACCTCAACACCCGCCGCACCTTCAACACCATCAGCACCACCGGCCAATCTGGACGTCAGCAGCGACAGCGGCGTGTTGGGTGACAAGCTCACCAACGACACCACACCCACAATCAGCGGCACCGGTACTGCGGGCGATGTGATCACCATCAAAGACGCAGCCAACGCCGTGATCGGCACCGCCACCGTCGCGGCCAATGGCACCTGGAGCATCACGCCGACCACCGCGCTGCCCTCTGGCGCGAACACCCTCAGCGTGACAGCGACCAATGCCAGCGCTCAGACCAGCCCGGCCACACCGCTGGTCATCACCATCGACAACACCGCTTCGGCCGCACCTGTCGCTAACCTTGATGCATCGAGCGACAGCGGTGTGCTCGGCGACAAACTGACCAACGACACGACACCAACGATCAGCGGCACCGGCACCGCTGGCGAAGTCATCACGATCAAGGACGCCGCCAACGCCGTGATCGGCACCGCCACCGTAGCCCCCGACGGCAGCTGGAGCATCACGCCCGCAACGGCACTGCCTTCCGGCGCGAATACATTGAGCGTCACATCAACGGACGCAGCGGGCAACAACAGCACTGCGACGCCGCTGGCCATCACGATTGACACCAGCGCTTCTGCCGCGCCTACAGCCACGCTGGACCCCAGCAGCGACAGCGGTGTGCCCGGCGACAAGCTGACCAGCGACACCACGCCCACGATCAGCGGCACCGGCACTGCAGGTGAAGTCATCAGCATCAAAGATGCCACCAACGCCGTCATCGGCACAACCACCGTGGCCGTCGATGGCTCTTGGAGCATCACGCCCACCACTGCGCTGCCATCCGGCGCCAACACCTTCAACGTCACCACCACCGACGCAGCAGGCAACACCAGCGCCGCAACGCCGCTCGTCATCACCATTGACACCTCAACACCCGCCGCACCTTCAACACCATCAGCACCACCGGCCAATCTGGACGTCAGCAGCGACAGCGGCGTGTTGGGTGACAAGCTCACCAACGACACCACACCCACAATCAGCGGCACCGGTACTGCGGGCGATGTGATCACCATCAAAGACGCAGCCAACGCCGTGATCGGCACCGCCACCGTCGCGGCCAATGGCACCTGGAGCATCACGCCGACCACCGCGCTGCCCTCTGGCGCGAACACCCTCAGCGTGACAGCGACCAATGCCAGCGCGCAGACCAGCCCAGCCACGCCGCTGGTCATCACGATTGACAACACGGCTGCAGCCGCACCCACCGCCACGCTGGACACCAGCAGCGACAGCGGCACGCTCGGTGACAAGCTCACCAACGACACCACACCAACGATCAGCGGCACCGGCACCGCCGGGGACGTGATCACCATCAAGGACGCCGCCAACGCCGTGGTCGGCACCGCCACCGTGGCCACTGACGGCTCTTGGAGCATCACGCCCACCACCGCGCTGCCCTCTGGCGCGAACACCCTCAGCGTGACAGCAACCAACGCCAGCGCTCAGACCAGCCCGGCCACACCGCTTGTCGTCACCATCGACAACACCGCCTCAGCCGCACCCACCGCCACGCTGGACCCCAGCAGCGACAGTGGCGTGCAGGGCGACAAGAGCACCGAGGACACCACACCCACCCTCAGCGGCACCGGTACCGCTGGCGAAGTCATCACCCTCAAGGACGCAGCCAACGCCGTGATCGGCACCGCCACCGTGGCCCCCGATGGCACTTGGAGCATCACGCCCGCCACAGCACTGCCCACAGGCGCCAACACTTTCAGCGTCACCACCACCGATGCCGCAGGCAACACCAGCGCCGCCACGCCTTTGACGGTGACGATCACCAGCCCGGTGCTGGGCAATGCCAGCATCACCGGCACAGCCACAGGGGCGGTGACCGAAGACGCCAGCACGGCCATCGTCAGTGGCAGCTTGACCGTGACCGATCCGGACACGGGTGAAAACATGCTGCAAACGCCTGCTTCGCTGGCGGGGGTGTATGGCACCTTCACGCTCGACACCACCACAGGCGCCTGGACTTACACCCTGGACAACAGCCGGGCCGCCACGCAGGCCCTGGCGGGGCAGGCCACGGTGACTGAAAAACTCACCGTGACCAGCAAGGATGGTTCGGTCAGCCAGGACATCAGCGTGCTCATCACGGGCACGGACGATGCGCCGGTGCTGAGCATCCCTTCCGCAGGCCCACCGGGCACGGCCAAATCGCCGGTCAACAACACCGTTGTGGTGGCCAACAACACCGTTGTGGCGGGGCTGTGGGACCCGATTGTGGACATGTATGGCACCCCGGATGGCCTGGGCAGTTACCACACGCCTTACTACGCCTATGGCGGCACCACCCCCATGGTGGTGCGTGATGACAACAACATGGCCGGTACCACCAACACGCGTCTGGACCAGGGCGACATCCTGGCGGCCGACTTTCAGGGCTACAACGGCGTGGTGTATGGCGTGGCCTTGGGCTTGCGCAAGATCAAGGCCGACGGTCTGGGCGCCGCCACCTTGCGCGTGGACATCAAAAAGCCTGATGGCACCATCATCTCGGGTGTGGTCACGGCGTCGTCCACCCGACAAGGCGGCGCTGGCGGCTGGGACAGCGCGGGCTACAACCTGGGCAGCACGATCGGCAATTTCACGGCCGATCAAACGGGCACCTACACGATGCTGATCGTGGGCACCTCGGTGGCGCCGGTGCGTCTGAATTTCCCGGAAGCCAAGGTCATCAACGCAGCAGGCGAAGTCATCGTCAACCCCGTGCATTTGAGCTACACCGAAGGCCAAGGCATGGCCGCCATCAACACGGCCGTGACCGTGGCTGATGTGGACAACACCAGCGCCGTCAGCGCCAAGGTGGCCATCACTGGCGGCTTTGCAGCGGCCGAAGATGTGCTGGGCTTTGTCAACGATGGGCAGACCATGGGCAACATCACCGCCAGCCTGAGCCCCGGCGTGGTGCGCCTGAGTTCGGCGGGCGGCACCGCCACGCTGGCGCAATGGCAATCGGCCTTGCGTGCGGTGCAATACAGCAACACCTCTGACAAACCCAGCACCGCCACCCGTACCGTGCAGTACACCCTGAACGACGGCACACTGGATTCGGCCGTAGCCACTTCGCTGATTGGGGTGACGCCCGTCAAGGACGCGCCGGTGTTGACCGACACCTCGCTGAGCCTGGCCATGGTTGCGGCCGATGCCCCTGTGCCCACGGGCGCGGTGGGCACACTGGTGAGCAGCTTGATGGGCGGCGTGAGCCTGCCCGATGGCACCACCACCCTCAAGGGCATGGCCATCACCGGGGTGGACACCAGCCAAGGTACTTTGTTCTTCAGCACCAACGGCGGCACCACCTGGACGGCCGTGAGCAGCGTCAGCGATGCCAATGCCTTGCTGCTGAAATCGGATGCGGACAACCGTTTGTATTTCCAGCCCGCCGCTGGGGTCTCCAACAGCATCGCCAGCGCCGTCACCTTCCGCGCCTGGGATCAGCGTGTGGGCACAGAGGGCGCGTATGTGGATGTTTCGGTCAATGGAGGGACGAGTTCCTATTCTTCAGCCACCGATGTGCTGCTGCAAAAATTGCCGGTGGTGGTCAACCTCAGCGATGTGGCCCAGGGCAGCGGTGGTTTTGTCATCAACGGCGACAGCGCCAGTGACCGCAGCGGCTATGCCCTGAGCAACGCGGGCGACGTCAACGGCGACGGTCTTGACGACATCTTGGTGGGGGCTGTGGGCGCCGATGTCAACGGCGCAGCCGATGCGGGCCGCGCCTATGTGGTGTACGGCAAGGCCGGCAGCATGCAGATTGACCTGAGCGCCGTGGCCGCGGGCGTGGGTGGCTTTGCCATAGAGGGCTTTGCGGTCAACGATGCCGTGGGCAACTCGGTCAGCGCCGCAGGCGATGTGAACCACGATGGCCTGGCCGATCTGGTGGTGATCTCCAGCAACGGCAACGCCACACCGTCGGGCAACAACCAGGGTCGGGCGCATGTGATTTTTGGCAGCACCAGCGGCACCACGGTCCATGTGAACGCTTTGGCGGCCAGCAGCGGGTTTTCGATCAATGGCGTGACCGATGCCTCGTCGGTGGGCTTGCAAACCGTGAGCGCTGCAGGCGATGTGAACGGCGACGGCCTGGAAGATTTTGTGGTGGGCACCTTCACCGCCGATGTGGCGGGCATGAGCGACGCAGGCAAGGCTTATGTGGTGTTTGGCCGCAGCAACAACAGCACCGACATTGAGCTGAGCGCAGTCGCTGCAGGCTGCGGCGGCTTCGTTGTGCAGGGCCAAAGTGCCTCGGACGTGCTGGGCACGTCCGTCAGCAATGCAGGCGATGTCAATGGCGACGGGCTGGCCGATCTGATTGTGGGTGCGACCCTGGCCAATGGCACAGGCGCTGCGTATGTGGTGCTGGGCCAAACAGGCGGGGGGGCGGTGTCTGTCAGCGCCCTGGGCGCGCAAGGCTTTGTGATCTTTGGCGAATGTGCGGGCGACCAGGCGGGGCGCGTCAGCAGTGCGGGCGATGTCAACGGTGACGGCCTGGCCGATCTGATCGTGGGCGCCAGCGGCTCCGATTTGAGCAATGGCGCCAACGCGGGCCGCAGCTATGTGGTGTTTGGGCGCACCGGCGCGGTCACGGATGTGCAACTCAGCGCCATCGCGGCGGGCTCAGGCGGCTTTGTGATCAATGGCCAGTGCGCGGGCGATGCAGCCGGTGCTGTGGGCTATGCAGGCGATGTCAACGGCGATGGCCTGGCCGACCTGATGGTGGGCGCCAGCGCCGCCGACCCGGCAGCGGGCACCGATGCAGGCCGTGCCTATGTGGTCTATGGCAAGACGAGCACCAGCGCCGTTCAGCTCAGCAGCCTGGCGCTGGGCGAGGGCGGCTTTTTCATCAACGGCCAATCGGCCGGTGACATGGCAGGCAACGTCAGCCTGGGCGGCGACATCAACGGTGACGGTTTTGCCGATGTGCTGGTGGGCGCAGCCAGCGCCACCACGGCAGGCGGCACGCTGGCGGGCAAGTCGTATGTGGTCTGGGGCGGCAGCCGCTTCATGGACACCCTGGATGTGTCGGGCCAGCAGGCCGCTGACACCCTGAGCGGCAGCGCCCTGTCAGACACCTTTGTGGCCGGGGACGGCGCCGATGTGCTGACCGGCAACGGCGGCGCCGACGTGATGTATGGCGGCAAAGGCAACGATACTTTTGTGCTGAACGCGAGCAACGTGCAGGCCTTGCACAGCCCCATGGGCCAGGGCGGCAATGTGCTGCAACTGGCGCGTGTCGATGGCGGCACGGGCTATGACACGCTGCAGCTCAGTGAGGGCGCCGCCCTGAACCTGGGCGCCGTGAGCCACGCCGACGCCGCATCGCCCGATGTGGCCAGCCGCATCGAAGGCATTGAACGCTTCGATCTGGCCAGCGATGCCGCCAGCAACACCCTGGGCCTGAGCGCCAGCGATCTGGCCGAGCTGGCCAGCTTCAACAGCGTGCACACCGGCAGCGCCAGTGCGGACGGCAAGACCTGGACGAACGTGAGCGGCACGGCCCTGGGCAGCGTCACGCCCTATCACCAGCTGGTGGTCGAGGGCGATGCCCAAGACGCGCTCAACCTGCAAGCCGGGCAGGGCAGCTGGGCGAAGGTGGGCACGGTCAATGACGGCCTGCATGACCATCTGGTCTATCAAAACGAGGCCCTGCATGCGCAGGTCATCGTGCGCCAAGGCATGGCGGTGTATGGCGCCGACACGGTAGGCAACCCGGCCAATGCGGCACCGGTCCTGACCGACCGAATCCTCAACCTGGACACGCTGGGTGATGTGCCCCTCGACCCTGCGGGCGAGGTGGGCAATTTGGTCAGTCAATTCATGGGCGGGGTGAGTGACGCCAACGGGGCGTCGGCCTTGCAAGGCATGGCCATCACCGGCGTGGACACCAGCCGGGGCAGCCTGTACTACAGCACCAACGGTGGCCTCAGCTGGGCACAGGTCAGCGCGGTGAGCGACCACATGGCTTTGCTGCTGGGCGCAGGCAGCAACAACCGGATTTATTTCAAGCCCAACGCGGGCGTGACGGACAACATCAACTCGGCCGTGAGCTTCCGCGCTTGGGACCAGACCCTGGGCACCGAGGGGGTGTATGTGGATGTGCTGGCCGGTGCGGGCTTGACCCCCACGAGCGCCTTTTCCAGCAGCACCGAACAGATTGCGCAAAACTTCGTGCCCAAGGTCAACCTCGCCGCCGTGGCCCAGGGTTTCGGCGGGTTTGTCATCAATGGCCAGTGCGCAGGCGACGTCAGTGGCTTCAGCGTGGCCAATGCGGGCGACGTCAACGGCGATGGCTATGACGACCTGATTGTGGGCGCGCCGTATGCCGACACCTCGGTGACCAACAGTGGCCGCGCTTTCGTGGTGTTTGGCAAATCGGGCACCAGCGCAATCAACTTGAGCGGCCTGGCTGCTGCCTCTGCGGGCTTTGTGCTGGAAGGCTTTGGCACCACCTTCAGCGCAGCTTCTGTCGCTGCCGCCGGGGATGTCAACGGCGACGGCCTGGCCGACCTGATCGCCGGTGCACACAACGAAGATGGCACCCACGGGCGCACGTACATCGTTTACGGCAAAACCTCCAGCAGCACCGTACTGGCCTCGGCCGTGAATGCGGGCAGTGGTGGCTACACCATCATCGGCTTCACCAGTTCAGGTCAACTCTTCAGCGCAGGCGCACTCAGTGCCGCAGGCGATGTCAACGGCGACGGTTTGACCGACTTCCTGATCGGGGCAGCCAAAGGCCAATCTGTTCCTTCAGGCAAGACCTATGTGGTATTTGGCAGTACAGACATGGCCAAGGTGCAATTGACGGCTGTTCAGGCCGGATCGGGTGGCTTTGCCATCAACGCACAAAGCAGTGGCGATTACACCGGCTACAGCGTGAGCAATGCAGGCGACGTGAACGGCGACGGCCTGGCCGATGTGGTCTTGGGCACTTACAACAGTGATCCTGCCGCCGGAACGGACGCGGGGCGCAGCTATGTGGTGTTTGGCAAAACCAGCACCAGCGGCGTCAACCTTTCAGCCTTGCAGGCGGGCTCGGGCGGCTTTGTCATTCAGGGGCAGTGCGCCAGCGACCTCAGTGGTTTCAGCGTGAGCCAGGCGGGCGACGTCAACGGCGACGGCCTGGGCGATGTGGTGGTGTTTGCCCCGCAAGCCGACCCGGGCGCCAGGGCCAATGCGGGCAGCACCTATGTGGTGTATGGCAAAACCGACGGCCAGGTCATCCAGCTCAGCGCCATTGCGGCAGGCGTGGGCGGCTATGTGATCAACGGCCAGTCGGCCGGTGACGGGGTCTATCTGACCACCGAAACCCAAGTGCCCCAGCGCACCCGCGTGAGCTATGCGGGCGACATCAACGGCGACGGCTTGGCCGACCTGATCATCGGCTCGCAACTGGCCGATCCCGCCACGGGCGTTGATGCGGGCTGCAGTTATCTGGTGTATGGCCGAACCACCAACACGCCGATTGAGCTGAGCGATGTGGTCAACGGCATCGGCGGCTTTGTCATCAATGGCCAGTCGGCCGGTGACAACGCCGGCATTGTGAGCATGGCGGGCGACATCAACGGCGATGGCTTTGATGATTTGCTGGTGGGCGCACGCACGGCCGACCCGGCCGCAGGCGCCGATGCGGGCAAGACCTATGTGATTTTTGGCGGCAGCCAATGGGACAGCCAGGTGGACTTGCTGGGTGATGCGGCGGCCAATACCTTGACGGGCAACGCCTTGTCCGAAACCTTCGTCGCAGGCGATGGCCACGACAGACTGATCGGCAACGGCGGCGCCGACGTGATGTATGGCGGCAAGGGCGACGACACCTTTGTCCTCAATGCCAGCAACGTGAGCGCTTTGCAAAGCCCCCTGGGCGCAGGCGGCAACGTGGGCCAACTGGCACGCGTGATCGGCGGCACGGGTTACGACACGCTGGCGCTGAGCGCGGGCGCTTCGCTGAACCTGCAAAGCGTGAGCAACGCAGACGGCGCATCGCCCGACGGCATGAGCCGCATCGAAAGCATCGAACGCATTGACCTGGCAAGCGACACCGCCGCCAACACCCTGGGCCTGAGCGCCCAGGACGTGGTGGACATGGCCGGTTTCAACAGCATCCACACCGGCACCCTGAGCGCCGACGGCAAGACCTGGACGAATGTGAGCGGCACCGCTTTGGCTGACAGCACCAGATACCACCAGTTGGTGGTGGAAGGCGATGCCGCCGACGTGCTGAACTTGCAGCTGGGCACCGGCTTGTGGACGAACACGGGCACCGTCAACGATGGCACCCATGACTACACGGTCTACCAAAACGAAGGCATGCGCAGCCAGGTGATCGTGCGCACTGGGCTTACCGTCAACAACCTGGACAGCGTGGCACCCGTGGTGCTGGACATGAACCGCGACGGCATCTTGAGCTACAGCCAGGTGCAAATGGATGTCAACGGCGACGGCCTGCTAGACCAAACCGCCTGGGCCGCCCCGCAAGACGGCGTGCTGGTGTGGGACAAGTACGCCGATGCCATGGTGCACGACCACAGCCAGTTTGCTTTCTCGCAATATGCGGGCTTGCTGGGCACAGGTGCGACCGACTTGCAAGGCCTGGCCGCAGCGTTTGACAGCAACGGCGATGGCCAGCTGAACCTGCAAGACGCCCACTTTGCCGAGATGGCCGTCTGGCAAGACGCCAACCACAATGGCGTGAGCGACAGCGGCGAAGTGCGCCACCTGCTCGATGTGGGCATTGTGTCCCTGCAGTTGCACAGCGATGGCGTGTTGCGGGCACCGGCCCCAGGTGTGCAAGAAGCAGGCCGCACCAGCGCCACCCTGCTCGACGGCAGCCAGCTGCTGGTGGCCGATGCGGCATTTGCCTACAACAGCGGCAGCGCTTTGCAGTGGCACGATGTGCTGGCCCCAGCGGACCGCCCAGAGGCCCTGTACACAGGCAACCTGCTGCCCACCCCCAACCTGGACACCAGCCACCAACTCCTGATCGACCAGGCGCAACTCATGACGCATTGACCACCATCGCCCACAAAGAGCGGTGTCGGTCATCCAGCAACGTCGGACTCTGCGAGTGCCGACCTACAAGCTCCCCACTACCCCTTAGGTCGGTGGTCGAAGACCCCGACATCGCTTGGCTGACCGCAACGCCCTGCTTCTGGCACCGCTGCCTCATCAAACAACGTCGGACTCTTCGAGTACCGACCTACAAGCTCCCTGCGCCCCCGTAGGTCGGTGGTCGAAGACCACGACATCGCTTGGCTGACCGCAACGCCCTGCTTCTGGCACCGCTGCCTCATCAAACAACGTCGGACTCTGCGAGTGCCGACCTACAAGCTCCCCGCGACCCCGTAGGTCGGTGGTCGAAGACCACGACATCGCTTGGCTGACCGCAACGCCCTGTTTCTGGCACCGCTGCCTCATCCAGCAACGTCGGACTCTGCGAGTGCCGACCTACAAGCTCCCTGCAACCCCGTAGGTCGGCGGTCGAAGACCCCGACATCGCTTGGCTGACCGCAACGCCCTGCTTCTGGCACCGCTGCCTCATCCAGCAACGTCGGACTCTGCGAGTGCCGACCTACAAGCTCCCCGCGACCCCGTAGGTCGGTGGTCGAAGACCCCGACAAATACCAGCCCAGGCGCCACCCCTAAAATGCCCCGATGCACTCCCCCCAAGACAGCGTGGTTTATATCGTTGACGACGACATCAGCGTGCGCGAAGGCATGGCCTGGTTGCTGCGCACGCGGCGTTTGCTGAGCGAATCTTTTGACAGCGCAGAAGCCTTTCTGGACATGCTGGCGCGTGACGGCACCGCCTTGCCCCAACAAGTGGGCTGCATCTTGCTCGATGTGCGCATGCCCGGCATGAGCGGACTGGCTTTGTTTGAACACCTGCTGTCCAACGGCATCGCGCAAGCCTGGCCGGTGATCTTCTTGACGGGCCACGCCGATGTGCCCACGGCGGTGGACAGCGTCAAGCGCGGCGCGTTTGATTTTTGTGAAAAGCCTTTTTCTGACAACGCACTGGTGGACCGCATCGAGCAGGCGCTGTCTTTGTCACAAGAGCGGCTGATGGCACGCAAGCAACAACGACTGCTTCAATCTCGCCTGAGCGAACTCACCGACCGCGAGCGCGATGTGATGCGTCTGGTGGTCGAAGGCCTGCCCAACAAACTGATCGCGGACCAACTCGACATCAGCGTGCGCACCGTCGAGGTGCACCGTTCACGTGTGTTCGACAAGATGGAAGTCAAATCGGCCGTGGAACTGGCCAATCTGTTGCGCGCTTTGGACTAAAACACATCTGGGGCATGGCCTGCGTTGCGCCTGCCCACGCCTCCATGTCGGGGCTGAAGCCACCGACCTACGGGGAAAAATCGATCGTTTGGCAGCATCTTGTAGGTCGGCACTCGCAGAGTCCGGCATGGGGCAATGAACCCCTACCGTCGATGCAAGCGTTGAACGTGATTCAGCCAAATGTCGGAGTCTTCGACCACCGACCTACGGGGCGGTGTCCGATTGGCAGCATCTTGTAGGTCGGCACTCGCAGAGTCCGGCATGGGGCAATGAACCCCTACCGTCGATGCAAGCGTTGAACGTGATTCAGCCAAATGTCGGGGTCTTCGACCTCCGTCCTGCACAGTGCATTGGAGTGACGAATGTGCGCTCAGTCCAGCAGTGACTGCGCGCCTTCAAACCGCTGTGCGTAATAGCGGTTGCTCAGCAAATCCATGCGCACCCCGGTGCGTGGATTGCTGGCGTGCACAAACTTGTTGTTGCCCACGTAAACACCGACATGCGAATGGTGTGCCCCCAGGGTGTTGAAAAAAACCAGATCGCCAGGCTGCAGTTTCGCCCGATCAATCGGTCGGGATTGGCGTCCCAGATCAGCTGAGGAGCCTTTGACGGGCATGCCCGCTGCCTCGCGGTACACATGCGAGACCAAGCCCGAGCAGTCAAAGCCAGTGGCGGGCCCGCGACCTCCCCAGGCATAGGGCGTGTCCAACAATGACATCGCATACATCGCCAAATCGTTGCGTTTGCTTTGATAACGGCTGAAGTCGACGGGGGATGGATTGCTGGCAGCGCTTGGGGTCGGCACGGGCTTGTGCCGTGTCGACGAACAGCCCGTGATCCCGAAAATTGCACACAAGACCCATGCGCTCATGAGCCGCGTCAGTCTTTCTGGTTGACTCGGAGGTGGGCAAAACATGGCCGGATTTTAGGGCTTTGACGATATCAAGCTGTGCACAGCAGCGCTGAAACAGCCGCCCTGCAAAGAGAAACCCGTAGGTCGGCTGTCGAAGACCCCGACACCGGCCTGATGAACGGCCAACACCTGTATCGTCGGTATCGGTTCACTTACAAACGTCGGAATCTGCCAGTGCCGACCTGCCAAAAGCTGGCCCAAATACTGAGCGCCACCTCATTTTGCGGGTGGATCTTCGCCCTCTTGCGAGCCAGGTGGCTGGGGTATTTCGCCCTTTGGCCGACCCGAGAACATGGTCCACCAGACAATCAACACGAAAATCACGCCTGCCGCCAACGCTTCCAGCAAAATCAGTCCCATGCGCCAACTCCTGTTTTTCCGTTTCAACCCCTTTTGGGCCTCTGCGGTGGTGGCCGCGATTGTAGGCAGCTTGGCTGGATGCTCCACCGCGCCCGTACCGCATTCCCCTGCCCCCCCCCCAATGCCGCAGGACAGCAGTGCTCTGCCGCCGGTG
Source organism: Limnohabitans sp. T6-5 (assembly GCF_003063315.1). Lineage (GTDB taxonomy): Bacteria > Pseudomonadota > Gammaproteobacteria > Burkholderiales > Burkholderiaceae_C > Limnohabitans_A. The sequence continues at coordinate 45,685 of NZ_NERV01000005.1, forward strand.
ATCACGCAAGCCCAAAGCCGCTGGATTCCCGTTCGCTGGTCCGAGCTGCCCGGGCTGGAGGCAGACGCCGTGCACGAAGCCTGGCCCGCCTGGCTGCAAAGCTGCCAGCGTCCGGCCAAACCCTGGGCCGCGCTGTGCCCCGAGGTGCAGCAATTGGCGCGTGAATCGGTGCAAGCCCAGCGCAACTGGATGCGGCAAAAACTGCAGCCCTACCGCGTCGAGTCGCATGACCAGCGAGCCGACGGCTTGCTGACCGCTTATTACGAACCCGTGCTCAATGCCTCGCGCCTGCCGCGTGCCGGGTTCAATGTGCCGCTGTACACCGCCCCCGCCGATCTGGCGCGCCGCAAGCCCTGGTATACGCGTCAGGAGATCGAAACCGTGTCCGCTGCCCGCGCCGCCTTGCGCGGCAAGGAGTTGGTCTACCTGGCCGATCCGGTGGATGCGATGGTGCTGCACATTCAGGGCTCGGGCCTGGTGAACGTGACCGAGCCCGACGGCCGCCAGCGCATGGTGCGTTTGGCCTTTGGCGGCACCAACGACCAGCCCTACAAAAGCATTGGCAAATGGCTGCTTGACCAGGGCCTGATCCGCGACGCGTCCTGGCCGGGCATCAAGGACTGGATTGCGCGCAATCCATCGCGGCTCAATGAGTTGCTCTGGCAAAACCCACGCGTGGTGTTTTTCAAGGAAGAAGCCTTGCCCGCCAGCATCGTGCCCCCCGGCCCCAAAGGCGCACAAGGTGTGCCACTGACGGCGGGCCGCTCGATTGCCGTGGACCGCAGCAGCATCCCGTACGGCACACCGGTGTGGCTGCGCTCGCCCGGGCCGCAAACGACGCTGGACCGCCTGGTACTCGCACAAGACACCGGCACGGCCATCGTAGGCGCGGTGCGGGCCGACTACTACGCCGGGTCGGGCGCGGCCGCTGGCGACTTGGCCGGGCGCCTGAAGCAGCCTTTGCAATTGTGGGTCTTGTGGCCGCGATGAGTGTGTCCTGTCGCCCCGGCTGCGCGGCCTGCTGCATCGCCCCGTCCATCTCCTCGCCCATCCCCGGAATGCCCCAGGGCAAACCTGCGGGTGTGCCATGCGTGCAGCTGAACGAACACCTGCGCTGCAAAATCTTCGGCCACCCAAGCCGCCCCGCCGTCTGCGGCCAACTGGCTGCCTCGCTCGAAATGTGCGGCCCGCAAGACGACGCCGGGCAGTTCGCACGCGTCTACCTCACACAGCTGGAAGAACTGACGCGGCCTTGAAAGCTTGTCGCTTGGAAAACTGATGTCGGACTCTTCGAGTGCCGACCTACGAGGTTGCTGGTTTTCGTAGGTCGGCGGTCGAAGACCCCGACGTTGGGGCTTGATGACCGATGTCGCCTGGGGCAGGCGGCAGTGGCTGATCGGCCATTTGTCGGACTCTTCGAGTGCCGACCTACGAGGTCGCAGTATTTCGTAGGTCGGCGGTCGAAGACCCCGACGTTGGGGCTTGATGACCAATAGCGACTGATGCAAGCGGCAGTGCCGGTTCGGCCATTTGTCGGACTCTTCGAGTGCCGACCTACGAGGTTGCTGGTTTTTGTAGGTCGGTGGTCGAAGACCCCGACGTTGGGGCTTGATGACCAATAGCGACTGATGCAAGCGACAGTGCCGATTCGACCATTTGTCGGACTCTTCGAGTGCCGACCTACGAGGTCGCTGGTTTTCGTAGGTCGGCGGTCGAAGACCCCGACGTTGGGGCTTGATGACCGATGACGCCTGGGGCAGGCGGCAGTGCCGGTTCGGCCATTTGTCGGACTCTTCGAGTGCCGACCTACGAGGTTGCTGGTTTTCGTAGGTCGGCGGTCGAAGACCCCGACATGGGGGCTTGATGAGCGATGACGCCTTGGGCAGGCGGTAGTGGCTGATCGGCCATTTGTCGGACTCTTCGAGTGCCGACCTACGAGGCTGCTGGTTTTCGTAGGTCGGCGGTCGAAGACCCCGACATGGGGGCTTGATGACCGATGACGCCTGGGGCAAGCGGCAGTGGCTGATCGGCCATTTGTCGGACTCTTCGAGTGCCGACCTACGAGGTTGCTGGTTTTTGTAGGTCGGTGGTCGAAGACCCCGACATGGGGCTTGATGAGCGATGACGCCTTGGGCAGGCGGTAGTGGCTGATCGGCCATTTGTCGGACTCTTCGAGTGCCGACCTACGAGGTTGCTGGTTTTCGTAGGTCGGCGGTCGAAGACCCCGACATGGGGGCTTGATGAGCGATGACGCCTTGGGCAGGCGGTAGTGGCTGATCGGCCATTTGTCGGACTCTTCGAGTGCCGACCTACGAGGCTGCTGGTTTTCGTAGGTCGGCGGTCGAAGACCCCGACGTTGGGGCTTGATGACCAATAGCGACTGATGCAAGCGACAGTGCCGATTCGACCATTTGTCGGACTCTTCGAGTGCCGACCTACGAGGTCGCAGTATTTCGTAGGTCGGCGGTCGAAGACCCCGACATGGGGGCTTGATGACCGATGACGCCTGGGGCTGGCGGTAGTGGCTGATCGGCCATTTGTCGGACTCTTCGAGTGCCGACCTACGAGGTCGCTGGTTTTTGTAGGTCGGCGGTCGAAGACCCCGACATGGGGCTTGATGAGCGATAACGACCGAACAGTCACCAACACGTCATTTCTGGCGACAGCTTCTGGTTAAGCTGGAATTTTTTCTCTGGAGTACCAGCCATGGCGTTTGACATTCCCTCCCTGAAAGACCAGGTTCACCCCGATGAGTGGCAATTGCGCCTGGACTTGGCGGCTTGTTACCGGCTGGTGGCGCTGTATGGCTGGAGTGATCTGGTGTTTACCCACATCAGCGCCAAGTTGCCCGAGTCGGTCACGGGCGGGCAAGACCAGTTCTTGATCAACCCCTATGGCCTGATGTTTGACGAAATCACGGCGTCGAGTCTGGTCAAGGTCGACATGCAGTGCAACAAGCTGCACGACAGCCCCTTCCCGGTGAACCCTGCTGGTTTCGTCATTCACAGCGCGGTGCATGAGGTGCGGCATGACGCCGGTTGCGTGCTGCACACCCACACGCGCGCTGGCGTGGCCGTCAGCGCCCAACAACACGGCGTGCTGCCCATCAGCCAGCAAAGCACTTTTGTGCTGGCTTCTCTGGCCTATCACGGCTACGAGGGCGTGGCGATTCGCGACGATGAAAAGACCCGGCTGCAAGCCGATCTGGGCGATGCCAATTACCTGATGCTGCGTAACCACGGTTTGCTCACCGTGGGCAAGACGATTGCCGATGCATTCTTGTCGATGTACACCTTCGAGAACACCTGCCGCATCCAGGTGGATGCACTGGCCGGACAAAGCGGTGCACAAGACCTGACCGCCGTTAACCCGAAGATTTTGGACGGTGTGGCGCATGCCTCACGCGTGCAGACCGGCGGCCTGGGCGGTCAATTTGTGTGGCCTTCGCTGCTGCGCAAACTGGAGCGCGAAAGCCCGGGGTATGCGGCTTGAGGCAGTCAGTGTTGGCTGTGCGGGCAGACGTCGGACTCTTCGAGTGCCGACCTACGAGGTCGCAGTATTTTGTAGGTCGGCGGTCGAAGACCCCGACGTGGGGGCTTGATGACCGATGTCGCCTGGGGCAAGCGGTGGTGCCGGTTAGGCCATTTGTCGGACTCTTCGAGTGCCGACCTACGAGGTCGCAGTATTTTGTAGGTCGGCGGTCGAAGACCCCGACGTGGGGGCTTGATGACCGATGTCGCCTGGGGCAAGCGGTGGTGCCGGTTAGGCCATTTGTCGGACTCTTCGAGTGCCGACCTACGGGGGCTGCGCAGGCTGTTTTGTAGGTCGGTGGTCGGGTCTCCCCGTTGATCGGTGGCTATAGCCCCCACATTGGAGGCTTCGGCACAGGCTGCGTGTCGGGGCTAAAGCCACCGACCTACAACATCGTTGCCCATTGAATACTTCACAGGGCCGGATCAATAGTGACAGCTGCACCCAAGCAGCTGTTCGCTCAGCTGCATTGGCCATGACTCAATGTTTACAAATGCTCGCGCAAGCTCTGCTGCCAAATGTGCCGGTAAACCAATTGCGCTACGCCCGCTTTGTCTTGTGGCGAGTAAGGCGGCTCGGGCAGTGACAGGTAGACCTGGTCGAGGATGAAGGTTTCCACCTCGGCTTGGGTCTGCTCTTTTTCGGTCCAGCGGTCCAAGGGCGCAATGACCGCCATCACGCCCGCCAGCAAATCGCGGCTGGCTTGTTTGATGCGTTCGCGCTCTGTCTTGTTCAAGTCACCGCGTTGCACCAAATCAAACAGCGCCAGCTGATCTTCGCTCAAGCCTTCTTGCACAGCGCGTTGCTGCTCCACGTCCAGCGCGGCCATCACATCCAGCAGTTTGGCAAAGGTGTCTTCGATGGTGGCGCGGTCTTTGTCCTGGTTGTAGGCGGCGATGATCTCTTGGTACTTTTTCTCGTAGTTCATGCGCAGCGGGTTTTGCGCCAGCATCTGCGCCAGCTTGTCTTCCACGATCTGGCGAATGTCTTCAATGGCCGTGGCCTTGCGCTGCACCTTGCTGGCAAATTCGTCGCGCAGCTTTTCCATGTTGATCTGCGACAAGTCCACCGTCAGTCCATTGGCCTGATCCACCCCGGAGGCATGGGTGGCAATCGCTTCGTTGACGATGCGGCGCAGCTCTTTGAGCAACTCGCTCACATCGGCGGTGTCGCGCCGCTCGCTGAGCTTTTTGTAAATCGCTTCGATGTTGTCGTGCCGCTCGGCATAGACCAGCGCTGAAGGCTCCACCAACAAAGCCTTGAAGCGGCTGAACACCACACGGGACAAAATTTCATAGCGGCGCTTGGTCAGCGCCTCGCGCAAGTCGCGCAACCTTTCCCCCGTCGGCGGCTCCTCACACGACATGGGGCCTGCGCAGACGGCAAAACATCGGGGCCAAAGCCACCGACCGGGGTGCCGGATCAATAATCGGATGGATAGGCTGGGTTTCTAAAGGACAGAACAGGGGTAATCATGATGAGGCAAAGACCTTTCGGGTTGATAGAAGTTTGTAAGTCATTGATTTGTATGGATTTTCTTAAATTCGAATCAAGAGATTTGTCCTTTATAAAAAGCCAGTAGAAACCATGGCCTACACCGACATCCACAGTGAAGACCGCCTGGTGCAGGCCACGTTTGCCGAGCACCTGGAGCGGGCGTTGGGCTGGGACAACGTCTATGCCTTCAACCAAGAGAGCTTTGGCCCCACCGGCACGCTGGGGCGCAGCAGTGATCGCGAGGCGGTGTTGGAGTGGGGTGCGGTCGATCAGACGGCTTGACCGTGGAGGATTTCTACCGGGAGTGCGCCGTTGGCTCTGGCGTCCAGCACGACGACTTCTACGGCAGTGCCATCAGCAGCGTAGCTGACATGCGTGTTCCAGTCCTGCGACACCTCGCGTGCAATGGGTTTATCCGAGAGATGAATCACCAAGATGTCATCTTGGTCGTAGTAGGTGGTTTTCATGGGTTAAGCCTCCAATACAAATTCGTGCATGACAGTTTTAACGACCACGGCGTCTTCGAGGACCAACACCGCGCAGACCAAATGATCAGTTCGACCAGGGAGATTTTTGTACGCCCACAGATGGGTTGGGTCTTTGAACCGTGTTTCACCGGTGTGAATCAGTGGCGCATCCAGCGCAGTCAGTGCGGTAAATAAAGTAGGTTTTCGCCACAACAACTGGCCTGTCACTTGGTGCAAACACCTGCCAGTGCACACATCCGGTAGCCCGATCTATTTTTTGCTCTTATCGCCCTTGCGTTTGACCTGAGAAACGTCAACTCCAAGTGCTTTTGTGACCTTCAAGACCCGGTCAAAGTCCGATTCAATTTTTTGCGTTCGATTGAATTGCGCGTATTCGGCCAAAGCTTTCTGGTCTGCCTGAGTCTTGCTGATCCGGCCTTTATGCGTCAGCAGCTTGTACTCGTTGAAACTCAGAAACTTATCCACGCTGGTGGCCATATCGGCCATGCCCATTTGCACCCGGTTCTCGATGATGTTTTCGATGTAGTCGAAGAAGCTGGAGATGGTGCGCTCCAGGCGCTTGATCTCGGGTTCAGTCAGGTAGTTTTTGGCGATGGTCACATCAGAGGCGAGGACTCGCCCATGCGGGGCGATTTTCCAAGTCAGCAGGCCCGCGTGCGGGGCATTGTGGTCAACCTTGCTGTGAATGATCTCGGCGGCCGTCTGGCCGGTAATGGCGAAATGGAACTTGTTCTGCACCATGGCATAAAAGTTCTGCGTGATGTCCGACTTGGGATCGTAGTCCACGCTGCACTCAGCGAAGATGTCGGTGATTTGCTGGTAGATGCGGCGCTCGCTGGCACGGATGGAACGGACCCGCTCCAGTAACTCCAAAAAGTAGTCTTCGCCGAAGACTTGTTTGCCCTGCTTCAAGCGCTCGTCGTCCAGGACAAAACCCTTGCGGATGTACTCATTGAGGATCTGTGTGGCCCAGATGCGGAACTGGGTGGCGCGCTTGGAGCTGACCCGGTAGCCGACTGCGATGATGGCGTCCAGGCTGTAGTGCTTGAGCGTGCGCCGGACGGCCCGGCCACCTTCGTTTTGAACTACCGAGAAATCCTCGGCAGTTGCCGATTCCGCCAGTTCGCCTTCGGCGTAGATGTTCTTGAGGTGCAACCCGACGTTATCGGGGGTGGTCTGGAACAGTTCGGCCATCAAGCGTTGCGGCAGCCACAGCGTCTCGGCGTGAATGAGAACGCGGACATGCACTTTCTCGTCATCACCGGCGTAAAGCAAAAAGGGCGATTCCGCACCGGCACTGACAGTGATGGCTTGCTTCTCGATGGGTTTATCTTCCTTGGTCATGACGCAGGCCCTCTAATCGCTTCGCTCAAAATGATGGTGCTAATCCGAACTCAGTACGCCAGGCGGCGAGCAGCGTAGGCTCAAGCATTGCAACGGCCAGAGACCTGTGCGCTTCGTAATTTGCTTCACTATCCTAGCGCCAAACCACCCCACTCACACCCCGTGGTGAACGCGCGCAAATCCGTAAACCTCTGATCAGCCCCCAGTTGGGCGTCTTGCAGCCGGTGCTTGGCATCGCAGAAAGTGTTGGCTGCCGGAATTTCGCCTTCGAACCTGAGCCGCAAGCCAAGTCGGCCACGACACCGTGGTTGGGCTCGATGATGTTGAGCAGCGTTTGCACCAGCGAAGGCGGCGTGAAAAATTCGCCCTTGTCTTGCGCGCCTTGCATGGCGAACTTCATCAAGAAATATTCGTAGATGCGGCCAAACACATCGCCCGTGGCTTGGCGCAGGGCTTGGCTGTCAAAGCAGCGCAGCAGGTTTTCGAGCAACTTGTTGTCAAAGCGGTCGTAGTCTTTGGGCAAGCTGCCTTGCAGCGGCGCAAAGTCGGCCTCGATCGCGTTCATGGCCGCCACCAGTGCGCCGCCCAAGCTGGCCCCAGAAGGCAGGTTGAGCAAGGTGTCGTAGCGAGCGGCCTCGGGCAGCATCAAAGCACGGCGCTTGATGAAGTCGCCCTTGACCAGCGGGCGCTTGGGGCTAGTGCCCGCCGCCTGCGCGGCCTCAATGGCTTGCAATGCGGTTTGGTAACGGTTGGTGGCGTGCCGCAAAAAAATCACGCCCAACACCGGCATGGAATATTCGGTGGCCGTGAGGTTGGAGTTGGCACGGAGCTGATCGGCGGCTTCCCACAGGCTGGTTTCAATTTGCGCGATGTTGTGGAAGGCGTTGGCGGTCATCTGTGCGGGGGCTGACTGTTGTTTTTGGGGGTTTGCCGGAGTGGCGTTTGGGCGGGGTGGCCAGCGGGGGCGTGAATGATTATGCCCAGCTTTGTGTTGTGTTTTGGGTGGGCTTGGGGGGCTTATGGGGGTTTACACGTAAAGGCGTTTTGTAGGTAATTTATGTTAGTTATTTGGTTATAGTTGGGCGCTTCGGGCCTGCTGCGCTGGCATGGTGCGGAGGTTGCTAGAGGTGGCAGGCTAAGTTTGCATGCCGCTTGCAACGATTTCAATAAAAGATGTATCGGCACGGACCGGGTCTATAAACCGGGTTTTGCTGTTTACATCACGTTAGGCCGCACAAGACTGAACTCTCCACATGCCCATCAAATTCATACCAGTTCCTCGCTGGGCGCCGCCGGCCCGTGTGATGCCCTCCGCCGACTTCCACGGCGAAGCTTCCACAGCTCCAATTCATGAGGCTGTAGGTCGTGCCTTAAGCGCATGGGAGCACGCCGAGTCAGCATTGATAAAGTTGTACCAACTTCTATGTGAATCGGTCTCGTTTGCTCCATGCCGCGCGTATGGAACCATTGAGTCTGTGTTCGGTAGGCACCTCGCACTGAAGTACGCAGCCGAGGAATTCTTTCTGAACCGGGACAAGGTGGAACTGAAAATTGTTCTGGATCTGATCAAGGTCTACAACGAGGCGAGCACATACCGCAACCAGATTGCGCATGGAATGGCAATACAGCCTCACATGCATGGCTACTTTCTGTGCCCCGCTTCATATTCATCTAGGCGTCGCGAAACTCCTCGACCAGATGTCATGTGGGGTTTCGGCGCCAGCTACTTCTATCGAGTGAAGGAGATAGACCATTGCTCGCAACACTTCACCAATATTCTCAACGGCGCAATGACACTCGCGATGGAACTCAACTCGAAGTACGACATTTTGGAACCTGGTGAGTTCCACCCTTAACCAAGGCGCGTCCTTATTCACCTCAGTGCAACCGTAGGTCAACGCTGACAACAATGCACCGCATTTTTGCCAGTTAACCTGTGCGTTTGGCATTAGAACTACACAATTTGGTGCCCATCAAATCGACTATCAATGAGGAAACGTCAATGTTTGAAGAGCAGGCGGCAGAGTTTGTTCGCGATATGGAGGCCCGTGGGGTGCCACACACCATCGCATCGAAAGCGGCAGAAGCTGGCTATGTGGTTTGGCCAATTGAGAATGGATGGGGAAACACGCCACGGTCAATGGTTATGGACTGCCACTATGGCTTGAAAATGTCAGGGCTCTTCGAACTTGACGAGTTTGCTGCGTTCTTGAATGGAGCGCAAACGCCTGCCCAACCCCCAATCGACACACCCACATATAAGAACGTTCGCGACTTGAAAGATCTGCGCGAAATAGCAGAAAGTCCGCGGCATCGCGAAGCAATAGAACAGGGCTTCACCAGTTTTCGTGGGCAGCCCCGCGATTATTGGATGTCTAGGTCGGTACCAAATCCTAGGATCTGCGATGCCCAGAGGATGGAGCGAATAATTACTCCAAGTTATTGGCGGCAGTTCCTAGATCAACCGCTCTCAGCGCGTAACTTGGGACCGTCCCAATCAATCTTTGAGACATTTCAAGCCGACGAGCTTGTCTACCATGGGATAGCGGACTGGCGAACGCTGCACAAACGAAACCATGAACGCTACGGGCCCCATTTCTCTATTTCGGACCTAGAGGACTTCCATGACCCAGAAAGTCAAGAGTACTTCAAGCGATGGAAGCGTCACAGGTTTCATGACTGCTACGAGTACCCTTTGATTGAGCAGCACTACGGTAAAAAGACTATCGGACTTGACATTACTTTCGATCTAGCGACGGCCGCATTTTTTGCGTCGCATCGTTGGTCCGAACTCTCCAACTCGCTTAAGGCGACATATCGGCACATCAACGAGGGCGAGCATGAGGGTGTTATCTACTTTTTCCGCTTTCGCGATCCCGCCGTTAGGCAAACCGACTACCTAGTCAATAAGCTTGGAGTTTTCGAACATTTGCCGGTTGAACGACCTATACGGCAACGATGCGGGCTACCTGCGTTCCGTGCGAACGAGATTGCTGCCGCCGCACGCGACCTTGACGCGGTGATTCTCTTGGACGCGAACTTCGACACAGATGGACTGCCTGAGCCCAATCACCTATTTCCTCTCAGTGAAGATCCCTTCTACTTGGCCCTCCTAGAGCAAAAGAAGCGCTTTGGGACACCTTGGAATTGGGTAGTGGATTATGAGTTCTAATGCTGTTCTTAAATCGCGTACTGATGCCTAACTGTCGATTGAGCATTCACGGAGCTCACGCGATATGACGGCGGTGCGTCGGGTTCGATTGCTGAACTTTTTGGGCGGTGCATGGCTATTTTTGGTCGGCGTCAACAACGTAACTGCCGATACCCCCACCAAACCCGCATCCCTGTCGTCACGGCACACAGTGCAGCAAACCCATAAGCCAACACCCCAAAGTGTTCAGGCCACACGCACATGGCGGCAAACACGGTGATGGTCTCGGTGGCTTCAGTCAAACCGCCCAAGAAGTAAAAGCTTTTGCCCGGCAAGGCGGTGTCCGTCAAGCCGCGTTTTTCGGCCAGTACCGCAAACGCCAAAAAGCTGCTGCCGGTGCCGATGAAGCTGGCCAGCAGGGCTGCGGCGGGCAGGGCGTTGGTGGCGGGGTTGGCCACCGCAAAGGCCAGGGGGATGGCGGCGTAGAACACGAAGTCGAGTGCGATGTCCAGGAAGCCGCCCGCGTCGGTGGGTTGGGTCAGGCGGGCCACGCTGCCGTCCAGGCCGTCGAGCAAGCGCGAAGCCAGCAGCAGCGCCAAGCCCCACCACCACGCTTGCACTGCAATGGCCACGGCGGCGGCCATGCCGATGGCAAAGCCCAGCCAGGTGAGCGCGTCAGCGCCGATGCCTGCGCGCACCAAGCCGCGTGCGGCAGCGTTCAGCGCGGGGCGCAAGAGGGTTTGGGCGTGGCGGTCAAACATGGCTTGGGCTTTCTTCGGTGGCGGCGCGCAAGTGCACCACGCGCTGCGGGTCGGCCACGTCTTGTTCGTCGTGCGTGACCAGCACCACCGGGATGCGCCGCTCGCGCACATGCGCAAACACCCACGGGCGCAGCTGGGCGCGCAAGGCGGCGTCGAGTTTGGAAAACGGCTCGTCGAGCAAGAGCGCTTGCGGCTAGGCCAGCAAGGCGCGCATGAGCGCCACACGCGCACGTTGCCCGCCCGAGAGCGTGGACGGGTCGCACTCGCCCATGCCAGTCAGCTCAGCTTCTTGTAGCGCTTGTTGCACGCGGGCTTGACGCTGCGCGGTGGTGTTACGAGTGCCGCTGGTGTCACTGACGGGGACGGCAAACAGCAGGTTCTCGGCCACCGTCATGTGCGGGAAGAGTAAGGCATCTTGAAACACCAAGCCCACGGCCTTGGCCGCACCCGTGCTGCAGGGGATGATGTTTTCGAGGATGCCACGGCCACCGCGCCAGTCTTTGCGCGAGGAGCTGTCCACGGTCATCTGGCTGGCGGTGGCGGCGTGCACGGTGGTCATCAGGCCGCGCTTGATGCCCCATTTGTCGTTGAGCACTTTCACCACGGGGGCCAGGCAGTTGGTGGTGCAGCTGGCGTTTGACACGATGGCCTCACCCGCATACTTTTTGTGGTTCACGCCATAGACGCACAGCGCATAGTGCTCAGGCGGCTTGTTGTTGGATGACAATTAAGGTATATTTTCTATACCATGATGTCTTTTGAGTTTGACGCCGCAAAGAGTGATTCCAATCGCACAAAGCATGGCATTGATTTCGTCCAAGCTCAGGTGCTGTGGAATGACCCGATGCTGTTGGAAATTCCGGCAAAAACAGATGACGAACCACGTTATCTGGTGATTGGCGTCATGGATGGGAAGCATTGGTCGGCAGTCATCACCTACCGGGGAGCCCATATCCGATTGATATCCGTGCGTCGCGCACGCACAGAAGAGGTGGCACTTTATGAAAGCTAAAAAGTTTGATCAGCAGTTTGATGATGGCGCCGACATCACGGCTTCTTTGGACTTGTCCAAATCCAGGCGCGTGCTGCAGGAGCAGAAGCGGGTGAATGTTGATTTTCCAACATGGATGATTGACTCGCTGGACCGCGAAGCCAGCAAACTGGGGGTGACCAGGCAGTCCGTGATCAAGGTCTGGCTGGCCGAGCGCCTTGAGGCGACGACGTCTCATGTTCCCTTTCAACGGACGCCCAAAGTTGCAACGCACCGCTGAACTTCGCGTCAGCTTCACCCCAACCGCCGATACCCCCACCCCACCCGCATCCCCGTAGTCACCGCACACAACCCAGCAAACCCATAAGCCAACACCGCAAAGTGTTCAGGCCAGATGCACATGGCGGCGAAGACGGTGATGGTTTCGGTGGCTTCGGCAAGGCCCCCTAAAAAGTAAAAGCTTTTGCCCGGCAAGGCGGTGTCTAGCAGGCCGCGTTTTCAGGCGAGTTCGACGAAGGCCTAAAAGCTGCTGCCGGTGCCGATGAAGCTGGCCAGCAAGGCTGCGGCGGGCAGTGCGTTGGTGGCGGGGTTGGCCACCGCAAAGGCCAGGGGGATGGCCGCGTAGAACAAAAGCACGATACCAGCGGTCACACCGCATAAGGCTTGGTCAGGCTGATGAGCACAGAGGTTCATGAACCTCTGGGAAAATGCCGCGTGGGTGGTCGGGCCACCCGCCAATTTCTCTGTGTATGTCCTCAACCCGCTTGCCGACCCCTTCATGAAGGAGCCCTCTGTGGCCAAGTTCAAACCCGCCCCTCAGGGTTACACCACGCCCTCAGGCCAGCCATGGCCGCCCATTGACACGCATGCCAAGGTGGATGCCAACCCGCTGGACAAGCGCCCTGTGGACGAGGCGCGGGTGCAACAGGTGTTGGACATGATGGTGCTGCTGTCGCAAAGCACCACGGCCGCCGAGATGACCCAGCTGTTGCGACTGCATGGCGACTTGGTGGGGTGGACGGGCTCGGTGACTGAAACCAGCGTGCGTGCCCAACTGGTGGTTTTGCGCGAGCGCGGCTTGGTCAACCCTGGCCACAGTGGCCGCCAAGAGTTGAACTTTGCAGCACCGGCTTACCGCGAGAACGCGGTGCGGATCTACACCACCCTGCAGCCCACGGCGCTGTGTCCCCACTTGGTGCAGCGCCTCAACACGACTCGGCTCAACACTTGGGCGCTTCAGCCAGAGCGCGTGGCTTTGGGCTATTGCGTGGTACGGGCCCACCTCTGGTCAGGGCGCAGCGAGGCCGAGGCCGTGGCCATGCTTGCAACCCACGCACTGGCGAACTACCTGCCGCAATGGGCAGACCAGATATTTAAAGATGCCTGGTTGCCCGAGTTGATGGGCCAGGCCGACCCCTTGTGGCTGCAAAAGCTGTTGCTCACGGCCCTGAGCCGCATGGACGAGCCGAATTACCCCTTGGCTATCGCTTGGCTGGAGACCGAGATCCCATCGGGCCGCTTGGTGCCGCAACCCATCACGCGTCTGGCCTTGGGCATCTCTATGGCGGGTGACGCGCGCGGCGCGCAGGTCACCGCCCTGCTGGGCCCGGATTGGTGCTATGTGCCCGAGCTGGCGGGTGCCATTGATGGCCTGCAACTGCTGCAAGCGGGCGACCACGGTGGCGCGCGTCAGGCCTTTGCGGCCAATGGCAAAGCGCTGCGTGCGGCCAAGGTCAAATGGGCCGAGCTGCTGCCACCTTGGCTGCAGCAGCTCGAAGTGCTGGCCTGGCTGAGCAGCGACGACCACAAAGATTGGGAGGTGGCTCGCAAGTTGTGCGTGGCAGCGTCTGGCCGCCGCCAGCCGGACATCAACGACGGTATTTTTGGCGCGTGGGTTCAAGCGATTGATGCGCGCCTGGGCAAGTCGCCTTGGCCCCCGTACTACACCGACTTTTTGAAGCGAGACATCAAGGCTGAACACCTGCTGCAATTGGCCTGGCTGGGCAAGCCTGCCGGTGAGCCGCCCAAGGACGACCAGGTCGCCGCCACGCTGGCGTTCCTCAAGAACCAGTGCCTAGGCAGCCTGCTGGCCCCCACGCTAGAGGCCTGCGAGCGCCTGGGCTGGCCCAGCGCTGAATGGGTTCACCCCGTGGCGGCAAGGCCCGCACGCATTTTTGGGGCCCCGCCTGAGCCTTGGCGCGACGCACTGCAAGCCATTCTGAACCTCAGCGCCTCCAGCGACCCTGCCGCAGTGGCCGACAAGCCTGCGCTGCAATGGGCGTGGAGCCTGAGCATCGATGAACAGGGTCGCCCGATCGACCTGAACATGTTGGAGATGAGCACTGGGGCGCGTGGGGCCGTCAAGCTCAAACCCCTGGGCTGGCTGGCAGCCCAAAAGCGCCAAGGCTTACCCGCCCGCGACAGTGCGGTGCTGCGCCACCTGCAGCGCCCACGCAACAGCACCCAGCCCGTGCTGAATATCACCGGCGCACTGCAAGCCCTGAAGGGCCACCCCCACCTGATGCTGGAAGACGCGCCTCAGCAGTGGCTGGAGATGGTGCCTGCCCAGCCGCGCTTGCTGGTCAAACGAGAAGGCGACGGCGCAAACGCCAGCTATCTGTTCGAGATTGACCCGCCCATCAACCTGAAGACATCGCCCCAGGTGCCCGATCATTTCAAGCTGTGGGGTGACGACCTCCGTGCCGCTGAAGAGGACCGGGCCCAGTGGCGCATCGTGCGCGTGAGCCCTGGCGTGGCCAAGCTCATCCACATCAGCCCGGCGCAGCAGCAGGTGGCCGACCTCATCACCAACGGCTGGCGGGTGCCCGCCCAGGCACAAACCGAGTTGAACGCCGCACTGCAAGCCTTGGCCTCGCACTTTGAGTTGCAGGGCGACGCCCAAACGGGCCGCCAAGTGCCCGCCGAAAGCCGTTTGCGCGCACAACTGGCCCCTGCAGGCGAGGGCCTGACCTTGCGCCTGGTGGTGCAACCCTTTGGCGACTATGGCCCCCTGGTGGTGCCCGGCATGGGGCGTGCCCGCATGGTGTGCGTACACGAGGGCGAGAGCCTGTGGTGTGAGCGCAGCCTGAGCGAAGAGCGGCGTTGGCTGACCAGCGTGCTCGAAAGCCTGCCCATGCTGGACCCCGAGCACAGCGCCGACCAAACGGTGTTGCTTGACACGCCCGACGAAGCCTTGAGTGCGCTGGACCAACTGCCGGGCCAGCCCGGCGTTGCCGCCATCGACTGGCCCAAAGGGCGCGCCGTCAACATTCAGCAAGTTCACAGCCAGCAGATGTCGATCACTGTGGGCAGCGGCCGCGATTGGCTGGCGCTGGACGGCGAGGTGCAGCTGGACGAAGGCCGGGTCATGGGTCTGCAGCAGCTTTTGGCCCTGATGCGCGGCAGCAGCAGCCGTTTTGTGACGCTGGCCGAGGGTCAGGTCCTGGCGCTCAGCGACCGCCTGCGTCAGCAGCTCAAAGACCTGGACGGCCTGGCGCAAAACAGCAAGAAGGCGGGCCTGCAACTGCCGCACGCCGCAGCGGCCTGGCTGAGCGAACAGCTCGGTGGCGTGGAACTGAAGGGCGACAAAGCCTGGCGCGAGCGCGTGGACGAGCTGGCCAAAGCCAGTCAATGGGAGGCCCCCGTGCCGCGCACCCTGCAGGCAGAGTTGAGAGACTACCAACGCCAGGGCTACCAATGGCTGGCGCGCCTGTCGCGCTCGGGGCTGGGTGCCTGCCTGGCCGACGACATGGGCCTGGGCAAAACCGTGCAGACCCTGGCCCTGCTGCTGCAACGCAGCAAGGCAGGGGCCGCTCTGGTGCTGGCACCCACCTCGGTGTGCAGCAATTGGCGCGACGAGATCCACCGCTTTGCACCCAGCCTGGAGGTGCACATTTATCATGAGGCTGCAGACCGCCGCCAGGTCTTTGCTGAGCTCGGCCCCGGCCATGTCCTGGTGGCCAGCTACGGCCTGGTGCAGCAAGACAGCGAAGCCTTCACGCAGGCCGCCTGGGCGACGCTGGTGCTGGACGAAGCCCAGGCCTTGAAGAACGCCGCCACCAAACGCGCGCAAGTGGTCAGCCAGCTGCAGGCGGGCTTTCGCCTGGCCCTGTCGGGCACACCGGTGGAAAACCGGCTGTCCGAGTTGTGGTCGTTGATGAACATCTTGAACCCCGGCTTGCTGGGCTCGGCCAACCAGTTTCAAGAAC
The DNA here is from genome assembly GCF_003063315.1 of Limnohabitans sp. T6-5. Lineage (GTDB taxonomy): Bacteria > Pseudomonadota > Gammaproteobacteria > Burkholderiales > Burkholderiaceae_C > Limnohabitans_A. Next base: position 61,656 of record NZ_NERV01000005.1, read on the forward strand.
GCTTTGCCGGCCCCATTGAGCGCCAGCAAGACCCGGCGGTGCGCCAGCGCCTGCGACGCATCATTGCGCCCTTCTTGCTGCGCCGCACCAAGGCCCAGGTCTTGCAAGACCTGCCGCCGCGCACCGAGATCGTTCACCTGGTGCAACCCAGCGAGGCCGAGCGCGCCTTGCAAGAAGCCATGCGCCGCCAAGCCCGCGAGGAGGTTGAAAAAGCCGCCCAAGACAAGAAAGGCCCGCAAATTCGCATGTTGGCCGAACTGATGAAGCTGCGCCGCGCCGCTTGCGACCCGCGCCTGGTGGTGCCCGAGATGGGGCTCTCCGGGGCCAAGATCGAGGAATTTGAACGCTTGGTACAAGAGCTGGTGGCGGGCCAACACAAAGCCCTGGTGTTCAGCCAGTTCACCGACTACCTCAAGCTCTTGGCCGAGCGCCTGGAGGCCCTCGGTGTGGCCTACCAATACCTGGACGGCAGCACCCCGGCTGCCGAGCGAGGCAAGCGGGTGGCCGCCTTTCAGCAAGGGCAGGGCGAGGTGTTTCTAATCAGCCTGAAGGCGGGCGGCTTTGGCCTGAACTTGACGGTGGCCGACTACGTCATCATCGTCGACCCCTGGTGGAATCCGGCCGCCGAAGACCAGGCCAGCGGCCGTGCCCACCGCATGGGCCAGCAACGCCCCGTCACCGTCTACCGCCTGGTCACCCAGGGTTCGGTGGAGGAGCGCATCTTGCAAATGCACCACGACAAACGCAGCCTGGCCGACAGCATGCTCAACGACCAGGACGGCTCGGCCGTGCTGGATGCCTCCGCATTGGCGGAATTGCTCAGGGATTGATCAGGCGCAAGCCATTTTTGCAGGTCGGGGCTTCAGCGCCGACATCTACACATCAGGGACCGTTGTCGGGGCTGAAGCCGACCTGAAAGACGAAAGCTTCTTGTCACACCTCGTAGCGGCGGGTCCATTTTTTTCGATGGCATCGACCTGCGAGGCGTGGGGCCCGGGCAGCGCGGGGGCGCTCCGGGCCAGCTGCTCGGCCATGCTTTGCGGCAGTTGCGGCAGGCGCTGGCGATGCGCAAAAAACGTCAGCTGCGCCACGCTCTTCACCCCCAGTGGCTTTATTGCCAAGCTCGGTCCCAGGATGTCAGTGCAGCGCTCTTCACTGCTCCTTTTGTTCTCCGTCGGTTGCGCACTGGCTGTCGCTGTCTACTTCCGAGGAAATGTTAAATATGCCGCCGTCATACCCGTCATACCCGTCATACCCGTCATACCCGTCATACCCGTCATACCCGTCATCGCGCTGTCGTGGCTCAATCGCTTGGGATAATCAAAAAGCACAAAGCAACTTGCTCAAGCATGGCGTGTCTTTTGACGAGGCTGTCAGCGTTTTTGGAGATGCTTTGGCCTTGACTTTTTCGGACTCTGATCACTCAATGGATGAAGACCGGAGCCGAACTTATGGAATCTTAAATAAGGAGCGACTTTTAGTGGTCGTTCACACGGAGCGTCGCAACACCATTCGAATCATCAGCGCAAGAAAGGCAACCCGATATGAAAAAGACATCTACAAAAATGGCTGATCTGGATATTCCTGAATTGAAGCGCGACCAACTGGGCAAGGGGGTTCGCGGCAAGTACCTCAAACATTTCGTGCAGGGCAGCAATGTCGTGGTGTTGCAGCCCGAAATTCTGAAGGCATTTCCGACTTCTGAAGCCGTCAATAAGGCTTTGGCCAGCATGCTGGCTTTCGCTCACGAAACGCAAGTCCTGTCTGTTCGTACAAAGACCACCACGCGCAAACGCTTGGCGGCTTCCTGACCTAAATTGCACGAAGCGCCTCTGAGCCCTGGCGTGGGATCGGCAGCTGAGTCTGCCGCAGGCACCTGCGACCGACTCAACCAACGCTCACTTCTTCTTAGCCACCACCCGGATCATTTCCAGGCACTGCTTGGCGTAGCCCCATTCGTTGTCGTACCAGGCGACGATCTTGACGAAGCTCTTGTCCAGCGCAATGCCAGCGGTCGCGTCGAACACGCTGGCGCAGGGTTCACCACGGAAGTCGGTGGAGACGACTTTTTCGTCGGTGTAGCCCAGCACGCCTTTGAGGGCGCCTTCACTTTGCGCTTTCATTTCGGCGCAAATTTCGGCGTAGCTGGCATCGTTGTTCAGCTCCACGGTCAGGTCAATGACCGACACGTCTGACGTGGGCACGCGGAAGGCCATGCCGGTGATCTTGCCCTTGATCTCGGGGATCACCACGCCCACAGCCTTGGCCGCGCCGGTGCTGCTGGGGATGATGTTTTCGAGGATGCCTCGGCCGCCGCGCCAGTCTTTGCGCGAGGAGCTGTCTACGGTCATTTGGCTGGCGGTGGCGGCGTGCACGGTGGTCATCAGACCGCGTTTGATGCCCCACTTGTCGTGGAGCACTTTCACCACGGGGGCCAGGCAGTTGGTGGTGCAGCTGGCATTCGACACGATGGCTTCGCCGGCGTATTTTTTGTGGTTCACGCCATAGACGAACATGGGGATGCTGTCTTTGGAGGGGGCCGAGATCACGACTTTTTTGGCGCCCGCTGCCAAGTGCATTTGGCTGGTGGGCTCGGTCAAGTAGTGGCCGGTGCATTCGAGCACGGTGTGCACGCCCATCGCGCCCCAGCGCAGGTTGTGCGCGTCGCGTTCGTGCGAGAGCTTGATCTTTTTGCCGTTGACGATCAGGGCGTCGTCGGTGAAGTCCACCGTGCCATCAAAGCGGCCGTGCACGCTGTCGTACTTCAGCATGTAAGCCAGGTAGTCGGCGGGCTTGGGGTCGTTGATGCCGACGATCTGGATGTCGTCGTAGCCGTGCTTGAGGGCGGCGCGAAGAGCCAGACGGCCGATGCGGCCAAATCCGTTGATGCCTACTTTGATGGTCATGTGAATGCCTCAGGAGAAAGTTACGAAACCGTTACGTAACCGGATTTGAGAACAAGACCCTTGCATGAGCCTGATCCCTGAACGTGACTTCAGCGCCCACAGGCGCTGAAGAGGTTGAACCGGTCAGTGTGTAGGGGCCTGAATCAGGCCTTGAGCAGGGCAGCGTGGACGGTGTCGGCCACGTTTTCGGCAGTGAAGCCGAAGTGTTTGAACAGCACAGGCGCTGGGGCCGACTCGCCGTAGGTGTCGATGCCGACCACGGCCGCGCAGCCGTATTTCCACCAGCCGTCGGTCGAGCCCATTTCCACCGCCACGCGGGGCAAGCCTGCGGGCAGCACGCTTTGTTTGTATTCGCTGTCTTGGCGGTCAAACACATTGGTGCTGGGCATGGAGACCACGCGCACACCGATCTTGCGCTCGGCCAGCAGCTTTTGCGCGGCCAGGGCCAGTTGCACTTCAGAGCCGGTGGCGATGATCACGCCGTGGGTCTTCTTGATGCCGACGTGTTCGGGCTCGGACAGCACATACGCGCCACGGCTGATGTCGCCCAGATCGCTCTTGGGCGAGTAAGCCAGGTTTTGGCGCGACAGCAGCAGGGCCGATGGGCGGTTGGCGTTTTGCAGGGCCACGGCCCAGGCCACGGTGGTTTCGGCCGTGTCTGCCGGACGCCACACGTCCAGGCCGGGGATCAGTCGCAGGCTGGCGGCGTGCTCGATCGACTGGTGGGTTGGGCCGTCTTCGCCCAGACCGATGGAGTCGTGGGTGAACACATGGATCACGCGCTGCTTCATCAGCGCGGCCATGCGGATGGCGTTGCGCGAGTAGTCAGAGAAGGTGAGGAAGGTGCCGCCGTAGGGGATGTAACCGCCATGTAACGCGACGCCGTTCATGATGGCGGCCATGCCGAATTCGCGCACGCCGTAGTTGATGTGGCGGCCGATTTTGCCGTCTTCGGTTTTGACCACGTCACCGGCGAGGTCCACGCGGAAGGCGGGGGTGCTCTTGGTGTTGGTCAGGTTGGAGCCGGTCAGGTCGGCCGAGCCGCCCAGCATTTCGGGCAGGGCCGCGGTGAAGGCTTCGAGTGCCAGCTGGCTGGCCTTGCGGCTGGCCACGGTCTCGCCCTTGGTGTGGGCGGCGACCACGGCGTCAAACGCCACTTGGTTGAAGTTCTTGGGCAAGTCGCCCTTCATGCGGCGCACAAACTCTTTGGCCTCGGCGGGGAAAGCGGCTTTGTAAGCGGCAAAGGCGGTGTTCCACTCGGCTTCGCGGGCTTTGCCTGCGGCCTTGGCGTCCCAGTCGGCATACACCTCTTTGGGGATCTTGAAGGGCTCGGCCGTCCAGCCGATGGCTTCGCGGGTGAGTTTGATTTCTTCGGCGCCGAGCGGCTCGCCGTGGGCTTTGGAGGTGCCCGCACGGTTGGGCGAGCCCTTGCCGATGGCGGTCTTGCAGACGATCAGGGTGGGTTTGTCGGCGCTGTGGCGGGCAGCGGCGATGGCTTTGGACACAGCCGCAGCGTCGTGGCCGTCCACGGCGTCGATCACGTTCCAGCCGCAGGCGGCAAAGCGCTGGGGCGTGTTGTCGATGAACCAGGGGGCGACTTTGCCGTCGATCGAGATGCCGTTGTCGTCGTACAGGGCGATCAGTTTGTTCAACTTCCAGGCGCCAGCCAAGGCGCAGGCTTCGTGGCTGATGCCTTCCATCAGGCAGCCGTCACCCAGGAAGACGTAGGTGTGGTGGTTGACGATTTTGTGGCCGTCTTTGTTGAACTCGGCAGCCAGCATCTTCTCGGCCAGGGCCATGCCCACGGCGTTGGTGATGCCTTGGCCCAGCGGGCCGGTGGTGGTTTCCACGCCGGGCGTCACGCCCACTTCAGGGTGGCCAGCGGTTTTGCTGTGCAGTGTGCGGAAGTTCTTGATCTCTTCGATCGGCAAGTTGTAGCCGGTCAGGTGCAGCACCGAATAAATCAGCATGGAGCCGTGGCCGTTGGACAGCACAAAGCGGTCGCGGTTAGCCCAGTGCGGGTTTTTGGGGTTGTGTTGCAGGTGATCGCCCCACAGCGCCACGGCCATGTCGGCCATGCCCATGGGGGCGCCGGGGTGACCGGAGTTGGCTTGTTGAACGGCGTCCATTGCGAGGGCGCGGATGGCGTTCGCCATTTGCTGTGTGTTGGCCATGTGGGGCAGCTCCGGGGGGATTATTCTGGAAAACCCGGATTTTAACGGGTGTGCGTTTGGCGCCTGTACCAAGCTTGTCAGGGCACATGTCGGACTCTTCGAGTGCCGAGCTACGAGGGCGCTGGATTTTGTAGGTCGGTGGTCGCAGACTGCGACATTTTTGTGATCGACCGCTGGTGCATGTATTTGGCGCTGTCGGTCATCGGGCACCTGTCGGACTCTTCGAATGCCGACCTACGAGGGTGCTGGTTTTTTGTAGGTCGGTGGTCGGAGACTCCGACATTTTTGTGATCGACCGCTGGTACATGCATTTGGCGCTATCGGTTATCGGGCACATGTCGGACTCTTCGAGTGCCGACCTACGAGGGTGCTGGTTTTTTGTAGGTCGGTGGTCGGAGACTCCGACATTTTTGTGATCGACCGCTGGTGCATGCATTTGGCGCTATCGGTCATCGGGCACCTGTCGGACTCTTCGAGTGCCGAGCTACGAGGGCGCTGGTTTTTGTGGGTCGGTGATTGGAGACTGCGTCATTTTTGCGATCGACCGCTGGTGCATGCATTTGGCGTTATCGGTTATCGGGCACATGTCGGACTCTTTGAGTGCCGACCTACGAGGGTGCTGGTTTTTTGTAGGTCGGTGGTCGGAGACTGCGACATTTTTGTGATCGACCGCTGGTGCATGCATTTGGCGCTGTCGGTCATCGGGCACCTGTCGGACTCTTCGAATGCCGACCTACGAGGGTGCTGGTTTTTTGTAGGTCGGTGGTCGCAGACTCCGACATTTTTGTGATCGACCGCTGGTACATGCATTTGGCGCTATCGGTTATCGGGCACATGTCGGACTCTTTGAGTGCCGACCTACGAGGGTGCTGGTTTTTTGTAGGTCGGTGGTCGCAGACTCCGACATTTTTGTGATCGACCGCTGGTGCATGCATTTGGCGCTATCGGTCATCGGGCACCTGTCGGACTCTTCGAGTGCCGACCTACGAGGGTGCTGGTTTTTTGTAGGTCGGTGGTCGCAGACTCCGACATTTTTGTGATCGACCGCTGGTGCATGCATTTGGCGCTATCGGTCATCGGGCACCTGTCGGACTCTTCGAGTGCCGAGCTACGAGGGCGCTGGTTTTTGTGGGTCGGTGGTTGTAGGCTGCGACATTTTTTGTGATCGACCGCTGGTGCATGCATTTGGCGTTATCGGTTATCGGGCACATGTCGGACTCTTCGAGTTCGGACCTGCGGAGATGCTGATTTCAGCGGCTGTATGTCAGGCCGGAGGCGACGCCGCCGAACAAATCGCCTTCCACCAGGGGCACGTCCGGGAACTCGGTTTGAAGTGCGCGCTGAAATGTGCGCAGTGCCGAAGACCCGCCGGTCAGATAGATGGCGTCGATCTGCTGTGCTTGCAAACCCGCACGCGTCACGCACTCTCGTGCACTCGCCACGGTGCGAGCCAGCAATTGGCTCAGATGGCTTTGCATGTCGTCAACGCCCAGTGGGGTTTGCAAGGCGCGCTGCAGGCACGACAGGTCAATGCCTGTGTCCGCGTCTGACACGGAGCAACGGATTTTGGCTTGCTCGACTTCGTGGGCGATGTGGTGGCCGTGGCGCTCGGTCAGCACTTGCATCAGGCGTTCATGCAGGCGCAAGTCGCTGTAATTGCTGCGCAGGGTTTTGGCATGGGCGATGGCCTTGGGTTGGTATTGCCAGTGGATCAGGTGCCAGGTTGACAGGTCAAAAAACACCCGGTTGGGCACTTCGCGCTGTTCGGGGCCGATGTGCCGGTAACCCAGCAGCGGCATGACCTGCTCCAGGCTGAGTTTTTGGTCGTAATCAGTGCCGCCGATGTGCACGCCCGTGGTGGCCAGGATGTCGGCGCTGCGGTCGGCCTGGTGCATGCGCTCAGGGCCCAGGCGCACCACGGTGAAATCGGACGTGCCGCCGCCCAAGTCCACCACCAGCACCGTGCTGTCTTGCGTCAAGCGGCGTTCGTAGTCGAGCGCGGCGGCAATCGGCTCCAGCTGAAACGACACGTCTTCAAAACCCACAGCTTGTGCCGCTTGCCGCAGCGAGGTTTCGGCCTGGGCGTCTCGCTCGGCGTCATCGTCCACAAAGTGCACGGGCCTGCCCATGACCACACGCTGGGGCGCAAAGCCCAACGATTGGGTGGCGCGTTCACGCAGCGTGGTCAGAAATGTGCCGATGATGTCCTGAAAGCTAATTTGCTGGTGGTTGACCAGCGTGGTCTCCATCAACAAGGGGCTGCCCAACAGGCTTTTGAGCGAGCGCATCAAGCGGCCCTCGGTGCCTTCCAGGTAGTGGCCGATGGCGTCACGTCCGAAGTGGGTGCTGCCGTCTTCGGCGTTGTAGAACACGGCGGTGGGCATGGCCAGGGCATCGCCTTCCAGCGGGATCAGGCGTGCCGTGCCTTGGGGCGTGGCCCAGGCCATGGCCGAGTTGGAGGTGCCGAAGTCAATGCCGAGGGTGCCGGGGTGCGATGGGGTCATGAGCAAGAAGAGCTGAACACAGTCATGTGCCGGGAAGTGCCGGGAAGTGCGTGGCAGCGACAGCCTGAGGCCGTCGATGCGTTTTGAGGACCGGCGATTGTGCCACCCCTTCTGACGCTTGGAGTCCGCTTGGCCGCCGGCAGGCCCGTCAAATCGTGGAAAATCAGACCCCGTTCGTCTTCCACCTACAAAACGCTCCATGACCGAAGCCAACCAGCGCCCCGAACTGCCCGATCACCTGTCCATCGACGCGCGCAGCCCTTTTCACAACCGCGCCGTGTTCGAGCACGACATCGGCATCCGCTTCAACGGCAAAGACCGCAACGACGTGGAGGAATACTGCATCAGCGAAGGCTGGGTCAAGGTGCCCGCAGGCAAGACGCTGGACCGCAAAGGCCAGCCGCTCCTGATCAAGCTCAAGGGGCAGGTGGAGGCGTTTTACCGCTGAGGGGTTCAGGCCCTGCATGGCCTGAACACTTTCAAATCCAGCTGGAGCAGGACTCAAAGACCCTGCCCCAGCGTGGCATCACCAGTCTTTGTCTTTTGGTTTTTCAGCAGCCACGGGTGCACTGGTTTTTTCAGCGGGCGCACTGGACTTGGCCTTGGGTTTGTCACCTGTTGCGGCGGCTTGCGGACTAGGTTCTGCAGGCTTGGCCTGAACTTTACCCCTGAGCTGCAAGACGCCTGGCTCAATGCCTTCGAGCTTCACCTTCACATTGATCAGCTGTCCGTAAGACATTTTTTCAGTGACCCGGTTGACGATCACTTCGCAGCACTCTGTCTCGATATTGCCGAGTGATTGACCGGTTTGCGGGTCTTTCATTTCCTTGCCCAGCTTGACCAATTTGTACTGGCCGCCTTCCACCACGGCGCCCTCGCCTTGGCTCAGGACCACAGCTTCACCGTCCAAGCTCACCACCGAAATCGGAAAGGTTTTTTGCATGATCGACTCTGTGGCCTTCTTGACCACCTCGACCTGCACATTGGCCACCGAGGTTTTTTCGTTGATGGAAGCCCCCAAAGTCGTGGGCGACACGGTCGGGAAATCACCTTTGAAAGTGTCTGATAGCATCACCTGACGGGTTGTCAAGTTCACCAGCCGTTGCGTGATCGACCATTTGCCTGAGTAACTAACCAATTCCCTGTCAGAGGTTTTGAGCTGCCGCGCCATTCGGTCATATGACAAAGAGTTGACCGCACCCACCCAGATCACGTCTGCACTCAGTGCCTGGTTCAATTTGGCCAAATCATTCTGACTGGTTTGACCGCTGCCGATCATCATCAATTCGCTCTCGATGTCACTGTCAAAGTCACGATCAAGCACCGTGAACCGACCCGTTTTGGTCAGTGACTCGATGATTTGCTGGCGGATCGGCTCCAGCACTTCATGAGCTGGCACATTGCGTCCACCAATGTTGAAACTTTGCTGCGTTGATTTGATCGGCGCCACAACGATCTTGATTTTTCCCGCATCAGCAGGTGCTTTGAACTTGGCAATTTTTGCGGTGATATCCACCACATACACGCCGCCATTGCTCTTGGGAGGCGTCAATTTGTCGACCTTGAATGTCGAGACCACGCCATTCGATTGCGTCACCACCGATTCAGCAAAGGCCTGGCTGTTCACCACCTCAGTTGCCTTGACAGAATCCGAGCCATTTTTGCTCTGCACGTCCAGTTGTGCGGTGGCTTTGGCAGAAATGTTCACGCTGGCCGACGAGGCATCCACCGCAGTGCCATTCACTTGCATGACGGCCGACTTCAACGCTTCACTCACGGCCGCAGAAGGCGTCAGACCCGTACCCGTGGTTTTGACTTCCACTTGTTCGACCTTCCCCACATCCGGGGTGCCGGTCAGATTCGGTTTATCGCTGTCAACTTTGACGGACTCTTCTTTTTTGTCACCACATGCGACCAATGCCGCAGACAGGATGACCCACGTAATCCAATTTTTCATAAAAAAAGAGTGCCATCTCTGGCACTCTCTCCTGTTAATTAAATGTCCAGACCACTAGCTTTCAGTTGTGAGGTCGCATCATCTTTAGGTGCCGGGATTTTGTTGTCCTTGGCATATGCTGCAACAGCTTTATAAGTAGCCACCAAATTCTTGGTGTCTTCAGGAATACGCGGAACGATGGCCGCCAGGGCCAAAGCCGACGCGCCCAGTGAAGTCACGCTGGGCTTGAAGTCTTTGGCATCCTTGATGAACACCACGTAAGCCAAAGAACCTGCAGCCAAACTCACATACCCTTCACCCATTTGTTTTTTGGCAGCATCGTCCAATTTCAAGTTCTTGTCGGCCAATTTCTCCTGAATGAGTTTGGAGCTTTCTGTTTGAACTTTTTCGGCCTGCTTGATGGCGTCCGTGGTGGCGCCTTCTTTCATGTTGGCGGCATTCGAGGCGGCCAGATCGGCAGCTTCTTTCATGCCCAATGCAGTCAAGATTTTTGAATTGGCATTCAAAACTGCTGCGGTGCCGACAAAATATTCAGCCAGCAATTTCTCAGGGGCAGGACCAGAACCACCACCACCGCCACCCAACATGCCACCCAAACCTCCAAATTGCGCATTGGAGACCAGAGAGAAGGTGGCAGCAAATGCCAAGACCATCAATTTTTTAAACATTTTTTCCCTTATTAATCACTTGATTCCATTGTTGTTCAGCTGGGCAATAATCTCTCGACTAGCTACCTCAGCACCTTTTTTGAGTGCTGCCGTTCTGGCTGCGCCATCATCAACACCCAAACTTGCTTGTTGAACGGGCGGCACCGACGCAATCTCGCGTGGAATGTTTCCCTCAACACCTAATACGCGGCCAGAGACCTCGACACCAATACGTCTCATGCCAGAGCTTCCATCCACCGATCCCAAACCCACATCAATGGTTGCAATCACAAGATATTTGATTTTTTCTTTGGATGCTTTCAGTGTTTTAAACACGTTTTTCAGCGTCGCAGGAGAAACATCATTACCACTTGCATAATCTGCATTGATGCTTTTGATATCGGCTTCTGTCAATACAAAATCAGAATCCAAAGCGGCAAAACCAGATTGTGTGAAGATGGACGTTACCGCAGGTTTATAACCCCCCATAGGCAAAACCTGGTAACCGATTTCATCTGATTTACTGGTCACACTGCCGCCACTTTCTCTTTTTACAGTGGCACTCGCATCCATGCGGGCATTCACTGTTTTGCCTGCGTTGGTGGATACTTGATTTCCCGAGATTTTTTCGCCTTCTGTGCCACTGACTTTCGAGTTTGCATTCACTTCACGTTGAACACTCACTTGATTGATCTTGACAACACGGTCATCAAATTGCTTGACGCTGTTGGCTTGACGGGCCGTGAACAAATAAACAATATTGGATTTCTCGCCGTCTCCAGCCAGGGTCGCCGCAGTGCCTTGTTTGACCAGATTTTTCAATCTGGCTTCATTCAGTTCCACACGAACCGTCACTTGATAACGTTTTGTATCCTGCATCACTTGTTCAGACAAAACGGCTGTGTTTTGAACCAGTTTCTCCAAGCCTTTTTCGATTTTTTCGCGACTGTTTTCAAAGACCTGGTCTTGCGCTTCGCCTTTTTCTGAAAAATAGCGTTCAATCGCATTCATGGATGCCGCCGTGATGGCGCGCTCTTTATCATCGCCCGTGAGTGTGGTTTGAAATTTGATGGTCGCACCACCTTTCAAATTCACATATTGCGCATTCACAGTGAATGACAACAAGAATGCTGCCATCAAAAGTATGAATTTTTTCATTTAATTTCCTTTTCCATCCAACAGGTTGCTGACTTGTTTCATTTGCTCAGCTGTTTTTTCTGAGCCAGTGGCCACATTGACCCATTTGTAATCTCGTGTTTTCAGTGCCATGGAGAATTTTTTGAACAACCCATTAATCACATCGTAATAAGCTGGGTAATCATCCTGGGTTATTTTATTGATGGGGCTGATGGATACTGCGCCGTTTCTGAAAATGGATTCCAGGAAAACAGTCTTGCTGAATGGCTCAATCACTTGAATGGAAGCATTGACTCCATAAATATAGGAAACTTCAGAATTGGTTTGCTGTTGCTTGGCCTTGGCCAATTTATTGACTTCGACGTTGAAAATATAGTCGCCATCGCCAATTTTCAATTCGATTTGTTCGCCTGTATCTTCCAACTGCATGGTCATCACCCCAACGACGCTGTTGAATTTGGCAGGCATCAAGGAAATGCTGGTTTGCCCAGACAATTCACTGGACAGTGCATCGGCCACAATGTCTTTGACGGCAGCAGTATTGCTGCTGATTTCTGCCGGGAATTTATCCAAGGCCTCAGGTTTGACCGTGATGTTTCCAATCTGGAATATTTTGTCTGTTTTTTGACCTGGATTTGCATTTGTAATTTTGTCTACAAATTGCGAGATCAGACCTTCTTTCTTGGTCGTGAAAATATTTTCCCGGATCAAATTCAAAATCTTGTATTGTGACGGCTCTTGCTGTCCTTCCACCGCATCAAATATGGCCAAATTCAATGGGTATGTTTTGATGATTTTTTTGCCTTTGTAATCAAACAACAAAGCATCACCGCGCAGATTGACGAATACCTTCCAATACGAGCCATAATTTTCTACAAGTACAGTTTCTCCTGTCAGTACCATGACTCCGTTCAACGGCGAATCAGAATTCTTGGTTGAGAACGTTCTTCCTGTCACGATCTTGAAGTTTTTTCCTTCAACGGTTTGAAGTCTTTTTGTAATCTCCATGGAAATGGAGTTGTTGGATTTTTTTAATTCCTCATCCAGATAATGTATATATGGAAAACGAGCTTCCTTATTGACATGTTCGCCAGCAAATGCAAATCCTGCGATCAGCATTTCCTGGCCTGGCTCCTGAGCCTTCGCGCCCGCTAGACAAGTCATCAGCGACAGCCCGATGACAGCATTTTTAATGGTGGAAAAAAACTTCATTTTATGTAAATAAGATGCACAAATAACTACAATAGTGTATCACTCAATAATTACAAATTAAAATTTAAGAGTAAATTTGTATTCAAATTAGCACATCAAGAAAGACTCACATGCTTCACTTCAAAGCCCTGATCCTGTCCACACTCTTTGTCTTTGCGTTGAGCGGCTGCCAAACCCCGCCGCCCCTTCCCGCTGCGGTGCCCATCACCTCCATACAGGACCGGTTTGATGGCCCTGGGGGAACAGCAGTGCATGACTTCGTCAACGCCAGCAATGCCTGCCAGCGCGAAACTTCCCGCATGAATCAATACAACAACGCACCCGTGATCCCGAGCTGCAGCTCGGTCATTCGGTGCCTGGCGGGCAAAGGCTATGTCTCCAGCCCATCAGGAAAATTCGATGCAGAAGAACTTCGCATCGGCGCGACTTGCACGGCCCAGTGAAGTTTGAAGTGAAAGGCCTGTCTTGGGCTCAGCAGTCAGCGATGCCATCAGTGTGGGAGCCCCGCCCTCGGGGCGATGGGTGGTGGTCTGCGAGGCTCCATCGGGGCGAGGGCGCCGCTCCCCCAAAAAAGCGTTCATGCAGACATCATCGGGCCGGATCAATAAATGGGCACCTCAACCCGCATCGATTTCGATAAGCTCCTGGCTTTGCGCGCCAAGGTGGCGCAGTGGCCCGCAGGTGAATGCCTGCATGGGTCGATCGCGCCGGCGGGCTTGCCCAAGACACTGCAAACGCCTGAAATGACTGCATGAACAATTCCGACAAGAAACTCCCGCTCGAAGGCCTGCGCGTTGTCGAGTTCACCCACATGGTCATGGGCCCGACCTGTGGCTTGGTGCTGGCCGACATGGGGGCCGAGGTCATCAAGGTCGAGCCGATCGAGGGCGATCGCACGCGGCATTTGTTGGGCTCGGGCGCAGGCTTTTTCCCAATGTTCAACCGCAACAAGAAGAGCATCCAGCTCAACCTGCAAAGCCCTGAAGGCGCGGAGGTGGCGCGCCGCCTGTGCGCCACGGCCGACGTGGTGGCCGAGAACTTCAAGCCCGGCTCCATGGCCAAGTACGGTCTGGACTACGCCAGTCTGTCGGCCAACAACCCCAAGCTGATCTATGCCAGCCTCAAAGGCTTCTTGCCCGGGCCGTATGACCACCGCACTGCGCTCGACGAGGTGGTGCAGATGATGGGGGGCCTGGCCTACATGACAGGGCGCCCCGGCGACCCGCTGCGTGCAGGCACCAGCGTGAATGACATCATGGGCGGCATGTTCGGCGCCATCGGTGTGCTGGGGGCGCTCATCCAGCGCGGCATCACCGGGCGCGGGCAAGAGATTCAGTCGGCCTTGTTTGAGAACAACGTCTTTTTGGTGGGCCAGCACATGCTGCAATACGCCATCACAGGCAAGGCCGCAGAGCCCATGCCCAACCGCATTTCGGCCTGGGCGGTGTACGACGTGTTCACAGTCAAGAACGGTGAACAGATTTTCTTGGCGGCAGTCAGCGACGCGCAGTGGGCCACCTTTTGCGATGTGCTCGGTTTTGCAGATCTCAAGGCCGATCCGCGTTATGGCAGCAACAACGCCCGCGTCTCGCAGCGCGACGTGATGATGCCCGAGCTGCGCAGCCGCTTGGAGGCCTTCACCGCAGCCGAGCTGACCTCGATTTTCGAAAAAGCGGGCCTGCCCTTTGCGCCCATCATCAAACCCGAAGAGCTGTTTGACGACCCGCACCTGCAAGCCACAGGGGGCCTGGCCGATGTGCGCCTGACCGATGGCGCCAAGGCCGGGCAAAACGCACCGGCCGCCTTGCTGCCCTTCACCATGGGTGGCCAGCGATTGGGCGTGCGCCACCAACCGCCCCAACAAGGTGAAAACACCGACGAACTGCTGCAGGGCCTGGGCCTGAGCTTTGCAGAGATTGATGATCTGCGTACTCTGAAAGCAGTAGCTTGAAACTTGTTTTCTTGCTAAACCCCTTGACGCGCCTCACAATCGCCGCATGTCCATCCAGGTTTTGATTTTCGGTATCCACCTCGCGCGCAGCACGCGGGGCAAGCCTTGCGCACCGCCCCAGCGGGGCTGAACCTTTCCTTGTAGGTCGGCGGCTTCAGCCCCGACATGGTGGTTGTTAACCGAAAACATGTCGGGGCTGAAGCCACCGACCTACAAGAAGCCTTTTTCGTTTGACCGATTTCAATTCGGGCCGCACTCAGTCAGCAGTGCGGTCCCGATCATTGCTGGAGATTTTCATGACCGATTTGTTTGACAACCCGATGGGTTTGTGTGGTTTTGAGTTTGTGGAGTTCGCCTCGCCCGTGGCGGGCGTGCTGGAGCCTTTGTTCGAAAAAATGGGCTTTACGCTGGTGGCCAAGCACCGCTCCAAAGACGTGGTGCTCTACCGCCAGGGCGACATCAACTTCATCGTCAACCGCGAGCCCAAAAGCCTGGCTGGCTACTTTGCCTCAGAGCACGGCCCTTGCGCCTGCGCATTGGCGTTCCGCGTGAAAGACTCACACAAGGCGTATGAACGCGCACTGGAAATGGGTGCGCAGCCGGTGGAGATCCCCACGGGCCCGATGGAGTTGCGCCTGCCTGCCATCAAAGGCATCGGCGGTGCGCCCTTGTATCTGATCGACCGCTTCGAAGACGGCAAGAGCATCTACGACATCGACTTTGAATTCATCGACGGTGTCGACCGCCACCCACCCGGCCACGGCTTCAAGATCATCGACCACTTGACGCACAACGTTTACAAAGGCCGCATGGCCTTTTGGGGTGGCTTTTACGAGAAGATTTTCAACTTCCGTGAAATCCGTTACTTCGACATCCAGGGCACGCACACCGGCCTGACCAGCCGCGCCATGACCGCACCCGATGGCCTGATCCGCATCCCGCTCAATGAGGAGTCGGGCAAGACCGGCGGCCAGATCGAAGAGTTCCTGATGCAGTTCAACGGCGAGGGCATCCAGCACATCGCGCTGTTGACTGACGACCTTTTGAAGAGCGTAGATGCCTTGCAGATGGCTGGCATCCCGCTGATGACCGCGCCCAACGACATCTATTACGAGATGCTCGAAGAGCGCCTCAAGGGCCATGGCGAACCCGTGCCCGAGTTGCAGGCGCGCGGCATTTTGATGGACGGCTCCACGGCCAATGGCGAGAAGCGCTTGCTGCTGCAAATCTTCAGCCAGACGATGCTCGGCCCGGTGTTCTTCGAGTTCATCCAGCGCAAGGCCGACGAGGGCTTTGGCGAAGGCAACTTCAAGGCCTTGTTTGAAAGCCTGGAGCGCGACCAGATTCGGCGTGGGGCGATTCAGGTGGACAAGCCTGCACCGTAAATATGGGTGTGTGCGCAAGTTGGTCGCTTCGGGTTATCGCAGGTCAGAGGCTTTAGCCCCAACATGGGTTGGCATGCCGCGCAGGCTTGCGCTGGACGCTATTGATGCGGCCCTGTGAAGTTTGAAGTGAAGCTTTTCTTGGGCATAGCGATCAGATATGCAATCAGTGTGGGAGCCCCGCCCTCGGGGCGATGGGTGATGGTCTGCGAAGCTCCATCGCGGCGAGGGCGCCGCTCCTACAAAAAAGGCGCTCATGCAAACATCATCGGGCCGGATCAGTAGTGGTACATGAAGCCACGTCGGACTCTTCGAGTACCGCCCTGCAAGAGCGCCAACATCCCCTCACAGGTCGGCGGTCCAGGACCCCGACGAAGCCCGTGACAACACCATGCATTGGGCTGCATTAAGCGCGCTTTGGGTCCTGTCATTTCACGATAATGCCCTGATGCATTTTTTTCGCCGATCCACTGCGCTGGCCTTGGGGCCCTTCAGCTTTTGGCTGTCCTTGCCCCAGCTCATCAGTTGGGGCAGCGTGTTCTACACCTTTTCTTTGCTGATGACCCCGCTGGAGGCCGAGCTGGGCATGAGTCGGGCCGAGTCTTCGCTGGCCTTCAGTCTGGCGCTGCTGGCCGAAGGCTTGATGGCTTATCTTGTGGGGCGCTGGATCGATGCGGGGCATGAACGGCGCGTCATGACGCTGGGCTCGGTGTGGATTGGCGCAGGCTTGCTGGCGCACAGTTTTGTCCAGTCCAAAGCCGAGTTTTATGCCGTATGGATCTGGCTGGGATTGGGCACAGCAGCGACCTTCTACACCCCCGCCTTTGCCGTGGTCACCCGGCGCTTTGCACACGACTTTCGGCGCGCCATCATCACGCTCACGTTTTTAGGTGGCCTGGCCAGCACGGTGTTCATCCCGCTGTTTTCGTGGTGGATGGACCTGTGGGGATGGCGGCAGGCGCTGTGGGCGTTGGCCGCTTTGCAATGGCTGGTTTGCGCACCGCTGCATGCCTGGCTGCTGCAAGGCGCGCCACCAGCGCAGCACTTGCATGCCACCGGCCAAACGCGTGCCGTGTCGGTGCGTGTGCACTTGCGGCAGGCGCCGTTTTGGTTGCTGGCCTTGTTCATGGTCTTGATGATGGCGGTCACCTCGGCTTTGCCCGCGCACATGATCGCCTTGTTGCAGGAGTCAGGCTTGACTTCGACATGGGTCATCGCCATTCCGGCAGCCATTGGCGCGGTTCAGGTGGTGGGGCGGCTGGTGCTGTTTGTGTTTGAGCGTTATTGGGACGTGCACGCCGCCAACCGCTGGATTCCGATGCTGATCCCGCTGGGCTTGCTGGCCTTGCTTTTGGGGCAGCTGCACCCCGCAGCAGCCGGTGTGTTTGTCGTGTTGTTTGGCTTGGGTAACGGCATGAACACCATCGTCAAAGGCACGGCGATGGCGCAATATGTCAGCCGCGCCCATGTCGGTCAACTCAATGGTTTGCTGGGCCTGCCCATTGCGCTGGCCCGCGCAGCTGCGCCGTTGATGGTGGGCTTGCTGTGGTCACCGGAGAACGGCTATGGCGTCGCCTTATGGTGGTTGCTGAGCGCCAGCCTGTTGGGCACAGCAGCTCTGTGGCTGGCGCAAGCCCGATCCTTGCGGACCCAGCGGTAAGCGGTGGTATGAGTTTTGCGCATCCGGCCCCAGGGCGGCGGCGGTCACCCTGACCGCCAACAGGCTTGGCTGCTTTGCACAGGGCGATGCTCATGCCGACTCGCCCAGCCGCCCCTCGCGGAAATCTCTCACGGCCTGGTAAATTTCTTGCTGCGAATTCATCACAAACGGACCGTACTGAACAATCGGCTCCTTGAGCGGTTTGCCTGACACGAGGATCAGTTTGGCATCGGCGCTGGCCTCGATCACCACGCCATCAGCCTGCGCCGCATTCGCCAGGATGGCCATGCGCTGCACGGGCACAGCCTGCCCACCGATCCGCACTTCGCCACGGTACACATACAGAAATGCGTTGTGGTCCGCAGGCAGCGTCTGCTCAAAGCGGGCGCCCTTTGGCATGTGCACATCCAGATACAGCGGTTGGGTGAGCTCACGGGTCACCGCACCTTGCACGCCATGGCTGGCACCGGCGATGACGGTGACCTCCACACCCGCAGGTGTTTGCAGCTTGGGCAGTTGCTCGTTCTGAAAGTCGCGGTACCAGGGCGCATTCATCTTTTCCGTGCTGTGCAAGTTCAACCAAAGCTGAAAGCCTTCCATCACGCCTTCTACTTGCTGCGGGATTTCAGAGTGGATCACGCCCTTGCCAGCGGTCATCCACTGAACGCCGCCGTTTTGCAGCAAGCCTTCGTGTCCGGCACTGTCGCGGTGCAGCATGCGCCCGGCAATCATGTAGGTCACGGTTTCAAAGCCCCGGTGGGGGTGGTCGGGAAAACCGGCAATGTAGTCATCGGGTTTGTCGCTGCCAAAGGCATCGAGCATCAAAAACGGGTCGAGCCGTTGCTGCAAGTTTTGCGTGAGCACCCGGTTGAGCTTGACGCCTGCGCCGTCGGAGGTGGCCTGGCCCGTGACCAAGTGCTCCACGGTACGCGAAATCGTCACCGCGTAAGTGGCGGCGGAGACTGAAAGGGTGTTGGACATGATGGCTCCTTCAAATGAGGTGGGGAACGCGGTTCGTGGGGATGGATAGAGTGTATTTCTGAACAATCACTTCGAGAATCTTCTTGAATGGATAAGTTGAATCCTGCAATGGAACAATCACACGCACCCATTGACCCCAACGACCTGCTGATCTTTGCCAGTGTGGCCGAGTTGGGCCGCTTCAGCCGGGCGGCCGAACGCATGGCCTTGCCCAAATCCACGGTATCGCGCCGACTCGCTGGGCTGGAGCAGCGCTTGGGTGAGCGCTTGCTGCTGCGCACCACCCGGCGCCAGTCACTGACCAAGTTTGCCCTGCAACTGCTGGAGCACGCCCGCCAGTTCGTCGCCGAGGCCGAGGCCGTCTCGGCACTCAGTGAGCATCGCCAGGCCACGCCCAGCGGGCGCTTGCGGGTGTCCATGCCCAGCGACTTTGCCAACCTGCTGCTGGCCGACACGCTGGCCGCATTTGTGGCGCTGTACCCGGCCATTGATCTGGAATTGGACTTGTCACCCCGCCGGTTGGACCTGTTGGGCGAAGGCTTTGATATGGTGCTGCGCATGGGCACTTTGCCCGACGATGCCTCGCTGGCAGCGCGGGGTCTGGCTGATTTCTCGTTTGGCCTGTACGCCGCCCCCAGCTACTTGGCCGAGCATGGCGCGCCAGATCACCCCCAGAATCTGGCCCGGCATGCGGCCATCCGCATGCTGCGGGCCCATGGCGATGTGGGCACCTGGACGCTGTCAAAACAAGAAGAGCACTGGCGTGATGAGGCCAAAGCTGCCGCCCAGAGCGCTGCCCGTGCAGACATGGCGCAGGCCACAGCCTGAACTTTGCACAGGCATGCCCCGCCCGACAAATTGGCCTCTCGCTGGTGGCACACTTGCAGCATGCCTGCGCACTGTGCGCACCCTTGTTTGACCTGCAGGCCGAATGCGCTGCCTTGTACCCATGGGTGCAAGACCTCTGGACACCTTGATGCAATCCTCCAATCAACCCGTGCTGCGCGACCTGGTGCTGGTCGGCGGCGGCCACAGCCATGTGGGCGTGCTGCGCATGTTCGCCATGAAACCCGAACCCGGTGTGCGCATCACCGTCATCTGCACCGACATCGACACGCCTTACTCGGGCATGCTGCCCGGCTACATCTCGGGCCATTACAGCTTTGATGAAGTGCACATCGACCTGGGCCGCTTGTGCGCCTTTGCGGGTGCCCGGCTGTACCACGATGCGGTGGTTGGCATCGACCGCCAAACCCGACAGGTCATTTGCCGCAACCGCCCGCCAGTGGCCTACGACGTGCTGTCGATCAACATCGGCTCCACCCCACAAATGCAGCAAGTCGAAGGCGCGCAAAATCTGGCTGTGCCCGTCAAGCCGATCGCACAGTTCAACCAGCGCTGGCTGGCCCTGCTCGACAAAACGCGGCAATGGCCATCGCACAGAGGCCGCATGACGATTGCGGTGGTGGGCGGCGGTGCCGGTGGGGTGGAATTGCTGCTGTCCATGCAATACCGCTTGCGCAATGAACTCAAGGCGCTGGGGCGCAACCCTGAAGACCTGAAGTTTGTGCTGCTCACGGCCGCTGACACGATTTTGCCGACGCACAACCCGGGGGTGCGCGCATGCTTTGCCAAGGTGCTGAGTGATCGCAACATCGAAGTGCACACCCAGGCCGAGGTGGTGCAAGTTTCGCCCGGCTGCCTGCACACCAAAAACGGCCGAACACACGACGCCGACGAAACCATGTGGGTCACCCAAGCCGGTGGCCCCGCGTGGCTGCAAAGTACCGGCCTGGCGGTCGATGCGCAAGGGTTCCTCCAGGTCAATGCACAACTGCAAACATTGACCGACCCACGGGTATTTGCGGCAGGGGACATCGCCTCTTTTGTAGACCGTCCGCTGGAAAAAGCCGGCGTATTTGCCGTTCGCATGGGCAAACCTCTGGCTGAGAATTTGCGCCGCAGCTTGCGCGGGCAATCCTTGGTGACTTACAAACCACAGCGCCGTTGGTTGGCTTTGATTTCAACCGGCAACCGCCACGCCGTGGCGTCGCGTGGCGCCTTGGGTTTTGCAGGCGATTGGGTCTGGCTCTGGAAAGACCGCATTGACCGCGAATTCATGCGCCGCTTCAGCGATTTGCCGGAGATGGCCAACAGCCACCCGGGCGCCCCCGTCAGAACCGCCCGCCGATCTCTGGGCCAATGGTGGAAAGACATCCAAACCCAAAACCAAGCCCCGACCACGCGCCTGTCCCTGAGCGCGGAAGAATCGCTGCAAGCCATCTCGGCCATCGCCATGCGCTGCGGTGGCTGCGGCGCCAAGGTGGGGGCCAACATCTTGTCGCGTGCCTTGGGCCATCTGCAACCGGTTGATCGCCCCGATGTGCTGATCGGCTTGCACTCGCCAGACGATGCCGCCGTGGTGCGCGTGCCCCCGGGCATGGCCGTGGTTCAGACCGTGGACTTTTTCAGGGCGTTCATCGACGACCCTTATGTCTTTGGCAAAGTGGCCGCCAACCATGCACTGGGCGATATTTTTGCCATGGGCGCCGAGGCCCAAACCGCCACGGCTGTCGTCACCGTTCCGCCGGGACTGGAGAAAAAAGTTGAAGACCTGCTGACCCAAATGATGGGCGGCGCCATCGAAGTGCTCAATGCCGCAGGCTGCGCCCTGGTGGGCGGTCACACCGGCGAAGGTGCGGAACTGGCCTTGGGATTTGCCATCAACGGCCTGATCGACGAGAAGATGGCGGGCGTGATGCGCAAGGGGGGCATGCAAGCGGGCGACGTGCTGCTGCTGACCAAACCCATCGGCACCGGCACCCTGTTTGCTGCGCATGCCCGGCATGCGGCCAAGGGGCGCTGGATTGATGCAGCGCTGCAATCGATGCTGCTATCCAACCAGACGGGCGCGCAAATTTTGCAAGCCCACGGCGCCACCGCCTGCACCGACCTGACCGGTTTTGGATTGCTCGGCCACCTGATCGAGATGACACGCCCCTCGGGTGTGGACGCCGAGCTGCAACTGAGCACCTTGCCCCTGCTGGACGGCGCGGTCGATTGCGTCAAGGCGGGCATCGTCAGCTCTTTGCAACCGGCCAATGTGCGATTGCGCCGCGCGCTGCGCAACGCCGACGAGTGGGTGAACGACCCGCGCTACCCCTTGCTGTTTGACCCGCAAACCGCAGGTGGTCTGCTGGCCAGCGTGCCTGCTGCGCGGGCTGCGGCCTGCGTGCAGGCCCTGCAAGCGGCAGGCTATGTGCACACCGCCATCATTGGCCGCATCACGGCACAAGGCGAGGCCCTGGAGCCGGTGGCGCTGAAACTCTGAGTGGATGGCCCCGGATGACCGACCATTTGACCCATGGCCCTTTGCACATCGCGTGTCTGTGTGCCGAGTGGTGCGTGATTTGCCGGAGCTACGCGCCCTTGTTCCAGCAAATGGCCGCAGAGACCCCCGATCATGCCTGGCACTGGATCGACATCGAAGACCACGAAGACGCGCTGCCTGGCATTGACATCGAAACCTTCCCAACCATCGTGATCCTCGACCACCAAGGCCTGTTCTGTTTTGCGGGCACGGTGGAACCCCGTCCGGACATGCTCAAACGCCTCGTCCAATCTGCACAGACGGGGCACTTGCAGCTGTCACCCGCCGATGCGGCGCCCTGGATGCCGGTCAAAACGCTGCTGGGCTTGCGCTGAAGCTGCTCATCTTGCGCAACGCCACGCACGCCATATGACCATGAAGTGTTGCAAGTCGGTGGTCGAAGACCCCGACACGAGGTGATCAGCCCCTCGCACATGAACAAGCTTTATCGGTCAAACGCGCACCCTTCGGACTCTTCGAGTGCCGACCTACGGGGTCAGCGGCACATCGCCTTTGTCGGTGGATGACTTGATTTTTCGGTCACTTCAAATGTCAAGAAAAAATCCATTTTGACTACTCACCCGCGTCGCCCATCATGGAAGCGTTTCACCCAAACCAGCAACTGCTTTGGTGCATGCACCCGCTTCCATTCACCAGCAGCGTATTTGTTGGCCTCGGACCATGTGGGGTAAGTGTGGAGGGTGCCCAGAATTTTGTTGAGGCCCAGGCCGTGCTTCATGGCCAGCACGTATTCGGCCAGCAGGTCTGCCGCATGCTTGCCCACGATGGTCACGCCCAGAATGCGGTCTTTGCCGGGCACCGTGAGCACCTTGACCCAGCCCCGCGCTTCGCTGTATGGCCCCTCGTCACAGATGGCCCGGTCCAGATCGTCGATGTCGTAACGCGTCACTTCATACGCGATGCCTTGCGCTTGGGCCTCTTGCTCGTTCAGGCCGACACGCGCCACCTCGGGGTCCACAAAGGTGGCGCTCGGGATCACGCGGTGGTCGACCTTGAAGGATTTGAAGTCGCCAAACAGCGCGTTGACGGCCGCATACCAGGCTTGGTGCGCGGCGGTGTGGGTGAACTGCCAGGGCCCGGCCACATCGCCTGCGGCGTAGATGTTGGGGTAGAGGGTTTGCAAATAGTCATTGGTGTCCACGGTGCCGTGGGTGGGCACACCGATGTCTTCGAGGCCGTAGCCTTGCAGTCGGGCCTGGCGGCCCACGGCGCAGATCAGGGCATCGAAGGGGATGCTGCGCTGCTGGCCCTGATGGTCGAGCACCAGGGTTTTCTCGACGCCATCCTCCATCGCGGGCAGGTCGGGGCGTTCTGTGGACTGCCGCATTGCTGCGCTCATTGCAGTTTCGGTTGGGGTGATTTCACACCGCAGGGCCTTGTGCCCGGTGAGCACTTGCACGCCGTCTGCCGTCAGGGCCTCGCGCACGCATTGCGACACCTCCTCGTCTTCGCGCGGCATGAGGCGTTCGCCCATTTCGACCTGCGTGACTTGCGCGCCCAAACGCGCCAGGCTTTGCGACAACTCGCAACCCATCGGACCACCGCCCAGCACCACGATGCGCCGGGGTATCTCGTCCAGCTGCGCGAAGGCGTCCCACAGCGTGTCGCTGGTCAAACAGCCCGCATCGGCCAGGCCCGGCAAGTCCGGCACCACGGGGCGCGCACCGGCAGCGATCACGATGCTGCGGGCGGTCAAGCGCACGAGCTTGGGCGTGCCATCCGGCCCGGTGGTGCCATCGCTCATCGTCACCTCCACCGTCCACGGGTTGATCAACTTGCCGTAGCCTTGCAAGACCTCCACACCCAGGCCGGTGTAGCGCTCAATGCTGTCGTGCGGCTCGATCGCCTGGATGACATCGCGCACCCGCTGCATGACGGCCTTGAAGCTGAATTTGGGCTCGACATCGTTCAGACCGTATCGGGCAGCGTGGCGCATCTGGTGGGCCACCTTGGCGCTTTTGATCAGCGCCTTGCTGGGCACACAGCCGTAGTTCAGGCAATCGCCGCCCATTTTGTGCGCCTCAATCAGCGTGACCTTGGCTTTGACGGCGGCGGCGATGTAGGCCGTTACCAGCCCCGCCGCACCGCCGCCGATGACGATCAGGTTGCGGTTAAAGGTCTTGGGGCGCACGCTGGCCCAGCGGGCGTAGACCTGGCGCTTTTGAACGGCGAGCCACACACGCCGCGCCAGCAGCGGAAAGATGCCCAACAAGGCCAAGCTGCCCCAAAGCGCCGGGCTCACAATGCCCTGCACCGAATCGAGCTGGCCCAACTGCGTGCCCGCATTCACATAGACGGCCGTGCCGGCCAGCATGCCGATCTGGCTCACCCAGTAATACGTCCAGGTCTTCATGCGGGTCAGGCCCATCAGCAGGTTGATCAGAAAAAACGGCAGCACCGGCACGATGCGCAAGCTGAACAGGTACAAGGCCCCGCTTTTTTCCACCCCCGCGTACAGTTCGGTCAGGCGCTGGCCAAAGCGCGCCTGGACCCAGTCGCGCCACACATAGCGCGATGCCAAAAACGCCAAGGTGGCGCCCAGCGTGGACGCGAACGACACGATCAACAAACCCGGCCAAAAACCAAACACTGCTCCCCCGGCCAAGGTGCCGAGGGTTGCCACCGGAAACGACAAGGCCGTGGCCACGACGTACACCAAGAAGAACAGCGCCAGCACCATGAATGGCTGCTGCGCGTGCAGTTGCGCCATGCTGGTCTGACTGGCCTTGAGCTGTTCAAAACTCAGGTAGCGCCCCCCATCGAGCGCCAAAAATGCACCCAGGGCCAAGGCCAGCAACAGCACCAACAGGATTTGACGAGCGCGCATGAAGTGGAAAAACTCCTGAATGGCCGATGAAGTGGCCCATGATGTGGGAAGGGAGTGACCCCAGGCAGTGAACGATAAACGCTTATGGCGCTGTCGGTGGGTGCGGGGCAAGAACTTACTGCCTGCGGGCGGGTGTTGGGCGCTGCTTGGCCTGCCTTTGCGCCGTATTTTCACGCATACGCCTCAATTTTTGAGCCGCATAGTTCAAAATACGGCGCATGGACACCCGCAAACCCCCCACACACCCGCGCTACATCTGGCAACACCGTGCTTGGCCGCAGCTCACCTTCGATGCAACAGCGCTCGCCCGCGCACTGGATCAAGCCCGGTTGGAGCAGGGCCGCTTGTTGGGCCTGTTGGGGGCCATTGGGCTGGAACAGGCGAATGCGGTGCAGCGCGAGTTGTGGGTGCAAGAGGCACTGGCCACCGCCGCCATTGAGGGGGAACAACTCAACCTGGCGTCCTTGCGGTCGTCGGTGGCGCACCGGCTTGCCTTGGCCGATGCGCCCGGCGCGGACCGTTCGGTGGAAGGATTGGTGGAGGTCATGCAAGACGCACTGGCCAGGCACAGCGCGGCACTCGATGTGGACAGGCTGTGTCGCTGGCAATCGGCTTTGTTTCCGGGGGGGACTTCGGGCATCAGACGCATTGCCGTGGGGCGACTGCGCGATCAAGCCGATGCCATGCAAATCGTCAGCGGTGCACTGGGGCGAGAGGTGGTGCATTACGAGGCGCCACCCTCGGCGCAGGTGGCTGCTGAGTTGAACACTTTTTTGACATGGTTTGCCGACACGGCTCCCACAAACGCCGCCATCAACGGCATTGCACGGGCGGCGCTGGTGCATCTTTGGTTTGAGTCCATCCACCCCTTTGAAGATGGCAACGGCCGCTTGGGCCGCGCCCTGGCAGACATGGCATTGGCGCAGGACATGCACGCACAAGACCCGCAAGCCAGCCCCGCACTGGTGCGGGTGTACGGCTTGGCACACCAAATGCTCAAAACCCGCGCCGCCTATTACGATGCCCTCAACCACGCGCAGCGCTTGCGCGGCATTGCGCCCGAGGCCAGCACCCTGGATGCTACGCCGTGGGTGCAATGGTTTGTGCAGGCCTTTACCCACGCGTGCAGAGCCAGCCAAGCCGTGGTGCGGGACGCGACGGTCAAGGCTCAGTTCCGGCAGCAGGCAGCCCAGTGCCACATCAACCCTCGCCAAAGCAAGATACTTGAGCGCCTGCTGGCAGCCGGGCATGTGGGCTCAGGCGGCGGATTTTTGGGGGGCATGAGCAATGAGAAATACGCCAAGATCACCGGCGCCTCCAAAGCCACCGCCACACGCGACCTGGCCGACCTGCTGGCCCTTGGTCTTTTGCGGGTTGAGGGCCGGGGCAAGGCCACACGCTACGCAGTCAACGTGCCGGGCTGGGAGCAGCCGACCCTCAAACTCTAGACTTCAACCGCCCATACCCCCACCCAATCCGCATCGCAGTTGTCAACGCACACAGCGCAGCAAAGCCATAAGCCAACAGCGCAAAGTGCTCAGGCCACACGCACATGGCGGCAAAGACAGCGATGGTCTCGGTGGCTTCGGTCAGGCCCCCTAAAAAGTAAAAACTTTTGCCGGGCATGGCGGTGTCTGGCAGGCCGCGCTTTTCGGCCAGCACGGCGAAGGCCAAAAAGCTGCTGCCGGTGCCGATGAAGCTGGCCAGCAGCACGGCGGCAGGCAGCGCGTTGGCACGGGGATCGGCCACGGCAAAGGCCAGGGGAATGGCGGCGTAGAACACGAAGTCGAGCGTGATGTCCAGAAATCCGCCTGCGTCGCTGGGCTGGGTCAATCGGGCCACGGTGCCGTCCAGTCCGTCGAGCAGGCGCGAGGCCAGCAGCAGGGCCAAACCCCACCACCACGCTTGCAGCGCAATGGCCACGGCTGCGGCCATGCCCACGGCAAAACCCAGCCAAGTCAGTGCATCGGGGCGCACGCCAATGCGCACCAGCCAGCGCCCCATCACCATCAAGGATGGGCGCATCAGCGCTTGGGCGTGGCGATCAAGCATGGGTGGCCTTTGTAAACAAAGTCTCAGATGTGAGTGGCCAGCGCCTGCATCGCTGCCGCACGCGCATGGAGGGCGGTGGTGTCAAACAGTGGCACCGAACTGTCTTGTTCACCCACGAGCAAAGAAATTTCGGTGCAACCCAGGATGATGGCTTGCGCGCCCTGCACCACCAGCGCGGCCATCACTTGCCGGTAAGCCTCGCGTGACTCGGGGCGCACAACGCCCAGGCACAGCTCTTCGTAAATGATGC
Organism: Limnohabitans sp. T6-5; assembly: GCF_003063315.1. Taxonomy (GTDB): domain Bacteria; phylum Pseudomonadota; class Gammaproteobacteria; order Burkholderiales; family Burkholderiaceae_C; genus Limnohabitans_A. The sequence goes on from NZ_NERV01000005.1 coordinate 88,687, forward strand.
GGTGCACCGTGTCGCGTTGCGGGGCATCGGGCGTGATCACTTGCAGGCCATGCTGCTGCACCAGGCGGTCACGGTAAAAGTCCTGCTCCATGGTGAAGCGCGTGCCCAGCAAGCCCACGCGCTGCACCCCGGCCTGCTGCAATGCGGCAGCTGTCGGGTCGGCAATGTGCAGCAGCGGAATGCGCACGGCCGCTTCGATGTGCTGGGCCACCTTGTGCATGGTGTTGGTGCACAGCACCACCATGTCGGCCCCCGCTGCGGCCAATGCGCGTGCGGCTTGGGCCATCGCGGCGCCTGCGGCTTCCCAGTCACCCGCACGTTGCAGGGCCTCAATCTCGTGAAAATCCACACTCACCAACACCAACTTGGCCGAGTGCAATCCGCCCCGTTGCGCCTTCACGGTTTCGTTGATCTGCCGGTAATACGGCACGGTGGATTCCCAGCTCATGCCGCCGATCAGTCCAATGGTTTTCATCCTAGAAAACGCAGTTGAACGCGCCCGAGGGTACTGCCATGGGGGGCAATGGCCAGGCGCGAGGAGGCCGCAGGCTGCACCCCTGCAACGACGAGCAACGCCGCCAGTGCCCCCCAGGGCTGTGCCATCGGGTGCGTAGCGGTACCACCCACCAGGTGAGCGTCTTCGTGCTTACAAAGTTCAGGATACATCAGGGTTTCCAGCGGGTTCAAAGCGGTCAACTGCGTTTTCTAGGTTCATGGTTCAGACCTCACGGGCCAAGGGCAAATTGAGCAAGAGGTTTTGCGGCTTGAGTTTGAGCAAGCCCTGATCGTTCATGGCCAAGCCCAGATAAACCGGCTTGCCCTGCACATCGGCCCGCATGTCTTGCGGGTGGTCAAAGCGCAGCGTGAACAGGCTGATGAGTTGCTGCTGGCGTTGAGCGTCCAGCTCATGGCCTTGGTACAAATCATTGAGCAAGGCCGTGGCCGTGACGTCCAGGCCAACATGCCAGCGCCAGGCCGGGTCGTCGACTTTTTGCACAGGCTCGATCTTGACCGACACGCCCAGGAAATGCTGCACCCAACGGCTGAGCACCGTGGCCAGCGCTTTGAGGCCCGAACGGGCGTTGACCATTTTCAAGATCAGCCCGTGCGGCAACTCGTTCTGAATCTCGTGCGTCATGTCGAGCAAGAAGGCATAACGGCCCAGGCCTTCGCGCTGAGCGAGGTAACGGTCTTCGTTGTCCTGGTGCAGCACCTTCACATCGACGGCCTTGAGCGGTGCACCGCCCTCCATCAGCAAGCGGCCCATCTCGCCCAGGCCACCGGTAGCTTGCAATTGGTCGAGCGTGTCGCTGTCGCCCGACAGCACGCGGCCATCGCGCACGGTGATGCGTTGGCGTCTGAACAACAGCTCGGCCGATCGCCAGACCCAGGCATCGTCAACGCTGCTCAGCACTTGGCACACGATGGCCTGCACCACCAGGTCGATGAAGAGCGGGGGCAGCTGGATGTTGCCGCTCTGGATCCAGCCCATGTAGGCCGACTCCAGCGAGCCCGCGCTTTGCACATCGTCGCGAAAGCGCAGGAACAGTTCATAGTTCTCGCGAGCGTCTTCGTCCTTGAAGGCTTTCAGGCTCGTGGTGGCAACCTGCATCAAGGGCGTCTCCAGCAACGCCTTGTGCAGTCGCACCTCTTCCTTGCACGACTCGGGCACCAGCGCCATTTCGGGGCGTTGCAGCCACAGCCGCCAGTAATCCGGACTGGGCACCAGCCAACCCCGCTCGTTGGGGGTCAGGTGTGGGTGGCCGCAAGCCGTCCAGATGTGCTGCATGGTTTACCTTTTTTCTGAAGATGGTTTTGCCATTGATCATGCCATTTCGCCCACTCGATCAGGCGCAGATCGAATCAGACCCCATGGGCGGCGCGCAGGACTTTGAACTTTTCGAGCGCCAGCGCCACGAAACACTCGGGTATCAATAGGTCCCATCCACTCCGGCAAATGCACTTGTACGGCTTGCAGCACAGTGGGAACGCCTCCTTCGGATGAGCCATCGCTGGCGGGCCTAGCGCCCATAACCATCGGTGCCTCCTGTGGCAGCTTGCGGCTTCTTTGCCGATTCATGATAGTGACTGCTGGGCGGACGCTTTAGACTGGCCTTTCCCCCCGGGATTCAGGAGGTAGAACACATGATGACCATTTTTGGAGCCAGCCGCGCACGCCCGTCGATGGGGGTGCTGAGCGCTCTTGCAGGCAGTCTGATCTTTGCGGCCAGCGCACACGCGGCAACTGCCCAGTCAGTGCCGCCCGAATTGCCCGCCGAAACCTTGACAGTCACCAGTCTGGCCGATGCCCCCAGCACTCGGGTGTATGTGGCCGATGTGGCCATCAGTCACATTGTGGACGGGCGCATCCGTGTCTTTGATGCCACGCAAGGCCGCTTTTTGGGCATGATTTCTACCGGCTTTGCAGGCAATTTCACGCTCAGCGCCAAGGCCGACGAACTTTATGTGGCCACCACTTATTACAGCCGGGGCACGCGAGGTGAACGCACCGATGTGCTGGAAGTGCACGACACACGCCACTTGGCCCCCAAATTTGAAGTGCAGCTGCCGCCGCGCCGTGCCCAGGCCCTGAACTACCGTGGTCTGGTGCGCGCCACGGGCAGCGGCCGCTTCGTGCTGGTGCAAAACGCCACACCGGCCACCTCGATCACCGTGGTTGATCTGGTTGCACGCCAAGTGGTCAATGAAATCCAGACCCCGGGTTGCTGGGGCACCCTGCCCGCCGCCAACGGCAACCGTTTTGCCATGCTCTGCGGCGACGGCAAGGTCGCTACCGTCACCTTGAGCGAGCAAGGCCAGGTGACCGATCGCCAGGTCAGCGAGAAACTTTTTGATGCCGATACCGACGCCTGGTTTCACCACGCCGAACAGGTGGGCGACCGTTACTGGTTTGTCTCGTTCCTGGGGCAGTTGACCGAACTCGACCTGAGTGGCCCGGTGGCACGCGTGGTGCGCCAGCAAGCCCTGGTCAACGCCGCAGACCGCAAGGCGGGCTGGCGGCCCGGCGGGTATCAGAACTTTGCCGTGGACCCCGGTGGCCGTTGGTTGGTGGCAGGCATGCACCCCAAGGGGGCCGAAGGTTCGCACAAAAGCCCTGCGGCACAGCTGTGGGTGTTTGATCTTCAAAGCGGTCAACGGGTGGCCAAATACCCTGGCAAGGCCACCGCTTCTTTGACCTTTTCTCGCAATGGCGAACGTCTGCAGGCACTGGACGGCATGACGGGCGCCATGAACGTCTGGCGCTGGCAAGGCAAGGGCAAGCTCACGCACCTGACCACGGTGGCCAAAGCGGGCGAAGCGGCGCTGCACATCGAGTCGCACGACTGAGGCCCATGGCATGAACATGATGTCGCTCGACCCTTTGGCCGTCTGGATTCCAACGGCCTGGCTGGCCACCCTGATGGTGCATGCAGGTTTGGTCAAACACCTGGACCGTGCTTTGTTTGAGCAGCACCTGAGCGCCTATCGGGTGCCCGACGCCTGGCTTGCGGTGCTGGGCTGGACTCTGCCTACAGCCGAAATGGGCTTGGGCTTGCTGCTGCTCTCGCCCTGGCGAGATTGGGGTGCAGTCGGCAGTTGCGCGCTGCTGCTGCTGTACGCCGCCGCCATGGCCTGGCACCGCAAGGCAGGCCGCCAGCTGAACTGCGGCTGCGGCGGCGAGCCCTTGCCCCTGTCATGGACCTTGGTGCTGCGCAACCTGTCATTGGCGCTGTTGTGCTGGCCCGCCAGCGCGGTTCTCGCTCCGCGCCCAATGCACATCGCCGACTATGGCGTGACCCTGGGGGCGGTGTTGCTGGGCGCCTTGCTCTGGGCCGCGTTTCACCAAGTGCTGCGGCAAACTCGCCGCCCCAACCTCGTTTAAAAGGACTAACTCTCATGGATGCCATGACCCTCTCCGTCGCGCTGCTTTGGATCGCCGTACTCGCCTTGGGACTGCTGGTGTGGGCGCTGTCGCGCCAGGTGGGGGTGCTGTTTGAGCGGGTGGCCCCCATGGGGGCCCTGGTCACCGACGCGGGTCCCGCCGTGGGCCAGCCTTCGCCGATTTTTGACCTCACCGGCCTGCAGTCCGAACAGGTGGTGATCGGTGGCCCCCAAGCGAAACCCACTCTGCTGTTTTTTTTGGCGCCCACTTGCCCGGTGTGCAAGAAACTGATCCCCATTCTGAAAAATCTGGCGCGTGACGAAGCCAGTGCCTTGCGCGTGGTGCTGGCCAGCGATGGGGAGGGCGAGCACCTGCAGTTCATGCGTGCACAAGGTCTCGAATCCATGCCCTACCTCTTGTCCACCGAATTGGGCATGAGCTACCGCGTTTCGCGACTGCCTTATGCGGTGCTGATGGACCGCCAGGGCGTTGTGCGCGCCAAGGGGCTGGTCAATTCGCGTGAACAGCTCGACAGCTTGCTCAATGCGCATGACATGGACACCCCCACGATTCAGAAATACCTTGAAGGCCACGCAGCCTGAGGCCAGGCCTTATTCCGGAGACTCCCCATGCAATGGTTATTGAATACCTTGGACCGTTTGACTGAGCGGCGCGTGCGCGCCGTGGCCAGCCAGCACGGCAGACGCAGCTTTGTCACCCGTCTGGGCACGGCACTGGTCGGTGGCGCCATCTTGCCAATGCTGCCCTTTGACCGCAGCGGCCAGTTCATGGGCGCGCAAGCGGCCGAGCCTGGCAAGAAGATCGACAAGACGCTGGACCCCACGCAATGCGAATACTGGCGGTACTGCGCCTTTGACGGCTACCTGTGCACCTGCTGTGGCGGCTCGCTCACGCAATGCCCGCCGGGCACGGAAGCGTCCAAAGTGTCATGGGTCGGCACCTGCCTGAACCCGCAAGACGGTCGCCACTACCTGGTGTCTTATAACGACTGCTGCGGCAAAGGCTCGTGCGGGGAATGCCTGTGCAACAACAACGAGCGCGAGCGCCCCGGCTATCGCCTGGGGGTGCACAACGACATCAACTGGTGCATGGCCAACACCAGCTCCATGTTCCACTGCACCACCTCCATCATTGTGGGAGTGGCCTGATGCGTGCACTCTGGTGGGGGCTGGCCAGCTGGCTGAGCCTGTGCATACCTCAGGCACACGCAGAAGATGGTGCAGCCTTGTTTTCACAACACTGCGCCGCTTGTCACCAGGCCGACGGCAGCGGCACTGTGGGTCTGGCGCCTGCCCTCAAAGGGGAACACTGGCAGCGCCTGGGCACAGACCGCAATTACCTGGCGCAGGTGATCATGCATGGGTTGTCAGGCCCGATCGTGGTCAATGGTCAGCGTTTTGTGGGCAGCATGCCCGCCTTTGCCGGGCAGTTGAGCGATGAGCAACTGTCCGCCATTGCCACGCACTTGCAAGGTCTGCAAGAGCGGCCTGGCCCAGCCTACAGCGCACAGGACTTCGCCAGCGTCCGCGCCAGTGCAGGCAGCCCGCCTCAGTCGCGTGCCCTGCGCACCCAGCTGCTCAAGTAAGACCATGCGAGCAAAGGGCTGGTCACTGACAAGCCTGGCATGTCTTGGCGTGGGATTTTTCGCCAGTTCAGTCCCCCACGCCCACGAGGTGCATGGCAACATCGCCACCACCTTGGGGCGGCAGGTGGTGCTGCACGCCAATGCACCGTCCATCTCGCCCACCCACAGTGCGCGTGCGCTGTATGTGTTGCACTGCGCGGGCTGCCACAGTCTGGACGGCAGTGGGTCGATCAGCGCACGCGTGCCCGACATGCGGCAGTTGGGGCTGTTTTTGCGGGTGCCCGGCGGGCGCGAATTCCTGATCCAGGTGCCCGGCGTCATGGGCTCAGGCCTCAACGATGCGCAAGTGGCCGAGGTCACCAACTGGGTGCTGAACACCTTGGCTCATGCGTCCATGCCACCCAATCACCGCGCCTATGATGCTGCCGAGGTGCATCAAGCGCGCCTGAACCCCTTGGTGGATGTGTCAGCCGCCCGTGGCTTGCTGGTGCACCGTGCACAGCAGCTTGGTTTGACATTGGCCCTGGCGCCTTGATCCGCGCCTGCAGGACACCAAACAACCCGCATGGCAAAAATCTACGAACACCACGCCTGCGATGCCCAGGACCAGGCCGCCGCCTTGACCGGCTGGCAGCAGCGCTACGAGCAGCTCAGTTGTGGCCGTTTTGAGGGCCGAGCCTGGCAAATGGTCATGGACCAAGGGGCCTTGCTGCGCGAATCGAGCAACCTGCACCTGCGCCAACAAATCACCCCACCGCCCGATCATCTGGTGTTGGCCATTCCATTGGCGGTGCAGCCGGGCTCGCGCTTTGCCGGTCGCCCACTGGCACGCGAATCGCTCTTGGTGTTTGGTGCCGATAATGAGCACCATCTGGTGTCAGCCGGTGCGTTGGACCTGATCGGCCTGTCGGTTCACCGCGACAACTTGAAGCAATTGCCCAGCCAAAAACTCGAATGGCTGCATCAGGCAGAGCGCGTGCGCAACCTCGATCTGTCTGCGGATGCAGCCAGTGCCATTCGGCACATGCTGCTGGCGGTCACAGCGAATGCTGCAAGCGGCATGGAAATCCTGGACAGCCATGCCCAGGAGTCCGAGTTACTCAACGCCACCCTGAGCCAGACCGTGATGTTGGCCATGCACAGCGCACAACAGGCGTCCAGCATTCCGCGCCGGGCTGACTCCAGGCTCAAAGTGGTGCAGCGCGCCATCGACTTCATGCAGGCCCATGTGCACGATGCCATCGGCGTGCCCGACATTTGTGCAGCAGCCTATGCGAGTCGGCGCAGCCTGCAATACTGTTTTGAAGAGGTTTTGCACACCACACCACAAGCCTATTTGCGCGCATTGCGCCTGAATGAAGCGCGCCGTGTGCTCAAACAAGATGTTGCCCCCGCCATCCTTGACATTGCCTGCGATCTGGGCTTTTCCAGTGCCAGCCATTTCACCCGACACTACAAAATCATGTTTGGCGAGTTGCCCTCTCAAACCCTCAAGGCCAGTCCTGCGGGCGCACCGCCCATTTGGGTTTGAGCCGCGCTGCGTGCGCTCATTCCACCGGCAGGCAGCCAAAGCCCATGGGCGCTCCGGGTAGTTCTTCAAACATGCTCAAGCCTTCGACATTGATGTCCACATCGTGACCCATGTCCATGAGTTTGTGAGCCAGCTCAGCTTTGTCAGAGACTTCGAGTTTCCGGTAAATTTCGCGCAGGTGGTGACGCGCCGTGGTCGGTGCAATGCCCAAATCGCGGGCAATTTCCTTGTAATTGGACCCCGCCGAAAATTGCTGCGCAATTTCTGACTCGCGTGGCGACAATCGGCCCACATGGCTGACTGGGCGCAAATCAATCAGCCACAAGTCACCCACCGAATGCAAACGCACGCTCAAGCGCTGGCCTCTGTAGGGTGTACCTGCCAGCAAATGTCTCACCAAAGGCTCGGGCAAGAGCGGCCCCCGCCACTGTGGCCACTCCAGACGCAAGGCGGCGGTGAGGGCCTGATCGGCCACATACAGCATGCCTCGTTTGTCAACCACACCCAACGAGGCGCGCCCTGATGCATTGCTGGCACGCACACGCTCCAGGTGCAGCATCCAGTTGGCCGACAGCGCTGCCGTCAGGTGAGGCATGAGCATTTGCATGGTGCGTCGCTCATGTTCGGTAAAAGCGGGCTTGCCTTCCATGCGGTACAAGGACAAAAAAGCCATGAGTTTGAGTTCAGGCAACAAAGTCACCGTGCACAAACAACTGGTGATGCCAAAACGCGCCATCAGTGAAGCCAGTCCGGGTGAAGCGTACAGCTGCTTGCGGCCGAAATTCACGCAGGTGCCAGGCTCCAGCATGGCCGCATCGGCAATCGTGTCTTGTTCTTTGATGTCGTCCCACAAGCCCGGGTAAAAAGCGGGCAAGCGATAAGGCAATGAAGCATGAACCTCTAGCTGACCGTCCAGAGGCTGCGATGCCATGCCCCACCAGGCAGAATCGAAATCAAAGCGCGCACTGATCGCGTCCATGGCCAGACGCTGGAAGTTCTGAATCGGGGCCAAACGCGAAATGCGGTACAACTCCAACAGGGTTTTGCCAAAAGTTTCTGTATTCATCACAAGACGACTCGGTTGAATCGGCATTGAATTGAACACCTTTTGCTTCGGGGCGTCCATCAGGGTTGATCCGGGCGTATCAGGCGCGCAACGCGGCAGCGGTGTTCAGCGCCAGAGCTTTTCTTCGGCACTGTAAGCCATCCCGGGCAGCTCGCCTTCTTGGATAAAAGCATCCACCACATTTTTCATGATGGTCGACACCGGGTTGTCAAAGTCCCGGCACGGCAAGGCCTGGCCCCAGGCGATGGAGCTGGGAGAAAAAACCGCGCCATTTTGGGGAGTGGTGAAATACACGATGTCACAGCGCACGCCGGGATTTTGCGTCCCCCCCATGCCGGGGTGGTTGTACATGATCTCTTCCTGCACCAAGGGGTAGTTGTCGGAAAATCCCTCGCTGGTGGCCAGAATGCGCGCGTGGGGTGGGGTGCCCAGCGTCAGGTCATAACGATCGATTTCGATGCCCGCAGCGCCATGGCCACCCAGTCCGAAGTCGCCAAACAATTCCTCGGTGACCCCCTCAAAAATCCAGGACACGCTTTTGTGATAACTGTCGGGCATGCGGCGAAAGGGCACCGACTCGTCCATGCCTTCTGACGCAAAGCCCGTGCCCACGAGCTTTTGCGGTGCACGGTTGCGGTGACGCCACAGGCCGCTGCGCTCACCCGTGGTGGCCAGGTAATGCTCACCTGGTCGCGCCTGCCATGCACGCGAGCCCGCTTCGAGTTTGCGCACCTCCATGATCCAGGGCATGTCCGGTTTGTAACCCACCACCCAGTAATAGCCATTGCCCGAGAGGTAGAGAATGCGCCCCCCTTCGGCCAGGTAATCCTCGGTGGCATCCAGCATGGGTTCCGAGTAGTACTCGGCATGGGTGCCGTTGATCACGGCTTTGTAGGGTTTGAGTGCTGCAACGCCCTCGTGATGCAAATCATCATCGGTCAACACTTCGTAGTCGTAACCCATTTTTTCGAGCCAGGCGATGATGGACAAATCGGCTGGAAACTGCCAAGGCCAAGCCACGCCAGGCATGCGGCACTTGGGCCGCATGTTGATGATGGGTCTGCGCCGCGAGGTGTAACAAACCCCATGGCCGCTGCGGTGACTGTCGTAGGTGGACAGACCGAATTCCAATCCGTTTTTGTAGTAGTCAATATCCTGAGGCTGGAACACCGGAACACAAGCCGTGATGGACTGTGCCACGGGGATTTCAAAAGTCAGCTGGGCATTGGCATAGGCCATATAGCTGGCAGTAGGAATCAGCATGGCCAGCGCAGCTTTGGGTTGGGCTGCGCGGACAAACAAGGGCAAATACTCCTCGGCCATGGCGCCTGCGTCGGGGTGATTGTCTTCGTCGGTCGGGCGCAATCGAATCGCATAGACCCCGCTGCGCAAACTCGCGGGCACCAGGAAGCTGAATGTCGGCGCCCATTGGCAATCGGTCATGGCGTCTTCATGGAATTCGATGCCGCCATACTCTTGGTGCGAGAGTCGATAACAGTCGTTGCGTCCATTCCAGTTCCATCCGGTCTGGCCACGCACCGGGCAGTTGATGCCCTGGGCATGCAATTGGTAGGGGCCGCTGTCGTGAACCGTCTCGCCAATGCCATGATCGGTGTAACCCACACTGGTGTCCCACCACGCCAAGGTCGCCGTGTGGTGCGTGGGGTGGCCTGTGCGCAATTGGGACAGCATGTCATCTGAGGCAACTGCCCCCACCACGCCCGGGCGGTCAATCTTGCCGTTGAAGCATTGCGCGACAAAGTTTCCTCGCGCCGGATTGCGGTCATGCGCGCCCGCGATCAAGAACCCGGTGCCCACCCCCGCACCGACGCGCAAACGCGTTTGCACATGCGAGTGGTAGTCCATGGGCACGATCTTGGACAACAAAGAGTTGTAGCGGTTGAGCACCGCCTCCTGGTGCACAGTGGCCACGCCACTGACCGGGTCGTAGGTGGCTGAAACGAAGTACCAGATTTTCGCCAAAACAGGTACTTCAGCCGTGACTGAATCCACTTGCTGACCGTCGCCCAACCAAAATTCCAGCTGCCCTTGTCCATTGAGGCCCAGTGCATAACCACATCGGCGCTCAATGTCCCAGTTGCCCAGAATCACCTGGCGACCGGGTGCGGGCGCCGTGGGGTAAATGAACGCATGCAAGGTGATGGCACCGGGGGCATTCAAGCGGCCTTGCGGATCATCCACCCTCAAAAAATTGCCCGCTTGCACATATTGACGCTGCACAGGCCAAGTCCGGTTGATATCGGCCTCCATTTCCTGTTCGATGAAGCCGGGGCCTTGTGGATTTTCATCGCCATGAATCAGGCGCACAAGTTGCGCTTGCACTTGTGTGATGCCCTCGGCACTGATGTGCGCGGTGACGCTGTGACCTGCTTTGACAGACAGGTTGTCGGTGTAGCCATGAATGCGAATTTGCGCCATGTAATGTGCTTTCCAGATGAAGAATAAGGTTCAGGATTCGAGCAAGTCCTGGCAGCGCTTGAGAAAGACTGCGTGATAGGCCGAATCCAGGTCGCTGTAGGCTTTGTCGTCCACCCTGCGTGGTGGCACACCGCGCACACCAGACAGCGCAATCACGCGATAACACTTGAATGGCTCCTCGGCCATCAGGGCGTATTTATCAACCAGTGAAGCGACCCTGAAATAGTTGAGCAAACGCATCAAATCGTCGCTGTGCTGACCACGCGGACAAACGCGGTGCTCCTCGATCACCTCCGGGGTGACCCGCTGCTTGAGGGCATCTCGCGTGCGCTTGTCAAAGCGGCGATGGGCAATGATGCTTTTGTCATGAATATCGACGGCTTCTTCAGGCATGACTTCTCCTCCATGTTCAGAACGGCTGGCGCGTGCCTGGCTACGAATGCGATCTCGCCAAGCTTCAAATTGGGCTTTCATGCCAAATAAGCCATTGCGGGTCAACAAAACCGTGGCCAACATCAGCATGCCAATCAACACCAGTCGCATCGGCCCCAGGTCGACCAGGAGTTTGTCAATGCCCACCACCAGCAAAGTGCCGACCACTGCCCCTTCGGCGGTGCCCAGGCCACCGATCACGATCATGGCCAGCAAGAGCAGCAAGTTGTCCATGCCAAAAAGCGAAGGCGATGCGCCTTTGAAATGGCTGGCATAGAACCCGCCGATCAGGCCCAAAGCGGTAGACGAGATCAAAAAAACCTCGATGCGGGCGCGCCGAAAGTCAATACCCACCGCTTGCGCAAAAGCTTCTTGTTTTTCGGGTGCGGCACGCAGCAAGCGCCCCAGTCGCTGACCATTGACAGCGCGGTACAGTGCCAACGCCAGCAACATCACCCCCAAGCAGGCGTAGTAACCCAGCATGAGTTCGCCCATTTCACTGAAGCTGTCGGGCACATAACTGTCGGCACCATACAAGCCCCCGGTTGCCGAACCCAGGGCTTTGGATTGCACCACCGACACGCGGCACAACTCCACCAAGCCCAGGGTGAGCAAGGCGTAATAAAAACCTTCCAGCCGTGTGGCCGGTATGGCAATGACCACCCCCGCCAACAAGCCCACAACCCCACCCACACCGATCATCCCCCACCATGGCAAGCCATAAGTGATCGATAACCAGGCACCACTGTAAGCAGCCGAGCCCACCACCGCCAAAGTGGCCAATGAAAAAATGCCGGCCGTCCCGATGATCAGCATCCAGACCAGATTGATCGCCGCATAAAGCGCAAAAATGGCTGCCGCAGACAGCAAGCTGTTGCTCTCCAAGCCCACACTGGCCAGTGGTGGCAGCACAGCCAAGGCGGCCAGACCCAAAGCCCACCAAATCGGCTTTTTGTTGATGATTTTTTTCTCACGCGCCAGTGTCTTGGGGTTGTAGACCCCTTGCACCTGCAACACCGTGCGGCGTGTGAACGGGTAACGCACGCGATGCCAAAGTTTCTCGCCATGCCCCCCTAGAACGGGCCACCACCGACGACGGCCCACCAGGTACATGACCGGAGAGGATTTGCTGTTGTTCATACGGAAATTTCCTGATCCTTGACGCGTGTTGCGCTTATTCGCGTGTGTGGTCCAGCAGTCCTGCAATGCCACGCGGACGCACGATCAAGACAGCGATCACAAAAATGAATTGCGTCATGAGCACATACTGGCCACCGAGCAAGGCCCCGGTAAAGGCTTCCAGCGTGCCGATCAATGTGGCCGCCAGCAACGCACCAGGGATGCTGCCCAGTCCACCGCACAACGCCACGATCAAGCCTTTGACAAGGGGCGTGGTCCCCGAAAAGGGGCTGACAAAATAGGTTTGCGACAGCAGCACTGCGGCCAAGCCCGCCAATGCACCTGTGACGGCCATCACCGCCATGGCCGTGCTGCGCAGGCCAATGCCCACCAAGGCCGCACCTTCTGGGTTTTGCATCATGGCGCGAATTTCAAGGCCCGTGCGACTGCGTTTCATCCACCACAGGGTGGCCAACATCAAGCCCGATGCCACCCCAATCGCACCGAGTTTGTCGGGCAACAACGTCATGCCAAACAGCTCCACCGCATCAGTACCAAACAGGGGTGGCAAGCTTCGTGCGTTGGGTCCAAACACCCACAAAAGCACCTGACTGCCCAACAAGCTCAGCGCCAATGTGGCGATCAAACTGCGCACCACAAAATGGGGCTTGTCATGCAAAGGAATGAAGGCCACAGCACCAATGAACATGCCACTGAGCATGCCCGCCACCATGCCCGCAGCCAAAACCACCGGTCCACTGTCGCTGATCAGGGTAGCGGCCAGTGCAGCGCCGTAACCTGCCACGGTAAAGGTCAGACCATGGGCCATGTTGAGCATGCCCAAACTTGACCAGATGATCGACACCCCCAGCGCCAGCAAGCCATAGATCGAGGCCAAGGTGAGTGCCGACAGCAACACAAAAGACAAGTCCACATCAGGCATCACGCGCTCCCCTTCAAATTACCCGCATGCATGCCCAGAATGCGGGTGCAACGGCCTTCGAGCAGTGACATGTTTTGTTCTGCGATCACCATGGCGCCTTGACGCAGATCGATGCGCATCAGCGCGTCCATCACGGAGCGGCTGATTTTGGGCGCCAGCCCCAAAGAGGGCTCATCCACCAGAAACAACACCGCATCCGCCATCAAACCCCGGGCCAGGGAAACCATGCGACGCTCGCCACCAGAGAGCGTGCCCACCGGAGATTGCAGCAATGGCTTGAGTGGTGGAAAGATGTCGAGCAATGCGTCGCGTCGTTGCACGCGCTCGCGCCAAGCCTGACGGGTATAGGCGCCGCAATCGAGATGCTGCGCCACGGTCAGCCCTGGAAAGATGGCATCTCCTTGCGGCATGTGGGCCAGCCCCAATCGCACGATGCGGTGTGTGTGGCGCCCCGGACCTTGGGTGCGTATACCGCCCACTTCCTGGCCGCGCAACTTGATGGAGCCACGCTGCCAGTCGGTCAAGCCCGAGATGGCCCGAAACAAGGTGGACTTGCCGTGACCGTTAAGACCCACCAGGCCAATGCGCTCACCCGCGTAAACCGTCAAGTCCAAATCGTGCAGCACCGTCAAAGGGCCATATCCGGCCGACAACTGACTCACCTGCAACACTTCAGCCGGGGTTGTATTCATGAAGCCTCCGCATGGGTTTCAAAATATGCGGCGCGTACACGCGGGTGCGAGAACACGCGATGCGGTTTGTCTTCAGCAATCAATTCACCCCCATCGAGCACCACCACACGTTCGGCAATCGCCGCCAGCAGCTCCAGCCGATGCTCCACCAGCATGATGGCCACCCCCAACTGTTGCGCCAGGTAACGCAGGATGTTGTCGATCTCGTCCACTTCAGCCCCCAAAAGACCCGCAGCAGGTTCGTCCATCAACAACACCTTGGGCCTGCGCATCAACAGACAAGCGAGCAAGAGTTTTCGGCGGTTCAGGGTTTCCAGGGCGCCTGCGCTTTGCGCCATTGGCACCGACAGGCCCACTTGCTCGCAGGCCCATTGCGCATGGTGCGACGTCAGGTAGGGCGCATAGGCCTGCCGCGCCGCTTTGAGCACCTGCTCCACACTGAGCTGCTCTGGCACCACCGGAGACTGGTAAGTGCGCGCCAAGCCCAGCCGCGCGCGCTGGTGCAATGGCAAGGCGGTGACGTCCCGCCCCTCAAACGTGACCTTGCCTTGTGTGGGCAGGGTGCGCCCGGAAAGGATTTCAAACAAGGTGGTCTTGCCCGCACCGTTGGGGCCCACAACGCCCAGCACCTCACCGGGCCGCACGCCCAGCGAGATGCCTTGCAAGACGGTGCGGGCACCAAAGCGCATGTGGATGTTGTCACAAAAAAATATCATGGCGTGTCCCGAAGAAGAGCACAGTGAAAATGGGCACCGATGGTGCACTCCAGCCCTGTGTCTTCCACGGGGCCAGGCGTTTATTTGCTCATCCAGGGGGCGGGTTTGAAGCTGGCTTGTTTCAAGGTGCCCGGGGCAATGATCTTGTGTTCGCCGTTTTGCACCTGGAAGAACAAATGCGCGATGCCTTGCTCCTGATCTTTGACTTCCATGGGGTAGTGCTTGGGCGCTTGCTGTGGATTGTCAAATCGGTAAAAACCGTTCACACCCCGGTAGGTCAATTTGCGCAAGCCCGCGTTCACCGCTTCAAAGTTGTCGGGGTCAGCACTCTTCCAGTTTTGCGCCAGGAGCTTGACCGTGTCGTAGCCGCCACCGGTATAGACCAAACCCATCACACCGCCTTTGGACAAGTACTCTTTGCGATAGGCATCGCGGAAAGCCTGCCCCTGTTTGTCTGCATAGGCGCCATACACCGTGCCCCAAATGAAGCCCTCTGCGGCTTTGCCTGCGAGGTTCAAAAATTCGGGTTGAGACGGACCGTATTGCAAATACACCAGGGCACCCGGCAAAGGGTTGGCGGCAAACTGCTTGGCAAATGCGGCCAACTCCGCAGCGACCCAATGGTTGACCATGACCACCCCGGCGCCAGTCTTGCGGATGTCTTGCAACACAGGGCCCCAGTCTTGGACGGGGAACTGGATATCGGTGATTTTGGCGAGTTCAAACTTGCTGGACTTGAGGGCCTCTTCTGCGGCTTTGGAGATCGTCTGGGTGTAGGCGATCTGCTCACGGATGATGTGAACCTTGTTGTTGGTGGGTTTCCAGCTGCCGCTGGTTTGCAACTGCTCCAGGAAAGCGGGCAGACCAGCACCATAGAAAGTTTCGGAAGGGTCGATCTGGAAAATATGACCGTACTTGGCTGGATTGGCCTTCACGAGGTCCAGCGAAGCTTGCTGCGTATTGCCATGCAGGTAAGGTGCCTTGTAACGCGAAACCGCTTCCATCGCAGGGGTAGGAATCAGCACAAAGGGCGAAGCAATCGCCTGGACCTTGGCATCGGCCATTTTGCGGAAAGTCGCTTGCGTACCCTCGGGCGTCATGATGTCGATGTCAAACACTTTGAGCTCAATCGGACGACCATTGACACCCCCTGCCGCGTTGATTTCCTTGGTGGCCAGTTTGGCACCGTTCAGGTAATCGGCGTGATCGGCAACACCGGCCGGTCCGCTTTGGGCAATCGGCAGGCCGATCACAATGGGTTTGGCTTGAGCCCATGCACCGGTGGTGCTGAGCCACGCTGCAGCAGCGATACACGTCAGACCCAGCGCGCGGCGGGTCAATGGATGGCGTTGTGGTTTCATGGTGTCCCTCAAAATGTGACAAGCCACGCAACATTGCGTGACTGAGAGGGACTTTAGGCATGCCGACATGACTTGCCTATCCAACACATGCACCACCCCGGGTCTGCCCCAGTGGTTCAAATGAACCAAGGGCTAACCCTAGTGACTATGGCACGGGTGTGCTTTTACAGATTGGGGGCCAGCAATCGCTGCAGGTCTTTGACTTGCACGCCGCTGCGCTGCGCGAGGTCTTGCACCTGGTCATCGCCCACTTTGCCGACGTTGAAATACTGCGCCTCGGGGTGGGCGATGTAAAAACCGCTCACGCTGGCCGCTGGCGTCATGGCCAGACTTTCGGTCAGGCCCATGCCAATGTCTTGGCATTGCAGCAGGTCAAACATGGCTTGTTTGGCGCTGTGGTCGGGGCAGGCGGGGTAGCCGGGTGCGGGGCGGATGCCTTGGTATTTTTCGGCGATCAGTTCTTCGCTTGTCAGCGCTTCGCCTGCGGCGTAGCCCCACAAGTCGGTGCGCACTTTGCGGTGCAGGCACTCGGCCAAGGCTTCGGCCAGGCGGTCGGCCAGTGACTTGAGCATGATGGCGCTGTAGTCGTCGTGCGCGGCTTCAAAGGCCTCTGCGCGTTTGTCGGCCCCAATGCCTGCGGTGACGGCGAACACGCCCACATGGTCTGGCGCTGTGCCTTGCGGCGCGACGAAGTCGGCGAGACACCGGCTGGGGCGCATGACCCCATCGATCATGTGTTTTTCGGTCTGCTGACGCAGGCCGCGCCAGGTCATGGCGACCTGCTGGCGAGTCTCGTCCGTGTAGAGGGCGATGTCGTCGTCATCCACGCTGTTGGCGGGGTACAGGCCCATCACAGCGTTGGCCGTGACCCAGCGGCCGTCGATGATTTTTTGCAGCATGGCCTGGCCGTCGGCATACACCTTGCGTGCCTGCTCGCCCACGATTTCGTCATCCAGGATGGCAGGGAAAGGCCCCGCCAAATCCCAGGTCTGGAAGAACGGTCCCCAGTCGATGTACTGCGCGATCTCGGCCAGGTCGTAGTTTTTGAACACGCGCCGACCAATGAATTTGGGCGCAGCGGGCACGCCCTGCGACCAATCGATGGGCGTCTTGTTGGCGCGGGCCTGCGCCAGCGTCCACATGGGGGTTTGCTTTTTGTTGGCGTGCTGCTCACGCACCTTGTCGTAGTCGGTGTTCAAGTCGGCGATGAACTTGGCCGCTTGCTCGGACAACAAGCCCTGCGCCACGCCCACGCTGCGCGAGGCGTCAGGCACATAGACCACCGGACCGCTGTAGTTGGGCGCGATCTTGACGGCGGTGTGCACGCGGCTGCAGGTGGCGCCGCCGATCAGCAACGGCATCTGGCGCTCGCGGAAGTAGGGGTCTTTTTCCATCTCCGCCGCCACGTACTGCATCTCTTCCAAGCTGGGCGTGATCAGGCCCGACAGGCCAATGATGTCGGCGTTTTCTTCTTTGGCTTTGGCCAGGATTTCATGGCAGGGCACCATGACGCCCATGTTCACCACTTCGTAGTTGTTGCACTGCAAGACCACCGTGACGATGTTTTTGCCGATGTCATGCACATCGCCCTTGACGGTGGCAATCACCATCTTGCCTTTGGCTTTCACATCTTCACCAGCCGCTTGTTGCTCGGCTTTTTCGGCCTCGATGTAGGGCAGCAAATGCGCCACGGCCTGCTTCATCACGCGGGCGCTCTTCACCACCTGCGGCAAGAACATCTTGCCCTGGCCAAACAGGTCACCGACCACGTTCATGCCGTCCATCAACGGGCCTTCGATCACATGCAGCGGGCGACCGCCCTTGGCCAGAATCTCTTGGTAGGCCTCTTCGGTGTCGTCGCTGATGAAGTCGGTGATGCCGTGCACCAGTGAATGACTCAAGCGCTGCGCCACGCCCACAGGTGCATCAGGCGTTCCGCGCCAGGCCAGCTTGGTGCTTTCGTCTTTGGCTGCGCCCTTGGCGCTGTCGGCCACTTCGACCAAACGCTCGCCCGCATCAGCGCGGCGATTGAGCACCACGTCTTCCACCCGCTCGCGCAGCATGGGCTCCAGATCGTCGTACACACCGACCATGCCCGCGTTGACGATGCCCATGTCCATGCCCGCTTGGATCGCGTGGTACAGGAACACGGTGTGGATGGCCTCGCGCACCGGGTCGTTGCCCCGGAATGAAAAACTGACGTTGGACACGCCGCCCGAGACCTTGGCACCCGGCAGGTTCTGCTTGATCCAGCGCGTGGCGTTGATGAAGTCCACCGCGTAGTTGTTGTGCTCTTCGATGCCGGTGGCAATCGCAAAAATGTTGGGGTCAAAAATGATGTCTTCGGGAGGGAAGTCCACCTCGTCCACCAGCACGCGGTAAGCGCGCTCGCAAATCTCGATCTTGCGTTCGTAAGTGTCGGCCTGGCCTTTCTCGTCAAACGCCATCACCACGGCGGCCGCACCATAGCGCTTGACCAGCTTGGCTTGGCGCTTGAATTCGTCCAAGCCCTCTTTCATGCTGATCGAGTTGACGATGCCCTTGCCCTGGATGCAGCGCAGACCGGCTTCGATCACCGTCCATTTGGACGAGTCCACCATCACCGGCACGCGGGCGATGTCGGGCTCACCGGCCATCAGGTTCAAAAACCGCACCATGGCCGCCTGGCTGTCGAGCATGGCTTCGTCCATGTTCACGTCAATCACCTGCGCACCGTTTTCGACCTGCTGACGCGCCACAGCCAAAGCCTGCTCGTACTCGCCGTTCAGGATCATGCGGGCAAAGGCTTTGGAGCCGGTCACGTTGGTGCGCTCGCCCACGTTGACGAACAGGGAGCCGGTGCCGATGGAGACAGGCTCCAGACCGGACAACTTCATAGGGGGAACAGACACGATTTCGGGCGCGACAACAGACACAGGCTCACCTTGGGCTTACAGGTGAGCGTCGTTGTGCAATGGACAAGCCCCAAGCCTGACCTGCTGCGCCTGTAAGGCGGCGGGCTGCAACGCTCCTTGGGGAAGGGTGGATTTTAACCGGACGCCTGAAAGGGAGCCCCGAAACCCTATTTGCACCAAGATGACAGGTTTGAAGGTTTGAAAACCGCACAATGAGGCATCGACATTGAAGACACCATGACCCTCGCATCCAACCCATTCGCCCTCCAAGGCGCTTCCAACTTCCGCGATCTGGGCGGTTACCTGACCGCAGACGGTCGGCGCGTGCGGCGTGGGCAGGTGTTTCGCTCGGACCATCTGGCGGGGCTGAGCGATGCCGATGTGGCGCGTTTGCAGGCCTTGGGGGTGAGCCACAGTCTGGACTTTCGGGGGGTGGCGGAATACACGGTCACGCCTTATGACATTCCGGGCGTTGAGCGCGTGGCCCTGACGATCGAGCCCACGGTGATCGCCCGCATGCAAGCGCTGGTGGCGCAAGGTATTGTGCCCACCACCGAAGAAACGGTGGAGCTGATGCGCGAAACCTACCGGGATTTTGTGAACCACAACGCGGGCACGTATGGGCGGTTCATGAAGCACTTGCTGGAGCAGCCCACACCGCAGGTGTTTCACTGCACAGCGGGCAAAGACCGCACGGGTTTTGCGGCGGCGCTGGTGCTGTCAGCGCTGGGTGTGGACCGTGCCACCATTGAGCATGACTATCTGTTGACCAACCAACTCTACCGCCGCGACCCGAGCCTGGAAGGCAAGGGCCATCCGCATGTGATGAAGGTGCTCTGGCAGGTGCAGCCCGAGTTTTTGCAGGCGGCGTTTGAAGCGGTGGACGCGCAGCACGGGGGCATGACGGACTATTTGCACGGGGCGATTGGGCTGTCACCACAGGAAGTGGACGAATTGCAGCGCATGCTGCTGGAAGATTGATTCTTTGGTGGGAGCGAGCCCCTGCTCGCGAAAGGTCGCCTTGCCACCGCACGCATTCGGCCGCAGCGGCGGCCTCCTGTAAAAAAGACAGGGCTTCTTGCCCTCTTGCTTGCAGACCCCGTCTTTATCGCCAGTTCTAAAGATCAAGCCGTAGGCAAGCGGTGATCCCGGAACTGTTCACGCAGCTTGGTCTTGAGCAGTTTGCCCGTAGCCGTGTGCGGCAAGGCGTCAACAAACACGACGTCGTCGGGCAGCCACCATTTGGCAATGCGCGTCGACAGGTAATCGAGCAGCTCTTTGGCCTCAACCTGCGCACCTGCACGGCGCACCACCAGCAAGAGCGGGCGCTCTTGCCACTTGGGATGCGCCACCCCGATCACCGCCGATTCGGCCACTCCGGGGTGCGAGTTGGTGGTGTTTTCCACATCGATCGATGAAATCCATTCGCCGCCAGACTTGATCACGTCCTTGGCGCGGTCCACCAGTTGCAGGTAACCGTCGGGGTCGATGGTGGCCACGTCACCCGTGGGGAAGTAACCCTCGTCGTCGAGCACCTCACCCCCCTCGCGTCGGTAATACCCACTGGCAATCCACGGGCCGCGCACATGCAGGTGCCCAAAAGCCACGCCGTCCCAGGGCAGGGCTTGGCCATTTTCATCGACGATCTTCAAGTCCACGCCCCAGACGCCACGGCCTTGCTTGAGCTTGGTCTTGATCAGGTCTTCGGCAGGGACATTCGCGTGCTTGAGCAGCAGCTTGCTGATCACACCAATCGGGCTGGTCTCGGTCATGCCCCAGCCTTGCACCACTTCGGCACCGAACTGGTTTTCGAAGCGCTCGAGCATGCCACGCGCCACTGCTGCGCCGCCAATGCCGATGCGCTTGACACCCAGCGATTTGGGGTCCAGGTGCGGGTTCGCGTCCAGGTACTGGAACAGCATCATCCACACCGTGGGCACGCCTTGCGAGAACGTCACCCGCTCCTGCTTCATCAAGTTGTAAACGCTCTCACCGTCCAAGTGCGGGCCAGGCAGCACCAACTTGGCTCCTACCATGGCCGCGGCATACGGCATGCCCCAGGCATTGGCATGGAACATCGGCACGATCAAGAGCAAGGTTTCCGTCGAGCTGACGCCAAAGGTGTCGGGGGCCAACTCCATCAGCGTGTGCAGCAGTGTGGAGCGGTGCGAATACAAAACGCCTTTGGGGTTGCCCGTGGTGCCCGAGGTGTAGCACAGCGAAGACGCACTGCGTTCGTCGAATTCGGGCCAGGTGTACTCGCTGCTTTGCGAAGCCATCAGGTCGTCAAAGCACAGCACATTGGGTACGCCGATGTCGGGCATGTGCGCCTTGTCGGTCATGGCCACAAAAGTCTTGACGGTCTTGAGCGAGGGTGCCAGCTGCGCCACCAGTGGCGCAAAGGTCAGGTCAAAAAACAGCACCTGATCTTCGGCATGGTTGACGATGTAGTCCACCTGCTCAGGAAACAAGCGCGGGTTGACCGTGTGCAACACCGCGCCGCAGCCCGACACGCCGTAGTACAGCGCCAGGTGTCGGTAGGAGTTCCAGGCCAAGGTCCCGACACGGTCCCCCTGCTTGACCCCCAGCACCTGCATGGCCTGAGCCACTTGCCGGGACAAGGTGCAGACGCCCTTCCAGGTGGTGCGGTGCACACTCCCTTCGGGCAAGCGCGACACGATTTCGGTGTCCGGGTGAAACGTGGCTGCGTGCTCGATCAGTGAAGAAATGAGCAGCGGGCGGTCTTGCATCAGGCCTTGCAACATAAAGGTCTCCTGGAGTTTTGATCAAGGCGGGAAGACCACAAGGGCTTCCCGTCCAAGGAGGCCTTAACCGGCCGTTGCCGGCAAGATGGTTTCGTAAACCTTGCCGTTGAAGCGCTGCAACGCCTTCTTCTGGATGGGGAAGAAATCGTCGGGTGCAGTCTTGATGTCAATGCCGGGGTACAGCATGGGTGGCGTGAAGTTCAGGTTGGCCGCCTGCTTCATGATGTTTTCACGGGTGAGGTTGTCGCCCGCCATGCGCAGCACCTGCACCATGGTCGCGGCGGTCGAATAGCCATTGGCATTGAGTGTGTCTTCAGGATCGCCCGAGGGGTAGTACTGTTTCATCGTGGCCGCGTATTCAGCGACATCTTTGTTGCCAGCAGCTGCTGGATCCAAGGGGGTCAGCAAGTAGGTTGAAGAGATGATGCCTACGGCGTTTTCAAGCCCGGCAGGCTTGAGCACAGAACTGGCCGACTGCGACACGCTCACCAAGTACTGGGTGGGCTTGAAACCGATTTCGGCCGATTTGCGGATGGCCTGCGCTGCAAATTTGGGGGTGGTGATGCTGACAAACACATCCACACCGGCCGACTTGAGCGTCACCATCTGGCTGTCGATGGTGGGATCGCTCACCTCGTAGGTCAGGTGCTGGGTGACCATGGTCTTGGCCTTGTCGCCCAGACCATCGAGCAGGCCTTTCATGTAGTCCTTACCGAAGTCGTCGTTTTGCATGAGCACGCCGATTTTGGCGTTGGGCTTGGTCTGCAAAATGTGCTTGGCATACAAGCGGCCTTCGGCCTGGTAAGTGGGCTGCCAGCCCATGGTCCAGGGGTTGGCCTTGGGGTCGCCAAAACGGGTGGCCCCGGTGTTGATGAACAACTGGGGGATTTTTTTGGCGTTGAGGTAACGCTGCACCGCGATGTTTTGCGCCGTGCCCAGCGAACCAAACATGAGCAGCACTTCGTCTTGCTCGACCAGCTTGCGGGTCTGCTCCACAGACTTGGCCGGGTTGTAGGCATCGTCGAGCGTCATGAAGTTGATCTTGCGGCCATTGATGCCCCCTGTGGCATTGACCTTGTCAAAGTAAGCCTGCATGGCTTTGCCAACAGTGCCGTAGGCCGAAGCGGGGCCGGAATACGGGTTCAGGTTGCCCAGCTTGATTTCGGTGTCGCTGGCACCCGGGTCGTATTTTTTCTGGGCATGCGACACCAAAGGGAAAGCGCTGGCCAGCAACATGCCGGCACCGAGTTTGAGGGACCGGCGCAGACCGGCATCAAAAGATTTGGACATGTTGTCTCCTGGTCGTTGTGATTGAACTGAATCAGGCGCTGAAACACCGCCGCCGAAGGCCTCGTGCTTTGTGCGTCACTTGCATCGTAGAAACCTGACCACTTGGGGGCATCGTCGGAACTGACGATATTGCAAAGGCTTCAGCGTGGCGGGAACTTGGGCTCGCGTTTTTCGAGGAAGGCGCTCACGCCTTCGGCAAATTCAGGCCGGTCGATCAGCTCGCGCTGGCGCGAGGCCTCATAGTGCAACTGCTCTTGCAAGCTGGCACTCTCGGCGTGGTCGTAGGTGCGCCGGATTTCATGCGCTGCATGGGCGGGCAGTTGCGCCAGACGCTGCGCCAAGGCCTGGGCCTGCTCCGCCAGTTCGGCGTCTTCCACGCAAGCCCAGATCAAGCCCCAGTCCAGCGCCTGTTTGGCCGGCAGGCGCTCGCCCAGCAAGCTCAGGCCCACGGCACGGGCACGCCCTGCCGAGCGCTGCAAAAACCAGGTGCTGCCCAGGTCCGGCACGATGCCCAAGCGCGGCATGAAGGGCAAATAAAAGTAAGCCGACTGCGCCGCGACCACAATGTCTGCCGCCAGCGCCACGCCCACACCTGCGCCTGCGCAGGGGCCGTTGACCGCGCTCACCACCGGAAACGGCAGGCTGCGGATGTCTTCGATCAGGCGGTTGGACAGCGCCTCCATGGCGTCGGCCGTTTGCTCGCCCAGGCTTTGGTCAGAAGGTGGGCGCATGCTGCCCAAATCGGCCCCCACGCAAAAGGCCTTGCCCATGCCGGTGATGACCAATGCCCGCACCGAGCGGTCTTCACGCAGGACTGCCAATTGCTCACGCATCGCCACTTGCAGCGGCTGCGCCAAAGGGTTCAAGCGTTGCGGAATGTTCAGCTTGAGCCAAGCCACATCGCCTTGGCGCTCCAGCAGGATAGGGTGGTCATCGGCCATGGTGTCTCCAACAAATCAGTGGCTTCGGGCAGCCCGCCAGGCCTGCAGCTTGCGCAGCAGACCCACCACGCCGCCGGGCATGACAAACATCAGCAAGATCAGCACCACGCCATACACCGCCCAAGGCGCGGCCTTGGACACTTTTTCGGCCAGGTTGGGCACAAACATGATGAAGATGGCCCCATACAAAGCACCCCAGAGCGTGCCCACACCGCCCACCACAATGCCCACCAGCAAAGAGATCGACAGGAACAGCGTGAACGAGTCGGGCGAGACAAACTGCACCGCAATCGCCGACAGGGCGCCGCCTACGCCGGTGTAAGCAGCCGACACGCCAAAGGTCATGGACTTGTAGTGCCGGTTGTCAACGCCCATGGCTTCGGCCGCCATGGCGTGGTCGCGGATGGCCCGCATGGCCCGGCCCGTGCCGCTTTGCAGCAGGTTGTGCGCGATCCAGAACATCACCACCGCCACCGCCAGGGCAAACAGGTACAGCCATTGGTCTTGCGTGAGTGGCAGGCCCCAAGGCGCATCAGGCTTCATCAACACAATGCCTTGCACGCCACCGGTCCAGGCTTCGAGGTGTTTGTATTTGAGCAGCTGCGGCATGGCCACACCGAGCGCAAAAGTGGCCAGCGCAAGGTACAAGCCTTCGAGCTTGAGCGCAGGTCGGCCAAACAGATAACCGATCAACAGGCACACCACCGCTGCGGCAGGCACCGTGGCCCAGTAGGGCACATCGGCATGTTCCATCAGGATGCCGGTGACATAGGCCCCCAGCGCAAAGAAGGCCCCGTGACCCAGCGAAATCTGACCGTTGTAGCCGGTCAGCATGTTCAGGCCCACCAGCGCGATCGCATAGGCCACCACCATGGTGGCCTGAAACAGCTGGTAGCCCTTGGCCACAAAGGCCAGGCCCACGGCCAGAATCAGCAGCACCAGCAAACCGGCTTTGACGGTGCGCTCCGACAAACCGGCAACGGCCGTCGGCAAAGAGGCGTTCAGGGTCGCACTCGGTTTCATGGTTCAGACCCTCGTCACAATTTTTTTGCCCAGCAGGCCCGAGGGCCGCACGATCAGCACCCCCACGATCAGCACCAGCGCCACCGTCAGTTTGAGCTCGGTGCCCACCACATAGCTGCCCATCAGGTTTTCCAGCACGCCCACAATGAAGCCGCCCAGCACCGCGCCCACCGGGTTGTCGATGCCGCCGATCAAGGCGCCCGCAAACGCGTAGAGCAAGACGCCGGTCATCATGTTGGGGTCCAGAAACACCACCGGGGCCACCATCATCCCGGCCACGGCACCAATGGCGCCGGCCAGGCCCCAGCCCAGCATCAGCATGCGCCCGACCGAGATGCCCACCAGGCGCGACGAGTTGGCGTTTTGCGCTGCCGCCCGCATGGCCAAGCCCAGGGGCGTGAAGCGGAAAAATGAGAACAACAGAGCCACCATGACCAGCGCCACAAAAATGGCCCCCACCTCGTGTGCCGACATGAGCTGCGAGCCATACCAAGCCCCCGCCGGAAAAGGACTGGGGAAGGTCTTGATGGTGTAGCCAAACAGCCAGCCCGCCAGGCTGTGGAAGATCACCAGCAAACCGATGAAGACCACCACCACCGACAACTCGGGCGCGCTGTGCATGGGCCGGATCACGGCAAACTCGATGGCCGCGGCCAGCACAAAAGACAGCACCACCGTCAGCGCAAAAGCCCCCCAATACGGCAGCCCCGCGTCCAGCAGCATCCAGGCCAGAAAGGTGGAGAACATGGCCATCTCGCCTTGCGCGAAGTTGATGTGGTGCGTCGCCTGGTAAATCATCACCAGGGCCAGCGCCACACTGGCATAAATACCGCCCGTGGCCAGACCGGAGAGTGTTTGGTGCAGCAATTCATTCATCGGTCAATCCCTTATTCGCCCAGATAGGCGCGGCGCACCGCATCGTTGCTGCGCATGTCACTCGACGGGCCGTGCAGCACCACGCGGCCGGTCTCCAACAGGTAGGCGGTGTCTGCAATGTCCAGCGCCAGCTTGGCGTTTTGTTCCACCAACAAGATGGACACCTTTTGCTCTTGGTTGATGCGCCGCATGATGGCAAAGATGTCCTTGACCACGAGCGGTGCCAAACCAAACGAGGGTTCGTCGAGCAACAGCAAGCGAGGCCGACCCATCAGAGCGCGGCCAATCGCCAGCATCTGTTGCTCGCCGCCCGACAAGGTGCCCGCCTGCTGGCTGGCCCGTTCACGCAGGCGAGGAAAGTAGCCGTAGACCTTGTCCATGTCTTCGGCTTGCCCCTCTCGGCTGGCGCGGCTGAACGCGCCCAGGCGCAGGTTTTCTTCGGTGGTCAGCGCCATGAAGGTGCCGCGCCCATCGGGCACATGGCCCACACCCAGGCGGGCAATCTGTTCGGTGTTGCGGCTGTTCAAGGCCACGCCGTCGAGGGTGATGCTGCCGGTGGTCTGCACCATCAACTGGCACAGCGCCCGCAAGGTGGTGGTCTTGCCCGCGCCGTTGGCACCCAGCAAGGCCGTGACCTGGCCCTCGGCCACGTCCAGGTTCAGCCCGTGCAGCACTTGGGTGTTGCCATAACGCGCATGCAGGTCGCGCACTTCCAGCAGCGTGCTCATGGCTGTCCTCCGCCGGGCCGTCCCAAGGTGGACAGGGCCCCCTCGGGGGGCAGTGCGTACACGCAGTGACGAACGTGGGGGTTCATTGTTCTTCCTCTGATTCGCCCAAGTAGGCACGGATCACCTCGGGGTGCTGGCGCACCTGCGCAGGCGTGCCCTCGGCGATCTTCTTGCCAAAGTTGAGCGCCACCACCCGGTCCGAAATGCCCATGACCAGGCCCATGTGGTGCTCCACCAGCAGCACCGTGACCTTCAGGCGGTCACGGATGTCGCGGATCATCTCGCCCAGGCTGTGCAGTTCTTCGTGGTTCAAGCCGCAAGCGGGCTCGTCGAGCAGCAACAACTGCGGCTGCGAGGCCAGGGCACGTGCCAACTCCACCCGCTTTTGCGTGCCAAAAGGCAAGTCGCCCACCACACGGTGGGCCTCGGCCTGCAGGCCCAAAAATTCGATCAGCTCATCGGCCTTGGCCGCCGCTTGCGCTTCCACTTGCGCCACACCGGGCAGGCGAAACGCATTGCGCAAAAAGCCCGCATGGTGCTGGCTGTGGCTGCCAACGAGCACGTTTTCACGCACCGTCATGGTTTTGAACAGCGCCAAGTTCTGGAAGGTGCGTCCGATGCCCAGACCGGCCATGCGGTGACGCGGCAACTGGTTGAGCGCTTGACCGTTCCAGGCGATGGTGCCGCTGTCGCACACATACAGGCGCGAAAGGCAATTGAACAAGGTGCTTTTGCCCGCGCCGTTGGGGCCGATCAGGGCACAAATCTCACCCCGATTCACGTCGAACGACACCCCGTCCAGGGCCACGATGCCGCCAAAGCGGACTGTGACACCTGAGATGCTGAGCAGGGGCTGGCCGGATTCAGGCGCGCTGCTGTGCATCACAGACGCTCGATGATGGTCACATTGGCCATGCCGCCGCCTTCGCACATGGTTTGCAGGCCGTAGCGCTTGCCCCGCTGAGCCAGCGCGTGCACGAGGGTGGTCATGAGCTTGGTGCCCGAAGCACCCAGCGGGTGGCCCAGCGCGATCGCGCCGCCGTTGACGTTCAGGCGCGCCGGGTCGGCCCCCAGCGCCTTGAGCCAAGCCAGCGGCACCGAGGCAAAGGCTTCGTTGACTTCGTAGAGGTCGATGTCGTCGATCTTCATGCCCGCTTTTTTCAGGGCCCGTTCGGTGGCGGGGATGGGGGCTTCGAGCATGATGACCGGGTCGTGGCCGATCATGGTCATGTGGTGGATGCGGGCCAGGGGCTGCACGCCCAGGGCTTTCAGGCCGCGCTCGTTGACGATCATCACGCCTGTAGCGCCGTCGCAAATCTGGCTGGCATTGGCGGCAGTAATGACACCGCCTTCTTGCAGCAGCTTGACACTCTGGATGCTCTCCAGCGACGCTTCGGCGCGGATGCCCTCGTCAGCGCTGTGCATCTCACCCGTTGCGCCGCCGTCTGCGGTGCGCACCGCCACGGGCAAAATTTCGTTCTTGAATGCGCCCGCCTGGGTCGCGGCCAAGGCGCGCTGGTGGCTCAGTAAGGCGTAACGGTCCAGCTCGTCTTTGCTCAGACCGTATTTGCGGGCCATCATCTCGGCGCCCACAAACTGGCTGAAGGCCACGTTGTTGTAACGCTGGTTGACCAAATCACTTTGGTAAGAACCCATGCCCGCCTTGGAGGCCAGCGACGAGGGACTGAACATGGGCACCCGCGTCATGGACTCGACGCCCGCTGCGATCACGATGTCCATCGCACCCGACATGACGGCCTGCGCCGCAAAGTGCACCGCCTGTTGCGACGAGCCGCACTGCCGGTCAATCGAGGTGCCGGGCACCGACTCGGGCAGGCGCGAGGCCAGCACCGCATTGCGCGCCACGTTGGTGGATTGCTCGCCCACCTGGCTCACGCAACCCATGAACACGTCCTCGATCAGCGCCGGATCGGCCTCGGTGCGGTCCACCAGGTCGTTCAGAACCTGCGCCGCCAGATCCACCGGGTGCCAGCCGGACAGGCGCCCGCCCCGACGCCCGCCTGCGGTGCGGGTGGCGGCGACGATGAATGCTTCAGACATGTTGTGTTCCCCGAAAGTTAGCCAATGAAGGTCATTCTGGTGTCCACCCCCGCCCACCCACATCGTCAGAACAGACGATTTTGGGCGAAACGGGCTAACAGAAAGCGCGGTGCGCAGCTCAGCGCGGTGCCATGCGGATGGCCCCGTCGATGCGGATGCATTCGCCGTTGAGGTAGCGGTTGGTGATCAGGGTTTCTGCAAGGTGGGCGTATTCGTGGGGCTCGCCCAGGCGTTTGGGGAAAGGCACCGTCGCGGCGAGCGCGGCCTTGACGTTGTCGGGCGCGGCTTGCAGCAACGGGGTGTTGAAGATGCCGGGCAAGATGGTGTTGACGCGGATGCCGTCGCCCATCAGGTCGCGGGCAATGGGCAGCGTCATGCCCACAATGCCCGCCTTGCTGGCCGAGTAGCTGGCCTGGCCCATCTGGCCGTCTTGGGCCGCGACCGAGGCGGTGTTGATGATCACGCCACGCTCGCCATCGTCTTGGGGCGTGAGGGTCAGCATGCCTGCGGCCGACTTGGCGATGCAGCGGAAAGTGCCCACCAGGTTGACCTGGATGATGCGGTCAAAGTTCGCGGTGGGGAAGGACCGGATTTCGCCCGTGGCCTTGTCGCGGCTGGCGGTCTTGATGGCGTTGCCCGTGCCTGCGCAGTTGACCAGGATGCGCTCCTGGCCCAGCGCCGCACGCGCTTTGGCAAACCCGGCATCGACCTGCTCTTCGGAGGTCACATCGACTTTGCAGAAGACACCCC
This sequence comes from Limnohabitans sp. T6-5, assembly GCF_003063315.1. Lineage (GTDB taxonomy): Bacteria > Pseudomonadota > Gammaproteobacteria > Burkholderiales > Burkholderiaceae_C > Limnohabitans_A. Next base: position 117,803 of record NZ_NERV01000005.1, read on the forward strand.
CCAACTCTTGTGCCAGGGCTTCGCCCTGCACCTCGTTCAGGTCAAACAAGGCCACCTTGACGCCATGGCTGGCCAGTTGCCGGGCTGTGGCGGCGCCCAGGCCCGAGGCTCCGCCGGTGATGACGGCTGTCACTTGTGAATCGAGTTTCATGGATGTGTCTCCTGATGTTCAAACGGGGTAATAACGCTGGCCTGTGGCGGCCATCTCGCGCATGCGGGCGGTGGGGGCGTAAGCCGCGCCCAGGTGTTGCCAGCGTTCGCAGCGGGCCACCACTTCTGGAAGGCCCAGCCAGTCGGCGTATTTGAGTGGGCCGCCCGCGTAGGCCGGAAAGCCGATGCCCAGCAGCATGGCCATGTCCAGCTCGGCGGCGCTGCCGACCACGCCGTCTTCGAGCGCGTGCGCGGCTTCGACGAGCAGCGGCAGCATCATGCGGTCCTGGATGTCTTGCGCGCTGAAGTCTTTGACGCCCTGCGGCTGGATGGACGCCAGCAGCGCGTGGCTGTCGGGTGCGGGGCTGCGGCGGGGTTTGCCGGTGGGGTCGACTTCGTAGCGGTAAAAGCCGATGCCGTTTTTCTGGCCAAAGCGACCCTGGCTGGCCATCAGGCGCAAGGCGTCGTGTTCCAGGCGCGGCATGCGCTCGGGGTAACCGGCCGAGATCACATCGCTCACATGGCTGCCCGTGTCCATGCCCACCACGTCTTCGAGGTAGGCCGGACCCATGGGCCAGCCAAAGGCTTCCATCACCTGATCGACCTTCACAAAGTCCGCGCCGTCACGCACCAGTTCCAAAAAGCCGCGCATGTAGGCCGTCAGGATGCGGTTGACCAAAAAGCCCGGGCAGTCCTTGACCACGATGGGCACCTTGCCCATGGCGGCCGCGTAGCCCACGGCGGTAGACAAGGCCTCGGGCTGCGTGTGGCTGCCCTGCACCACTTCGACCAGCGGCATCACATGCACCGGGTTGAAAAAGTGCATGCCCACAAATCGCCCGGGGTGCTTCAGGGCCGCGGCCATGTCGTCGATGCGCAGGCTGGAGGTGTTGGACGCGATCACGGTGTCTACGGCCAGGTGCCCTTCCAGATCGGCCAGCACGGTTTTCTTGACGGCCAGGTTCTCGACAATGGCTTCGACGACGCAGTCAACTTGGTCAAACCCTTCCAAGCCCAGCTGCGGGGTGATCGAGGCCAGCACCTTGTCGGCCTTGGCCGCGTCCATGCGGCCTGCCTTGACCTGGCGCTGCAGCAGCTTGCCCGCTTCATTCATGCCTTGATCGAGCCCGCTTTGCTGGATGTCTTTCATGCGCACCGGCACGCCCTTGAGCGCGCTGGTGTAGGCAATACCCCCACCCATGATGCCCGCGCCCAATACGGCCGCACGCTGCACGGGACGGCCTGCTTTGGCGTGGCGCTTGGCGATTTTCTTGACCGCCTGGTCGTTCAAAAAGGTCTGCACCATGGCCACCGCCGCCTGAGTGCGTGCCACCTCGCCAAAGGCTTTAGCCTCCAGCGCCAGCGCCCCTGCGCGGTCACGCAAAGCAGCCTCGGCCATCATCTCCACCGCCATGCGGGCCGCAGGTTGGTGCGGCGCGCCGGTGCGTGCCAAGCTGTCCAACTGGGCGGCGCTCACCGCCTGCACCTCGCTCGCAGCCATGGCCACGGGCTCTCGCTTGCGCTGCTGGCGCGCTGACCAGTCCACCTCGCCTTGCATGGCGCGGCGCAGCCAGTCCAGGGCGCGTTCGCGCAGTTGTTCGGGTGGGGCCGTGTCGTCCACCACCCCGGCGGCCAGCGCAGCGGGGGCCTTTTGGGGTTTGCCGCTGGCCACCCAGTCCATGGCCGAAGCCACGCCCGCCAGGCGCGACAAACGCACCGTGCCGCCAAAGCCCGGGAACAAGCCCAGCTTGACCTCGGGCACACCCACCTGCGCCGTGGTGGACATGACGCGCAGGCTCCCCGACACCGCCATCTCCAACCCGCCGCCCAGCGCAAAGCCATTGATCGCCACCACGGTGGGCACGGGCAGGTCTTCAAACGCGACAAACACCTCGTTGCTGTGGGCCACACCGGCGGTGATCTGCGCCGCTGACTGGCTGAACTTGGCACCGAACTCGGTGATGTCAGCGCCCACGATGAACACGTCTTTGGTGCTGGTGACCAGCACGCCCTTGAGGCCCGGCTGGGCCGCCAGCGCCTGGGTCGCCTGGCGCAACTCGTTCACGGTGCGGTCGTCGAGCTTGTTGATCGACTCGCCTTGGCGGTCAAACAGCAGCTCAAACACCCCGGCCTCGGCCAGCGGAACAACTCGGATACTTTGGCCTTGAAACACTGAAACTCTCCTGATGGCGGCACGGTACCGCCTTCGATTCAGTCTAAAAAGCTGCCCCTTGCGTCGCATCGTCTGAAGCGACGAAATCAGGGCTGGTCTTGGTTATGACCTTGCAGCCTCCGGCGCAGGCACTTGCCACATGACAAACCGGTGACCTGTCAGCCACAAGCCCAAGGTGATAATGAAAACCATCTACTTCACCGCCACATGCCGTCCCCCAGCGAACCCGCCGCCCTGACCAGCCTGACAGCATCCAGCGCCATCACGTTGGGTCTTGAAAGCAAGTTCAACCCCCCCGCCCATGACGCCTCGCAGGTGGCGCGCGCTGGCCTGTGCGAGACGATCTGCCGGGGCGCCGGGCAACTGGTGCTGGTGCGGGCCCCGGCCGGTTTTGGCAAGACCACCGCCATGATGCAGGCGCGCGTGCGTCTGGAAGATGCTGGCGTGGCCACCGCCTGGCTGACCCTGGACCGGGCCGACAACGACGTTTCGCGTTTTCTGAACTGCCTGGACACCGCCGTGCGGCAGCTGGGCCTGCCGGGCAACGACACGGTGCAGGCCTTGTCGCGCATCGACACGCCGTTTGCGTTGTTTCTGGACGAGTTCGAGGCCATCCACGAAGCGTCGCTGCTGAGCATCGTGCGTGAGATTGCGCACCACCTGCCGCGCCAGGGCTTGCTGGTGATCGGCTCGCGCAGTCTGCCGCAAATTGGCCTGGCGCGCCTGCGGGTGCGCGGCCAGCTGATCGAGATCGACGCCGAGCGTCTGCGCTTCAGCCTGCAAGACACCGCCCGTTTTTTTGAGCAGCGCCCACACCCCCACAAGCTCAGCAGTGACCAGCTGTTTCGCTTGCACGAAAAAACCGAAGGCTGGGTGGCCGCCTTGTGGCTGGCCGCGATGGCGCTGGATGGCGCGGTGAACCCGGAAGATTTTGTGACCCGGTTTTCGGGCTCGAACCGGGCCGTGGCCGACTACCTGGCCGAAGACGTGCTGGCCAGGCAACCGGCCACCACGCGGCGATTTTTGCTGCGCACCAGCATCTTGAGGCAGCTCGACGCCTCGGTGTGCGCCGCCCTCAACCCGCATGTCGACTGCGCGGCCCTCTTGCAGCAGCTGGACGCCGACCACCTGTTTTTGACCCCGGTGGCCAGCGAACTGCCCACCTGGCGCTACCACAGCCTGTTTGCCGACCACCTGCGCCAGCAACTGCAGCATGAACATCCGGATGATGTGGCCCGGCTGCACTTGGCGGCCTCCGGCTGGTACGAGTCACAAGGCCGACCGGTGCCCGCGATCGAGCACGCCATCGAGGGCGGTGACTTTCCGCTGGCCATGCAATTGCTGGAGCAGCACGCCGAAGACTTTCTGGAACAAGGCCGCATGCGCATGCTGTACCGCTGGTGCAGCAGCCTGCCTGCCGCCGAGCTGCGGCAGCGCCCGCGACTGGTGATGGCCGCGGTGTGGGCGACCGGTTTCACGCGTGGCCCCTGGAGCGCCATGGACATGCTTGAACAGCAAGAAGCCACTGGCCTGCTGGACACGCGCTTTCAAAGCGACGCGATGTGCGTGCGCCCGCTGCTGCTGGCCATGCAGGACCGCAACGAAGAAGCCCTGGCCGCTGGACGCCAGGCGCTGGAGCGGCTGCCCACCGGCAACCACTTTGCAGACACCACCTTGCTCAACGCCATGGCGCACACCACGGCCATGGCAGGGCAACCCCGGCAAGCGCAACAGCTGCTGGACGCCGCCAAAAAGCAGCACAGCGACAACAGCACCTTCAACCGCATGTACAGCGAATCGACCGAGGGCTTGCTCGATTTGCAACAGGGGCGCCTGCGCCAGGCCAGTGCGCGCTTTCGGCTGGCGGTGGACGCCACGCATGCGGTGAACCTGCTGCACACCCACGGCAACGCCTGGGCGGGCGTGCTGTACGCCAGCATCGTCTACGAAGCCAACGCGCTCGACGAAGCCGACCACCTGCTCAACGTGTACTTGCCTGTGGCCCGCGATGTGGGTCTGCCCGACCACATGATTTTGAGCCACGCCATGCGCTCGCGCATCGCCTTCATTCAGGGAGATGTGGATGCCGCCTGGCAAGCCATCACCGAACTCGAATACCTGGGGCACCAGCGCAAGCTGCCCCGCGTGGTGGTGAGCGCCAAGCTCGAGCGCGCCCGCCTGCTGCTGCTGCAAGGCCACGGCACTGCGGCGCACGACGAGCTGGACAGGGCCAACGACCCCGCCGTGTGGCAACGTGAACAAGGCCAGCGCCTGCTGGCCAACGACATCGAATACATGGCGCTGGCCCGCATCCGCTGGGACATCACGTTTGGTGATGCCGAAAACGCGCTGCGACTGGTCGATGCCGAACTGGACGCAGCGGTGGTCGCCGCACGCCAGCGACGGATGCTCAGCTTGCGCTTGCTGCGCGCCTTGGCGCTGCACCGCGTGGGCGATACACCCGCCGCCTTGTCGACTCTGGGCAGCGCGCTGCAATGGTCCAGCCAGGAAGGCTTCATGCGGCAGATCCTGGACGAAGGCCCGGCCCTGGGGGCCTTGGTGCTGCGCTACCAGGCACAGCACAACAGCAGCGCAGTGCGTGACCCGCTGATGGGCGACCATTTGCAGCGCCTGGTGCAAGCCTTTGGCCCCTTACCGGTCGATGTGGACAAAATGCCCGCGCCAACACAAGGGCCGCTCGAGCCGCTCACGCGCAAAGAAATCCGCGTGCTGCAGTTGTTGGTCGAGGGTTACTCCAACAGCGCCATGGCCGAAAAACTCTTCGTCTCGGACAGCACGGTGCGCACGCATTTGCGCAACATCAACATGAAACTCGACGCCCACAGCCGCACACAGGCTGTGGCGATAGCAAGGCGTTTGGGGCTGATTGCTTGAGGTGTTCGCAGGTCGGCGGCTTCAGCCCCGACGTTGTGGGTTGAGCGTGGGCCTTTGTGGTGTTCGTAGGTCGGTGGCTTTAGCCCCGACGTTACTGGTTTGGCGTGGGCTCTTGTGGTATTCGTAGGTCGGCGGCTTCAGCCCCGACGTTACTGGTTTGGCGCAGGCACATGTCGGGGCTGAAGCCGCCGACCTACGGGGACATGGGCTTCGGCGTGGGCACCTGTCGGGGCTGAAGCCGCCGACCTACGGGGACATGGGCTCCGGCGTGGGCACTTGTCGGGGCTGAAGCCGCCGACCTACGGGGACATGTGGCTTCGGCGAAGGCACCTGTCGGGGCTGAAGCCGCCGACCTACGGGGACATGGGCTTCGGCGTGGGCACCTGTCGGGGCTGAAGCCGCCGACCTACGGGGACATGGGCTCCGGCGTGGGCACTTGTCGGGGCTGAAGCCGCCGACCTACGGGGACATGGGCTTCGGCGAAGGCACCTGTCGGGGCTGAAGCCGCCGACCTACGGGGACATGGGCTTCGGCGTGGGCACCTGTCGGGGCTGAAGCCGCCGACCTACGGGGACATGGGCTTCGGCGTGGGCACCTGTCGGGGCTGAAGCCGCCGACCTACGGGGACATGGGCTTCGGCGTGGGCACCTGTCGGGGCTGAAGCCGCCGACCTACGGGGACATGGGCTTCGGCGTGGGCACCTGTCGGGGCTGAAGCCGCCGACCTACGGGGACATGGGCTTCGGCGTGGGCACCTGTCGGGGCTGAAGCCGCCGACCTACGGGGACATGGGCTTCGGCGTGGGCACCTGTCGGGGCTGAAGCCGCCGACCTACGGGGACATGGGCTTCGGCGTGGGCACCTGTCGGGGCTGAAGCCGCCGACCTACGGGGACATGGGCTTCGGCGTGGGCACCTGTCGGGGCTGAAGCCGCCGACCTACGGGGACATGGGCTTCGGCGTGGGCACCTGTCGGGGCTGAAGCCGCCGACCTACGGAGGACATGGGCTATGGCGTGGACAGCTTTTAGGCTTGGCGCTGCCTCCGGTCGGAGGCGTTTTTTTGCGCGATGTTGTCGCGGGCGTTTTGCCAGTCGGTGTCGGTCCAGCTGGACAAATGCGCAAAGTTGCCGCCCGTGGCCTGGTACTGCGCGCCGTCGATGGCAATCGTCTGGCCGTTCAGGAAATCCGAGCCTGGCCCCATCAAAAACACCGCCAGATTGGCCAGCTCGGGCATGCGGCCCGTGCGGCCCATGGGGTTGCCCACGGCTTTGTGCTCGCCGCCGCCCGGGTTCAGGCGGGCGCTCATGCCCTCTGTCGGGAACAGGCCCGGCGCGATGGCGTTCAGGCGGATACCGCGCCCGCCCCACTCCACCGCCAGCGACTGCGTCATGGCGTTGAGCCCCGCCTTGGCCATGGCCGAGGGCACGGTGAAGGCCGAGCCGTTCCACACCCAGGTGGTGAGGATGGAGATCACCGATGCCCGGCGCCCCTCGGCCAGCCAGCGCTTGCCGCATTCGAGCGTCATGTAAAAGCTGCCGCGAAACACGATGTTGGCAATCGCATCGAAGGCGCGGGACGACAGGTCTTCGGTGCGGCTCACAAAATTGCCCGCCGCGTTGTTGATGAGCCCGTCGAGCGCGCCGTGCGTTTGCCAGATGGCGTCGAGCATGGCCTGGATGGCTTCGTCGCTGCGGATATCACAGACCCAGGGCACCACGCGCCCGCCGTGCTGGGCCATCAACTCGCTGGCGGTTTGTTCGACCACCGCGCCGCGCCGCCCGCAGATGTGGATCTCGGCGCCCAGCAGCAGCAAAGCCTCGCTCATCACGCGGCCCAGGCCCGTGCCGCCGCCCGTGACCAGCACGCGCTGGCCGGCCAACAAACCGGGTTTGTAAATCAGGTCATCGAGTGTCATGAAGGGTCCTTGTGAAGACGTTGGAAATGGTGGGGCGTTGGGTATTCGTAGGTCGGTGGCTTCAGCCCCGACGTTACTGGTTTGGCGAAGGCACCTGTCGGGGCTAAAGCCGCCGACCTACGGGGGACATGGGGTTGGGCGCGGGCACTTGTCGGGGCTGAAGCCGCCGACCTACGGGGGGCATGGGGTTGGGCGTGGGCTCTTGTCGGGGCTGAAGCCGCCGACCTACGGGGGGCATGGGGTTGGGCGTGGGCACCTGTCGGGGCTGAAGCCGCCGACCTACGGGGGACATGGGGTTGGGCGTGGGCACCTGTCGGGGCTGAAGCCGCCGACCTACGGGGGGCATGCGCCGACATGTTGGGCATGGGTCATTGGCCGGTGTAGTGCGGCGGGCGTTTTTGCAAGAAGGCTTGCATGCCTTCCTGAAAATCGTCGGTTTGGGTGCACAGGATTTGTTGTCGGTCTTCCATGGCCATCACGGCTTCCAGGCTGCCCATGTCCAGGCTCAGGCCCAGCGCCTCTTTGGTGAAGCGCAAGCCCAGCGGTGTGGTGCGCAGCATGTCGTCGGCCAGGGCCTGCGCCTCTTGCTGCAAGTCGGGCAAGGGGGCCACCATGCTCACCAAGCCCAGCCCGTGGGCACGCTGCGCGTCCATGAAACGCCCGGTCAACAGGTACTGGGCCGCTACCGAGCTGCCCACCATGCGCGGCAGAAAATAGCTCACGCCCATGTCGCAGCCCGTCAGGCCGATGCGCAAAAACGACGCGTTCATGCGGGCCTCGGGCGTGGCCAGCCGGATGTCAGAGGCCAGCGCCAACGCAAAACCACCACCACTGGCCGCGCCCTGCACGATGCTGATGATGGGTTGCGGGCAGCGCCGCATGGCCAGCATGATGTCGCGGATGCTGTACTGCACGGCCAGCATGTCGCTGGTGCCAACGTCCTTGCCGGGTTGCTCTTTGAGGTCCAGGCCCGCGCAAAAGCTGGGTCCGGCGCCTTGCAGGATGACCACGCGGATGTCGGTGCGCCGGTACAGGCCCTGAAAGCACTCGCGCAGTGCCGTGGCCAGCGCGGGGTTCAAAGCGTTGAGCCGCTCGGGGCGGTTCATGGTCAGGCGCAGCACGCCGCCGCTTTCTTCGCTCTCCAAGATGTCTTGCATGGGGTGGTCTTTCAAACAGCGGCTTGCCAACGTGCACGCACGGCATCCGGGGTGGACACTGCGCTGGCGTGCGGCGCATCGGCCGGTGTGCGGTCAAAGCGCGGTGCGGGCGCGGGCTGCAACACGCCTTGCAGGTGGGTGAAGGTTTGGCGCGCACGGTTGTGGGGGTGTTCTGGCGCTTCGTCCCAATCGAGCACAGGGGCAAAGCAGGCGTCGGTGCCTTCCAGCAAAGCGCACCACTCGTCGCGGGTGCGGGTGCGAAACACCTCGGCCAACCGCAGCTTCAGCACGGGCCAGGCCTGGCGGTCCATCTGCGCGTCGAACACCGGGTCGTTGGCGATGCCGCACTTCTCGCGCAGCAGGGCATAAAACTGCGGCTCGATGGCGCCCACGGCCACATGGCGGCCATCGGCGCAGGCATAGGTGTCGTAGAAGAAAGCGCCACCGTCGAGCATGTTGTCGCCCCGGTGGTTGCTCCACTGACCTGCCGCCTTGAAGCCGTACATCATGGACGACAGCAAGGCTGCGCCATCGGTCATGGCCGCGTCGATCACCTGCCCCTGGCCCGAGCGCTGGGTTTCATGGAGCGCGGCCAAAATGCCCACAGCCAACAGCATGGCCCCACCGCCAAAGTCACCCACATAGTTGAGCGGGGGCACTGGGGCCTCGCCATCGCGGCCAATCGCGTGCAGCGCGCCGCTGATGGCGATGTAGTTGATGTCGTGTCCGGCGGCATGCGAAAGCGGCCCGTGTTGACCCCAGCCGGTCATGCGCCCGTACACCAGCCGGGGCTGGCGGGCCAGGCACACGTCCGGACCCAGACCCAGGCGTTCCATCACACCCGGGCGAAAGCCTTCGATCAGCACATCGGCTTGGGCCACCAGTGCCAGCACCTCCTGCACGGCTTGCGGGTCGCGCAGGTCCAGGTTGAGCACTGTGCGGCTGCGGGCCAGCACATCCATAGGGTCGGGGGCTACGCCCGGTCGGGCCACGCGCACCACATCGGCGCCCAGATCGGCCAGCACCATGGCGCAAAACGGTCCAGGGCCAAGCCCGGCCATCTCGATCACTTTCATGCCTGTCAAGGGTCCAGCCATGCATCCACCTCATGTGCGCCAGAGGGCGCGTTCTGAGGGTCATGGTGCCGCAGAGCTTGCGGCTGCACATCGTCTTTTCAGACGATGTCGTACACGAGCAGGTCGGCCAATGGTGTGCCGTGGGAGCCCGCCCCAGGGCGATGGCTTGGGTCCAGCAGTGGTCTTTCGCGGCGAGGGCGCCGCTCCCACAGGGTCAGTTCAAGCCGCTTCTTTGTAGAAGAACCCACCGTGCACGTTGCGCGGTGCCAGCGGGCCAACCGCTTGGCTGATCGCGCCGATGTGCTCGGGCGTGGTGCCGCAGCAGCCGCCCACGATGTTGACCAGGCCTTCGGCGGCAAATTCATGCAGCAGGCGGCTGGTCACCTCGGGCGTTTCGTCAAAACCGGTGTCGCTCATGGGGTTGGGCAAACCGGCGTTGGGGTAGCAGCTGATAAACGTGTCGCCCGCGACCTTGTTCAACTCTTGAATGTAGGGGCGCATCAGCGTGGCACCTAAAGCGCAGTTCAGGCCAATGGCCAGGGGCTGGGCGTGGCGCACGCTGTGCCAAAACGCCGTCACAGTCTGGCCACTCAGGATGCGGCCCGAAGCATCGGTCACGGTGCCGCTGATGATCAGGGGCAGGCGCTGGTCGCTGGCTTCAAAGAATTCTTCAATGGCAAACAACGCGGCCTTGGCGTTGAGCGTGTCAAAAATCGTTTCGACCAGCAGCACGTCGGAGCCGCCTTCGACCAAGGCTTCGACTTGTTCGTAATAGGCTGCGCGCAGCTCTTCAAAGGTCACGTTGCGGGCACCAGCGTCGTTCACGTCGGGGCTGATGCTGGCGGTTTTGGGCGTGGGGCCCAAAGCGCCGACCACAAAGCGGGGCTTGTCGGGGGTGGAGAACTTGTCGCAAGCAGCGCGGGCTATTTTGGCGGATTGCAGGTTCATCTCGCGGGCCAGGTGCTGCATGTCGTAGTCGGCCTGGGCCACCGTGGTCGCGCCAAAGGTGTTGGTCTCGATCAGGTCGGCCCCGGCGGCCAAGTAGCCTTCGTGGATGTCGCGGATCACTTCGGGGCGGGTCAGGCTCAGCAGCTCGTTGTTGCCCTTGACGTCTTTGGGAAAGTCCTTGAAACGCTCACCCCGGTAGTCGGCCTCGGACAATTTGAAGCGCTGGATCATGGTGCCCATGGCCCCGTCGAGGATGGCGATGCGGGTTTTCAGAATCTCGGGCAGCGCTTGGGCGCGGGTGTAGGTCAGGTGTTTCATCGCCACATTGTAAAAAAGTCCCTGCGGCTGCCCGCAGGGACTGGATTTCTATTGATCCGGGCCAGCGCCAAAACCCATCATGTCGGACTCTGCGAGTGCCGACCTACGAGATGGCGGTGATTGGTAGGTAGGCGGTCGAAGACCCTGACATTTGCGTGATTTGCCCGTACCGCCCTGACATGGGCATGTGCGTGTTCGGGCAAATGTCGGACTCTGCGAGTGCCGACCTACGAGATGGCGGTGATTTGTAGGTCGGTGGTCAAAGACCCCGACATTTGCGTGATTTGCCCGTACCGCCCTGACATGGGCATGTGCGTGTTCGGGCAAATGTCGGACTCTGCGAGTGCCGACCTACGAGATGGCGGTGTTTCGTAGGTCGGTGGTCGAAGACCCCGACATTTGCGGGGTTCCGGATCCATCAGCAGGCGCACAAGCGGCGCCCACCACAAAGACTCACTTCAGATCGAAGCGGTCCAGTTCCATGACTTTGGTCCACGCGCTGACGAAATCACGCACGAACTTGGTCTGGTTGTCGTTTTGCGCATAGACCTCGGCCAGGGCGCGCAGCTGTGAGTTGGAGCCAAAGACCAAGTCCACGCGGGTTGCTGTCCACTTGACCGCGCCACTCTGGCGGTCGCGGCCTTCATAGCGGTTGTCGCCCACGGGTGTCCAAGCGGTGGACATGTCGACCAGGTTGACGAAAAAGTCAGGGGTCAGCTGGCCAGGCCGCTGTGTGAACACGCCTTGTGCGCTGCCGCCGTGGTTGGCACCCAGCACGCGAAGACCGGCCACCAGCACCGCCATTTCAGGGGCGCTGAGGGTGAGCAGCTGGGCTTTGTCCAGCAACATGGCTTCGGGCGAGACGCTGTAGGCCTGTTTGCGGTAGTTGCGAAAGCCATCGGCCTCTGCTTCGAGCACGGCAAATGACTCGGCATCGGTTTGCTCGGGCGTGGCATCGGTGCGGCCAGGGTGGAACGGCACATTCACGGCATGACCGGCTGCACGCGCTGCGGCTTCGACAGCGGCATTGCCCGCCAGCACGACCAAGTCGGCCATCGAAACTTGCTTACCGCCCGTTTGCGCCGCGTTGAAGGCTTGCTGAATGCCTTCCAGCACGGCCAAGACCTTGCCCAGTTGCTCAGGCTGGTTGACTTCCCAGTTGCGCTGAGGGGCCAGGCGAATGCGGGCGCCGTTGGCACCGCCGCGCTTGTCCGAGCTGCGGAAGGTGCTGGCCGAGGCCCAGGCGGTGGACACCAACTCGCTGACCGTCAAGCCCGAGGCCAAGACCTGCGCTTGGAGTGCGGCGGCGTCTTGGGCGTCGATCAAGGGGTGCTGAACGGCGGGCACCGGGTCTTGCCAGATCAGGTCTTCTGCGGGCACTTCAGGGCCGAGGTACAAAGACTTGGGTCCCATGTCGCGGTGCGTCAGCTTGAACCACGCACGGGCGTAGGCGTCAGCAAACTCGTCGGGATGAGCCTGGAAGTGGCGCGAGATTTTTTCGTAAGCGGGGTCCATGCGCAGCGAAAGGTCGGCCGTGGTCATCATCGGGCGGTGTTTCTTGCCGGGGATGTGGGCATCGGCCACCAGGTCTTCATCGGCCACGTCCTTGGCCAGCCACTGGTGCGCGCCCGAGGGGCTCTTGACCAGTTCCCACTCGTACTTGAACAGCACTTTGAAATAACCCATGTCCCAGGTGGTGGGGTTGGGTTTCCAGGCGCCTTCGATGCCGCTGGTGGTGGTGTCAGCGCCTTTGCCGCTGCCGTGCTGGTTGATCCAGCCAAAACCCATGGCTTCCATGGGGGCGGCTTCGGGTTCGGGGCCGACCAGCTGGGGGTCACCTGCGCCGTGGGCCTTGCCAAACGTGTGTCCGCCAGCGATCAGCGCCACGGTTTCGTAGTCGTCCATGGCCATGCGGGCGAAGGTTTCGCGCACGTCGCGGCCACTGGCCACCGGATCGGGTTTGCCGTCCGGGCCTTCCGGGTTCACATAGATCAAGCCCATCTGCACTGCGGCCAGGGGGTTGGCCAGTTCGCGGTCACCGCTGTAACGGCTGTCCGGCTTGTCGCTGGTGGCCAGCCATTGTTTTTCGGCACCCCAGGAGACGTCTTCTTCGGGTGCCCAGATGTCTTGGCGACCACCGCCGAAACCAAAGGTCTTGAAGCCCATGGTTTCCATGGCCACATTGCCCGCCAACACATACAAGTCAGCCCAAGAGATGGCGTTGCCATACTTTTGCTTGAGCGGCCACAGCAAACGACGTGCCTTGTCGAGGTTGCCGTTGTCGGGCCAGCTGTTGAGCGGCGCAAAGCGCTGGTTGCCGGTGCTGGCGCCGCCGCGACCATCGGCCGTGCGGTAGGTGCCTGCGCTGTGCCAGGCCAAACGGATGAACAAGCCGCCGTAGTGGCCCCAATCAGCCGGCCACCAGTCTTGCGAATCGGTCATGACCGCGACCATGTCTTGTTTGAGCGCGGCAAAGTCGAGCTTTTTGAAGGCCTCGGCGTAATTGAAATCCGGGTCCATGGGGTTGGAGACCGGCTGGTGCTGGTGCAAGATGGCCAGGTTCAACTGGTTGGGCCACCAATCGGCATTGGATCGCGCGCCATGTGTGGAACGCGCGCCAGTCGCTGCGTGGAAAGGGCATTTGGCAGTGGAAGGGGTAGTCATATTTCTATCCGGTATGTCAATAAAGTCTGATCAGAAAGCTTGGGCCATCGCGGCAAGCACTTCCACCCACAGAGGCTGGGTGGTATCAGGGTAGGCAGTGATGGTCATGAGGAACTCCGATAAAACGAGGAGTGCTCAGTATAAAAATATTAATTAGCTTTTACGATTAAATTAATTTTATTACTTATATTTACAAAAACTATGGGGTGCAGAATTTGATCTTTCAGAGCCGCATGGCCTTGAAGGGGCACTTGCCTCTTCAAGGCTCAGCCAGCGTTCCAGCGTCCAAAGCCCGACGCCCGCAGCTGGCAAGCAGGGCAGTGGCCACAGCCATAACCCCAGTCATGGCGGTGGGTGCGGTCGCCCAGGTAGCAGGTGTGGGTGTGCTCCACGATCAAATCGACCAGCGCCTGACCACCGCCTGAAGCATCGGCCTTTTCGCCCAAGTCATGCGCCAGCTGCCAGGTTTGGGCCTTGTCGATCCACATGAGCGGGGTTTCGATCAGCAGCTTGCGGTCCATGCCCAGCGACAAAGCGACCTGCATGGCTTTCATGGTGTCGTCGCGGCAGTCGGGGTAGCCTGAAAAGTCGGTCTCGCACACACCCGTGACGATGACCTGCAAACCCCGGCGATAAGCGAGCGCCGCCGCCAAAGTGAGAAACAGCAGGTTGCGCCCCGGCACAAAGGTGTTGGGCAGACCCGAGCTTTCCATTTCGATGGCGGTGTCGCGGGTCAATGATGTCTCGCTGATCTGACCCAGGATGCCCGCGTCCAGCAAATGGTCTTCGCCCATTTTGGGCGCCCAGTGCGGGAACCGAGCCTTGATCGCCGCCAGCACGTTGAGGCGGGCGTCCAGCTCTACCTTGTGTCGCTGACCGTAGTCAAACGCCAGGGTTTCGACGCGCTCGTAACGCGACAAAGCATGGGCCAGGCAGGTGGTCGAATCTTGACCACCGGAGAAAAGAACAAGGGCGCAGGTGTGCATGGCGGCAATGGTAGTGCATGGGTATGTCCATGCGTAGGTCGGCGGTCGCAGACCCCGACATGTGCGTGATTGACCCGTGCCGCACGATGAGGCCATGCGTAGGTCGGCGGTCGCAGACCCCGACGTTGGGTGGGATGGGCGCTCATGCCCCATGTCGGCTAGGTTGCTTGCTCAGGCTTTTGTCGGACTCAGCGCGTGCCGACGTGCAAGAGACTTGGCGTGGCTTCGCGCACAATATCGGCTGTTTTGCTGTCACAGAGTCCGTTTTTGTCCCCCCACCTGCCCATCCTGCGCGAAGTTTTTGGCTACGACGCCTTTCGCGGTCCGCAGCAAGCCATCATTGACCATGTGGCTGCCGGGGGCGATGCGCTGGTGCTCATGCCCACGGGCGGAGGCAAGTCGCTGTGCTATCAGGTGCCAGCCATTGCGCGCCAGCGGGCGGGGCACGGCATCACGGTGGTGGTGTCGCCGCTGATCGCGCTGATGCACGACCAGGTGGGCGCGCTGCACGAGGCAGGCGTGAGTGCCGCATTTCTGAACTCCACCCTGACCAGCGAAGAAGCCAGCGACATCGAACGCCGTTTGCTGCGCGGCGAGATCACTTTGCTGTACGCGGCCCCTGAGCGCGTGACCAACGCCCGCTTTCTGGCCCAGATGGATTCGCTGCTCGAGCGCGGGCTGCTGAGCCTGTTTGCGATTGACGAAGCGCATTGCGTGAGCCAGTGGGGCCACGATTTCCGGCCCGAGTACCGAGGGCTCTCGGTGCTGCACGAGCGCTACCCCAGCGTGCCGCGTGTGGCGCTCACGGCCACGGCCGATGCGCTGACCCGCGCCGACATCGTCGAGCGGCTGCAGCTGGAAAGCGCCGAGCTGTTCATCAGCAGCTTTGACCGCCCCAACATCCGCTACACCATCGTCGAGAAAAAAGACGCCAGCACACAGCTGCTGCGATTCATCGAGCGCGAGCACCCCGAAGAAGCGGGCGTGGTGTATTGCCAGTCGCGCAAGCGGGTGGAAGAGGTGGCGGCCATGTTGTGCGAGTCGGGCATCCATGCGCTGCCTTACCACGCGGGGCTGGACGCCGCGGTGCGCCAACGGCACCAGAACGAGTTCCTGCGCGAAGAAGGCGTGGTGATGGTCGCCACGGTGGCTTTTGGCATGGGCATCGACAAGCCCGATGTGCGCTTTGTGGCGCACCTGGACATGCCCAAAAACATCGAAGGCTATTACCAGGAGACGGGCCGCGCCGGGCGCGATGGCCTGGCGTCGGACGCGTGGATGGCCTATGGCCTGCAAGACGTGGTGAACCAGCGCCGCATGATCGACGAGAGTCCGGCGGGTGAAGAGTTCAAGCAGGTCATGCGCGGCAAGCTCGACGCGCTGCTTGCCCTGGCTGAAGCGACCGACTGCCGCCGCGTGCGGCTTTTGGGCTACTTTGGCGAGCCCAGCACGCCCTGCGGCAACTGCGACAACTGCCTGCACCCACCCCAGGTGTGGGACGGCACCGACGCGGCCCGCAAGCTGCTGTCCACCGTCTACCGCACACACCAAAGCAGCGGCCACAGCTTTGGCGCGGGCCATACCATGGACATCGTGCGCGGCAAAAAGACCGACAAGGTGGCGCAGCGCGGCCACGAAAGCATCAGCACCTTTGGCCTGGGCGCCGATTACAGCGAACAGCAACTGCGCGCCGTGATGCGCCAGCTGATCGCCATTGGTGCGCTGCATGTGCACACCGAAGAGGGTTTCAGCACCTTGCACCTGACCGAAGCCTCGCGTGGCGTGCTCAAAGGCGATGTGCCCGTGCAGTTGCGCCAAAGCACCAGCCAGCGTGGCGACAAACGCAGCCGAACGCGCAGCGCCCCCCCACCCGCAGCGGCCAATTTGGGGCAAGACGCGATGGTGCGTTACATCAACCTCAAGGCCTGGCGCGCCGAGGTGGCCAAAGAGCACAACCTGCCTGCGTATGTGATCTTCCACGACGCCACGCTGGCCGCCATTGCCGAACACGCCCCGCAAAGCCTGTCAGACCTCCAAGGCATCAGCGGGCTGGGGGTGAAGAAGCTCGAAGCCTATGGTGCGCAGGTCCTGAAAGTTTGCAAGGGCCAACTTGAAACCGGGTTGTAGCGCCGGTTTATGCTGGCTGGCGCACAGACTTGTGCATGGTACGTCCCTAGACTGGATGGCTTGAACCCAAGCACGATGAGCCCCAGAGGAAAATGCCATGCACAACGCCATCGACACCCTCAGGCAGGAACACGACACCATCGCACTGGCGCTGAAAATCCTGTCCCGGATGGATGAACGCATTACCGCAGAGCAGATCACGGACATCCAGGATCTGTCCACCGTGACCGATTTTCTGAAAGCATTTGGAGACACCTGCCACCACGGCAAGGAAGAACGTGTCTTGTTCCCGGCCATGCAGGCCGAAGACCCGGCGCAAACACAGGCCCCTATCCAGCGCATGCTGGACGAACATGCCCAAGGCCGCCAGCACTTGGCCAACATGCAAGCCGCATTGCACCCCGAGCTCAAACTCGTGGAGTTTCACGAGGCGGCACGTGCCTACACAACATTACTGCTGGCCCACATCGACAAGGAAAACACCATCCTGTTCCCGATGGCCGATCGCCTTTTGACAGTCAAGCAACAAACCGAACTGGCACAGGCATTTGATGTGTACGAAGACAAGGTCATGGGGCCAGGGCAGCACGACGCAATGCATGCCGAACTGAAAAAACTGCGCGCCAAATACCCCAACTGATTTCCGCCAGCGCCGATGCTGTTTGGCTTCGGTGCAGGCCCATCACGGGATTGAAACCTCCGACCTACAAACTTGGCCATGTCATGAACGTGGTGGGCCAAGGCATGGGGCAATGGACTTGGCGGATTGGTACACGGTGCATGGGTTTTGCAGGTCGGCACTCTCAGAGTCCGACGCTGTGCCCGAGGAACCCATGTCGCTCAAAAAATGGCGTGACAGGGCAATCAACCAGATGTCGGGGTCTTCGACCACCGACCTACAAATTACCGGGTCCTCGCTGGTCGGCACTCGCAGATCCCGACATTTGCCCGATTCCCCGCCAACGACAGCAAGAACACGATCGGTCAACCTCCCGACGTCAGGCTCTTCGACCACCGTCCAACAAACTACACGCAACCCCCTCGGAAGCGGGTATTAGGTGCTGCGAGGGGATGGCATGAAATGGTGCTCACTTGCGCACCGCGGGCACTTCGATAGGCAAGCCCTCGCCGCGCCACATGAGGTAAAGCGCCAGCTGACGCATCTCGAGGGCGCCCCAGGGCGGAATTTCTGCGCGAATGCCCGCAAAGCAGCTGCGCAAGCGCCGCTCCAGCGAGCCGGTTTTTTGCCATTCCAGCCGGTACACAGGGTAGCCGTTGGGCTGGCCCTGGCTCAAGGGGTCGGTGTACAGGCGCTGGCCAAAATTCTGGTCGTGGCATTGGGCGCAAGACAGGTTCAGCTGGCCCTGGCGACGGGCGAACAAGGCGGCACCCGCTTGCCAATGGGGCAAGGTAGCACCGCCGATGTCCACGCGCAGCGGCAAACCTTTGGAGGCTTGTGTCACCAGCAGCGTCAAGCCCAGCAAGGCATCCGACTCCGGGGCCAACGGCGGGGTCTGCTGGTGCCGTGTGGTGCAGTGGTTGATGCGATCCTCCAGATTGAAGAGGCGCCCGCTGGCGGTTTCGATGGCAGGGTAGCGCGTGGCCACCCCTTGCAGGCGGGCCACATCACCATGGCAGCTGAAACACGATTGGCCGTTAGCCACGCTGGCACGGCGCCACATCGCCGCGCCTTGGCTCAGCCACAGCTGCGCCGGGTTGGCAAACTCATCGGCTTGCAAGGCCTGCACATCCTTGCCTGAAAAATACAGACCCGATTTGAGTTGTGCCATGGGCAAAAAGCGCACAGGCTGCGGCTGGGCCACCGCGACAGAACTGCCCACCAAGCCCCAAATGCCCGCCAGCGCCAAGGCCCACCCGGCAGCCGAAAACGCCAAGACCTTCAACCTTGCTCCCGATGAGGCACTTGTGGGCTGCGGGCCAATGTCGGACTCTTCGAGTACCGACCTGCGGGAATACGTGTGATCCAAATCATCGCTGCGCCCTTGTAGGTCGGTGGTCGCAGACCCCGACATTGGGGGGATCGAGCCGTAACGCTGTTTTTGGCCTTGGATGCTCATCGGGCCAATGTCGGACTCTTCG
Source organism: Limnohabitans sp. T6-5 (assembly GCF_003063315.1). Taxonomy (GTDB): domain Bacteria; phylum Pseudomonadota; class Gammaproteobacteria; order Burkholderiales; family Burkholderiaceae_C; genus Limnohabitans_A. The sequence continues at coordinate 136,311 of NZ_NERV01000005.1, forward strand.
AGTACCGACCTACGAGAATGCCGATGATCCAATGCCTCGCTGAGCCCTTGTAGGTCGGTGGTCGCAGACCCCGACATTGGGGGGATCGAGTGGTGAGGCTTTTTTTCACCGTCGATGCTCATGGGGCAGATGTCGGACTCTTCGAGTACCGACCTGCGGGAATGCCGATGATCCAATGCCTCGCTGCGCCCTTGTAGGTCGGTGGTCGCAGACCCCGACATTGGGGGGATCGAGTGGTGAGGCTTTTTTTCACCGTCGATGCTCATGGGGCAGATGTCGGACTCTTCGAGTACCGACCTGCGAGAATGCCGATGATCCAACGCCTCGCTGAGCCCTTGTAGGTCGGTGGTCGCAGACCCCGACATTGGGGGGATCGAGTGGTGAGGCTTTTTTTCACCGTCGATGCTCATGGGGCAGATGTCGGACTCTTCGAGTACCGACCTACGAGAATGCCGATGATCCAATGCCTCGCTGCGCCCTTGTAGGTCGGTGGTCGCAGACCCCGACATTGGGGGGATCGAGTGGTGAGGCTTTTTTTCACCGTCGATGCTCATGGGGCAGATGTCGGACTCTTCGCGTGCCGACCTACAAGAAAGGCGATGCCACGACAGACTTGCGAGCCACTGTTTCGCTTTCATCGGGCTCACCTGGCGGCAAGCACCGTCATGGTTTGCCGGAATTCGCCCCGGTTGCCGCGATCGTCCAGCCATTCGACGTGCATCTCGGCGGTTTCGGTGGCACGCACAAAAAACTCAAACAGCGGATTGGCCGCGATGCCCGACGAAGGCTCGACCCGGAACACCTCTTGCGGCCCCAGCGTGCACGTCAGCTGCCGGATCACGTTGCGCGGCACCAGTTTGCCCAGCAGGTCTTGCAGGTAACCGGTGTCCATCGGGTGCTGCACCAAGAGGCGCACCTTGACCACCTCACCGGCCGTGATGCGTTCGGGCCATTGCATGCGGGCGAGGTTCATGAGGCGTCCACACAAGACGACTCGGTGACGATGATGTCCATCTGGCCGTAGCGGAATTCGCCGCTGGACAAGCGCGCCAGAGCCACCACCACCTGACTGCCCGCCAGGCGCACGCGTGTGCTGACTTCGGCGCGGCCATTCCACGGGCCCAGCTTGAACAACGCCATGCGCGTGACCGGGTTGCGCTGCGACAGCAGGTACAGATGCGTCACATGGTCAGCTGCGGTCATGGGGCTTTGCACCTGCACCGTCATGGGCACCAAAGAGCCGTTGTCGGCCAGGATGGGGGCGGTAAGGGTCACGCCCAGCTCGCGTACCGAAGCGCCTTGGGTGATCGGATCGAGCATTTCTGACAGGCTCAACAGCCGACCGGACTCCATCTTTTGGGCGCGTGCGGGCCAAGCCTGCAAGGCCGCCCAGGCCAGCCCCAGGCGTGCACCGTGCTGCAGCCAAAGACGGCGTGTGAGGTGAGGTGGGGTTTGCACCCGCTTCATGGCGTGGCCCCCAAAGCGCCGCCGGGCTTGGCGAACAAATAGCTGACGATGTCGTCCACCGCCTGCGGGGTCAAAACGGTTTGCCCCCGGTAAGGGGCTGCCACATTGTGCAGGTCCTCAGTGCTCAGGTAGGCAGGCATGATGGTTTGCGGGTTGAAGCGCCGCGCATCGGCAATGCGCTCGCGGGCTTGCGCAGGCGAGCTGCGCTCAGCCAGTCCGTGCAAGGACGGCCCCAGCGCACCGCCTGCGGGCAAACCCTGGATTTGGTGGCACAGCACACAGCCCGTGTCTTGCCTTTGCAGCAGCAAGGCCCGGCCCCGCTCGGGCGAGGCCGGGCCTTGCGATGGCTGATCCTGCGCCCAAGCCGCGCAGCCAGCCAGGCCCAGGGCCAGTCCAGCTGCGAGGTTTTTCATGCGCGGGCCAAGCTCAGCCCGTGGTTCTTCAGGGGCAAAGAGCGGATGCGTTTGCCCAAAGCGGCAGAAATGGCGTTGACCAAGGCGGGTGCCAGCGGGGCCTGGGCAGGTTCGCCCACACCGCCCCAGAAGCCGCCCGTGGGCGCGATCACCACCTCGACCTTGGGCATTTCGTTCAGACGCATCATGCGGTAGTCGTGGAAGTTCGATTGCTCGACACGGCCTTCCTTGATGGTGTTTTCGCCCCAGAAAATGGCCGAAAGACCGTGCACCACGCTGCCCTGGAACTGGGCCACGATGTTGTCGGGGTTGACGGCATAGCCGGGGTCGATGCCGATCACCACGCGGTGGATCTTGACCTCGTTCTTGGCGTTGACCGAGACCTCGCACACGCAGGCCGTCCAGCTGCCATAGCCTTCGGTTTCGGCCACGCCCCGGAACACGCCTGCGGGCAGCTTGCTGCCCCAGCCTGCGGCCTTGGTCACGGCTTCCAGAATGCTGCGGTCGCGTTTGGACTTTTCGTTGTTGGGCAGCATGTCCAGGCGGAAGGCCACCGGGTCTTTGCCTGCGGCCTGCGCCAGCTCGTCGATGAAGCACTCGCGCCCGTACGGGTTTTGCGAGTGGCCCACCGAGCGCCAAAAGCCCACCGGCACGTTGGTGTTGCGCTGCGCGTAATCGACCAAGGTGTGGGGGATGTCGTAAGGGTGGTCATTGAAGCTGGCGACCGCCTGGCCGTCGATGCCCTTGGGCAAAGGCAACTTGAGCAGGGTGGCCAGAATGGACGGGGCACTCACGCGGATGTGCAGCGCATCGACCTTGCCGCTGGCGTCCAGACCGCCCTTGAAACGCATCAGGCTAGCCGGGCGGTACAGGCCGTGCTGGATTTCTTCTTCGCGGGTCCAGAGCATCTTGACCGGTTTGCCCGCCATGGCCTTGGCGATCATGACCGCCTGGCGCGTGAAGTCTTGCGGGCTCTTGCGGCCCAGACCGCCGCCCAGCTGCACCGGGTAGACCTTCACATTGGGCTGCGGCACGCCTGCGGTGGCCGCGCTCACGGCCAGGGTGGCCTCGGGGTTTTGGCTGGACGACCAAACTTCGAGCTTGTCGCCTTGCAGCCAGGCGGTGCAGACCATGGGCTCCATGGTGGCGTGCGCCAGGTAGGGCGTGAAGTAATCGGCCTCGACCACTTTGGCCGCCTTGCCCAAGGCCTCAGGCGCATTGCCATCGTTGCGGGCCACGGCCAGCTCGGCTTGTTCCATGCCCGCCTTGAAGTGGGCCATGATGGCCGCGCTGCTGAGCGTGCCATGCTCACCCACGTCCCACTCGACCGCCACTTCGCGCAGGGCCTCTTTGGCGCGCCACCAGTTGTCGGCCACCACGGCCACGAACTCACCCAGGTTCAGCACCTTGACGATGCCCCGGCGGTTTTCCACCTTGGACGCGTCCATGCTCTTGACCTTGCCGTTGAACACGGGGCACGCGGCCACCGCCGCATGCAGCATGCCGGGCAATTGGGTGTCAATGCCGTATTTGATCTTGCCCACCACGATGTCGGGAATGTCCACCCGGGCGATGGGCTTGCCGATCAGCGTCCAGTCTTTCGGGTCTTTGAGCGCGACTTCTTTAGGCGCCTCCAACTTGGCAGCCGCTGCAGCCAGTTGGCCATAGCTCAGGCTGCGTTTGCTGGCGGCGTGGGTGACTTTGCTCAGCGAAGCCTTGCATTCGCTGGCAGGCACGCCCCATTGCTGGGCCGCGGCGGCGATCAGCAAGTGCCGTGCGGTGGCACCGGCCTGGCGCAAATAGGCTTGCGAGTTGCGGATGGTGCGGCTGCCCACCGAGGCCATGTCGCCAAAGGCGCGTTTGCTGCGCAGGTTGTCGTGGGCGGTGGCGTACTCGACACGGACTTTTTTCCAGTCGGCATCCAGCTCATCAGCAATGATCATGGGCGCCGAGGTCATGCTGCCTTGGCCCATTTCGGCGCGGGCGTAGCGGATGACGATGGTGTCGTTCGGCTCGATCTCGACCCAGACGTTCAGCTGCGGCACATCGGCGGCGCTGGCCCGCTCGGGCACAAAAAAGCCCAGCGACAAGCCCGCTGAGGCGCTGCTGGACACTTTGAGGAAATGGCGGCGGTCTGCGTTCATGTTCGGGGTGCTCATGCGCGGGTCCCTTTCTTGGCAGCGGCGTGGATGGCGGTGCGGATGCGGGCATAGGTGCCACAGCGGCAAATGTTGCTCATGGCCGCGTCGATGTCTTCATCGGTGGGCTTGGGCTTTTTCTTGAGCAGGGCCACAGCGGCCAGCATCTGACCGCCCTGGCAGTAACCGCATTGGGGCACCTGGTGGTCAATCCAGGCTTGCTGCACAGCGTGCAGGCGGCCTTTGTCGTCCAGGCCTTCGATGGTGATGACTTTTTGCCCCACCGCCGCCGACACGGGGTAAGAGCATGAGCGCACCGGCTCGCCATTGAGCAGCACGGTGCAGGCGCCGCATTGCGCGATGCCGCAACCGAATTTGGGGCCCTTGATGTCGAGTTCGTCGCGCAATGCCCACAGCAAGGGCATTTCGGGCTCGGCATCGAGCGTGTGGTTTTTCCCATTGACGGTCAGTTTCATGTGCGAAATCTCCAGTTGATCCACCCAGCCTGCGACTGTGTCGCCATGCGCGCCATTGCGCAACTGGGAAACAACCGAGGACAAAGGCCAAGCCCTGCGGAACAGTCACGTCCGAGACTGATGAGGCAGTTCGGCTGAAACGGTCGAACGCTGCGCGTAGCCCCCACCAACCCCCCACGACAAGCGCTGTCGCCTGCGTGCAAGCCCAAAACTTGAATCCCTTTAGAGTGGGCGCAGCCTGTGTATCTTGAATTGCCGGGCATTTCCATTTCAGGAGACCTCCATTGCCCACTTTGTCCAAAAAAGACGCATTGGCCGATTTGTACCTGTGCATGGCACGCATCCGTGCCTTTGAAAACGCCGCCGAAGTCTTGAGCCAAGGCGGCGTCAGCGCCTACAACAAAACCGCCGACGGCAGCGCCAAAGTGCGCGGCCCCTTGCACCTGTCCACCGGGCAAGAGGGTGTGGCTGCAGGCGTGTGCGCCCACCTCACCCCGCGTGACTACCTGACCTCCACCCACCGAGGCCATGGCCACACCCTGGCCAAGGGGGCTGACCTGAGCCGCATGATGTGCGAGCTGTACGGCAAGGCCACTGGGTTTAACGGGGGCAAAGGCGGCTCCATGCACATTGCCGATTTTTCGGTGGGCATGCTGGGGGCCAACGGCGTGGTGGCAGCGGGCCTGCCCATTGCCGTGGGCGCCGCGCACGCCCAAAAATTGCAAAAGCGAAGCGACATCACCGTGTGTTTTTTTGGCGATGGCGCCACCAACCGGGGGCCGTTTCTCGAAGCCCTCAATTGGGCGCAGGTGCACCATTTGCCAGTGCTCTTTGTGTGTGAAGACAACCGCTGGAGCGCCACCACCGCCAGCGGCCCCATGATTGCCGGGCCGGGTGCCTCGGCGCGCAGCGAAAGCCTGGGCATTGCAGCGCACCAGGTCGATGGCAACGATGTGTGGGCCGTTTACGAGAAAGCCGCCGAGCTGGTGCAGACCATTCGCTCTGGCCAAGGGCCGCGACTGTTGCATGCGCTCACCTACCGGGTCAAAGGCCATGTGTCGGTGGACCTGGCGGCTTACCGCGACCCCCGAGAAGTTGAAGAAGCCCTGAAGAACGACCCCATCCAGAACGCCCGCCGCGCCCTGCTGGCCGCAGGCAGCAGCGATCTGGCGTGCGACCAGATGGACCAGCAAGCCCAGGCAGAAGTTCAGTCCGCCATGAAAGCAGCGGACGAGGCGCCCTGGCCCGATGTGTCTGCCGCTTACACCGACATCCAGACCACAGGAGAAGGTCAATGGTTTTGAACACGATGACAAACACGATGACATACAGCCAGACCGCCGTGCTGGCCGTGCAGCGAGAAATGGAAGCCGACGAGCGCGTGGTGGTCTTGGGCGAGGATGTGGGCCGCGGCGGCATCTTTGGCCAATACAAAGGCCTGCAACAGACCTTTGGCACGCACCGCATCATCGACACCCCGATCAGCGAAGCGGCCATCATGGGCGGTGGCGTGGGCATGGCGCTGGCGGGCATGCGACCGGTGGTGGAGATGCGCGTTGTCGACTTTGCCCTGTGCGGCATGGACGAAATCATCAACCAGGCCGCCAAGAACCGTTACATGTTTGGCGGCCAGGGCCGCGTGCCCCTGGTGGCCCGCATGCCCATTGGCATCTGGGATGCCTCGGCCGCGCAACATTCTCAGTCCCTCGAAGCCTGGTTTGCCCACATGCCCGGCTTGGTGGTGGTGTGTCCGGGCTCGGTACAAGACAACTACTCGTTGCTGCGCGCGGCCATGCAGTGTGGTGACCCGGTGGTCTATATGGAACACAAGACCCTGTGGGGCCTGGAAGGCGCGGTAGACGAGAGCGTGCAAGTGCCCTTGGGCAAAGCTGCTGTGCTGCGTCCGGGTGACCACCTGACGATGGTCAGCTGGAGCCGTCAGGTGCAGGTGTGCCAAACGGCGTGTGATCAACTGGCAGCTTTGGGCGTTCAGGTTGAGCTGATTGATTTGCGCACCCTGTGGCCTTGGGACCGCGACACGGTGCTCAAGTCTGCTGCCAAAACAGGCCATCTGCTGGTGGTGCACGAGGCGATTCAGGCCGCAGGCTTTGGCGCCGAAATCGCCGCCACCGTGGCCGAAACCCTGGGCGTGCGCGTCAAGCGCCTGGGCGCACCGCGCATCCCGGTGGGTTACGCCCCAGTTCTGGAAGCCGTGGCCCGCGTGTCGGCCGAGCAGATCGTGACAGCGGCGCAGGAATGCCTGATGCCGATGAAGCGTTCCACCCACTGAACGCTCGAAAAAGCCTTGCGCCAAAACCCACCATGTCGGACCTGAAGGTACCGACCTACGGAGGGCGGTATTTGCAGGTCGGCGGCTTCAGCCCCGACATGAGCCTGTGCCGTAGCCCACAAGGCCATCAATCTGCAGATGGCCCTCGACGAGGTTTCACCGTGGGTAAACCAATTGCCAGCCTTCAGGGCAGTGCGCGGTGTTGGGGTAATACTGGCCGACCGACCCGCAGTAATAACTGGCATTGGCGGACGCGGACGGAGGCACGTAGCTGACAGGGGGCGACACATAAGTCACTTGAGGCTGCACATAGCTGGGCTGGCTGCTGGCCGCACCAATGGCCGCACCCGCCAGGCCCAGAACAATCAAAGGTCCCAACCAATCGGAAGAGCCATGGCGGTATCCGCCACCATGGTGACCATGGCCCCGTGGGCCATCGGCCAGAGCGTGGCCGCTGGCAGCCACCAGGCAAAGTGTCACGACAGCGGCTTGGAGAATTTTTTTCATGGACGGGCTCTCGGGAGTGATGTGTTCACCTTCAACGGCCCGCATGCGGCTGAGTTGACCCGTCCGTGTCGGTTTCATGAATCAGTTGTAAGCAGCTGTTGTCACTGCCTTGCAAGATGCTGGAATGCAAAGCTTGTTGCCTTTGGCGCAGGCCCTTGTCGGGGCTGAAGCCACCGACCTACAAAATTTCTCGTTGGTCGGAGGCTTCAGCTGCGACTTTGTGGCTTGTGGTGACGGCGTAGGGTGAACTGAGCCGATTCACTGCTCCTTGAGCACCCGGCGGTACTGCACGGCTTCGGCCACATGGGCGGCTTCTATCGTGTCGCTGCCCGCCAAATCGGCGATCGTGCGGGCGACTTTCAGGCTGCGGTGGGTGCTGCGGCCGCTCCAGCCGAGCTTGGTGGCCGCTTTTTGCAGCAGTGCCGCAGCGGTGTCTGACAACTTGGCCTGCGCATCGATGGCCTGGCCTTGCAGCGCGGCGTTGGCGCAGCCTTGCCGCGTCAGCGCGCGCTGGCGTGCGGCCAGACTTCGGGCGGCAATGGCCTCAGTACTTTCGCCCGGCGGCGCGTTCAGCAGGTCTTGCGCGGGCAGGCTGGGCACTTCGATGTGCAGGTCAATGCGGTCCAACAAGGGGCCGCTGAGCTTGCCCTGGTAACGGCTGATCTGATCCGGTGAGCAGCGGCAACTGCGTGAAGCACTGCCCAGGTAGCCGCAAGGGCAGGGGTTCATCGCGGCGATCAATTGAAAGCGTGCCGGAAACTCGGCTCGCCGGGCCGCACGGGCGATGGTGATGGTGCCGGTTTCCAGCGGCTCACGCAGGGCTTCGAGGGCGGCGCGGGGGAATTCGGGCAATTCGTCCAGAAACAAAACGCCGTTGTGGGCCAGTGAGATTTCACCAGGCCGGGGCGGCGATCCACCGCCCACCAGCGCCACTGCGCTGGCTGAGTGGTGCGGCTGGCCTGTGGGGCGCTGCGCCCAACGGTTCAGCTCAAAGCGCCCGCCCAGACTGGCCACTGCCGCTGCTTCCAGGGCTTCTTCGACCGACATCGGCGGCAGCAATCCCGCAAAGCGTTGCGCCAGCATGGACTTGCCCGAGCCTGGCGGTCCGACCATGAGCAGTGAATGCCCTCCGGCTGCGGCGATTTCCAGCACACGCTTGACGCCCGCCTGTCCTTTCACATCGGCCAAGTCGGCGTACTGTGGCGGTGCGCTGGGCGTGGTGGCGGCCATGCGTGCCCAGCCCTCGCCGGGCTCGGGCGGCGCTTCATTCGAAGGCGGCAGGAATTGCTGCACCACATCCAGCAGATGACTGGCCCGAAACACTTCGGCGTCGGGCACCAAAGCGGCCTCTTCGGCGCTGCCCGGCGGCAGCACCAAGCGTGTGCGCACATTCTGTTGACGCAGCACCAGGCTCATGGCCAGCGCGCCGCGCACCGGGCGCAGTTCGCCCGACAAGGACAATTCGCCCGCAAATTCATGGCCTGCCAGGCGGGCCGCGTCGATTTGACCGCTGGCCGCCAGAATGCCCAGCGCGATGGGCAAGTCCAGGCGTCCGGAGTCTTTGGGCAGATCGGCCGGGGCCAGGTTGACGGTGATGCGTTTGTTGTGCGGAAACTCCAGGCCGCTGTTTTGCAAGGCCGAGCGCACCCGCTCGCGGGCTTCCTTGACCTCGACATCGGCCAGGCCCACCAGCGTGAAGCTGGGCAGGCCGTTGGCCAGATGCACCTCCACGGTGACGGCGGGCGCTTGCAACCCCACCAGTGCACGGCTGTGCACCAAAGAAAGACTCATATTTCCTCCCTGCCCCATGTTGGTGCATGGCGTGTGCATGGGCATGCCCTCTCGCCGCACCGACTTGTTTTGAATGCCATTCAAACATGCACAGCGCCCCATTGCACGGGTGAATGCCCGCAGTCATGGCCAAGAAGAGTTGGCACGGTCCCTGCTTAATGAGACTGTCCTCAACAACTTTTCCAGGAGTTCCACATGAAAAAGATCCTCGTTCCTTCCCTGATCGCTTTGGCCGTCAGCGCACTGGCTCCTGTGGCTCACGCCCAAACGGCGCCTGCAGAACCCGCCAGCAGCTTGTCTTTCAACGCCGGTGTGGTGTCTGAATACCGCTATCGCGGCATTTCCCAGTCGCGCCTGGAGCCTGCATTGCAAGGCGGCGTGGATTACGCTGACAAGAGCGGCTTTTATGTCGGCGCCTGGGGCTCTTCGATCAAGTGGATCAAGGATGCCACGGCCACAGATGGCTCTGTGGAAATCGACCTCTACGGTGGCTACAAAGGCGCTGTGGGTGACGTGGCCTATGACGTGGGTTACCTGCGGTATGAATACACAGGCAACAAGCTGGCCAATGTTGCCAAAGATGGCATTCCTCTGTACGGCAACGCCAACACCGACGAAATTTATGGGGCGGTGACTTTGGGTGCCTACACCGCCAAATACTCGTATGCACTGTCCAACTTGTTCGGCAACCTGAACAGCAAGGGCAGCTATTACCTCGACCTGAGCGCAACCTATGACTTGGGCGAAGGCTATTCTTTGGTGCCACATGTGGGTTACCAGAAAGTGGCCAATACGCCGGATGGCACGTACACCGACTACGCCCTGACCTTGGGCAAGGATCTGGGCAATGGTTTGAGCGCAACTGGCGCAGTCATTGGCTCCAATGCCAAAAAATCCTTCTACTACACCCCAGCAGGCAAAGCCACAGGCGACACCGGCTTGGTTGTTGGCCTAAAGTACACCTTCTGATTCCCCACACACCACACAAGGAGCCATCATGAAACTGGTGACCGCCATCATCAAACCCTTCAAGCTGGACGAAGTGCGTGAAGCACTTTCGGGCATCGGCGTGCAGGGCATCACCGTGACCGAAGTCAAAGGCTTTGGTCGTCAAAAAGGCCACACCGAGCTGTACCGTGGTGCGGAATACGTGGTCGACTTTTTGCCCAAGGTGAAGATCGAAGCCGCCGTATCCAACGAGCTGGTCGAGCGCGTGATCGAAGCCATCGAGTCCGGTGCCCGCACCGGCAAGATTGGCGACGGCAAGATCTTCGTGTACGACCTCGAACAAGTGGTTCGCATCCGCACCGGTGAAACCGGCGCCGAAGCCCTCTGATTGACAAGAAAGAGAGTCGACAAATGAAAAAGCTACTCGCTTCCCTGGCCTTGGGCCTGAGTTTGAGTTTGGGCCTGTTTGGCGCCAGCTCGGTGGCCTCGGCCCAGACGGCGCCAGCTGCCGTGACGGCGCCAGCTGAAGCCAAAGCCCCCGCAACGGCCCCAGCTGTGGCTGCCGCTCCCGCTGCTGTGGTGGCTGCAGCACCCGCAGAAGCCGCACCCGTGCCCGTCCCCAACAAGGGCGACACCGGCTGGATGCTGCTGTCCACCTTGCTCGTGCTGATGATGGCCGTGCCCGGTCTGGCCTTGTTCTACGGCGGCCTGGTGCGCAGCAAGAACATGCTGTCGGTGCTCATGCAAGTCATGGTCACCTTCTCGCTGATCCTGGTGCTCTGGTTCATCTATGGCTACAGCTTCGCGTTCACCGAAGGCAATGCCTACATCGGTGGCATGGACCGCCTGTTCATGAAAGGCATCTGGGACAACGCAGCAGGCACTTTCGCCAATGCGGCCACCTTCTCCAAGGGCGTCTACATTCCTGAAATCGTGTTCGCCGCCTTCCAGGCCACCTTTGCGGGCATCACCTGCGCCCTGATCGTCGGTGCCTTTGCCGAGCGCGTGAAGTTCTCTGCCGTGCTGGCTTTCATGGTGCTGTGGTTCACCTTCAGCTACCTGCCGATCGCGCACATGGTCTGGTTCTGGATGGGTCCTGACGCTTACGCTTCCAAAGAAGTCGTGGACGAAATGACTTCCAAGGCCGGTTTGCTGTGGCAGTGGGGCGCGCTGGACTTCGCTGGCGGTACTGTGGTGCACATCAACGCTGCTGTGGCTGGCTTGGTCGGTGCCTTCATGATCGGCAAACGCGTCGGTTACGGCAAGGAATCCATGGCGCCTCACAGCCTGACATTGACCATGGTCGGTGCCGCCTTGCTGTGGGTGGGCTGGTTCGGCTTCAACGCAGGTTCCGCTCTGGAAGCCAACGGTTTCGCGGCGCTCGCCTTCATCAACACCATGTTGGCCACCGCTGCGGCTGTGTTGGCCTGGTGCATGGGTGAAGCCCTGATGCGTGGCAAAGCTTCGATGTTGGGTGCGGCTTCTGGTGCGGTGGCAGGTCTGGTGGCAGTCACGCCAGCGGCTGGCAACGTCGGCATCGGCGGCGCTGTGATCATCGGCTTCATCGGCGGCTTCGCCTGCCTGTGGGGTGTGAATGGCCTGAAGAAACTGCTGGGCGCTGACGACTCTCTGGACGTCTTCGGTGTGCACGGTGTGGGCGGTATCGTCGGCGCCTTGCTGACCGGCGTGTTCAACTCCCCCAGCCTGGGCGGCCCCAGCGCGGTGGGCGACTGGGTCACGGTGAGCATGGTGACCGCTGACGCTTACTCCATCGCTGCACAAGTGTGGATCCAGGCCAAAGCCGTGCTGCTGACCATCGTCTGGTCGGGAGTGGTGTCGGTCGTTGCCTACAAGATCGTTGACCTGACCATCGGTCTGCGCGTCTCGGAAGAAGAAGAGCGCGAAGGTCTGGACATCTCCTCACACGGCGAGTCGGCCTACCACGGTTGATGCCTTGAGTTTCGGGTGACGCCTGTCACCCGTCTTCAAAAAAGCCCGCAGCGCTTGCGCCCTGCGGGCTTTTTTATGTATTTAACCCCTGATATCTTCGATCATTTGCACAGGCTCATGTGGGCTGTAGAGTCAGACCTGCTGGTGCTGGGTTTTTGACCCTTTACGCCTCAATATTGACCGCGGGATCGTAAGTGTTTACAGCAATAGCTCTGGAATATTTTATGATTGTTCCATTTAAATTCTCTGTGTAAATATTAATTTCTGTCATCAATAATTGCACACGAAACGGTGCCTCTTTCGATTGATTTGAATATCATTAATTTAGGATTGATTACCCAGGCTTTTATAATGTCATGAGCAATGAATTTAAATTTGTTTTGTTTTAATTTTCCAATGGCAATAATTTCGGTATCTTTTTGTATTGTTGAAACGCAGTTTGTATCGTTGGTATCCAAGATTTCATATCCACTCTGGAGGTTGATATTTAGACTGTCATGCTTGTATTTTCCATTGTCTTTAAATTCATATAAATCAATTAAACATTTCTTAGCTATATACTTATTATGACTATTGCATTGATATTGAATTTGCACCGATGAGTCAAATCCTTTGGGAATCATGATTCCAAGAGTTTTCAGTTCATGGGTTAAGTCTTGAGGCCAGGCATTTTTAATGACCAAAAAAGTAGTTATTAGAAATATATATTTACTGGCTGCAGATATGTATTTATTAGAAAGCATTATAAAATTCTCGCAAAAATTGATTTACCAAACTTGACTCAATCATTCTGGGGTCATGTTCCCTACAAAACCTGCGGTGCGCGTTTGGGGCCAGTGAAGGCCCTATATAGGCTGCAGAAAAACATAAGCCCGCGGATGGGGAGCCTTTTCAAGAAGACATTTTTTTCGCGCTTTTTCTCGGTCAACGAATGCTGTGAATGAAAGAGTATGAGTTGCAGCAATTTGGCGGCTGCGCCAACGGGATGCTTGCTCGAAGCCGGGAACTCCCATTTTTAAACGGTGGATGGACGAACATTCAGAAAACCAGCAAAAAACCCTCTGGCTCATCTTGGCCTTCTGAATGCGGTTCTGCGCGACCAGTTCGGGAGGATAGATCGGCGGTGAACACAAGGCCTTGATCTGGCCCAGGTCTTGTGTAGACAGCCCCTTGTGCTTGCTGAGCAAGAGGGCCATCTCCAGCATTTCGGAAGAGACGCGATCAGTTTTTATTGTGACAGTCATGGCAAATTTCCTTGAGTACAGCTTATAGATCCGGCTCGATGAAGTCTGGGCAGTGTGTTGCAAGTTGGGGGGATTTTGTGGGAGCTTGCCCTGCAAGCGAAAAGCCTGTGGTCCACCAGCGTCTGATCGCCAGCAGGGCTGGCTCCTACAGGGTGCAGGGTTGACCACTCTGCAAACTTCAGAGCCTGATCGGCCAGTCGCGCAGACCTCTTTGAAGGGTAATCCCTGTGTCCCCGGGGGCGCTTTTCACCCTGTTTGGGGGCTTGTGGGCGGGGGCGCCATGGTAAAGTGAATTGTCAAATTTAGCTGTATTCCTATGACCCATTTGCCCGAGCAAGCGCCCGCCGAGGTGGCTGCTGATGAACCTGATGAGGCCACCCGTGTGCCTTTGAAAATTGAAGACTGGCTCACGGTCATCGTGATGGGGTTGCTGTCGCTCATCACCTTTGCCAATGTGCTCGTTCGCTATTTCACCGACCAGTCCTTTGCCTGGACCGAAGAGTTTTCTGTGTTTTTGATGATTGTTTTGGCCTTGGTGGCGGGTTCGGCCTCGGTGGCCCGCAACCGGCAAATCCGCATCGAATACTTTGCCGACAGTGGCTCTGAAAAACGCCAGCTCGCTTTGGCCCGTTTTGGCGCCTTGATGGTGTTTGTGCTGTTTGCCCTGATTGCGGTGCTGAGTGTGCGCGTGGTCTGGGACGACTTCCGTTTCGGTGAAACCTCGCCAGGCATTGGCGTGCCGCAGTGGTGGTACACCATCTGGCTGCCGGTTTTGTCGGTGGCCATTGCGGGGCGTGCTCTGGGCTTGTTCATCCGTCGGGGGCGTCAGCCATGATTCCAACCCTCCTGTTTGTGGCTTTCGTGGTCATGATGCTGATGGGCGTGCCCATTGGCGCCGCTTTGGGTTTGGCCGGTGCGGCTTGTATTGCCTTGGCGAACTCGGACGCGCAGTGGTTTGGCCTGCTGGCCGTGCCGCAAAATTTTTACGCCGGTCTGGGCAAGTACCCGCTGCTGGCCATTCCCATGTTTGTGCTGGTGGGCTCCATTTTTGACCGTTCGGGCGTGGCGCTGCGCTTGGTCAACTTTGCGGTGGCCATCGTCGGCCGTGGCCCGGGCATGCTGCCTTTGGTGGCGATTGTGGTGGCCATGTTCTTGGGCGGTATTTCCGGCTCAGGCCCGGCCAACGCGGCAGCGGTGGGCGCGGTGATGATCGCCGCCATGTCGCGTGCCGGTTACCCGGCGGCGTTTTCGGCCAGCGTGGTCGGGGCGGCTGCGGCCACCGACATTTTGATTCCGCCTTCGGTGGCCTTCATCGTGTATTCGGTGCTGGTGCCCGGTGCCTCGGTGCCTGCGCTGTTTGCTGCGGGCATGATCCCCGGCGTGCTGGCGGGCATTGCCCTGATCGTGCCCACCGTCTGGATGGCGCGCAAACACAAGATGGGCGCTTACGAAGCGAGTTTGCCGCGCCCTGAGTTGTGGAAAAGCTTTGTCGAGGCCACTTGGGGCTTGGCTGCGCCGATCTTGATTTTGGGTGGCATGCGTGCAGGCTGGTTCACGCCGACCGAGGCGGCGGTGGTGGCGGTGTTTTACGGCCTGTTCGTGGGCATGGTCATTTACCGCACCATCAAGATGCGTGACCTGTTTGTCATCCTGCGGGAGTCGGGCGAGCTGTCGGCTGTGATCTTGCTGGTGGTGTCGCTGGCGGGTATTTTTGCCTTCTCGCTGTCCACGCTGGGGGTGATTGACCCGATCACAAATGCCATCGTTAACTCGGGCTTGGGCGAGTACGGCGTGCTGGGTCTGCTCATCCTCATGCTGATCACCGTGGGCATGTTCCTCGACGGCGTGTCGATTTTCCTGATTTTTGTTCCGCTCTTGTGGCCCATTGTGCAGTTCTACAAATGGGACCCGGTCTGGTTTGGCGTGATCCTCACGCTCAAAGTGGCGCTGGGCCAATTCACGCCGCCTTTGGCCGTGAACCTGATGGTGTCTTGCCGCATTGCCGGGGTACGCATGGAAGAGACCGTGCGCTGGGTCGGCTGGATGCTGTTTTCGATGTTCCTGGTCATGCTGGCCGTGATTGCCTGGCCCGAACTGGCTTTGTGGCTGCCACGTTACCTGGGTTACTGATTTTCATTTTTCAACAAGGAGACAACCATGAAACTTCGTCGTCATTTGCTCAGCTTGCTGGCCGTTGCTGCTGGCCTCGGTGCCTTCACTGCCCCGGCCTTGGCCGCCGATTACAAGGCCGAGTACCGCATGTCGTTGGTGTTGGGCCCTCCCACACCCTGGGGCCAAGCGGGCAAGATGTGGGCCGACATGGTCAAAGAGCGCACCCAAGGCCGCATCAACATCAAGCTGTACCCCGGCGTGTCCTTGATTCAGGGCGATCAGACCCGCGAATTCAGCGCACTGCGCCAAGGCGTGATCGACATGGCCGTGGGCTCGACCATCAACTGGTCACCCCAGGTCAAGGAACTGAACCTGTTCTCGCTGCCCTTTTTGATGCCCGACTACGCCGCCATTGACGCGCTGACGCAAGGCAGTGTGGGCCAGAAAATTTTCCAGACCCTCGACAAATCGGGCGTGGTGCCTTTGGCCTGGGGTGAAAACGGCTTTCGTGAACTCACCAACTCCAAGCGCCCCATCAAGTCGCCTGCTGACTTGAAGGGCATGAAAATCCGCGTCGTGGGCTCGCCCATTTACTCGGACATGTTCAGCGCCATGGGTGCCAACCCCACCCAAATGAGCTGGGCCGATGCGCAACCGGCCCTGTCCAGCGGCGCGGTGGACGGCCAGGAAAACCCGCTGTTCTTGTTCACCGTGCTGAAAATGCACACCGTGGGCCAAAAGTTCGTGACCACCTGGGGCTATGTGGCCGATCCGCTGATCTTTGTGGTCAACAAGGACATCTGGGCATCGTGGACACCGGCTGACCAGGCCATCGTGCGCCAGGCCGCTGTGGATGCCGGCAAAGCCGAAATCGCCATTGCCCGCAAAGGCTTGATTGAGGCCGACAAGCCCGTCCTCAAAGACATCGCCGCCATGGGCGTGACGGTGACCTCGCTCACCGCCGACGAGCGCGAGGCCTTCGTCAAAGCCACCCGCCCCGTCTACGACAAGTGGAAAAACACCGTGGGCGCAGCGCTGGTGAAGGAAGCCGAAGCCGCAGTGGTCGCACGCAAGAAGTGACCTCCACACCGGACAAGCCAGCCCGGCTTTGGTGAGTCAGCCGCTTGTCTCTGTATCGCAGCCCCCCGACATGCCGGGGGCTGCG
Organism: Limnohabitans sp. T6-5; assembly: GCF_003063315.1. Lineage (GTDB taxonomy): Bacteria > Pseudomonadota > Gammaproteobacteria > Burkholderiales > Burkholderiaceae_C > Limnohabitans_A. The sequence continues at coordinate 152,812 of NZ_NERV01000005.1, forward strand.
GGCTCAGCAGGTGAACCTGCAATGTCGGCGTCTTCGACCGCCGACCTGCAAAAACCAACGCCTTCGTAGGTCGGCACTCGAAGAGTCCGACATGTATTCGCACGCCCACAGCGCCCCCAATCGGCGCGAACGATGCAACCCGCAACGTCGGGGTCTTCGACCGCCGACCTACAAAAACCAGCGACGGCGTAGGTCGGCACTCGAAGAGTCCCACATGTTTTCGCACACCCACATCGCCCTCAATCGGCGCGAACGATGCAACCCGCAACGTCGGGGTCTTCGACCGCCGACCTACAAAAACCAGCGACGGCGTAGGTCGGCACTCGAAGAGTCCGACGTTTTCAGATGAACCAAGGGCAATCCCTGACTTCTGGAATGCGAAAGCCCCGCTTAGGTAAACGAAGATTGTTCAAAATCATTCAGCACATCAAGATACATCAACCCCCAGTGGGGTGACGCTGGCCCGTCAGACGTTCGCTCCACGACCTGAAGGAGAAAAAAATGAGCAAAGCCCGATTGGTAGAAGACAAAGTCGTCGTGGTCACCGGCGCAGGTGGCGGCATTGGCCGCGACATCGCGCTGGCCATGGCGCGTGAGGGCGCCAAAGTGGTGGTCAACGACATCGGCGCGTCCGTCTCGGGCGAAGGCCAAGACGCAGGCCCCGCACAAAAAGTGGTGGACGAAATCAAAGCGATGGGTGGTCAGGCCGCGGCCAACACCGACAGCGTGTCCGACGCCGCAGGCGCAGCCCGCATCATCCAAACGGCCATCGACAGCTTTGGCCGCATCGACGTGGTGGTCAACAACGCCGGCATTTTGCGCGACCGCTTCTTCCACAAGATGAGCATGGACGAGTGGGACGCGGTGCTCAAGGTGCACCTGTACGGCGCCTTTTACGTCAGCCGCGCAGCCGCCCCGCACTTCAAGGAGCAAGCAAGCGGCAACTACATCCACATGACGTCCACCTCGGGCTTGGTGGGCAACTTTGGTCAGGCCAACTATTCAGCGGCCAAGCTGGGTGTGACGGCGCTGTCCAAATCGATTGCGCTGGACATGGAAAAGTTCAATGTGCGCTCGAACTGCATTTCGCCCTTTGCCTGGAGCCGCATGATCGGCTCGATCCCGACCGAGACGCCCGAAGAGCAGGCCCGCGTCGAGCGCATCAAGCAAATGACGCCCGCCAAGATCGCGCCCATGGCCGTGGCCCTGGCCAGCGACGCCTCGGCCCATGTGAACGGCCAGGTCTTTGCCGTGCGCAACAACGAAATTTTCTTGATGAGCCAGCCGCGCCCCATCCGCTCGGTGCACCGCAGCGAGGGCTGGACGCCGCAGTCGGTGCTGGACCAGGCCATGCCCGCGCTCAAGTCGAGCTTCTTTGACCTGGAGCGTTCGGGCGACGTGTTCAGTTGGGACCCGATCTGAGGCGATGAGCATGGCTAACGAAAACAAAAATTCAGGCGTGTTCGCGCAGCACCAAGCCGCCTTGGCCGAAGGCCGTTTCCTGATCCAGCAATGCGGTGATTGCAGCCAGCACATTTACTTTCCGCGTGAGGTCTGCCCGCACTGCGTCAGCAACGAACTCGCGCTGGTGCCCCCATCGGGCCTGGGCACGGTGTATTCGGTCACCACGGTGCGCCGCAAGCCCGACGCGGGTGGCGACTACAACGTCTGCCTGATCGACCTGGACGAAGGCGTGCGCTTGATGGCCCGCGTGGACATGGACCCTGTCGACGCCGTGCAGGTGGGCCAGCGGGTGCAGGCCCGTGTGGAGGTCGACAAAGGCCAAGGCGTGGTGGTGTTTGACCCGGTCAGCACAGAGGCTACGTCGGCCAAGCCCGTGCCCCGTGGCCCGGCCGCATCGGCAGCGGTGCATTCGTCCACCGGCCTCAAGGCCTTGCGCGGCAGCGCCGCCATCGCAGGTGTGGCCACCTTTGGTTGTGGTGAAGCCACGGGCTTCACCGAGATGGAAGTGCTGGCCCGCGCTGCGCGTGCGGCTGTGGCCGATGCTGGACTCAAGATGAGCGACATCGACGGCCTGTGCACCGCCAGTGTGCTGTCCACCATGTGGCCCATGCCCGTGACCGAGTATTTGGGCATCAACCCGCGTTACATCAACGGCACCATGCTGGGTGGCTCCAGCTTTGTGGCGCACCTCTTGCCCGCCATGATGGCTTTGCAGTCGGGCCAGTGCAACGCGGTGCTGGTGTGCTACGGCAGCACGCAGCGCACGTCCACCTTTGGCCGCGCCGAGATCGCCCAGGCCCGCCGTGTGATGGACCCGCAGCCTTACGAAACCCCCTACGCCCCGATGCAGCCGCTCAGCGCCTACGCGCTGGCCACGCGCCGGCACATGCACCAATACGGCACCACCCGCCGCCAGCTGGCCGAAGTGGCCGTGGCTGCCCGCGCCTGGGCGCAGCGCAATCCCGAAGCCTTCATGCGCGATCCGCTGTCGATCGACGAGGTGCTCAAGGCCCGCATGGTGTCCGACCCCTTGTCGGTGCGTGACTGCTGCCTGGTCACCGACGGTGGCGGCGCCTTTGTGCTGGTGCGTGCCGACCGTGCGCGTGACCTGCCGAAGAAACCTGTTTACGTGTTGGGCAATGCCACCGCCAACTGGAACCGCCAGGTCTCGTCCATGCACGACCTCACCGTCACCTCGGCCAGCCAGTCGGGGCGCGAAGCTTTTGCCATGGCGGGCCTCACGCCCGCCGACATGAACGTGGTGCAGCTGTACGACGCCTTCACCATCAACACCTTGCTCTTTCTGGAAGACCTGGGCTTTTGCAAAAAAGGCGAAGGCGGCGCATTTGTCGAAGGTGGCGCGATCGCACCCGGTGGCCGTTTGGCGGTCAACACCAACGGCGGCGGCTTGTCGTGCACGCACCCGGGCATGTACGGCATCTTCACCCTGATCGAAGCCGTGCGCCAGTTGCGCGGTGAAGGCGGCGATCGCCAAGTGGCGGGTGCGCAAACCGCGCTGGCCCACGGCAATGGCGGCACGCTGTCGAGCCAGTCCACCGCCATCCTCGGTCTCGAAGAGGTGCTTTGAACACCATGCACACGCTCTTGTCCCGCCCCTTTGGCACTTTGCCCGAGCTGTTGGCCAGCTACGCGCAAACGCGGCCAGCGCACCCGGCCCTGGTGCTGGGCGAGCAGGTGCTGAGCTTTGCCCAGCTGCATGCGCGTGTGCAGCAGGTGGCCGGTGCTTTGCAGCGCGATGGCGTGCAAGCGGGCCAGGCGGTGGCGATCTGCGCGGCCACCTCGCTGGCTTATGTGTGCACCTTTCTGGGTGCGGTGCAAGCCGGTGTGACGGTTGCGCCCCTGCCCCCCACGGCCACGCCCGAGCAGCTGCAAATGCTCTCGGCCAATGCGGGTGCGGTGCGGGTCTTTCTCGATGCACAGACCCAGGCGTGCTGGGATGGCACGGCGCTGCCATGTGTGTTGCTGGATGAGCCCGCCTGGTCGCAGTGGTTGCAAGGCGCGCCGCAGCCACTGCCCGTGCCGCGTCAGCCACACGAGCCTTTCAACATCATTTACTCCTCGGGCACCACCGGTCTGCCCAAGGGCATCGTGCAGCCCTGCGGCATGCGCTGGGTCCAGCTGCAGCGCTCCACCGCGACGCCAGACGCAGTCACGCTGCTGCCCCTGCCGATGTATTCGAATTTCACGCTCACCTACCTGTTCGGGGCCATGGGCCAGGGCGGCACCGTGGTGCTGATGGACAAGTTCGACGCCGGGCGCTATCTGGCGCTGGCTGTGCAGCACCGCGCCACGAATTCGGTGCTGGTGCCGGTGCAGTTTCGCCGCATCATGGATCACCCGGATTTCGAACGCACCGACCTGTCCTTGCTGCGCCGCCGCTTCTCGGCCGGTGCGCCCTTTGTGGCCGAACTCAAGGCCGAGGTGTTGCGCCGCTGGCCCGGCGAGGTGATCGATTTTTATGGCATGACCGAAGGCGGTGGCCGCACCGAACTGCATGCGCACCTGCACCCCGACAAGCTGCACACCGTGGGCCGCGTGAGCGCAGGCAACGACATCCGCCTGATCGACGAAGACGGACGCGAACTGTCCCTGACCGAAATGGGCGAGATCGTCGGCCACTCGGCCACCATGATGAGCGGCTACCACGGTCTGCCCGAAGCCACCCACGCCGCCGAATGGTTCGACGCCAGCGGCAAACGCTTCATCCGCACGGGCGATGTGGGCCGTTTTGATGCCGATGGCTTTTTGATCCTGATGGACCGGCGCAAGGACATGCTGATTTCCGGCGGGCTCAATGTTTACCCCAGTGACCTCGAAGAGGTCCTGCGTCAGCATCCGCAAGTGCGCGATGTGGCGGTGGTGGGTGTGCCCTCCGAGCGCTGGGGAGAAACCCCGGTGGCCTTTGTGGTGCCCGCACCCGGCCACACCGACACCGAAGACCGCCTGTGCGCTTGGGCCAATGAACGTCTGGGCAAAGCCCAGCGGCTGGCCTGCGTGCAGTTCATCGACGCCCTGCCGCGCAGCGAAGTGGGCAAGGTGCTCAAACGCCAGTTGCGCGAACAGCTGCAACGTGCCGTTCCCTGAAATTTCCTCAACTGTTGAACCACCATGATCCGAGATCCCGAAACCTTTGAAGCCTTGCTCGATTCCGTGCGCCGTTTTGTGCGCGAGCGTCTGGTGCCCGCCGAGAACGAAGTGGCTGAAACCGACGAGATCCCGGCAGACATCGTGCAGGAGATGCGCGAGATGGGCCTGTTTGGTCTGACGATTCCTGAAGCCTATGGTGGTCTGGAGCTGACCATGGAAGAGGAGTCGCGCCTGCTGTTCGAGCTGTGCAAGACCTCGCCTGCTTTCCGCTCGGTGATCGGCACCACGGTGGGCATTGGTTCGCAGGGCATCCTGATGGACGGCACCGAAGAGCAAAAAGCCTATTACCTGCCCAAGCTGGCCACCGGCGAGTTGTCGGCTTCGTTCGCGCTGACCGAGCCCGATGTGGGCTCGGACGCGGCTTCGCTGCGCACCACGGCCATCAATGACGGTGACCACTACATCGTCAACGGCACCAAGCGTTACATCACCAACGCACCGCATTCCAAGATCTTCACGCTGATGGCCCGCACCAACCCGGCCGACAAAGGCGCGGGCGGCGTGTCGGCCTTCATCGTCGACGCCCAATCGCCCGGCATCAGCCTGGGCAAGAACGACAAGAAGATGGGCCAAAAGGGTGCCCACACCTGCGACGTGATGTTTGACAACGTGCGTGTCCCGGCCGCCAACCTGATCGGAGACAAAGAGGGCCAAGGCTTCAAGACCGCGATGAAGGTGCTCGAAAAAGGCCGCATCCACTTGGCGGCCGTGTGCGTGGGCGTGGCCCAGCGCATCTTGGACGACGCGCTGCGCTACGCCATCGACCGCAAGCAGTTCGGCCAGTCGATCGCCGAGTTCCAGCTGGTGCAGGCCATGCTGGCCGACAGCAAGGCCGAGGTGTACGCCGCCGAGTGCATGGTGATCGACGCCGCACGCAAGCGCGACGAAGGCCGCAGCGTCTCGACCGAAGCCTCGTGCTGCAAGATGTTCGCGTCCGAGATGTGCGGCCGCGTGGCCGACCGTGCGGTGCAAATTCTGGGTGGCGCGGGTTACTTGTCCGAGTACGGCATCGAGCGCTTCTACCGCGACGTGCGCTTGTTCCGCTTGTACGAGGGCACCACGCAGATCCAGCAGATCATCATTGGTCGCAACATGGTGCGCGAAGCACGCGCCTGAATTCCGCTCATCTATTTCAAAAACAAACAGGAGACACACCATGCAGAAGTTCACACGCCGACTGGCTTTGACCACCCTCAGCAGCCTGGCTTTGCTGGGCGCAGGCCATGCGCTGGCGCAGACCCCCAACACTTACCCCAACCAGCCCATCAAGTTCATCGTGCCTTATCCGGCCGGTGGCGCCACCGACGCGCTGGCCCGCATGGTGGCCCAGAAGATGCAGGACAACTGGCAGCAAAGCGTGGTGGTGGAGAACAAGTCCGGCGCGGGCGGCACCATCGGTGCCAACCAAGTGGCCAAAGGTCCTGCCGATGGTTACACCGTGCTGTTCAGCATCGTGGCCTTGGTGCAGCAGATTCCCCTGATGAAGCTGCCCTATGACCCCCTCAAGGACTTCGCGCCCATCAGTCGCGTGGCCATCAGCCCCAGCGTGCTGGCGGCTGCGCCCAACCTGCCGATCAACACCTTGCCCGAGTTCATCAAGATGGTGAAGGCCGAACCCGGCAAGCACAGCATCGGTTCTTATGGTCCGGGCACCTCGGCCCACCTGCAAGGCGCGCTGCTCAACACGCAAACCGGTCTTGACCTGATGCATGTGCCCTACCAGGGCGGCGCACCCTTGGTGACCGCCATGATGGGCGGTCAGCTGTCCTCGGCCTTTCTGGATGCGGGCTCGTCCAAACAGCACCTGCCCAAGTTCAAGCTGTTGGGCGTGACCGGCACCGAGCGCCTGTCCTGGTTGCCCAATGTGCCCACGCTCAAGGAGCAGGGCCTCAACTCTTATGAGCCCATGGGCTGGTTCGGCCTGTTCTTGCCAGCGGCCACACCCAAGGCCGTGGTGGACAAGTTCTCGGCAGAGACCCAGCGCATCCTCAAGCTGCCCGAGGTGCGCGAGAAAATCGAAGCCATGGGCCTGATCCCCGGTGGCGAGACCACCGAGAGCTTTGCCAAGGTGATGAAGTCCGATGCCGAGGTTTATGCACGCATCGTGCGTGACGCCAAGATCACTTTGAATTGAACCTGGCATGAAAACCCGCGTCACCGAAGCGCTGGGCATTCGCTATCCCATCATCCAAGGCGGCATGCAATGGGTGGGCAAGGCCGAGCTGGTCTCGGCCGTGTCCAACGCCGGGGGCCTGGGCGTGCTGACGGCATTGACCCAGCCCACACCCGAAGCACTGGCGGCCGAGATCGCACGCACGCGCGGCATGACCGATCGGCCCTTCGGCGTGAACCTCACCATCCTCCCCTCGATCAAACCGCCACCCTATGCCGAGTACCTGCAGGCCATCATCGACAGCGGCGTCAAGATCGTCGAGACCGCAGGCAACAGCCCCAAGGACTTCATCGGACGCATGAAGGACGCGGGCATCACCATCGTGCACAAATGCACCTCGGTGCGCCACGCCTTGTCGGCCGAGCGCAATGGTGTGGACATGGTCAGCATCGACGGCTTTGAATGCGCGGGCCATCCCGGTGAAGACGATGTGCCCGGCTTGGTGCTGATCCCGCTGGCGGTGCGCGCGCTCAAGGTGCCTGTGATCGCTTCGGGCGGCATTGCCGACGGGCGCGGCATGGCCGCTGCCTTGGCCTTGGGAGCCGAAGGCGTCAACATGGGCACCCGCTTTCTGGTCACGCAGGAAGCGCCGGTGCACGACAACATCAAACAGGCCCTGGTGGGCGCGAGTGAGCGCGACACGAAGTTGATGTTCCGCACGATGCGCAACACCACCCGCGCCTGGAGCAACGCCGTCTCGCAAGAGGTGGTCGCCACCGAAAACCGCGAAGGCGGTTGCAGCTTTGAAGACATCCGCCACCTGGTCGCAGGTCAGCGCGGCAACCAGGCCCTGCAATCGGGTGATGTGGATGGGGGCGTGGTGGCGGCCGGTCAGGTGATTGGCTTGATCGACGATGTGCCCAGCTGCGCCCAATTGTTGGAACGCATGGTGGCCGAATGCCGCCAGCAATTGCAGCAGGCCAGCCGTTGGGCTGCAGCCTGAACAGGATGTGTGAATGAGCGAGATCGACACCTCTACCCTCTACGACAAAGTGGCGTTTGCCAAGCTGCTGGACTTGCGCCGCGAATTCGCCGAAGGCGGTGTCTCGCGCATGGTGCTCGACGCCCGCCCCGAGCTGACCAACAACTTTGAGAACGTGCACGGCGGCGTCATCATGACCATGCTCGACATGGCCATGTCGAGTGCCGCGTTGTCCAAAGCCGACTTCAAGAAGGCCGTCATCACGGTCGACATGTCCACCCACTTTTTGCACCCGGGCAAAGGCCGCTTGGTGGCCCATGGCCGCGCCGTGGGTGGCGGCAAGAGCATCTGCTTTTGCGAAGCCCACATCGAAGACGCCGCAGGCCAACGGGTGGCCAGCGCCATGGGCGCGTTCAAGTACGTGGACCCGCGCTGAACACAGCGTTCATAACAACACAAGGAGACAAGCCATGACACAGACACATCGTTCTTTCAGTCGCCGCTGCTGCATACTGGCCGCAGGCGCTGCCTTGGCCTGCCTGGCAGGCAGCAGCTGGGCACAAACCCAGAGCACCGGCCCCACGGTCAAGCTCATCGTGGGTTACGCCGCAGGCGGCCCGGTGGACTCGGCCGCGCGCGTGTTTGCCCCGGTCTTCAGCCGTGAGCTGGGCCAGCCGGTGATTGTGGAAAACCGCTTGGGCGCAGGCGGTGCGGTGGCGGGCAACAGCGTGGTCAAAGCTGCGCCCAATGGCCAGGAGATTTACTTCGCGGCCAGCCCCACCATGACCATCAGCCCGCATGTGCTGAAAGCCATGACCTTTGACCCGCTCAAGGACCTGACGCCGCTGGCGCCCATCTTGAGTTACGCCAATGTGCTGGTGATCAACCAGAACCAGCCCTTCAAGACCTTGCCCGAGCTGGTCGCGCATGCCAAGGCCAATCCAGGGCAGCTGGCCTACGGCTCGGCCGGCATGGGCGCGTCCAATCACCTGAGCGGCGAGCTGTTTGCACGCCGTGCCGGCATCAGCATGACCCATGTGCCCTACAAGGGCAATGCCCCGGCCATGACCGATGTGATGGGCGGCCAGATCCAGATGATGTTCGACATCGTGGGTGGCGCCAAGTCCTACATCGACGGCGGCAAGGTGCGTGCGCTGGCCGTCACTTCCAAAGAGCGCAACCCGGCTTTCCCGCAGCTGCCCAGCATGTCCGAGTTGGGCATCCGCGACTACGACATCGGTGGCTGGTATGGCCTGTACGGCCCGCTGGGCATGAACGCTGACGTCAGCCAGCGCGTCGCTGCCGCCACGGGCCGTGCCTTGCAGGACGCCGAGCTGCGCAAGCGCTGGATCGACCAAGGCTACGTCATCTGGAACGCCAAGGCGTCAGACCTGGCCGAGCGCATGCGCCGCGAGCACGCGCTGTGGGCCGAAGTGACCAAAGGCATGGCGTTCGAATAAAACATGTTCCACACATCCCCACACACCCGAATCCACCAGCTGTTCGACGAGCGCGCTGCGCAGGCCCCCGACCACCCCTTCCTCTTCATGCCCGACCGGGTGATGACACTGGCCGAGTTGGCCCACCAAGTGAATGCGCTCGAAGCTGAGCTGCGCGAAGCCGGTGTGCGCTTGGGTGACCGCGTGCTGGTCGCCGCAGAAAACTGCCCCGAGCATGTGGCCTTGGTGCTGGCCTGCAGCCGCGTGGGCGCTTGGGCCTGCGGGGTCAATGCGCGCATGACGGCGTCTGAGCTGGCGGGCTTTGCTGCCAAGGCCGACGCCCGCGTGTTGTATTTCACCGTGGGGGTGTCGCCAGCGGCGCGCCAGCATGCGCAGCAGTACGACACACGCGAGAGCGTTTTGCCTGCGCTGCGCCGCACTCTGGCCGATGCGCAAGCCACGGCGCAAACGGGCGACCTGGCCGAGCGTGTGGCCGCCATCATCTTCACCTCGGGCACGACCGGCCAACCCAAAGGCGTGATGCTCACGCACGCGGGCCTGCTGCAGTTCGGCAAGGTGTCTGCGCAGTCGCGCCAACTGGTGCCCACAGACCGCTCATATGCCTACCTGCCGATGACGCACATCTTTGGTCTTGGCACCGTGCTCATGGCCTCGCTGCACGCAGGTGCTGGCCTGCTCATGCGCAGCCAGTTCGATCCAGCCGACGTGTTTGACGCGCTGGCCCACCAGGGGCTGACGCAGTTGCAAGGCCCGCCTGCCATGTTCACCCGCTTGCTGGCCTGGCTCGACGGCCAGGGCATCGATCACCCCGCAGCGCCTGACTTGCGTTACGTTTACACCGGTGCAGCGCCGCTGGACCTGAGCGTCAAAAAAGCCATCGAGGCGCGCTTTGGTCAGCCCCTGCACCACGGCTATGGCCTGTCGGAATACGCAGGCGCGCTCACGCTGTGCCGCCGGGGCGAATGGCGCGACGACACCAGCGCCGGTTACCTGGTTGAAGGGGCCGAGCTGCGCATCCTCGGTCCTCAAGGACAAGACCTGCCTGCAGGCGAGACGGGCGAAATCTGGATGCGCGGTGTGGGCCTGATGCCCGGCTATTTCCGCGACCCCGAGATCACCGACCAGGTCATGAAGCCCGGCGGCTGGTACGCCAGCGGCGACCTGGGCCGACAGGACGCCGATGGCGCTTTGCAGGTGGTCGGGCGGCTGAAAGAGATGATCATCCGCTCCGGCTTCAATGTGTATCCCGGCGAAGTCGAAGCGGTCTTTTTGGCCTGGCCTGGTGTGCAGCGTGCGGCCGTGGCCGGGCGCAAAACCGCTGACGGCAACGAAGACATCCTGGCCTTCATCGAAGCCAAGCCCGGTGTGCAGATCGACCTGGACGCTCTCAAGGCCCACGCCCATGAACACCTGTCGCCCTACAAACGGCCTTCAATGGTGACGCTGGTGGCCGAGATGCCCATGACCCTGAGCGGCAAGGTGCTCAAGCGTGAACTGGTCGAGCAGTACAGCCAAGCGTGAAACCCTGACCGTGGCCGCGTCCCTTTATCCCCCTGTAGGAGCGGCGCCCCCGCCGCGATGGACCTGCGCAGACCCAGACCCATCGCCCCGAGGGCGGGGCTCCCACAAAGAGATGCAGCCTTGCAAGTCATGGTATTCCTCTGTAGGAGCGGCGCCCCCGCCGCGAAGGGCTTACGCAGACCCAGACCCATCGCCCCGAGGGCGGGGCTCCCACAAAGAGATGCAGCCTTGCAAGTCATGGTATTCCTCTGTAGGAGCGGCGCCCCCGCCGCGATGGGCTTGCGCAGACCACGACCCATCGCCCCGAGGGCGGGGCGCCTGCACAACCCTGCCCCCTTCGTGCTCGCCAAAGATGGTCTTTCGCAAAGACAGACAAGCCAGGGTCTTGATCTGGGAGAAGATACAACCATGAACACCCCCACCACCCTTGATGCCGCCCAGGTCGCGCACTTGCGCAGCTGGGAAGGCCGCAGCGAAACGCTGGATGACGACATCAGTGCCGCTCCCTTGCGCGGCCAAAGCGCGCTGCTCGACCGCGACGACGCCCACCAAACCGTTGGCAGCGAAGTGCCGCCTTTGTGGCACTGGCTGTACTTCTTGCCGCAGGCGCGGCAAAGCCAGATCGGGCCTGATGGCCACCCCTTGCGCGGTGGCTTTTTGCCGCCCGTGCCCCTGCCGCGTCGCATGTGGGCCGGTGGCCGCTTGCAGTGGCAAACCGACAACCCGCTGCGCGTGGGCGACGCCGCGCAAAAGCGCTCGCGCATCGCGTCCGTCAAGCACAAGTCGGGCCGCACAGGCGACCTGCTGTTTGTCGAAGTCGAACACGCTTTCAGCAACGCGCAGGGCCTGAGCCTGACCGAAACGCACGACATCGTGTACCGCGCAGCCGCTGTGCCCGGCGCACCCGAAGTGCCACCCACTGCCGCCGAAACCGGCGCGCCATGGCAGCGCGAGTTCGTGCCCGATCCGGTGTCGCTGTTCCGTTATTCGGCGCTCACCTTCAACGGCCACCGCATCCATTACGACCGCAGCTACGTCACGCAAGAAGAAGGCTACCCCGGCCTGATCGTGCACGGCCCGCTGATCGCCACCTTGCTGGTGGACCTGGTGCGCAGGCAAGTGCCTGGGGCGCGTGTCGCTTCGTTTCAGTTTCGCGCCGTGCGCCCCACGTTTGACCTGCACCCTTTCCGGCTGAACGGCCGGTCGTCAGCCGACGGTAAAACCATAGACCTTTGGGCCTGCGACCACGAAGGCTGGCTCACCATGCAGGCGCAGGCCACACTGGCCTGAGGCTGCACGAGCATCCATTTTTGACAACCCATTTCCATCACCACCATGCACGCACCCGACCAATACCAGGACATCCGCGACGCCGTGCGCGATCTCTGCGCCCAGTTCCCTGACGAGTACCACCGCAAGGTCGACGAAAAACGCGGCTACCCCGAAGAGTTCGTTGACGCGCTGACCAAAGCCGGCTGGATGGCCGCCCTGATCCCGCAGCAATACGGCGGCTCGGGTTTGAGCATGTCCGAGGCCTCGGTGATCATGGAAGAGATCAACCGTTCGGGCGGCAACTCGGGTGCTTGTCACGGCCAGATGTACGTGATGAATTCCATCGTGCGCAGCGGCTCCGAAGCGCAAAAAAACACGCTCTTGCCCAAGATCGCCACGGGCGAGTTGCGCATCCAGTCCATGGGCGTGACCGAGCCCACCACCGGCAGCGACACCACCAAGCTGAAGACCACCGCCGTCAAGAAAGACGGCCGCTGGGTCATCAACGGCCAAAAGGTCTGGATCTCGCGCATCCAGCACAGCGACCTGATGATTTTGTTGGCCCGCACCACGCCCGCCGACCAAGTGAAAAAACGCTCCGAAGGTCTGTCGTGTTTCCTCATTGATTTGAAGCAGGCGATCGGCAACGGCCTCACCGTGCGCCCCATCCTGAACATGGTCAACCACGAGACCAACGAGCTGTTTTTTGACAACCTCGAAATCCCCGAAGACGCGCTGCTGGGTGAAGAGGGCAAGGGCTTCAAGACTTTGCTCGACGGCCTGAACGCCGAGCGTACCTTGATCGCCGCCGAGTGCATTGGCGACGGCTATTGGTTCATCGACCGCGCCAGCAAATACGCCAACGAGCGCGTGGTGTTTGGCCGCCCCATTGGCCAAAACCAGGGCGTGCAGTTCCCGATTGCCGACGCCTTCATCGAGCTGGAAGCCGCCAACCTGATGCGTTGGAAGGCCTGCGAAAAAATCGACGCCATGCAAAACGCCGGGGCCGAAGCCAACATGGCCAAATACCTCGCGGCCAAGGCCAGCTGGGAAGCGGCCAACGTTTGCCTGCAAACGCACGGCGGTTTTGGTTTTGCCTGCGAGTACGACATTGAGCGCAAGTTCCGCGAGACGCGCTTGTACCAAGTCGCGCCAGTCTCGACCAACATGATCTTCAGCTACGTGGCCGAGCACATCCTCGGGCTGCCCCGTTCGTTTTGATGTTCATCGTGCTTTCGCACACCACCACCCATCGCTCCGAGGGCGGGGCTCCTACAAAGAGCGTGCAGCCCCCCTGTGGGAGCGGCGCCCCCGCCGCGATGAGCGACTTGCACACCACCACCCATCGCTCCGTCTTCTTAAGGTGCACACGATGACCAGACCTCTGGACGGCATCACCGTCGTCTCACTCGAACACGCGATCGCCGCGCCTTTTTGCACGCGGCAATTGGCGGACTTGGGCGCACGCGTCATCAAGGTCGAGCGCCCCGGCGCAGGCGACTTTGCGCGGGCTTATGACACGCGGGTGCGCGGCCAGGCTTCGCACTTTGTGTGGACCAACCGCTCTAAAGAGAGCATCACGCTCGACCTCAAAAACCCCGAGGCCATGGCCGTGCTGCGCGAGCTGCTCAAAGATGCCGACGTGCTGGTGCAAAACCTCGCGCCCGGCGCGGCCGCCCGCATGGGCCTGTCGTTTGAAGCGCTCAATGCGACGCACCCGACGCTGATCGTCTGCGACATCTCGGGCTATGGCGAAGACGGTCCCTACCGAGACAAAAAAGCCTACGACCTCTTGATCCAGAGCGAGGCAGGTTTGTTGTCGATCACCGGCACGCCCGAGGCCCCGTCCAAGGCGGGCAACTCGATGGCCGACATCGCGGCGGGCATGTACGCCTACACCAACATCCTCTCGGCCCTGCTGCTGCGCGGCAAGACCGGCCAAGGCAGCCACATCGACGTGTCCATGCTCGAAGCACTGGGCGAGTGGATGGGTTACCCGCTGTATTACGCCTTTGAAGGCGCAGCGCCGCCGCCGCGCACGGCCGCGTCGCACGCCAGCATCTACCCCTATGGCCCGTTTGTGGCGGGTGATGGCGGCACTGTGATGCTGGGTCTGCAAAACGAGCGCGAGTGGAAAGTGTTTTGCGAAGTGGTGCTTGGCGATGCGGCTTTGGCTAGCGATGCGCGCTTTTGCACCAACGCCCTGCGCAACGCCAACCGCGCCGAGCTGCAACAACTGATCTTGGGCATGTTCGCCACCATGAGCACGGCCGAGGTCGAAGCGCGCCTGGACCAAGCGCAAATCGCCAACGCCCGCATGAACGACATGGCTGGCGTTTGGGCGCACCCGCAGCTGCAGGCCCGCCAGCGCTGGCAACCGGTGGGCTCGCCCGCAGGCGAGATCCCGGCCCTGCTGCCGCCCGGGCGCAACAACCGATACGACTACCGCATGGACCCCGTGCCCGCCGTGGGCGAGCACACCGAAGCCATCTTGCGCGAGCTGGGGCTGGACGAGGCGGCGGTGCAGGCTTTGCGCAATGCGAAGGCCATTTGAATTGTGAGTTTGTAGGAGCCCCGCCCTCGGGGCGATGGGCCGTGGTCTGCCAAAGGCCCATCGCGGCGAGGGCGCCGCTCCCACATAAGAATTGAACCCCAACCAGGAGACAACATGACATCCAACACCGCCCAACTCGCGGCCTTTGCAGCCGGCCTGCGCTTCGAGGACATCCCTGCGCCCGTGGTGAGCAAGATCGAAGACCTGCTGGTCGACTGGTTCGGCTCGGCCGTGGCCGGTCACGGCACGCGACCTGTGGAGACCATCACCCGTTTTGCGCTGGCCATGGGTCCGGCCCAAGGCCCTTCTGAAGTCATCATCAACGGCGCACGCACCACGCCGTATTTGGCGGCCATGGCCAACGCCGCTGCCTCGCATGTGGCCGAGCAAGACGATGTGCACAACGGCTCGGTGTTCCACCCGGCCACGGTGGTGTTTCCACCCGCTGTGGCGGTGGCCCAAGCCCTGGGCGCGAGCGGCAAACAACTGCTGGCCGCATCGGTGGTCGGCTACGAAGTCGGCATCCGTGTGGGTGAATTTTTGGGGCGCTCGCACTACCGCGTGTTCCACACCACCGGCACCGCAGGCACGCTGGCCGCAGCAGCGGCCGTGGGCCACCTGCTTGGCCTGAACGCGCAGCAAATGCAGCACGCGCTGGGCTCGGCCGGCACGCAGTCGGCAGGCCTGTGGGAGTTCTTGCGCACCGCCGCCGACAGCAAGCAGCTGCACACCGCGCACGCGGCGGCTGCTGGCCTCATGTCGGCCTACTTGGCCAAAGACGGCTTTACCGGCGCGGCAGAAATTTTGGAAGGCCCGCAGGGCATGGCCGTGGGCATGTCGAGCGACGCCGACCCGAGCCGCCTGGTGGACGGCTTGGGCACGCGCTGGGCCACGGCCGAGACCTCGTTCAAGTACCACGCCAGCTGCCGCCACACCCACCCAGCGGCCGATGCGCTGCTGCACGTCATGCAGACGAATGGCTTGAAGCTCGATGACCTGGCCCAAGTGGTGACCCATGTGCACCAAGGCGCGATCGACGTGCTGGGCCCGGTGGTGCAACCCACCACGGTGCACCAGAGCAAGTTCTCGATGGGCACGGTGCTGGCCCTGGTGGCGCAACACGGCCACGCGGGCCTGACCGAATTTGACCGTGACTTTTTGAGCCAACAAACGCAGGCGCTGCGCGACAAGGTCACGATGGCGCTCGACGCCGAAGTGGACAGCGCCTACCCCAAGCGCTGGATCGGCAAAGTCACCGTCACCACCACCGACGGCCGCGTGCTGCACGGCCGCGTGGACAAGCCCAAGGGCGATCCGGGCAACACGCTCTCGCGCCAAGAGATCACCGACAAGGCCCTGCGCCTGGCCGCCTTCAGCGGCGGTGCCACGCCCGAGGCCATGCGCCAAAGCGTGGACGCACTCTGGCAAGTGGCCACTTGGCCCAAGGTCGGCGCACTGCTGTCATGAGCGGGTTGATGCACTCGCAGTCTGCATCGCCAGCCCAGCCTTTGCCGCCATCCAAGCTGGCGCAGGCGCGCAGCTTTTTGTTTGTGCCTGGCAACCGCCCCGAGCGCTTTGCCAAGGCCCTGGCCAGCGGTGCCGACGCGGTCATCATTGACCTGGAAGACGCGGTGCCGCTCGACGCCAAAGACGCGGCCCGCACCGCTCTGCTCAGCGCTTGGTCGGCCTTTGATGCGGCTGAGCGTGCACGCCTCTTGGTGCGCGTCAACCCGGCAGGCACGCCCTGGCATGAATCCGACTTGGCGGCGCTGGGCGGCTTGCCTGGCCTGGGCGCGCTCATGCTGCCCAAAGCCGAAAACTCACAGCAAGTCGAGCACGCCTTCAGCACCAGCGGTGTGCCTGTCTTGCCCTTGATTGAAAGCGCCGAAGGCGTGGGGCAGATGGACGCCATAGCACTCGCACAAGGCGTCTTGCGCCTGGGGCTTGGGCACATTGATTTGCAGGCCGATTTGGGGCTCAGCTGCGGACCCGATGAAGCCGAACTGGCTCCCATTCGAGTGGCGCTGGTGGTGGCCTCGCGCCGCGCCCATTTGCCCGCCCCGGTGGACGGCGTGACCACCGCCACCACCGACGCCGATGTGTTGGCCCGCGACGCGCAGCGCAGCCGCCGCTTTGGCTTTGGTGCCAAGCTGTGCATCCACCCCGCGCAGGTGGCAGGCGTGCACCAGGCCCTGGCCCCGACCGAGGCCGAATGCGCCTGGGCCAAACGTGTGCTGGCCGCTGAAGCGCAGGCCCATGGCGGCGCGTTCAGTGTGGACGGCAAGATGGTCGACCCGCCTGTGTTGCTGCTGGCGCGCAAGATTCTCCAGATTCGTTCCTGATGAAAGGGGGAGCGGAATCTTTGCCCGCCGAGCTCCAAAACGCAGCTTGCCTCGTAGGTCGGTACTCGCAGAGTCCGACGTCTTGGTGATGCAGCGAAGGGGTAGTTTCCAAGTCTGGCGGTCGCCCCACGCTGCCTTGGAATCCGTGTAGGTCGCAGCTTCAGCCCCGACACGAACCTGAGCCGACATGGCGCGCACCCATTTGGAGTTGGCCCCCCGGCCCGCTGTCACAATCCCCCCATGTCTGTTCATTTCGATCTGGTGGATTTGCGCCTCATGGTGCGGGTGGCCGAAGCCAACAGCCTCACCAAAGGGGCCGAGGCCTCGCACATCTCGCTGCCTGCGGCCAGCACGCGCATCAAAAACCTCGAAGAAAGCATCGGTGCCAAGCTGCTCAACCGGCACAGCCAGGGCGTCACCCTCACGCCGCCGGGCCAGGCCTTTGTGCACCGGGCGCGGCTGGTGCTGGGCCAGATCGAACACCTGCGCGGCGACTTGCAGGAATACGCCAGCGGCATCAAAGGCCACCTGCGCGTGTACGCCAACACCACGGCCTTGGGCGAGTTCTTGCCCGAAGTGCTCAAGCGCTACCTGGCCACGCACCCCGATGTGAACATCGACCTGCAAGAAAAACTGTCGAACGAAATCGTGCGCGCTGTCATCGACGGTAAGACCGACATCGGCATCGTGGCCGGCTCGGTGCGCACCGAAAGCCTGCAGACCTTGCCCTACCGTTCTGACAGCCTGGTGCTGGTGGTGCCTGAGCACCACCCCGTGGCCGACCTGCCCAGCATGCAGCTCATTGACGCGCTGGAGTTTGACCATGTGGGCCTGCACGAAGCGAGCGCCTTGCACGCCTTCCTTAACCGCGAATGCGAGCAACTCAACATGCCGCTCAAGGTGCGTATCCAGGTCAGCAGCTTTGAGTCGGCCTGCCGCATGATCGAAGCCGGTGTGGGCGTGGGCGTGCTGCCCGAATCGGCCGCCCGCCGCCACGCCCGCAGCATGGCCATCCGCCTGGTGCCGCTGTCCGACGCGTGGGCGATCCGTTCCATGCAAATTTGCGTGCGCATTCTGGACGAGCTGCCTGCGTTTGCAAGGGACTTGATTGATTTGCTGGCAGAGGATGCGCGGCAGGCGATGGCTTGAGGGCTTGCTTGTGCGGATAGGGAGGCTTGCGGTTTTTTGAGCAAGTTTGGAAAAGGCAACGTCATCAAACGATCAAGCGCCGCCATTTATAGATGTGCAGCAGCAGCCCGCTTCAATAGTTCCGACACACTGAAGTCTGAAATGTTTGCCCGCAGTCACCCTGTAGTTCGGTGGCTTCAGCCCCGACATGACAGCGCTGAGCACAAGCCCATGTCGGACCTGACGGTACGACCTATCGACACCTTTGCCAATTGAAGACTTCACACGACCGAATCAACCGTCTGGCTGCAGCCGTAATTCTTGGGTCTTCAACCTAGAAAACGCAGTTGAACGCGCCCGAGGGTGCAGCCATGGGGGGCAATGGCCAGGCGCGAGGAGGCCGCAGGCTGCCCCCCTGCAACGACGAGCAACGCCGCCAGTGCCCCCCAGGGCTGTGCCATCGGGTGCGTAGCGGTATCACCCACAAGGTGAGCGTCTTCGTGCTCACAGCGTTCAGGATACACAAGGGTTTTCAGCGGGTTCAAAGCGGTCAACTGCGTTTTCTAGGTTCAAATGTCAGCTTCCGTCAATTGCAGGCACCTTGTTCGCCGTATTGCCGGACAGCATCGCTGGACATGCCACGTTGACGTGGTCTTCATCATGTTCGGAGTGACCAGCACGGCGAAAGCAAAGCAGACGTCAGACCGCCCGCCGGACCATCATTTCCTTGATCTTGCTGATGGCTGCTGCCGGCAGCAGGTTCTTGGGGCAGACATCCACGCAGTTCAAGATGTCTCGGCAGCGAAACAGGCGATAAGGGTCTTGCAGGTCGTCTAGCCGTTGAGCCGTTGCGGTGTCGCGGCTGTCCACCAGGAAGCGGTAAGCCTGCAGCAGGCCTGCAGGGCCGACGTACTTGTCAGGGTTCCACCAGTAGCTTGGACAAGCTGACGAACAGCAGGCACACAGGATGCACTCGTACAGGCCGTTGAGCGACTCTCGCTCTTGTGGCGACTGCAGTCGCTCACGCTCCGGCGGTGGCTCGTCGTTGATCAGATAGGGCTTGATGGCGTGGTACTGTTTGAAGAATTGGGTCATATCGACGACCAGGTCACGGATGACGGGCAGGCCGGGAAGGGGCTTGAGCACGATCTTGGTCGGCAGTTCGCGCATGTTGGTGATACAGGCCAGCCCGTTTTTGCCATTGATGTTCATCGCGTCGGAGCCGCAGATGCCTTCACGACAGGAGCGCCGGAAACTCAGGCTCGGATCGATGGCCTTCAGTCGAATCAGCACATCCAGCAACATGCGGTCGCCGGGGTCAACGTCCAATTCGAACACTTGCATGCGTGGCGCGTCGTGCTGGTCTGGGTCGTAGCGGTAGATGTGAAAGCTATGCATGCAGCGCCCCTTCGTTCGGTTATTTAGGTCTGAATTGGCCAGCACGGTCTACGAGACTGCGCATCTCATCCGCAGCACGCAGAGTCAAAGGGTGTTGCGTATAGCCCGGCCGCGGGGCGATGAATGTTGCCATCTCGCGGACCCGTACCAGTTGCGACTCCGGGGATTGGGCCAGCATGGAAATGACCAGATTTTCCAAGGCAATGACACGAACGCGCAATTGCTCCGATTCGGCCTGGTTCGCGTCCAGATCTTCGAAAGGGGTCACGCCGGCGGGTGCGTTGGCCAGTTGGTTTTGCACGTTAAAACCTCCTTCGTTCTTCCGCCCAGACGTCCATTGAGGGTGATAAAGCCTTGGGTTCTATCCGATGATCGTGATGACTGCCGTGTGCGGAACGTTGCGTAGCAGCATGCGTGGGATATCCGGGCAAGTCTGTGCGCCAGCGTGCAGATCTGATCTGAGGTACGTTGTTGTCCGCTGCACTTTTCAGTGCCAAGACTTGGGATTTATACGACGTGGCGCGTCAGACAGAAGGGCTATTGCCTTGCGCGTTCACCCAAGCCAACATCGACCTCGCGCCCGAGCGCTTGCTGGGCGCTTTGCTCGACCCGGACGTCCGTGTGGGCACCAGCACGCCCAAAGCAGACCCCGCCGGTGACTATGCTTGGGCGCTGTTTCGCCGGGCCGAAGCGCTGCAAGCTGGCGCCTATGCCACGTTGGATCGCAAGGCCTTGCAGCTCACGGGCGGCCCTGCCTCACCCAAACCGCCCCCAGGCCGTGGTGCATATGCCTGGGTCATGGACCAGGGGCAAGCCGACGTCTTTCTAACCTATTACACCAATGCGGTGGCTGCGCAAGGCGAAGTTCAGCGTTTGAAGAGGGTGGCTGTGCCACCCAACTTGCAGGTGTTTGCGGATTACGGCATCACGGTGCGCCGGGGTGCGCCCCCTGCGGCACAAGCCTTTGCCGACGCCTTGCTGACACCAAGTGCACAGGCGGTCTTTGCGCGCTATGGATTTGGCAGTCCGTGATTTTCAGATTCACCAAATCCTGACGGGCTGCTTGGTGTCGATTGCCGATTTTCAGGCCTGCAGCTTTTGCAGATAAGCGTCCAGTTTCACAAAGGTGCCGCCAAAGCCCACCTCCATGCCTGGCCGCGCTGCGTCAAAGGTTTGGTGACCGATGTCGTCACTCTCATGCGGCACCCAGGTGATCGTGACACGCGTGCCTTCGCCGGGGACGTCCTCAAATGTGGTGGTGACGTGCATGTACTTGGGCCAAGTGGGTGCCATGGGGTGCGCGCCCAGGCCGCCCTCGCGGGTGGAAAAGCTTTGCAGATGCACCAGTCGCTCGTTCGGATCGATCTGCAGGAACTCCTGCTTGCCCCACATCTCCATGCCAGCGGGTCCCTGAATGCCGTAGTGGTAACGCCCCCCGACGCGAAAGTCCATGTCGGTGTGGATGTTGTGAAAGCCCTCGGGGCTGAGCCACTGCGCGAGGTGATGCGGCTGCGTGTAGACCTCAAACACGATCGGGCGACGTGCGCGAAAGACGCGGGAGATGACGAATGGGGTGAGGGTGATCATGGCGTATTTCGCAATGGCCGCAGCATGCACTTCGGCGCAGTCCAGAAACGGAAAACCCGGGTCGGAATTTTTGTTGAACACCAAGGCCAAATCGGTGCCCGCCAACAGGATGGATTCACAGCCCTCTTCGCGGATCAAGGTGTTGGCCGCGTCCAGAAAGATCGTTCGATGCTGTTCAGTCGCCACGCCTTGGCTGGCCATGGACACATAGGCGTCGTGAACTTCTTGCAGCATGGCGGTGGGTGGTACCACTTGCACGCCATCGAGCACGCCGTAAAACTGCGACGCCATGACGACGCGTGTGCCCAGCAAGCCTACTTTTTTCAAGCCCTGGCGATGCACTTCGGCCTTGACGGTTTCCAGCAAATCGATCACCGGGATGGGAGAGATTTTCTTGAAGGCCTCAATGCAGAAATGCCCGGCGATGGAGGACACGGCGATCATTTCTACACCGCACTGCTTCAAGCGATTGGCCAGTTCCATGTAGATGGCGACTTGGGCATCTTGATTGTTTTCGGCCTGATGTCGCAGCAGCGTGGACGTATCGGCATGGGCCATCGTGAGTTGCAGGTCCACACCCGCTTGGGCCATGGTCGAGATCAGTTGCCGATAGTAATAGTCCGTGGCGGCGGGGCCAATGCCGACGATCATGCCAACGTGCATGGAACCACTCCTGAGGAAAATCTGAAGGTTAGTTGACTGGATATTGATCGCTTAGAAACCCACGCGCTGCGCGCCCTTGAGCGCCAGAATTTTCCGGGCCTCGTCGGGCGTGGCGATTTGCAGGCCCAGGCCTTCGACGATCTGTCGCGCTTGGTGCACTTGCTCGGCATTGCTTTTGGCCAGCGTGCCCTTGCCCAGCCAGAGGCTGTCTTCCAGACCCACGCGCACATGGCTGCCCATGCTGGCGCCCATGGCAGCGATGCGCATCTGGTGACGCCCTGCGCCGAAAACAGACCACTGGTATTGGTCGCCGAACAAACGGTCGGCGGTGCGGCGCATGTGCATCACGTCTTCGGGGTGGTTGCCAATGCCGCCCAAAATGCCGAAGACCGACTGGATGAAAAACGGCCCCTTGATGAGCCCTTTGTCGGCAAAGTGCGCCAGGTTGTAAAGGTGGCCGATGTCGTAGCACTCGAGTTCAAACCGGGTGTCGTTTTCCGCGCAGGCCCGCAAGGCGTATTCGATGTCCTTGAAGGTGTTGCGAAAGATCAGGTCGCGGCTTTTTTCCAGGTGCTCGCGTTCCCATTCATGTTTGAACTCGGTGAAGCGGTCCAGCATCGGGAACAGCGCGAAATTGAACGACCCCAGATTGAGCGACGCCACCTCCGGCGCAAACCGCATCGAGGGATGAATCCGTTCATCTATCGTCATGAACGGCGAGCCGCCGCTGGTCAGGTTGAGCACCGCGTTGGTGCGGCTTTTGATCTGTGGCAAAAACTTGCCGAAGGCTTCGGGGCTTTGGTCGGGCTTGCCCGTGACCGGGTCCCGCGCATGCAGGTGGATGATGGCCGCGCCCGCCTCGGCCGCTTCCACCGAGGCTTCGATGATCTCTTCAGGCGTCACCGGCAGATAGGGCGACATGGACGGCGTGTGGATGGCGCCTGTGACTGCACAAGTGATGATGACTTTGTTCATCGGATGGACTGCTGGGGTTGGAAGTCGGGCCATCGTAAGGACGAGTCACAGTGCGTTACATCACGTTAACCCCTAAGGGCAGACGCATGGGTTACAGCAAGCCGCGTGTGCAGCATGGTCATTCGCCTGAATGAACTGCACAACATCGCGCGGCTGGCGATGTCAGTGAGCTGACTGAGCAACCATCAGATGAGGACTCTGAAGGGCAGACTTCAAAAGTCCAGCAAGTGCAGTTCGAGACGCCTGCCTGCTGCCCGTTGCTTGAATTTGACCGTCTGAAGAAATCCGTGCCACAAAAGTTCCACCGATCAATGCGCTGGGGGACAGCTGCCCTGTGAAAACACGATTGCCAGCAGTACCACCCCAATCGCTAGCTGAGGGGAGTGTGCCTACGTTGTGCAAGGACTTGCTTGCCACTTCCCACCGCTGCAGTGTTCCGCTAGATCCATGGGTGCCCAAAGTCTGCGGCACAACATAAACGCTGTCATCCCTGAATGTGTTGTTGGACGTGTAAGCCAGGTTGCAGGCGGAAACGTTCAGCGGCCAATTCGCTAATAAACCCCAATGTGAATTCAAATAAACCAGTAATTTGGAATGAATGTGCATAATGCGAATATATTTTAATATTCAATAGGTGAATTCAATGCTGGTCGAGTTCCGCATCAAGAACTTCCGGAGCCTGCGCGACGAGCAGGTGCTCAGCCTGGTGGCGTCCACGGACAAGTCCTTGTTGGACACCCACGCCCTGGACACCGGGCTGAAGGCGGCCCCGCATTTGCTCAAGAGCGCGGTGGTTTACGGCGCAAACGCCAGCGGTAAGTCCAATCTCATCAAGGCCCTGCAGTACATGCGCGGGGTGGTGCTGGAGTCGGCAGCTCTTCAACCGGGCCAGACCTTTGACCGTCTTCAGCCCTTCAAGCTCGACACCACATCGGGCAGTTTGCAAACAGCGTTCGAAGTCACCTTCATCCTCGACGGCGTACGCTACCAGTATGGTTTTGCCATGAACGCCCAACGTATCGTCAGTGAGCAACTGCTGGTTTACAAGGCGTTCAAACCGCAACGCTGGTTCGAGCGACACTTCGACGCCCAAAGCGGTAAGGATGTCTACGAGTTCGGCCCCGGCATGAAGGGGGCCAAGCACCTGTGGGAGGGGGCGACGCGATCCAATGCCTTGTTCCTTTCCGTGGCAGTGCAACTCAACAGCGAGGCATTGCGCCCGGTGTTTGACTGGTTCGCAAACCGGCTTGTGATCATCAATGAACAGTCACCACTGTCTGCGGAGTTTTCTTTGCAAATGCTCAAGCAAGAAGCGCAGCGCAAGGCGATTTGCGAGTTTCTACAAGCCGCCGATATCAGCATTGCCGACATCAAAGTCAGTACCCAGCAGGCCATGGTGCAAAGCCTCCGCTTTGATCTGGCCACCGGCAAGCGCGAGGAAGAATCGGCAGAGCAAGCTGTGGACGAAGTGAAGTTCCACCACATCACCGAAAACGGCAAGGCCGTTTTCGACTTGATGGACGAATCGAGCGGTACGCGCAACCTGTTGTTCCTGACCGGACCCATCTTGGACATTCTGAACAAGGGGCTGACGTTGGTGGTCGATGAACTCGACACCAGCTTGCACACACTGTTGGTGCAGGCGCTGGTGCGCTTGTTCCACCGGCCTGAAGTCAACACGGGCGGTGCTCAGCTGGTCTTCACCACACACGACACTTCTCTGCTGGATGCCTATGGTCTGTTCAGGCGAGATCAAGTCTGGTTTGTCGAAAAGCGTCCGGATCAAAGTTCATCGCTGTATCCCTTGCTCGACTTCAGCCCGCGCAAGAATGAAGCTCTGGAGCGTGGTTACCTGCAAGGGCGCTATGGTGCGCTGCCCATTTTGCGCAGTCAGGCTCTGGGAGTGCCGCACTGATCGGGCGCGACAACCAAGCCAAAGACCGGCAGTTGCGCCGCAAAGTGGCCAAGGAGGCACAGCGCGCCAGTTACGCACGCATCCTGATCGTCACTGAAGGCAGCAAGACCGAACCCCTGTATCTGGAAGAAATCCGCGTCGCACATCAGCTGCACTCCGCCAACGTTGAAGTGCAGCCAGGGGAATTGGGCACCGCGCCCATCCAGGTGGTGCGTTATGCCCAGCAATTGTTTGAACAAGGCGATTTGTACAAAGGCATTCGCCCCAAGAGCTTTGAACAGGTCTATGCCGTGTTTGACCGTGACGACCACGACAGCTATTTCAATGCACTGAGTTTGGCGCAATCACTGGACGGCAAGCTGCGCAACGACGACAGGCAAGCGGTCCGCTTCCAAGCCATTGCCTCCGTCCCCAGTTTTGAGCTGTGGCTTTTGCTGCACTATGAGGATATTCAAGCGCCGATTGACCGCGATGAGGTGATGGCTCGTTTGAAGCAGCACATCCCCGCCTATGACAAAGGCGCAGGCGGGGCGTTTGCAACAACCCGCGTGCGGCTGGAAACGGCGATGCAACGTGCGCAGGCACTGGCCGCGAAGTTCAATGCGTACACCGACCCCGAACCCTTCACCGCCCTGCACGAACTGGTCGAACTACTGACCACGCTGCGTGCCTGATGAAGGTCAAGTTCAGTTGGGAAGACCGAGTGCATTGAGTGACCTGGGATGGACTAGGCAAAAGTAAAACAGTGGCTTACTCGTGGCAAGGCCTACGTGCCCTGGAAAACGCAAGACCTGATGGCCTTGCTGCGCGGCTGAGCCCAAGGTTCAACCCGACATGCTGGTCGACACCAAAGACCTGGGCGGGCCACTAAGTTGGCAATTGCAACAGCTCCCATTGACGCAGCAATTCGACCTGCCGGTGGAGTTGGCCTGTCGTCATGGTTTGGGAACCCCAAACCGGCACACGTCCAGCGTACTCCCCCATTAACCAGAATTGCCGCACGGCCATGAAGCGTGCGATGGCAGCAAGGTCGGCATCTGCGACCGGCCGCCTGTCCCGGTAAGCAGCGATGAAATTTTTCCACCGCATTTGCACCCTGTTGCTCGCCTCCTCGTCGGGCATGCGCGGGTAAAGGTTCCATGGGTAGACCGCAAGCTCATACGACAGATAGCCCGGCCCTGCTTCGTCAAAATCGAAGAATAGGGCCTGGCGTTCCCCTTCGCTGTTGGTGGTTATGAAGTTGTTCTGACCATGCGCGTCGCCATGACACAGCACATGGCTGAGTTCTCCCATGGCAAGAATCTCATCGTTTAGCCGCAAGCCCAGTTTCTCGAATTTCGGGCGCAATTCGCCGGTCATGGAAGGCGCGCGAAGCAATCCCTCCAGCGGTTTAAGGAGAAGGTAGTTGAGGTCAAGTACATAGGCGCTCTTTGGCCCTTGGTAGCTTTCGCCGCTTGTGTGCAAGGCGGCCAATCCCTGTGCAAAGGCCTGAATGTCAGCGGTTTCTGGGCCGGTCATCTCCCCGTCCAGATATTCGAACAGCATCAGTGTTCGGGCGCCTTCAGGCAGCGGCACTTGTATGGCTATATCGCCGGACACCGTTGTGACGCAGCGAGAGACTGGGCAGCCAAGCTGTGCCCAGTGCTCCAGCGCCGCAGCCTCAAACAAGGCATTGGGACCACCCCTCGGTCGGTCAGCACACAGACGGGCCACAACGCGGCGTCCGTTGGCAAATTACAGTCGATAGACCTGGTTGAAGCTTCGCCTTAGAAACTCACTCTCAACGACCTCACCAAGTCCATAACGGGTCTGCACAAAGGCGGCGATGCTGTTGGCCGTTGGCGTCGATTGCGCGATGTCCAGATGCATGTGTGTCCCGCAAAAAAGGGCGTGATTTTTGCACAGACAGCAAGGACACGAAAAGCCATTTCAGGCTTGCTTGAGGACTTCTAAACCAGTACACAGGCACAGGCATGTGCCTCGTAAGTAACTTGAAGTTGTTCGATGGGGTCAAAAAAGGCTCATCGTCTTGACTCGGCAAATGCCTGTCGCTGACCTTCAACCCAAGGTGCTAGCCGAATTACCCAACGAAGTGTCCAGAATATGTTGAAAAGGCTCAAAACCCCGACCCCGGCGCACTCAAAAACACCAGCTCCTCGGGCGTGGGCTCGCGGCCCAAGATGGCGTTTCGGTGCGGGTAGTGGCCAAAGCGCTTGATGATGGCTTGGTGGCGCTGCTCGAAGCGCAGGGTGTCTTCTAGGCCCGGCTGCGCAAACAGGAGGGCAGCTTGTTTGTGCACCAGGGCGGACTCGCTGTGCAAGCTGGGCATGTAGCCAAAGCTGCTTTAGCGCAGTAATTCATGAAACTTGTATGGGTTTGCAATGTGATGTGAGAGCTTCGTTCGGTAGAGTGCCAACGGCTCGTCTGGTTTTGCGGCTAGCTGTTCGGCGGTAATTTTGTAGTGACTCGCTTTGATCAGCTCGGCTATGGAAAAAAAGACATTTCGCTCAAAGCTCGATCTTGGTTCTTTGCCAAAAAAAGATTTCCGGTCGTAATCGATCATTTTGATATCGATGAAATCCACAATCTTTTTAGCCAAGTCCAGCATTTCAGCAGTGATCTTTTTCCCCTCCTCGTGTGCATCGCGCTCCTTTTGGACTTGAGCTAAACGAGCTGCTTCAGCTGCGCGTCGTTGCTCCTCTTTTTCTTGGAGCGCCTTTCTTGCCGCTTCTGCTTTTTGTCTGGCAAGCTCTTCCTCTTTTTGAATTCGCTCAGCCTCAATAAACCGAGCTACGCATTCAAGATTGGATGAGACGGCGCTTTTTTCGTAGGCAATCCGCTCAATGTGGTCGATGGCTTCTGCGACAGAAAGCTGGAAAAATTCGCGCGCAGGGTTGTACCGTGTAGCCGAAAGAAAGGCGTGAACCTCTTGCTCGACCTCTCTGGCAAGGTCAGTTGTCAAAGTTTCGATCGACCAAGCAACATCAAAGGGTACAGGCGCACTGGTTCCACTGAGGGTTTTGGCTCTTTCGTGAGCTTGGTCGGATGTAAAGCCAATTTTTATCAGTCCGGGAATTGCTGGATTGGTCAGGATATAAACGCATGGCATTACGCGAGTGAGCCTTAAAGTGGTATTTTTTTACAGCTGCCTAGTTTAAACCTGACACAAGCCGTATTCGCAACGACTCCAATGGCTATCGATGTTTCGACAAACATCGTTTCGCAAGGCTAAAACACCGACCCCTGCTCACTCAAAAAAGCCAGCTCCTCAGGCGTGGACTGGCGGCCGAGGATGGCGTTGCGATGGGGGTAGCGGCCAAAGCGCTCGATGATGGCTTGGTGGCGCTGCTCGAATCGCAGGGTGACTTCTAGGCCCGGCTGCGCAAACAGGAGGGCGGCTTGGGTGTGCACCAGGGCGGACTCGCTGTGCATGTAGGGCATGTAAGCAAAGCTTCGCAGCGCCAAGGGCAGGCTGCGGTCTTGCCCACTGGCCACCAGCTCTTGCGCCAGCGCCAAGGCCAGCGCGTCTTGCGCAAAGGCTTGGGGGGTGTCGCGGTAGACGTTGCGCGAGAACTGGTCGAGCACCAAGACCTCGGCCAATCGCCCCTCGGGCGTGGTGTGCCAGGCAAACAACTCACACCGCGGCGCCGCCGCCAGCGTGGCCCCGAAGCGGGTGCGGATGGCTTCGTCCAAGGCGGCGTTTTTGGCGAAATGGTGCTTGGGGGTGAGCTCTATGAATCAGAAGTGGAGGACCGAATGGGGAATCATTTAGACTGAAGTAAATATAAAATTAAATTAATTAAAATCAGAGAAATAAATATGCATCAGCCAGTTTAGGCAGGAGGTTTTGCCGGATATATTACGTTAGATCTCTTAACAAACATTTTTACTATTCTCAATGCTGCAAAAACACATAGAAGATATTCAGTCAGGCATCAAGGCCGGCCGATACGGTAACGAAGCATCCGTTTCGCAAGGGATTATTCTTCGACTGCTTCAGGCCCTTGGTTGGCCCACGTATGAAACTCATGTCGTTTGCCCTGAATACTCATTAGAAGGCCGCAGAGTTGACTTTGCTTTATGTCACCCAGCCAGTAAGCCGATCGCCTTTATTGAAGTAAAGCAGATTGGGCAAAGCTCAGGTGCCGAACGTCAGCTTTTTGAATATGCATTTCATATCGGCGTGCCACTAGCAATACTTACTGACGGGCAGGAATGGAATTTTTTCCTTCCAGCGGAACGAGGCGATTACACAGAGAGGCGAGTCTACAAACTAGATATTGTTGAACGAGAAATCTCTGAGAGCGTGGCGCGATTGGAACGTTATCTTAGCTATGAGCAAGTCTCTTCCGGCCAAGCGATTGCCGCAGCACGAGAGGACTATAAAAATATCTCCAGAAACAGGCAAATGTTTGCAAGTCTACCTGAGGCTTGGTCCAAGCTCGTGTCAGAAGAAGATGATCTTCTGCTTGAAATTTTGGCCGATAAGGTTGAAAGTCTGTGCGGATTTAAGCCTGACCTCGATGCAGTTGCAAAATTCCTACGCGAGCAGGTTTCACTAAGAGGTGACGTGCAAGAACGAACGCCATCCAGTCAAATTTTACGACCTGCCCTCACTCAAATATCTATTCCACAAAAGTCTGAACGCAAAGCAGTTCGTAACGTACATCAAGTTGGCTTCACTCTTGATGGCAAGTTCCACCAGTGTCGTAACGGCCTTGAAGTTCTAGTAGGAGTCTTTGAAGCACTTACTTCTCGCGACGCGAGTTTTCCGGAGCGCTTTGCAGCACGTCCCAAACATGGTCGAAAAAGAAGGTATCTAGCCAAATCTCCGAATGAACTATATCCAGGACGACCGGATCTTGCTGCCTCGCATTTTGCAAAATTATCTTCGGGCTGGTTCATCGGCACAAACGTCAGCAAGGCGCAAATCGAGCGTATTACTGAAATTGCATGCGAAGTTGCGCGTTTACGTTTTGGCTCACAACTTAATGTAAGTATCGGAGAATAACCAGCGAAATCCAACTGTAGGTTCCACACGGATTTCAATGCTTCCATTGATACCGGTTGACCCGGGCGTTGACGCGTCTGATGACTTAAACAGGCTGCATTCCGACCGATAGCTGCAGTACGAAGCGGCCCGGTTGATGAATACTCTCGCTGCAAAGCAACCACACGTGCAAATAAGGCTAGGTCAGCAGTGCGTCCGTAGCAGCCGATAACATTGCACATCTCATTAGCCGCTCAAACCATCCCCGTCGCACCAGCCCCGCCACCTGCGCATCCGTCAAGTTCAACTTTTCGCGCAGCTTCTGCAAACTGTGTTCACCCAACCGTGTTGGCGCACAGTGCGTCACGGGCGATGCAGAAAAGTTCAAAGGACTGCGCACCACGCGAACTGTCTGGTCTGAGCTGTGAGGCAGTTCCACCACCATTTGGCGGTGATGGGTTTGAGGGTCGGCAAAGACCTGCGCCATGTTGATGAACGCTCCTGCATCGTCCCTGAAGCAGACGCATGCGGTCTGGTTGCCCCGTGCTTCTTGAGTCGACCAATACCTCAACTCATCAGTTTCAAGGGGCTGCGGCCTATGACCTTTCTGGGTGCTTTCGGGTCGGCCACCTTGGCCAGTGCCTCATCGCCTAACAGGTGGTCCAGGTTCGGCAGGTTCCAGGCTTTTTGCAGACGAAGGCTGTTCATGCCCTCGTTCCAAGCCCGCAGCATGCGCACACCCACCTCGGTGAAGTGCTTGTGCTCATGTGTGGCGCGCAGCACCTCTGGTGATACTTCCACGATGGCCTCACACACGCGCTCCACATTGGCATGGACTGCAGACAAGCCGATACCACAGTGGTGCTGCAAGAACAGCGGCAGTGCCTTACCCGGGTTCCAGGTCTGGCGGCCCTGGATGGACATGCCCGGTGGATTGTTGCAATAGTCGTCGTAGACGGTGATGCTGAGCATGTCGTAGACGGGTGCCAGTCGCACATCCTGCCTGTTCGAATAGAGCAAGGCAATGTTCTTGGTGTGGCAGTCCGCGTTGCGCAGCGCATAGGTCAGAAGCAAAAGGTTGCTCAAGTCCGAGAGTGCAGCGGCCTGGCACGCCACAGGGGTCACGTCCTTGATGCGCTTGGCCACTCGCTCCCAGGTGGCGTCGTATTTTTGTTCTGGGCGCAATGAAAGCAGACTGCAAAGATCTTCCATGCCCAAACGTGTCTGGCCGTCTTCCTCGTAATCAAAGCGGTGTACGACCAGAGCCTGTGCGTCGTCGGAGACATCGGTCTTTGCGGCGTTGCCAAAGGCGCGCTGCGCCACTTGCATGCAGAAATGCTCGTTCAGGGCCACCCCGGGCAGGGAAGCGGGCGTGCCTTTGACGATGAATTTTTCGGTGGCCAGTGTGGTCTTGCCTGGCAGCTTGTTGGCATCCTGGCACGCAGCCGCTGGCGCAAGGAACTTGGGCACCACGCCGCTGACCCCGCTGACGGCGAATTCCCGCACCAAGCTCATGAAGGCTTGCTCCGAGTTGTCACCGCGCAAGATGTGCCGGACCTCGAAGGCCACCGGTGGCGACTTGGGGTCCGCGCCTTCAGGAGCGACTTTCACGCGCCCGATGGCATTGCGTCCGACCACGCTCAGCAGGTTCAGGGGTGAAGCGCCTACATGGGGACCCAGGCGCTCCTGCAGCACCGAGAGCAGGAAGCCCTCGGGCAGGTTCATCCGAAAGAGCGGGTGCAGCTCCGGGTAGTTGTAGGACTGGGTGCGCACGGGCATGAGCAAGGAGGTGAATTGCTCGGGCTTGGCCGTGGGGTAGTAGGAGAGTACGTGCTGAAAGCCATCGGGCGAGTCCAGCGTGGCCACGGGGGTGTCATGGACAAAGACGGTCAGTTTCATTTTTCACCTCTGGCTCGTTGGGTCAGTGGATGTTGGGCTGCATATTCAACCTGCGCACGGCGCTCGGCCAGCGCATCGTCCAGGGTAAAGCTGGCCCCGTGCCCAAGCAACGGGGTTACGCTCAGGCCCATCCCCAGCACCTCCAGCAGGCGAAGGAGTTTTCGGGAGCCAAATTCGCTGAGTTGGCCCGTCTCCAGCCGAGCCAGCGTGGACTGGGCCAGGCCACTGAGCTTGCCCAGCTCGCGTTGGGAGAGGCCCTGATCACGTCGCAGGCGAGCTACCTCCAATCCCAGCTCGGGCAAGTTCGACAGGTGCATAGACATGGGTGCTCCTCCAGAGCGGATCAGCAGACGGCAAATTGTGCTTTATTTGTCATCAAATGAAGTGGTAAACCGAAAGCAATAGCCCTTCGGCTCTGCTATTTTGATAGCAAATATAGCATCGAATCGTCAATCACTGTTGATACCGAAAGCTTTGAAGAGCTCTTGAAATGACCTGTTAAAGGCATTTTCAACACGAGCTACAGAATTTTGGATGGCCTCATCTGAACAGTTGATGATAAATACAACATTACTTGTTCAATTGAACTCATCACTTTTTTGATGATAAATATTACATCAATAACAGGCTTAACCCGTTGAACATTCCATTCCCTCCTTCAACCCCCCTCAAACCACCCCCCGCGCCACCAGCCCCGCCACCTGCGCATCGGTCAAACCCAACTCGTCCCGCAGCGTCTGCAAACTGTGCTCGCCCAGCCTGGGTGGCGCGCGGTGTGTCACGGGCGATGCCGACCAGTTCAGTGGGCTGCGCACCACGTGCACGGTCTGGCCTGAGCTGTGGGGCAGTTCCACCACCATTTGGCGGTGCTGCGTTTGCGGGTCGGCAAAGACTTGCGCCATGTCATTGATCGGGCCGGCCGGGACGGTGGCGTCGCTCAGTTGTTGCAGCAACTGCGCCCGGGATCGGCCGCGCACCAGGGCTTGCAAGGCGTCACGCAGTTCGCTGCGGTGGGCGATGCGTTGCATGTTGGTGGCAAAGCGCGGGTCTGCGGGCATGTCGGGTGCACCCAGCACGGCGCAAAGTTGCTGGAACTGGCCGTTGTTGCCTGCCGCGATGATGATTCGCCCGTCAGCGCAGTCAAACACTTCAGAGGGCGATGCGATCGGGTTGGTGTTGCCCACACGCTGTGGGGCCTTGCCGCTCATCAGGTAGCCCACGGCCAAGTGGCCGTTGAAGGCGACAGTCGCGTCCAGCATGGCCGCGTCGATGGCCTGGCCTTCGCCGGTTTTTTGGCGGTGCATGAGCGCGCCCAGAATGCCGATGGTGGCGTACAGGCCCGTCACCATGTCGGTCATCGGAATGGATGTGCGCATGGGGCCGCCGCCGGGCTGGTCGTCGGGCAGGCCGCAGGTGCTCATGGGCCCAGCCAGGCCTTGCAAGATGAAGTCGTAAGCGGGCTTGGGCGCATACGGGCCGGTTTGCCCAAAGCCGGTGACCGAGCAGTAAATCAGCGCGGGCTTCAGGGCTCGCAGGCTGGCTTCGTCGAGGCCATATTTGGCCAGCGAGCCGACTTTGTAGTTCTCCACCACCACGTCGCAGCGCAGCGCCAAATCGCGTACCAGTTGCGCACCTTCGGGGGTGGCGATGTCCACCGTGACCGAGTGCTTGCCCCGGTTGTAGGCCAGGTACAGCGCCGAGTCGTTGCTGGGCTGGCCGGTGGCGGGGTCTTGCAAAAAGGGCCCCATGCGCCGCGTGTCATCGCCTTCGCCAGGTTTTTCGATCTTGTAAACCGTGGCACCCATGTCGGCCAGGATTTGCGTGCACATGGGCCCGGCAATGACGCGTGTCAGGTCGAGGATCTTGATGCCTTCGAGGATGGCGCTCATGGGGTGTCTCCAGTGGCGGGGTTGGTCAGCACCGAGGCGGGCACACGCAGCGGCATGTCCAGCAGCATCTGCGCAAACGACTTGCCCAGCGGGTCTGAGCGCAGGCTGCACACGCCGCCACCGCCCAGCGCCTGGTGCAAGACAAAGTTGAGCGCCTGCAAGCCAGGCACTTCGTAACGCAGCACCGGCCCTTGCACGAGGTGGCTGAAATAGGCCTGCACCTGATCGGCTTGCAACTGGCTGCGCAGCCAGACCCAGGCGCGGGCGTGGCGTGCGATCACGCCGATGTTTTCATCGTCGCCCTTGTCGCCACTGCGCGCCCAGGCCAGGTCGATCAGGCGGGAGTCTTGCAGGGGTTCATCGCTGGCAGTGGTCGTCTCGGGAATCGCTGGCGCATGGCTGTAAACGGGATGCGCGTTGGCAGTCGGCGGCACGGCCAAGTCGCTCGCGTCCTGCACACCGTCACCCAACTGCATCTGCAAGCGCACCTGGCTTTTGGGCACCAGAAAGGAACACAGCTTGATGACCGGCTGAATATCGGCACGCCCCGAAAACGAAGAGCGGGTGCCCGGCCCCATCGAGGTGCCGCTGCTCGCGCATTCGCGTTGCAACACCCCCAGCGCCTTGGCCTGTGCGTGGCGCACCGCGATGCGCAGCACCACTTCGCGGGCGGTGTGCGCTTGTGCGTGGGGGCCGTAGTGGGATTCGCCGCCCAGCAGTTCAATGCAGGTCTCGCTGTAGTCGCTAAAGCCCTGCTGCGTCATCAACAGGCGTGAGCGCGCCAGCAAAGCCTGCGCCGTGCGCTCGGCCTTCAGCGGAGCGTCGATGCCGCGAATGGCCATCATCAGCTGCAGCTGCCAGCCGTCTTGCCAGGTGGCGTTGGCTTTGTAGTGGGTGGGGGCGTGCAGGCCGCGTGCGCCGCTGACTTTTACGGTGCCTATGCCGGTGCGCTCTACCTGCACATGCCGCCAGTCGCAGCACACGTCGGGCATCAGGTACTGCGCGGGGTCGCCCACTTCGTAGAGGATTTGCTCGGCCACCGCGCCGGGGTGAATCAGACCGCCTGTGCCTTCGGGCTTGCTCAATTCCAGGCTGCCATCTGGGGCCACGTCGATCACCGGGTAGCCGATGTTGGCCCAATCGGGCACGTCTTGCCAGTCGGTGAACAGCCCGCCCGTGGCCTGCGCACCGCACTCGATCAAATGCCCCGCCAGCGTGCCCGCCGACAGGCGGTCCCAGTCCTCCCAGGACCAGCCAAATTCATGCACCAGCGCGCCCAACACCACGGCGCTGTCCACGCAGCGGCCGGTGATGACCACATCGGCCCCAGCGCCCAGGGATTGGGCAATGCCGCGTGCGCCCACATAGGCGTTGGCCGACAGGGGGCGCTCGGGCAGTTGTGCGTCGGCGGTGGTGCGCAGGCCTTGGGCTTGCAGCGTGCCCATCTGCGGCATGAGGTCGTCGCCGGTGACCACGGCCACGCGCAGCGCGATGCCTTGCTTTTCAGCGACCTGCAGCAGCGCATCGCGGCAGCCTTCAGGGTTCAGGCCGCCCGCATTGGCAATGACCTTGATGCCCCGCGCGTGAATGGCCTGCAGATGCGGCGTCATGACGGCCTGCACAAAGTCGGTGGCGTAACCAAGCGCCGGGTCTTTGGCCCGCGCACGCGCCAAAATGGCCATGGTGGTTTCGGCCAGGTAGTCGTAGACCAGATATTGCAAACCCGGCACCTGCAGCAGCTGCGGCGTGGCCATGGCCGAGTCGCCCCAAAAACCGCAAGCCCCGCCGATGCGCACGCGCAGCTCTGTTGATCCAATCCCCCTGTTCGTATGAGTTTCAGCCACGGCACTTCCCTTGTAGGAGACCACCCCGTGGGCGATGGAGGTCGGCACACTGCCCTTGTGGGAGCCCACCCCGTGGGCGATAGGGCGTGGGACACGCCCACAAAACCATCGCCCACAGGGGTGGGCTCCTACGCCAAGACGCACGGCACAGGTTTGCCTTCATGCCGCCTCCGCTTCGATCTGCAGCAGCAGAGCGCCCTTGAGCGCCTGCCCACCCGCTTGTGCCAGCAGCTCGCGCACCACGCCGGTGAAAGGCGCGGTCAGTGTGTGTTCCATTTTCATGGCTTCAAGCACCAGCAGGCGCTCGCCCGCCTGCACGCGCTGGCCGGGTGTGACCATCACCTGCAGCACACGGGCGGTGAGCGGGGCCAGCACGGCACCGCTGCCGGCCTCCGGGCCTTCCGCACGGTGTGTGGGCGGGCATTCGAAAATCCAGGCACGGCCTGCATGAAAAAGGTGCACGCCGCTGTCGGTGCGGGCCGTGCAAATTTGCTCGCGCAGGCCTTGGCACTCCAGTGCCAGTTCGGAGCGCACGCCGTCAAGCCACTGCACATGCGTCAGCGTCGTGGTGTGGGTGTTGGGTGTCAGGGAAGTGGCAGCAAAAGTCTCAGATGAAGTAGAGGCCGAAGTTGAGGCCGGTGCAACCGACCCCAGCGCTGTGCACTGCACTTCCCAAGCCGTGCTGTGATCCGCGCCCTGATCAGGCCCATGGGGCACGCTCGTCGCTCGTATGCGGTAATGCCAGCGCTGCTCGCCCCATTGCAGCAGGCCCATGGCCTGGCCTTGTGCCAGCGCGGGGGCTTGCAGATGGCCTTGCGCGTCACAAGGCAAGTGGTGCACTTGCGCGGCCAGAGCGGCCAGCGCCACGGTGCGCATGCTGGGCAACGGCGCGGACGGGGGCAAGCCCATGCGCTCGGCCACAAAGCCGGTGTGCACGCCCACCCCTTCAACAAACACGGCATCGCTCAGGCAATCGGCCAAAAAGCCCTGGTTGCTCGGCAAGCCCAGCAGCACGCAGTGGCGCACGGCCGACAGCAGTTTGCGGCGGGCCTCTTCGCGGTCGCGGCCATGCGCCACCAGCTTGGCCACCATCGAGTCGTAATGCGGGCTGACCTCGCCGCCTTCGACCAGCGCGCTGTCAATGCGCACGTCGTGCGCCACGGGGGGCCGCCAGCGCAGCACCGGGCCGGTCTGCGGCAAAAAGCCCGCAGGCACGTCTTCGGCCGTCAGCCGCACTTCGATGGCATGGCCATCCAGTTGGATGTCCTCCTGCGCAAAAGGCAGCGCCTCGCCCGCGGCCACGCGCAGTTGCCACTCCACCAGGTCCAGCCCGGTGATGGCTTCGGTCACCGCGTGTTCGACCTGCAAACGGGTGTTCATTTCCATGAAATAAAACTGACCATCGGCGTCCAGCAAAAACTCCATGGTGCCCGCACCGATGTAGCCCAGCGTGCGCGCACTGTGCACCGCCGCCTCGCCCATGCGTTGGCGCAGCACGGCGTTCACGGCCGGAGATGGGGCTTCTTCGATCACCTTTTGGTGGCGGCGTTGCACTGAACAATCGCGCTCACCCAGGTGCACCACATGGCCATGGCTGTCGGCCAGCAGCTGGATCTCGACATGGCGCGGTGCCACCACGGCACGCTCCAGGATCAGTTCTGCGCTGCCAAAGGCGGTGCGCGCTTCCGAGCGTGCCGAGGCCAGCGCGGCGGGCAAGTCGCAGGCTTGCAGAACCAGCCGCATGCCGCGCCCACCGCCGCCTGCAGCGGCCTTGCACATGATGGGGTAGCCGATGCGTTCGGCCTCGCGCACAAACGTTTCGTCGTTTTGATCTTCACCTTCGTAACCTGGGATGCAGGGCATGCCTGCGGCTTGCATCAGGCGCTTGGCCCCGGCCTTGTTGCCCATGGCGCGGATGTTCTCGCCCGAGGGACCGATGAAGACCAGGCCTGCGGCATCGACCGCGTCGGCAAAGGCGTCGTTCTCAGACAAAAAGCCGTAACCCGGGTGCACCGCATCGGCCTCGGCCAGTCGTGCGGCGGCCAGGATGGCTTCGATGTTCAGGTAAGACTGCGCGGGTGCGGCTGGGCCGATGCACACGGCGCGGTCGGCGGCCTGCACATGGGGGCTGCTTCGGTCGGCTTCGGAATACACGGCCACCGAGCCGTAGCCCAGGCGGCGCACGGTGCGCAGCACGCGCAGCGCGATCTCGCCCCGGTTGGCCACCAGCACGGTGTGAAAAGGGCGGATGTTTTTGCTCACAGGCATGGCGGATTCAATGCAATTTTGGGGGGGTGAGGGCGCTGTCGCGGCCATGCAGGCGCGCCACATCGGCCGCTTGCAGCGTGGCGGACCAGCTTGGGGGGCGGCGTTCGCGGAAAGCGGCAATGCCTTCGGCACCTTCGCTGCGCATGCATTGGGCAAAGCGCTGCGCGGCGTCGTCGAGCCAGGCACCAAGGCCATGGTCAACGGATGGGTCACCGGCCACGTCACGCGACAGCAAAGCCTTGAGCGAGCGGTTGGCTTGCGGGCCGCAAGCCAAAATGCGGCTGAGCCACTGCGCCTGCAGCGCGTCGAGCGCGTCGCTGTCAGCGGCCAGCGCGTCCACCAGGCCCAGCGATTGCGCCAGCGTGCCGCTCACGCGCTCACCGCTCAGCCCCAGGCGCAGCGCCACACGTCGGCCCACGCGGGCCTGCACAAAGGGCGCGATCTGCGCCGGGATCAGGCCCAGGCCGGTTTCGCTCAGGGCAAAGCGGGCGTCTTGGGTGGCCAGCACGATGTCGGCGCAGCAGGCCAGCCCCATGCCGCCGCCCATGGCCGCACCTTCGACCACCGCCAGCACCGGCATGGGCAAGGCCGTCAGGGCCTGCAGCACATGGCCAAAAGCCCGGTTGCGGTTGACCACCGGATCGCCTTCGCTGTGCTCGGTGGCCTCCAGGCGAGACTGGAAGTTGCCCACATTGCCCCCCGCACAGAAAAACCCCGCGCTGCCGCGCAGCACCACAGCGCGCAGGGCACTGTCCAAAGCAGCCCGGATGAACACATGGGCCAGCTCGGCCACCATCTCGGGCGACAGGGCGTTGCGTGTTTCGGGCCGGTGCAACGTGACCCAGTCAATGTCGTGCGCGTGCTGTACCCGCAAGTGTTCGTAGTTCATGTCGGTCTCCATCAGGCGGCCGGGTCCATCAGCCCCATCTTGCGGGCAATCACCATCAGCATCACCTCGTCGGCGCCGCCGCCAATCGAGCCGAGCCGGTAGTCGCGGTAAGCGCGAGAGACGCGGTTGTCCCAGGTGTAGCCCATGCCGCCTTGGAACTGCATGCACCAGTCGGCCACATCGCGGCCCAGGCGTCCGGCCTTGAGCTTGGCCATGGACGCCAACTCGGTCACGTCTTGCCCCTGCACATAAGCGTGCGTGGCCATGTAAATCAGGCCGCGCAGGGCTTCGATTTCGGTCTTGAGTTCGGCCAGTTTGTACTGGATGAACTGGTTGTCGAGCAACGGTTTGCCAAAGGCCACGCGCTGGCGCAGGTAGGTGGCGGTTTCCTCGATCAGCTCAATGCTGGCCAGGCGGCGTGCTGCGCCGTCCAGGCGTTCTTCCTGGAACTGCTTCATCTGGTAGATGAAGCCCATGCCTTCTTCGCCAATGCGGTGGCGCACGGGCACGCGCACTTCGTCAAAAAAGATCTGTGCAGTGTCAGAGCTCCACATGCCGAACTTCTTGATCTTTTGCACCTCGATGCCTTTGGCGCGGCGGCCTGCAGCGTCCTTGAGCGGCACGATGATGAGCGACTTGTTTTTGTGCGAGGGGCCGTCCGAGGTGTTGCACAGCAGGCAGATCCAGTCGGCCTGGGTGCCGTTGGTGATCCACATTTTGGAGCCGCTGATGACGTAGTCGTCGCCGTCGCGCCGGGCGCGGGTTTTGAGCGACGACACGTCCGAGCCCGCGCCTTGCTCGCTCACGCCGATACTGCAAACCACCTCGCCCGCAATCGCTGGGGCCAGGAACTCGCGCTTGAGTTCGTCCGAGCCAAAACTGGCCAGCGCCGGGGTGGCCATGTTGGCCTGCACGCCAATGCCCATGCCCACGCCTTGCGCCTTGACGTGACCAATGGCTTCGGCGGCAGCCAGTGCGTAGCTGAAGTCCAGCCCCATGCCGCCATAGGCCTCGGGTTTGGTGATGCCCAGAAAACCCAGCTGCCCCATCTTGCGAAAAACGTCGTGGGCCGGAAAGATTTCGGCAGCTTCCCATTCGTCCACAAAGGGGTCGATTTCGGCGCTGATGAAGCGGCGGATGCTGGCCATCAGTTCGTGGTGTTCGGCGGTGTAGATCATGGTCAGGGACTTTCCTCAGAGATTCAGAAGCGGGGCACAGCGAACTGCATCGCGTGCGGGCTGCGGGCGGCGGCTTCACGCAGTGTGGCCAGCACCAGGGACAGCACATCCCGGGTCTGGCGCGGGTCGATGATGCCGTCGTCCAGCATATGCCCGCTGGTGTAGAAGGCGCTGGCCTGGCTTTCAAACAGGCCCACGATCTCGGTCTTTTGTGACTGAAGGCGTGACTCGTCCACCGGCTTTTGGCTGCGCTCGGCTTGCTGGCGCGCCACGATGTCGAGCGTGGTGGCCGCCTGCTCGCCCCCCATCACGGCCGAGCGGGCGTTGGGCCACGAAAAACAAAAGCGCGGGTGGAAAGCTCGCCCGCACATGCCGTAGTTGCCTGCGCCAAACGACGCGCCGCAGTGGATCGTGATGTGCGGCACCTGCGAGTTGCTCAGCGCCTGGATCATCTTGGCCCCGTGTTTGATCATGCCGGCCTCTTCCGAGGCGCGGCCCACGATGAAGCCGGTGGTGTTTTGCAAAAACACAATCGGCGTGCCCGACTGGTTGCACAGGTGGATGAACTGCGCCGCCTTGGTTGCGCCCGCCGGGTCGATGGGGCCGTTGTTGGTGATGAAGGCCACCGCATAGCCGTCGATGCGGGCGTGGCCACACACGGTGGCGCTGCCGTAATCGGGCTTGAAGTCGAGCCAGGCCGAGTCGTCCACCAGCCGGGCAATGACTTCGCGCATGTCGATCGGCTGGCGGTGTTCCAGCACCATCACGCCAGCCAGTTCGTCGGGCGACAGACGGGGTGGGCGCGGGGCTTGCGTGGGCGCGGCCACGGCAGCACGCGGCCAGTCGATGGCGGCGAGCACATCGCGGGCCAGGGCAATCGCGTGCGCATCGTTTTGGGCCACGTATTCGGCCAGGCCACTCACTGTGGCGTGCATGTCGGTGCCGCCCAGGGCC
This sequence comes from Limnohabitans sp. T6-5, assembly GCF_003063315.1. Lineage (GTDB taxonomy): Bacteria > Pseudomonadota > Gammaproteobacteria > Burkholderiales > Burkholderiaceae_C > Limnohabitans_A. The sequence goes on from NZ_NERV01000005.1 coordinate 193,265, forward strand.
TCGTCGGTGGCGATCTCGCCGGTGGCTGCTTTGAGCAGGGGCGGGCCTGCTAAAAAGGCTTTGGCCTGACCGCGCACCATGATCACGTAATCCGACAGGCCGGGCATGTAGGCCCCGCCTGCGGTGGACGAGCCGTGCACCACGGTGAGCACGGGCAGGCCCGCCGCCGACAGGCGCGCCAAGTTGTAGAACATGCCGCCGCCACGGATGAATTTTTCGACCCGGTACTTGCGCAAGTTGGAGCCCGCAGACTCGACCAAGTGCACAAAGGGCAGCTTGTTTTGCAGCGCGATCTCCTGGCAGCGCATGAGCTTTTGGTTGCCCGCTTCGGTCAGCGCTCCGGCGTCGATGCCCGAGTCGGTCACCACCACCATGCAGCGCACGCCGCTGACCTGGCCAATGCCCGCCAGCTGCGAACCGCCGGGCACGCAGCGCGACAGGTCAGGGTCGTCCATGCCGTAACCGGCCAGCGTGGCCAGCGGCAAGAACGGCGCGCCGGGGTCCAGCAACTGCGCCAGCCGCTCACGGGGCAGCAAGGCGCCGCGTTTGGCAAAGCGCTCTGCTGATTTCGCCGAGGCGTCGCTGGCGCGCTGCTCCAGCGCATGCCAGGCGTCGATCAAGGCCAGCATGCCCTGGCGCTGCGCCACAAAGGCTTCGGAGGCCGGATGGATCTGGGTCTGAAAAGTGCTCATGCACAGATTGCAGCGCAGCCCACGCACCGTGACCATGCCCGGCAAACCCGATGTGCATAATGTGCACATGGTGCTTTCCCTAGCGAGCCGCGCTGTGAAGTGGTCAATGGGCAAAGTCTTTCAGCTTGATAGGGGTAGAGAAGGCCTAGGCCTCCCCTCCCTCCGAACCGTGCGTGCAGTTTTCCCGCACACGGCTCTCCAGTCAGTGGTTTCCTCATCGGGATTGGCTCGCTTGCAATCGGGCCTGCGTCATGGTGAACAGCCCCAACTCAGCGAAGTACACATTTGGCCAGCGTTTGTGATCGTCATGGCACCTTCCCATCCCCGGACGCTTTTCCTGCTTGCGCAGCATTGCACGCAGTCTCCTGCGTATGAATCCGTCTATCTTTGGAAACGTGCTTTTGTAGGCGTGCTTGAAGTAGCCAAACCACCCCTTGAGCATGGGCCCGAGCTCTTGTATGACCGTGCGCAGACTATCGCCTCTCGTGCGCTTGGTCTTTTCTCGCACCTTGTCTTTCAAGCTCTTGAGGCTCTTGTCCCGCACCCAGCGCCTGCCCGCCTCAAATCGGTAGCCCAGGAACTCAAAGCCCTGTCCCCTTTGCGTGCAGTCCCCCACATGGGTCTTGTCCGGGTGCAAGCTCAGCTCGTTTTGCCCTACCCACTGCTTGACCTGCTCCAGTGCCTCGTGCGCTTGTTGCGCCGTCGTGCACAGAATCACGAAGTCATCCGCGTAGCGCACCATTCGGTAGCCCTGCGCCTTCATCTTCACGTCCAGCGGATGCAGGTACAAATTGGCCAGTAACGGGCTGATGACCGCCCCTTGCGGGGTGCCCGCCGTCGGCGTCCATCTGCTCATTTCTTGCACGATGTCTTGCTTTAGCCAGCCTTTGATCAAAGCCAGCAGCCTTCCATCGCTGATGTGCGCTCCGATCCTGTCCATCAGTGCCTCATGCGGGATGCTGTCAAAGTACCCCTGCAGGTCAGCATCCACCACATGGGTGTAGCCTTCCTTCAAAAGTGCATCGACTTGCCGCAGCGCGTCTTTGCAGCCCCTGCCGGGTCGAAACCCGTAGCTCGTGTCCTCAAACTCGTTCTCAAAGATCGGCTCAATCACCCGCTTGACCGCCGTCTGGACGATCCTGTCCTTGACCGTCGGGATGCCCAAGGGCCGCGTTTTACCGCCCGCTTTGGGTATCTCTACCCGCCGCACCGCCTGGGGCCTGTACTCTCCTTGTTCCAGTTGTCTGGACAGCTCGCTCAGGTACCGCTCTTCGTGCGCCGCAAATGCTTCAACGCTTTGTCGGTCTACGCCCCATGCCCCTTTGTTCGCCTTGACTTGTTGCCAAGCCGCTTGCAAGGTGCTTAGGCGGTAAACCTTGTCGATCAAACTGAACCACTTGTTTCCTTTGACGCCGTTGCCCAGCGCCGCCAACATACGATCCGTCCAGACTTCACGGTCCACCCACGCCCATTGGGCAGGGCCTGACTCGGCTTGCTTAGCCACAAGGGGCACTGCCGCCGTTTCACTTTCGCTCTCGTTCATCTCTGTCCTTTTCGTATCCACTTTCCTGCCACCCTTGGCTCATGCGGCTTTCCTATTCCGCACTTCTCAGGCTGCCGTCTGCTCGGTTTAGGCTCAAGGGGCGTACCCCGGTTATCGCAAACTCTCGCTTGCACACACCGTTTCCAGTGTGGTTTGGCCCTATCTGCTCTGGCAGCCCATCGCTACTACGATGGCTCTGACTGCTGCAGCCCGTCACCTCGGGCCGCAGCTCTCCCCGCTTATCTCACGCACACTTCCTAGCGTTGCGCCTCCAACCACATGGGTAGCCCGCATGTCGTTTTATCCACCAAAACAACGCATGCGATGTGTTTCAGGCTTCGCCAAGAGACCTAGCCAGCTCGCCGCCACTCCCTGCCGAATCGAGTTCGCTTTACTGCGCACCGCCAGTTCGCCTCCGGTTGCTCCCCACCCCGCCTCGCAGCGACGCAGTTACCTTCGGCTACGGGGCCTTGGCTTACCCCGACACGGACTCTCACCGTGCTGTGTACGCGCCTTCACGGGCGCACTAGGTCGGCGGCTTTAGCCCCGACAAGTGCCTGGGCCGAAGCCGCTAATGTCGGCCCTGAAGCGACCGACCTGCGAGGTGAATGTGCAAAAAACTCAAACTTCAACGTCCCCCCGCCCTGGCGCCCAAAGCATCGAACGCGCCATGGGCTTGGTGAACTTGGTGGCCCGCCACCACGATCAGGGCATCGCCTTGCAAGCATTGGTGCAGGCCAGCGGCCTGGACCGGACCACCGCCTGGCGCATGCTGGGCAGCCTGCAACACGCGGGGCTCGTTGAGCGCGATGCACAACGCGGCCTCTACACCCTGGGTGTGCAAGCCACAGCCTGGGGCGCCGCGAGTCTGGGGCAGGCGGCCTTGATCCGCCAATGCCAACCGGCCATGAAGACCCTGGCGCGCCTGAGTGGTGACAACGTATTTTTGGTGCTGCGGCTGGGTGACTACAGCCACTGCCTGCACCTGGAGCAGGGTGAGCATGCGGTGCCTGCTTTTCGGCAGACGGTGGGCGAGACGCGCTTGCTGGGCCTGGGCGTGGCCAGCATCGCCATGCTGGCGGCATTGAACGATCCGACGGTTCAGCTGCACCATGCGCAGCACCGCGACGCGTATGAACTTGAAGGCGTCACGCGTGCCCAGCTCATGCGCTGGGTGCAAAGCACCCGCCAGCGCGGCTTTGCCTACCGCAATACGGCCGGCATCGCTGCGGTCGGTTTGCACTGGCAGTTGGGCCAGGCAGCGATCGCGGCCTTGTCGATTGGCGCTTCGCGCGTGCGGCTGCCGCTCAGCCGGGCACCCCAGCTGGCCGCACTGATGCAAGCGCACTGGCCCGTGCTCGTCACACCGTCAACGTCGGACTCTGCGAGTACCGACCTACGCGAATGTTGACGCCCCAACGCTTCGGCGCGGACTTGTAGGTCGGCGGTCGAAGACCCCGACCATTGCACGCCCATCGCTCATGCCCTTGCCAGTCACCATCGGCGAACCAGGCGATGTCGGACTCTGCGAGTACCGACCTACGGGAATGTTGACGCCCCAACACTTCGGCGCGGACTTGTAGGTCGGCGGTCGAAGACTCCAACCATTGCACGCCCATCGCTCATGCCCTTGCCAGGCACCATCGGCGAACCAGGCGATGTCGGACTCTGCGAGTACCGACCTACGGGAATGTTGACGCCCCGACGCTTCGGCGCGAACTTGTAGGTCGGCGGTCGAAGACCCCGACCATTGCACGCCCATCGCTCATGCCCGTTCCAGGCACCATCGACGAATCAAGCGATGTCGGACTCTGCGAGTACCGACCTACGGGAATGTTGACGCCCCGACGCTTCGGCGCAAACTTGTAGGTCGGCGGTCGAAGACCCCGACCCTTGCACGCCCATCGCTCATTCCCGTTCCAGGCACCATCGGCGAACCAGACGATGTCGGACTCTGCGAGTACCGACCTACGGGAATGTTGACGCCCCAACGCTTCGGCGCGAACTTGTAGGTCGGCGGTCGAAGACCCCGGCATGGACCTGCGCCGAGCCCACAAACTTCGGACCTGAAAGTACAGCCCCAAGGGATATCTTCAAGTCTGCGTTTCAAGCTGGTTTGCGGTTGACCAGCACAATGCCCAGCGCCACCAGGCCCAATGCGGCCAACAAGGTGGGGGTGGCCGATTCGCCCAGCAGCCAGGTGCCAAACAGCAGGGCAAACAAGGGCGTCAGGAACACAAACACCGAAATTTTGGTGGCGGGGTACCGGCCCAGCATCCACATCCAGGCCAGGTAGCTGGCAAAGGCGCCGATGATGGTTTGCGCCAGCATGGAGCCCCAGGCCAGGCTGCTCCAGTGGAATGACCAGCTTTCTCCCAAGGCCAGTGAGATCCAGGGAACCGCCACGGCGGTGGTGGCAATTTGGTAAAAAAGCAGCTTTTCGGGCGCGATGCGGGTGAGATTTTTGGCGCGGATGGTCACTGTGGTCAGGCCCCACAGGGCGCCTGCGGCCAGGCCCAGCAGGTCTCCCGTGGCGCTGTGGCCTGCCGTGCTCAGGCCTTCACGCATGGCAAAGGCGACCGCCACAAAGGCGCAGGCCATGCCCACCCATTGCATGGGGCGCAGGCGTTCGGAGCGCACGAACAAGGGCACCAGCGCCGCCACCCAAAACGGCGATGTGTAGAGAAAGACCGTCAGGCGTGAAGCCGAGGTTTGGCGCAGACCCAAGTAAATGCAGGCAAATTCCGCCGCAAACAGGCTCCCTGCCAAGAGGCCGGCCCACAGGCTGCCATCACGCTCGAACAGGCGCACACGGCGCAAGCGGCACCAAATCAGCAGCAGCACGCAGGCGCCCATGCAGCGCAAGCTGGCCTGAAACAGGGGCGCTACCTCGTTCATGATGGACTTGACCAGCACCTGTTGCAGCCCCCAAAACATGCAGCAGGCCAGCAGCAAACTGATGGCCAGGCCATCCAAATGGTCTTTGCGTGAATTCATCCCGGCATTGTGCCGTGGCGGCCGGTATGGCCCTGTCGCCTGCAGCCATGCGTACCGCTGTCTTTGTAGATCGGCGGTCGCAGACCCCGACATTTGTGGGTGGTGCTTATGGTCTGCGTTTCGTGCGGCGGTGCTCGGGTGCGCCATGTCGGACTTTGCGCGTGCCGACCGACAAGATGGCCGTGCTGTAGATACGTTGGTCGCTGACTCCAACACTGCCTAGCAGGCTGCTGAAATACTCATCGTTTCAGGCGAAGCATCTTGCCCTAGGAAGCATTTCCTAGATTTTCTTTTCGCATTTTGAAATACCGCTGCCTTTGAGGCCTCAAAAACTGTTTTTGAGGCC
>NZ_NERV01000006.1 GCF_003063315.1 Limnohabitans sp. T6-5
AGCAATGGCGGCACACCCGTGGCCATCAGCCTGGCCGATACCGGCGCAGTGGCAGGCAACACCATTCAGCTGAACTACGGCGGCCAAACCATCAGCTACACACTGACAGCCGCTGACATTGCCGCTGGCACGGCCAACGTGCCGGTGCCGACCGCCACACTGACCACCGTGACCGCCATTGGCGCCAGCGCCGATGTGCCCGCCACGGTGAGTTTGTTGGATGGCACGACCACGATTTCTGCAGGCGATCCGCAGACGATTGCGGTGAACTTCACCTTGCCAGCAGCGCCAACCATCAACGATGTGGCTTGGGCGGCGGCAGGTGCTGCCAATACCAGTGCGATTTCGGGTATTTCGGAGGCTTATTACGACAAACAACTCAGCGCTTTCCCGACCGTCACATCGGGCTTTGTGGTGGACAACAAGCTTTACTACTCCGAAGCGGTGGCCAGCACCAACAGCGGCACCATCATGCGTGTGCAGATACCTACTGCGGGTGTCACTGGCGTGGTTAACCCTGCGTTGGCGAATGACGTCCTGAACGTGTCATGGGGCGATCAAGCCCTTGCACCCATCACGCTGAGTGCTGCCAACATCACCGCTAAATTTGTTGAGATTTTGGTGCCCTTCAGCACCATCGACAGCCAGACATTTGGTGATGTGGCGGTGACTGCGACCATCACCAGCGCAGTCACCGGCAATACTTCGGCACCGGCCACCGTCAATGTGGACTGGTCCTACGATTTGCCTGCTGCACAGCTGACGGCTTTGAGTGCTGGCTTTGCCATCAATGGCATATTGTCTGCCGATGGAACGGGCAACCGCGCCCAGGGGGTCGTCAATATTGGCGACATCAACGGCGATGGTTACGACGACTTGTCGATCAACCAGATCACCACAGGTGGTGATATTTCCACGTTCCAATACATTGTGTATGGCCGCTCCAACCTGAGCAGCGTTGAGCTGTCCAGTATGACGACAGCAGGCAACACCATTGGCTTTGTGGTCAACGGAAGTTCTGACAACAACAGCCGAGGTGGCGACATCAACGGGGATGGCTACAACGACATCATCATCAAGCGAAATACCACCGAAACCTATGTGGTTTATGGTGGCAGCGTCAGCCCTGGGGTGTTCAATATCAGCGCTCTGGCTGCCAGCGCTGGCTTCAAGATCACCACCGCTGCATCGCTGGGCTACACGTCCAACATTGTGGGTGACGTCAACGGCGATGGTTTTGATGACATCTTGATCAACTTGCCAACGGGCGACAACTTCTTGATGTACGGCAGTGCCAACAACACGAACGTGACGGTGCCCACAGACATGACCGTCTCCTATACCAACGGATTCTTCCTGGATGGTAAGGCGGGTTTGACATCGGGTGGTTCTCTGACCGGAACATTCGGCGACATCAACGGTGACGGTTACAGCGACATGGTGCTGAACAACTACGGTACTGGCGGTGCCAATGGATTTGTGGTGTTCGGTGGCGCTAACCTGAGCACGATTGCACTGACCGCACTGGCCGCTGCCAGCAGGGGCTTTGAGATCTCTAGCGTGAGCGAAGCGGCAACCTCGTATTTGATACAGAACACGGGCGATGTGAACGGTGACGGCATGGCTGACATCATCTTCAACAACGGCTCTGTCAACGGCAACGCTGCTTATGTGGCGTTTGGAAAGACGAGCAGCAGCACGGTTCAGATCAGCGCTTTGACGGCGGGTTCGGGTGGTTTCATCATCAATGCCGGAGGCAACAGCAGGATCACAAGTGTCGATGTGATCGGCGACTTCAACGGCGATGGTCTCGCCGATATGGTGGTGGCCTCTGACGTGGCTACGATAGAAGGCGTGGTGGCGGGCGCAGCTTATGTTGTGTTTGGCCGAACAGCTACAACAGCGCTCACGATGACTGACTTGTCGGGCAGTGAAGGTTTCCGTATCAATGGCATATCTGGCGTGAAATTCTCTTCTGCTGTGAGTGCAGCGGGCGATGTGAACGGCGATGGTTTTGACGATCTGCTGGTGTCGGCTCCTTTGGACAGTCCGACCAGCACCCGTATCCAGGCCGGTATCACGCGTGTGATCTATGGTGGCGTTGACAAGCTCGAAGGCATGACCTTCCAGCTCTCCAACGGCGATGTCATCGGCACCAGCGCTGCAGACACCCTGACGGGCACTGCGGGCAATAACCAGTTGGTGGCCGGTGACGGCAACGACACGCTGGTAGGCGCAGGCGGTGCAGACGTGTTGTATGGCGGCCGAGGTGACGACACCCTCGTCATCAACGCGAGCAACATTGCGGCCTTGGCCGTCAACACTGGCAACGCATCGCAAGCGATTGCGCGCATTGACGGCGGCAACGGTGTGGACACGATCGAGATCAGCGCAGGTTCGCTGGACATGAAAGCGATCAGCGATGCGGCCATTCAGAGCATCGAGCGCTTCAACCTGTCGGGCACGGGCACGTCGCTCAAGATGGGCGTGCTGGATGTGCTGACTTTGTCCGAGAAGAACAACCCGTTCAACACGGCCACAGGCTGGACAGCCACAGCCACAGGCGGCCCGGCCAATTGGGGCACGGTCAACGTGGGCGCCCAGGTGGTGGTGGATGGCACGGCCAACAGCGATTTGTACCTGTCGGGTTCATGGGTCAGCGTGGGCACAGTGCAAAACAACGGCAAGACTTACACCGTGCTGGAAGACACCACCAAGGCCATGGCCCAGGTGCTGGTGGAAGGCAGTGTGAAGGTTCACTTGTCGCCCAACATCTTGACCAATGCCAATGAGTTGGCCGGTAGCCTGAACCTGGCCGAAGCGCAAAGCGATGGCGGCACGCTGGTGGGCATTTCTTTGCTGGGCACCGGTGCGGTGGCAGGCAACACGCTGCAACTGAACTGGGGCGGCCAGACCATCAGCTACACGCTGACAGCGGCTGACATTGCAGCAGGCACGGCCAACGTGCCCGTGCCTTTGGCCACGCTGACGGCGGTAACCGCCGTGGGCGCAACGGCCTCTGTGCCTGCCTCGGTGACGCTGCTGGACGGCACGACCACCGTGTCGGCCAGTGATCCGGTGGCGGTGCCTGTGAGCTTTACCACGCTGCCTGCACCGACCATCAACAGCGTCGCCTGGGCCGCCACGGGTGCAGGCAGCACCAGCGATCTCAAAGGTATCCCCGAGGCTTATTACGACAAGCAGACCGCCACGACGACCGGCACCTTCACGACCGTGGACAACATGCTGTATTACAGCGAGGCGGTCAACTCCGGCAACAGCGGCACGGTCTTGCGCGTGCAGCTGCCCATCGTGACGGGCTCGACACAAAACCCGGTGGCTGGCGATGCCTTGACCATCAACTGGGGTGACCAGGTGCTCAAAGTGGGCAACCTGACCGCCACCGACATCACCAACAAGTATGTGGATGTGACGGTGCCGTTTGCAACGGTGGACAGCCAGGCCTTTGGCACGGTGGTGGTGAGTGCGCAGTTCACCAGCGCCGCCAGCGGCACGATGTCGGCGGCAGCGCCTTTGAACGTGACTTGGGCTTATGACTTGCCGGTGGACAACCTGGCTGGTTTGAGCGAGGGCTTTGCCATCAATGGCCGCAGTGCCAGCAGCAAGACGGGTTACCAGTACCAAACGCAGGGCGTGGTCAATTTGGGCGACGTCAACGGCGACGGCTTTGATGACTTCTCATTGGTCGAATCTGTGGGCGGTGCCAAGTATGTGGTCTATGGCCATTCGGGTCTGGCAGCGGTCGAGCTGTCCACACTCACGGCACCGGGCAACACCAATGGTTTCATCATCAGCGGTGGTTCGTACTTCAACACCACCGGTGGCGATTACAACGGCGACGGTCTGAACGATGTGATCGTGCACACCGGCACCAGCACTTATGTGGTGCTGGGCAACACGGCCAGCCCGGGTGCGATTGCGGTCAGCAGTCTGGCCGCCAGCCAGGGCTTCAAGATCACGTCGCCCACTTATGCGGTGTCGGCACCGACCTTTGTGGGGGACATCAACGGCGACGGTCTGGACGACATGGTGCTGGACTTTGAAGTGCAGGGCACAGCATGGGGCAACTATGTGCTGTATGGCAGCACGAACACCTCGAGCCTGACCCTGCCAACGGGCAGCACGGGCACCTTTGCCAATGGCTTCTTCATCAACACCGGCAGCACCAACTTGGTGTCGGGTGCCCGCACGTTTGCCAAGAGTGGTGACTTCAACGGTGACGGTTACAACGACTTCATGTTGAACAACTACGTGGCCGATGCCACGTCGGACACGCCCAGCTATGTGTACTTTGGCGGCCCCACTTTGTCGGGCATCACGTCAAGCGTCATGAGCGTGGCAGGCAGTGGCCGTGGCTTTGCGGTGCAGGGCATGACGGGCAAGCATTTGTCCAACTACGGTGTGTCCACCGGCGACATCAACGGCGATGGCATGGACGACATGCTGTTCAACGATGGCACAACCCGCGCTTTTGTCTTGTTTGGCAAGACCAGCGATGCACCGGTGAACGTGTCCAGCTTGACCGCTGGCTCGGGTGGCTTTGTGATGACGGGCAACGTGGTCGATGTGGACGTGGTCGGTGACTTCAACGGCGACGGCCTGGCCGACATGCTGGTGGGCAACGATGCCATGAGCTGGAACGGTGTGGCCTATGGCGGTGCTTATCTGGTGTATGGCCGCACCAACACCAGCGCGATCACGCTGAGCGCTCTGGCGCCTTCGGATGGCTTCCGCATCGACGGTGTGTCGGTGGCGACCACAGCGTTTGGCAATTCGATCAGCGGGGGTGGCGACATCAACGGTGACGGCTTTGCCGATCTGTTGATCACGGCCAACAGCGATGACCCGACAGGTCGTCTGGACGCCGGTATCACCCGCGTGATTTACGGCGGTATTGATCGCATGAATTCGATGACCTTCCAGGTCAGCAATGGCGACGCCGTGGGCACCAGCGCAGCAGACACGCTGACAGGCACCGCAGGCAACAACCAGATCGTGGCCGGTGACGGCAACGACACGCTGATTGGCGGCGGTGGTGCAGACGTGCTGTACGGCGGCCGGGGTGACGACACGATCACCATCAACGCCAGCAACATCACGGCGATGGGCACGTACACCGGCAATGCGGCGCAAGCAGTGGCACGCATTGACGGCGGTGCGGGCACTGACACGCTGGAGATCACGGCGTCGCTGGACTTGACAGCGATGCGGTCGGTGCCGGTGCAGAGCATTGAGCGCATCAACATGAGCACAGGCGGCACCTCGCTGACCATGGGCTTGATCGATGTGCTGACTTTGTCCGAGAAGAACAACCCGTTCAACACGGCCACAGGCTGGACAGCCACGGCCACTGGTGGCGCGACCAACTGGGATGCCGTCAACAACGGCGCCCAAGTGGTGGTGGACGGTGGTGCAACCAACGACTTGTATCTGCAGGGCACTTGGCAGAGCCTGGGCACGGTGACCAACAACGGCAAGACCTACAAGGTGCTGGACGATTTGACATCGGCCAATGCGCAGGTCTTGGTGGATGACAGCATCAAGGTGCACATGGCGCCCACGATCATGACCAGTGCCAATGAGTTGGCCGGGGTGCTGAACGTGCCTGAAGCCAACAGCGACAGCAGCACACCCGTGCGTGTGTCGCTGGCCGACACGGGTGCTGTCTTGGGCAATACGATTGAGCTGAACTGGGGCGGCCAGAAGTTCACCGTGGTGTTGACCGCTGCCGATGTGGCGGCCAACTATGTGGATGTGACGGTGCCTTTGGCCACCTTGACAGCCATCACGCCCATGGGTACAGCGGCCAATGTGAATGGCATCGTGACGCTGCTCAATGGCACGACCGATCTGTCACATTCAGGCGGTCAGCCCATTGCCGTGGACTTCACTTTGCCTTCGACGCCGATCATCAGCGCAACGCGTTGGTCCACCACGACGACGGGCAGCGCCTTGAGCGGTATCCCAGAGGCGTTCTACAACATGCAGACCACGGCATGGCCGACCACCACCACGCCGATCGTGGATACGACGTTGTATTACACCGAGGCGGTGGGCACAGCCAGCCCAGGCACGATGTTGCGGGTGGAGTTGGCCACGGCGACTTTGGGTGCGCCTGTGCCTGCCCAAGCCGGTGACAAGCTGGTGGTGCGTTGGGGCGATCAGCTGATCAATGTGGGCACTTTGCTGGCCACGGACATCACCAACCAGTATGTGGATGTGACGGTGTCTGAGGCGATTGTGGCCAGCCAGCCTTTTGGCGCGGTGTCGGTCAGTGCCGAGATCACCAGTGCGGTCAGTGGCAACACGTCTCTGACTTCGCCTGTGAAGGTGAATTGGGCCTATGACTTGCCGTTGGCAGACTTGGTGGCCATGAGTCAGGGCTTCATGATCAACGGCAGCACGGCCAATGCGCAGATTGGTTTGACCAATGAAAACCAGGGCGTGATGAACGTCGGCGACGTGAACGGCGATGGCTACGAAGACATCGAGATCACCGACCTGAACGGTCAGCGTTACATCGTCTACGGTGGTAACCGCAACACGGCACTGAATGTGTCGGACATGACGGCGCCAGGCAACACCAATGGTTTCATCATCACCACCAACACGCTGCAACCTAGCCGTGGCGGTGACGTCAACGGTGACGGCCTGAGCGATATCGTGATCGGTAACGGCACGACGGCGTATGTGATTTACGGCGCCACCAGCAGCCCAGGCAAGATGAACGCCACAGCTTTGTTGGCCAGCCAGGGCTTCAAGATCACGTCGGCCAACGCGATGGTCGAGCCAAGCGTGGTGGGTGACGTGAACGGTGACGGTTATGAGGACATCTTGTTCAATGACAACACGGCGCTCAAGAACTACCTGGTGTTTGGCGGCTCCAACGTGGCGCCTACGGGCACCATCGCGGCCACGGCTGCACCGGGTGTGTCGATCACGCCGCTGGCGAACTTCACCCCGGGCGGCATCTTGTCGACCTTGCACGGTGACTTCAACGGCGACGGTTACAGCGACTTTGCCTTGGCGCAAATGCCATCAACCAGTGGCACCGGCCCTGCCTTTGTGTACTACGGTGGCACGGGCTTGACGAACTACACCAACGCCGCATTGACGGTGGCTGGCAACGGCCGCGGTTTTGCGATCAACGGTTTGACGGGCCTCAACTCGCTGAAGTTCACGTCCTCGACGGCGGGCGACATCAACGGCGACGGCATCGACGACATCATCTTCAACGATGGCGATACACGTTCGTTTGTGATGTTTGGCAAGACGGACAGCACGTCGATCAATGTGTCGCAGCTGATAGCGGGCAGTGGTGGCTTTGTCATCAACGCGGCAGGGCCGAACACGGCCACCGTGGTCGATGCTTTGCTGTGGGATACCGATGTGGTCGGCGACTTCAACGGCGACGGCTTGGCCGACATGATCGTGTCCAACAGGAACATGGCCATCAACGGCTCGGCCGTCGGCGGTGGTTATCTGGTGTATGGCCGCACAGCGACGACAGCGATTGCGCTGGCCGAGTTGCAAGCGTCCGAGGGCTTCCGCATCGACGGTTACAGCGCGACAGCAGGCAAGAGCCTGGGCCGCTCGGTCAGCGCGGGTGGCGACATCAACGGCGACGGCTTTGCCGACCTGGTGTTTGCCGACTACAGCGGTGAAGACGTGGGCACGCTCACGGCAGCCGGTGTGGTGCGCGTGATCTACGGCGGCGTGGACAAGCTCGACAGCATGACGTTCCAGACAGCCAACGGCGACGCCATGGGCACCACGGGCGCCGACACGCTAACAGGCACCGCAGGCAACAACCAGCTGGTGGCCGGTGACGGCAACGACACGCTGATTGGCGGCGGTGGCGCAGACGTGCTGTATGGCGGCCGTGGCGACGACACCTTCGTGCTGAACGCCGACAACGTGACGCAGCTGAGCAAGTCGGGCACGAGCCAGAACATCGAGCGCGTCGACGGCAGCACAGGCATCGACACCATCAAGCTCGACGGCACAGGCCTGGTCCTGGACCTGACAGCGGTGGCCGCCACAGCGGTGCAAGACATCGAGAAGGTCGACCTGACCGGCAGCGGCGACAACACGCTGAAGCTGAACCTGACCGACATCCTGCAACACGCCACCAGCTCCAACGCGTTCAACGCCAGCAACACCACCAGCGGCCTGGCCGCCACGGTGACGAAGAACCAGCTGATGATCGACGGTGACACCGGCGACAAAGTCGTCCTCTCCGACCTGACCAACTGGACCGCCGACGCGACCCACGTCGTTGCCAACGGCCACAGCTACACCGCTTACAACCACAACACCTCAGCAGCCCAACTGCTGATCGACGACCACCTGCTGGTGAGCCAGGTGTAAAGGCAAGTAGGTCGGGTTTTCGTAGGTCGGCACTCGAAGAGTCCGACGTTGGCTGTTCAACCACCAACGTCGGGGTCTGCGACCACCGACCTACGAACTCCACACCCGCATACCAACCCGCCCCTCGTGGCGGGTTTTTTTATCCCCCGCCCCTTGTAGGAGCGGCGCCCCCGCCGCGATAGAGCCTTCGCCCAACCACCACCGTCAGCGCGAAAGCCACCGACCCCCGCCCCTTGTAGGAGCGGCGCCCCCGCCGCGATAGCGCCTTCGATCAACCACCACCGTCAGCGCGAAAGCCACCGACCCCCGCCCCTTGTAGGAGCGGCGCCCCCGCCGCGATAGCGCCTTCGCCCAACCACCACCGTCAGCGCGAAAGCCACCGACCCCCGCCCCTTGTAGGAGCGGCGCCCCCGCCGCGATAGCGCCTTCGCCCAACCACCACCGCCCAATCCAATCCCCAACCTACAAAATAACTTCTAACAACCTTGTTGTTTGATGCCTTAAGTATCCATCAGGAATCCCAAAAATATCCTCATGGCCTATTTCTATTGTTTTAATTTGTAAACGCCCATCAATCCATCAGCAAACCCAAAACCATCACCCAACACCCCACCGCCCCATCCCCCTGTAGGAGCCAGCCCTGCTGGCGATCAACCCCCGCAAACCACCGCCATCGGCACCCGCCACATACCGCCCTTCGTAGGTCAGCGGCTTCAGCCCCGACACAGGCCTGCGCCAACACCAACAACAGGTCGTTTCCTTAATGTATGCACAATGAATTGAATTTTTCAGCTAGGCTTAAACGCTATGCAAATACGCACTAAATCTGTCCGCAGCGTCGAGTTGCCGACCAAAGAGGAAGACGCCCGCATCAACGCGGGCGTAGCCGCCGACGCCGATAACCCAGAGTGGACAGAGGAAGACTTCGCGCGCGCCTTGCCAGCAGCCCGGTTTTTCTCTCCCGAGGTGTACGCCGCGCTGTGCGCGCAACGTGTGCGCGGCCCAAAAAACAAACCCCTCAAAGTGCCCACCACCATCCGCTTGGATGCAGACGTTCTGGCCGCGCTCAAAGCCAGTGGACGTGGCTGGCAAACCAGGGTGAATGACGTGATGCGCGAATGGGTGCGCCAGCATCCAAGCCCGCTCGGTTGACCACCACATCGGCACCTGCCCGTACCGGCCTGCATGTACCGGTATGCGTAGGTCGGTAGCTTTAGCTTCGACGTTGGTGGTTTAACAAGCAATGTCGGGGCTAAAGCCACCGACCTACAAACACCGAAAGCCCTGTCCCTTGTAGGAGCCAGCCCTGCTGGCGATCAACCCCCGCGATCTTTTTAACGCCGTCCATCGCGTGACCAACGGCCAGTTTGAAGAGGTAAATTGATATGGTGAAAAAATACAAAAGCGATGCGCTCGCCGCTGTCCACGAAACGATGGAGGCGCTGCACGACGCAGGCGCAGTGAGCCGCCAGACCATGCGCGAATTCGACGCCGCATGCCTGACGCCCATCGAGCCTTTGGCTCCCGAAGAGATCAAGGCTTTGCGTCTGCGCGAACACATTTCCCAACCGGTGTTTGCAAGGTATTTGAATGTGTCCAA
Source organism: Limnohabitans sp. T6-5 (assembly GCF_003063315.1). Taxonomy (GTDB): domain Bacteria; phylum Pseudomonadota; class Gammaproteobacteria; order Burkholderiales; family Burkholderiaceae_C; genus Limnohabitans_A. The sequence goes on from NZ_NERV01000006.1 coordinate 9,992, forward strand.
AAACCTGGTGTCAGACTGGGAACGCGGCATCAAAAAACCCGGCGGACCCGCCCTGCGCCTGCTCACCGTGATCCAGCACAAGGGCTTGCTGGCGATTGCCTAAAACACCCCAACGTCCCCGTAGGTCGGCGGCTTCAGCCCCGACATGGAGCCTTCGATTAACAAACGTCGGGGCTAAAGCCACCGACCTACGAACACCAACTTTGGATCATGAACCATGAAAACCACCTACTACGATCAGGACGACATTCTGGTGATACACCTCTCCGACAAACCCATCGCCCGAGAGGTGTCGCAAGACTGGAACACGCATGTCAGCTACGCCGCAGACGGCACCGCCGTTGAGGTGGTCGTCCTCGACGCTCGGGCCAATGGCGCCTTGCCCGTAGAAATACTGCACGGCCAAGCCGCCTGACACATCCACTTAAACCAAATGCCCCGCGTTGCGATGGGGCGAAATGGTGCGCTTCGCTTAGCTCCGCAACGCCGTCGACCGCCTCGTAGGTCGGCACTCGAAGAGTCCGACATCTCCCCAATCGACCCCATTGCCCAACCCGCCCATCGAGGTCAATCATCCAACGTCGGGGTCTCCGACCACCGACCTACGAAATCCCGGCCCCCCCGAAATGCCCGTGCCTCACCGGTAGGTCGGTACTCGAAGAGTCCGACATGTGTGTGATCCACCACCACCGCCCAATCAAACACGCTGGCCATGCAACCAACGTCGGGGTCTCCGACCACCGACCTACGAATACCAAATGCCCCGCGTCCCGACGGGGTGAAATGATCCCGCTTCGCTCCGTATCTCCCTCGTAGGTCGGCGGCTTCAGCCCCGACATGGAGCCTTCGTATAACAAATGTCGGGGCTAAAGCCACCGACCTACGAATACCGACGGTCTCATGTGTCTGGAGTTTCACTCCCAATCAATTCAACAAGCAAAAAAGTACCAACCTTATTCAGTTGTTTGACGCCTTGTGCTGTGTGTGCCTAAAATGCACACATGCAGAATCCGAAAATTTACAATTGGAATGCTGAAAAGAACGAGCTTTTGGTTCGCGAACGTGGCATTTCTTTTGAGCGGATTGTTTTCGAGATCAGCAACGGTAATGAAATCGACGTGGTCGCGCACCCCAATCAGAGCAAATATCCCGGCCAGATGATTTCGCTCGTGGAAGTGGATGAATACGTCTATGCCGTACCGTTCATTGAAAACGAAACCGAGATTTTTTTGAAAACCATCATCCCCAGTCGCAAAGCGACACGGCAATACAGGAGCAAGTGATGAAGAAAAAACCAACGTACGACGATGAAGAGTTGGAGATCTTGCAAGCGATGGAGGCCGGTACGCTCAAGTCCGTGCGCAATGCGCCAGCGCAAATCAAAAAACACCGTGCTGCAGCCGACGCAACCTTCAAAAAAGATCAGCGATTGAATATCCGAATTTCAAGCAGAGACTTGAAAAACCTCCAGGCACGCGCACTGGAGGAGGGCGTCCCCTATCAAACATTCGCAGCCAGCTTGCTCCACAAATTTGTCAGCGGCCACCTCGTCAGCTCAAGATAGAAAATTAACCACGTTCGGCTCGGCCAGTCCAGACATGGAGCCTTCGTTAACCAAGTCCCCGTAGGTCGGCGGCTTTAGCCCCGACATGAACCCACGCCGAAGCCCCGCAGGTTCGTGCCAATTCTCCCGACTTGCGGGCTCATGGATGGCGTTTGTAAATCACCTGTCCGACTCGGTCAATGTGGGCTGTGAGTTCTGCGTGGTTCAGGTGTTCGTATAAAGACAGGTCGATTTCGTAGGGCAGGAGCAAGTCGTCCAGACTCTGCTCGATATCGCCCAATAAAGAAAAATTCAGCATCGGCCCGCGCAGCGTCAGGTCGATGTCCGAGCCGGGTTTGAAGGTACCCTTGGCGCGTGAACCGTACAAGACCGCTTGCTCTACCTGCGGGTATTGGGCCAGTGCTTGCTGGATTCTTTTCAGCGTGTCATCACTCAATCCATGGCGCGCCCCATCAGGACAGCCGTTCATGCGGTGTCACCCTCGATCAGTCGTGTGCTGAGGGTCTGACTCAGCGCCACAAATGCCGGATAAAAGCGGCTCAATATGGATTGCGCGACGTCGTTGGCCACATCCACGTTGTACGTGTGCGAAGTCTGATTGCGTGCCTTGATCATGTCCATCCAGGCCTCGCCATCGGTGACCAAGCCATTTTTAAAAGCCGACCGACTGGCATCACGCGATCCAATCAGGCCCGAGATGCCTTTGAACTCCATAAAATCCTTGAGCACATTCCAGGCCAATTCGTGGGTGAATTCGAAAGCCTGAATCAGGCCTTGTTGTTCCAGATTGCTCAAAGGCCGCTGACCCGCCAGCGCGACAGCCTCGCTCAGGTTCTGCATGGCCTTGGTGTAATTCGAAAAACGCTGCTGCCAGCGGATGTCGTGTGTCATGACCGAATGCCTTGATGTGTGAAACCGTACATGCACGAATGGTAACCAATCCATCTGGCACAGTTGTCGGGGTATATGTCTATCGAGCAACGACTGCCCAATGCCCCGCGTGCCGACGGGCTGCAATACACGCACTCCGCTTCGCCGTCGACCGCCCTCGTAGGTCGGTACTCGAAGAGTCCGACAGCTCCCCAATCGACCACCACCGCTCAATCAAACACGTCCACCACACCAACCAACGTCGGGGTCTTCGACCACCGACCTACGAAAACCAACGGCCCCGCGTTCCGACGGGGTGCAACACTCGCGCTCCGCAACGCCGTCGACCGCCTCGTAGGTCGGTACTCGAAGAGTCCGACATCTCCCCAATCGACCACCACCGCCCAATCAAACACGCTGGCCATGCAACCAACGTCGGGGTCTTCGACCACCGACCTACGAATACCAAGATGTAACTTGCATCAAAACACCAACCCCAGCAGTCTTCGACCACCGACCGACACATACCAACGCCTCGTAGGTCGGCACTCGAAGAGTCCGACATCTGCCATAACACCCCTGCAAATTTCTCGATTTCATATATAGTGCATGAGCATTGTTTGCATCACCAGGGAGGGCGCGATGAGTCGGTATAGTTTGAAAGACAGGATGGTTCGGTCCATTGCTTTGCGCAAGGGTGAGGTGGTCATGCGTGCTGATTTCGAGAAGATGGGCAGCGCGAGTCAGATTAGCCGGGTTCTCAAGGAGTTGATTGCTGAGGGCAAGATTGTGCGTTTGGGTTATGGCACGTATGCCAAGGCCCGGCCAAGCACGCTGTCGGGCAAACCTGTGCCGCGGGTCACGCTTGAAGAGTTGGCTCAAGAGGCACTTGGAAAATTGGATGTGCCCGTCACGCTGGGTCGTGCGCAACGGGCTTATGTCGAAGGCAGGACGACGCAGATTCCGGTGCGCACGACGTTCAATACGGGGCATCGTCGCATCTCTCGAAAAATCACTGTCGGTATCAGCACGGTGCGATATGAAAACAATTACAGCGCAAGAGCGTAAACAGATTCTGGATATTCGCAACGAATCTCTGTCGTCGTTGCCGCCGGGAATATTCGAAAAAGACCTCCTCCTGACCGAAGCCCTCCGCCACATTGCCAGCACCGACAGCGATGGCATTGGCTTGGTGTTTTGCGGCGGCACTTGTTTGTCCAAGGCGCACAGGCTGATTGAGCGGATGTCCGAAGATGTGGATTTCAAGTTGGTTGTGCCGCAGGGGCTGTCGCGTACGGCCCGAAGCAAGCGGCTCAGTCAGTTCAAGAAGCGTTTGGCCCAGGTGTTGGGGGATGCGGGTTTTCATGTGCCGCCGGAGCAGATCGTTGCGCGTGACGAGAACAGTTATGTGGCCATGAATTTGCTTTATGAAAGCCGCTTTTCGCCGGTGGCCAGTTTGCGCCCGGAGATCAAGGTGGAGTTCAATGCACGCCCGCCGGTTTTGCCTACGGCGCCGTTGCCTGTTCGCTCGATGCTGGATGAGTTGATCGGGGCACCCACCGATGATTTCAAAATCGAGTGCATCAGTGTGGACGAGACTTTGGCTGAGAAGGTCTTGTCATTTTTGCGCCGCACCGCTGAGGCGCGTGCAGGGCGCAACCGTGCGCAATACGACGACCGCCTGGTGCGTCACCTTTACGATGTGCGAGCGATTGCCGCGAACCATGATCGTTTGGTGAATGCGTTACCACATGCGCACTTTGCAACGCTGGTGGCTGGCGATGCGGCGCAGTATCGCAATCAGTATCGCGAGTTCGAGCGCGACCCGGTAGGCCAGATGCAAGCGGTGTTGCAGGCCTTGCACGCAGAGCCCGACAGTTTTGAACGCGATTACCTCCAGTTTGTGGACGAGCTGGTCTTTGGCGAGTCCGTTTCCTTTGCCGAGGCCCGGTCCGTTTTTGTCGATCTCGCGCATCGACTCCTCAGCCCGTTGACCGTTTCGTGCTGAGTGGGTGACGTGGTGATCTGTCGGGGTCAAAGACCACCGACCTGCGAAACCCATTGCCCGAAATGTCGTCACTGACCTTGTAGGTCGGCACTCGAAGAGTCCGACGTTGCCCGCTCAAATGGGTTTTCATATTTATCAATCCATGATAAGGTTAGGCATGGATTCGAAGCATTCATCGGTCATGGGTTTGGAGTTTCTGCTGGGCATGGATGGCAACATCGAAGTTCAAAATGATGCCGGCTATTGGGTCAAGATGAAGGTTTCACGTGTGGCCGAGACGCCGGAGCGGCCACACGGTATCAACTACAGCCTGACCTTGCATGCACCGGACAACACGCGGCTGATTGGTTTTGACAATGCGCATGGTGTAAAGCCTGCCGGTTCGCGTTTCAAGCACGCGGGCAAAAAATTTCCCTACGATCATCGCCACCGCCATGCTCTCGACGAGGGCGTTTTGTATGAGTTTGATACGGCGTTTCAGTTGGTTAGCGATTTTTACGATGAAGTGGATCGCGTTTTGAAAGAGGTTTGTCCATGAACAAAGTTTTGAAATTTGCCATCGCGCCAGTGTCGGTACAACGCGCGCGCTCGCTGGCCATAGCCGCCGGAAAACGTCAGCGCAACAAAGACGATCCCGATGTGTGGTTCCCGAGTGTTGCAGCCATGGCCCGCGTGTTGTCGGACGAGAACATGGCCTTGCTCAAGGTGATCCGCGAAAGTCATCCCGATTCGATGGATGCCTTGGCCAAGGCGGTCGGCAAGCACGTACCCAACGTGTCGCGCTCACTGCACACGATGGCCCAATACGGCTTGGTCACCCTCACCAAACAAGGCCGCACCGTGATGCCCCAAGTCACCTCCGACCGCGTGACCGTTGATTTTTCCTGGGCGAATTAACATCCATAACCCAAACACACACCATTGGATTGCCACGACGCTCGCAATGACAGAGATGAACGCATTCCGTCATTGCGGGGAGCTTGCGACCCGATAATTTGGTGTGCGCGTTGTTGGTCCTCGAAAAGTCCGACGTTGCCCGCCCAACCACCAACGTTGGGGCTAAAGCCACCGACCTACGAACACCGCATACAGTTTCTGCTTGCGTTGCGTATGGGTCTGCGTAGGTCGGCACTCGAAGAGTCCGACGTTGCCCGCTCAACCACCGTCGGGGCTAAAGCCACCGACCTACAAATACCCCAACCCAACCCGCCACCCCATGGCGGGTTTTTTCATATCCCCCCGCCCTCCTGTAGGAGCCAGCCCTGCTGGCGATCAACGCTGGCCCGCCCACCAACGTCGGGGTCTGCGACCACCGACCTACGAACACCCCATTGTCCGAAATGTCCTCGCTGACCTCGTAGGTCGGCACTCGAAGAGTCCGACGTTGGCCAAACCACCAACGTCGGGGTCTGCGACCACCGACCTACGACACCCCATTGCCCAAAATGTCCTCACTGACCTCGTAGGTCGGCACTCGAAGAGTCCGACGTTGGTCAAACCACCAACGTCGGGGTCTGCGACCACCGACCTACAAACACCGCTTCCCTGTGGGTCGGCTGTTCGCATGTCGGCACTCGAAGAGTCCGTCATCTGCCCGCAATGCCGAAACCCCACCCCGACATTTCCCCGCCCCATGTTTTGTCGTACGATGAAACGCTTGATCAAGGAGATGCAATGCCAACGATGGCCGAACGGCTTTGGGATGTCACTCGCACACTGCCCGAGCCTTTGCTTGCAGAGGTTCTGGACTTCGCCGAGTTCCTGCAATCCCGGCACGCTCATGCGCCTGAATCGGTGAAGGAAATCGGTCTGGCGCAATTGAGTGGTGGCCTGGAAAAGTCCACGGCATTTGCCGCGTCGCCCTTAGAGCTCCAGCGGCAATTGCGCGATGAATGGCATTAAGTATTTGCTCGACACCAATTTCATTTTTGGGGCTGCTCAAGTCTTCACCAGAAGTGATGGCGCTGGTGTCCGAGCGGAATGTGTTGGCCAGCGAGTGTGCCTACAGCAGTATCACGCGCATGGAGTTGTTGGGTTTTCCTGATTTGTCCGAGCCCGAGCAGCAGTTGATTGAAAGCCGTTTGGCTGCGCTGACCTATCTGCCGGTGTCACCCGCCGTCGAGGATCAGGCGATCAGATTGCGCAAGCAGCGCAAAGTCAAATTGCCCGACGCCATCATCGGCGCCACCGCACAAACCTACGCCCTAGAACTCCTGACCCTGGACGCAGCCCTGCAGTCCGTGATGGCCGGATAACCTCCCAAACGTCGGGGTCTGCGACCACCGACCTACGAACACCCCATCGCCCGAAATGTCCTCGCTGACCTCGTAGGTCGGCACTCGAAGAGTCCGACGTTGGCCAAACTACCAACGTCGGGGCTAAAGCCACCGACCTACGAATACCTGTGCCCCCGTAGGAGCCAGCCCTGCTGGCGATCAACGCTGGCCCACCCACCAATGTCGGGGTTTGCGACCACCGACCTACGTACACCCCATTGCCCAAAATGTCGTCGCTGACCTCGTAGGTCGGTACTCGAAGAGTCCGACGTTGGTCAAACTACCAACGTCGGGGCTAAAGCCACCGACCTACGAATACCTGTGCCCCCGTAGGAGCCAGCCCTGCTGGCGATCAACGCTGGCCTGCCCACCAACGTCGCGGTCTGCGACCACCGACCTGCGAACACCCCATTGCCAGCCCTGCTGGCGATCAAGCCGTGTCGGTTGCTGGCTCTCAATCCTTTAAATGTCAATCATCAAATTTGACGCCATAGACAAATTTCGGATGCAGCATTCACAAAATCATTAAAAGGAATACCCCAATTGGGGGTTTTGCTGTGTCATTTTTGACGGTATCTTGAGGTATTAATTAATAAATTCAAGAAAAAAGTCAGAGATTGGGCATTGCAAAAAATGTCATTTTTTGAGTTTTGGGGTGCTGAATTCATGAGGAAAACATGAATTTGGGATGGACCCAACGGCCAGGCACCGCACGACCTTTTACAGAGGGGCGTGGGGTGCTTGGGTGCGTGTGTTTGCGGACTCAAAAAGGGCAGGGCGGGACAGCGCGAGCGCTGGCTCGTGGCTGGTTTCAAGGCTGCAAGCCAAGCTGGCGCATTCATGAATCCGGACATAAGACTGACAAAAACGCCATGCTTTTTGATTGCCGCAAAGAAACCATGAATCTGTGCTTATTTACAACGTACATGCCAAAAAAACAAAAAAAACTTCAAGCGCAGTTGACCGGCATGTCCCTCATCACGCTGATGGTCCAAGCCCTCAGGCCCCCATATCGAAGCAGGTGGTGACCCCATGACCGACACCACCAGCAATTCCACGCCCTCGACCACCAACACCGTCACCCAAACAACAACAGGCCTCACCATGAACGACAGCACCACCCCCTTCATCGCCATCGCTGCCAGCAAAACCAATCTGTCTGTGGGCGAAACCACCAACCTGTCGTTCACCCTGTCACAGGCCAGCACCAACTTCAGCGCCGCTGACGTCACGGCCATTGGTGGCAGCCTGAGCAACTTCGCAGGCTCGGGCACCAGCTACTCCGCCACCTTCACGCCCAGCGCCAACGTGTCGAGTGCCTTCGTCATGGTCGGCAGCGACACCTTCAGCAACGCCACAGGCACCCTCAACAAAGACGGCGCAGACGCCAACAACGCCGCATCCTTCAGCGTCGGCCTGCTGTGCAACACCAACGCCCCCGCAGACACCACGGCCCCCACCGTGATGATCAGCAACACCAAAACCCGTGTGCGCCCCGGTGACACTGACCTCATCACCTTCACGCTGTCCGAAGCCAGCAGCAACTTCACGCAAAGCGACGTCACCGTCATCGGCGGCACCCTGAGCGGCTGGACACAAAGCGCCACCAACCCGCTCGTCTACACCGCCACCTTCACGCCCAACGCCAACGCCCTGAGCGCAGCCCTCTTCATTGCCAGCGAAAGCTTCACCGACGCCGCAGGCAACTTCAACCAGGACGGCATGGAGTTGAACAACATGGCCTCGATCGCCATCCAGTGCAAGATCGACACCACGCCGCCCACGATTGTTGTCACCGCTGACCAAACCGCTCTGGCCGCAGGCCAGACGGCTGTCGTCACCTTCACCCTGAGCGAACTCGCCACAGACTTCACCGCCGCTGATGTCACAGTCATGGGCGGCACGCTCAGCGGTTTTGCCCAAAGCGCCACCAACCCTCTCGTCTACACCGCCACCTTTACACCCGCTGCAGGCAACACCAGCGCCACCGTGCATGTAGACAGCAACAAATTCACCGACGCTTCGGGCAACCAGAACGCCGACGGCGCAGACGCCAACAACACCGCCAGCCTCACGCTCAACCTCGACACCACGCCCCCCACCGTCATCGTCAGCAGCCTCAAGTCCAGCCTCGGGGCAGGGGAGACGGCCACCGTCACCTTCACCCTGTCTGAAGCCAGCGTCAACTTCACCGCCGCCGACGTCACCGTCACCGGCGGCACGCTGAGCAACTTCAGCGGATCGGGCACCAGCTACACCGCCACCTTCACACCCACAGCCGGTGCCAGCACCGCCAGCGTCAAGGTCGACAGCAACCGCTTCACCGACGCCGCAGGCAACAACAACGCCGACGGTGCAGACGCCAACAACACCGTCAGCTTCAACCTCGACAGCACGCCGCCCACCATCATCGTCAGCACCGACAAAGTCGACCTGCTGCAAGGCCAGACGGCCACCATCACCTTCACCCTGTCTGAAGCCAGCAGCAACTTCACGCTGGGCGACATCAGCGTCACCGGCGGCACGCTCAGCAACTTCCAGGGCTCGGGCACCAGCTACACCGCCACCTTCACGCCCACCGCCACAGGCTCCAGCGCCATGATCGTGGTGTCCAGCAACACCTTCACCGACGCCGCAGGCAACAACAACAAAGACGGCGCCGACATCAACAACGCCGTCAGCCTCAAAACCAACTGCCCGCCAGAAACCACCCCCGTCACGCCCCCCGCAGCCGACACCACGCCGCCCACCATTGCGTTGGCCAGCGACAAAGACATCCTCAACACCGGTGAAACCGCCACCGTCACCTTCACCCTGAGTGAGGCCAGCACTGACTTCACCTTGGCCGACATCACAGCCATCGGCGGCACCATGAGCAACTTGGTGCACAGCGCCACCAACCCCCTGGTCTACACGGCCACCTTCACGCCCTTTGCCACCACCCTGGGCGCCATGGTGCTGGTCAGCAGCGACCGCTTCACAGACGCTGCAGGCAACTTCAACAAAGACGGCGCAGAGCTGAACAATGCCGTTTCGCTGGGCTTCAACTGCGCCGTGGCCGACGCCACGCCGCCCACCATCGCCATCAGCGCCTTCAAAACCGTGCTCGCCGCAGGCGAAGTCACCACCGTCACCTTCGCCCTGAGCGAAGACAGCACCGACTTCACCCTGAGCGACATCACCGTCATCGGCGGCACCCTCAGCAACTTCACCGGCAGCGGCAAGGTCTACACGGCCACCTTCACCCCCAGCGCCACCGCCCGCAGCGCGGCCCTGTTCGTCAGCAGCGACACATTCACCGACGCCGCAGGCAACCTGAACAAAGACGGCGCCGACCTCAACAACGCCTGGTCCTTCGGCCTGCAATGCACGCCCACCACACCTGTGGCCCCCTCAGCCCCTGCCGCCATCCTGAACGCCATCAGCGACAGCGGCACCCAGGGTGACAACACCACCACCGACAACACCCCCACCTTGTCTGGCACCGGCACCCCTGGCGACACCATCAGCATCAAAGACGCTGCTGGCAACGTCATCGCCACCGCCGTGGTGGCGGCCAACGGCACCTGGATGGCCACGCCCGTCAACCCACTGCCTGTGGGCCTGAACAACCTCAGCGTCATCGAAACCAGCCCGGCTGGCCTGGCCAGCGCCCCCACCGCACTGCCGCTGACCATCCAAAGCGCAGTCGTGCCACCCACACCTGTGGCCCCCTCAGCCCCTGCCGCCATCCTCAACGCCATCAGCGACAGCGGCACCCAGGGTGACAACACCACCACCGACAACACCCCCACCCTGTCTGGCACCGGCACCCCCGGCGACACCATCAGCATCAAAGACGCCGCTGGCAACACCATCGCCACCGCCGTGGTTGCGGCCAACGGCACCTGGCAAGCCACACCGGCCACCGCCTTGCCCCAAGGCTTGAACAACCTCAGCGTCATCGAAACCGGCCCCACGGGCCTGGCCAGCGCCCCCACACCGCTGCCCATCACCATCGACAGCGCAGCCCCCACCATCGCCGTCAGCGCCCCCAAAGGCGTGCTGGCAGCCGGTGAAGCCACCACCATCACCTTCACCCTGAGTGACGCTGCCAGCGACTTCAGCGTTTCTGACATCACCGTCATCGGCGGCACCCTGAGCGGCTTTGCCAAGAGCCCCACCAACCCGCTCGTCTACACCGCCACCTTCACCCCCACCGCCGGTGCGCACAGCGCCATGGTCTTTGTGGGCAACGACAAATTCACCGACGCCTCCGGCAACCTCAACCAAGACGGCGCCGAACTCAACAACCTCGCCAGCTTCAGCATCAACGCTGCAGCCGTGACCCCGGTCGCCCCCGCAGCGCCCGCTGCCATCCTCGACCCCATCAGCGACAGCGGCGCCAAAGGTGACCAACTCACCAACGACACCACCCCCACCATCAGCGGCGCAGGCACGCCTGGCGACACCATCGCCATCAAAGACGCTGCGGGCAACGTCATCGCTACCACCGTCGTCCTGCCCAACGGCACCTGGACCGCCACACCGCTCAACCCACTGCCCCAGGGCCTGAACAACCTGAGCGTGGTCGAAACCAGCCCCGCCGGTCTGTCCAGCCCCGCCACACCGCTGCCCATCACCATCGACAGCGTGGCCCCATCGCCCCTGGGGGCCATCCTCAACCCCATCAGCAACAGCGGGTTGACCACCGACAACATCACCAACGACACCACGCCCACCATCAGCGGCTCGGGCACGCCCGGTGACACCATCGCCATCAAAGACGCTGCGGGCAACACCATCGCCACTGCCGTGGTTGCTGCCAACGGCACCTGGACCGCCACCCCGGCCAACCCACTGCCCCAAGGCCTCAACAACCTGAGCGTGGTCGAAACCAGCCCCACCGGCGCCACCAGCACCGCCCAGCTGCCCATCGTCATCGACAGCGCAGCGCCCACCATCGCGCTCAGCACCAACGCCAGCGCCCTCACCACAGGCCAGGCCGCCACCGTCACCTTCACCTTGAGTGAAGCCAGTGCAGACTTCACCGCTGCCGACATCACCGTCATCGGCGGCACCATCAGCGGCCTGACGCAAAGCCCCACCAACCCGCTGGTCTACACCGCCACCTTCACCCCCGCAGCCGGTGCCAGCAGCGCCGCCGTGCTGGTGACCAGCAACAAATTCAGCGACGCCGCAGGCAACATCAACCTCGACGGCGCCGACACCAACAACGCCCTGTCCTACAGCATCACCGCTGGCCCCGCACTCACCCCCCTGACCGCCGCGATCGACCCCACCAGCGACAGCGGCACCAAGGGTGACGGCAAAACCAACGACACCACCCCCACCCTCAGCGGCACCGGCACGCCCGGCGACACCATCGCCATCAAAGACGCCGCAGGCACCGTCATTGCCACCGCCACCGTCGGCCCCAACGGCACCTGGACCGCCACCCCGGCCAACCCACTGCCCCAGGGTCTGAACAACCTGAGCGTGGTCGAAACCAGCCCCACAGGCGCCACCAGCACCCAGCCACTGCCCATCACCATCGACAGCACAGGCCCCACCGCGCCCGGCGCCATCCTCGACCCCATCAGTGACAGCGGCAACAAAGGCGACCAAGCCACCACCGACACCACCCCCACCCTGAGCGGCACCGGCACCCCCGGTGACGTCATCACCGTCAAAGACCCCCAGGGCAACGTCATTGCCACCGCCACCGTGCAACCCGACGGCACCTGGGCCGCCACACCGGTCAACCCACTGCCCCAAGGCCTGAACAACCTGGCCATCACCGCCACCGACCCTGACGGCAACACCAGCGCCCCCACCGCGCTGCCCGTCACCATCGACAGCGTGGCCCCTGCCGCCCCCGCAGGCACCCTGGCCGCCATCAGCGATACCGGCGTCGTCGGTGACAAAACCACCGCCGACACCACCCCCACGCTGTCTGGCACCGGCACGCCTGGCGACACCATCACCATCAAAGACCCCGCTGGCAACGTGATTGCCACCGCCGTGGTCGCGGCCAACGGCACCTGGGCCGCCACGCCCGCCACCGCACTGCCCGAAGGCCTCAACGCCCTCACCATGACCGCCACCGACCCGGCCGGCAACGTCAGCCCCTCGGCGCCGCTGCCCGTCACCATCGACAGCGTCACCCCCAGCGTCATCGTCAGCGCCAACAAATCGCTGCTGGCTGCTACCGACACCGCCACCGTCACCTTCACCCTGTCTGACGCCACCAGCGACTTCACCGCAGCTGACATCACCGTCATGGGCGGCACCCTGACAGGCTTTGCCCAAAGCCCCACCAACCCGCTCGTCTACACCGCCACCTTCACACCCGCAGCCGGTGCCCAAAGCGCCATGCTGTTCGTGACCAGCGACAAATTCACCGACGCCACCGGCAACCTCAACAAAGACGGTGCCGACAACAACAACATCGCCAGTTTCAGCATCAGCGCCACCCCTGTGGCGCCAGCACCCGCAGCACCCGCTGCCATCCTCGACCCCATCAGCGACAGCGGCACCCTGGGCGACAAAACCACCACCGACACCACGCCCACCCTGTCGGGCACCGGCGTGCCCGGTGACACCATCACCGTCAAAGACCCACTGGGCAACGTCATCGCCACGGCCACCGTCGCGCCCAACGGCACCTGGGCCGCCACCCCCGTCAACCCGCTGCCCCTGGGCACCAACAACCTCAGCGTCACCGAAACCAACCCGGCCGGCAACACCAGCGCGCCCACACCGCTGCCCATCACCATCGAAGCAGGGGCCGGGCCAGTTGCCCCTACAGCACCCGCAGCCCAGCTCGACATCGTCAGCGACAGCGGCAAGCTCTACGACAACACCACCAACGACAGCACCCCCGTGCTCAGCGGCACCGGCACGCCCGGTGACACCATCACCATCAAAGACCCCACCGGCAAAGTCATCGGCACCGCCGTGGTGGACGCCACAGGCAGCTGGGCCATCACACCCACCACGCCGCTGGCCGAAGGCCTCAACAACCTCAGCGTCACCGCAACCAACCCTGCGGGCCTGACCAGCCCCGCCACCCCGCTGCCCGTCACCGTGGACACCAGCGCAGCCACCCTCGTGGCCGCGCTCGACCCCACCAGCGACAGCGGCACCCTGGGTGACAAAACCACCAGCGACAACACCCCCACACTGAGCGGCACCGGCACGCCCGGCGACACCATCACCATCAAAGACGCCACCGGCGCAGTGATTGGCACCGCCGTCGTCACCCCCACCGGCAGCTGGTCCGTCACGCCCACCACGGCCTTGCCGCTGGGCCTGAACGCCCTGACCGCCACCGCTACTGACCCCGCAGGCAACACCAGCGCCCCCGCGCCGCTGCCTGTGACCATCGTGCCCGGCACCATCGGCGCACCCGTGGCCAAGCTCGACCTGAGCAGCGACACCGGCACCGTGGGCGACAGCACCACCACCGACACCACGCCGACCCTGAGCGGCACCGGCACGCCCGGCGACACCATCGCCATCAAAGACCCACAAGGCAACGTCATCGCCACGGCCACCGTTGCGCCAGACGGCACCTGGGCTGCCACGCCCACCACGGCGTTGCCGCTGGGCCTGAACGCCCTCACGGTGACTGAAACCAACCCCACCAGCGGCGTCACCAGCCCCGCTGCACCGCTGCCCGTCACCATCCAGGCCCTGCCTGCAGGCACTCTGACGGCCACATTGGCTGCCACCAGCGACAGCGGCGTGGTCGGTGACAGCATCACCAACGACACCACACCGACCCTGAACGGCACCGGCATACCCGGCGACACCATCGCCATCAAGAACGCCGCAGGCCAAGTCATTGCGACTGCCGTGGTACAGCCCAACGGCACCTGGACCGCTACGCCCACCACACCGCTGCCCAGCGGCATCAACACCCTGCTGGTCACGGCCACCAGCCCATCGGGCACCGTCATTGACGCCGTGCTGCCCGTCACCATCGTCATTGACGCAGTGGTCCCCGCATCGCCCACGGCCGTGCTCGACCCGACCAGCGACAGCGGCAAACTGCTGGACAGCACCACCAACGACAACACGCCCACGCTCAGCGGCGCAGGCACACCCGGTGACACCATCACCATCAAAGACCCCACTGGCAAAGTCATCGGCACCGCCGTGGTGGACGCCGCTGGCCACTGGGCGGTCACGCCCACGACCGCCTTGCCAGACGGCACCATCGCCCTGGCCGTCACAGCCACCGACCCGGCAGGCAACACCAGCGCCCCCACACCGCTGCCCATCACCATCGACACCACTGCCCCAGCCGCACCGGCTGCCGTGCTCGACCCCACCAGCGACAGCGGCAAGCTCTTGGACAGCACCACCAGCGACAACACGCCAACCCTGAGCGGTGGCGGCGCCACGCCGGGTGACACCATCACCATCAAAGACCCACAAGGCAACGTCATCGGCACCGCCGTCGTGGCGGCCAACGGCACCTGGGCCGTCACGCCCACAACAGCCTTGCCAGACGGTTTGATCAACCTGGCTGTGACTGCCACCGACCCGGCAGGCAACACCAGCGCACCGACCCCGCTGCCCATCACCATCGACACCACAGGCCCCGCTGCACCGGCTGCCGTGCTCGACCCCACCAGCGACAGCGGCAAAAAGCTCGACAGCACCACCAACGACAACACGCCCACATTGAGCGGCGCTGGCGCCACCCCCGGTGACACCATCACCATCAAAGACCCACAAGGCAACGTCATCGGCACCGCCGTGGTCGCCGCCAACGGCACATGGGCTGTTACGCCCACAACAGCCTTGCCAGATGGCCTGATCAACCTGGCCGTCACGGCCACAGATCCGTCCGGCAACACCAGCGCACCGACGCCGCTGCCCATCACCATCGACACCACAGGCCCCGCTGCACCGGCTGCCGTGCTCGACCCCACCAGCGACAGCGGCAAACTGCTTGACAGCACCACCAACGACAACACGCCCACATTGAGCGGCGCTGGCGCCACCCCTGGTGACACGATCACCATCAAAGACCCACAAGGCAACGTCATCGGCACCGCCGTGGTCGCGGCCAACGGCACCTGGGCCGTCACGCCCACAACAGCCTTGCCTGACGGCCTGATCAACCTGGCTGTGACTGCCACCGACCCGGCAGGCAACACCAGCGCACCGACCCCGCTGCCCATCACCATCGACACCACACCGCCCGCAGCCCCTGCGGCCGTGCTCGACCCGACCAGCGACAGCGGCAAGCTCTTGGACAGCACCACCAACGACAACACGCCAACCCTGAGCGGTGGCGGTGCCACGCCCGGTGACACGATCACCATCAAAGACCCACAAGGCAACGTCATTGGCACCGCCGTGGTCGCGGCCAACGGCACATGGGCCGTCACGCCAACAACACCGCTGCCAGACGGCCTGATCAACCTGGCTGTGACTGCCACCGACCCGGCAGGCAACACCAGCGCCCCCACACCGCTGCCCATCACCATCGACACCACGCCACCCGCCGCACCGGCTGCCGTGCTCGACCCCACCAGCGACAGCGGCAAGCTGCTTGACAGCACCACCAGCGACAACACGCCCACATTGAGCGGCGCAGGTGCCACGCCCGGTGATGTCATCACCATCAAAGACCCACAAGGCAACGTCATCGGCACCGCCGTGGTCGCGGCCAACGGCACCTGGGCGGTCACGCCCACCACAGCCTTGCCTGATGGCTTGATCCCATTGAGCGTCACCGCCACAGATCCGTCCGGCAACGTCAGCGCGCCCACACCGCTGCCCATCACCATCGACACCACGCCACCCGCAGCCCCAGCGGCCGTGCTCGACCCCACCAGCGACAGCGGCAAGCTGCTCGACAGCACCACCAGCGACAACACGCCCACGCTCTCGGGCGCAGGCGCCACGCCGGGTGACACCATTACCATCAAAGACCCACAGGGCAACGTCATCGGCACCGCCGTGGTCGCGGCCAACGGCACATGGGCTGTTACGCCCACAACACCGCTGCCTGATGGCCTCATTCCATTGAGCGTCACCGCCACAGATCCGTCTGGCAACGTCAGCGCGCCCACACCGCTGCCCATCACCATCGACACCACAGCCCCCGCTGCACCGGCTGCCGTGCTCGACCCGAGCAGCGACAGCGGCAAACTGCTCGACAGCACCACCAACGACAACACGCCCACCTTGAGTGGTGGCGGTGCCACGCCCGGTGATGTCATCACCATCAAAGACCCACAAGGCAACGTCATCGGCACCACCACCGTGGCACCCGACGGCACCTGGGCGGTCACGCCAACAACACCGCTGCCAGATGGCTTGATCAACCTAGCCGTCACGGCCACAGATCCGTCTGGCAACGTCAGCGCCCCCACACCGCTGCCCATCACCATCGACACCACACCACCCGCAGCGCCCGGCGCCGTGCTTGACCCCACCAGCGACACCGGCACCGTGGGTGACAAAACCACCACAGACACCACGCCCACGCTGTCTGGCACCGGCACCGCCGGTGACCTCATCACCGTCAAAGACCCCCAAGGCAACGTCATCGGCACCGCCGTGGTCGCGGCCAACGGCACTTGGTCCATCACGCCCACCACGGCACTGCCGCTGGGCCTGAACGCCCTGACCGCCACTGCCACAGATCCGTCTGGCAACGTCAGCGCCCCCGCGCCACTGCCCGTCACCATCGAAGCCCCAGCCACTGCGCCCGCCGCACCCGCTGCCGTGCTCGACCCGACCAGCGACAGCGGCAAGCTGCTTGACAGCACCACCAGCGACAACACGCCCACTTTGAGCGGCACCGGCACGCCCGGTGACACCATCACCGTCAAAGACCCACAAGGCAACGTCATCGCCACCGCCGTGGTCGCGGCCAACGGCACTTGGGCGGCCACGCCCACCACCGCGCTGCCAGACGGCCTGATCAACCTGTCCGTCACCGAAACAAACCCCGCAGGCCTGAGCAGCCCCGCCACGCCGCTGCCCATCACCATCGACACCACACCGCCCGCCGCACCGGCTGCCGTGCTCGACCCCACCAGCGACAGCGGCAAAAAGCTCGACAGCACCACCAACGACAACACGCCCACATTGAGCGGCGCTGGCGCCACCCCTGGTGACACCATCACCATCAAAGACCCCCAAGGCAACGTCATCGGCACCACCACCGTGGCACCCGACGGCACCTGGGCCGTCACGCCCACAACAGCCTTGCCAGATGGCCTGATCAACCTGGCCGTCACCGCCACAGATCCGTCCGGCAACGTCAGCGCACCCACGCCGCTGCCCGTCACCATCGACACCACACCGCCCGCAGCGCCCACCGGCCTGCTCGACCCCATCAGCGACAGCGGCACCAAGCTCGACAAAACCACCAACGACACCACGCCCACCCTGAGCGGGCAGGGCACACCGGGTGACACCATCACCCTCAAAGCGCCCGACGGCACCGTGCTCGGCACCGCCGTGGTCGACGCCACTGGCAAATGGAGCATCACGCCCACCACACCGCTGGCCGAAGGCCCCAACGCACTGACCATCACCGCCACCGACCCGGCAGGCAACACCAGCGCCCCCGCGCCGCTGCCCGTCATCATCGACACCACAGCACCCGCCACCACCGGCGCAGGCGGCCTGACCGCCGTGCTCGACCCCACCAGCGACAGCGGCGCCCTGGGTGACAAAACCACCAACGACACCACGCCCACCCTGAGCGGCACCGGCACGCCTGGCGACACCGTCACCATCAAAGACGCCGCTGGCAACCTGATCGGCACCGCCACCGTGCTGGCCAACGGCACCTGGTCCGTCACGCCCACCGCGCCGCTGCCCACCGGCAGCGTCCCGCTGGTCGTCACCGCCACCGACCCGGCAGGCAACACCACCGCCAGCGCACCGCTGGTGCTCGTCATCGCGGTCGACACCGCTGGCCCTGCCGCCCCGGCAGCTGTTCTGTCTGCCCCGAGCGACAGCGGCGTCAAAGGCGACGGCACCACCAACGACACCACGCCCACCATCACCGGCACCGGCACACCGGGTGACACCATCACCCTCAAAGACCCACAGGGCAACGTCATCGCCACAGCCACCGTGCAACCCGACGGCACCTGGGCCGCCACGCCCACCACGCCGCTGCCCGAAGGCCCCATCGCCCTGGCCATCACCGCCACCGACCCCGCAGGCAACACCAGCCCCGCCACCACACTGCCCCTGGTCATCGACAGCCTGGCCCCCGCAGCGCCCGTGGCCAACCTGGCCGACACCAGCGACAGCGGCGTGCTGGGTGACAAAACCACCAACGACACCACGCCCACCATCGACGGCACCGGCACACCGGGTGACACCATCACCCTCAAAGCACCCGACGGCACCGTGCTCGGCACCGCCGTGGTCGCACCCGACGGCACCTGGGCCATCACGCCCACCACAGCGCTGCCCGAAGGCCTGAACAACCTCACCGCCACCGCCACCGACCCCGCTGGCAACACCAGCGCCCCGGCCACACTGCCCATCACCATCGACACCACGCCACCGGCCACCACCGGCGCAGGTGCCCTGACTGCCGCCCTCGACCCCACCAGCGACACCGGCACCAAAGGTGACAACACCACCAGCGACAGCACGCCCACCTTGAGCGGCGCGGGCAACCCCGGCGATGTCATCGCCATCAAAGACGCCACCGGCACCGTCATCGGCACCGCCGTGGTCGACGCATCGGGCCACTGGTCCATCACCCCCACCACACCGCTGCCCACCGGCAGCAACCCTTTAAGCGTCAGCGCCACCGACCCGGCTGGCAACACCGTCACCAACCCGCTGCTTGTCACCGTGGTGGTGGACACCGCAGGCCCCGTGGCCCCAGCAGCCAAGCTCGACCCCATCAGCGACAGCGGCACCGTGGGTGACAACACCACCAACGACAACACGCCCACGCTGTCCGGCAGCGGCACGCCTGGCGACACCATCACCATCAAAGACCCGCAAGGCAACGTCATTGCCACCGCCGTGGTCCAGCCCAACGGCACCTGGGCGGCCACGCCCACCACAGCGCTGCCCGACGGCATCAACAACCTGGCCATCACTGCCACCGACCCCGCAGGCAACACCAGCGCGCCCACCGCCTTGCCGCTGGTCATTGACACCACGCCGCCTGCCCCCGCAGCGCCCGGCGCCGTGCTCGACCCCGTGAGCGACACCGGCACCAAAGGTGACAGCACCACCAGCGACAACACCCCCGTGCTGAGCGGCACCGGCACGCCCGGTGACACCATCACCATCAAAGACCCACAAGGCAACACCATCGGCACCGCCGTGGTCGCGGCCAACGGCCAATGGAGCATCACGCCCACCACAGCGCTGCCCGAAGGCCTGAACAACCTCAGCGTCACGGAAACCAACCCCACCGGCCAAACCAGCGCACCCACACCGCTGCCCATCACCGTGGACACCAGCGTGCCCACCGGCGTGACGGCCAACGACCAAAACGCCAACCCTGACGGCGTCATCCTGGCAGGCACCGTGCCCGCCAGCTACACCGTGGGCGACGTGCTCACCGTCACCGTCAACGGCGCCACCTACAACGTCACCCCCGACGCACTGGGCAACTGGACGCTGAACGTGACCGGCCCCAACGCCGCCACCCCCGCCAGCGGCACCCTGGGCGCCTTCACCAGCGGCCAGACTTACCCCGTGGTCGCCACCGTGACCGACGCCGCAGGCAACATTGCCACCGACCCCGCCACCCTGAGCGTCAACGACACCATCCCGGTGGTCAGCCTCAACGCGGTCACCGACACCGGCACCCCCGGCGACGGCATCACCACCGACAACACGCCCACCTTCTCCGGCACCGGCACCCCTGGCGCCCTGATTGAGATCAAGGACAAAGACGGCCAAGTCGTGGCCAGCGCCACCGTGGACGCATCGGGCAACTGGTCCGCCACGCCCACCACCGCCTTGCCCGAAGGCCAAAGCCAGCTCAGCGTCACCGCCACCGTGGGCGGCGTCACCAGCCCGGCCACCACCTCGCCCGTCACCGTGGACAGCGTGGCCCCGGCTGCGCCCACCGGCGCACTCGACTCTGCCAGCGACAGCGGCAAACTGGGCGACGCCACCACCAACGACACCACCCCCGTGCTCTCGGGCACCGGCACCTTTGGTGACCTCATCACCATCAAAGACGCCAGCGGACAAGTCATCGGCACCGCCATCGTCGATGCGGCTGGCCAGTGGAGCATCACGCCCACCGCCCCGCTCAAAGAAGGCCTGAACGCCCTGCAAGTCAACGCCACCGACCCGGCAGGCAACGTCGGCCCCTTCGGCCCGCTGCCCGTCACCGTGGACACCACAGCGCCCGCAGCCCCTGCGGCCGTGCTCGACCCCATCAGCGACAGCGGCAAGCTGGGCGACAGCACCACCAGCGACACCACGCCCACGCTCAGCGGCGGCGGCGCCACGCCCGGTGACACCATCACCATCAAAGACGTGCAAGGCAACGTGATCGGAACCGCCGTGGTCGATGCCGCTGGCAAATGGTCCATCACCCCCACCACACCCCTGCCCGAAGGCACCAACGCGCTCAGCGTCACCGCCACCGACCCCGCAGGCAACACCAGCGCCCCCACACCGCTGCCCGTCACCATCGACACCACAGCGCCCGCCAACACCGGCGCAGGCGCACTGACTGCTGCGCTTGACCCCTTAAGCGACAGCGGCACCCAAGGTGACAACACCACCAACGACACCACGCCCACCCTGTCTGGCAGTGGCACACCGGGCGACACCATCGCCATCAAAGACGCCAACGGCAATGTCATCGGCACCGCCGTGGTCGCTGCCAACGGCAGCTGGTCCGTCACGCCCACCACACCGCTGGCCAGCGGCTCCAATGCCCTGAGCGCCACCGCCACCGACCCGGCAGGCAACACCATCACCAGCCCGCTCACAGTCACCGTGGTCATCGACCCCAACGCACCGGCCGCCCCTGCAGCCGTGCTCAACCCGGCCACCGACAGCGGCACCCTGGGCGACAGCACCACCACCGACACCACGCCCACCCTCAGCGGCGCAGGCGCCACGCCCGGTGACACCATCACCATCAAAAACCCACAAGGCGCCGTCATCGGCACCGCCGTGGTCGCACCCGACGGCTCTTGGTCTGTCACGCCCACCACACCGCTTTCCGAAGGCCTCAACAACCTGGCAGTGACTGCCACCGACCCGTCTGGCAACGTCAGCCCTTCCACCACGCTGCCCGTCACCATCGACACCACAGCCCCCGTGGGCCTGATCGCCGTGCTCGACCCCACCAGCGACACCGGCACCAAGGGTGACAACACCACCAGCGACAACACCCCCACCCTGAGTGGCAAAGGCGAGCCCGGTGATGTCATCACCATCAAAGACGCCCAAGGCAACGTCATTGCCACCACCACGGTGGCGGCCGACGGCACCTGGGCGGCCACGCCCACCACCGCGCTGCCCGAAGGCATCAACGCCATGAGCGTCACCGCCACCGACCCGGCCGGCAACACCAGCACCAACCCGCTGGTCATCACCGTCGTCGTCGACACCCTGGCCCCCGTGGCCCCGGCCGCCAAGCTCGACCCCGGCAGCGACAGCGGCACCGCAGGCGACAACAGCACCACCGACACCACGCCCACCCTGTCGGGCGCAGGCACGCCTGGCAACGTCATCACCATCAAAGACCCACAAGGCAACGTCATTGGCAGCGCCATGGTCGCGCCCGACGGCACCTGGGCCATCACGCCCACCACGCCGCTGCCCACAGGCACCACACCGCTGGCCATCACCGCCACCGACTCGTCTGGCAACGTCAGCCCCGCCACCACACTGCCCATCACCATCGAAGCGGCAGCCGTGGCCCCGGCAGCGCCAGCGGCCAAGCTCGACCCGATCACCGACAGCGGCACCGTGGGCGACAGCAGCACCACCGACACCACGCCCACACTGTCTGGCACCGGCACACCGGGTGACACCATCACCATCAAAGACCCTGCTGGCAGCGTCATTGGCAGCGCCACCGTGGCGCCCGATGGCTCATGGGCCATCACGCCCACCACACCGCTGCCCACAGGCACCAACAACCTGTCGGTCACACAAACCAGCCCGCAAGGTCTCACCAGCCCGGCCACGGCGCTGCCCGTCACCATCGAGCCCAACACGGCCACCTTCTCCAGCATGACCAAGGACTCCAGCACCGGCACCGCCCACGCCGACTGGACCACCAACGACGCCAGCGCAGGCCGCTTGCTGTCCGGTCACATCGACCATGCCCTGTCAGCGGGTGACACCGTGCAAGTGTTTGCAGACGGCAAGCTCATTGGCAACGCCGTGGTCAATGGCACCGAATGGGCCATCACCGACACCAACGGCTACAACGCCAACTGGACCTACACCGCCAAAGTGGTCAACAGCGCCAACCAGGCAGGCCCTGTGGTCAGCCAAGTGGTCACGCTGGAAGCCCCCACACTGGCCGCACCCGTCATCACCAACGTGGGTGAGGATGGAACGTATGCCGTGTCGGTGGCCAACAACGCCACCACCGCCGACAACACACTGGCCGTCAAAGGCACAGGCGTTGCAGGCTCCACCATCAGCCTGTACGACAACACCAGTGGCAACCTCGTTAAGACCGGTGTTCTGGTCGATGCGAACGGTCAATGGTCCGCCGACATCACAGGCACCATACTGTCCAACGGCACGCACAATTTCTACGCACTGCAGACCAACACCGAAGGTGCGGTCAGCGTCTTGTCGAACCAATACGCCGTCAAGATTGACGCCAACATCGCAGTCAACGGCAGCTTTGAACTGGCGCCCAAGCCAGTTTCAGGCAACTTCCAGACCTACACCACCGGTGTCCTGGGCTGGACCATTGCCGCCGGTTCTGTGGACATCATCTCCAGCCCCAACTCGTTTGGCCCCATGGCACAGTCAGGCAGCCAATACCTCGACTTGGGTGGCTTGGCGCCTGGTGTCATTTACCAGGACATCAGTGTTGTCGCAGGCCAGACGTATTCGTGGAACTTCTCGCACATCCTGTTCCAGGCTGCAGAAAAGTTCACGTTTGGCCTGACCGGGGCCACAACGTTCAGCCAGCAATACACCTCCGCCGCCAACTGGACAACCGTCTCGGGCACCTTCGTCGCGACAAGCAATACCGTGCGCATGAAGTTCACGGACATCGACTCCAACAACCTGCCAGGCATTGGCCTGTTCCTGGACGACATTGGCCTCAAGCAGACCAGCATCCTTGAGGCCGATGGCTCATTGGTGGCCGGACAAGCCATGTTGGCCGATGCCAACACCCTGAACTTCAGCACGGGCGCTCTGAGCACCTTGGGTGCCAACGACACCATCGTTGCCACAAGCACCGCATTGCAGACCGCTCTGTCCACAGGCGGGGGTTACATCGACGGCGGCTCAGGCATCGACACCCTCAAGCTGGCCGCTGGCACCACGCTCGACCTGGTGGCCCTGACGCACAACCAAACCGTCAAGACCATTCAAGAGATTGAAGTCTTCCAGCTGCAAGGCACCAGCAAAGTCACGCTTGACGCCAACAACGTGCTCAGCCTGGGCGGCACCGAGCTGGCTGGCTACAGCTTCACCGCCACCACCCAAACCGCCATTGGCAACATTGCGGCCACGGGCTCCACCAGCAGCGTGGGCAAAGTGCAGTTTGTGGTCAACGGCACCCTGACCGACACCGTGGACATGAGCGGCCTGGCCGTGGACGGCGTGACTGGCACCGCTGGCGTGCAAGGCAACACGGGTCTGACGGGCCAGTGGGACTACAAAGGCCAAGTCGTGCTGGGCGGCAAGACCTACAAAATCTACGACCACAGCACCACACAAGGCCAGCTGCTGATCGAGCTGCCCATCAACACCATCATCGCAGGCCCCGACGCGCCCAAGGGCGTGCTCGACCCCGCCACCGACAGCGGCACCAAAGGCGACAGCAGCACCACCGACACCACGCCCACCATCAGCGGCGCGGGCGGCACACCGGGTGACACCATCACCATCAAAGACCCGCAAGGCAACGTCATTGGCACCGCCACCGTGGCACCAGACGGGTCATGGGCCGTCACGCCCACCACACCGCTGCCTGCAGGCACCACACCGCTGGCCATCACCGCCACCGACGCCAACGGCCAAACCAGCGCACCGGCCACACTGCCCATCACCATCGAGGCCGTAGCCCCCGCCGCCCCAGCGGCCAAGCTCGACCCGATCACCGACAGCGGCACCGTGGGCGACAGCAGCACCACCGACACCACGCCCACACTGTCTGGCACCGGCACACCGGGTGACACCATCAAGATCACCGACCCGCAAGGCAACGTGATTGGCTCTGCCACCGTGGCGCCAGATGGTTCATGGGCCGTCACACCCACCACACCGCTGCCCGCAGGCCTCAACAACCTGAGCGTGACCGAAACCAACACGGCAGGCCAAACCAGCCCGGCCACGGCGCTGCCCATCACGATCGAGGCCAACACGGCCACGTTCTCCAGCATGACCAAGGACAGCAGCCTGACCGCTGCCAACGCTGACTGGACCACCAACGACGCCAGCGCAGGCCGCTTGCTGTCGGGCCACATCGCATTGCCTTTGGGCACTGGCGACACCGTGCAAGTGTTTGCAGACGGCAAACTCATTGGCAACGCCGTGGTCAACGGCACCGAATGGGCCATCACCGACACCAACGGCTACAACGCCAACTGGACCTACACCGCCAAAGTGGTCAACAGCGCCAACCAGGCAGGCCCTGTCACCAGCCAATTGGTCACGTTGGACACCACCGAAGCAGCGCCGGTCATCACCGGGGTGCTCGATTCCGCACAGGTCAGCGTAGGCGCCACAGGTGCCAATGCGGCCAACACGGCCCCCACAGCCAACACCCTGTCCAGCGTCAGCGGCACAGGTGTGGCGGGTGACACCATCGTGCTCTACGACAACACCTACAACAACGTGGTGGGCTCTGCAGTTGTTGGCACCGATGGCAAATGGACCGTCAACAGCCTCACCGGCACAAGCAACAGCGGCAACAGCTTTGTGGCTGTGCAGGTTGACACCTTGGGCAACCAAAGTGTGTCCTCCAACATGTGGACCGTCCCACAGTTGTCCAACGCCATCGTCAACGGCGACTTCAGTGCTGGCAACACCGGATTCACCACGTCGGCCACGTATGTCACGTCAATGAACTACGGCATACCGTGTTACTCGATCAGCACGGTCAGTGCAACACCACCGGCCATCGCTGCGTTGACCACCTCTGCGGTCAGCACCTATTCGCATGGCACTTGGTATGACAAAACAGTAGCAGCCACCAACGCCACCGATGCGCAAGGCCTCTATTCGGGCAAATACTTTGTCGCCAGCCTCGATGGCTTGGGCACTGCCACAGCCCCCTACAAAATCTGGTCAGAAAACATCAATGTGGTTCAAGGTCAAACCTATGAATTCACCTTTGATTACATGACGCAATATTTCAAGGTGGTGTCTGACCAAGGCGGCAGAACGGCCATGGACATCGTCATCGACGGCGAAACCGTCATGACCACCCGAGCCCTGACGCTGGGTAAGGTGTTCATCTCCTACACCGCCACGGCCACAGGCAGCATCCCGCTGCTGTTCCAGACTTATTCCAAGCTCAACGCATCGGACTTGTCGTTTGACAACCTGTCCTTCAAACCCGTAGCCCCAGTGGTCAGCCTGACGGCCGGTGGCAGCGGCGCCAGCCCCAACCCCGACACGCTCACCTACACCGGCGGCGTGCTCGACAGCATGGACGGCGTGGACACCATCAGCGCAGGCACCAACTTGCAAACCCTGCTGGCAGCAGGCGGCAGCATGCTGGATGGCGGCGCCAAGGTCGACACCCTCAAGCTGGCCGCTGGCACCACGCTCGATCTGGTGGCCCTGACGCACAACCAAACCGTCAAGACCATTCAAGAGATTGAAGTCTTCCAGCTGCAAGGCACCAGCAAAGTCACGCTTGACGCCAACAACGTGCTCAGCCTGGGCGGCACCGAGCTGACCGGCTACAGCTTCACCGCCACCACCCAAACCGCCATTGGCAACATTGCGGCCACGGGCTCCACCAGCAGCGTGGGCAAAGTGCAGTTTGTGGTCAACGGCACCAACACCGACACGGTGGACATGACCGGCCTGGCCGTGGACGGCGTGACTGGCACCGCTGGCGTGCAAGGCAACACGGGCCTGACGGGCCAGTGGGACTACAAAGGCCAAGTCGTGCTGGGCGGCAAGACCTACAAAATCTACGACCACAGCACCACACAAGGCCAGCTGCTGATCGAGTTGCCCATCAACACCGTGATTGCAGGCCCCGACGCGCCCAAGGGCGTGCTCGACCCCGCCACTGACAGCGGCACCAAGGGCGACAGCAGCACCACCGACACCACGCCCACCATCAGCGGCGCGGGCGGCACACCGGGTGACACCATCACCATCAAAGACCCGCAAGGCAACGTCATTGGCACCGCCACCGTGGCACCCGATGGCAGCTGGTCGGTCACGCCCACCACACCGCTGCCCACAGGCACCACACCGCTGGCCATCACCGCCACCGACGCCAACGGTCAAACCAGCGCACCGGCCACACTGCCGATCACCATCGAGGCACCAGCCGTAGCCCCCGCCGCCCCAGCGGCCAAGCTCGACCCCGCCACCGACAGCGGCACCAAAGGCGACAGCAGCACCACCGACACCACGCCCACACTGAGCGGCACCGGCACACCGGGTGACACCATCAAGATCACCGACCCGCAAGGCAACGTGATTGGCAGCGCCACCGTGGCACCAGACGGTTCATGGGCCGTCACACCCACCACACCGCTGCCCCTGGGCGCCAACGCCCTGAGCGTGACCGAAACCGGCCCCACCGGCCTGAGCAGCCCGGCCACGGCGCTGCCGATCACCATCGAGCCCACAGTTGGCCCGCAGGTGTCCATCACCAGCATCACCAACGACACCGGCACCAGCAGCACCGACGCCCTGACCAAGGACACCACCCCCACCATCAGCGGCACCAGCGACCAGCCGAACCGGCCGATCACCGTGACGATTGGCAGCGTCAGCTACAACGTCATGACCGACGCCAGCGGCAACTGGAGCGTGGACACCGGCGTGGCCACTCCCATAACGGGCACCTTTGACAAAGCCGTGGGCTTTGGCGACGGCCTCAAAGACATCAGCGTCAGCCTGACCGCGACAGACGGCACCGTGGGCACTGCCACCGGCAAAGTCACCATCGACACCACCACCAACATCACCGTCACCAGCGTGGCCGGTGATGCGGTGGCTGCCACCGGCACCACGGGTCTGAACGGCACCTTCAGCCTGCTGGAGCGTGGCTTTGACACCGCCACTTACACCCTCAATGGCACGGTCACCACGCCGCCCGTCGTCAGCGGCACGACCGAAGCCGACGTGGGCAGCAAAGTCACCCTCACGCTCAACAACCAGACCTACACCGCCACCGTGGTGGCCGGTGTCAGCGGCCAGCCCAACACCTGGGCCTACACCCTGAGCGAAGCCGATGCCAAGGCCCTGAACCACGGCACCACCTACGCCATCACCACCAGCGTGACCGACCTGGCGGGCAACACCGCCACGGACAACAACAACGCCATGGTCGTGGACATTGCGCCGCCCGATGTGCCCACGGTCAACTTGCAGCCCAACCTGGCCACCCTCACGCCCACCATCACCGGCACGGCCAAAAAGCTCGACACCACCGGCGCCACCATCAACCTGGTGACCGGCGACACCGTCACCGTCGTCCTCAAGGACTACGCAGGCACGGCAATTGGCACCTACACCCTGACTGTGGGCGCCACCAACGTGACCACCGGCACAGGCGCCAACACGGAACTGAGCTTTGACAAAACCACCGGTGCCTGGACCTTGGGCCTGCCGCTGACCGGCACGGGCGCAGGCGTGCCCGCACTGCCAGGCGCAGGCACCTACAACGTGGACGTGACCACCACCGTGTCCAACGGCGCGGGCGGCACCGTCACGCGCACTGACATCAGCACCAAAGAGCTGATCATGGCGCCCACCGCGCCCACCATCAGCGCCACCGCCTGGGCCGCTACCGGCGCAGGCAGCACCAGCGACCTGACGGGTATTCCTGAGGCCAACTACGCGCTTCAGACTGCCACCATGCCCGCGACCACACCCTCAGCGGCAGTGGACAGCGCGCTCTACAACTCCGAAGTCTTTGGCACGGGCACCGTCATGCGTGTGCAGCTGCCCATGGCAGGCGCGGTGCCACCCAAAGCGGGTGACAGCGTACTGCTGGACTGGGGCACGGCCACACCCATTAGCCATGTCCTCACGGCCGCTGACATCACAGCCAAATACGTGGACTTCACCGTGCCCGAGGCCACCATCCGCAGCCAGGGCTACGGCATCGCTTCGGTCTCGGCACAAATCGTCACGGCTACCGGCACCGCATCAGCACTGGCCAAGGTCGATGTCAACTTCGCCTTTGACTTGCCACTGGCTATGCCGGGTGATCCCACCACACCGACGTATGGTTACGTCATGAACGGCGGCGGCTCTGCTGGCACCACCAACGCAGCCAACAACCAGTTTGACGCCGCGGGCGGCACGGTGGTCAGCGTGGGTGACCTCAACGGCGACGGCCTGGATGACGTGCTGGTCACCGACAGCGCCAACTACAAATCCTATGTGGTCTATGGCCACACCGGCACCAACAAGGTCGAGTTGTCCACACTGGACGCAGGCAGCACCACACAGGGCTTTGCCATTTCCAGCCCAGGCTATATGGGCCGTCTGTACTACAACTCGGCCAGTACCGACTTCAACGGTGACGGCCTGAACGACATCATGCTGACCATGGCCAAATCGGCGGTCAACCCCGACGGCGGTGGCAACCGCGTGTTTGTGGTCTACGGCCGCACCGATGGTTCGGTGGTCGACGTCAGCAAGATCGAAGGCGGCACCGCCGTCAGCCAGGGCTTCATGCTCACCGATGCCAACACGCGTGCCGAGTTGGGCGATAACAACTACACCTACGCAGGCGCCACACAATACAGCCAGCCACGTTTTGGTGGTTATGGTTTGCCTTCCAACATCGGCATGTTCGATGCAGGTGACGTCAACGGTGACGGCATCAACGACTTCATCGTGGGTGAAAACTGGGCCAACGACACGACCAATGGCCGTGCCTTCGTGATGTTTGGCACCACGGGCACCAACACGCCCAACGTGGTGTTGCCACACATGAGCACCAACCCCACGTCGATGACCAACGGCTTCTTCATCAACGGCAACGGTCCAGAGACTGCCGGTTCTGTGGGCGGTGGCGGCGACGTCAACGGCGACGGTCTGGCCGATCTGGTGGTGGCAGGCACCACCGGCGCTGCGGCAGGCTCGGCCTATGTGGTGTTTGGCAAAGCCAATGGCACCACACTGAGCATGTCTTCCTTGTCGGCAGCTGGCAACACCAGTGGCTTCAAGATCACCGATGCTGTGCAGGGCCTGGACCCCGCAGGCGTTGACCAGACACCCAAAATCCAGATTCTGGGTGACGTCAACGGCGACGGTCTGGACGACGTGTCCATCACCGAATACGACCGTGCCGTGGTGGTGTTTGGCAAGGCCGATGGCAGCTCCGTCAGCGCCAGCGCCATTGCCGCAGGCACCAGCAGCGCAGGCTTTGTGGTCAAGGGCTCGTCAGCATTGGACGGCTACATGGGCTTCTTGTCCAACGTGGGCGACATGAACGGCGACGGCCTGGACGACATGGCCGTGAACACCTCACGGGGTCACTCTTACATCGTGTTTGGCCAAACGGGCAGCAGCGCAGTCAATTTGACGGTGCCCAACATCAATCAGTTCGTGCCGATTGCCAACGAAGTCAAGCCGCTCATTAAAAACAACTTCCCGTCGACATCCATGATCACCGCCGCAGGCGATGTGAACGGTGACGGCTTTGCCGACCTGATGGTGGGCGTGGCGTTCGCAGATCCAGACACGACAGATGCCATTCTGGAAGGACAGACCTACGTCGTGTTTGGTGGCTTCTCTGAAGTCTCCAGCGCGGTCATTCAAGCCAGCAACGGCGACATCATCGGCACCACAGCCGCCGACACCCTGACCGGCACCAGTGGCAACAACCAGCTGATTGCGGGTGACGGCAACGACACCCTGATCGGTGGCGGTGGCGCCGATGTGCTGTATGGCGGCAAGGGCAACGACGTGTTCGTGCTCAATGCCGACAACGTGGCCATGCTGGCCCGCAACGCAGGCAACGCCGCACAGGCGGTGGCCCGCATCGACGGTGGCAACGGCATCGACACCATCCGTCTGGATAACGCCAACCTGGACCTGAGCGTCATCCGCAACGCGGCCATCGACGACATCGATCGCTTTGACCTGAACGGCAGAAGCAACACGCTGAAGATGAGCAAGCTCGACGTGATCGACCTGGCCAGCGAGAACAACAACTTCAACACCACCACCGGCTGGGTGGCCAGCGCCACCGGCGGCGCCACCAACTGGGGCGCCATCAACAGCTATGCGCAAGTGGTCGTTGACGGCGACAACACCAACACCCTGTCGCTGGGTGCCACCTGGAACAACATCGGCACCGTGGAAAACAGCGGCAAGATCTACAAAGTGCTGCAAAGCGCCACGGGCAATGCCCAGGTCATCGTCTACAACGATGTGAAGTTGATCTTGGCCCCCACACCGCTGACCAACCTCAACGAATTGGCCAGCGGCCTGACCCTGTCCGAAGCCAACAGCGACGGCAACACACCGGTGGCCATCAGCCTGGCCAGCACCGGTGCGGTGGCAGGCAACACGCTGCAGCTGAACTGGGGCGGCCAGACCATCAGCTACACGCTGACGGCGGCCGACATTGCCGCAGGCACGGCCAATGTGCCCGTGCCCACGGCCACACTGACCACCGTGACCGCCCTGGGCACCGCCGGCAACGTGGGTGTGGGCGTGACGCTGTTGGACGGCACAACCGCCATCTCGGCCTCTGACACGCTGCCTGTGGCGGTGAACTTTGTTCAGCCCAATGCCCCGACCATCAGCGCCACCACCTGGTCGGCCACGGCCACCAGCACGATGGACGGTATTCCCGAAGCCAACTTCGACAAGCACGCCACGCCGTTTGCCAGCATCACCAGCGCCACGCTGGACAACAAGCTGTATTACAGCGAGGTGCAAAACACCGCCGACGCAGGCACCATCGTGCGGGTGCAGTTGCCCACAGCGGGTGTGGTGGGTGCCACCAACCCGGCTTTGGCGGGTGACAAGCTCACCTTGGTCTGGGGTGACCAGACGCTGAGCAGCTACACGCTGACAGCCGCCGACATCACGGCCAAGTATGTGGACATCACCGTGCCCTTTGCCACCATCGACAGCCAGGCCTTTGGCACGGTCGTGGTGGGTGTGCAGCTGACCAGCGGTGTCAGCGGCAACACGGCCAATGCCCCATCCTTGAATGTGGACTGGACGTATGACCTGGGTCTGGACACGATCAACACCGTGGGCGGCGGCTTCAACATCAATGGCCGTGCGGCCAGCGACAAGACCGGTGTGAGCAGCCAGAGTGCGGGCGTGGTCAATCTGGGCGACGTCAACGGTGACGGCTACGACGACTTCGCCGTTCGCGACGGCGTGGCAGGCGCCAACAACTCGCTGTATGTGGTGTATGGCCACTCGGGCGTGAACAACCTCGAACTGTCGACCTTGCAGACCGCTGGCAACTCCAATGGTTTCATCGTCAGCGGCCTCAACGGTTCGTTTGTCTCCACGGCTGGCGACATCAACGGTGACGGTTTGAACGACGTGGTGCTCAACAGCGCATCGACCACGGCCTATGTGGTTCTGGGCAAGACGTCCAGCCCTGGCACGGTGGCGTTCAGCAACTTTGCGCCCAGCAACGGCTACACCATCACCACATCGGCAGCGCTGGAAAACGCCAGCGTGATTGGCGACGTGAACGGCGACGGCTACGACGATGTCTTGATGAAGTTCGGCACGGGCTTCAGCGCGCAGCCCAACTATGTGATGTATGGCAGCTCCAGCACGTCCAACATCACCCTCCCCACAGTGATGTCGGGCACCTACAGCTCGGGCTTCTTCATCACGTCTGACACGGGCACGGCTTTGGGGGGTGTGATTCCCCCGATCTCGGGCGACTTCAACGGTGACGGTTACACCGACATCGCCATGCGTTCGCTGTACATCAGCACCGCTGGTTTGGGTGAGGTCGATGTCATCTTTGGTGGCCCCAACCCGACGGGCTTCAACGCTTCGTCGCTGTCTGTGGCGGGCACGTCTCGCGGGTTTGCCATCACGGGCATGACGCAACACTATTCGGTCACGTCCATGAACATGGGCGACATCAACGGCGACGGCTTGTCTGACTTGATCTTCAACTCCGGCAGCTCGGCCGATCCAGGCACGCAGACGTTTGTGGTGTTCGGCAAGACCGATTTCAACAATACCAGCCTGACCGCACTGGCCGCAGGCAGTGGCGGCTTCCGCATCATGGCCCCAGGCTCGAACTGGGACACCGATGTGGTGGGCGACTTCAATGGCGACGGCATGGCCGACATGTTGGTCTCCAACAGCAACTTGTCGGTCAACGGCGTGGCATCGGGTGGGGCCTACCTGATTTATGGCCGCACGGGCACCTCGGGCTTGCAGCTCAGCGCTCTGGCCGCGTCTGAGGGCTTCCGCATCGACGGCATTTGCGCCAGCGATGCCACCGGTGAATCCATCTCTGCGGGTGGCGACATCAACGGCGACGGTTTTGCGGACTTGGTGATCACGGCCAACACGGCCGACCCGATCAACCCGGCCCGTGCCGATGCCGGTATCACCCGCGTGATTTTTGGTGGCCTGAGCCGCCTGAACGCGACCACCTTCCAGGTCAGCAATGGCGACGCGGTGGGCACCAGCGCAGCAGACACCCTGACGGGCACAGCAGGCAACAACCAGATCGTGGCCGGTGACGGCAACGACACGCTGGTGGGCGCAGGCGGTGCGGACGTGCTGTACGGCGGACGCGGTGACGACACCATCGTCATCAACGCGAGCAACATCACGGCGCTGGGCACCAACACGGGCAACACCACCCAAGCGATTGCGCGCATTGACGGCGGCAACGGTGTGGACACCCTCGAGTTCGAGGGTGTGCTGGACCTGAAGGCCATCAGCAATGTGGCGATTCAGAGCATCGAGCGCTTCAACATGACCGGCACGGGCGCAGCGCTCAAGATGGGCGTGCTGGATGTGCTGACTTTGTCCGAGAAGAACAACCCGTTCAACACAACCACAGGCTGGACAGCCACAGCCACCGGCGGCCCCGCCAACTGGGGTGCGGTCAACACCGGCGCGCAAGTGGTGGTGGATGGCACGGCCAACAGCGACTTGTACCTGAGTGGTTCATGGGCCAGCGTGGGCACCGTTCAGAACAACGGCAAGACGTACACCGTGCTGGAAGACCAGACCAAGGCCATGGCCCAGGTGCTGGTGGAGGGCAGCGTGAAGGTTCACTTGTCGCCAAGCATTTTGACGAGTGCCAACGAGTTGGCCAGCGCCTTGAACATTCCCGAAGCCAACAGCGACGGCAACACACCGGTGGCCATCAGCCTGGCCAGCACCGGTGCAGTGGCTGGCAACACGCTGCAGCTGAACTACGGCGGCCAGACCATCAGCTACACACTGACAGCCGCTGACATTGCCGCAGGCACGGCCAACGTGCCCGTGCCTTTGGCCACGCTGACGGCCGTGACGGCCGTGGGCGCCAGCGGCGATGTGCCCGCATCGGTGACTTTGCTGGACGGCACGACCACGATTTCTGCAGGTGATCCGCAAGCGATTGCGGTGAACTTCATTTTGCCGACTGCACCAACCATCAACAACGTGGCTTGGGCGGCGACAGGTGCGGCCAATACCAGCGCGCTCACCGGTATCCCCGAGGCTTATTACGACAAGCAAGTCACTGCGGCCACGACCACAGGCGCGGTGATTGACCAACACCTGTACTACAGCGAAGCGGTGGCCAGTGCCAACAGCGGCACCATCATGCGTGTGCAGTTGCCCATGGGGGGCACGGTGCCGCCGGTCGCAGGCGACACCTTGACCGTGACCTGGGGCGGTGTGACGCTCAGCAGCTATACGCTGACAGCGGCCGACATCACCACCAACAAGTTTGTGGACATCACGGTGCCTTTCAGCACCATCGACAGCCAGGCTTTTGGCACGGTGCCGGTGACGGCGACGGTGACCAGTGTGGCCTCGGGCAACACATCGCCAGCGGCCACGGTGAACGTGACCTGGGCTTATGACTTGCCGCTGGGCGACTTGACCGCCTTGAGCGCAGGCTTCGCCATCAACGGCGCGGGAGCCAGCGAAAAAATCGGCTACAGCGGTTTGCCAACAGGTGCTGTAAACGTCGGTGACGTGAACGGCGACGGTTACGACGACGTGATGATTTCTGAAACCGGAACAACGCGCTACGTGGTGTACGGTCGTCCTGGCTTGGCGACGGTGGAGTTGTCCTCCATGAGCGTTGCAGGAAACACCGATGGCTTCATCTTGACCGGCGGAGCCCCTACCAGCACCCGTGCAGGCGATATCAACGGTGACGGCTTGAACGACATTGTCGTGATGGTCGGCGGCACCTCCGCCTATGTGGTGTACGGCAGCACCGCCAGCATAGGCAAAGTTGCCTTGACTGCTTTGGCGGCCAGTTCTGGCTTCAAGATCACCTACGCCGCCGGTGCCGGGTCTAACAACCTGTTGGTTTCCCCCAGCGTGGTGGGCGACGTCAACGGCGATGGCTATGACGACATCTTGTTCAACTTATCCGATACCGCAACCTCGGGCAACTTCTTGCTTTACGGCGGCTCTGGCTTGAGCAACATGACCCTGCCCGCATATTCTGCCGCCGGCACGGCCAGCAATGGCTTCTTCATCACGCCAGCGTCCGGTCTCTCCGGTGGTCAGGTCGCCACCATGAGTGGGGATTTCAACGGTGACGGCTACAACGACTTTGTCTTGTTTGGGTACAACGGCACTGTAGCCACGACCAGTTACGTCTATTTCGGTGGCTCTAACCTGACGGGCGTCAACGCCACGTCCCTCAACACTGCAGGCAATGGCCGTGGCTTTGCCATCAACGGTCTGACCGGTGGTAACACCGCGTTCTTTGGCACCAATGCAGGTGACATCAACGGCGACGGCTTGGAAGACATGATCTTCAACGACAAGGATACGCGCGCCTTTGTGTTGTTTGGCAAGACCGATACAAGCCCAGTTAACGTCGCTGCTTTGACAGCAGGCAGTGGGGGCTTCATCATCAACGCCGGTAATTCAGCGACCAGCGCAGGCTATCTGTACGACGTGGACGCCATTGGTGACTTCAACGGTGACGGCCTGGCCGACATGGTGGTGGCTGACCACACGCTGAGCATCAACGGCTCTGCCGTGGGCGGTGACTATGTGGTCTTTGGCCGCACCAGCACATCGGCCCTGACGCTGAACAACCTGGCACCGTCCGAAGGCTTCCGCATCGACGGCCCATCGGGTTCACCCGCTGCAGGTTACACATCGACCGCTGCGGGCGATGTGAACGGTGACGGTTTTGCCGACATTTTGGTGATGGCTTACACCGACACGCCAAGCACCGGTACACGTTCACAAGCGGGTATTGGTCGCGTGGTGTTTGGTGGTGTGAACCGCTTGAACGACATGACCTTCCAGGTCAGCAATGGCGACGCCATCGGCACCACCGGTGCCGATACGTTGACAGGCACCAGCGGTGCCAACCAGCTGGTGGCCGGTGACGGCAACGACACCTTGGTCGGCGCAGGCGGCGCAGACGTGCTGTATGGCGGCCGAGGTGACGACATCTTCGTGCTGAACGCGGACAACGTGGCGCAGCTGGGCAAGTCGGGCACGAGCCAGAACATCGAGCGCATCGATGGCGGCGCGGGCATCGACACGATCAAGCTCGACGGCACAGGCCTGGTCCTGGACCTGACAGCGGTGGCCACCACAGCGGTGCAAAACATCGAAAAGGTGGACCTGACCGGCAGCGGTGATAACACGTTCAAGCTGAACCTGACCGACATCCTGCAACACGCCACCAGCTCAAACGTGTTCAACGCCAGCAACACCACCAGCGGCCTGGCCACGACAGTGTCCAAAAACCAGCTGATGGTCGACGGCGACACCGGCGACAAACTGGTCCTGTCCGACCTCACCAACTGGACCGCTGACGCCACCAACGTCGTCGCCAATGGCCACACCTACGTTGCCTACAACCACAACACCTCAGCAGCCCAACTGCTGATCGACGACCACCTGCTGGTGAGCCAGGTGTAAAGGCAACGAGGCTCACCCCGATCTTCGGATTGGGGTGCGTTGTGGGGGTGTATGGGTACGCGTTTTGGTCTGCGTAGGTCGGCACTCGAAGAGTCCGACGTTGGCTGTTTAACCACCAACGTCGGGGTCTGCGACCACCGACCTACGAATACCGCGCGTCCTCCCCCCGTAGGAGCCAGCCCTGCTGGCGATCAACGCTGGCCAAACCAATGTCGGGGTCTTCGACCACCGACCTACAAAACACCATTGCCCGAAATGTCGGCACCTCACTTGTAGGTCGGCACTCGAAGAGTCCGACATGTGCGTGATGCATCACCACCGCGCAAACAATCGCGCCGATCAAACTCTGTACCGTCTTCAAAAAAACTTCCACCACTATTACCCAATTGGGGGTTTTTTCTTGACGTATTTATCGATATCTTCAGGATCAAATTAATTTAATCACCAAAAAAGACAGCCAATTTGGTTTTCTAAAAATTCCTTTGATTTTGCGTTTTATGTCAATTTATGGACAAAAACGACGGAGTCGGGCTGTTTGCAGGGTGATGACGTTGGATGAAGAGGTTTTTATGACACGGTTTGCAAAGAGAGGGTTTCAAAGATGAAGCCGACGATTTATTACGCTTGTCGCTTGCCGGTGGCTGCCGGGGGCGAGTTGGTGAATTTTCAGCATGTGGCGGCTTTGCGGCGCAAGGGGTGGCGGGCTTTTGCGCTGCTCGATGACGGCTCCAAGGTGGCGGTGCCCAGCCGACCCTATGCGGTGCCGATGGTGCAGCTGGGCGAGTCGATGTTGTTTCAGCCCGACGATGTGTTGGTGCTGCCCGAGATCACGCCGCCTGCGGCCTGGGAGAAGTTTGCAGCGCTGCCTTGTCGCAAGGTGATGCACAACCAGAACCCGTATTACACGTACCAGAGTTTCACCTCGATGCAGGCGCTCAATGCCTATGGCATGTTGGGCGGGCTGTGTTGCAGCCGCTTCACGGCGCAGATGTTGACGCGTTTGGGCACCACGCTCGATTGGCAGGTGGTGCGGCCTTATGTGTTGCCGGTGTTTGCGCAGATGGCGGACAAGCCGAAGAAGCGGCAGGTGGCGTTCATGCCACGCAAGCGGCCGGTGGATGCGATGCTGTTGCGTCAGATTTTCAGCAATTTGTACCCGCACATGGCCGATGTGCCGTGGGTGGAGATCAGCAACATGGCGCGTC
Organism: Limnohabitans sp. T6-5; assembly: GCF_003063315.1. Lineage (GTDB taxonomy): Bacteria > Pseudomonadota > Gammaproteobacteria > Burkholderiales > Burkholderiaceae_C > Limnohabitans_A. The sequence continues at coordinate 48,356 of NZ_NERV01000006.1, forward strand.
CGCAAGTGGCGCAGGTGCTGGGCGAGTCGCAGGTGTTTGCAAGTTTGAGCCAGTATGAGGGCCTGGGTTTGCCGCCTCTGGAAGCCATGGCCGCCGGTTCGCTGGTGTGTGGTTTTGACGGGCAGGGCGGACAAGAGTACGCCACGCCGGACAACGGTTTTTGGGTGCCCGATGGCGATCTCGAGGGCTTTGCCCATGCGGTGGCCAAGGCGCTTGAGTTGCCCGCTGAGGATGCGCAGATGCGTGTGCTCAATGGTCAGGCCACGGTGTCGCGCTTTACCGAGTCGCGTTTTGAGCAGGAGCTGGAGTTGGCTTGGCTTGCTTTGCTGGGCGATCAGTCTCAAAGTTTCATGTTGACCCAGCCTGCAGGAGAAGCGCATGCGAATTAACCATTTGATCCAGGCTGATGTGCCGAGCACGCTGGTGCGCTCCGATGCGTCTGCGCGCTTTTGGATGGATTCTTGCGGTGGCCGCGATCAGGTGGCGCAGCAGATGCAACGCGACGGCTGGCAAGCCTATGAGGCGCCGCTGCCTGATCTGGTGGCGCGCTGGTGCAGTGCCTTGCAGCCTTTGATGATTGATGTCGGCGCGAACACGGGTTTTTACAGTTTGCTGGCCGCCGCTTGCGGCGCACGTCATGTGCATGCCTTCGAGCCGGTCACGGAAATTGTGGAGGTGTTGAAGGCCAATGTGTCCATGTCGGAGTTGTCCGATCGCATCACGCTGCATCAGGTGGCGCTGGGCGCGCAGGCAGGCGAGGGCTTGTTGTTCATGCCCACGACCGAACATGGTTTGGTGGAGACGTCGGCATCGCTCAATCCGAAGTTTCGCAGTCAGCATTCGGGCCAGCGGCCGGTGCCGGTGCGCAAGCTCGATGACTTGATGCCGAGCTTGACGCAGGGCATGTCACCAGGACAGCCGCCTTTGCTGATGAAGATTGATGTAGAGACGGCCGAGTCCGAGGTGTTGACCGGTGCCATGCAGGTGCTGCATCACTGGCGCCCGGCGCTGGTGTGCGAGATTTTGCAGGGCACGGATGTGCGCTTTTGGCAAGGTCTGGTAGAGCGTTTTGACTATGTGCATTTTGCGATGAAACCGCAGGCGCCCTGGCTGCAGGCCGAGCAGCAGGTGGTGCCCAATGACCGCGCCCGCGACCATGTGTTTTTGCCCAAAGAACACCTGGTGCAGTGGATGGCTTGTTTGTGATGCGTGGCATCGACCCGATATTTTTTCCAATCGTTTAATCAAGAACCTATCAAGGAGTGAATGACATGAACCAAGAGATCACGGATGTGATTCCGAAAGAGTTGACCGCATTGGTCGAGCAAGGTGTGAAGCTGCGCCAAGAGGGCAAGAACGCAGAGGCGGTGCAGGTGTACCAGCAAGCCGCTGCCATGCCGGGCGCACCCGGTGTGGTGTTTTTCAATCTGGGCAATGCGCTCATGGATGCGGGCCAGTTGCCTGAGGCGCAAAGGGCTTTGCAAGAAGCTTTGCAGCGTGACCCGACGATGGAGCCTGCGGCTTTGCAGTTGGCACGTTGTTCGGTGCGCATGAACGATCCCAAGCAGGCGCGTGAGTTGTTTGCGCAGATCCTCAAGGCCAATCCGAACCATTTCACGGCGTGGCTGGAAGCGGGGCATTTGTGCCGCCAGTTGGGCATTCCGGCGCAAGCCTTGATCAGTTATCAGCGTGCCGTGATCGCGGCGCCAGACCGTTGGGAAGGTTTGCTGTCGCTGGCGCGTGAGCTGGAAGATGCCGGCCGCTTTGAAGAGGCTGCGGTGCAGTACCACCGCGCTTTGCCCTTGGCCGCAGACAAGGCTGGCGGCATTCGCCAGGTGCACCGCTTGATGGGGCGTTATCGCCTGGAGCGCGGCGACACGTCGCGTGCGCTGGAATCGCTGCGCCAGACGCTGGGCATGATGCGGATTGAAAAGCCAGAGCCGGATGTGAACGAGCGTGCCGATGTGCAGATTGATTTGGGCGAGATTTTGATGCGCCTGGGCTTGCATGCAGAGGCGCACCGTGCGTTTGAGCGTGCTTCGGTGGCCACGTCCGAGGCGGTGTTGTCGCGTTTGGCGGCGCAGTCGTTTCAAAACAATTTGTGGGTCGAGGCGCAAGAGGTGCTCAAGCGCAATGTGGAGTTGCACCCGGACAGCGCCACGGCGTATTGGAATCTGGCGCACTCGTATGCCGAGAGCTGGATGATGGAAGAGGCCATGGAGGCTTTGGCCAAGGCCGAGTCGCTGGCACCGCAGCCGGGCGCCAAGTCGATGCGCGCTTCGGTGGCGGGGCGTCTGGGCGATGTGGACACGGCCATGCGCTTGTACCGCGAGTTGTCTGATATGGAAGGGCCGCGTTCGCCGATGCGTTCCAGTGCGGCCATGAGTTCGCTGTACAGCGATGCGATGACGGCCGAAGAAGTGGCTACGTTGCACCGCGAGTTGTTTGCCGCTTTGGGTGAGGGGGCGCGTGCAGCCAGCTCTTTCAAGAACGAGCGCAATCCGAACAAACGTTTGAAGCTGGGCCTGATCAGTGGTGATTTCCACCACCAGCATCCAGTGAATATTTTCATGCAGCCGGTGTTGGCACGTTTAGACAAGCAGCAGTTTGAAGTGACGATTTACCACACGGGTGTCTCGCACGATGACCAGACCCAACTGGCGCGCAAGCGTGCGGACCATTGGGTGGCGTGTGCGACGCTGACCGAGGTGCAATTGGTGCGCCGCATCGAGGCCGATGGCATCGACATCGTGATGGACCTGGCCGGTCACACCTCTTTGCAACGTGTGGCCATGTATGCGCAGCGCGTGGCGCCGGTGCAGGCGACATTTTTGGGTTATCCCGGCTCCACCGGTGTGCCCAACATCGACTGGATGCTGGCCGATTCGGTCGTTGTGCCCAAGGGTGCCGAGGCCTTGTGTACCGAGCAGGTCATGCGTTTGCCCAACACGGTGTTTTGCTATGCGCCCGAGGCCACTTACCCCTATCCGCAGTACAACGAAACACATGCCCAGCGTCCCTTGACTTTTGGCTCGTTCAACAACGTGCCCAAGCTCACGCCGCACACCATCAAGCTGTGGTCGTCGGTGCTCAAGGCAGTGCCCGATTCGCGATTGCTGCTCAAGGCACCGAGCTTCAAGGACGAGTCAGCCATCAAGGTGTTCAGCGAACGTTTCGAGAAAGAGGGCATCGACGCTTCGCGCCTGGAGTTCCGTGGCCCGGTCGGCTTGACCGACATGATGGCCGAGTACGCCGACGTGGACATCGCCCTCGACCCTGTGCCCTACAACGGCGGCACGACCACGCTGCAAGCCATGTGGATGGGCGTGCCGGTGGTGGTCAAGGAAGGCAACAACTTTGTCTCGCGCATGGGTGCCAGCTTCATGCGCGCCGCCGCGCTGCCTGAGTGGGTGGCCAAAGACGATGCCGAGTACGTGAAGATTGCTGCCCGCATGGCCAAAGACCGCAAGGCCTTGCTCAAGCTCAAACAAGGCTTGCGCGAGCGTCAACTGGCCCTGCCCGCCTGGAACGTCGACACCTACACCCGCGACATGGAAAAAGCCTTGCGCAGCATGTGGACGCAGTTCTGCAAGAGCAAATAAAACCAGCCAGGTCGTTTGGCAATGTCGGACTCTTCGAGTACCGACCTACAAAACATCATGGTCTTGTAGGTCGGCGGTCGAAGACCCCGACGTGGGGTAAATGGCCGGGATGGGCGATGGGTCAGCGGTACTCGTAGGTCGGCGGTCGAAGACCCCGACATGGGTTCGCTTGCCGCTGCTGCCCCTATCGAGCGCAAATGGTCAATTTGCCCATGTCGGACTCTGCGAGTGCCGACCTACAAATTCACACCAACACCGACGACAGCACCCATGCCTCTCGTCACCTCTGACGACAGCGCCCATGCCCCCTCGTAGGTCGGCGGTCGAAGACCCCGACGTGGGTTCGCTTGCCGCTGCTGCCCCTATCGAGCGCAAATGGTCAATTTGCCCATGTCGGACTCTGCGAGTGCCGACATGCGAAATCACCCCAAACGCCTGGCCCGTCATCGGGCATGATCTGCATTCATATTTCATGAAAGGCATGCCATGTCCCGCGATGCAACTGTTCGGATTTTGTTGACCGGTTTTGAGCCATTTGGAGGCCAAAGCGTCAATCCTTCCTGGGAGGTGGCGCGGGCCTTGCAGGGCGCCGATATCTTGGGTGCGCGGGTGTCGGCGGTGCAGTTGCCTTGCGTGTTTGCACAAGCCGCAACAACGCTCAACGTCGCCTTGAGCGACTTGCGGCCCCACATCGTGCTGGCGCTGGGTCAGGCTGAGGGGCGCAGCGATTTGTCGGTGGAGCGTGTGGCGATCAATGTCATGGATGCACGCATTGCCGACAACGCTGGTGATCAGCCGATTGATGTGCCTGTTGTCTCCGGCGCTCCAGTGGCTTACTTCAGCACCTTGCCCATCAAGACTTTGGTGGCCGGGTTGAAGGCGGCAGGGTTCCCGTCTTCGGTGTCGCAAACGGCGGGCACCTTTGTTTGCAATCAGGTGTTTTATGCCTTGCAGCATGCGTTGGACGGGCGGGGTGTGTGCAGCGGTTTCATGCACTTGCCGTTGCTACCCATTCAGGCGGCCACTTGGCCCGGGCCTGCAATGCCGAGCATGGCGCTGGAGGTGCAGCAAGCCGGTGTGTCGCATGCGCTGACTTTGCTGGTGAAGGCTCAACAGCAGGGCTTGGGCGACCTGCACATCAGCGGTGGCACCCTCAATTGAGTGCCGATGAAGACAAATCAATCAAGCTGTCAGATTGATTGATTTGTGCGCGCTGGCGTACTGAGGCGAGTGGGTGTTTTTTCGAAGATGAGTGCTTCACTCATTTTGGAGCTATTCCATGAAACACCCCCCTATGAGTCAAGCCTTGATCGCCAGTATTTTGGCGGTCACGTCGTCATCGTGGGCGCAAACTTCTGCGGCTTTGGGGCGCGCTGATTACAAGGACAATTGCGCCAGTTGCCATGGCGCCACGGGCAAGGGCGATGGCCCGGTGCAGTCCTTTCTGATCAAACCCCCTTCGGACCTGACCACCATTGCCAGGCGCAACGGAGGCAAGTTTCCAGAAGAGATGGTGTGGGAAGTGATTGATGGACGCTGGTCGGGCGATACAGGGCCGCACGGTTCGCGTGAAATGCCGGTCTGGGGTCAAGAGTTCAAAGCCCGCGCCATGGGCCAGCCCGGCGATTCCTCAGTCACCGCCGAATGGTCCGCCCGCAACCGCATCGTGTCATTGCTGAAATACCTGGAGACGATTCAAGTGCGGTGATTTAGCAGGTCGGTATTCGAAGAGTCCGACGTGGGTAAATCGACCATTTGTCCCCGATATGCGCATCAGGGGTATGCATGCCCATGTCGGGGTCTTCGACCGCCGACCTACAAGGCGGCAGGCGCCCATGTCGTCGATGATGCCGTGATTTCGCACGTCGGTGCTCGAAGAGTCCGACGTGGGCAAATCGACCATCTGCGCTCGATTTGGGCAACAGGGGTATGCATGCCCATGTCGGGGTCTTCGACCGCCGACCTACATGGCGGCAGGCGCCCATGTCGTCGATGGTGCCGTGAAATCGTAGGTCGGTACTCGGAGAGTCCGACGTGGGTAAATCGACCATTTGTGCCCGATATGGGCATCAGGGGTAAGCATGCCCATGTCGGGGTCTTCGACCGCCGACCTACAAGGCGGCATGTCGATGGTGCTGCCGTGATTTCAAAGGTCGGTACTCGGAGAGTCCGACGTTGCTGCGAAGGCTAAGGCAATGCGTTTAAGGTGGGCTGCGTTCGAGGCGGTTCAGGTCGAAGCCTTGGGTGCGGAGTTTGGCGAGCAGCATTTGGTGGGTGTCCTCAGGCAGCTGCGGTGTGCGCGACAAGATCCACAGGTATTCGCGTTGCGGTTCGCTCACGACCACCCATTGGTATTGCGGGTCGAGGTCGATGATCCAGTAATTGCCCCAGACCAGCGGGATGAAGGACAGCCAGGCCGGGGCAAAGCGCACTTGCAGGGTGGGTGCGTTGGGGCCGCCGATTTGGCGGGCTTCACCCAGGGCCTCTGTCCATTCACCTTTGTCGGTTTTGCAGCGGTTGAGCACTTGCACGCTGCCGTTGTTTTGCAGGCTGTAAGTGGCTTGTGTGCTGCTGGCGCATTTTTTCTGGAACCAGTTGGGGTACTTGGCGATCTCGTGCCAGGTGCCCATGTAGCGCGGCACGTCCACCGAGGTCACAGTTTGCAAGGGGGCTTTTTCGGGCTGAGCCGCCGCCAGGCTGGCGGCCATGGTCAGCAGGACCGTGATCAGGCCGTAGCCCATGGTGCGCAGCAGGCGATGGGGTTGTGAGTGGGTCATGCGTGGCGATGTTGAATGACAAATGAATGGCCGAGTTCCAGCTTCACACAGGGCTCGCCCCCTGTCTGTCGCTCAAACCACGATGGGGTTGAGCGCGCCGTCCATGCTCAAGCAAATGCCGGTGACGTAACTGGCTTTGGACGAGGCCAGAAAGAGCACGGCATTGGCGACTTCTTCGGGCTCGGCCATGCGGCCCAGGGGGATTTTGGCAACGGCCTGGCTCATGGCTTGTTCGCTGCTGATGCCTTGGTTGCGGGCGTCTGCGGCCATGCCTTCCTTGAGGCGGTCGGTGCGCGTCAGGCCGGGGTTGATGGCGTTGACGCGGATACCTTGCGGGCCGTAGGCGGCGGCCAGGCCAGCGCTGGCCAGCATCAATGCTGCATTGGCTGCGCCGCCGGGCAGGTGGATGGGGCTGGCGACTTTGCCGCCGTTGCCGACCACGTTGACCACAGCGCCTTGTCCTCGTGCGGCCATGCCTTTGATGGTGGGGTCGATCATGTGGATGTAGGTGAAGTATTTGGCCTGCATGGCGTCGGCCCAGGCGTCGGGCGTCAGCTCGGGCGCGGGCGTGCGCTTGGCGGCACCGGCAGAGTTGACGAGCACGTCAACGGGGCCGAAGGTGGCTTGCGCTGATTCGAGTGCAGCGGCGGCCGCTTGCGCATCACGCAAATTGGCGGCCACGGTGTGGATGCGTTCGGCAGGGAAGGTGGCTTGCAGCTGGGCGCGTGCGGCGTTCAGGTTGGCGATGTCTCGCGAGACCAGGCTCACTTTGGCGCCCTCTTGCAAGAAGGCGTGGGCACAGGCCAGGCCAATGCCTTTGCTGCCGCCGGTGATCAACACATGTTTGTCGCTTAGGTGCAGGTCCATGGTGTTCTCTTCTGCTGAAATGAGGAAATTGAGCCGCAGATTTGAACATCCTTTTGGAAAGCAGTGCCTTCATGAACACAAAAACCTCTGCCTTGCGTGCGCGTTTGAATCAACCCGGCCTGGTGGTCGCACCGGGTGTGTTTGACATGGTGTCTTTGCGCCTGGCCGACAGCTTTGGTTTTGATGCGCTGTACATGACCGGCTACGGCACCGTGGCTTCGCACATGGGTTTGCCCGATGCGGGCTTGGCCACCTACAGCGACATGGTGGGCCGCGTGACGGCCATGGCGGGCATGGCGCGTACGCCCCTGATTGCCGATGCCGACACGGGCTATGGCGGCTTGCTCAACATGCGCCACACCGTCCGGGGCTATGAGGCGGCTGGCGCTTGCGCCATCCAGCTCGAAGACCAGGAGTTCCCCAAAAAATGCGGCCACACGCCGGGGCGCCGCGTCATCCCCATGGCCGACATGGTGCGCAAGATCCAGGTGGCAGTGGACTCGCGCGAATCCAAAGACTTTTTGATCATCGCCCGAACCGACGCCCGCACCACGCTGGGTCTGGATGAAGCGTTGCGCCGGGCTGAGGCGTATGCCAAAGCGGGGGCAGACATTTTGTTTGTCGAGTCGCCCGAGTCCGAAGAAGAGATGCGCCGCATTGGCCAGAGCTTTGATGTGCCTTTGGTCGCCAATATGGTGGAGAAGGGCCGCACCCCGGTGCTGACCCGGCCAGAGCTGGAAGCGCTGGGTTACAAGATCGCCATCTTCCCCGTCACCGCCTTGTTGGCCGGTGTGCAGGCCATGACGCAGGTGTACCAGCAGTTCAAGGACACGGGCTCTTCGGCCAATGGCCCAACGGCGCTGTATGACTTTGCCGACCTGACCAAGCTCATGGGTTTTGAAGATGTGTGGGCGTTTGAAAAGCGCTACGCCGAAACCGAGTGATTTGTCGCACTGTCCGCCCGTGGGTCGGCGGCTTCAGCCCCGCCATGCAGCCTGTGCCAAAGCTCGAAATGTCGCCTCTGTTGTCACCGACCTGCGAACACCCATTCCCCCGTAGGTCGGCGGCTTCAGCCCCGACAAGAGCCAGCGGGCCACACGCGCTTGAACGGGTCGTGAGGGTGAAGCATCCTTGACCCTTGAAGACTTCAGCGTGCCAGAACCATCCAACCCTTAGGAGACAAGCATGACCCCATTGAAATCATCACCCCGCCGCCAGTGGTTGACCACTCTGCTGAGCGCAAGCTTGGCACTGGGCACAGGCATATCCGCAGCGCAAAGCGCCTACCCCAACAAACCGATCCGGCTGGTGGTGCCCTTCACCCCCGGTGGCGTGACCGACACCAGCGGGCGGCTGATTGCCGAGCAACTGTCCAAGCGCCTGGGACAGCAGGTGGTGGTGGACAACAAGCCAGGTGCTTCGGGCAACATCGGCACGCAAATGGTGGCCGCGGCCGAGCCCGATGGCTACACCTTGCTGCTGGGCTTTGATGGCACCCTGGTCATCAACCCGCATGTGTTTCCCAAGGTGGGTTTTGACACGCTCAAAGACTTTGCGCCGATTGGGAAGATTGGCGATGCGGTGCTGATTTTGGTGTCGCACCCCGCTGTGCCCGCCAAGAGCCTGAAGGACGTGATCGCCTTGTCCAAAACCCAGGCGGGCGGTTTGTCTTATGGCACATCAGGCACGGGTGGCACGCCGCACATTGCGGGCGAGTTGCTCAAGCAGCGCACGGGGGCCAACTTGACGCACATCCCCTACAAGGGCGGTGGTCAGGCCATGACCGATGTGCTGGGCGGCAACATTCCGCTGGTCTACACCGCGATTGCGGGCGCGATTTCGCACGTCAAGTCGGGCAAGTTGCATGCGGTGGCGGTGTCCAGCGCGCAGCGGTCATCTTCATTGCCCGACGTGCCGACCTTCATCGAAAACGGTGTGCCTGATTTTGAGATCAATTCCTGGGTGGGCTTGCTGGCCCCGGCCAAAACGCCCAAGGCGGTGCTCGACAAACTGAACACCGAACTCAACGCCGTGTTGGCCGACGCCGCCGTGCGCGAACGCCTGAACGGCATGGGCATCGCGGCTACACCCGGTACGGCCGAAAAATTTGGCCAAGAAATCCAGCGCGACCTGGCCCGTTACGGCGCCGTCGTCAAATCCGCCAACATCAAGGCCGAATGAGGGGGGTGGCTTTGGCTCTGGCGCTGTTGGCTTCGGCACAAGCGCCATGTCGGGGCTGAAGCCACCGACCTAGTGCGCCCGACGCCCAACGCCCAACGCCCAACGCCCAACGCCCAACGCCCAACGCCCGCGCACAAACAGCTTATTGGCGCAAACCCTTGATCAGCGGTTGCGCCAATCGTTCGCCTTCTTGTTGCCAGAAGGCCGGGTCGGCTTGCTGGATGCGGGTGATGGCGTTGCCCATGTGGGTGGCGGCGGCTTGGCGGGCGCTGGCGGGGTGACCGGCTTCGACCGCTTGCAAGATGGCCTGGTGTTCGCTTTGCACTTCGGCGGCAAAGTCCACGCGCCGCGCTTCATTGGCACGCGTGACCTGGGTGGCGCCGTGCAGGAACTGGCTCAAGTATTCGAGGGTCTGGATCAGAAAGGGGTTGCGCGCCGCGTCGGCAATGGCGCGGTGAAATTGCATGTCTTCGGCCACGCCGTTGCCCCCGGCTTGCACGGCGGCATCCAGCGCGTTGACGGCTTGGCGGATGGCGCGCAGGTCGCTGGCGCTGCGTCTTTCGGCGGCCAGTGCGGCGACTTCGGCTTCGAGTGCCCGGCGCACTTCGACCATTTGCACCACGGCGTCTTTGGATGCGGCATGGCGGGCTTCGAAATGGAGCGGTGCAAACGGCTGTTGCGGTGTCACAAACACGCCGCTGCCCTGTCGCGAGTCGACCAGGCCCAGGGATTTGAGGCGCGAGACGGCTTCGCGCACCACGGTGCGGCTGACTTCGAATTGTTCGACCAGTCGCGCTTCGGTGGGCAACTTGTCACCGGGCACGAGGCGGCCTTGCCGGATTTCGGCGGCCAGTTGCTCAGCCACCTGGTCTGACAGTCGGGCGCCACTGGTGACGGGGGTGAAGTTTTGAGTCATGAACTTGTCATACAAAAGACAGGTTGCAAGCATAGCGGCAACGGGAGTGATCAGGGAAAACATCGGACTCTTCGCGTACCGACCTGCGAGGATATGCCTGCGCTATGGGCAAGCTGCTGTCTTGTAGGTCGGTGGTCGAAGACCCCGACAGAGGGTTGATTCGTCTGTGGCGCTCGCGTGGGCGATGTTGGTCAATCAGGAATATGTCGGACTCTTCGAGTACCGACCTACAGGTACACGGGCTTCGTCGACCTCGCACAACAGTCGTATAAAATTACGCATTGGTAAATTCGTTTATCTATAGTAAATTATGACCCGTTGCACCCGAGGGTGCTTTTTCATCAGACCGGAGACCGTGCATGGGTGCTTACGTCAACCCGATTTATCCCTACAAGGGGCCTGCTGACTTGATGTCGACGCCGCCGCAGCGCAAGCCGCTGATCGTGATTGGCGCGGGGCCGGTGGGCCTGGCCGCAGCCATTGATGCCCGCTTGCAGGGCCTCGATGTGCTGGTGCTGGACGACGACAAGACCGTGTCGGTCGGTTCGCGGGCGGTGTGCTACGCCAAACGCTCGCTCGAAATTCTGGACCGCCTGGGCATTGCCGACGAGGCCTGCGGCTTGGGCGTGAGCTGGAACATCGGCCGCACCTTTTTGGAAGAGGACGAGGTGTACCAGTTCAACCTGGTGCCCGACGCGGGTCACAAACGCCCGGGCATGATCAATTTGCAGCAGTACCACATCGAGGAAATGCTGATTGCCCGTGCGTTGGCGCTGGGCGCCGACATCCGTTGGCAGCACAAGGTGACTGCGGTCTCTCCGCACGACGACCACGCCACGCTGACGGTGGAAACGCCCGACGGGACGTTTGACATCGAGGCCGACTGGCTGGTGGTGGCCGATGGCGCACGCAGCCCGATCCGCCGCCATTTGGGCCTGGACATCGAAGGTCGCGTGTTCCAGGACCGCTTTTTGATCGCCGACGTGATCATGAAGGCCGACTACCCGGCCGAGCGCTGGTTTTGGTTTGACCCGCCGTTCCACCCCAACCAGAGCGTGCTGCTGCACAAGCAGAGCAACAACGTCTGGCGCATCGACTTTCAGCTCGGCTGGGACGCCGACCCCGAAGAAGAAAAGAAGCCCGAAAAAGTCATCCCGCGCCTGAAAGCCATGCTGGGCGACGAGCGCCCGTTTGAGCTGGAGTGGGTCAGCATCTACACCTTCCAGTGCCGCCGCATGACCGACTTCCGCCATGGCCGTGTGCTGTTTGTGGGCGATGCGGCGCACCAGGTTTCGCCCTTTGGCGCACGCGGGGCCAACTCGGGTTTTCAGGATGCGGACGATTTGATGTGGAAGCTGGGCCTGGTGATCAAGGGCCAAGCCAGCGAAAAGCTGCTCGACACCTACGCGATGGACCGCCAGTTTGCGGCCGACGAGAACATCATGAACTCGACGCGCTCGACCGACTTCATCACACCCAAGAGCCGCACCAGCCGCACTTTCCGCAACCAGGTGCTGGCGCTGGCCAAGCACCACCCGTTTGCGCGCAAGCTGGTCAATTCAGGCCGCTTGTCGGTGCCATCCTTCCTGACCAGCTCGGTGCTCAACACGCCCGATGCCGATGTGTTCGACGGGAACATGGTGCCGGGCGCGCCCATGGACGATGCGCCGATCCAGTTGGCTGGGCAGGACGCCTGGCTGCTCGATCAGGTCGGCAAGGGCTTCGCCGCACTGCTGTTTGTCGATGCCGCGCCCGATGCCCAGACGCTGGCCGCGATGCAGGCCCTGCGCCAGGGGCCTGTGCCGGTGGACACCTTGCTGGTCTCGGCCACGCCTTTGCAGGTGGACGGTGTCCAGGTGCTGGTGGACGCGCAAGGCTGGATGGCCAAACGCTACGACGCACAACCTGGCACCACTTACCTGCTGCGTCCAGATCAGCATGTGGTGGCCCGCTGGCGTGCCTGGTCGGCACCGGCGATTGCCAAGGCATTGCAACGCGCTATCGGCCAGGCTTGAGGAGGATGAACATGAGCATGAACACAAGCACGAACACGGGCACGAACACGGGCATGAACACGGGCACGAACAGCACCAGCGCTGACGTTTCTGCGCTGATCACACAGCCGAATTTTCATGAAGCAGGCCGCCGATTTTTCCGCGATTTTTCGCCCGGTGACGACTTCTATGAAAACCTGATCGACGCCCACAACGGCCTGAGCGACGAACAAAGCGAGGCGCTCAACGCCCGCCTGATCTTGCTGCTGGCCAACCACATCGGCGATTTGAAGGTGCTGCGCGAGGCGCTGCAGGCGGCGCGAGAAGGGGCTTGAATTCTTGGCAAAGTTTGCTGTTGATCCACGACCAAGGTCAGCGAGTTCAATCAACACAAATAGATGTATGTCATGGCTGCTTTTTTACGTTGATACCAATTTGGTATCATCATAAAACATGAGAATCGTTGCGATATCTACTCTTCGTGCTTTTTTGACTAAGCATCCTGATGCGCAAACACCCTTAAAGGCTTGGTACGCGCTGGCCAGCAGGGCCCAATGGACGTCGCCAGCTGACATCAAAGAGGCCTACAGAAATGCCAGCTTTACCGCCAACAATCGGGTGGTGTTCAACATCAAGGGCAATGACTACCGATTGGTGGTGCTGGTGCGCTATGACAAAGGATTGTTGTTTGTGAAGTTTGTGGGCACGCACGTGCAATACGACAAAATTGATGTGTTGACTGTTTAAAGGAGTACCCCATGGAAATCCGTACCATTCACAACAAAAAAGAATACAAGGCCGCCTTGGATGAAATCGAGCAACTTTGGTCTGCCCCCGCCAAATCTGCGCAAGCCGATCGCTTGGATGTCCTCACTTTGCTGGTGGAACATTACGAGAAAACACACTTCCCGATCGCTGATCCAGACCCTATTGAGTTGATTGAACACGTCATGGAAAGTCGTGGTCTGAGCCGCAAAGATCTGGAGCCCATGATTGGGCCACGTGGCCGTGTCGCCGACATCCTGAACAGAACGCGCCCATTGACGCTCGAAATGATCCGCCGCTTGGTCGCGCAGCTTGAATTACCAGCGGATGTTCTGGTGAAACCCTATCTTTTGCGGGAAGAGTTGTTGGCCGCTTGAGAATGCGGCTGGAATGAAGGGCATTTGGTAAGGGCTTGCCCGTCAAAAAACATTCATACCGCAAGCGCCTAATCGTCAGCAGGGCGGGCTCCCACAAAGCACATCTGTGGCGTCGCACAAATGCCTTGCAGCAAGCGCGTGTGGGCGCATGAGCGGGTGGGCTATCAACGCCGGTGCAACACCCACTGCGCACACACAGCCAGCAGGCTGAAGGCAAGCATCATCCAGCCCAGGTTGACCGCGCCTTCGTGGCTGACGAGTCCGACCAGGTAGCCGCCGGTGGCTCCGGTGAGTTGTTGCATCAGGCCGGCCACCGCAGCGGCCGAGCCTGCCAGCGCAGGCACCACGCCCACCGTGCCCGCCAGCGCAGGCGGGTTCAGCAGGCCATGACCGAAGCCCAGCAGCAGCAAGGGCAGCGCCACCGCCAGTGGGTTTTTGAAACCTGCCAAGCCCAAGGCCAGCATGATCACCAGGCCCAAAATGGTGAACGTCTGGCCTGCGTTCATCATGCGGCGCTCACCCATGCGTTGAATCCAGCGTGAGGTCATGAAGTTGCCCACGATGTAGGAGATGGGCACGGCCATGATGAACCAGCCAATGCCGTCGGGGCCAATGCCATAGCCTTTGAGCACGATGGGCGCGCCGCCCAGGAACACGTAGAAGGTGGCCGTGGTGGCGGCGAGGATGACCACATAGAGCAAGAAACGCGGCTCGTGCATGAGGCGGTGGTAGGCGCTGAGCATGGCGCGTAACCAGTGGCTGTCGCTGGCTTCGTGGGGCTTGCTGGCAGGCAGGCCTTGCCAGGCGGCGATGGCCAGCAGCGGAGCAAGCACAGCCAGGAGCACAAAGTTGGCCTGCCAGCCCAAGCGCACATGGATTTGCCCGCCGAGCAAGGTGGCCAGAGGTGGAATCAGGCCCAGTGACATGCCCACATAAGCCATGACCCGGGTGCGCTGGTGCCCCTGAAACAGGTCTTGCACCAGTGAGCGACCGACCACCATGCTGGCTGCGCTGCCTGCGCCTTGCAAAATGCGTGCGGCCGTGAGCCAGCGGATGTCGCTCGCGAACACGGCCAGTCCAGAGGCCACGCCTGCAATCAACAAACCCACAAGCAGGATGGCCTTGCGGCCATGCCGGTCGGACAGGGGGCCGTAGATCAACTGCAAGCCCCCATAGGCCACCACGTAGCCACTGAAGGTCAGCTGCACATGGGCCTGGTCGGTGGCAAAGATGGCGCCCCATTCCTGCATGGAAGGCAGGCACAGGGTCATGGCCAGCAGCCCGAATGAGATTTGCGCCAGCAAATTGGCGATCAGCCAGGGGGAGTGGCTGCGGACATGGGGGGAGTGATCGGTGTGCGAGGCAGAAGTGGTCATGAAGGGCAAGGGAGGGTGGTGCGCATGACCGACAGGATCAGCCCGGGCGAAAGCTCAGCGGCGTTGCAATTTGAACACCGCCGTGCCGGCCATGAGGTTGGGCAAGATGCGAACTTCCTGGCCGTGCTGCAGGCCAAACGCGTCCAGCACGCGCAGCTCGTTTTTGCAAGCCAGATCGGCAAAGTCGGCGTAGGTGCCCACTCGGATGTTGGGCGTGTCGTACCACTGGTAGGGCAGGCGCTTGGTCACCGGCATGCGGCCACGCAGCACGCTCAGGCGGTTGAACCAGTGTGCAAAGTTGGGGAAGGCCACGATGCCGATTTTCCCGACGCGGGCGGTCTCGCGCAGCATCACCTCGGCGTTGCGCAGGTGTTGCAGCGTGTCGATTTGCAACACCACATCGAACGATTGGTCGGCGAAGACCTTCAGGCCTTCGTCCAGGTTGAGTTGCAGCACGTTCACGGCGCGTTGCGCGCAGGCCAGCACATTGGTGTCGTCCAGCTCCACACCGTAGCCGGTGCAGCCGTTGTGTTCTTGAAGATAAGCCAGCAGGGCGCCGTCGCCGCAGCCCAGATCCAGCACGCGTGCGCCGTGGGGCACCAGGCGGGCAATGGCTTGCATGATCAGTGGGTCGCTCATGCGGCACCTTCGATTGTTTTGGCGATTTGCTCAAAGTAAGCGCGCACCAAGTTCATGTAGCGGACATCGTCGAGCAAAAAGGCGTCGTGCCCATGGGGTGCGTCGATTTCGGCATAACTCACGTCGCGCTGGTTGTCGATCAGGCCTTTGACGATTTCGCGGCTGCGTGCGGGCGAAAAGCGCCAGTCGGTGGTGAAGCTGACCAGCAAAAATTTGCAGATGGCGCGCTCCAGTGCCTTGGACAGATTGCCGCCAAAGGCGCGGGCCGGGTCGAAGTAGTCCAGCGCCCGGGTGATCAGCAAGTAGGTGTTGGCGTCAAAGTATTCGCTGAACTTGTCGCCTTGGTAGCGCAGGTAGCTTTCGATTTGAAATTCCACTTCCTGGGTCGAATACTTGTAGCCCGTTTCGCTGTTGACGGCGCTGCGCAATTCGCGGCCAAACTTTTCGTTCATCACGTCGTCACTCAGGTACGTGATGTGGCCGATCATGCGGGCGATGCGCAGGCCGCGTTTGGGCACCACGCCATGCTCGTAAAAGTGGCCGTTGTGAAAGTCGGGGTCGGTCACGATGGCGCGGCGCGCCACTTCGTTGAAGGCGATGTTTTCGGCGTTCAAGTTGGGCGCGCTGGCCACCACCACCGCGTGCTTCATGCGATCGGGGTATTGCAGCGTCCAGCTCAGTGCCTGCATGCCGCCCAGACTGCCGCCCATGACGGCGGCCAGCTGCTCGATGCCCAGCGCGTCCAGCAGCCTGGCCTGGGCGTTGACCCAGTCTTCGACGGTGACCACCGGGAAGTCGGCGCCGTACACTCGGCCCGTGTCGGGGTTGGTGTGCATGGGGCCGGTCGAGCCAAAGCACGAACCCAGGTTGTTCACGCCAATGACGAAAAAGCGGTCGGTGTCCAGTGGTTTGCCGGGGCCGATCATGTTGTCCCACCAGCCCAGGTTGTTGGGTTGGTCGGCGTAGATGCCTGCCACATGGTGCGAAGCATTGAGCGCGTGACAGATCAACACGGCGTTGGATTTGTCTGCGTTCAAGGACCCGTAGGTCTCGTAAGAGAGAGAGTACCCACGGATAGACGCTCCGCTTTGCAAAGGCAAGGCAGCATCAAATAGCATGGTTTGTGACTCGGCGATCAACATCGACTGTGTTCGGTTCAAAAAACAAAAAACCCGGCATCGCGTTCAGCGGGGCCGGGTTTCAAGGGAGAGTGAAACACACGCCATTTAGCTGAATTTCGGGACTCTGAGGTCCCGGCGCCCGCAATCGGGTTCAAATCGGCGCATCTGCACAGTATAAATCCAAGTGCTTGGCTGCAGACACAAAAAAGCCCGTCACTGGGACGGGCTGGATGTCATCAGGGCCTGTTCGGCCCGGAAGATTTTCAGGCGGCTGCCAGCCAGTAACCTGCATTGAATGGGCTGCTCATGCGCAGCGCCAGGGGCGAGACGTCCACCAGTTTGTCGGTGGGCATTTTTTCGCCGTCTTCAACCGAATCGGCCATCACGGCGACTTCGGTTTGTGCCTCATTCGCCCGTCCTGCTTGGCTGTTTTGCGCAGAACGGGCTACAGAAAAGAATAGAAGCATCGGAAGGGTATCTTCCGGTCTCCCCAGTAGTCTGCCGTGTCGCGGAAGATGTCGAGCAGTTGCTCGCGTGCTTCCTTGTCGAACTTGGCGTGTGCAGGAATTTGCTCCAGAACCACGATGAAGCCTGGCTGGGGGCCAGACTTGTGCAGGGGGTCGGTCATGCAGTCGTACAAGGCATCAAAGTTTTTGCCAAAGTGCGAAGGCAGCGTGAATTGCGCACCAATCAGGTCCAGCACGTCTTGCTTGCTCTGGGCTTCGGCCAGGTTGGCATACAAAAAGTGGTGGCCAAGGCCTTGGGCAGCATCTTGCAAGTCGCTCACGCGGTAGGCGCGGATCGACTGCACGATGTTAGACCGGACGCCCTTCAGGGGCATCTCTTGGTCATGACGAATCGGCGTGTCCATCTCCGTGGTCTTTCTTTAAAGCTAAAAAATCAGTTCTTGTCGACGATCATGCGAAAACTCGCGTAATGGTCTTGGGTGTAGTAACAGGCCTTGGGCTCCTGAGGGACTGAACCGCCGCAGACGATGCGGCGAGCCCCTCGGTCGCGTGCGCCGGGTGTCCTGACGGTGTATTCACGGTAGTAACCTCGCGCCTCGCGGGGCAGGATTCGCTCGCGATTGCCAAAAACCACCCCGTCCTTTTCGTAATGAAAAGGACCACCCTTGCGGATGAGTTGGTAGGTTTCCTGGCCTTCACGCGGCAAGTCTTGCACCGACAAAGTCGTTGAAGTTTGCGCTTCAGTGGCAGAACTGGGAGGGCCCCAAAATGTGCAAGCCATCAATACCAAGCTTGCCCAAACTGAAATCCGATGTCGAAAAGCCCCGGTTTGTTGCGCCACCCTCATGAAAACACCTTTCAGGAGATCCGGGTAAACCCGAAAACTCGAAGGCGCTAGTGTGATGCAATTATCATAAAAATGCAAGTACTTGCCTGTTAAACAGGCAAGTACTTCATGGCCATTGAGCGATCAAGTCACGACTTGCAGCCCGGATGTGCTCAGCGTGCAGCGTTGGCATCGGCCACGGTGAGGGCTGTCATGTTGACAATGCGGCGCACGGTGGTGCTCGGCGTCAGGATGTGCACGGGTTTGGCCGCGCCCAAGAGCACGGGACCGACCGCGATGTTGCCGCCCGCTGCCGTTTTGAGCAGGTTGTAGGCGATGTTGGCCGCATCAATATTTGGCAAAACCAGCAAATTGGCGTCCCCGATCAGGGTGCTGTTGGGCATGATGGCTTTGCGCGATGCCGCATCCAGGGCCACGTCACCGTGCATCTCGCCGTCGACTTCCAACCAGGGGGCCTGCTCGCGCAGCAATTGCAGTACATCGCGCATTTTGATGGCGCTGGGCTGGTTGGATGAACCAAAGTTGGAGTGCGAGAGCAAGGCCGCCTTGGGTTTGAGGCCAAAACGGCGCATTTCTTCGGCCGCCATGATGGTGAATTCGGCCAGCTGCTCGGCGCTCGGGTCGTAGTTGACGTGCGTGTCGACCATGAAAATCTGGCGACCGGGCAGCATCAAGCCGTTCATGCAGGCGAAGGTGTTGACGCCCGGGCGCTTGCCCACCACTTGGTCGATGTAGCTCAGGTGCATGGGGTTGGTGCCCCAGGTCCCGCAGATCATGCCGTCCACATCGCCCTTGTGCAGCAGCATGGCGCCGATCAGCGAGAGGCGGCGGCGCATTTCGATCTTGGCAATCTGCTGGGTGATGCCTTTGCGCTCGGTCATGCGGTGGTAGGTCTGCCAAAAGTCGCGGTAGCGGTGGTCCATCTCGACGTTGACCACGTCATAGTCCAGCTCTTCTTTCAGACGCAGGCCGAATTTTTCGATGCGCTCGGCAATCACGGACGGACGGCCGATCAGGGTAGGGCGGGCGATGCCTTCGTCCACCACGATCTGGGCAGCGCGCAGCACGCGTTCTTCTTCGCCCTCACTGTAGGCGATGCGCTTTTTCAGGGCGCGTTTGGCGGCCGTGAAGATGGGCTTCATCATCGTGCCCGAGGCGTACACAAAGCCTTGCAAGCGTTCACGGTAAGCGTCCAGGTCAGCAATCGGGCGCAGAGCCACGCCGCTGTCGGCAGCGGCCTGGGCCACAGCCGGGGCGATCTTCATCATCAGACGCGGATCGAAAGGCTTGGGGATCAGGTATTCAGGCCCAAAGGCCAGGGGCTCGCCCACGTAGGCGGCGGCCACCACTTCGCTTTGCTCGGCCTGCGCCAGCTCGGCAATCGCGTGCACGGCCGCAATTTCCATCTCCAGCGTGATGGTGGTCGCGCCACTGTCGAGCGCACCGCGGAAGATGTAGGGGAAGCACAGGACGTTGTTGACCTGGTTCGGGTAGTCGGTGCGGCCCGTGGCCATGATGGCGTCGTTGCGCACGGCCTTGACGTCTTCAGGGGTAATTTCGGGGTTGGGGTTGGCCAGCGCAAAGATCAGCGGCTTGGCGGTCATCTTTTTGACCATGTCCTGCTTGAGCACGCCGCCCGCTGACAAGCCTAGAAACACATCGGCGCCTTCAATGACTTCACCCAAGGTGCGCTGGTCGGTCTTTTGCACGAACTGGATCTTGTCTTCGTCCATCAGCTCGGTACGGCCTTCGTAGACCACACCGGCCAAGTCGGTGACCCAGATGTTTTCACGCGGGATGCCCAGCTTGACCAAGAGGCCCAGACAGGCCAACGCCGCAGCGCCAGCGCCCGAGGTGACGAGCTTGACCTTCTTGGGGTCTTTGCCCACGACCTTCAGACCGTTGAGGATGGCCGCGCCCACCACGATGGCGGTGCCGTGCTGGTCATCGTGAAAGACCGGGATCTTCATGCGCTCGCGCAACTTGCGCTCGATGTAGAAACAGTCGGGGGCCTTGATGTCTTCGAGGTTGATGCCGCCAAAGGTGGGCTCCAGCGAAGCGATGATGTCGACCAGCTTGTCGGGGTCTTTTTCGTTGATCTCGATGTCAAACGAGTCGATGCCCGAGAACTTCTTGAACAGGACGCCCTTGCCTTCCATGACCGGTTTGCTGGCCAGCGGACCGATGTCGCCCAATCCGAGCACGGCGGTGCCGTTGGTCACCACGCCGACCAGGTTGCCGCGGCTGGTGTATTTGAAGGCGGCCGCAGGGTCTTTGACAATTTCTTCGCACGGTGCGGCAACGCCTGGGGAGTAAGCCAACGCCAGGTCGTGCTGGTTGATCAACTGTTTGGTGGGGGAGATGGCGATTTTGCCGGGGGTGGGGAACTCGTGGTATTCGAGTGCGGCTTTGCGCAATTGGTTGCGTTTGTCTTCGGCTTGGAGCTTGTTGCTCATTGTTGTTCTCCGTGGTGAGGATGGGCCGCCCGGGCATGTGGCCTGCGGCACCGGCATGAGAATCTGTGGTTTTTGTTAATTCACAGGGGCTCATCGGCGTGAGTTTCATTGTAGACCGGTGATTGGACGGGCTTGACCCGCTGAATTGACGCATTCAGTGAGTTGGCTTTTGACTTTTGCGCACAAATCAAATGTGGCGCGCAAGGCACTTGTCAGCGCAAATGCTTCCAGGCTTTGTGTTGCAGGGCTTGTTGCACGCTGATGGCGCCCGGGCCTGGCACCCGTTCAAACGACTCGTCCGCCTGCAAAAGCCCGGGTTTGTCGACCGCCAGATAAAAGCCGCAGCGGCCACTTTGCACCATGTCTTTGGCCGCCTGTGCGTAGCCCATGACCGCGTTGAACTTGCCGCAAGGCTCGCGTGGCTGCGTCACGCGCAGCACCACATCGCGAAAGTGCAAGGTGTCACCAATGAACACCTCGCTCTCCAGCAGGCCTTGCAGGCTGAGGTTTTCACCCACAAAGCCGGGTGCCAGCGTTTCATCAAACATCGACACGCCCTGGGCTTGGCGCCGTGCTTGCCACCAAGGCCCATGCTCGGACGGGAAGGCGTAAATGGCTTTGCTCAGCCCGCCATGCACGCTGGGGTCGGCCTGCTCGTCACCGGCCAGGCCCAGCGGGCCGACGGCCACGGCACCGGTGACGCTGGTTTTGCCAATGCCCGACATGAGCTTGCGCCCACCGACCATGAGCGGTCGGATGGTGCCGATCTGGACAGACAGAACGCGGCCTGTGCGCAAAGTGGGCAATGACATTTCAGCCTTTCATCAAGGCTTCGATCTCGTCGGCCTTGACGGGCACGCCGCGCGTGATCAGTTCGCAACCGGTGTCGGTCACGATGGCGTCGTCTTCAATGCGGATACCGATGTTCCAGAACTGCTCGGGCACCCCTTCGCCAGGGCGCACATACAGGCCTGGCTCGATGGTCAGCACCATGCCCGGCTGCAGAATGCGGCTGGGGCGGTCCTTGATGAGTTCGCCCGACAGCGGGTCTTTGCGTTCGCTGACCTGGCCCACTTGCGAGGGCTCGACGTAGCTGCCGCAATCGTGCACATCCATGCCCAGCCAGTGGCCGGTGCGGTGCATGTAGAACGGGAAATAACTGCGGTTGGCGATCACGTCCTGCGCGGTGCCGACCTTGTTCTTGTCAAGCAGACCGACATCGAGCAGGCCTTGCGCCAGCACGGCCACCGTGGCGTCGTGCGGCTCGACGAAACGGGCCCCGGCCCGCGTTGCGGCCACCGCCGCGTCTTGCGAAGCCAGCACCAAGTCATACAGCGCACGCTGCGGCCCGGTGAATTGGCCGTTGGCCGGGAAGGTGCGGGTGATGTCGCTGGCGTAGCCGTCCAGCTCGCAGCCCGCATCGATCAAGACCAGCTCGCCGCTTCGGATCAGGGCCTCGTCAGCGCGGTAATGCAGCACGCAGGCGTTGGCGCCAGCGGCCACGATGGAGCCATAAGCGGGGTACTGCGAGCCAAGCTGGCGAAATTCATGCAGCAACTCGGCATCCAGGTGGTACTCGCGCACCTCTTGCCCGGCCCGCAGCATGGCGGCGCTGCGCTGCATGGCGCGGATGTGGGCGCCTGCGCTGATCTGGGCGGCGCGGCGCATGATCTGTTGCTCATGGTCGTCTTTGACCAAGCGCATTTCATCGAGCACGCTGCACAGGTCGCGCTGCTGGTCGGGGCACAGGACACCAAAGCGCACCCGCGCCCGCACCGACTGCAACCAGCCGTCCAGGCGCCCCTCCAGCCCTGCATGCGTGGCAAACGGGTACCAGACGGTGCTGCGGTTTTCCAGCAGCTTGGGCATTTGTGCAGCCAGTTCGGCCGAAGAAAACGCCTTGTCCACCGCCAATGCCGCAGGTGCCGCCTCGGGGCCCAGGCGGATGCCGTCCCAGATTTCGCGCTCCAGATCCTTGGGCTGGCAAAACAATGTGGTTTCTCCCTCGGCCGTGATCACCAGCGTGGCATTGGGCTCGGTGAAGCCGGTCAGGTAATAAAAATAGCTGTCGTGCCGGTACAGAAAGTCGCTGTCGCGGTTGCGTTGCCGCTCGGGCGCAGTCGGAACGATGGCCAGGCCGCCAGCACCCAGCTGGGCCGCGACGCGGGCACGGCGTTGGGCATAAATCGTGTGGGAAGTCATCGGCCCATTGTAGAGGGGGGGCTGAGCGCTTGTGCAGATGAGGATGCTGTGGGTGTGCGGGCAGATGCGGGGACGGGGTTTGTAGGTCGTTGGCTTCCGCGCCGACATGGCGTGATGACTGTCAGTGCGGGCGGCCTGCTACTGTTGGGGGCACCCTTCGGTGACAAGTGGGTCAAATGCACATATACTGATTGGTCACAAAATGAAATTCAAAGTGCAAATCACTCACTCCGTGGTAAAAAACACATTGCTTGGCCTGTGCTGGCTGGTTTTGAGCGCCGCATCGGCCCAGGCCGCAGCCCCTGCCTGCCCCGCCTTGCTCAACCACACCGTGGAGCGCCTGCAAGATGAAAAGCCCCAGTCGCTGTGCCAATACAGCGGCAAGGTGCTGTTGGTGGTGAACACGGCCAGTTTTTGCGGTTTCACCCCGCAATACAAAGGCCTGGAGGCACTGCACGCCAAATACCAGGACAAAGGATTGGTTGTGCTGGGTTTCCCCTCCAATGACTTTTCGCAAGAGACGGGCAGTAACAAGCAGATTGCCGATTTTTGCGAAAACACCTTCGGCGTGAAATTTCCGATGTTCACCAAAACCGTGGTCACGGGCGAGAATGCCGCGCCGCTGTACAAGCAGCTGCTGGCCGAGACGGGCCAAAAACCCCGCTGGAATTTCTACAAGTACTTGATCGGGCGAGACGGTAAAGTGGTGGACAGCTACAGCAGCATGACCGGGCCAGACAGCAAAAGCCTGATTGCGGCCATCGAAAAATCCCTCAAGCAAACCGCACCATGAGCGAACGCATGAAACTGGCCATCGTGGGTTCGGGCATCTCCGCACTGGCCGTGGCCCACACCTTGCGGGGTCAGGCCGACATCACGGTGTTCGAGGCGAATGATTATTTTGGCGGCCACACCCACACCGTGGACGTGACGCTGCCCACGCCACAAGGCCCCGTCACGCATGGCGTGGACACCGGCTTTTTGGTGTTCAACGAACGCACCTACCCGAACCTGATCGCGTTGTTTGCCGAGCTGAAGGTGGACACGGTGCCTTCTGACATGTCGTTTTCAGTCAAGGTGCCGGGCGCATTGGGCGGGCGGGCGCTGGAGTGGAGCGGTTGCGATCTGAACACCGTGTTTGCCCAGCGCCGCAACCTGGTCAACCCGCGCTTTTGGCGCATGCTGGCCGATGTGCTGCGCTTCAATGCGCTTTGCACGCGCATCGCCAAAGCGCAACGCGAAACCGAGCTGCAACAACCGCTGGTCGACTTTTTGCGCCAGCACCGATTCAGCGAATCCTTCCGGGATTGGTATTTCCTGCCCATGCTGGGCTGTATCTGGAGCTGCCCGACGGACCAGATGCTGCAGTTCCCGGTGGCGACCATGATCCGGTTTTGCCACAACCACGGCCTGATCCAGGTCACCAACCGGCCGCAGTGGTTCAGCGTGCTGGGCGGTGCCCGCCACTATGTGAACAAGATTCTGGAGGGCGTGCCCGACAAACGCCTGAACACCCCGGTGCGCCTGATAGAGCGCAACGATGCGGGCGTGCGCATCATCACCGACGGGCAATCCGAAAACTTTGATGCGGTGGTGGTGGCCACTCACACCGACCAGGCCCTGGCCATGTTGCGCGAGCCCAGCCGCCTGGAAAGCGAAGTGCTGGGCGCCATCCGTTACCAGGACAACCGCGCCGTGCTGCACACCGATGCCTCGGTGCTGCCGGCCAACGCCAAGACCTGGGCCGCCTGGAATTACGAACGCGCCGCCAGCGACGACCGCGAATCTTCGCGTGTCTGCCTGCATTACCTGCTCAACCGCTTGCAGCGCATCCCGTACAGCCAGCCGGTCATCGTCTCGCTCAACCCGGTGCAGGCGATTGCGCCAGACACCATCGTGGGCGAATACGACTACGCGCACCCGGTGTTTGACATGCCCGCCATCGCGGCGCAGCAAAACCTGCCGCTGCTGCAAGGCCAGCGCAACACCTGGTTTGCCGGGGCCTGGGCGGGCTACGGTTTTCATGAAGACGGCCTCAAGTCCGGCTTGCAAGTGGGGCGTGCCTTGCTTGAAAGAGTCAAGGCAGGTCGGGTCGCATGACCGGCACGGGCGCGCTGATTGGCTGGGGGCAAGTGCGCCACACCCGGCTGCGCCCTGCACGCCATGCGTTTGCCTATCCCACCGCGTTTTTGATGCTGCCCATGCGTCGACTGCGCGACGCCGCAACGCCTGGTGCCTTGGCCATCAACCGCCGCGCCTGGTTCGCCTTCCATGATGTGGACCATGGCGATGGCCGCCGTGCCGAGCAGGGCGGCGCCCTGGCCTGGCTGGATGAACTGTTGCAGCGCGAAGGCGTGCTGGATGCCACGGGCGAAGTCTGGCTGCAAACCTTTCCCCGCGTGCTCGGCCATGCCTTCAAACCGGTGAGCTTCTGGTACGCCCAACGGCCAGATGGCTCGCTGGCGGCCATCGTGGCCGAGGTCAACAACACCTTTGGCGAGCGCCATTGCTATTTGCTGCCCGCACCCCAATACGGCCGCACCTTGCAGGCCGACAAGGTCTTCCATGTCTCGCCGTTTTGCGACGTGCAAGGCCACTACCAGTTTCGCTTCATGCGCACCGTGCACAACGGGCAAGAACGCATCGTGGCCCGCGTTGACCACGCCGACAGCCAGGGGCCATTGATTGAAACCAGCTGGAGCGGCACGCTGGAGCCCGCCAGCGCGGGCGCCTTGCGCCGGGTGATGTGGCGTTTTCCGCTGCTCACGCTGGGCGTGGTGCTGCGCATCCATTGGCATGCGCTGCGCCTGTGGCTCAAAAAAGTCCCGTTCTGGCGCAAGCCCGAACCCCCCCGTGAATTTGTGACCCGATAACCCCAGGAGACAGCCTGATGGAGACGACCTTGAACACCACCACCCGGACCACTCCGATCGTGCCTGCCCGCTTGCCTGCGGCGGCACGGCGGGTGATCGGTCTGCTGGCGCGGCTGAAAGTGGGCACGCTCACTTTGCAGGGGCCCGATGGTGGCCAGCAAATTTTCGGCACGCACCAAGCGCCCTTTGCCACCCTGAACATTCAAAGCTGGGACGTGTGTGCAGCCGTCCTCAAATCGGGTGACATCGGGTTTGCCGAGGCCTACATGGCCGGTGACTGGACCACGCCCTCGCTGGCTGATTTGCTGCGCCTGTTCATCGCCAATCGGCAAGAGATGGAAGGCGCCATCTACGGCCATTGGCTGGGCCGTTTGGCTTACCGCGTCAAGCACTGGCTCAACCGCAACAACCGCACCAACAGCCGCAAGAACATCCATGCGCACTACGACCTGGGCAATGCGTTCTACGAGATCTGGCTCGACAGCACGATGAACTACTCCTCGGCCTGGTTTGATGGCGACACCACCCAGCCCATGGCCGATGCCCAAAAAGCCAAAGTTCGCCGCGCCTTGCGCATGGTCAATGCCCAGCCCGGCGACCGGATTTTGGAGATCGGCTGCGGCTGGGGGGCGCTGGCCGAATCGGCCACCACCGAGTTTGGTGCGCACCTCACAGGTGTCACGCTGTCAACCGAGCAACTGGCTTTTGCCCAAGCGCGGATGAACTGGCACGGCGTGCAAGAGCGTGCGGACCTGCGCTTGCAGGACTACCGCGACATCCAGGATGCGCCCTTTGACGCCATCTGCTCCATCGAGATGGTCGAAGCCGTTGGCCAGGCCTATTGGCCGACCTATTTTCAGACCGTGAGCCGACTGCTCAAGCCCGGTGGCCGGGCGTGCATCCAGAGCATCACCATCGACGACAGTTTGTTTGACCGCTACGTGCATTCGACCGATTTCATCCAGCAGTACATCTTTCCGGGCGGTTGCCTGCCCAGCCCCAGTGAGTTCCGCAAACAGGCACAGGCTGCAGGCCTGCAGGTGGTCGATGAGCTGAAGTTTGGCCCCGACTACGCCGAGACCTTGCGCCGCTGGCGCGACAGCTTCATGAGCAACCTCCAAGACGTGCATCTGCTGTCCTTCGATGACCGCTTTGTGCGCTTGTGGGAGTTTTACCTGGCGTACTGCGAGGCCGCGTTTGACGAGGCCAACATCGACGTCATCCAGTTCACCCTGCTCAAGCCGAGCTGAAAACGGTCAAGCTCATCATGCGCACGCCGCTTCAAACCGTGTTGACTCAGTGGCATGCCTGGCGTGGCGCTTGCACAGCGCAGCGTGCCGTGCAGCCACAGCGCATATGGCGCACAGGGGTGGGTTGCGCTGCGCTGTGGGGTGTAGTGTCCTGTGCGGGTTGGGTGCAGGCGCAAAACACGGCGCCTGAGTTCAGTCGGCCCGAAGTGGCTGCCATCCGGGGCGCCATGCCCACGGCGCCAGTGCGTTTGCAGGTCTGGGGTTTTGAGGTCTACGACGCCCGCTTGTGGACCACCTCGGGCTTTCGGTATAGCCAATATGCGCAGCACCCCTTTGCACTGGAGCTGCAATACCTGCGGCGCCTGGATGGGACTGCGATTGCCAGCCGTTCCATTGACGAGATGCGCCGTGTCGGCACCTTCACCGACGCACAGGCGCAAGGATGGCTGGCGGACTTGCGTGCGATTTTCCCCAACGTGGGGCCGAATGACCGCATCACCGGGGTCAATCAGCCCGGGCAGGGCGCTGAGTTCTGGGTCAACGGCCAGCGTGTGGGCGTGGTGAAAGACGCCGTCTTTGCGCGTTTGTTTTTTGGCATCTGGCTGGACGAGCGCACTTCCGAGCCGAAGATGCGTGCGCAGTTGCTGCAAGGCCTCTTGCCATGACCGCGTCACAGGCGGTGATTCCCGACGCAGGCCATCGCATGGCACCGGCCGCCTATGGCTTGCTGGGCTTGCCGCTGGCCTTTGTGGCTTTGCCGGTGTATGTGCATGTGCCCAATGTGTACGCCCAGCAATACGGCGTGCCCCTGGCCGCTTTGGGCGCAGTATTGCTGCTTAGCCGCAGCCTGGATGCCGTGGTCGATCCCTGGCTGGGGCGTTGGGGCGATCGCTTGTACCGACACGCCTGGTCAGCAGTCTGGCTGGCTGCGCTGGGCTTGGCCTTGGCGGTGGCTTTGGGCTTTGTGGCCTTGTTTTTTCCACCGGCGGCAGTTTTGTCTGCACCGCTGTTGCTGGTTTGGGTGGGTTGTGCGCTCACGCTCAGCCACCTGGCCTACAGCGGTCTGGGCATCTTGCACCAGACTTGGGCCGCACGCCAGGGTGGGGGTGCGAGGGCACAAAGCCGCTGGGTGGCCTGGCGCGAAGGCTTTGCCTTGGTGGGAGTGCTCTTGGCCTCGGCTTTGCCCGCCTTGTGGGGCTGGGGGCTGACAGCCGCTTTGCTGGTGCTCATGCTGGCGCTGGGCTTGATGAGTTGGCGGCGCACTGCGCTGCAAGCCTCGGCTGCGGCTGTTCAGGCCCTCCCGGTGCTGCCGTCTGAACACGCCGCCGTGAGCCTGTGGCATCCCTGGAAGTATTCAGGGTTTCGCCGTTTGCTCGCAGTGTTCATGCTCAATGGTTTGGCCAGTGCCGTGCCCGCAACCTTGGTGCTGTTTTTTGTGCAAGACCGCTTGCAGGCCCCCAAAGCTTTGGAGCCGCTGTTTCTGGGCGCTTACTTTGCCGCCGGGGCTTTGTCGTTTCCGCTGTGGCTGAAGGTGATCGACCGCCTGGGTTTGCTCAAGACCTGGGCGCTGGGCATGGCTTTGTCGGTGCTGGCCTTTGTCAGCGTGGTCGGGCTGGGTGCGGGCGACACCACAGGTTTTGGGGTGGTGTGCGTGTTCTCGGGCATGGCCCTGGGGGCCGATTTGACCGTACCCGGTGCGCTGCTCAACCAGCTGATTGAGCGCTGCGGTGAGCGTGGCCGCACCGACGGGGCGTTCATGGGCTGGTGGAATCTGGCCACCAAACTGAATTTGGCCTTGGCCGCTGGCTTGTCGCTGCCCCTGCTCGGCTGGTGGGGCTATGCCCCGGGGCAACAAGACGCCGCTGCCGTGCTGGCGCTGGGCCTGGCGTATGGCTTGTTGCCCTGCGTGCTCAAACTGCTGGCTGCGTTGGCTTTGTATCTGGGGCTGATGCGCGCACCCGAGCTGTGCACGGCGCCTGTGCCGCATGCCCAAGACTCGGCATGACATCGATTTGCAATTTCAACCAAGAGAGTGACCGCATGCACACCACCATCGATCGCCGTACCGCCCTGGCCCGTCTGGGCGCACTGCCTGCTGTGGCGGCAACGCCTTTTTTGGCCAGCTGTGCCGGGCCGCAGGTGCAAGGTTATGCACAAGAAAAACCCTTGCTCGATTTGCGCACCTACTTCAACGGGCCGGTCGACGCCTGGGGCGTTTTCACCGACCGCAGTGGTCAGGTGGTCAAGCGTTTCACGGTGCGCATGGACTGCAGCTGGCAAGGCGATGAAGGCGTGCTGGATGAAGCCTTTGTATATTCCGATGGCACGCAGCAACGCCGCATCTGGCGGCTTCAGGCCGGACCAAACGGCACCTACACCGGCCGCGCTGACGATGTGGTGGGCCAGGCCACTGGACAGGTCAGCGGCAACGCCTTTCGCTGGGGCTACACCCTGGCGCTGCCGGTGGATGGCCGGGTCTGGCATGTCGACTTTGACGACTGGATGTACCTGATGGATGCGCGCGTGATGCTCAACAAAGCCACCATGAGCAAATGGGGCGTCAAGCTCGGTGAGGTGACGCTGTCCTTCACCCGCCGCAGTCCTTTGCCGGATGCGACAGGCAAAACCCCATGACCGCCACTTCACAAGTCGCTGCAGTCTTGACCCTCAAGGCGCCTTCACGCTCGGGCGCTGTCTCGGCGCCCGCACAGCGCCGCTGGTCGCAGCTCAATGTGCCGCTGACAAACTGGACCGGGCGTCGGGTCTGGCTGGTGGGCGCGTCTTCGGGCATCGGTTTGGCCTGCGCTCAGGCGCTGCGCGCAGCGGGGGCGGTGGTGATGATTTCAGCACGCCAGCCCCAAGGTGTGATCGACTGGGCCGCGCAAGACTCGGGCGTGCAATGGCACCCGCTGGATGTCACGGTGCCCGCCGATGTGCAGGCCACGGCAGGGCGCATTCTGGCCGACGGGCCGATTGACCTGCTGGTTTACGCCGCAGGTTATTACCGCGCACAACGTGCCACAGCGCTGGATGTGCAGGATTTGCTGCAACATGACCGCGTCAATTACCAAGGTGCCTTGCATGTGCTGGATGCTGTGCTGCCCGACATGCTGGCACGGCAAAGCGGACACATCAGCCTGCTCAGCAGCGTGGCGGCCTGGCGCGGCTTGCCCAATGGCCTGGCCTATGGCCCGACCAAAGCCGCGTTGACCCACCTGGCCGAAACCTTGTACATGGATTTGCAAGACCAGAACATTGGCGTGAGCGTGATCAGCCCGGGCTTTGTGGCCACCCCGCTGACGGCACAAAACCAGTTCGCCATGCCCGCCTTGCTCAGCCCCGAACAGGCCGCTGCTGAAATGCTCAAGGGCTGGGCCAGCGGACAATTCGACATCCACTTTCCCAAACGCTTCACTTGGTGGCTCAAGTGCTTGCGCCTGCTGCCTTATCGCCTGTACTTTCCCCTGGTGCGCAAGTTCACAGGGTTGTGATGCACCGGCCCCAACGTGCGCACACCCCCATGTCGAGGTCTTCGACCACCGACCTGCAAAATGGCCGCAGCCTTGTAGGTCGGCACTCGCAGAGTCCGACATGATGGATGCTCAAGCCCGTGCAGTCTTTCCTCTCTTTGATGGACCACCATGAACACACGACAAGCCACTCAGAACCTGGCCACTTATTTTGAAACGCTGTCACCCGACAGCGTGGCGCAGCTGCACACGTTCTACGATGCGCAGGCCCGCTTCAAAGACCCCTTCAATGAGGTGCAAGGGTTGGCCGAGATAGAGCGGATTTTTCGCCACATGTATGCAGCGCTGGAGCAACCGCATTTCGTCATCACCGGGCAGTTGGTGGATGGAGAACAGGCATTTCTGACGTGGGAATTTCGCTTCCGGTTCAAGCGCTTTGACTCCACCACGCTGCAAGCCGTACGTGGCGGCAGCCATCTGGTGTTCAATGCGCAAGGCCTTGTCACGCTGCACCGCGATTACTGGGATGCAGCTGAGGAGCTCTATGAAAAACTTCCGGTTGTGGGCGCTTTGATGCGTTGGCTCAAGAAGCGGGCCAACACTTGATCGGGCGGACTGCGCCTGCGCAAGCGCCGACGGCCATCATGCAGTCATGCATGTCAGACATGCGCAAAGCGTGAAACGGTTGACGCTGCCTCTTGGCCGAGTTAAGCGGGCAGGGTGTCGATGAAGCTTTGGCGTTGCGACAGCTTGTCGTGCAGCTTGTGCAAATTGGGGTGGTCGCCGCGCCAGTCGATCTGCGCAAAACGCAAATCCAGATAACCCAAGGCGCAACCGACGGCGATGTCGGACAAACTCAGGTGGATACCCGAGCAAAAGGCTTTGTCGCCCAGGCCGTGGCTCATGGCACGCAAAGCGTGATGGATCTTGTTGAGCTGGCGCTCAATCCAGGCCTGGCTGCGTTCACTGTCCTGGCGGCCTGCCCAGGCTTGCTCCATGCGGGCCAGGTAGGCCGCATCGGTCACCCCATCGGCCAGGGCTTCCCAGGTTTTGACTTCGGCGCGCTCGCGACCGGCCGCCGGAATGAGCTTGCCCACAGGCGACAGGGTGTCCAGGTATTCCACGATCACACGGGAATCAAACACGGCCTCGTGGCCTTCCATGATCAGGCAAGGCACCTTGCCCAATGGGTTGGACTCATGGATGGTGGTTTGCTCCGACATCACGTCTTCGAGCACGAATTGATAGTCCAGCTTTTTCTCGGCCATGACGATGCGCACTTTGCGCACATAGGGACTGGTGACGGAGCCGATGAGTTTCATAAGAAGTAAAGACTGGGTTCTGCAAAATGGTACGAACTGATTCTAGGTGAAGGTGCCGGGTATTTTTCGGCTCGCTTACCCATTTGGGGAGATGGGCGGTGGCCCATGTCGCGGGAATTACAATCAAAGGATGAATTTCTCCCCCATTTCCGCCCTGTCGCCGCTGGATGGCCGTTACGCCAGCAAACTCAACGCCCTGCGCCCCCTCATGAGTGAGCAAGGCTACATGCATCGCCGCGTCCAAGTGGAAATTGCCTGGTTCATCGCTTTGTCCGATGCCGGTTTTGCCGAATTCAAACCCTTGTCGCCCGGTGCCCGTGCTTATTTGACCGCCCTGGTGAAAAACTTCAGCGAAACCGATGCCGTGGCCATCAAGGCGTTTGAAAAGGTCACCAACCACGATGTGAAAGCCGTGGAATACTGGATCAAGTCCAAGTTCAAAGACCGTCCCGAGCTGGAAAAAAGTGCCGAATTCGTGCACTTCGCCTGCACCAGCGAAGACATCAACAACACCAGCCACGCGCTGCAAATCAAGGGTGCCCGGGCGCAAGTCATCTTGCCGGGCCTGGACGGCATCATCGCCAAGTTGCGTGAGATGGCGCATGCTTTTGCCGAAGTCCCCATGCTCAGCCGCACCCACGGCCAGACCGCCAGCCCCACCACCGTGGGCAAGGAAATCGCCAACGTGGTGATGCGCCTGAACGGCTGCCGCGAGAAGATCGCTGCCGTCAAGCTCATGGGCAAGATGAACGGCGCCGTGGGCAATTACAACGCCCACCTGTCTGCCTGGCCCGACTTTGACTGGGAGGCTTTCTCCAAATCCGTGATCGAAACCCCGGAGTTGGGTGAATCACAGGACAGCCATTGGGGCCTGGGCCTGACTTTCCAGCCCTACAGCATCCAGATCGAGCCGCACGACTACATGGCCGAATTGTTTGACGCTGTGGCGCGCACCAACACCATCCTGATCGACTTCTCGCGTGACATCTGGGGCTATGTGAGCCTGGGTTACTTCAAGCAGCGCTTGAAGGCGGGCGAGATTGGCTCGTCCACCATGCCGCACAAGGTCAACCCGATCGACTTTGAAAACGCCGAAGGCAATCTGGGCCTGGCCAATGCCGTGCTCAAACACCTGTCTGAAAAGCTGCCGATCAGCCGCTGGCAGCGCGACCTGACCGACTCCACGGTGCTGCGCAACATGGGCGTTGGCTTGGGCTATACCGCGTTGGCCTATGCGTCCTTGATGACCGGTCTGAACAAGCTCGAACTCAACGAAGAAGCGCTTGCCGCTGACCTGGACGCTGCTTGGGAAGTGTTGGCTGAGCCGATCCAGACCGTGATGCGCCGCTATGGCGTGCAGGGCGCCTACGAAAAACTCAAGGAAGTCACACGCGGCAAAACCGTGACTGCCGCCGACCTGCATGGCCTGATCCAGGCCCTGGAGATCCCGCAAGCCGACAAAGACCGCCTGCTGGCCATGACGCCGGGCAGCTATGTCGGCAAGGCCGCTGAGCTGGCCCGCCGGGTTTGATTCGTGCAATCAAGGCGCCGTCGATCGGGATGCTGTGCATCCTTTGACGGGACCTTGTTTTATACATTTTGAAGATCATTTCTTCAAAATGTATAGAATCGGTGCATGATCGAACGACAACTTGCCCCTACGCTCCAGCGCCTGGCCAAGTCGTTTCCTGTGCTGGCCATTACTGGCCCCAGGCAGTCGGGCAAGACCACGCTGGCGCGGCATTTGTTTCCTGGCAAGCCCTACATCTCGCTCGAAGACCCTACAGAGCGCGCCTTTGCGGCCGAAGACCCACGCGGGTTCCTGGCGCGGTTTACCCAAGGTGCCATTTTTGATGAAGCCCAACGCTGGCCCGATCTGTTTTCATACTTGCAGGGGCTGGTGGATGATGACCGGACACCCGGACGATTCATCCTGACGGGATCGCAGCAATTTGGCTTGATGGCCGGGGTGACGCAGTCCTTGGCCGGGCGTGTGGCCATGAGCCGCTTGCTGCCTTTTTCTGCTGCAGAAATTGCGGGTGTTGGGAACGGGCAGATGACACTGGACCAGGCGCTTTGGCGCGGTGGCTACCCAGCTTTGAACACGGGCGCATCCACCGAGCCGGTGGACTGGTTTGCAAGCTACATCACCACTTATTTGGAGCGGGACGTTCGGCAAGTGCTGCAGGTGCAGGACTTGGCAACATTCCAGCGGTTTGTGCGACTTTGTGCCGGACGCACAGGCCAATTGTTGAACCTGAGCGCATTGGCCAGTGAGGCGGGCATCAGCCACACCACGGCGCGTGCCTGGTTGTCGGTGCTGGAATCGAGCGATGTGCTGTTTTTGTTGACTCCATACCACCGCAATTTTGGCAAGCGCTTGGTCAAATCACCCAAACTCTATTTTGTGGACACGGGCTTGGCTTGCTGGCTGCTGGGGATTCGCCAGCCAGAGCAGTTGAGCTTGCATCCTGCGCGTGGGGCCTTGTTTGAAAACTGGGTGGTCAGCGAATTCCTCAAATATCGAAGCAACCAGGGACAACCTTCTGACTTGCATTTCTGGCGAGACAACAACGGACTGGAAGCCGATCTGATCTATGAAACGGGCACAGGCCAGTTGCAAACGGTCGAGATCAAATCCGGTCAAACACCCACGGGTGACTACGTACGCGCAGGCCAGCGCTCTGCCAGCATGGCAGCTGCAGAGGCCGGCACTCCTTTACTCATATACGGCGGCGAATTGTCTGCCCTGCGCAACGGCGTTCAGCTGTTGGCATGGCGGATGCTGGCCCGCAAAGACTAAAAACCATGGCCCTCAAATCCACCATCTACAAAGCCAATCTGTCGATCGCTGACATCGATCACAGCTACTACGAAGACCACGCGTTGACGCTGGCTCGTCACCCCAGCGAGACCGACGAGCGCATGATGATCCGCTTGCTGGCGCTGGCCATCAACGCCTACAAGCTGCAGGCCGTGTGCCATGGCGACGGCAAGTTGGCCTTCGGTGCAGGTCTGTCCGATCCGGACGATCCAGACGTCAGCCTGCGCGACTTCACCGGGCAAACCCGCCTATGGGTCGAAGTCGGTCAGCCCGAGGACAAACCCATCATGAAGGCTTGCCAAAAGGCCGACGAGGTGCTGTTGTATTGCTTCAACCACGCGGCCGAGGTCTGGTGGAAGGGCATTGAGACCAAGCTCACCCGCCTGGACAAATTGCAGGTCTGGCGCGTGCCGACCGAAGGCGCTCAGGAGCTGGCCAAACTGGCCGAGCGCAGCATGCAACTGCAAGCCACGGTGCAAGAAGGTGCTGTCACCTTCAGCAGTGACAAGGGCAGCATCCACATTGAGTTGCTTCGCTGGAAATAAAGCACAGAGACCTGTCAGGCACAGATTTCCCCCTGGCGAGCAAGGACAAAGCCCCATGCGGTTTAATCAGCACCTGAAGGGGAGTAGCTCCCTCATGCTTGGGTGTGCAAAGCACCCGGGTTTTTGGTCAGCCGTCAATACGTAGCGCAAGCTTCCGGTTGTCCAGGTGTCTGCCACGCAGACGCCGAGCAAGACCTTCGATCCAATGCCTGTGTCAGGCGGTTCGACATCTTGCTGTGTGCAGTTTTGCTGCGCCGTGATGATTCACCTTGCCTGAGACTGGTCTAACTTATTGAACCTGGAGTCTTTGCATGGAATTTTTATCTGCCCCTTGGTGGTCTGCTTTGCTGGCCATCGTCCTGATTGACCTCGTGCTGGCGGGCGACAACGCCATCGTCATCGCCCTGGCGGCCCGCAATTTGCCGGACCACTTGAAAAAGAAAGCCATCATCTGGGGCACCGTGGGGGCCATCGCGGTGCGCGGTGTGATGACCATCGGGGTGGTCTGGTTGCTGCAAATTCCGGGGCTGATGCTCGCAGGTGGACTGGGTCTGCTGTGGATCGCCTACAAATTGCTGGCTGATACCGGCGAAGCCGATTCGCATGGCCCTGCAGCCACGACATTCTGGGGTGCCATGAAAACCATTGTGGTGGCCGATGCGCTCATGGGGGTGGACAACGTGCTGGGCGTCGCGGGCGCCGCGCATGGCTCATGGGATCTGGTGATTTTGGGCTTGCTCATCAGTGTGCCCATTGTGGTGTTTGGCAGCTCGGTGGTGCTGAAACTGGTGGATCGCTTTCCCGTCATCATCTGGCTGGGCGCAGCGGTGTTGGCCTTGACCGCCGCCAAAATGGTGGTGGATGAGCCCTTGCTGAACAGTGTGTTTGACGGCCCTGAGCAAGCCCTGTGGCGCTGGCTTGCCAGCCTGGTGGCGGTTGCTGCGGTGATCGGTGCCGGTTGGGTGAAAACCCGTTGGGGCGTAAATCCAAGCAACACAGTGTCATAAGTCGCGTTGGGCAGGGGTCGGCGGTCGAAGACCCCGACAGATGCGTGCCACCCGGTCAGGCCTGTATCGGCGCGACAGCTGCAATCGGCGTATGCCGGAATCTGCGAGTCCCGACCTACGGGGCTGCCATTTTGTAGGTCGGTGGTCGAAGACCCCGACAGATGCGTGCCAACCGGTCAGGCCTGTATCGGCGCGACAGCTGCAATCGGCGCAAGTCGGACTCTGCGAGTCCCGACCTACGGGGCTGCTGCCATTTTGTAGGTCGGTGGTCGAAGACCCCGACAGATGCGTGCCAACCGGTCAGGCCTGTATCGGCGGGACAGCTGCAATCAGCGCATGTCGGATTCTCGGAATGCCGACCTGCACCGTCGATGGACCGCTCAGCGTTCTGTCTGCATCTCGCGCACCAGTGACTGGGCCTGACGCAGACGGGTGTCAATGATGGAGGCTTCGATGTTGTCGCCTGCTTGCAGTCGGTTGCTTCTGGCCCAGTCTTGTGCGGCGCGAAAACGGTCCTTGGCGCCGGTCCAGTCCATGCGCGCCATCTGGGCCTCGCCTTCGGCGCGCAGCGATGCCAATGTCATGCCCTGGGCGGCCAGCAAGCTGGACAGGGTGTTCCAAGCCTGCGCATCCTGGGGGGCTTGTAAGACGAGTTCCCGCAACGCCGCAATGACCGCCGTGCGCAAGGGCTGAGTGGGCAAGCGCACCAAGGCCTGTGCGGTCGCGATCAGCTCCGGCCGAGCCAGAGGGGTGTCCGGTGACGCTGGCGCCAAAAGACTCAAGGCCGCATCAAAACGTTCCTGTTTGGCCGCGATTTCGGCCTTGAGCAAACGCACAAGTCGTTGGGCAGACGCGGGTCCCGTCGCTTGAACCCGATTGTCCAGTGTTTGCAAACTGCGGTCAGCCGATGCAGCATCGCGCAGTTGCATGTGTGCCAATGTGGCCGCATACAAGGCACCGACTTGCTGCGCTGCAGAGGCCTGTGGTGAATTGATTTTGCTGTCTTGTGTCCAGGCTTTCAGGGCATCGACCGTGTTTTGTGACAGCACACGCGCTCTGGCAGCCAACATGCTTTGTGTCATGTCCTGCGCCACGACAGGCATTGTGGCGCTCAGTTGCTGTCGCGCCTGCATGTCGGCTATGCGCTCGGTGGTCAAAGGGTGGCTGCGCAGGTAAGGATAAGCCCCGTTGTCATTCACACCTGCGGCCTGTTGCAGCTTGGCGAACATGCTGACAAAGCCTTTGGGGTCATAACCGGCATCACTCAAGACGCCATAGCCGACGCGGTCGGCTTCGCGCTCCATGTCGCGTGAATAACTCAGTTGCGACTGCACCGCCGCCGCTTGCCCACCCACGATCAAGGCTTGCGCGCCCTGGGCGCTTTTGCTGGCTGCCAGTACGCCCAAAATCATGGAGCCAATCAGCCAGGGGGTCATTTTGGTCTGATCGTCCATCGATCGAGCGATATGGCGCTGAGTGACGTGGCTCAGCTCGTGCGCCAGCACCGATGCCAACTCGTCGTTCGAGGTCACGATGGCGATCAACCCCAGATGCACCCCCAGATAACCGCCGGGCAGTGCAAACGCATTCACTGAGCGGTCACGGCCCAACAAAATGCGCCAGGCAAAACGCTCTTGCAGTTCGGGGGACAGCTCGCCCCGTGCAGCAGCGGCCTTGACCAAGGGGGCCCACAGACGCTGAATGTATTCATCCAGAACAGGGTCTTCCAGATAATCCGGGTCGCGGTAAAGTTCGCGCGCAATGCGGTCGCCCAGTTGGCGTTCAGCCCCCAAAGAGATGCTTTCGCCGTGCCCCAGCGTGGGCAGGGCCTGTGGCCAAGCGGGCTGCAAACAAAGGGCCGCAGCCAGCAAAGACAGCACCAATGGCGAGTGACGTAATTTGTGTTTCACAGCAGAAAGGGGTCCATTCAATGGCCGTATGATGCGCCATTCTCGTGAATCATTTGTAAACAAATCTGAGCACCCTTGCCATGACCCAGACCTCTGATGTCTTGACCCATTTCGATGCCCAAGGCCAAGCCCACATGGTGGACGTCGGCGCCAAAACGGCCACACGGCGCGTGGCCGTGGCCACGGGGCGCATCGAGATGCAGCCTGCCACCTTGGCACTGATCGAATCGGGCACGGCCAAAAAAGGCGATGTGTTGGGCATTGCACGCATCGCCGGCATTCAAGGGGCCAAAAAAACCAGCGATCTGATCCCTCTGTGCCACCCGATTGGCCTGACGCGCGTGGCCGTCGAATTTGAAGTTCTGCCTGCACAAAATGCCGTGGTTTGTAGCGCCACAGCAGAAACGGTGGGCCAGACGGGCGTGGAAATGGAGGCTTTGACGGCAGTGCAAGTGGCCTTGCTGACGATTTATGACATGTGCAAAGCCGTCGATCGGGGCATGACCATCAACGGCGTCACTCTGCTGGAAAAGCATGGGGGTAAGTCGGGCAGTTTTGTGGCCGTCCGATGAGAGGCGAGAGATCGACTCAAGCGGCCCGGGTTGGGCGCCTTGCCTGGCTTGAGGCCCAGGGCGCTGGATGGGCTCCATGGTCATCGGTCAAACCGGCTGGGGGTGCGTTCACTTGACATCGTTTCACCTCCCAACGGCTTATTTCATTGCGGGCCTTTTGTATCTGCTGATGCCCCTGGGGGTCTGGTTGTTGCTGAGCAAGCAACGCTCGACCACCGTCCATTTGTGGTGTGCAGGGGGTGTGATCTTCGGCACCAGTCTGGTCTTATTGGGTTCTCGCACCCATTTGCCTGACTGGGCAACGCATGTGGGGGCCAATACCTGTCTTTTTCTGGGCGTTGCCTTGCGTGTGGTTGCCTTGCGACATGCGTTGCACAAACCTTTGCGTTTGGGCTGGTTGTTGGTGGGCTCGGTGCTTTTTGCGCTGGGTTATGAATACTGTCACAGCGTGTTGCACAACGAACAGCTTCGCTACATCTGGGGCTCGGGCATCACGGCGGCACTGGTGCTGCGCCTGGCCTGGCTGGGTTTTGCCATCGGCCGACAAGACAACAGCCCCAGTGCGCGCTGGCTGGCATCGGTCTATCTGGCCTTGGGTCTTGTCTTGAGCCTGCGCTCGGTGGTGGTGGTTTTGGACGGTTCACGCGCGGGTGCACTCAACGATGACGTTCTGACCATGCTGCTGGTCTTTGTGGGTGTGATGAGTGCCATTGTGGGCAACATCGGGTTCATGGGCATCTTTCTGGAACGGCTGACGCGCCAAGCCGGGCAAATGGCGCTGGTCCAGGCCCGCAACGAAGAAAGTGCACGCTTGAGCCATCAGATCGCCCAGCTGGATCGACGCCGTAGCGTGGGTGAAATCGCCGCTTCATTGGCCCATGAGCTTAGCCAGCCCCTGACCAACATTTACCTCATCACGGAACGCGCTCATCTGGAGGCAGAAAATACAGGTGCCACCTCTGTGAGCAAGTACTTGCATGACGTTCAGCGCAACACCCAAAAAGCAGTCGATATCCTCAACCGCATCCGGCAGTTCATCCAGTCCAAAGAGAGCCAATTCGAGCGCGTCAGTTTGAATCGGGTGGTGAAAGACGTCATGGATTTGCTCAATGACTGGATTCAGAAAGAAGCGGTCGATGTCAGCATGCATCTGCCGACCCCGGCCGTTTTTGTAATGGGTGATCCGGTTCAGTTGTCTCAAATTTTGATGAACATCTGCCGCAACGCTGTTCAGGCCACACAAGGCCAGGCCTATCGCCACATCGACATCCGCATCTGGCGCGAGGCTGATCGGGCACATCTGACGGTGGCCGACAACGGCATGGGTTTGACGCCCGAAGTGTTGTCTCAAGTGAGCACGGCGTTTTTCAGCACCAAATCCGATGGGCTCGGCGTGGGCCTGTCGATTTCCAAATCCATCGCCACACACCATGGCGGCAGCTTGACGATCGGCAACGCCTCGCAAGGCGGCGCCGAAGTTCACCTCACCCTGCCCGCGCTGGCCTGAGTCACGCCCCTTCAGGCCACCCGCGTCTGTCGGGGTCTGCGACCGCCGACCTACCAAAGGCACGGTCCTCGTAGGTCGGTACTCGAAGAGTCCGACATTTGCCAGTTTTACCCACCGAGCCCATTCAGGCATGGATACTGTGCCAGCGTCTGTCGGAGTCTGCGACCGCCGACCTACAAGCGGCACAGGTCCTCGTAGGTCGGTACTCGAAGAGTCCGACATTTGCCAGTTTTACCCACAGAGCCCATTCAGGCATGGATGCTGTGCCAGCGTCTGTCGGGGTCTGCGACCGCCGACCTACCAAAGGCACGGTCCTCGTAGGTCGGTACTCGAAGAGTCCGACATTTGCCAGTTTTACCCACAGAGCGCATTCAGGCATGGACGCTGTGCCCGCGTCTGTCGGGATCTGCGACCGCCGACCTACAAAGGACACGGGTCTTTGTAGGTCGGTACTCGAAGAGTCCGACATTTGCCAGTTTTACCCACCGAGCTCATTCGGGCATGGACGCTGTGCCAGCATCTGTCGGGGTCTGCGACCGCCGACCTACAAAAGGCACGGCTCCTTTGTAGGTCGGTACTCGAAGAGTCCGACATTTGCCAGTTTTACCCACACAGACCATTCAGGCATGGACGCTGTGCCCGCGTCTGTCGGGGTCTGCGACCGCCGACCTACAAAAGGCACGGCTCCTTTGTAGGTCGGTACTCGAAGAGTCCGACATTTGCCAGTTTTACCCACCGAGCGCATTCGGGCATGGATGCTGTGCCAGCATCTGTCGGGGTCTGCGACCGCCGACCTACAAAAGGCACGGTCCTCGTAGGTCGGTACTCAAAGAGTCCGACATTTGCCAGTTTTACCCACCGAGCTCATTCGGGCATGGATGCTGTGCCAGCATCTGTCGGGGTCTGCGACCGCCGACCTACAAAGGACACGGGTCTTTGTAGGTCGGTACTCGAAGAGTCCGACATTTGCCAGTTTTACCCACAGAGCCCATTCAGGCATGGACGCTGTGCCCGCGTCTGTCGGGGTCTGCGACCGCCGACCTACAAAGGAGCCGGGTCTTTGTAGGTCGGTACTCGAAGAGTCCGACATTTGCCAGTTTTACCCACCGAGCTCATTCGGGCATGGATGCTGTGCCAGCATCTGTCAGGGTCTGCGACCGCCGACCTACAAAGGACACGGGTCTTTGTAGGTCGGTACTCGAAGAGTCCGACATTTGCCAGTTTTACCCACAGAGCGCATTCGGGCATGGACGCTGTGCCAGCGTCTGTCGGGGTCTGCGACCGCCGACCTACAAAGGACGCGGGTCTTTGTAGGTCGGTACTCGAAGAGTCCGACGTTGCCAATGAGCCACCACGGGCAGTCGCGGCGATGGTGGGCAATGTCCTGGATCAGCCGTTGAAGATCGCCACGGATTTGGTGTTGAGGTAAGCCTCCAGCGCCTCGGGGCCGCCTTCGGAGCCATAGCCGGAGTCCTTGATGCCGCCAAAGGGCATTTCTGGCCAAGGCGCTGCTGGCTGGTTGACCCACAGCATGCCCACTTCCAGGCGTTGGCTCAGCAAGTGTGTGGTCTTGATGGATTGGGTGAAGGCATAGCCTGCCAAGCCAAAGGGCAGGCGGTTGGCTTCGGCAATCGCGTCTTCGATCTTTTCAAATGAGCGGATCGCGGCGATGGGGCCAAAGGGCTCGTTGTTGACCACGTCAGCATCCAGCGGCACATGCGACAAGACCGTGGGAGCAAAGAAATGGCCTTGGGTGCCGATGCGCTCGCCACCGGTGAGCACTTTGGCGCCCTTGGCCACGGCATCCTGGGTGATGGCTTGCATGGCTGCCAAGCGGCGGTCGTTGGCCAGGGGACCCATGTTTGTGCCTTGGGCCAGGCCATCGCCCACCTGCAGCGAGGCGGCATGCGCGGCAAACACTTTGGCGAATTCGTCGGCAATTTTGTGGTGCACCAAAAAGCGTGTGGGTGAGATGCAGACCTGGCCTGCGTTGCGAAATTTGGCAGCGCCAGCGGCTTTCACGGCCAGCTCCAGGTCGCCGTCTTCGGCCACGATGACTGGCGCATGACCGCCCAGCTCCATGGTCACGCGCTTCATGTGCTGCCCCGCCATGGCCGCCAATTGCTTGCCCACGGGGGTGGAGCCGGTGAAGGTGATTTTGCGGATGATTGGGTGCGCGATCAGGTAGCTCGAGATGTCAGCCGGGGTGCCGAACACCAGGCCAATCACGCCAGCGGGCACGCCTGCGTCATGGAAAGCGCGGATCAACTCGGCCGGTGATGCCGGTGTTTCTTCTGGCGCCTTGACGATGATGGAGCAGCCCGTGGCCAGGGCGGCTGACATTTTGCGCACCGCTTGGTTGATCGGGAAGTTCCAGGGCGTGAACGCTGCCACCGGGCCGACAGGTTGCTTGAGCACGTTTTGCTGCACGTTGATGTTGCGTGGCGGCACGATGCGGCCATACACGCGGCGGCCTTCTTCGGCAAACCACTCGATGATGTCTGCGGCAGACAGGGCCTCAATCTTGGCTTCGGCCAGGGGCTTGCCTTGCTCTTGTGTGAGCAGCTGGGCAATGGCTGGGGCGCGTTCGCGCATCAGGGCAGCCGCTTTGCGCATGATGGCGCAGCGCTCATTGGCGGGCACATCGCGCCACAACTCAAAGCCTTTTTGCGCTGCTTGTGCCGCACGCTCCAGATCGGGTACGCCCGCGTGGGCCAGTCGACCGATTTCGGTGCCTGTGGCGGGGTTGAAAACCGGCATGGTTCGGCCGCCTTCGGCATCGCACCATTGGCCGTTGATGAAAAGCTGGGTGTTGGGGTAGGTCATGAGAAATTCCTGTGTGAATGGGGGCCGTCACCGAGCGCCGATTGTGGCGTGATTTTCAGACGCCATCGTCCACTTCGGGACAGCCCGCCCGCTGTGCAGGGTTTTCCTGCCTGGGCGTGGCGCGTTCAGGCTGGCCGCAGGGCCTGGGCCAGGTGCTCGATCAGCACATTCACCCGGTGCGGTATGTAACGGTTGCTGGGCAGCACCGCATAAATGCCCAGAGGTTGGGGCTCAAACGGCGAGAGAATTTCGACCACTTGCTGGCTGGCCAGAAAAGCTTGCGCAATGAAATCGGGCTGGCGCGTGATGCCCAAGCCGCGCGCTGCGGCCTGCGTCAGGGCCAGGCCATTGTTGGCCCGAATGCGACCACGCACGCTGAAGGGCTGCACCTGGCCCGCCACCTGGTAATCCCAAGTGGCGGCATTCATCTGCATGGCATACACCAGGCACTCGTGGTGCCGCAACTGATCGGGGTGAGTGGGTTCGCTGTGTTCCGACAAATACGCGGGTGAGGCCAGGGTGAGCAAGCGGCACTGCCCCAACTGGCGCACGATGTCGCCCGGCTGCAGGGCAGACGTGATGCGGATGGACAAGTCGATGCCTTCTTCGATCAGGTTGGCCCGCTGATCCGAAAAGTCCATCATCAGCTCGATGTGGGGCTGGGCCTGCGCAAACTCGAGCAAGGCGGGCATGAGCCGCTGCAAGCCAAAGCTGATGGGCAAACCCAGGCGGATGCGCCCACGCGGCACGACCTTTTCCTCGTCCAGACTCGACTCGGCGGCGTCCACCATGTTCAGGATGACACGGCACTTTTCAAGATAGGCCGCGCCTGCGGCGGTCAGCGTCAGGCTGCGGGTGCTGCGCGTGATGAGCTTGACGCG
The DNA here is from genome assembly GCF_003063315.1 of Limnohabitans sp. T6-5. Classification (GTDB taxonomy): domain Bacteria; phylum Pseudomonadota; class Gammaproteobacteria; order Burkholderiales; family Burkholderiaceae_C; genus Limnohabitans_A. The sequence goes on from NZ_NERV01000006.1 coordinate 91,930, forward strand.
CAGCAGCTTTTCCAGCGCGGCGATTTGCCGGGTGATGACCGAGCGGGCCACCTGCAACTGGTCGGCCACGGCGGTGAAGCTGCCCGCTTCGGCCACGCGCACAAAGGTTTGCATTGCATCGAGTTTGTCCATTGTTGCTGATTTTGCAACAACTATTTGCTGGGCTGCTACTTTTTCTTGTCTGGTAAAGCCTCTAAAGTTCACCCATCGAAAGCGATCACACCATGTCTACCCTCCGCTCAGTCCTGTTTGTGCCCCACGGTTCACCCATGTTTGCCCTGCGCCCCGGCGCGGCGGGCGCGGCCATGAGCCAGCTCGTGCCGCAGTTGGGCACGCCCCGCGCCATCGTGGTGGTCAGCCCGCACTGGGAAACCGCCGTGCCCACCGTGGGCTTTGCCACACGGCCAGAGACCATTCACGACTTTGGCGGCTTTGACCCGCGCCTGTACCAGATGCAATACCCCGCCACCGGTTGCCCCGAAGCCGCCGCGCAAGTGGTGTCGGCCTTGCAAGGGGCCGGTTTGCCTGCGGTGCAAGACGCCCAGCGCGGCCTGGACCATGGCGCCTGGATTCCGCTGCGCCAGATGTTTCCCGATGCCGACATCCCCGTGGTGCCGCTGTCGGTGCAAAGCCACCTGGGGCCCGAACACGCCTTGCGCGTGGGCCAGGCACTGGCGCCGCTGACTGCGCAAAACATCCTGATCGTGGCCTCGGGCAACGTCACGCACAATCTGCGTGATTTCATGGTGGTCAGCATGCAAGGTGGTGCGACTCCCGCGTATGTGCCCGAGTTTGCCGACTGGATTCACACCCACATGGTGCAGCGCGATGTGTCGGGCCTGCTGGCTTATCGTCAGCAAGCCGCAGGCCAGCGCGCCCACCCCAGCGACGAACACCTGTTGCCCTTGTTTACCGCCTTGGGCGCTGCGGGGGTGGATGCACAACCAGAAGCTTTTTTCAGAGGTATCAGTGACCATGTGATTGCCATGGACGGCTACACATTTCATTGAACCCTTTCCCACAGAACACCCCCATGAAAACCCACCACACCGCGAACTACACCCGCACCGCCAAAAGCCTGCACTGGCTGATGGCCCTGATGATCTTTGGCCTGCTGGCGCTGGGTTTTTACATGGCCGATCTGCCCTTGTCGCCGCAAAAGCTGCAGTACTATTCTTGGCACAAATGGGCCGGGGTGACCGTCTTCATGCTGGTTTGGCTGCGACTGGTCTGGCGCATCACGCACCGCCCACCGGCCTTGCTCGACAGCATGCCTGCGCACATGCAGTGGGCGGCCCACGCAGGTCACTTCTTGCTGTACGCGCTGATGATCGCCATCCCCTTGAGCGGCTGGTTGATGAGTTCGGCCAAGGGCGTGCAGACCGTCTGGTTTGGTGTGCTGCCGATTCCTGACCTGATCGGCAAAGACAAGGCACTGGGCAAAAGCCTGGCCGAGCTGCACGAAGCCCTGAACATCGGCTTGCTGCTGCTGATCGCAGGCCATGCCGTAGCGGCCTTGTATCACCATGTCTTTCACAAAGACGACACGCTGCGCCGTATGCTGCCATCGCGTTGATCCCCCTCAGATTCAAGGAAACCCATGAACACCGTTTTGAAAAAATTCGTCGCACTGTCTGCATTGGCCGTGGCCATGCAAGCCGATGCCGCCCCGTATCAGTCCATCGTGCCTGCCAAAAGCAGCGTGACGTTCAGCTACAAGCAAATGGGCGTGGCCATGGACGGGCGCTTCAAGAGGTTCGCTGCGAAAGTGAACTTTGATCCAGCCAAAGCGGACCAAGCCAAGGCCAGCTTTGAAGTGGACTTGGCCAGCGTGGATGCGGGATCGAGCGAGGCCGATGACGAAGTCGTGACCAAATCCTGGTTCAACGCCGCAGCCTTCCCCAAAGCCAGCTTCGTGGCCAAGCAGATCAAGCAAACCGCGCCCAACCAGTACGAAGTCCTGGGCACATTGAGCATCAAGGGCCTGACGCGTGAAGTGAAGTTCCAGATGAAGCACGCCGCCCAAGGCAAGGATGGCGTGCTCACAGGCGGCTTCACACTCAAACGCGGCGACTACAGCATCGGCGAAGGCATGTGGGCCAAGTTTGATGTGGTGGCCAACGACATCCAGGTCAATTTTTCCATCACCGCTCAATTGAGCCAATAAACCGGGCATTTGCCCACATTTTTCTTTTCAATCCACAGGAGCATTTCCATGACATCTTTGAAAAAACTCAGCGCCGCTTTGGCCTTCGTGACTTTGGCCGCTGGCTCGGCCCTGGCCGCACCCGTGACGTACAACGTGGACAGCTCGCACACCTTCCCGCGTTTCTCGTATTCGCACTTCGGCTACTCGACCCAGCTGAGCAGCTTCAGCAACACCACCGGCAAAGTGGTGTTTGACGCTGAAGCCAAGACCGGTTCGGTGGACATCGTGATCGACCTGAAATCGGTGAACACCGGCTCGGTTGACTTCAACGGTCACATCCAGGGCGAAGACTTCCTGGACACCGCCAAGTTCCCCACCGCGACATTCAAGTCCACCAAAGTGGTGTTTGACGGCGACAAACCCAAAGCCATCGAAGGCCAGCTCACCATCAAAGGCGTGACCAAGCCCGTGACCCTGACGGTGACAGGCTTTCAGGCCATGCCTCACCCCATGGTGAAAAAGCCAGCTTTGGGCGCCAACGCCTTCACCACCATCAAGCGCACCGAGTTCAACGCTGGCAAATATGCGCCTTACGTGGGCGACGACGTGCGCATCGACATCGCCATCGAAGCCATGGCCCAGTAAGCTGCTGTCTCAGCGCTGAACACCCCAACCGCCCCGGGTTCCCGGGGCGGTTTTTTTTCGTGCGTCATGCCGCATTTTTTTCGCAGGTCGGTGGCTGATGCCGCAGGCGACTGGGGGGGGCTGATCTGATCGTGATCGGCACGCACGGCCGACGGGGCCTTGGACGCCTGCTGCTGGGCAGCGGCTCCGAGCAGATCCTGCGCATGGCGCCTGTGCCTGTGTTGATGGTTCGGGGATTTGACTGAGCTTGGCCTGAGTGCCCGGCGCCATGCCTCAGGGCCCAGGCTTCGCGTCGCTCACCCTGATCAGTCTTCAAAGGCCGTCCTTCTGAACGGAGATGTCGGCCGCAGCCACAGGCAAGATCAGCGTCACCCGCAAACCCCGGCCCTGTGTCGGGGTTTGCAATTGCAGCGCCCCCCCGTACAAATCCACCAGCTCCCGCACGATCGCCAGGCCCAAGCCGTTGCCGGGTACCGACTCATCCAGGCGCACGCCACGCTGCAAGACGCGGGGCATCTGCTCGGCCGACATGCCGGGGCCATCGTCTTCGATCGCCACATGGCATGTGGCCAGAGCACCACTTTGCCCCGGCGGCGCCCCGTCGCTTACCCGAATGTGCACTGCGCTGTGCGCCCATTGGCAAGCGTTGTCCAGCACATTGCCCAGCATCTCCTGCAGGTCTTGCGCCTCGCCTGCAAACTGCAAGCCCTCGTTGGCCGCCTCCAGCGTGATGGCCAGATCGCGTTCTGCGTGCACGCGCTGCATCACGCGCACCAGGCCTTGCAGCGTGGGGACCAGCGGCACACGCTGACCGGGCATGCCGGTGGATGCGGCCATGCGCGAGCGGGCCAAGTGCCAGTCGATGTGACGCCGGGCCAGTTGCACCTGCTCACGCACCAGCGTCGCCAAGTCCGCCCCTAGCGGGTTACGCGCAGCCTGGTGCAGTACCGTGAGTGGGGTTTTCAGGGCATGGGCCAAATTGCCCGCCTGGGTGCGCGCGCGGCTCACCACCTCGTCGTTGCGGTCCAGCACGCTGTTGAAGTCGTTCACCAGTGGCTGCACTTCGCTCGGCACATCCCCCGCCAGCCGTGGCGTGCGGCCTTCTCGCAAGTTTTTCAAACCCTGCTGCAAAGCCAGCAAAGGCCGCAGGCCCAACGCCACTTGCGCCCAGGTCGCCGCCAGCAAAAGCACCAGCAGTGCCGCGAGCGAGAAACCCAGCACGCGCTGAAAACCTGCCACCGCTTCGTGCGTATCGTTCAGGTCGGCCGCAACGCTCAAACGCCAGCGCACATCGGCACCTGCAACAGCATCAGGGCGCACCGTGCGCTCCAGCACGCGCAAGCGGCTGTCGCCGGGGCCAGTCAACTCGTGCGCGTGGACTTCGCCATCGCGCAGCACATCGGCAGGCAAGGCCAGCCGTGTGTCCCACAAGGAGCGTGAGCGCAACACGCCGGGCCGGGGCGGGGCGGCCGTCATATCGTCCAGCTGCCAATACAAACCGGAATATGGGCGCTGCCAACGCGGGTCGGACAAGCTCTGTGCATCGATCTCGGGGTGGCCTTGCGCATCAAATGACAAACGGGCCGTCAACTGGTCGAGCTGCTGGGTCAGACCTTTTTCAAACTGGCGCATCACATGCTCATGGAACAAGCTGTTGAGCACCACGCCTGCCAGCACCATGGCCAGCGACAAGCCGATCAAGGTCGCAGCCAACAAGCGAAAACGCAAGGAGCCCACAAGGCCCCCCAGCCGCCAAGGCCGCCAGCTGTTCATGCCACCACCAAGCGGTAACCCAAACCGCGCACAGTCTCGATCGTCAACTGGGGCAATTTCTTGCGCAGTCGGCCCACAAACACCTCGATGGTGTTGGAGTCGCGTTCAAAGTCCTGTGCATAAATGTGCGTCGTCAGCTCACTGCGTGAGACCACCGCATCGGGGCGGTGCATCAGGTAGTCCAGCACCTTGTATTCGTGGCTGGTCACCGGCACCGCTTGCCCCTGCACAGTCACGCGCCCGCTGCGCGTGTCCAGTGCCACATCACCCAGGCGCAGCACCGCAGAGGCCAAGCCATGGGCCCGCCGGTTCAGGGCGCGCAAACGGGCCAGCAACTCTTCCATGTGAAACGGCTTGCTCAGGTAGTCGTCGGCCCCGGCGTCAATGCCCGCGACCTTGTCATGCCAGTTGTCGCGCGCCGTCAGGATCAGCACCGGCATGCTGCGGCCTTGCGCGCGCCAGCGCTGCAAAACCGTCAGCCCATCCATCAGCGGCAGGCCCAGGTCCAGCACCACAGCATCGAAATCTTCGGTGTCGCCCATGAAATGGGCGTCGCGCCCGTTGTCGGCCTGCTCCACCACATGACCGGCTTCGACCAGGCCAGCGCGCAGCTGTTCCCGCAAGGTGGGTTCGTCTTCAACCAGCAAGATGCGCATGGGGCTTTCTCAAGTGTTCATTCAACGTGTTTTTCGCTTCAGTATCTCGCCCGTGCGGGCATCGACCTTGAGCTTGGTCAGGCGGCCATCGGGCTGCAGCAATTTGATCTCGTACCGCCAGCCCGGCCCTTCGTTTTCCAACGCCACCTCCAGCACCTGGCCGGGGTGTTCACGCTCGACCAGCGCCAGCACTTTGGCCAGCGGCAAGACCTGGCCCGACTGCACCGCCTGCAAGGCGCGTTCGTGGTCGCCCTTGTCGCTGGCGGCCGCACCGCCCTGCCAGGCCAGGGCGAACACGGCCAGCAGGCTGCAAGCGGCCCAACGCACAGGCAATGCCCGGCTTGACCTTCGTGCAGTCGCCACAAGGCGGGTGGGGTGGCGGGTGAGCTGTTTTTTCACCCCTCGATTGTCCCGCAGCAAAGCTGAACGGGCGATGAACAAGCGCTTCAGACAAGGTTCAAGCGCGGCTTCACACAATGAAGCCATCGACACCTTGATCCTTTGAACGGAGAAAAAACATGCGCTTGATGAACCCCAACACCTTCGCCGCTGGCCGCCTTTGGGCGCTGGCGGGTCTGTTTGCTTTGCCGGCTTTGACGGCCCATGCGGCCGACACCACCCCTGCCCAGCAGCTGAGCCACTGGACGGCCCAAGCCGGTGCCCCGGCCAAATCCGAGCGGGGGCAGGCGCTGTTCAACCAACGGCATGGCGGTGAATGGTCGTGCGCTTCGTGCCACGGCACGCCGCCCACCGCCCAGGGCAAACACGCCAGCACCAGCAAAGCCATTGCGCCTTTGGCTCCGGCCTTCAATGACCGCTCGCTCACTGACACGGCCAAGACCGACAAATGGTTCAAACGCAACTGCAAGGATGTGCTCAGCCGCGAATGCAGTGCGCAGGAAAAAGCCGATGTGCTGGCTTACCTGGTCAGCCTCAAACCCTGACGCACCCCAGCCGTCCATGATGAAAGCCCCCACATGACCCAATTTTTCACACCACCACAGCGGGCCATGCACAGCCCGATCCTGCAGGCCATAGCCTGCATCGTTCTGAGCTCCTTGGGCATGTCCGCCGCACATGCCGATGGTGCCCGCATGCCCGCGAAAATTCTGTCGTCCTACACCGTCGAATGTGCCGCTTGCCACACCGCCTACCCACCCGGCATGCTGCCTGCCAAATCGTGGCAACGCATCATGAAGGGCCTGGACCAGCACTACGGCAGCGACGCCTCTTTGGACGCCAAAACGGTGGCCGAAATCGGTCAATGGTTGCAAACCCATGCGGGCACTTACAAGCGCGTGTCCGAAGAGCCGCCACAAGACCGGCTGACGAAGTCGGCTTGGTTTGAGCGTAAGCACCGAAATATCTCATCGGTCGTCTGGTCACTGCCCAGCGTCAAGTCGGCCGCCAACTGCGCCGCCTGCCACACCGGCACCGAACAAGGCTTTTTTGACGACGACCACTTGCAACGCCCCGCTGGCCTGAGCGCTCACCAAACCCGCGCCGGGAACGACTGAACCTATTGATCCGGCCCGATGATGTTTGCATGGACGC
>NZ_NERV01000007.1 GCF_003063315.1 Limnohabitans sp. T6-5
CGACCACTGACAATAACTACGTGGTCAACAAGCTGGCTTTGACCGGCGCTGCGATTGCAGGCGTCACCACCACTTACGCCACAGCGGCTGATGCAGGTGCTGTGAGTTTCACGAACGTGCAAGGCGCGGTCGGCAGCAAAGACAAAGTCACGTCTGTCGCATCCATCGTCGACGCAAACAGCAGCGCCAACATCAGCACCAGCGGTAACCTCAAAGCAGGCAGCTACAACCAAACCGCTACAGTCATCAGCGGCGACGATGCCGCCAACTACAGCTTTGCGGGCATCACGACCACTGACAATAACTACGTGGTCAACAAGCTGGCTTTGACCGGCGCTGCGATTGCAGGCGTCACCACCACTTACGCCACAGCGGCTGATGCAGGTGCTGTGAGTTTCACGAACGTGCAAGGCGCGGTCGGCAGCAAAGACATAGTCACGTCTGTCGCATCCATCGTCGACGCAAACAGCAGCGCCAACATCAGCACCAGCGGTAACCTCAAAGCTGGCAGCTACAAGCAAACCGCTACCGCCATCAGCGGCGACGATGCCAGCAACTACAGCTTTGCGGGCATCACGACCACCGACAATAACTACGTGGTCAACAAGCTGGCTTTGACCGGCGCTGCGATTGCAGGCGTCACCACCACTTACGCCACTGCGGCCGATGCAGGTGCAGTGAGTTTCACGAACGTGCAAGGCGCAGTCGGCAGCAAAGACAAAGTCACGTCTGTCGCATCCATCGTCGACGCAAACAGCAGCGCCAACATCAGCACCAGCGGCAACCTCAAAGCTGGCAGCTACAAGCAAACCGCCACCGCCATCAGCGGTGACGATGCCGCCAACTACAGCTTTGCGGGCATCACGACCACCGACAATAACTACGTGGTCAACAAGCTGGCTTTGACCGGTGCAGCGATTGCTGGCGTCACCACCACTTACGCCACTGCAGCCGATGCAGGTGCTGTGAGTTTCACGAACGTGCAAGGCGCAGTCGGCAGCAAAGACAAAGTCACGTCTGTCGCATCCATCGTCGACGCAAACAGCAGCGCCAACATCAGCACCAGCGGTAACCTCAAAGCAGGCAGCTATAACCAGACTGCCACCGCCATCAGCGGCGACGATGCCGCCAACTACAGCTTTACGGGCATCACGACCACTGACAATAACTACGTGGTCAACAAGCTGGCTTTGACCGGCGCTGCGATTGCTGGCGTCACCACCACTTACGCCACTGCGGCTGATGCAGGTGCTGTGAGTTTCACTAACGTGCAAGGCGCAGTCGGCAGCAAAGACAAAGTCACGTCTGTCGCATCCATCGTCGACGCAAACAGCAGCGCCAACATCAGCACCAGCGGTAACCTCAAAGCAGGCAGCTACAACCAAACCGCTA